>NZ_CP049870.1:0-1200000 GCF_011301715.1 Sphingomonas sp. HDW15A
CTCTCCACCTTGTCGATGAGCAGGCGTTTGAGATGCTTTGGCTCGCGTGTGGCTAGCGCGCAGGCGGCCACCGCCACGGCTACCTCGCCGTCGACCCGGTATCCGGCCAGCATCAGCCGCCGGACGCCCAGCCGGCTTCGCTCGAGCTGACGGACGAGGTCGGGCAGCAGCAGGTCGAGCGATTGCGGCGCCGCAGCCGGATCGGCGACCGGCTCGGCAAGCCGAAGCACGGCGCGCGGCGGGGATTGATGAACCAATGGCGTCAGCGGCTCCGCCTTGCGGCCAAGCGCGCGGTCGATCGCGTCGAGGGGGTTGTCGGCTTCGCGGAACCGCCGCGCCAGGCTTCGCCGCTCGATGCCGGTCAGGCAGCCGATGGTCTTGAGGCCCAGCCGTTCGAGCACTCGGGTGACGTCGCCGGACAGGCCGAGCGCGGCGACGGGAAGCGGCGCGAGCATCGCTGCGGTCCGCGCCTTGGGGGCGACAATTGCCGGCTTGCCGCCGAACCGCACCAGCGCCCAGGCGGCAAGCGCGGTCGGAGCACTGGCCACCCGCGTGGTCAGCCCAAGCGCTGCAAAGCGATGGACGATGTCGCCGAGCATCCGCTCCTCGCCGCCGAACAGATGCGCGGCCCCGGTGGCGTCGATCCGCAAACCGTCGGCGCCGTCCACCTCGACTGCCGGCGACCAACGGCTCGCCCAGCGCGCCAGCCGCCGTACCAATACTTCGTCGCCGGCAAGGTCGGCGGGGATTGCGGCAAGGCCGGGGTCGAGCGCTCGGGCGTCGGTCAGCCGCATTCCCGGACGCGCCCCGGCAAGGGCCGCGGCGGGCGTGACGGCATGAATCCTGTGGCCATGCTGGACTTCGACGGTCAGTGCGACGCGTTCCTCAGCCTGCGGCGCGGCGAGCTTCGTCCAGCGTTCGATCGCCAGCGCCGGCCACCAGACGGAAGCCACCCTGCGTTCCGGCTCCCGGCTCATGGCTGACCGTCCACTGGGCGGGTCGATGCCCTCGTGCGCGGAACAGCTCCGCCTCCCACACCGCCACGCCTGGCGCGCGCGGGTTCAGGGAATTTGCAAGGCTCGGCGCACTCGCGATCCTCCAGCGAAAGCGCGCCCCGGAGAGGTTGGCGTGGCCGCCGAGCCGAATCAAAAAGGCGGCCACACCATGCCGCTCGGCAGCGACGGCAAGCCGCCGCGTCGCGGTGAAGTCCAGCGCTTGGGGATCGCCGTAAAGCTCGCCGATGACGGCGCCGATGCCTCCGCATCTCAGCCCCTCCTCCATCGTCCACAAAGCCTCGCGGGCATCGCGGGAAGAGACATGGATGAGCTGATCCGCACCGGTCCCCAGCCCGGGCGGATAGAGTCGGCCTGATTCGAGGATCGCCATCCGTTCCTGTACCCACAGCCATGGCTTTCCGGCAGGAAGGTGGGGCAGCAGGAAACCGGTCCAACCGCTATCGCGTACGTTCCCGGCGAACAGCTCGGCCAATGTCGCGGCGCCCGCGCCGGGCAATACCACGCACTCGCCAGGTTCGGGGAGAACCGGCATCGATCGGCCCAGCCGCCAACGCTCCGCCGCGCGTGGAAAGCGCACCGGATCGCCGCCGCCGACCACAAGGTGAAGACCTGCTGCCACACGACTCGAACGTTTTTGTTCTTTGTTTGTTCTATTTCTCGCGAGTCCGTACCGCGAGTCAAGCGGGGCTTGAAAATTAGACCGGCGGCTTGCCCTCGACCTCGGTCAGGAAGGTCCGAATCTCGCGAACCATCCGGCTCATTGCCGGCCGGTCGACCGCAAAACCGGTGTGGCGACAGGCAATCTCGACTGCCTTGTCGACTTCGCCTTCCGCGCCGCGAGCGGCCGCAGGAGCAACGATCCCGTCGAGCCGGGACCAGAAGGCCAGCATTGGAACCGGCGGTTTGCCGATATGCCGCTCGAATGGTGGCGCGTTGACGTCGTGGCCCGCGATTTTTTCGTAGAATTCGCGGATGTTGGTGTTGGTCTTGTAGTCGCCGCTGAACGGTGAGCCCATGGTCACCACGGCACGAATATGATCGGGAACCCGCCAAGCCAGTTCGCGCGCGAACATTCCGCCCAGACTCCAGCCGACCAGCAGGATCTTGCGCCCGTCCCAGATCGCCTCAAGGCGGCTCGCGAGCTGATCCATCGTCTCCTTCCGGGCGCCGCGATTGAATCCGAGCAACCAAGGATGCACCCGCCATCCGCCAAGCGCCAGCGCTCGGCGCAGGTCCATGGTCGAACGGTCGTTGGCGAGAAAACCCGGAATGACGAGGGCCGGCGGTCCATTCTCCGGCCCGCGTGGACCAAGATGGCCCAGCCCGGCGAGCATTCGCGGCAGATGCCACGCCAGCTCCTTCCATGAATGCCAATCCGGAGGCGCCAGGGTGTCCGGATCGACAAGCTCCGCTTCGACGCGAGCTTTCGCGGGCTTATCCCACTTCATGCCGCTAAAATGGGGTCATTTCCCGAACGAAACAAGAAAATGCGGCTAGTCGGTCACTTCTTTGAGGAAAGTGTCGATTTCATGCACCACCAGTTCGGCGGTCCGCCGCGACACGCCGAATGCCATGTGGCTGCATTTCAACGCCACCACCTTGTCGCTTTCGTTCTCGAGGCCCCGAGCGGCGCGGGGGGAAACAATTCCGTCGTTGGGCGACCAGATCGCAAGCGTCGGAACCGGCGGCTTGGACGGGTCGCGCGCGATCGGTGTCTCGTCCACCTTGTGCCCGGCGATCCACTCATAAAGCCGCCAGACGTTGTTCATTCTCGGGTCGCCGCTGAACGGGCTGCCCAAAGTTACAACGGCTCGAACCCGCTCGGGGTGGGCCTGAGCGAGCGCCCGCGCGAACACGCCGCCAAGGCTCCAGCCCACGACCAAAGCAGGACGTTCGGGGTCAATGGAATCAAGTCGCGCTTTCAGCCGGTCGATGGTGTCGGCACGCACTCCCAGGTTCCATCCTTCCGACCACGGGTGGGTTCGCCAGCCGGCGGCGGCCATCGCCCGCCGAAGCTCCATCGTCGTCCGGTCATTGGCGATGAAGCCCGGAATGACCAGCGCATGCTCGCCATCTTCGGGTCCGCGTGGTCCCAGGTGGCCAAAGCCATAAATCGCGCGCGGAAGCAGATAGGCGGCCTCGGTCAGGCGCATCCAGCCAGGCGGGGGGAGTTCGTCTCTAGAGGTACTCATCTCCGCCCATCAACTCACGAAGCGCCTTGGGGAGCCGCACTCGTCCATCTTTGGTCTGATGATTTTCGAGCAGCGGCACCAGGATCCTCGGGGAGGCAAGAGCCGTATTGTTGAGTGTGTGGGCGAAACGGACCTTTCCGTCGGCATCGCGATATCGAAGGTTGGCACGGCGCGCCTGCCAGTCGTGAAGCGTCGAGCAGCTGTGCGTCTCGCGATATTTGTTCAGGCTCGGCACCCAGCTCTCGATGTCGTTCATGCGATACTTGCCGAGCCCCATGTCGCCGGTCGACGTTTCGATTACCTGATAAGGGATTTCGAGGTCTTTCAGCAGGTTCTCGGCAAGGTCGAGCAGCTTGGCATGCCACTGCGCGCTCACTGCCTCGTCGGCCTCGCACATCACCCACTGCTCGACTTTCAGGAACTGGTGAACCCGAAGCAGCCCGCGAACGTCCTTGCCGGCGCTGCCCGCCTCGCGGCGGAAACACGGCGAATAGCCGGCGTAGAGGATTGGCAGCTTGGCGTTGTCGACGATTTCGCCCGAATGGAGACTGGTCAGCGCGACTTCCGCTGTTCCCGCCAGATAGGCGTCGTCGTTCGGCAGCGCATAGGTTTCCTCGACATGGCCGGGGAACTGGCCCTGGTTGAGGAATGCCTGTTCCCGGGCGATGGCCGGGACAGTGATAGCGGTGAAGCCAGCAGCCGCGATCTTGTCCATCGCAAAGGCCATCAGCTTCATCTCAAGGATCGCGAGGCGGCCTTTTAGGCAATAGGTGCGGCTTCCCGAGACCTGGACGATGCGTGACAGGTCGGCCCAGTCGTTCTTCTCGATCAGCGCGACATGGTCGAGGGGCTCGAAGTCGAATTGGGGCGGTTGGCCTTCGGTGCGGATGACCTCATTGAAGCTCTCGTCCGGCCCGACCGGTGCTCCGGCATGGGGAATGCCCGGAAGCTTGAGCATCAGCGCCTTGAGCGCCGTTTCTTTCTCGCCGAGCTGGGTTTCAAGCTCGCCAGCCTGCGCCCCTGCGGCCTTGGCCTCGGCACCGAGCGCGGCTTTCTCCTCGGGCTTGGCGTCCTTGAACCTAGCGCTGATGGCATTGCGTGACGCGCGAAGCTCGTCAATCTGGGTCTTCAAAGCCCGCGTTTCCGCATCCAGCCCGAGAAGCACGTCGAGATCAAGGTCGACACCTTTCTGCCCGATTGCGCGTTCCACCGTCTTGCGGTTGGCCTTGATGAAATCCATTCCAAGCATGGCCGACCGCTTGGTCAAAAAGATCGGCGCTGGCAAGGCTTGCGGCATCCCGCTAGCAAGGCGCCTTCCTAAAAGGGGTTCGCATGCCGTCCGGATTGTTTGCACTGCTCGATGACGTTGCAATGATCGCCAAGCTGGCTTCCGCAAGCGTCGATGACGTCACGGCGGCGGCCGGACGAGCGGGCATCAAGGCGGCCGGTGTGGTGATCGACGACACCGCCGTCACCCCGCGCTACGTTCACGGCCTCACGCCGGACCGTGAACTCCCGATCATCGGGAAGATCACCCTCGGATCCTTGCGCAACAAGCTGCTGTTCCTTTTACCCGGGGCCTTGTTGCTCAGCGCCTTCGCGCCATTTTTGATCGTCCCTTTGCTGATGATCGGGGGCGCGTACCTTGCGTTCGAAGCGACAGAGAAGATTGTCGAGGCCCTGCTCCACGAGCATCACGAACATGCCGAGGACATCCTCGAGGGCGACACTGCCGATCTAGAGAAGAAGCAGGTGAAGGGCGCCATTCGAACCGACTTCATTCTGTCAGCAGAAATCATGGCCATTGCGCTCGCGAGCATCGAGGCCACCAGCATCTGGACCCGGGCAGCGGCGCTGTTTCTCGTCGCGGTGGCAGTGACAGTCGGCGTTTACGGGGCGGTCGCCATCATCGTGAAGCTCGACGACATTGGCCTGCACCTCGCAAAGCGTTCCAATCCGGCGGCACGCAAACTAGGCCTCGGCATGGTTCACGCCGTCCCCAAGCTTCTTAAATTCCTGTCGATCGTCGGGATTGCAGTGATGCTGTGGGTTGGCGGCGGGATCCTGCTTCATGGCTTCGAGGAGCTTCACGTCACCCCGCTCCCAGCAATGATCCATCATGCCATCGTAGAAGCGTCAGCGGGCTCCGGCCTGGTCGAATGGTCGCTAACGGCGGTCGCTGGCGCGGTGCTCGGCCTGATCATTGGCGGGATCATCGTGGTCATCGTCCGCCGATTCACCGCGCATCCGGAAGACCTGGTGGTCGACGCCTGATGGGCCATGCCCTTGCGGTCTTTGTCGGCGGTGGGCTTGGGGCCGTGCTTCGCTGGTTGGTCGGCAAATGGACGCTCGCCTGGTTCGGTTACGGCTTTCCTATCGGGACGCTTGCGGTCAATGTCGCCGGCAGCCTCGCCATCGGTATTGCCATCGGTGCGCTGGAAGGCGTCGGCCAGCCCGCCAAGCTTTTCTTTGTGACCGGCCTTCTAGGCGGTTTCACCACTTTCTCGGCCTTCAGCCTGGATGCGCTGACCCTATGGCAACGGGGCGACGCGCTGCCGGCCGCCTCGTACGTCGCCTTATCCATAATCTTGTCACTCGCGGCCGTATGGATCGGCTGGGCACTGATCAGAAGCTAGTCGTTAGGCGGCTTGTGGAGCAGAAGATACGCCGGATCAAACTGGGCGATTCGGCACAGGCGCGGTTGGTCGGGCAGGCGAAAGCGCGATCCGTTGGTGACCAGTAGCCCATCCTGCCGCAGGGCTTGCATCGTCCGGTTTAGATGCACCGGGGTCACACCCAGCACGTCAGCGATCTGCGATTGAGTGATCGGGAAATCGAAATCGCTGTCGGTGCTGAGCCCCGCTTGCTCGAACCGCAACCCCATCTCACAAAGGAGATGAGCGAGCCGGGATTTGGCGCTCCGGCGGCCAAGGGCGCTCGCCCATTTGGCCAAGACGGAAGAATCGACCACCGTATCGCGCCAGAAGGCGAGGGCTATCGCCGGAGAGCTTTTGACGAGGTCTCGCAAGGCCTCGTGGGGAACTTGCCTGACGACCGAGTCCGTCAGGGATTCCATACCCCAACCCGTTTCGGGAACCACAACGGAGTGGAGATCGCAGAAGTCGCCGACAATGTGGAGCGCGGTGATCTGGCGATGACCGTTGGCGAGCTGATCGAAGCGCGCCACGAGACCGTCGACGACGAGGGTTGAAAAGGTCGAGCAATGACCGGGACGGACGATATCGCGGTGAGCAGCCGTGCGGACTTCTTGCGCCGGCAGGGCGAGAATGGCTTCCTGCTCGGACTTCGTGAGCCTCGAGCGAAGCAATAACCGACGCAAAAACTTTTCGAGGGCGCTTCTGAACGCCTTGCTTTCCCCCTCGGCAATCAATGGCACCGGCCCACTGTTACAGGGCCAAACGACGCATCTGGCCTTCACTATCGCAGTCGAGGAAGCATTGCAGAGGGCTTCGCGTAAACGGGAAACCCTGTAACAAAAGATAATATCGGCCCCGAATTTTCCTTAGAAAACTAACAAATGTCAGTGGCCTCGGGCTGGACCGGATGGGCGTAGTCAGACCAAATTAGAAAGGGGCGGCAGGGATCGGTCGCGTTCGTCCCTGCCGTCCAACCGCAAGTGCTGCGATTTACTGAACTTCTTCAAGCGTGGTGAACGTCGGCGGAGGCACGCCTTCGGCCGTGAACTTGGCCTTCAGCTCTTCCTTGCGCGCTGCCAGCTGCTCGCCAAGCGCATCCATGTCGACGCCAGCTTTGCGCGCCTGAGAGAAGAGTCCTTCCATCCTTTTCTCCTCTTCCTCGACGTGATGCTCGATCTGCTCCTGCAGCACCTTCACCTTGGCGTCGAAATATTCGTCTTGCGGGGATCCGGCCTGGATCTCGCCGATCAGCACCTTGGCGCCGTCGTGCTCGACATAGGCCTCGGTCAGCAGATCTTCCTCAACCTGGCCCTCGCAAGCCGGATAGAAAATTTCTTCTTCGATCATCGCGTGGACGGTCAGTTCCATGCAGATCTGGTCGGCGATTTCCTTTTTGCGGTCATCGCCGCTCGCCTTCTCGAACTTCGCGAACAGGTCTTCCACGGTGCGATGATCTTCCTTGAGCAGTGCTACGGCATCTTGAGTGGCCATGTCGGTTCCTTCCGGTTGCGTATCTTTAGAACACGCCACCGGCCCGTATGTTCAAAGCTCAATCGTGGAACGCCATAACATTTGTATGCCGTCACGGCGCCGTGAGCGATTGCGGACCATTGCGGTCCTGCTAGTGTCTACGAAGGGCTGATGCTTCTGTGGCGTTCGTGTCGTTCGTGGGGGCCGCATGGCGATTACCGCTGCCGACGTCTTCATCTCATACAAGGCTGAGGATCGCGCCCGCCTCGCCCCGCTGGTCGCCGCGCTTGAAGCCCAAGGTCTCAGCGTTTGGTGGGATGCCAAAATCGGCCAGGGCGCCGATTGGCGTCGGGAGATCGAAGAACATCTCGAAGCGGCGCGCTGCGTCCTGGTCGTTTGGTCGACGGGCGCGGTCGGGCCGCAGGGCCATTTTGTTCGCGACGAAGCAACTCGCGCGCTGCGCCGCGGGACCTATCTTCCAATTCTCCTCGATGCGGTCGAGCCGCCATTGGGCTTCGGCGAGGTCCAGGCGCTCTCGATGAAGGGTTGGAAGGGCAGTGCGAGCGACCCCCGCCTCGCGGCGCTCATCAATGCGTTACGCGCTCGGATCGAGGGCGGGGCGCCATCGGTACCCTGGCCTTCCGATCCGCCACGGATTTCCCGTCGCACTGCCCTTGCCGGTGGTGCGGCTGTTGGCGCGACCGCAATTGCCGGTGGCTGGTTCTTGCTTCGGCCGGGGCCCGCGCATGCCAGGCGCATTGCCGTGCTTCCGTTCGTCAACCTCTCGAACGATCCGGAGCAGGCCTATTTTTCTGAAGGCATCGCCGAGGAATTGCGCCTTGCCTTGGCGCGGGTGGGGATGGAGGTGATCGGCCGGGAATCCTCGGCCGCCGAAAAGGGCCTCGATACGAAGGCCGCGGCGGCCAGGCTCAAGGTCGCGCACGTTCTCACCGGAAGCGTCCGCCGTTCGTCGGGTCTCATTAGAATCTCCGCCCAACTGGTCGACGGCAAGGACGGGGTCGAGCGCTGGGCCCAAACCTACGACCGCGCTCCCGGCGATTCGATCAAAATCCAGTCAGACATCGCCACGCACGTTGCCCGCGCGCTCAGCGTCACTATCGGCAGCGCGGGTCGCGCCGCTTTGGCGCTCGGCGGCACGGGCAGCAGCTTGGCCCAGGACCTTCTGCTGCGCGGGCGGGAGCTCTGGATCACTGCCCTTAGCGAGGAGGAATTCGACCAGGCCCTTCGGCTCACGAACGCAGCGATCCAGCAGGATGGAAATTATGCCGACGCCTACGTCCAGCGCTCGCTCATTCTCACTAGCATCGCCGAAAATTTCCTAGGTCACCCGGAGGACAGCAAGCGCAGGCTGGCTCTAGCCGAGGCGGCAGCGAAGCGCGCCGCGCAGATTGCGCCCAAGTTTGGAGCGGCCGACATTGCTCTCGCGCGAATCGCCTACAATCGCCTCGATATCGCCGGCCTGCTTCGCCATACCGAGCGAGCGCTGCAATTGGCACCGGACGATCCGCGCGTGCTGCTCGATGCGGCAACGACTTTGGCCACCCTGGACCGCGGCGAGGCCGGACTGAAGATTGCGCAGCGAATGATCGCGCTCGACGGCCTCAACGCCCGGGCTCATGCCCGGATGAGCCTCGTGCTGCTTCTGCTTCGCCGCTACCCGGAGGCAATCGCTGCGGTCGATCGTGCCAACTCCATTGCACCGGGCAATCCTGCCCGTCATGGCACGGCAGGTGATAGCTGGATGCTAATGGGCGAAATAGACAAGGCGCGCGCCGAATATGCCAAGATGCCCGAGGATGATTATCTGAGGATCACCGGGGAGGCGATTGCGGCTGCCCGTTCGGGCGACCGTGCCGCCGCTGCCCGGGGAATCGCCCGTCTTCGCGAGCTATACGGCTCCGATACGACCTACCAATATGCAGCGATCTACGCCCAGCTTGGCGACCGTGACAAAGCCTTTGCCGAACTGGACAAGGCCTTCGCGGTTCGCGATCCGGGCCTCGTCGGCATCAAGACCGACGCGTTCCTCGATCCGCTCCGTAGCGACAGGCGTTATCGGCAACTGGTCGCCAGGCTCGGCTTTCCCTGAGGCGTTATCGGCTCACTTATATCAGAGTGATTTCTTGAGCCCGAGACCGGCCTTCATTCCCTGCTGGTTCATTGTCGAGCCCAACGCTTAGGCCTCTCGACAGCTGAGAGACGGCCTAGCTCACGCGTGAGAGGAGCCTGTCATGCCACATTACTTCCTCCACCTTCGCGGCGGCAGTGAAGAGATTGTCGATCCCGGCCGCGTGATTGTCGCGCCCGTAGCCGCACTCGCGTTTAGCTCGGCGCGCGGCTGCATCGCGGGCGACGTCGCGAAGGGATGCATCGACCTTCGCTACTGGATGGATGTTCACGATGAAAACGGTTGCCCCCTGCATGCCTTTTGCCGACGCCGTTGAAATTCTCCGCAATCCCTAGCTCGGCCCTGACTGCGCTATCCCATTGCCGCAATTCCTGTGGGCTGCCACGATTTCGCAGAGGCAAATTTAAGACGAGGAAGCATCATGAACGAGGAGCGGTCTCGAATGAACGGCGCATGTCACTGCGGGGCGGTGCGATTCGTCGTCACGCTTAGCGACGGGTTAAAAACGGCGCGTCGATGCACCTGTTCATATTGTCGGATGCGCGGCGCGGTTGCGGTCTCGGCTGAGCTCGGCGGACTGACCATAACTCAGGGCGACCACGCCTTGGCGACTTACCAGTTCAACACGGGTATCGCCAAGCATCACTTCTGCTCGAAATGCGGAATCTATACGCATCACCAACGCCGCTCGAACCCCAGTCAATACGGCGTGAACGTGGCATGCCTGGAGGGCGTCAGCCCATTCGACTTCGAAATTGTCCCGGTTCTCGATGGCGAGAATCATCCGTCAGACACTGGTGAAACTCGGTTGGCGGGCTCGCTCCACTTCGTAAGTCTTGAGGATCAGTCATGACGATCGAGGCCACCTATCTGGCTGTTTTCCTCAGCAACAAGGCAAGCCCCAGCTGGGGGAAGCCAAAAGGTGGACGCCGTTAACGAGATGACCGTGTTCGTCGTCGTGCGCGCGCTTTCCCACGAGTCTGCGGCGGGAATGTTCGAAGGTCATCCGCATATGACCATTTTTCCCTGCGATGCCGTCGGGGTCAAGCTCCTGCTCGGGCCGGCACCGGAGGCCAAATAAGGGAGGGTATTGACCTCGGTCCGGCTTCATCGGGGTAGCTGTCGCAACCACGCAACGGACCGGCGGAAGGCCAGTTGTCCTGCGGCACCGTCGAGATCGAACTGATATTCGTGCCCTAGCGGCGGCGCGTAGCTGGCCGGAAAGAACAACGTTTCCGTCGGCACACCGGCCTTCTTGAGCGCCTGGGCCATCGCCACCGATTGCGGACCCAACGGATCGGCATTGCCGGCGCTGACAAATGCCGGGGGAAAGTAGTTGGTAAGGTGCGCTGCGAGTGACATGGTCCGGAATTGGGGATCATCCCGCCAGTCGCGCTTGCCGCTATAGGCCCAGCCCGCGGATTGGACGAACCATCCCAAGATTCCGCCGCCGCGGCCCATTCCCGAAATATCGTAGACGCCGCAAAACAGCAGGGTTCCTGCCAACTGGCCCGGCTTCAGTCCCGGAGCAATGCCCACGAGTCTGGCGTAAGCAGGATTGGTGACCACCGCTGCGGTCTGCGCGGCGATCTGCGCGCCGGCACTGTCACCCGCCAGAACCATCCGTCCGGCATTCACTCCAAGTTTCGAAGCGTTTCGGTCAAGAAAGGCCAATGCCGCATTGATCTGCCTGATTGGCTCCGGATAATGGGCTTCCGGTGCGATGGTGTAGTCGACGTTAACGACGGTAAAGCCCGCGCCTGCAAGGATTTTGGCGTAGTTGCTGATGTCGCCGCGCCGGCCGGAGACGAACCCGCCGCCGTGAATCCAAACAATGGTAGGCGCGTCGCTTTCCAGCTTCCCGGGCCGATGAACATCGAGGTGCGCATTGGACCGCTTCGGATCGTACTGGTGTGTGGTCGTGCTCACGTTCGGCGGCACGTGCCGCTCCAGCTTTTGAGATGCCTCGGCGGCTCCGCGATCGAAAATCGTACGAACAAGCAGGATGCTGGGCCAAGGGCTAAGCGCGAAAGCGGCGAAGACGAGCGCTGCGAATCCCACCGTCCCGATGACCCACTTTCGCATCATACCTCCCCCGTGCCATTGCGCATTCAAAGATAACATCGGCGTAGGCCAATGTCCGCTTTTCAGTAATGGATCTTATTAGCGAGCCAGCCGGTCGATTGCCTCCGCCAGCTTGGCATCCCGCTCGGTAACGCCGCCCTTGTCGTGGCTCGTGAGCCGAAAATCGACGCGATTCCATACGCTCCTGAATTCGGGATGGTGATCCACTGCCTCCGCGTGTTTCGCGACGCGCGTAAGGAAGGCGAAGGCTTCGGCGAAATCCTTGAAGCGGTAGCTTCTCTCAAGCGCATTGCCGTCCACGCTCAATTTCCAGCCAATTGGTGCGTCCACGCGCCTCTCCTTCAAATGCCGGCACCCCAGCGGTATTGCAGGGCAATTCCAAATAGGTCGAAGTTGTTGCCGGTGCGTGTCGATACGCCCGTGCTGGCATTCGCTTTCGCCGAGAAATGCCGATCGATGGGGAACGCAAAGATAACCCCCGTGCGCCAGTTCTCTTGCAGATTGTCGTCGCTAACACCGTCAATGCTGGTCTTGCCCCCAGCGAACCATGACAGGTTGGCCGCCAGCCACATCCCCGGCTTCAAATTATAGATGACGTGGCCCTGGGCCGAGTAGATTGGCTTTTGCTTGCGCACGTGGCCGCCGAAAAAATCATTGTTGGCGGTATAGAATGTGGCGCCTAGCGCGCCTTCGAACGTCCATCGGCCCCAAGTCTGGGAGGCGCCAAGCTCGGGTTTGATCGTCCAGCGGTTGCCGCCCAGGTTCAGCAGCCTGTCCCCGTCATACTGACCGATAGGAATAGATAGCTGCACGCTGGCGCCGAGCAGCAGGCCTTGGCGGTACTCGCGGAATTCCGCCGGACTCATCGCCGGTGCCCCGTAAAGCAGGATAGTGAGACGCCCCAAAGGATCGCTCATCCCCGAATGTCGCGTTCTACCGGATCGCCAAAATACGTCGCAAGGCCTTTGAGATGAGCAACAGGTACAATCAAATCGAACTTGGCGGACTTGCCAAACAGGTTGATCGATCGAACGTATGCGGCCGCAACTCCCTCTATTTTCAGGTCGATGTCTGAAAGGGGCAGCGCCGGATCGACCGGGATCGCACCCTTGGACTCGCTCCAGCCGAGGATCGCGAAATTGGCTCCGACGGGTGCTGGGGAATAGGCGCGTGGCTCGATGCTCTGGGCCGAAGCGGGGGCCGCGACCACGAACCCGAGCAGGATAGGAACATACGCAACACAGGATTGGCTGGGACGCATGGCGATTCCCCTGTCGCGCGGCTGACCGCAACGCACTATAGCGCCACCGCAGCCGCGCTTGAAATGCGCGTGGCCCGGATGCACTTGGGCCGCAAAGGAGCACAGACCCATGGCCACCACCACCGCCACACCCAAGCCCGCAATCGACCTCGGCCCGCTCGGCCTCGAGAACCCGATGGGAACCGACGGCTTCGAATTCGTCGAATATGCCGCGCCCGATCCGGAGCTTTTGCGCAAGCTGTTTACAAAGATGGGTTTTCCGGCGGTCGCGAAGCACCGGCGCAAGGACGTCACCCTCCACCGTCAGGGCGACATCAACTTCATCATCAATGCGGAGCCGAACAGCTTCGAGTCGCAGTTCGCGGTCGAGCATGGTCCGTGCGCAGCCGCCATGGCCTTCCGGGTCAAGGACGCCGCCGCGGCCCACGCCCGCGCGTTGTCGCTTGGCGCGACCAATGCCGAGACCGACGCCGCTGAGGGCGAGATGGTCATCCCGGCGATTCAGGGGATTGGCGGCTCGCGCCTCTATTTCGTCGACAAATATGGCGACAAGGGCTCGATCTACGAACAGGATTTCGAATTCTTCGAAGGCTGGCGGGAGACGATGAAGGCGGCGGATTCCCGCCTCACCTATCTCGATCACCTCACCCACAACGTAAACCGCGGCAACATGGCGACCTGGGCCGAATTCTATGAGCGGCTCTTCAACTTCCGCGAGATCCGCTACTTCGACATCGAAGGGAAGGTCACCGGCCTCTTCTCCAAGGCGATGACTTCGCCCTGCGGCAAGATCCGCATCCCCTTGAACGAGAGCCAAGACGACAAGAGCCAGATTGAGGAGTTTTTGCGCGAGTATAAGGGCGAGGGCATCCAGCACATCGCGCTCGGCTCCGACGATATCTACAAGGCGGTCGATATCCTCGCTGCGCGGGGCATTCCCTTCCAGGATACGCCCGACACCTACTACGAGATGCTTCCGGAGCGCATCAAAGGCCACGAGGAAAGCATTCCCGAGCTCGAGAAGCGCCGAATCCTGATGGACGGGGCGCCGACCGAAGGCCAGGGCCTGCTCCTTCAGATCTTTACTCAGAATGTCATCGGCCCGATCTTCTTCGAGATCATCCAGCGCAAGGGCAACGAGGGATTCGGCGAGGGCAATTTCAAGGCTCTGTTCGAAAGCATCGAGCTCGACCAAATGAGGCGCGGAGTAATTTGACTGACGCATTCATCTGCGACGCCGTTCGCACCCCCATCGGCCGTTACGGCGGCGCGCTGAGTTCCGTTCGGCCCGACGACCTTGCCGCCATCCCCCTGCGCGCTCTCAAGGAGCGCAATCGGGGCGTCCACTGGGCGCATGTCGACGATGTGATCCTCGGCTGCGCAAATCAGGCGGGCGAAGACAATCGCAATGTCGCCCGAATGGCCTCGCTGCTCGCCGGCCTCGGCGCGGCGGTGCCGGGCACGACCGTCAACCGTTTGTGCGGCTCGGGTCTCGACGCGGTGGCGATGGCGGCGCGTGCGATCAAATCGGGCGAGGCCGAACTGATGATTGCCGGCGGCGTCGAAAGCATGAGCCGCGCCCCCTTCGTCATGCCAAAGGCTGACAGCGCCTTCTCGCGTGCCAATGCGATCTTTGACACGACCATCGGCTGGCGCTTCGTCAACAAGCGCCTGAAGGACGAATTCGGGATCGATTCGATGCCCGAAACCGCCGAAAACGTCGCTGCGGACTTCCACGTCAGCCGCGAGGACCAGGACAAGTTCGCCGCGGAAAGCCAGCGCCGCGCGGCCGCTGCCCAAGCCAATGGCCGTCTCGCTGCCGAAATCATTCCGGTCACGATCCCCAGCGAAGGGGCGATCCGATCGTCGTTACTCAAGACGAGCATCCGCGCGAGACCAGCGCGGAGAAGCTTGGTGCGCTGAAACCCATCGTCCGGCCGGACGGAACGATCACCGCCGGCAATGCCAGCGGGGTTAATGATGGCGCGGCGGCCCTCATCGTCGCAAGCCGAGCGGCCATCGAGAAATACGGCCTCACGCCCCGCGCCCGGGTGCTTGGCGCCGCTGTCGCCGGCGTCGAGCCACGCATCATGGGCATCGGCCCGGCTCCGGCCAGCGAGAAGCTCCTGAAACGGCTCGGCCTTGCAATCGGCGACATCGACGTCATCGAATTGAACGAGGCGTTCGCCGCGCAGGGATTGCAGGTCATGCGGATGCTCGGCCTTCCCGACGATGCGGCCCACGTGAACCCCAATGGCGGCGCCATCGCCCTCGGCCATCCGCTCGGCATGTCGGGTGCGCGTCTCGCCCTCACAGCGACTGAGGAGCTTCAGCGCAGCGGCGGCCGCTATGGCCTCGCGACCATGTGCATCGGCGTCGGGCAGGGTATTGCGCTGATCATCGAGCGCGTGTGATGCACGAGAAGGCGATCTGGGCGGTTCTGGCGGATGTTCCCGATCCTGAAATCCCGGTTGTCTCTATCGTCGATCTCGGCATCGTCCGCGCCGTTACCGACCATGAAGTGACGATTACGCCGACCTATTCGGGCTGCCCCGCAACCGCCTTCATCGAACGCTCGGTACGCGAGGCGCTCGACGCGTCGGGCTATCGCGATGTGACGATCAAGACCACCTTGTCACCGGCCTGGACAACCGACTGGATCAGCGAGGCTGGAAAGGATGCGCTGCGCCGTTACGGAATCGCCCCGCCCGAGCTCGCCAAGTCCGCGACTTGCCCCCAATGCGGTTCGAGCGATACCGAGGAAGTCAGCCGCTTCGGCTCGACGCCTTGCAAGGCGCAGTGGCGCTGCAAGGCGTGCCTGGAGCCATTCGACCGCTTCAAATGTCATTAGACCTCAGCACACTGACCGCGATGCAGAAGTTTGTGGTCGGCTAACACCAGCGCCACCATCGCCTCCACGACAGGCGGTGCGCGCAGTGCAACGCAAGGGTCGTGCCGACCGCCGATGCCGATGCTCGAAGTCGGCTTGAAGGCCACACGGATCACAATTGGTTTCCCGGTCGAGATACCGCCGTCGATTCCGCTCGCGGCCATCGCCGCGCGGCTTTCCTTGCCCCGTGCTTGGCCGGCGGCGAAGCCTTCGCCGATCTCGACACCCTTGGCGGCATTAATTCCCATGCACGCCGCGGCAAGTTCGGCGTCTAGCTTGGCATAGATTGGTGCGCCCCAGCCGGGCGGCACGCCGCTGGCGACGCATTCGACGATCCCGCCGAGGCTATCGTCCGTCGACTTGGCATCGGCGATCATCGCATTCCATTGCGCCGTATCTGCCTCAGCGCCAACTTCGACCACCCGGGCGGCAAGCGTCACTTCCGGAATGACCAGCCGTGCCACTGCCCCGCCGGCGACCCGCATCGCGGTCTCGCGTGCCGAAGCTCGGCCCCCGCCGCGAGGATCGCGAATTCCGTATTTGGCATCATAGGCGGCATCGGCATGGCCGAGCCGGGGGGCAGGTCGGCATAGTCGCCCGGCCTGGCATCGACATTCTCGATCGTCATCGCGATCGGAGAGCCCGTCGTCCTCCCCTCGTAAACGCCGGACAGGATCCGCACCCGGTCCGGCTCTGCTCGGGCCGACACATTTGCCGACGTGCCCGGCCTGCGCAGATCGAGGAAGCGTTGGACATGGGCCTCGTCCAGAACAAGCCCGGGCGGGGAGCCGTCGACGACGCAGCCGATCGCCGGGCCATGACTTTCGCCCCAGGTCGTCAGCCGAAACATTCGCCCGAAGCTGTTGGTACTCATGTCAGGTCCGCTCCCAGGCCGCGCATGACCGTTTCATAGCCTGGAAAGCTGGTCGCGATCATTTCCGCGTGGTCGACGGACACCGGCTGTTCGCTGGCAAGGCCAAGCGTCAGCATTGCCATGGCGATGCGGTGGTCGCCCTCCGTTGCAATATTCGCGCCGCCGCGAACGGACTCGCGGCCGAAAATGTGGAGATTGTCCTCGCGTACAAGCGCAACGACACCGCAAGCTGTTAGCCCCGCGACGATGGCGCCAAGCCGGTCGCTCTCCTTGTGACGAAGCTCATCCAATCCTTCGATGATGCTCTCACCATTGGCGAATGCGCAAGCGACGGCCAATGCGGGAATTTCGTCGATCATCGCCGGGACGCGGTGAGCCGGAACGTGGCACGGTGAAAGCGGCGAATGCCTGACCCGGACATCGCCGACGATCTCTCCGCTTACGATTCGCTCGTTGTCGACCCCGAGGCCCGCGCCCATTTCCTCCAGCACCTCATACAGGCCGGTGCGCAACGCATTGAGGTTCATGCCTTCGATCCAGACGTCGGATCCGGGAAGAATTGCGGCGGCGACCAGCGGGAATGCGGCGGAGGACGGGTCGGCTCCGATCGTTAGTTCGCCACTGCGGAGGCCCCGCTTCTGACCAAGAGCGATGCCCTCGTCCTCCAACAACAGATCCACTCCAAACTCGCGAAGCATGATTTCCGTGTGGTCGCGCGAAGGGACCGGCTCGGCGATCCGGATTGGCGCGGCTGTTGAAAGGCCAGCGAGCAGCAGCGCCGATTTGACCTGCGCCGAAGCTGGGACATTGCGAAAATCGATCCCACCAAGCCGCGCGCCCTTCACCGTCCGAGGCAATGTATCTTCGCCATCAATGTCGGCTCCCATTCGCCGAAGCGGATCCACCAGCCGCCGCATCGGCCGGCGCGACAGGCTTTCGTCACCGGTGAAGGTCGCTTCGACGCCGGTCATTCCGGCCACCGCGCCGAGCATCAGGCGGGCAGTGGTGCCGCTATTCCCACAATCGATCGGCGAATTCGGGCTGATCCACGATCCGCCCTTGATACGGCAGCTTTCGCCATCGCGCGCGACGAGAACACCGAAGGCTTCGAGCGCGGCGATGGTCATCCCCACGTCAGCGCAATCGGAGAGCCCGTGCACCAGCGTTTCGCCATCGGCCATTGCCCCGAGTATTAACGCCCTGTGCGAGCAGCTCTTGTCGCCGGAGATGGCGGCGGCCCCGCGAATCGGCCCGGTTCGGCGGGCCTCCAGACTGGTCACGCGTGAACCATCTGGCGGCGACAAGCATCGGCCAGCTTCACCAGATCGACGGTCTGGTCGCTGTTGAGTCGTGGGTCGCAGGGGAAGTTCGCCATCGGATCATGTCCGTCGAAGTCGATGCACTCTGCAACCTGGCCCGGCGCCACTTCGAGGTGGATTCCAGCCGGCTCGACGCCCTCGCTTCGGCAGATATTGAAGAATGCGCGGACCTCCTCGACCATGTCCGCAATCCGGCGGCGCTTGCGACCTCCAAAGTTGCGCGTGTTGCCGTGCATCGGATCGATCATCCATCCTGTAGCCAAGCCCTCGCGGCTCGCGGCGCGAAGCAAGGGCGGCAGGCAGGATTCGATGCGGTTCGCCCCAAATCGGCCGATAAGCAGCAGCTTTCCCGCAGTACGCTTCGGATCGAGCGTTTCGGCCAAGCGAAGGAGTTGTTCTGCGCCGAGCGACGGACCGCATTTCACCCCTATGACATTTTCTATGCCGGACGCGAATTCGACATGCGCGCCGTCAATCTCGCGGGTTCGGTCCCCGATCCAAAGCATGTGCCCGGAGCCGGACCACCAGCCGCCCTCGCTGTCCTGGACGACCAATGCTTCCTCATAAGGGAGGATTAGCGCTTCGTGACTGGTAAAGACCGGGCTCTCGATACGGCGGAGCTTCCCGATCGTCGCCGCCGAATGGCGATAGGCGGCTGCCAGCCGCGCCGGGTCGTGGCGGCGAGCCGCGGAATCGAATGGCAAGCCGTTGACCGCATCGCCGCGATAGGCCGGGAGCATCAGGCCAACGCGGGACTCGAAAGGCTGGCTTCGCGGCTTGGCGAATTGCCCGGCGATTCTGGCTATCCGGACCGTCTCGCCGCGGACGGCGTCATCCAACTCGGCGAAGAGCTTAACTGCCGCATCAGACTCGGCCACGGGATCGTTTGCGAGCGACTCCGCGCAGTCCCCGGCCTGAACGATGAACGCAGCGCCTGCCGCCGCTGCAGCGCATTTTTCACGAAGCGCAGCGCATTCTTCTCGCAAGACGAGTGGACCCTGCTCTCGGACGTCCGAAAGGACGATGTCCAGTTCCGCCGGGTCGTAATCGGGCTGCTGCGCGGCCGGGCGAGACCGCCACGACCGCGGCGTCCACGAATGTTCCGCGCTCTTCATAACCGCCCACTAGGCGAAAACGCCGCGACGCGGAAATCCAGGGATTGGCGGAGCGGGAGGGATTCGAACCCTCGATACGGTTTTGCCGTATACTCACTTTCCAGGCGAGCGCCTTCGACCACTCGGCCACCGCTCCGCATATCGCTGGACGGCGTCCCTCTAGTGGCGCTTGGCGACAGGCACAAGCTTGCCTAAGGCTTTGCCGCCATGGTGCGGCAGTTCGATCATCCTCCGACGCTCGACGAGATCGAGGCGATCGCCCGTTCGGCGCTAAAATCCCTGCCGCAGCCATTCGCTTCCAAGCTCGCTCACGTCGTTCTTCAGGTCGAGGATTTCGCCGATGAAGATCTGCTGAAAGAGCTCGGCATCGAGCATCCGCTCGACCTGACGGGCGTGTACGAAGGAATTCCGATCGGCGAGCGAAGCGTCGACACGTCCGGCACCATGCCCGACCGCATCCGCCTGTTCCGGCGCGCCATCCTCGACGAATGGATCGAGGACGGTGAGGAACTGGAGCATCTCGTCCGCCACGTCCTGATCCACGAAGCCGGTCATCATTTCGGCTTCGGCGATGAAGACATGCACGCGCTGGAGGAAGAGGGTTGAGCCTGCTCCGCGGGCATGGACTTGCGCTGGTCCGGGGCGGGCGGTTGCTGTTCGAGGGGCTCGATATCGAAATCGAATCTGGGGATGGAGTTGTGCTCACGGGTCCAAACGGCTGCGGCAAGTCGAGCCTCATCCGCCTCGTGGCGGGACTCCTCAAGGCAGGCGCCGGAAAAGTCGAACGCGCGGACGCCGCTCTCGCAAACGACGACCTTGCACTCGACAGCGAACTTCCGCTCGGACGGGCGCTCGGCTTCTGGCGCGGCCCCAGGCTTGCCGAGGCAATGGCGGCGTTCGGGCTCGACCGGCTTGCCGATGTCCCGGTTCGATTGCTTTCGACCGGCCAGGCCCGCCGCGCCCGGCTCGCTCGGGTGATGGCCAGCGGCGCACCATTGTGGCTGCTCGACGAGCCCCTGAATGGCCTCGATTCCGACGGCCGCAACCGGCTGGAAATAGCCATCCGCGACCACCGGTCCGCTGGGGGTGGCGTGCTCGCCGCAAGCCACCAGCCGCTGGGAGGCGAATGGCAGGTCGTGGACATGACGTCGTGATCTTGGCGCTCATCGTGCGTGAGTTTCGGCGCGGCCTCACAGGTTCGGCATGGCTACCGATGATTTTCTTTCTGATTGTCGCGGCGATCGTGCCATTCGCCGTTGGTCCTGACGCACCCGTCCTTGCGCGCATTGGGCCGGGCGCCTTGTGGATCGCCGCCCTGACGTCAGCCCTGCTGCCGATCGAGCGCCTGATCGAACCGGACCGCGCTGATGGGCTGCTGGACCAATTGGCGCTTGCCGGGACGAGCGAGGAAGGCGTCGCATTCGCCAAGATCGCAGGTCACTGGCTGGCATTCGGTCCGTTGCTATTCATTGCCCTTCTTCCTGCCAGCGCCCTGGTTGGCCTGGATCAGCAAGCGACGGCGCGAACCGCGCTGTCACTGGCGATTGGAACGCCGGCGTTGGCCGCACTTGCGGTCGCTGTGGCGTCACTTACCGCGGGACTTGGCCGAGCCTCGTCCCTTGCCGGGGTGCTGCTTCTTCCGCTCGCGGTTCCGCTGGTGATTTTCGGTGCCGCTGCAACAGGGAGCGATTCAGGTTCGGCGCTGAAGCTGGAAGCCGCCGTCGCCTTGTTCATCATCGCCGGAGCGCCGTTCGTCACCGGCGCCGCGATCCGCGCCGCGAGAACCTAGCGGGACCAGCGCGCGAAGATGGCAGTGGGAAGCAGCAGGCCGCGCGCCTCCTCGCGAACCGCCATCTCGCCGCATTCGACAGTGCCGCCGAGATGCGCGGTCAACTGCCGCATCAACTCGCCAATCGCCAGCGCCGACATGCGAACGGCATAGACCGTCAAGACGAGGAACCGGCTGTCCGCATCCAGCAGACTCACGCAATCGCCGAGCAACGGTGCGAGGTGCTCCTCCAGCCGCCACAACTCGCCCTCCGGTCCGCGTCCGAACTTGGGCGGATCGAGCATGATTCCGTCATAGCGGCGACCGCGCCGGACCTCTCGCGCGGTGAACTTGGCCGCGTCGTCGACCAGCCAGCGGATCGGGTGGCCGCTCATTCCGGACAGATCCGCATTGCGCCGGGCACCTTCGACAGACTTCTTCGAAGCATCGACATGTACCATCCGCGCGCCAGTGTCGGCGAGCTGAAGCGTTCCGACGCCAGTATAGCCGAACAGGTTCAGCGCCTCGGTCTCCGGGCCAAGAAGCTCCCGCATCCAATCCCACTGCGGCGTCATGTCGGGGAAGAAGGCGAGATGGCGGAACGGTGTCAGGCTGGCATGGAAGCGGGTGTTGCCACGCGCCAGAGGCCAATCGGCGGGAACATTGCCATGCTTTTGCCAGCGCCCGCCACCTTCCTCGTCGCTTCCGGGGACGAAGGTCGCGTCGGAATTCCAGTCCTCGTTTGAAGGAAGCCACATTGCCTGTGGTTCCGGGCGGATGACCCGGACCGAGCCGTAGCGTTCCAGCTTCCGGCCGTTGCCACTGTCGACGAGACCCCAATCGTTCCAGGGTTCAGCGACGATCGTCTTGAGATCCGCCAGGCTCATGCGGCACGAACCGACGGCACGCCGATTGTCGCGCGGGCAGCGCCGCCGGCGATCATCCTCGATCCAGCCGAACGGATGTCGTCGAGCTTGACCGCCGCGAGCCGCTCGAGAACCTCGTCCGGCTCAATCAGTCGGCCATAAACGGCGAGCTGGCGCGCGGCGTAGCTCGCTTGCCCCCACGGGGTCTCCAGCGACATAAGCAGTCCCGCCTTTGCCTGCGTCCGAACGCGGTCGAGCTCGCGCTGGGTCGCGTCACCCGCGGCCTCGGCGATCACCGAATCGATGATCTGCGCCGCCTCAGCGGACGCTTTTTTCGCCGTGGCCGCATAGGTGTAGAACAAACCTGTGTCGGAGAACGGGTGGACCACCGAATAGATCGAATAGGCAAGCCCGCGATCCTCGCGAACTTCTTGGAACAGCCGCGACGACATGCCGCCGCCAACGATGTCTGCGAATAGCCGCGCGGCGAAATAATCGTCGGCAGTCGCGGCAGGGGCGGGATAGGCCAGCGTCAAATGCGCCTGATCGCTCGGCGCGCGGCTGACTCGGGAGCCGGCGGTAAAAGTCGCCGGGTCGAACGTTGGACGGTCACCATCTGGAAGGTCTGCGAAATGGCTTTCGGCGAGGGCGACCAACACGTCGTGATCGACCTTTCCGGCCGCAGCGAGAATCATTCCCCCTCCGCGATAATGGTCGTTCCGCCAGCGATGGAGATCGTCGAGAGCGATCGCCTCGATGCTCTCTTCGTCGCCGAGAATGGCCCGACCCAGCGGCTGCCCGGCATAGGCAGCGCTCCACAGATCGTCGAAGATGATATCGTTCGGCGTGTCACGCGCTTCGCCCAGCTCCTGGAGAACGACCTGCTTTTCTCGATCGAGGTCACGCGGCGTAAGCTGAGGCCTAAGGACAAGATCGGCGATAATCTCGATACCAAGCGGAAGATGCTCGGCCATCAGGCTGGCGGTGAAGCTGGTGGCGTCGCGCTCGGTGCAGGCGTTGAGATCGCCTCCAACCTCCTCGATCGCCTCGCTGATCTCGCCGGCATTACGTCGGCCAGCGCCCTTGAAGACCATATGTTCGAATAGGTGCGCAATACCGTTGATGCGCGCATCTTCGTGGCGCGATCCGACGTCGGCGAACAGGCCGACGGCCACCGTCTCGATCCCCGGCATGGCCCGGCTGACGACCCGAAGACCATTCGAGAGCGTGGACAGCTGCATCAGTTTGCCGCCTCCTTCGCGCGCTTCGCCAATGCAAGTCCGTAAATGATGAGCGCGATGGCGGCGAAGGCGAACCACTGGACCGCATAGGACCGGTGGTTATTGGGGATCATCTCGGGCGATGGCGGGGCGCTAGCCACAAGCCCGCCGAGCCCGCTTGCGGACACAAGCCGCATGCGCGCAGCCTTGTCGGGCGCGACAACGCCCTCGACCGGGCCTCCGGTCCATTGCGGCTTGCTCTGCGGGTTGGCTGACCAGCCGGCGTCGACGACCATTCCGGGGCCTTCCGCGCCCGTGCGGCAATCGGCAAGGAAGGCATAGCCAACCTCGCGTCGGGCATTCTGGCCTGCGACCTGACGCCAACCAGTGACTTGGAGGCACTGGCCCTTGGCGCGCCGAAACAGTGGGGGCTCTCCGCCAAGGGGCGCGGTGGGAAAGGCGATTTCCGGTAGACCCTGGGAGGCGGCATAGCTTGCAAGCAGCCGCTCTTTCTGTCCGGCGCGGTCGAGCTGCCAGAAGCCAAGGCCTATCATGGTCACGACGGCTGCGGCGACGACGACAGTCGGCAAGACGGGTACGCGGATCATCGGCCGATCCTTCCTTCGCGCGCCTGATGCTTATATTCCTGGTAGAGAAGCGCGGCCTTACCGAGTCTCAGGCCGCCGACCGTCAGCAGGATACCGACGGGAAGCCAGACTGCATGTATCCACCACGGCGGCTCGAACGACAGTTCGACGAATATCGCCGCAACCGCGACAATCGCGCCGACGATCAGGATCAGGAACGCGGCCGGTCCGTCACCGACATTGAACGCGTCGTAATCGAGTCCGCAGGAGCGGCACCGCGCCGCAAGCATTACCGGCCCTCGGAATAGCGTCTTGGCGCCGCAACGGGGGCAGAGCCCCTTGAGGCTCGCCCCCGCCAGGGTCGGACCGGTCATGCCTTAACCGTGGATCGGCGCGCCCCAGCCGCCCCAGATGTAGATGGAGACGAACAGGAAGAGCCAGACGACGTCGACGAAGTGCCAGTACCATGCCGCAGCTTCGAAGCCGAAATGCTGCCTGGGCGTAAAATGACCTTTCAGCGCGCGCAGGTAGCAGACGATCAGGAAGATGGTCCCGACGATAACGTGGAAGCCGTGAAAACCAGTCGCCATGAAGAAGGTCGAGCCATAGATGGTGCCACCATTGGTCGTCTTGAAGGCGAACGGCGCGTGAATGTACTCGTAAGCCTGGATCGAGGTGAACAGCAGGCCGAGCAGGATCGTGCAGAGCAGGCCCTTCTTGAGGCCTTCGCGGTCGCCGTGGATGAGCGCGTGGTGCGCCCAGGTGACCGTGGTGCCGGAGCACAGAAGGATCAACGTATTGAGCAGCGGGAAACTGAACGGATCGAGGACTTCGGTGCCCTTCGGCGGCCATTGTGCCCCGATCGTCTCGACCGCGCTCGGGAAGAGGGCGGCGGAGAAAAACGCCCAGAACCAGGCGACGAAGAACATCACTTCTGAAGCGATGAACAGGATCATCCCGTAGCGCAGGTGGAGCGACACAACCGGCGTATGGTCGCCGGCATGCGCTTCCTTGATCGTGTTGCCCCACCAGCTGGCCATGGTGACAATGACGCCCAGCAGTCCAGCCAGCGTCACCATCATCCCATAGGGGTTGTCGTGCATCCACATGACGCCCCCGCCGAAAAGCGCGAGCGCGGAGAAGGCGCCGATGATCGGCCAGGGATCGGGCGCAAGAATGTGATAATCGTGGTTCTTCGTACCGGCCATGGGAGTGTCCTTGGAATTTCTGGCAAGCGCTCTAGCCGCCGTTTGTGGGATTTTCCACCGGGTAAAATGTATAGCTCAACGTGATCTCGTCGATGTGCTTGGTCGCGTCGTCCTCGCGGATCTTCGGGTCGACGTAGAAGATCACCGGCATCTTAACGGATTCGCCGCCCTTCAGCGTCTGCTCCGTGAAGCAGAAGCACTCGATCTTGCTGAAATACTGGCCGGCCTGGGACGGCGTGACGTTGAATACGGCGCGGCCTGTCGTCGGGCGGGCGACAAGGTTGGTCGCGCGGTAGTAGATTGTCGTTCTGGCGCCGGGGTGAACCCGAACGGTCGTCTGCTCGGGCGCGAACTTCCATGGCATCGACGGTTCGACGTTCGCGTCGAAGCGGACCCCGACCTGGCCGGCGACGGCGCCAGGGGCGCGGTCCGCGACCTGGGTCGTCCCGCCGAAGCCCGTGACCTGGCAGAACACCCGGTAAAGCGGGACCGAAGCGAACGCGAGGCCGAGCATCGCCAGCCCGAACAGGGCGGCACGAAAAGCGACCGTCTTGTTCTTTTCGGCGATGGTATTCATCCGGCAAGCGCCATTTTGGCAATGGTGATCGCGAACACCAATATGGCGAAGCCGCCAAGAATCAGCGCCGTGACCCGGGCGTTGTCGCGCTGGCGGCGGCGAACGAGGTCCTCATCGTCAGGTCTCATGCCAGCACCAAACGGTCGACGACGATGCCCGCGAACAGCGCGAACAGGTAGAGGATCGAAAATCCGAACAACTTTTTCTCCGGTCCCATTTTGGCGGGCTCCGTTGCTGTGTTTCGCGCGACAGCTACCGCCAGCGCAAGGAATAGGAGATTGAGGACGATCGACGTCAGGCCGTAGATCCAGCTGGCAAGCCCAAGCGCCCAGGGCGCCAATGCGGCGGCGATCATTGGCAGGGTGTAAAGCAGAATGTGGCGACGGGTCACCGCGATTCCCGCGACCACCGGGAGCATTGGCACGCCCGCTTTCGCATAATCGGTGCGGACGAACAGGCTCAGCGCCCAGAAATGCGGCGGGGTCCACAGGAAGATGATCGCGAACAGCAGCCACGGAAGAAGCGGCGTGTCGCCGGTCGCCGCGGCCCAGCCGATCAGCGGCGGAAAGGCGCCCGCTGCGCCGCCAATGACGATGTTCTGAGCCGTCCTCGGCTTCAGCCAGACGGTATAAACGAGGACGTAGAACAGAATGGAAAAGGCGAGCCACGCCGCAGCCAGCCAATTGGCCGCGAAGCCCATCAGTATGACGGAAAAGACGCTTAGGCCGACGCCGAAATGAAGCGCGGATTGCCGGTCCATTCGTCCGCCCGGAAGCGGCCGGTTGGCGGTCCGGCGCATCTTAGCGTCCAGATCGGCCTCGTACCACTGGTTGAGCGCACCCGCGGCCCCGGCGGCAAGTGCGATGCACAACACTGCTGTGAAGGCGATGACCGGATGGATTGGTGAACGTGCCGAAAGAAGTCCGCACAAGCCGGTGAAGACGACCAGGCTCATCACGCGCGGTTTGGTCAACGCGAACAGGTCGCGCCAGTCGGCAGGGAGCCGCTGCGTTTCTTCGATCGGCAGGCTGGTCACGGTCCGGGCCTATAAGGGGTTGGCGGGAATTGGAAAAGGACGATTCAGATTCGGCTTGCTATGTCGCCCCAATGATCAAGCGAATCATCCTTGCCACCTTGCTTGCGGCGGCCGCCCCGACCCTTGCTCAGACCCCGCCGGCCCCTGCGGCCCCCGCCTCGACCTCCGTCGCAGAGGAGCTGGTCAGGGTCGCGCTGGAAACCGAGAAGGGCCGAATCGTCCTCGCGCTCGACAAGGGCCGCGCTCCGGTCACCACTGCCAATTTCCTGGCTTATGTCGACAAGGGCTGGCTCGACGGGCAGCCCTTCTATCGCGCGCTGAAATACGGCGAGGGCGGAATCATCCAGGGCGGTGTCCGCGATGGCGCCAGGCAATTGCCGCCCATCAAGCACGAATCGACCGCCGCGACCGGTCTAAAGAATGTCGCCGGCACGATCGCCATGGCCAATGCGGGCGCAGGTACAGCGCGCAGCGACTTCTTCATCATGACCCACGACGTGCCGGCGTTCGACGCCAAGGGACCGGACATTGGCTTCGCCGCATTCGGCCGTGTCATCGAGGGCATGGACGTCGTCCAGGCGATCCTCGCATCGCCGACCAGCCCGACCAAAGGTGAGGGCGTCATGCGCGGCCAGATGCTCGAGCCGGTAGTCAAGATCGTCAAGGCGGCCCGGGTTAAATAGCGTCCCGCTCGGCGCTGAGCTTTTCTCGGTCAGCGGCGAAGCTCCGTTCGAGCGCTGCACGCTTGGCGCCGAGTTCCTCGATCTTGCTGTCCAGCGTGGCAAGTGCCTTGGCATGACGCTTATCCAATGCCGCAATGCGTTGCTCGATATTGGCCCTCGCGAGTTCGGCTTTCGGGCGCCCCTTCGGCTTTGAGCGGGGACGTTTACTCCATTCCTTCTTCGTGCCGCGCTTGGCGGTGATGATGGCGCCTGGTTTGTCGAAGGCGGCATTGCAAACCCCTGCATCGTCGACCCGTTCGGCCAGCTTGGCGCCGAATAGGTCGGTCGACGCCCCCAGGCCTCCAGCGCGGCCTTCTGGCTCGGCGCCGCGACATAGGCGTCATGGAAGCCGATGACCGTCTTGAACAACTTAAGCTTGCCCTTGCCGGCGGTGGTTTTCGAATTGGCCATCGTCAGTCCTTCAACTCGATCCACACAGGCGCATGGTCGCTCGTTCCCGGCCAGCTGCGGGGCTCGCGATCGACCCCGGCCGACCTCAGGCGTTTTGCCGCGTGCCCGTTGAGCAAGGCATGATCGATTCGAATTCCGGCATCGCGCTCGAACGACTGGCGCCAGTAATGCCAGAAGGTGAAGGGCGGCTTCCCCTTGAAATGCCTGTCGAGTGCGTCGGTCCAGCCATCCTCAAGCATCGCGGCGTAGATCTCGCGGGCCTGCGGGGCGAACAGGGCATCGTCCTTCCACCGCTCGGGCTTGTAGACGTCGGATTCGGTCGGGATGATGTTCCAGTCGCCGATCAGGACGACCGGCGCCTTCGCGGCGAACATTGTCGCCGCATGGCGGCGAAGCTCGCTCAGCCAGGCGAGCTTGTAATCGAATTTCGGGCCAGGCCAGGGATTGCCATTGGGCGCGTAGAAGCCGGCGATCAGGACGCCGTTGACGGCCGCCTCAAGATAGCGGGACTGGCTCAGGTCCGGATCGTTCGGAAGGGCTCGGCGAATCTCGACGGGGTCGCCGCTGCGGCTGAGAAGCGCCACCCCGTTCCAGCGGGGTTGGCCGTGCCAGATGGCGGAATAGCCTGCCTCCCTTATCACCCTTTCGGGGAAGCGGTCAGCCGGCGCCTTGAGCTCCTGCAGGCAGACCATGTCGGGCGTGGTCTCTTGAAGCCAGCGGAGCAGGATGGGCAGTCGGCCATTGATGCCGTTCACGTTGTAAGTGGCGATTTTCACGACGGTGAGAACGCCGCCAGGCGCGTCAAGTTCGACAGCTGCCAGTCAAAGGTACGGAAAAGTCAGCGCGGGCTGATGAAATCCCGCGGTTCCTGAGGCGGGCGAGTCGAAAAGTCGCCCTGAAGCTTGCGCACGGCTTCCGAAGTGTCGGACCACATCCGGTCCCACTCGCGCTTCGGCAAACACGTTTCGTGGATGATGATCCGGGTCCCCGTTTCCTTGAGGTCCCGGCATATAATCCGGCTGTCATCATTCAGCGGATAAGCGGTCTCGCGGCCAAGCGAAGCCGTTTCCACGATCGCCTTTTTCTTCGGAGTGCAATAGCGGGTGACGGAGCCGTGGCATGCCTCCCAGCGCCGCCATTCCGCGCGAGTCCGGCAGACCTTAACGGCATATAGCCTTGAGGACGCGTTATTCACTTCCCGGCAGTAGCGGGTCGGCTCTTTCTTCATGCCCGAAGTGTCGGGAAGGGCGGATACGCTGGAAGCAACGGCGATCGACGACATCATGATTGCGAACATGGTGGCCTCCCGTGCCGGGTTTACTCTTCTTATCACGTCGCGTCCGGAACCGGAATGTTCCGGGAAACGGTGTCGCGTCGGTGTCGCCAACGAAAAAGGCCGCCTTGCTTTTCGCAAGACGGCCTATTTTCACAATGCGCCTTCGATCAATCGACCTTGGGCAGCGTCTCGAACTGGTGGAACGGCGGCGGTGAGGACAGGGTCCATTCCAGCGTCGTCGCGCCTTCGCCCCAAGGATTGTCCGGCGCCTTCTTGCCGCCGACGAACGCCCAGATGATGTTGATGAAGAAGATCGCCATGCCGCCAGCCATGATCATGTAGCCGACGGTGGAAAGATAGTTCCACTCAGCGAACGCCGGGCTGTAGTCCGGAATTCGGCGGGGCATCCCGTCGAGGCCGAGGAAATGCTGCGGGAAGAAGATAAGGTTGACGCCGACGAACATCACGAAGAAGTGAAGCTTGCCGAGCAGCTCGTTGTACATCCGCCCGCTCATCTTCGGGAACCAATAGTAGAAGCCGGCGAAGAGCGAGAACACGGCACCCAGCGATAGCACGTAGTGGAAGTGCGCCACCACGTAGTAGGTGTCGTGCATGTAGTTATCGACGCCGCCGTTGGCGAGGACGACGCCGGTCACGCCGCCGACGGTGAACAGGAAGATGAAGCCGATCGCCCACAGCATCGGCGTTTCGAAGCTGATCGAGCCGCCCCACATGGTCGCGATCCAGGAGAAGATCTTCACGCCCGTCGGGACAGCAATGATCATCGTCGCGGCCGTGAAGTACATCTTGGTGTTCACGTCCATGCCGATCGTGAACATGTGGTGGGCCCAGACGACGAAGCCGACGACGCCGATCGCGACCATGGCGTAGGCCATGCCGAGATAACCGAACACGGGCTTGCGGCTGAACGTCGCGATGATCTGGCTGATGATGCCGAAGCCCGGCAGGATCATGATGTACACTTCGGGGTGGCCGAAGAACCAGAACAGATGTTGGTACAGAACCGGGTCGCCGCCGTTGGCCGCATCGAAGAAGGCGGTCTGGAAGTTGCGGTCGGTCAGGAGCATCGTGATCGCGCCGGCAAGCACCGGAAGCGCCAGCAGCAGCAGGAAGGCGGTGACCAGCACCGACCATACGAACAGCGGCATTTTGTGCAGGGTCATGCCCGGTGCGCGCATGTTGAAGATGGTGGTGATGAAGTTGATCGCGCCCAGGATCGAGCTTGCGCCGGCTAGGTGGAGCGAGAAGATCGCCATATCCACCGCTGGGCCGGCCGAGCCGGAGGTCGAAAGCGGGGCATAGACCGTCCAGCCGGTGCCCGCGCCAAGGCCGGTTCCGCCGCTGACGAAAGCAGAGCCGAGCAGTAGGATGAACGCCGGGACGAGCAGCCAGAATGAGATGTTGTTCATCCGCGGAAAGGCCATGTCCGGAGCGCCGATCATCAGCGGCACGAACCAGTTGCCGAAACCGCCGATCATCGCCGGCATGACCATGAAGAAGACCATGATCAGGCCGTGAGCGGTAATTAGAACGTTCCAGTGATGGAGAGCCTCATCGAAGTTGGCGCTTCCCGCACCGATCGGCCAGGCGCCGGTCAGATACTGGATACCGGGCTCCATCAGTTCCGCACGCATCACGCCGGAGATGGCGCCGCCGATGATCCCCGCGAGGATCGCGAAGATCAGGTAAAGCGTGCCGATGTCCTTGTGATTGGTGGACATGAACCAGCGGGCGAAAAAGCCCGGCTTGTGATCCGCATCGTGATGCGCGTCATGCGCTTCGTGAGCCTTGAGCGGAAGCGCGTCGGCTGGAATGGTGCTCATGTTGGTCTCTCGTTTCCGCTTAATTCTGGGCCGTCGCGGCCTGGTTGGTCGCGGGCTGCTGGATGGCGGTTCCTTCCGCCGGCTGGCCGGTCGGCGCTGCCGGCGCCACCGCCGCGGGATTGGCCGGGGTCGTCACAGTCGAGCTGCCCGTGCTGTCGGCTGCCGGGGCAGGCTTGGCGCCGGGCATCGTTCCGCCCTTCGAAGCGACCCAGGCGGCGAACTTTGCCGGCGGGACAACCTCGACCGCGATCGGCATGTAGCCGTGGCGCGCGCCGCACAGTTCCGAACACTGGCCGAAATAAACGCCCGGCTTGTCGACCTTCACCCAAGTTTCGTTGAGACGGCCCGGGTTGGCATCCATCTTGGTCCAGAAGGCCGGGACCGCGAAGCTGTGGATCACGTCTTCGGACGTGACAATGAACTTGACGACCTTACCCGCGGGAATGACCAGGCGTTCGTCGGCCGCCAGGAGGCGCGGGCCGTCGGCATCGGTGCGCGTCCGCGCGCCGGGCGCCAGGCTCGGGTCGCCTGCCTCCTTCAGCATGTTCGAAACGATCTCGAAGCCGCCGTTGTCGGGATACTGGTAGCTCCAGTACCACTGGTGCCCGATCACCTTGATGGTGAGGTCGGCGGGCGGCGGGGAATATTGTTTCGCGAGAAGGCGAATGGACGGGACCGCGATCGCCACGAGAATTAGAACCGGGACGAGGGTCCATACCACCTCGAGCAGCGTGTTGTGACTGTTGCGCGAAGGAGTCGGGTTGGCACGGCGGTTGTAGCGCAGGAGCGTCCAGACCATCAGCGCCAGCACGAAAAGGCTGATCACGACGCACAGGGTCAGCAGCCAGTAATTATGGAAATCGGCCGCCTGCTGGCCAAGCTCGGTCACCTGATCCTGCAGACCCATGCGTCCGTCCGGCATCCCCAGGCCTTGCACCGGCGCGGTTGCCGGCGTGGCTGGAGCAGCCGTTGCGGCCGGAGCCGCCGCTGCGGTATCCGCGGCCGGCGCAGCCGTCGTTGCCGTTTCAACCGTCGAAACATTCGCCTGCGGTGCGGCAGCCGCTGCTGGAACCATCGCCGCGGCTGCAAGGGCAATCGCCCAACCAAAACGTCTCATTCTCGCCCCGATCATGGGTTGCTGGGATCGGTCCGGCACTAGCCCGGACCCCTTGAAAATCGGCGGCCTTATAGGCGGGGAGTTTGCGCCTCTCAAGGGCGGTTGAAGCATTTCTCCGGGCAGCCTAATTGGCGCACCTCGAAACGGGCCGGACGGAATATGACCGAAGACCAGATTTTGGCGGAATTCCGCGCCGCGAACGCACTGCTCGAAGGGCACTTCATCCTCTCGTCGGGATTGCGCAGCCCGCGCTACCTGCAATGCGCCCGGGTACTGATGGATGGCAAGCGGGCCGAGCGGCTGGCCATGGCGCTCAGCGCGACTCTCCCCGCGGAGCTGCGCTCCGGCATCGACGCGGTCGTTTCTCCGGCAATGGGCGGGGTCATCATCGGCCATGAGATGGGCCGCGCGCTTGGCCGTCCGGCGATGTTCCTTGAGCGCCCGGAAGGGCAGTTCCATTTCCGGCGCGGATTTGCGCTAGAACCCGGCGCCCGGGTGCTGATGGTCGAAGACGTGGTCACGACCGGCCTGTCGTCGCGAGAGGCGATAGCGGCAGTCGGCGAGGCCGGCGGCGTCGTGGTCGCCGAGGCAGCGCTGGTCGACCGTTCGGGCGGAAAAGCCGATCTCGGCGTGCCATTCTATCCGCTTATCCGGATCGATGTGCCGACCTACGATCCCAACGACTTGCCTCCGGAGCTGGCCGCGGTCCCGGCGATTAAGCCCGGGAGCCGCGCCGCTTGAGCGAAACGCCCCGCCCCAATGCGCTTAGGCTTGGCGTAAACATCGACCATGTCGCGACGGTCAGGAATGCGCGCGGCGCAGGGTATCCCGACCCGGTCCGGGCCGGCCTGCTCGCCGCCAAGGCTGGCGCGGACGGGATCACTGCGCACTTGCGCGAGGACCGGCGGCACATCACCGATGCCGATATCGCCCGCTTGTCGGCCGAGCTCCCGGTACCTCTCAACTTCGAAATGGCCGCTACCGAAGAAATGCTCGGAATCGCGCTTCGCCATCGGCCGAATGCCGCCTGCATTGTGCCGGAAAAGAGGGAAGAGCGAACGACGGAGGGCGGGCTGGATGCCGCGGGCAGCTTCGATCGATTGCGCGATTTCGTCGCCCGACTAGGCGATTCGGGAATCCGCGTGTCCCTGTTCATCGAGCCCGACGAGCGCCAGGTCGAAGCGGCTGTTCGCCTCGGTGCGCCGGTGGTCGAGTTTCACACCGGCCATTATGCGGAACTCGACGGCGATGCCCGCTCCGTTGAGCTTGGCCGGGTGGCTGCGGCGGCGGCGCTTGCTGCGAAGAACGGGATCGAGTCCCATGCCGGGCACGGCCTTACCTACGACAATGTCCAGCCGATCGCTGCTATCCCCCAGATATGCGAGCTCAACATCGGCCATTTTCTCGTCGGCGAGGCGATCTTCACCGGGCTTGAGGCGAGCGTGAAGCAGATGCGCGCATTGATGGACGCGGCGCGGTGATCGTCGCCATCGGCTCGGACCTCTGCTCTATCGAGCGAATCCAGGCCTCGCTGGACCGGTTCGGCGTGCGCTTCGAGAAGCGCGTGTTCACCGATGTCGAGCAGGCCAAGGCCGCCAGCCGTCCGTTCACCAAGGCCGGAACGCTGGCCAAGCGCTTCGCTGCGAAGGAAGCATTTTCCAAAGCGGTTGGCACCGGGTTCAAGCGCGGCGTGTTCATGAAGGACATCGGTGTCGTCAATTTGCCTTCCGGCGCACCGACCCTTTCCCTGACCGGAGGCGCGAAGGCGCGGCTTGACGCGTTGACTCCGGCGGGCCACGCCATGCACGTTCATCTGACGATGACCGACGATCATCCATGGGCACAGGCCTTCGTGGTCCTCGAAGCCCGCAAGCTGGAGTCTTAGAGTTTTGGCAATCGAGAGCGGCGAAATCGCGACCAGCGCGCCAGATGCGGGTATCTCGAAAGAGACCAAGGGTTCGGCCTTGTGGCGCGAGATCAAGGGCATTTTTTGGGTCGTGCTGGCGGTGCTGGCCTTCCACAGTTTCATCGCCAAGCCCTTTTACATCCCCTCGGAATCGATGATGCCGGTGCTCTTGAAGGGCGACCGGCTCGTGGTCACGAAATATCCCTACGGCTGGTCCTACGTTTCCCTGACGATTCCCAATCCCGCGGCCATCTTTCGCAGCCTCGTCCTCCGGGGCCCGCCCGAGCCTTGGGGGATAACGCTCCCGCCGATGAAAGGCCGGCTGTTCGGCAGCGTGCCCAAGCGCGGGGACATCGTCATAGTCACGCCGCCGGGTTCGAATGAGGACTATATCAAGCGCGTCATCGGCCTGCCCGGCGACACGATCGAGCTTCGCGGCGGCCGTCTGATCCTCAATGGCGCGCCGGTTCGCTCACAAGTTCGCCCACCGACCCTCGTCCCGGTCGACGCCAATGCGCCCTGTGGCCCGGCCCAGTTCGCTGGCCAATATGTCGAGGCAGGCGATGGCAGGGCCTTTTGCCGCCTGCCGATCGTCCGGGAAACGCTGCCCGGCGGAGTTAGCTACGACACGATCGATCTTGGTCCCAGCGGCGGTGACGATTTCGGCCCACTCACCATCCCGCAGGGACATCTGTTCCTCATGGGCGACAATCGCGACCGCAGCGCCGACAGCCGGTTCGAGCTTGGGCCGCCGGCCAACGGTCTTGGGGGCCCGGTCCCGATCGAGAACATCGGCGGTCGCGCCGAGTTCATCACCTTCTCTCTCGACGGCACCACAAGCCTCAACCCCGCGACATGGGTATCGTCGTTCCGTTCCGGCAGGGCCGGCACATCGCTTCGCGGAGACACGGTCGAGGCTGGGGAGTGACGAAGGCGAAAGGGAGCGCGACGGGGCCGGAACAGCCCGGACCCACCGAGTTCCGCGACCCGCGGCTCGCTTACGAAGTCAAGCGCGCCGCAATCTGGCTCGGCATGGCGCTCGCAATCGTCGGGGTCATCGTCCTGGCGCAACCGATCATGCTGATCATCGGCGGGCTGGTGTTCGCGGTCATCCTCGATGGTGGCACCCGCCTTCTCGGTCGAGTCATGCCGGCCCCGCGCGGCATCAGGCTAACCTTGGTAACCCTCGCCGGCTTCGGGTTCGTCGCGTGGGTCTTCTATTACGCCGGGACGACGCTCATCGCCCAGGCGGAGACACTGCGAATGGTCATCATGGAGCAAGCCAATCGCCTGCTCGCCTGGGCCCAGTCCATGGGTCTCGTCGACAAGGGCCAGCGTTTCGACTTCAGCAATCAGGTTCTCGGCGGAGTGGGAAGGCTGACCAGTGCGGTGGGCAGCGCGATCGGCGCCGTCACTTCGCTTCTGATGGTCGTCGTCATCGGCATTTTTGTCGCGATCGAGCCTAAGCTTTACGATCGCGGCGTGGCGTGGATGCTCCCGCTTGAGAATCGCGCGAGCTTTTACGAGATCTCGAACAGGGTCGGCTTCACCTTGCGCCGGCTGATGGCCGGTCGGCTTCTCGGCATGTTCGTCGAGGGAATCGGAACCTGGCTACTCCTTTGGTGGGCCGGTGTGCCGATGGCGGCACTGCTCGGCCTCCTGACGGGCCTGCTCGCCTTCATCCCCAATATCGGTGCGTTAATCTCCGGCGTCCTTATGGTCGCCGTCGGCTTCTCCGCCGGAGTCGAGCAGGGCCTGTGGGCCATTGCCATCTATTTCATCGTACAGAATGTCGATGGCTATCTGATCATGCCCTATGTCGCGCGCAAGACAGTCGACCTCGCGCCCGCGCTTGTGCTCGGCGCGCAGCTGATTTTCGGCGCGCTGTTTGGAATTCTTGGGCTATTCCTGGCCGATCCGATCGTCGCTGCGATTAAGACGACGCTTCAGGAACTCAGCCGAACGAAGAGCGGCGCGAAAACGGGCGCTAATTCCCTGGCTGAGGCTGAGGCTGCGCAGCGCCCGGCTGCCCGCCCATCATCAGGGCGGCGTCGCGCACGACCTGCCTGATCGTCACGTCGAAAATGAGGTCGCTGTTGGGCGGGATCTTGCCGTCCGGCGTGCCGGTCGCGCCATAGGCCAGCGCGGAAGGGATACGGACGCGATAGCTGCCGCCTTCGCGCATCTGCTGGAGCGCTTCGCCGAAACCGGGTATCACCTGCGACGGAATCATCGGGGCCGGCCCACGTCCTTCGGTCGAATCGAAGACGGTGCCGTCGAGCAGGCGTCCTTCATACTCGATGATCGCGCCGTCCATTGCGCGGATCGGCTCGCCGCGGCCTTCCTCGGCGACCCGGATGCTGATTCCGCTGTCGGTGGTCGTCCCGCGCATCGCTCCGGCTCCGGTCCATGCCAGCAGGACGGCGGCACCGACCAAGGCAAGTATACCGAACCAGAATTTCGCCATCGTCCCGCGCTTCAGGGGACGCATGGGGACCTGGGTCACCGACATTGGACGTGCCCCTCTGGGTAAGTGCTTAGCGGGCGCCTTCGCGTTCGAGGCGCTTGCGCTCGAGCTTGCGGGCGCGGCGAATCGCAGCGGCGCGTTCGCGGGCGCGCTTCTCCGAAGGCTTCTCGTAGTGGCGGCGCAGCTTCATCTCGCGATAGACGCCCTCGCGCTGCAGCTTCTTTTTCAGCGCGCGCAGCGCCTGGTCGACATTATTGTCGCGAACGATGATCTGCATAAAGTTCCACCAACTCCTTGATCTTGCGGTGCTCTGAGGAGCGCTTGGCGCATGGCCCAAGGCTGGTCCGGCAGAGCATGTTGCTTCATTCGCCGGGACGATAAGTACGCGGCGTCGGGGCGGCCCATACAGTGAGGTCGCTCGGGTTTCAACCCGTGCCTACGAACCGCAATTGCTGGCTTCACGCGACGAATCGAGCCTATTCCACGACAAACGCGGAAACTGGCACCTTAACGTTATCGGCAGTTAACCTTCGCTCTGGTAAGTTCCAGACATCGATCCGGGAGGGATGATGTCGTTGAATCGTCGAGAAATGTTGCGCCTTGGGGCCGCTGGCGCCGGCGGTCTGTTGCTGTCGGCTGCCGGTCGAACTGCGGACTTGCCCGGGGCCGCGCAGAGCCCCTTCGCGCTCGGCCGCGACCCGCTTCGTCCCGTCCCGCCGCTTCCTGCGGCGCAACCGACCGCTCCCGCTGGAGTGAATCCGGCCCTCTTTCAACGCGCCAAGGCCGCGCTCGATTCGCGTTCGTATATTCGCCAGCGCGATTTCGTTGGCGTTGCCGACTTCACGCTTCCGTCGGCCGAGCCGCGTTTCCACGTCATTCATATGGCCAGCGGGCAGGTCGAATCTTTCCGCGTCGCCCATGGCAGCGGTTCCGATCCCGCGCATAGCGGCTTTCTCGACCATTTCTCGAACCGGCCGGGCTCGGAGGCGACCTCAAACGGCGCTTACATGACTGCCGATACCTATGACGGGAAATACGGCCTCTCGATGAAGGTCCACGGGCTGGACTGGAGCAACAACAACGCCATGGCCCGCGCCATCGTTATCCATAACGCCTGGTATGCGGAACCGGAGATGGTCGCCATCCATGGCAAGCTTGGGCGCAGCCAAGGGTGCTTCGCCTTCAGCCGTGCCGACCACTGGAAGGTTATGAACCGCCTCGGCAGCGGAAGCCTGATCTACGCGGACAAGCTCGCGTAACTAGGCTGGCCGATCTCAGTGCAAAAGAAAAGCCAGGTCGCTGACCTGGCTTTTCGTCATCTCTTAGCGCGCGGCCGTTTGCATTCCGCCCTTCTTCGGCCCGTCCAGCAGGGCTGCGATGACCTCATCGTCCCGATTGTAGAGATCCGAGTAGCGAACAATCGTGCCGTCATTCAGAGCGGCCGCGCTGAAATAGACGATATAGACCGGAAGCGGCTTTACGAAGTTCGCGGTCACCGTCTTGCCGCTGGCGATCTGCTCATCGACCTTTTCGGGCGTCCATTCTCCATTATCGTCCGCCAATAGCAGCTTGGCGAGATCGACAATGTCCTGGGTCCGGACACAGCCGTGGCTCAGCGCGCGCACTTCGCTGTTGAAGCGACTCCGCGCATTGGTGTCGTGAAGGTAGATAGCTTCCGAGTTCGGCATCACGAATTTCATCTTGCCTAGGGCATTTGATGGCCCTGGCGGTTGGCGCCAGCGCTGGACCTTGCCGTCTTTGCCCTTGACGGCGACATAGCCCTTCTTGCCCGCGACCTCGCGGCCGATGCTCGGCGGGACCTCCCACCAGGGATTGATGACAACGCCAGTCGCAGTCGCGCTTATTTGCGGGGTCTTGGTCTTGATCGCGCCGGCGATTGCCCGCCGTTTCCAACGTGTCGCCCCATTTTCCACAAGCGTCGCGTGGAAGGAGGGGACGTTGACGATGATGTACTTGTCGCCAAGGTCCTTCGGAAGCCAGCGCCATCGGTCCATGTTAAGCCGGATGCGGTGGACTGTCTTGGTATCCGCCTTGTCGGCGCGAGCAAGTGCCGCTTTCAGCGACAGATATTGCGGGTGCGTGGGGAGCAATGCGCGGAGCGACCCGATGATATTATGCTCGGCAAGGGCGCGGCGAAGGTAGGCCATTTGCTCTTCTTCGCCGAACTTGTCGTCCTTGATGTGCCACTCGTTACGGTCAGCGCCCCGCACATGGCCTTGGGCCAGGTCGGACGCGATTCGTCGATAGAGGTCGGTCGCCGCCTTCGACATCGCCATCGGGTCACCCTGACGCAAAGTCGTTTCCAGTGCGGAATCGTCATAGTCCCGGGGGTCCAGGCCCTCCGCGGCGAGGCCGGGGATAACCGTCAACAACGCCTGCGCATCGCCTGGCATCCAGATGGGCGGCGGCAAGACCGGCGCCGGGGGCGGAACCGCTGCATCGGGAAGCGGCGCGATCGGATCGCTAGCGGTCGCGGGGGCCGTTGGCTGAGCGATCGTGGCACGCGGGGTCGGCGCCTGCGCGGCTGGCTGTCCCCAAGCTCCGGCGAGCGGGATCATGCTCGCTGCCGCGAGCGCCATCGTCTTCCAGTTGCTAATCACTTGTCTTCCCCGCATTTTTTCCTGGTGCACGGCCCATTGTGCCTGACGCCAGTCATACCAGCGATGAACGATAGCGGCCAGTCAGGGAATCGCGCGAATCCGACGAATTTCGGTGAGCGGAGTCTTAACCACGGCGTGTTACAGCTAAGCCTTGTCGACTCGGGGCAGGCAAAGGGGCGCAGAGAGTGAAACGGTGGGTGGACGCGCTGAAGCGGTTGATCGACGCTCGCCGGGAGCCACGCCGGACTGCGTCCCAGTACGTCGGGCTGACGGTCGCGGGGAAGGAGCATCAGGTTCCGCTTCTCGATATCTCTCCATCCGGTGCGATGATCGGTTTCGACGATCCAATGGAAGCCGGGGAATCCGTTGTAATCCATGTGCTTGACCGCGAACCGCTTCACGGGCAGGTGCGCTGGTCGCGCGGTGGCCGCGTGGGTATCGGTTTCGATCCGGCGACGAAGCAAGACGGGGAATACGAAGAGAAATGATCAAGGCGCGGATCGCCAATGCGGAAGATGGCTCGGAGCGCCGCCGCGACGAACGCATTCCGGTCGATATCGAGGGGAAGGTGCGTGAGCTTGGCATGGAGGGCTCGGAGGCGCGGGTCCTCAACCTGTCGGAAAGCGGCTTCATGGCCGAAACGACCGCCGCCTTCGATGTTGGCGCAAGGGTCTGGCTGATCATTCCAGGGCGCGAACGCGCGAGCGCCGTGGTTCGCTGGACGGCCGGCCACCGGCTTGGCGCAGAATTCGCCGAGCCTGTTTCGCTGGATGGCGTCAAAGATTGATTTTCTGCTCGGCGTTCCGCCAGCAGACGTGACAATTCCGCAACATTAAGCCGGTCCCGAAACGGAACTCGTGAAACTTCGCGGGTTCTAAACCGTTCAAATCGCCCGAAAGGGTTGAAACATGACTGGCATTCCCACGCTCAGCGACCTCAAGATGAAGCACGATCCGATGGGTCGGGGTTATCACGCGGTCTATCGCGAACAGGAAGTGAATCACTGTCCCGGTTGCGGACGTACGCATTGGATCATCGGCCGCATGTCGGCGGAATGTGCCTTTTGCTCGACGGCGCTGCCATTGGCAGAGGCGAGCATGCATTCGCATAGCGGGCCGGCGATCATTCATCACCGGAACCGGATGTCGACGCCCGCCTGGGCCGCCTGACGTCTTACCGGCCCCGCCTGACCGGGACCGGTGCATTGCAAAGATCCACCCCACCGGCGGGACGAATATAAAAATCGTCCCGCCGGTTCTTTTTGACGTGAAGCCATGCTGCGAAGCTTTGGCTCTTCTCGTCGAGATATTCGAAGCGGGGCCTTTCGGCATCGGGCAGCATCGACGCGAGGCGAACGCTCGCGATCGGCACGTCCGAGGTGCGCTCTTTGTAGAATCCCAGCGCTTCGGTGCCGCGCGGGAGACTCGAAAGATGTTCGATCCCGCTGACCACCCGACCGACGACGGCGATCACCCGGTCCAGTGAGCGCGGCGCATGACCGATCGCGGCATAAAGCTCGCCGCCCATTCCCGTATCTGGGGAAAGTCCACGTCCGACGCCGACGCTGGCGTAGCAATGCACGAGGTTCGCGGTTCCGGCCTTGGTATCGTAGGCGACCGGCCAACCGCCGACATAACCGGCAGCCGGCGCGTAGGAATCGGGCGAACCGAGCGGCGTGATGTCGAGTCCCGCCAAAGGCCGCTCATACTCCGCCGGAGGCTGGGCAACGACCCCCGCCGGAAGCGGTTTTTCGCTTTCATTGTTGCCCCATTGCGCGACGTAATTGTCCTGGACGCGGTAGATCGCCGCGCCCGTCCAATATCCGTTTTTCGCCAGCGCTCGGATGTTGGCGACGTGAACCGGCGCGAACAACGGCGCGAGCTGGACGACGATTCGCTTTCCGGATTTCAGGTCGATGATCATCAAGTCATCGGCGGAGATCGCCTTCCATTCCGCCGGTTTCGCTGCCTGAACGATCGAGGTCGGAGTCGCTCCCGCAGGAACTGCCACCGACGGCGAGCTATTCAATGCTGGAGAGGCATTGCCGACGGCAATCAACATGGCAGGCAAAAGGGCAACACGTCGCATCGACATCTCCTTCGCCACCTGTGTATGCGAGCGTCATGTATCTCGCTACCCTGATGCTGCTCGGCTCCGGCGAGCTCGGCCGGGAGTTCGCGATCGCAGCGAAAAGGCTCGGTTGCCGGGTCGTCGCCTGCGATCGTTATGACGACGCGCCGGCGATGCAGGTCGCCGACGCGCGTGAGGTCTTCCCGATGCTCGACGGTGCGGCGCTCCGTGCTGCCGTCGAGAAGCACCGGCCCGACCATATCGTGCCGGAGATTGAAGCCATCGACACCGCCACGCTGGCCGTGCTTGAAAGCGAAGGCTGGCACGTCGTGCCATCGGCCAAGGCCACGCAGCTGACGATGAACCGCGACGGCATCCGCGATTTCGCGGCCCGGGAACTTGGCCTGACGACATCGCGCTACCTGTTCGCGGAAAGCCGCGACGAAGCCATTGCCGCGGTCGGCGAAGTCGGCCTCCCTGCCGTGGTCAAGCCGGTCATGTCGTCCAGCGGCAAGGGCCAGAGCCTTGCCCGTACGGCCGATGAACTCGGGACTGCCTATGAGTATGCCGTAGCAAACATGCGCGGCGACCGGCCGCGGGTAATCGTCGAGGAGTACATCGACTTCGAGTCCGAGATCACTTTGCTTACGGTCTCGACCCGCGACGGCGTACTGTTCTGCCCACCGATCGGCCATCGCCAGGAATCAGGCGACTATCGCGAAAGCTGGCAGCCAGCACGGATCGATGCGGCGGTCCTTCGCTCGGCGGAGGAACAAGCGGCCAAGGTCGTGACGTCGCTCGGCGGATATGGCCTTTTCGGGGTCGAGTTCTTCATTGCCGGCGGCCGCGCGATCTTTTCAGAACTGAGCCCCGTCCCCACGACACCGGCATGGTGACGTTGATCGGCCAGTCCCCCAACGAGTTCGAGCTCCATCTGCGGGCGGTCCTCGGGCTTCCCATTCCGGCGATCGAGGACTTCGGCCCATCGGCTTCCGCGGCCATCCTCGCTTCGTCGGCAATAGAGGCGTATGCGTATGGCGGCGTTGCCGGAGCGCTGGCGCTAGGAAAACCCGGCGCGCCAGTCGACCTCCGCCTGTTTGCAAAGCCGGTCGCGCACAAGAATCGACGAATGGGCGTAGCGCTCGCCCGGGGCTCAACCGTGGAGCAAGCGGTGGAGATTGCCGCCAAGGCAGCCGAAACCGTCAGCATCAAGCCGCGTTGATCGGGACAGAGGAGAAGGTGATGCGGATCACGACATGTTTGATCGTCGCGGCACTTGCCGCGGGCTGCGGCAGCGAGCCGGAAGCGCCGCCCGCTCCGCCCAAGGAGATAATGGTCCGCTCGGAATCGCAGAAGCAATTGTTCGAACTCAATGAGCTTAACCGGGCAATCGCACTAAAGCGGGCCATTCGCGACTTCGGCCCCAAGTGCCTTCGAGTCACGAAAGCCGGCTACGTCGGCCGCTACAAGAACATGGATTACTGGACGGCGACCTGCGAGGACGAGCACAACCGCACACGCGACTGGGCCTTGTTCATCGGCGCCAACGACAGCGTTCAGGTCCGCCTGTGCGAAGATGTCGCCAAGGTCGGATTGCCGGCTTGCGTGGTTCCGGAAGGGAAAATTGCTCCTGGCGAGCCGGCGAACAGCACCGGCTAGCCGTCAATCACATTTGCGCGTTGTCTTGACCGCTCCGTCGGGGCGCTTTTCCTTGATCGTCACGCATTTCCCGCTGCGAAATTCCTCCCTCACCGTTCCGTCCGAAGCCTGGGTCCGGCTGTCCGGCTTTTCGACCCGCTCGTTGCCGCGCAGTTCATATTTGAAGTCGGTCGGAGTGGCCGGCTTCGACTGCGCATAAGCCGCGCCGGCAAGCCCAAGGGCAAGCCCGACACTAGCGGCAATCAATATTGACTTGCGAATCATCGCTACACTCCTTCGCTGAACCTTATAACGAAAACAGGTGAATGAGTGCTGTCTTCGCGGTTCACCCGCTGAACGTCGCGAGGAGGGGATAGTCGCCGCAATTCTCGCATCCGACGACCGGAGTCGCACCCGAAGTCACCCAGACATGGGCGGTCAGGCTACTTCCTTCTGCGCCGCCCCGTAATGCAAGTCATAGGCTCGACCGCGCCGCCGAAGCATCCATGCCGCCGCCAATCCCTGCTCGAAGCATTTCGCCCGCCAAGGCAAGCGCCTGCCCCAGGCCGCAACCGCCCGGCGAATCCAGTAGGCCGTCTCGGGCCGTCCATCACCTCCTTCGTCAAGGCTCTCGGCAATGGTCCGGAACGACCGAAACCGGATCGCCATTGTCGCCGCAAGGATTGCGGCGCCGGCTTTCGCAAGCAAGGCGGGCGAGGCCGGCCGATCGTGATCGCGGCACATGGGCGAAGGGCGAATCATGCATTCGAGACCAATGTCGTTCAGGCGACTTGGGAAAGGCGTTCGTCGATCTCGAGGCAGCGGTAACGGTTGCGGATCTCGCTATTGAAGAACTGGCCCTTGGAGAAGGCCTGGGCGAAACGCTCGGCCATCACCGCCGGAACCCCGAAATAGCGGTAGCGCCGGCCGCTGGTGAATAGCAGCTCAAGTTCCTGCCTGGTCGGGAGATACCAGGCACCGGTGATGGCCGAACTGGTCATGACGAAATAACGCGCGAGCGCCAAAATGGATTCATCGGCGCGATTTTTCCTTAGGTGTGGCTAAGAAATGGGCCGATGTCCCGATGGCGCCGCCAGCATCCGTGAACCCGCTCGATCCGCTATTGGCCAGAGCCGCAAAGAGCGCGTTTCCGGGCAGATGGCACGCTTTGAACGCTCTCTTTGGCCGCCGTCGCTGTCCTAAAGACCGCTATGGCCGTGACTTGAAGACCGTCACGAGAACGTTGCCGAGCGATGCGACATAATCGACCGCCGCTGAAATGCGCGAATCGGGCCTGGCGCCGCGGTAGGTTGGTCGCAAGTCGTCCTGGTGTTAAAGGGAGCTTCGGCTTCGCCCGTGTGTTCAGGCTTTTCCACCGCAGGAGATGAAGTGATGAGCGACCTGTCGAACATCAGGGAACATATGGAAGTGATCGGCGCGGACGGCGTTCGTGTCGGCACCGTCGACAAGGTCGAGGACGGCCGGATCAAGCTGACCAAGGACAGCAGCACCCCGAGTCACCAGGGTCATCATCATTTCATCGCCGGCGGCCTCGTCGCAGATGTGGAGGGCGACCAGGTGCGGCTTTCCGCCAATGCAGACGTCGCCCTGACCTTTGAAGAAGAAAAATAGTCGACCCTCGAATTTATTGCGGCTTAATTAGCGATTGCCGCTTTTCGATAGTCCTGACTAAGTTGCCGTCCGATGGACGCGCGGCATTATTCCCCGTTGCACAGGTTGAGCCGCGCGATCCTCGCGCGCGGGTCCGAAAAGCTGCGCGGAACCGACTGGTGGGCGGTATTCGTCGAAATTGCGATCGTCGTTCTTGGCATCCTCATTGCCTTCCAGCTCGATTCCTGGGGCGAGCGACGCGAGCAGCGGCGCGCGGAGCGCCTTCTCTGGCAGCGGCTCGCCGAGGAAACGCGGAACGACATCGCCGTGCTGGACAACGTTCTTGGCCAGCATCTCGAAAGCGCTGAGAATTATCGCCTGCTGGCCGATGCCGTGGCCAATCCGGGACGGCAGGTCGATTTTGACGGGCGTGGCCGGGCCACATGCAACCTGCTTCGCCTGCCCGCCGTCCAGCGGCAGTCGTCGGGGGCTATCGGTCAAGCCGCCGGTTCGCGACTGGAATTGATCAGCGATCCGGAGCTTCGGAAACTTCTTCGTCAGGCGGACGCCAACCGCATTTTCTCGGACCGGCAACTGGACTTCTTCCGGGCGAACTTCCTTCGCTACGGCGACAATATCGAACCGCACATGCTTTGGCGGTTCATCGACAATGGGCGAACAGCCTGCCGGGTCAATGTCGATGCATTGCGAGCAGATTCTAAGGCAGTCGCGCTGCTTCCAAAGCTCTATCGCGATCAGCGTCAGTTTGCGCGTTACCGCGCATACGAGGTGCAATCGCTTCGGGCAGTCGAAAAGCGCGTTCTCGAATTGATCAATTCACAATCCTGAAGAATCCAGCACCCGGTCGATATCCTCGGCGGAGTGGCGCTCGTCGAGCACGCCGGTCTTATTGACGATCTTGCCGCGCTTTACCGCCGGGCGCTGAGCAATCCGTTCGGCCCATTCCATCAGCCGCGGATAGCTTTTCGCGTCGAGGAAGACTTCGGCACCCTCATAGGAGCGTCCGCGCGCCAGCTGGCCGTACCACGGCCAGGCCGCAATATCCGCGATCGAGTAACTCTCGCCGGCCAGATAGGGAACCTCGGCCAGCCGCTTGTCGAGCAGGTCCAGATGGCGCTTGGCCTCCATTGCAAAGCGATCGAGGGCATAGTCGAACCGCGCCGGGGCATAAGCGAAGAAATGGCCGAAGCCGCCGCCAAGGAAGGGACCCGCGCCCATCTGCCAGAATAGCCAGTTTAGCGTTTCCGCCCGCTCCCGGCCATGCTTCGGCAGAAAGGCGCCGAACTTGTCTGCAAGGTAAAGGAGGATTGCGCCGCTTTCGAACAGGCGGATCGGCTGCTCCGGATCGCTTTGGTCGAGCAGTGCCGGGATCTTTCCGTTGGGATTGATCGCCGTGAAGCCGGAGCCGAACTGGTCGCCAGCGCCAATGTCGATCCGCCAGGCGTCATATTCGGCCCCCTGGTAGCCGAGCGCCAGCAGCTCTTCGAACAGGATCGTGACCTTGACGCCGTTCGGGGTCGCCAGGCTGTAAAGCTGGAATGGGTGCCTTCCGGACGGCAGGTCACGCTCGAATCGCGCTCCCGCAAAGGGTCTATTGATCGAGGCGAACTGGCCGCCATTTCCTTCGCGATACTGCCACACTTCGCCGGGCCGAATATCCGTCGCGGTCGTCATGCTCGTTCCTTTCTCGGATTGATCGCCAGATGGGGTCTTTGAGTGCCGAAGCAATGGGAGCCATGGCGTCTTGCTTGCATGTGGATAACGGAGCAGGTTCGCGGCATGGTTGAGAGCGTCAAAGAGGGATCCGGTAGCAAGAGGCGCGAACGGAACGAGGTCGGCCGCTTCGACTTCACCCAGACCCTGGCGATTGCCGACGCGCTGCCGATGGGCATCGCCTATGTCGATCGTGAGCACCGCTACCGCTTCCTCAACAAGTCGCTGGCTGACTTCTTCGAACGCCCGCGCGCGGAGATTCTCGGAAAGACCATGGAAGAGATCCTCGGCGAGGAAGCGATGAGGATCCGTGAGCCAATGCTCGCTGCAGCCCTATCCGGAGAACGGCAATATTTCGTCGCGGACTATGAGCACCCCAGTCGCGGCCCGCTGACGGTCCAGGCGGATTACTTGCCGCAGGTCGATAGCGAGGGACGAATCGCGGGTGTCGTGATCATCGTCAACGACGTGACCGAGCAGCGCCTCGCCGAACGCGCGCTCAAGGAAAGCGAGGCCCGTTTCCGCAGGATCGCGGACAGCGCGCCCGCCATGATGTGGGTGACCCGGCTCGACCGCACGCGAGACTTCGTCAACGACGCCTATGTCGAGTTCACCGGAAATAGCCGCGAAGAAGCGCGTGTGCTCGATTGGCGGAGTCGCATTCATCCTGAAGACGTCGACCGGATCGTCGAGGAAAGCATCGCTGGAGAGGCAGGCGGCAAGCCCTTCACGCTTGAGGGGCGCTATCGTCGGCACGATGGCGAGTATCGCTGGCTAAGGAGCGTGTCCCAGCCGCGCTTCGGGCCCGACGGCGAGCTTGTCGGTTTCATCGGCGTCGCGACCGACATTACCCTTGCCAAGGAAGCCGAAATCGAGCTTACCCGCCAGGTCGAGGAGCGGACGGCCGCTCTGGCCGCCAGCGAGGCGCGCGTCCGGGGACTGTTCGATTCAGCGCTCGAGATGATCGGTCTTCTCGATCTCGATGGAAGCTACGTTGAGATCAATCGCTCGGCACGGGAGTCGCTTGGCCTGGACCTGGATGCGGTGCGCGGTCTCAAACCGTGGGAAATCGAGCCCTTCCGCGACCACCCTGAAAGCCAGGAAAAACTAAGAGCGATGGTTGCGGAGGCGGCGCGCGGTGAAACCGTCACCCAGGAAATGTCGATCGAAACTGTCTCAGGACAGGCGACCCTTATCGTTTCGATGCAGCCGGTTGCCGGCCCCGACGGCAAGCCGATGTTCCTGCTTGGCGAAGCGCGGGACATTTCCGAGCTGAAGACCGCTCAGGAGCAGCTTCGTCAAAGCCAGAAGATGGAAGCGCTGGGACAGCTGACCGGTGGCATAGCCCATGATTTCAACAATTTGCTTACGGTCGTCGTTGGCGGTCTCGACCTTATTGTCCGCCGGGTCACCGACGACAAGCTCAAGCGCTACGCCGAGAACGCGCTTTCCGCCGCAGAGCGCGGCGCGAGGCTGACGGCGCAGTTGCTTGCCTTCAGCCGGGTCCAGCGGCTCGAAGTCCGTCCGATCGAGGTCGAAAGCCTGATCGAGGGGATGCGGCCGCTGCTTCGCAACCTGCTGGGTCCGGAGATTCGCAAGTCCTTCAAGCTCAACGCCGGCTTGGTGCCGGTCATGGCCGATCCGACCCAGCTGGAGCTTGTCGTTCTCAACCTTGCGATCAACGCCCGCGACGCGATGCCGGACGGCGGCACCATCACGATCGCCACCCGCCTCGCAACCATCCGGGACGACAGTGAGCTCGAAGACGGCGAATATGTCGAACTTTGCGTCAGCGACGATGGCGAAGGCATGCCGGAAGACGTTGTCGCGAGGGCGTTTGAACCCTTCTTTACAACCAAGGAAGTCGGCAAGGGCACAGGCCTCGGCCTGTCGATGGTCTATGGCGTTGCGCGACAGTCTGGCGGCACGGCCCGAATTGTGAGCGAAATCGGCCAAGGAACCACCGTTCATCTTTATTTCCGGCAGGCGGAGAGCGCGGACCTCGATCAATCGACCGGCGGCGCCCGCAAGCGCCTAGGCAAGCCGCGTAACGCCTCGATCCTGGTCATCGACGACGATCCCGACGTTCGTGAATTCGTCGTCGGGAGTCTCGCCGACATGGGCTATTCCGTTCGCGAAGCCGGGGACGGCCCGTCGGGGATCGAAGCTTTCACCGGAGAGCACCCGGATCTCGTCATCCTAGATTATGCGATGCCGGGAATGACCGGCGGTGAAGTGGCGGCCCATATATTGGCGGAGCGCCCAGGCCAGCCGATCCTGTTCATTTCCGGCTACAGCGAAAGCGACGCAATCCAGCGGGCTGCGCCGGACGCCCAGGTGCTCGCCAAGCCGTTTCGCCCCGATTCGCTCGACTCTGCGATCCGGGAGGCGCTGGGCAAGGGAAAGAAATTGGCCGTTTGAGCGTTTTGGCGGGCGATGATCGGTCCGCTCGCCCTTCTGTTCTTCCAGTCCGCGCTATCGGCGGCATTCAATCCGCATGCGAACGAATTGTTCGACCGCGATCCCCAGCTTCGCGGCTGGGCCCTTCAGCAATTTGATCGCAACGGCGACGGGTGGTTGACGCTTTACGAGGCCCAGCCGGCGATCGCGGCCTTCCGCGACATTGCGGATGGCGACTCCGACGGCCGCATCACCGTTGTCGAATATCGTCGGGCGAAGGAGTTTATCGCCGCCCGCTGGTAGAAGTCACCCGGCCTTGCGCTGCTGATCGAGGCCGCGGACCATCTGGTTCGCACGGTCGTAGGAGAGAGGCCGGCCGAACAGATAACCTTGGATCGTGTCTACGCCCAGATCGCGCATACGCTCGAAGTCCTCAGCGGTTTCGACGCCCTCGGCGGTGACGTTCATACGGAAGCTCTTTGCCAGCTGGACGATTGACTGGATTATCGCGACATTCTCCGGCCGCGTGCCCGCTTCCCGAACGAAGCTGCCGTCGATCTTCAGCTTATGGAAGACGGCCTTGTTGAGGTAGCCGATCGAGGAATAGCCGGTTCCGAAATCGTCGAGGGCGATCCCGACCCCAAGCGCGCGAAGGCGTTTCAGCGTGTCGAGCGTCGCATTCTCAGCGCCGAGGAAAACCCCCTCGGTGACTTCGAGCTCCAGGCGGTTGCCGGGCACTCGGTAGCGGGATAGCGCCTGGCTCACCATGTTCGGAAGCGAGGGCATGACGATCTGCTTCGGGCTGATGTTGATCGCGACGGTGATCGGCTCGGGCCAGCTAGCGATCGCCCGGCAGGCTTCGTCGATGACCCATTCGCCAATTGCGCCCATCAGGCCGCTTTCCTCGGCCACCGGGATGAACACCGGCGGCGGGATCAGCCCGCGTTGCGGATGGTTCCACCGAATGAGCGCTTCGAAGCCGATCAGGTTTTGGGTCCTGGCGCTGACCAGCGGCTGGAACATCAGGTGGAATTGCTTGGCGGCAATGGCGTTGCGGAGGTCAGTTTCCAGCCGTACGCGGTCGTCCTGTTCGGACTGAAGTTCGGCCGAGAAATATTTGGCCACACCGCGCCCGGCATCCTTAGCTTGGTAGAGCGCAAGGTCGGCCTTGAGAATGAGGTCGTCAACGGTTGCCCCGTCGATTGGCCCGAATGCGCAGCCGATCGACACGCCGATGCGAATTTCGGTCTGGTCGATCATGTAGGGCTCGGCGACGGAACGAATGATCGCGTCGGCCAGCATCTCGACCTTCTTGCGGCTCTGCGCGTCAGTGACGACGATCGCGAACTCGTCGCCGCCCATGCGGCCGACATGGCCGTCAGAGCCGACTTGTTCGACCAGACGCTTGGCGACAGCTTGAAGCACGGCGTCGCCCTTGGGGTGGCCAAAGGTGTCGTTGACCGGCTTGAACCCGTCGAGGTCGAGAAACATGATCGCGCACGGCACATTCCCTACCGTCGCCTGGCGAAGCGCCTCGCCGAGCAGCTGCCGAACTCGGCCGCGGTTGGGCAGGCCGGACAGAACGTCAACGTTCGCAAGGTGCGTCAGCCTCTCCTGGGTGTGGCGAATTTCGGTGATGTCGGAGCCGACGCCGCGGAAGCCTTCGAAGCGCCCGGCGGTGTCAATGATCGGGTCGCCAGCGATCGACACCCAGCGCGTGCCGCGGGCCGTCTTCAATTCCATTTCGAGCGAATTGAACGGCTGCTTCTCGAGCAGGATCCGACCGAGCTCGGCATTGCCCCAAGCAAGGCGGGGAGTGAATGGCCGAGCAGCGCGCTGGCCGGCTTGCCCAGCAGGGCCGTCATTCGCGACGAGATATAAGTGACGCGGTTCTCTGCATCGACCTGCCACAGCCAGCCGACACCGCGCTGCTCATATTCTTGGAGGAGAAGCGAGGCACTTTCGCTGGCCGAGCCCATGTCGGCGTTGGTCTTGAGCTGACGGAAGGCCCAGCGGGCGACCGCGAACACTCCGATCAGCGCAGCGCCGAGCGTGAAGGCAATAACCAGCATGTCGCGGAACGGAAGCGAATCGCGCCCCACGAACAGCGCGAAGCACACGGCGGCGGTGAAGCTCGCCATCCACGCCGTGACGCACGCCGGAACAACGACGAGGCCGAGAGCGGCAACGCCGAGGCCGGCGATCAGCGACGCACTCGTCGCCTGGGTCGCCCCGTCGAGCATCGGGAAGGCATAAAGCGGCAGGCTGAGGAAAGCGCAGGCGCGCAAGAGCACCTCGCCGACCATTTGCCATTGCGGGACTTTCCGACCCGACCGCCCGACATGGGTGATCGACTGGGTCCTCGCGAGATGCATCGCCAGAAGGTTGATGACGACAACGCCACCGGCCCAGCTGATCGGCAGCACCGTGGGGAGCTTGCTCCACAGCAGGCTCCCCATCAGCAACGCTGCGACGATGTTCGCTGCAGCAAAGATCGGCGCGAGATGGGCTCGCGAAATCAACTGCGCGTCGCGAAGAGGCGATCCGCAGTCATCCTGGACCTGGTTCGTGAGCGCAAGCGACTCCCCGCCCGGAAGGCGTGCCGATACCATGCGCTTGTAACGATCCGGTGCCTCGTACATCCCGCTTCCTGCCTGAATTACACCTTCGCGGGGTAGCGCAAGAGGGTTTAAGCCGAGTTAAAACCTTGAATGGCCGAAAGTTCGCCTGTTTTAGGATAGGCCATTGAAAAGGCCCGGAAGAACGCTGTCTCCCGGGCCCAAATTACAAAAATCAATCGATTAGCCGCGTTCCGGCTCCGGCGGTGGCGGAGGCGGCGGCGGCGGAGGCGGACATGCCTCTGTCGCGAGAATGACCGAGCCGTCCGGGCAGGTCTGAGTCGCTGGTGGCGGCGGCGGAGGAGGAGGCGGCGGAGGCGGAGGAGGCGGTGGAGCCGGCTCGGTACCGCCGAGATTTACGATCAGGCTCGCCAGCAAAGAGTGCGACTTGAAGCGGCCAGCGTCATATTCGACAAAGCTATCGCCGGTGAACTGCTGGCCGAACTCCATTTCCGGACCCTGGAAGTAACGGTACTTAAGGCCAAGATCGATGTTGTCGGAGACCGCATAGCGGACGCCTGCAATAAGCTGCCAGGCAAGACCGGTTTCCTCGCCGTCGATCTGGTCGAACGCGCTCTCGGCATCGTTGACGCGGACCCGCGCATAGCCCAGGCCGCCCCCGCCATAGACGCTGAAGCCGTTCTCGTTGCCGAAGTCGAGAAGCGCATTGCCCATGATCGAGAGGACATTGACGCTGCCGTCGCCGTCGACGCTGTCGGTACCCTCGGCGAAAAAGCCGCCAAGCTCATCGACCGAGGCACGCTTGTACCCAAGCTCGCCTTCAAGTCGGAACATTCCGAAGTCGTAACCCCGACGAGGTCGACGTCGAAGCCGTTCTCGAGGTCGATTTCATAGGCGTCGTCGATGTCGACGAAAGTGCCTTCCTGGTCCTGGGTGACGTCAATGTCGATGTCATCCGGGAATAGTACGCCGCCTTCGACGCCTATGTAGCCTTGTCCATCGCGAGCGAGAGCCGGCGTTGCGAGTGTCGCAACGGCGAGCGCCGCCAATCCAACATATTTCATGTCTTGCCCTTTTTTCGGAGACTGTTGAGACCCGCTTACCTTTTAGCCGGACTTTTCCGACGCTACCACCCCGTCCGGGAAAGCTGGCCAGAAGAGACCGCCGCATATTGGCCGTTCATGAGGGAATTGTGACTATGGTCGCGCAAGCCGGTGAAATCGAGCTCATCAACCTGTTTCCGGTGCCATTGCTGATGACCCAGGTGGAGAATTCCGACACTCTCAACGGGCGGCTCGTCGCTGAGACACTGGAGAGGCGCGGCAGGGAGTCCGGTGTCGAGCGCTCAAACCGTTACGGCTGGCACAGCGAGGCCGATTTCTTCCAGCGCAAGGAGCCGGCGCATGCCGAGCTCGCGAAGCGAATCCGCGCCTTCGTCGAAAAGGCGACCAGGCAGACCATGCCGAAGCTCCCCGCGGAGCTGGCCGTCGCCTGCGAAGGCTGGGTCAACATCAACCCTTCCCACGCTTTCAATGCGCCGCACGATCATCCCGGAAGCTTTTGGTCGGGAACTTATTATGCGCAGGTTCCGCTTCCGGAGCGGGAGGAGGACAAGATGTCCGGGGCTATCGAGTTTATCGATCCGCGCGGCTCGCTTGGAACAAGCGCTCGGATCGAGACGCCTTTCACGCGCGGAAAGTTCACGCTTCGTCCGGCGGCCGGCACGCTGCTTTTATGGCCGGGCTACCTACGCCACTGGGTCTACCCGAACATGTCGACGAAGGAGCGGTTCACCGTCTCCTTCAACGCCTGGTACAACCGGTCGAAAAGCTAGCCGAGGTTCAGCTCGTCGACCGACTTGTAGGTCACGCTGTGGTAGCCTGAGCGGACCTTCGGATAAAGCCGTTTGGCGATCGGCATGCCCATTCCTTGTCCTTCGCCAGTTCCTCGAACAGCGGCAACACGAACTTGCGCCGCCCCTGCATCGCCAGGAACTTCTCAAGCGCCGGGATTGCGGGATCATAGCGGTTCTGGACGGCGAGCTTCAGCCACGCGAACAGAACTTCGTTGTTGCCGGCTTCGTTGAGCCGCAACTTCTGGGCGAGCTCGTCCAACCTGGACTTGTCGAGCTTGCGCGGGAGCGTGTTGAGGAAACGCAGCCTCTCGGCCGTCGTCCAATCGGAGAAGCCGGCCGGCGTCGAGTTTCCCCCAGCGTATGCTGTGACCGCCTGATCGACCGCGGCGAACGCCTGGGGATCGGGCCTTGCGACGTTGGCCGGGAGCCCCGGTTCATAGACCCATTGATCGAGCAGTAGCTTTTCTTCCAGCTTCTTGTCCCCCTTGATCAGCTGTGCGCGCAAATCGGCGAGGAAGCGCTTGGAAGTCATCGGCTGGAAGGCGTGCCGGTCGAAGTAGGAGCGCAGATAGGCGTCCCAGCGCTCGCGGCCGATCAACCTTTCCAGAGTGCGCAGGAAAGTCGCGCCCTTGTCGTAGACGATACCGCCCGCGCCGCCATCCGGAGTGCCCTCCTTGGCCGCGAGGTTAAGCCGCGTCGTGGGGCTGCTCATCCCCTCTTCCTTCAGCGACTCATTCATGTCGTCGAAGCTCAGCGCCTCTTCCTGGGAAGCGCGGCGCTTGCCGTAGATCGCTTCCATGATCCGGTTCTCGAAATAGGAGGTGAAGCCTTCGTTCAGCCAGCTGTCGGCCCACGTCGCATTGGTGACGAGGTTGCCCGACCAGCTGTGCGCCAGTTCATGCGCCACAAGCCCGACAAGGCTCTTGTCCCGGCGATGAAGGTCGGCGTCAGGAAGGTGAGGGTTGGATTCTCCATCCCACCGTAAGGGAAGGATGGCGGGAGGACGATCACGTCGTAGCGGCCCCAGCGGTAGGGCCCGTAGAGCTTTTCCGCCGCTTCGACCATTTTCTCCGTGTCAGCCAGTTCGGCGGCGGCCTTGTCGAGCATGACCGGCTCGGTCCACACGCCGGTGCGCGGTCCAAGCTCGCGAAACGCGAGGTCGCCGGCGGCGATGGCGATCAGGTAGGGCGCGACGGGCTTGTCCATCCTGAACTTGAAAGCGCGGCGCCTGTCGCCTGCGGGCTCGCCTTCTAACGTCAGCCTTTCACCGGACATGACGACCTTGAGCGGCTCCGGCGCGGTCACCGTGGCGCTCCACGTCTGGCGGATACCGGGGCTGTCCTGAGTGGGAATCCATGTGCGGTTGAGGGTCGGCTGGCCCTGACTAAGCAGATAAGGGTGCTTCTTGCCGGCGGTTTGCTCGGGCGTGAGCCACTGCAGCGCTGCGGCATCGGGTCCGGATGAATAATGGATGACGATCCGCTGCTTGCCGTCGCCCGGAAGCGCCACCGTCAGCGGAGCGCCTTTGTCCGCGTCGTTGGCTCCCAGATTGAACGACAGCGGCTTGCCGTTGGCGTCGGTTACCTTCGCGATCGCGAGACCTTTGCTATCGAGCACCACTTCGCGAACGTTCGGCTGGGCGATGACGTCAAGCGCCGCTGTGCCGGAAACCTTTTTCCCCGCAAAATCGAGTGCAAGGTCGAGATCGACGTTGGCCACCCGTGCCTCAAGCGGCTTTGCATAGCTGTAAGTGTCGACCGCGTCTTCGCCGGTCAGGATCGGCGCGACTGCCGATGGAGCGGATTGATCGGGAGCCTTTTCCGGGCTCTGTTGAGCCTGGCAGGCGGAGAGGCATAAAGCGGCAGCACAGACCAGACGACGCAGCATCGACAACCCTCGAAATGGTAATGTTGCGGGCCTCCTAGCGCGCTTTTTCCGCCAGCGCGACCGCCAGCCGCGATTTGCGGCGCCCGGTAGCGCTTGGGCTTGGCGGCACGCTAGCCTATATCGCCCTCATGCTCTTCTGCGGAACTGCGCTTTGAACCAGGCCGGCGAGACCGCGATGACGGCCGACACCGCGAGCGCGCTGGCGCTCCAGCCGGCGCCGCTCAAGGCTCGGCCCAAGGGCCCAGCCAAGCCGATCCTCAAGGGTGTCGGGCTAGATGCGCCCTTCTTCTCGGACAAGAACCGTGCCTTCTGGGTCCTGCAATCGATCGGATGGGGCGGCTATTTCATCCTCCGCTCGCTTAGCGGCCTCGCCAATTCGATGGGCGCGATGTTCGTCGTCCACGCCCTTCTGCTGACGGCTACCGGCTATTCGCTGACCTTGCTGATGGCCAGCCTGTTCCGTCGCCTCATCGCGATGCGTGTGATGTGGACCCTGATCCTGTCCTTCGCGACCGTCGTGATTGCCGCCGGGACCTTCTCGGTCATAGAAACGTGGAGCTACGCCACGTTCCTGAAGCCGAATTATCAGCCCGCCGGGCTCGAGTATCTCGGGGCCCTGTTACTCGATTTCGTTCTGCTGATCGCCTGGTCGGCGCTCTATTACGGAATCAACTATTATCTGCTTCTGGAAGAGGAAATCGATCAGCGTGCGCAGCTGGAACATCAGGCGTCGACTGCACAGCTGGCGATGCTTCGCTACCAGCTCAACCCGCACTTCCTGTTCAATACGCTGAACTCGATCTCGACCCTCGTTCTGCTCAAACAAACGGAGCGGGCCAATGCGATGCTCGCGCGGCTCTCCTCGTTCCTGCGCTACACACTGGCGAACGAGCCGACCGCGCAGGTCACGCTGGCGCAGGAGGTGGAGACCCTGAAGCTGTATCTCGAAATCGAAAAGATGCGTTTCGAGGACCGGCTTCGCCCGCATTTCCGGATCGATGCCGCGACCATCGGCGCGAAGCTGCCATCGCTGCTTCTCCAGCCCCTCGTTGAGAATGCGATCAAATATGCGGTTACTCCAAGCGAGACAGGGGCTGACATCTGGATAAAGGCCGAACGCCAGGGGCGGGGAGTCCGGATCGAAGTCGCGGACAGCGGCGCCGGGACTTCGGCAGAACTTGCGTCCCATGCCTCAACCGGCGTTGGCCTCGCCAATATTCGCGATCGGCTTGCCCAGGCCTATGGCCCGGCGCACGGAATCGTCACCCGGCAGAACGAAAACGGCGGCTTCAGCGTTATCCTCGACATTCCGTTCGATGACAGCGACGCTCGCAAACACAAGGAACCAGCATGACCATCCGAACCATCTTGGTCGATGACGAACCCCTTGCCACGCAAGGGCTCCAGCTTCGTCTTCAGGCCCATGACGATGTCGAGATTGTCGCCACCGCCGCCAATGGCCGCGAAGCGATCCGCGCGATCAAGACGTACAAGCCGGATCTGGTCTTTCTCGACATCCAGATGCCGGGCTTCGACGGCTTTTCGGTCGTCCAGGGCCTGATGGACGTCGAGCCTCCCTTGTTCGTGTTCGTCACCGCTTATGGCGAGCATGCGGTTCGCGCGTTCGAGGCGCAGGCGGCGGATTATCTCGTCAAGCCGGTGGAGGAAGACCGCTTGGCCGCAACCCTCGACAGGGTGCGCCAGCGGCTGGCCGAGAAGCGCGGGGCCGAGGAAGCGGAACGCCTAAAGGAGGCCCTGGTCGAGCACGCGCCGGAAGCGGCCGAGGAACTGGCCGATACCGGAAGCGACACTCCGTCGGCCAACCGTTTCGAGAAGATGATCAATATCCGCGACCAGGGACAGATCTTCCGGGTCGACGTCGACTCGATCGAGCGGATCGATGCTGCCGGCGACTACATGTGCATCCAGACAGGCGACAACACGCTGATCTTGCGCGAGACTATGAAGGACCTCGAAAAGCGGCTCGATCCGCGCCGTTTCCAGCGGGTTCACCGCTCGACCATCGTCAATCTCGACCAGGTCCGCCAGGTCAAGCCGCACACCAACGGCGAGTGCTTCCTGGTTCTAGATTCCGGTGCACAGGTGAAGGTCAGCCGGTCCTACCGCGACGTCGTTGCCCGGTTTGTCCATTAATCGAACGGGACTAGCCCGCTCGAAATCACGACCTTAGGAGCCTCGACCATGAAACATGCCCGCTGGCTTGCTGCCGCCTCCGCTTTGTCCATCCTCACGCTCGCCGCCTGCCAGCAGGGCCAGGCGCCTGCTAACGGCACCGCCACTTCCGAAACAACGGCTGGCGAAACCGCCGATGGCCTGTCAAAGCTCGCGCGGATCGAGATGAATCCGGACGTCTCCTACCTGAGCGCGGAGGAGAAAGAGGTCGTCAACCTGCTGATCCAGGCCGCCGGCTACATGAGCGAGATCTACAAGCGGCAGGCGACGCCGGGTTTCGACCAGCTTCGAAGCGACATCGCGGCGAAGAATGATCCCGCCTTGCTCGAGCGGTTCGACGCCTTTTTCGGTCCATGGGATTCCATCAACGACGGCGAGCCTTTCTTCGGCGGCAAGGCCAGGCCCGCCGGTGCCGGCTTCTACCCGGCCGACCTTACCAAGGACGAATTCGACAAATATCTCGCGGCGAATCCGGGTGAGCGCGAGGCGCTGCTGAGTCCCTATACGGTGGTCAAGCGGCAGGGGGACAAGTTGGTCGCCGTGCCGTACAGCAAGGAGTACAAGCAATGGCTGGAGCCGGCCGCCAAGCTGCTTGAGCAGGCGTCGGAGAAGACCACCAACCCCAGCCTCAAGAAGTTTCTGGCCCTTCGCGCCAAAGCCTTCCGCACCGACGACTATTTCGAATCCGAGCTCGCCTGGATGGATCTCAAGGACACGCCGATCGAAGTCGCGATCGGCCCCTATGAAGTCTACACCGACGAACTATACGGGCGGAAGACGGCGTTCGAGGCGTTCGTCACACTGCGCGATCCCAAGGAAAGCCAGGCGCTCGACGTTTACAAGGGCGAGCTTCGCGGCATGGAGGAAAATCTCCCCGTCGAATCGAAGTATAAGAATTTCCAGCGCGGCTTCGAATCCCCAATTGCGGTCGCCGACCAGATCCACGGCGGCGGCGACAATGTGCCGGGCGTCCAGACGGTCGCCTTTAACCTGCCCAACGACGAGCGCGTCCGCGAGGCCAAGGGGGCCAAGAAAGTCATCCTGCGCAATGTCCTTGGCGCGAAGTACGATCGAATCCTGAAGCCGATGGCCTCGCTTACGTTGGTCTCCGACCAGGCTGGCGACGTCACCCAGCGCTACATGTTCATGGAAACCCTGTTCCACGAGCTTAGCCACAGCCTGGGACCGGGCAGCATTGTCGTGAATGGCCGCAAGACCACCGTCGACCAGGAATTGAAGGAAATTGCCGGTGGCCTCGAAGAGGCCAAGGCCGACGTCATGGGCGCCTGGAACATCCTCTACATGATGGACAAGGGCATCCTCCCCAATGCCGAGCGCAGACAGATTCGCGCGACCTACGTCGCCGGACTGTTCCGCGCGATGCGCTTCGGGGTCGGCGAGGCGCACGGGCGCGGCGCAGCGATGCAGTACAGCTTCATCCGCGACCGTGGCGGAATCGTCTGGGACGAGGGCGCCAAGCGTTTCCGCGTCGACGAAGCCAAGATCGACGGCGCCATCCGCGATCTCGTCGGCGAGATCGTCCGGATGCAGGGCAATGGTGATTATGCTGGCGTGAAGGCGTTCCTCGACAAGTGGGGCAAGCTCGATCCGCAGGCTGAGGCCGTTATTGCCACGATGAAGGACATTCCGGTCGACATCCGCCCGATCTACCCCGAGCGCGTCTAAGGAGACGAACAGTCATGGCCCGCGATTTCGCCACCTTCGCAGCGCTTCACGTCCCGGGCGATCCCGTTGTCCTTTATAACATCTGGGACACGGGCAGCGCGCTCGCGGTCGCGGCGGCGGGAGCGAAAGCACTCGCCACCGGCAGCCATCCGGTCGGCGATGCCGCCGGGTTCGGCGACGGCCAGAAGGTCCCGCTCGACTTCGTGTTCGGCAACGCACGGCGAATTCTTGCTGCCGTCGACCTGCCGCTGACCGTCGATTTCGAAGGCGCTTATTCCACCGATCCGGGCGAGGCCGCGGCCAATGTCGCGGCCTTGAAGGAAACCGGCGCGGTCGGCTGCAATTTCGAGGACCAGGTGGTCGGCGGGGAGGGCGTTCATCCGATCGATACCCAGGTCACCCGTATTGACGCGATCCGCGCGGCGGTTGGCAGCGAATTCTTCATCAATGCCCGTACCGACTTGATGATCAAGGCGGAAAAGCAGGACGATGCGCTGATCGATGCCGTCATCGAACGCGGCAAGGCCTATGCCGACGCCGGCGCCTCGGGCTTCTTCGTCCCGCGAATCGCCGACCCGAAGCATATTGAGCGCGTCGTCCGCGAGGTGCCGCTACCCTTGAACGCCATCGCGTTCCCCGGCGCGCCCGACAAGAACGTCTGGGCGGAGGCCGGGGTGGCACGGATCAGCCACGGCCCGTTCCCCCACCGCGCGCTGATGGCGAAGCTCACTGAGATGGCGAGTGCAGCCATCCAGTGAATGGATGCTGGCGAGCCATCGCGAAGGAGGCGATCGGCTAGAGTCGGCTTTGAGTGGGAAGCTGACTCTTTCTCATTTCGATTTCTTTCGAAAGGTTATTGACTCCGCTCGTCGGCTCTGACATTTCGAGTCCAATCGAAATGAGGAACTGCTAATGAAAGCCACGTCTGCAATCGAAGCGCTAGGCGCGCTTGCTCAAGAACATCGGCTCGCGCTGTTCCGCTTGCTGGTGCAAGCCGGCGAGAAGGGCATGGCGGCCGGTGCGATTGCCGATCAACTGAGCGTGCCCAATAGTTCCCTGTCCTTCCACCTCGCCCAGCTCAAGAATGCCGGGCTGATCCTGCAGGAACGGCAGCATCGCTCGCTGATCTACCGGGCCAACTACGCCGCGATGAATGCGCTCGTCGGCTACCTCATGGAAAATTGCTGCGCCGGAACCGATTGCGAAACCGACGCCGCATGCGAACCCGAATCCGCTGAAAGGAAATCCGCATGAAGCGCCTTCACGTCCACGTCGGGGTCGAGGATCTCGACCAGTCAATCCGTTTCTATTCGACCCTGTTCGCAGCCGAGCCGACCGTCCGGAAAGGCGATTACGCCAAGTGGATGCTCGACGATCCGCGCGTCAATTTCGCGATCTCACAGGGCAGTCATGCCAAGAAAGGCATCGAGCATCTGGGGATTCAGGTTGAGAGCACAGACGAGCTGAGCGAAGTCTATGGCCGACTGAAAGCAGCCGACCGCCCGGTGCTGGAAGAGGGTCGCACGACCTGCTGTTACGCCAAGTCCGAGAAGAGCTGGATCAGCGACCCGGACGGCATCGTCTGGGAGACGTTCTACACGGACGGCGAGGCGACGACCTATGGCGACAGCCCGGAGCTCGGGGCACTGAGCGACAGCTTGGGCCAAGCGAAATGCTGCCTGCCCAAGGCCGCCGCTTGATCCCGACGATCCGTGAGGCGCGTCCTGACGATGCCGAGGTCATCGCCGCAATCTATGCGCATCACGTGGCGCATGGGACGGCGAGCTTCGACACCGTACCGCGCACGACCGAAGAGACTGCGGCGAAGATCAAGGAATGCGCGCAACATGGCTGGCCCTATCTGGTAGCCGAGGAAGGTGGGGCGGTGGTCGGCTATGCTTACGCCACGCAGTTCCGCGATCGGCCAGCATATCTGTCGACGTGCGAAAACAGCATCTACATCGAGCCTTCGCATATCGGACGCGGCGTCGGCGGTGCCTTGCTGGTCGCGCTGATCGAAGCCGCCGAGCGTGCCGGCTTTCGCCAGATGATCGCCGTCATCGGCGGGGCGGAGCCTGCGTCCGTGGCAATCCATCGCAAGGCCGGATTCGTCGAGGCTGGCCGAATGCATTCGGTAGGGCGCAAGCTGGGGCGCTGGCTCGACACGCTCTACATGCAGCGGGAATTGGGAAGCGGGGACAAGGAGCCGCCACGGTGCGAGCCATGACGCGCATTCCGCTGGCGAGGCGGCTCGCGGCCGAAGGAATCGGCGCCTTCTTCCTGTTCGCCTGCGTCATCGGCTCGGGGATCATGGCGCAGAACCTATCTGGCGGGAACGATGCGGTGGCGCTGCTAGCCAACACCGTGGCCACCGGCGCGATCCTGTTCGTGCTCATCACGATGCTCGGGCCGATTTCCGGCGCGCATATGAATCCGGCCGTCAGCCTGGTCGCCGCGTCGCGCCGCGAGATGCCGTGGACCGAGGCGGCAGCCTATATCGCCTTCCAGCTCGGCTTCGGGATCCTTGGGGCGTGGGCGGCGCATTTGATGTTCGACCTGCCGACCCTGCAACTGTCGGCGAGGGCGCGAACGGGAATCGGCCAGTGGACCGGCGAGGCTATCGCGACCTTCGGCCTGATCTTGACCATTCTGGGTACCGTGCGCCACCGGCCGGCATGGGTGCCAGCGTCTGTCGCGCTCTATATTACCGCTGCCTATTGGTTCACGTCCTCAACCAGCTTCGCCAACCCAGCCATTACCGTGGCTCGCAGCTTATCCGACACATTTGCGGGCATCGCGCCGCATGACGTCCCTCTTTTCGTTGTCGCGCAGTTTATGGGAGCGGGCTTGGCGGCCTTCGTCGCACGATGGCTATTCCCGCCGGTGTCCTAGATTTATCGATGGGTCGAAAGCGGACTGCTGCGAAGCCCGTTTGATTTAGACCGCCGCTCGCTTTTGCCACGGCCAGCGGAAGGCCGGGCCGGATTTGAGGACGCTTCGCCGGAACAGCCTCGCCGATAATCGCAGGATTAGCATGACCCACAGTATCTGCCAGGCGAGAGCAGATATGTGCGTCCACATTAGCGGTTCTTCGGCCGCCCTGGCGATCATCGCATAGGCCGACGAAAGCGGGAAAATCGCCGCTCCGATCGCCTCCGCGCTCATCGGCTGGCCGACGCCGAGCACTGCGAAACCGAACAGCAGTACCTGCGCCATGGTCACCGGCATCGACAATGTCTGCACTTCGCGCACCGTCGAGGCCTGCGATCCGATGCCAAGGAAGACGGCACCGATGAGCAGATAGTTGGTCGTGAAATAAAGGAAGCCGAGCGCGACGAAGACCGGCCATCCCACCGCTGGCGGAGGCAACGAGCCAAGCCCCTGGTCGAGAAACAGCGCCGCGCCCACCGCGCCCGCCGTGAGCCACACCGCGATGCCGACCAGCGACATCGCCAGCATCGCGAACAACTTGCCAATGAAGATGGAATCGACCGGCACGGCGGCAGCCAGCACCTCGATCACCTTGTTGGATTTCTCCTCGATCAGCTGGCTGAGAAGCATGCCGGCCAGGAACACGGTGAGGAAAAAGATGAGGAACTGGCCGGCCCGGGCGGTGACCGTCCGGGCGAAGGCCAGCGACCCGCCGGACTGGTCGGTGAGGCTGATCTTGACCGGCGGCCCGCGCGATACCGGCGCGCCCAGCGCCATGCGCTGCGCTTCGTCGACGAACAGAGCGATCTGCTTGACCGTGCGACCGTCGGCATTGACCGCTCCGGTGAAGTGCGGTGACTTGAGCCCGCCTTCCAGCACGCCAAGCAATTTTTCTTCTTCCGCCGCCAGCAGGCGGTCGCGCTGGGTGGGCACATCGGCGTCCGGCGCAACCCGGCGCAGGTGCACCAGCGGGCGACCTTCCTCCAGCGGCTCGAACCTGGTGCGCGCCTTGTCGATCAGCGCAAACTCTTCCGGCTGGGCAATAACCGCGACCGTCGGCGGGGTCTCGTTCCTTTCCGCCTGAGCGCCGATTCCGCCGAAGATGAAGCCGAAGACCAATGGCAACAGCGGCCCTAGCAGGAACAGCAGAAAGGTCTTGCTGAAAACCGTTGCCTTGAAGTCTCGCCGGCCGATGACATAGGCCGCGCCAAGGGTTTCGCGGACGGTCATGCTGCCACCTCGACCGGATCGTCCATCTTGCGCGCAGCGGCCTCCCCGGCGATCGCGACGAAGGCGTCGTGAAGCCCCGGCCGCTCGATGCTCAAAGTCTCTATCCCGGCTCCCCCGTCGAGCAGTGCGCGAAGCAATGGCTCCGGCCCGCCCTGTGGCAGTTCGAACCGCCACTCGCGGCCGACCAGCCGCGCATCGGCCGGCAGAGCAGAACGCCATGGGCCGTCCTCGGCGCGGGTTCGCAAATGCACGATCGGCCGGAGCCGGCCCCGCGCCTCGTCGACCGCGCCGTCGAAGGCGACCTTGCCGGCGGCGATGATCGCCACCCGCTCGCACAGCCGCTCGGCGTGGGCGATGACGTGGGTAGAGAAGATGACCGTCGCCCCGGCTGCCGCCTCGGCGCGGATCAATTCCTCCAGCTTCGCTTGGTTGATCGCGTCGAGACCCGAGAAGGGTTCGTCGAGCACTATCAGCTTGGGCTCATGGACGATGGTCCCGAGAAGCTGGACGGTCTGTGCCATGCCTTTCGATAGTGTCCGGATGGGCTTGCCGATCCAGTCGCCGAGCCCGCGGCCGTGAAGCAGTTCGATGGCCCGGGCGCGCCCTTCCTTGATCGGCAGCCCGCGAAGCGCGCCCATGAACGCGATGGCTTCCTCGCAAGCCATCGCCGGATAGAGTCCGCGTTCCTCGGGCAGGTAGCCGACCTCGTGGGCGGCCTCGAGCGGCCTCTCCCGGCCGAGCAATGCGCGGCTTCCGCTGTCGGGGTCGATAATACCCAGCAGCATGCGGATCGTCGTCGTCTTGCCAGCGCCATTGGGCCCGAGAATTCCGTAGATCGAGCCGGCTGGCACGGCCAGGCTCACGCCAGCGACCGCCAGGGTATCGCCAAACCTCTTCACCATGTCGGTCGCCGTCGCGGCGTAGTTGGCGGACATGGCCCCTGTGCTAAGGCCGAAAGTGTAAATGACAATGACCATTGAGCAGGAGATCCGCGAAAAGGCGGCCGAGCTGGGCTTCGTCGCCTGCGGCTTCGCGCGCGCGGATGCGGCGGCCCATGCGGGTCCGAACCTGCTTCGCTGGCTGGGTGAGGGCCGCCACGGCGAGATGGGCTGGATGGAGACCCGCAAGGAACAGCGTGCAAGTCCGGCCGGCCTCTGGCCCGACGCGAAAAGCGTCATCGCGCTTGGCATGAGCTACGCCCCGGCGCGCGACCCGCTCGAACTCGAATCGCACCCCGAGCTCGGCCGGATCTCGGTCTATGCCCAGGGCGGCGACTATCACAAGACGGTCAAGAAGGCGCTGAAGGCGCTCGCCCACTGGCTGGTCGATCGTTGCCCATCCGAGCTCAAGGTGTTCGTCGACACTGCCCCAGTGATGGAAAAACCGCTTAGCCAGGCCGCCGGGATCGGATGGCAGGGCAAGCACACCAGCCTGCTCAGCCGGGAACATGGCAACTGGCTGTTCCTTGGAATCATCTACACCACGCTGGAACTCCAGCCCGACGCGCCCGGCTCCAACCATTGCGGAAGCTGCAGCCGCTGCATTGCCGCCTGCCCCACCGGCGCGATCACCGCTCCGGGCGAGATCGACGCGCGCAAATGCATCTCCTACCTCACGATCGAGCTCGCCGGCCCGATCCCGCACGATTATCGCGGCGCCATCGGCAACCGAATTTACGGCTGCGACGATTGCCTTGCAGTCTGTCCCTGGAATCGCTTTGCCGAATCCGCCGCCGCGAACCGGGCCTTCCTGCCCCGCGCCGAACTCGCCGCTCCGAAACTCGCAGATCTCCTAGACCTCGACGATGCCGCTTTTCGCGAGATGTTTTCCGGCTCGCCGATCAAGCGGATCGGCCGCAATCGCTTCGTCCGCAATTGCCTGATCGCCGCCGGCAATAGCGGATCGCGGAATCTCTTGCCAGCCGCGGAAAAACTTCGCGACGACCCCGATCCGGTGGTCGCGGATGCGGCGTACTGGGCTGCCGAGCGGCTAGCGAGTTAACGTCGCGACACAGCTGCGCTGGTCGATGCGGTCGCCCGACGGTCGCCGCGTATCGATGTGCATCGCCCGCTCACGGCCCCCTTCGGGATAGAGATAAGCGTCGAGCACACAGGTCGTGCTCGTCCATTGCAGCTTCAGCCCCGACCCTTCCCGCACCTGCAGCCGCGGCGCGCCGAAAAGGGTGGTGAGCTCATTGGCGCTCAGCCCGACGAGGGCGCTGACAGGCCCGGATGGCCGCGTCGGCGTGGGGCGGGACGGTTCCGGCTTCGGGGTGCTTGCGCAGCCCGCCGCTAGAAGAGTGAGAGCGAATAGGGAAATGCGGCGCATGGCCGGGACCATGGCGTCCACCCATGCGACTGGCAAGCTTGCCCGTACCCTACGGCGAGGCTAGGGGCCTCGCCTTCTCCCAGCATCCACAGGACCATCCATGACACAGCCTCGCCTCGACGTGCTTTGTATCGGCAATGCCATCGTCGACGTCATCGCCGACACAGACGACGCTTTCCTCGCCGAGCAGGGTTTGGCGAAGAATTCGATGCGGTTGATCGATGAGGAGGAGGCCGTGCGCCTCTACGGGCTAATGGGTCCGGGCCGCGAGGTCAGCGGGGGATCAGCGGGAAACACCGCCGCCGGCGTCGCCGCACTTGGCCTCAAGGCTGGCTTCATCGGCCAGGTCGCCACCGACGAGCTTGGCGACATCTACCGCCACGACATCGAATCGCAGGGGGTCGAGTTCCTGGTCGAAGCACGCGGCGACGTCGGAGCCACTGCCCGTTCGTTGATTCTCGTCACGCCGGACGCGCACCGAACGATGAACACCTTTCTCGGAGCGGCGCAGCGCCTGGAATCAAAGGCGATCGATCGCGACCGGATCGCCGAGGCCGCGATCCTCTATCTCGAAGGCTATCTGTGGGATCCGGAAGTGCCGCGCGCAGCAATGGAAGCGGCGATCGAAGCGGCCCATGCCGCCGGCCGCAAGGTCGCATTCACCCTCAGCGACACGTTCTGCGTCGACCGGCATCGCAGCGGCTTCTGGGACCTGCTGTGGGACGGAAAGATCGACATCCTTTTCGCCAACGAGGCCGAGGCACTGGCGATGGCGGCCACCGACGATATCGAGGAAGCCAAGGCGGTTCTCGCCAGGGCCGTGCCGTTGCTCGTCGTCACAAAGAGCGAAAAGGGCGCTTCTGCCATCTCCGCAGACGAGCGCGCCGACGTTCCGGCGGAGCCTATCGAGCGGCTGGTCGACACCACTGGCGCAGGCGACCTGTTCGCAGCGGGCTTCCTCGCCGGTCACGCGCGCGGCATGACGCTCGAGAATTCGCTTAGGCTAGGCGCAATCGCTGCTGCCGAAGTGATCCAACATTATGGCGCACGCCCGGAAAAGGATCTGAGGGCACTGGCCGGAAGCCTGCTCGCCTAAGGCCAAAAGAAAAGGGGCGGCCCGAAGACCGCCCCTCCCTTGATGCACTTGCCGCAGTTTATTCGCGGGTCGATGGCGACCCTGGAACCGGCGCGCCCGGCATCGGGGCGGCGTCGATCGGCGGGGCATCTGGATCGAGTTCCGGAACCTCGACGATTCCGCGACCGAGGTGGCTGCGGCTGCGGCTGTAACCGAAGTAGATGAGGAAGCCGACGACCGACCAGATCGGCAGGACCAGCATGGCCGCGGTCGGCAGATTGAAGAACAGGAACAATGTTCCAAGCACCGTCAGCGGCCCGATGATTATCAAACCCGGTACGCGGAAGGGACGCTTGCGATCCGGCGCGCTCTTTCGCAACAGCATCACGGCAATGGCCACCATCAGGAAGGCATAGAGCGTACCCGCGTTGGCGATGTCGGCAAGTTGTCCGACCGGAAGGAACGCCGCGGCGATGGCCACGACGACGCCGGTGAGGGCCGTTACGATATACGGAGTCCGCCATTTCGGATGCACTTCCGACAGCTTTTCCGGAAGCAGGCCGTCGCGGGCCATGACGAAGAAGATGCGGGTCTGGCCGAACAGCAGGATCAGGATGACCGAAGGCAAAGCCAGGAAGGCGGCGATGCCCAGCATGTTGCCGACACCGGAGAAGCCGATCTGGCGGAGCACATGCGCCAGTGCCTCGTTCGAGCAGACCAGCGCCTGCGCATGTTCGGGCAGGGCGCACTGACGGGCAAGCTCTTCCGAACCGGCCGGGAAAGGTACCCCGCCAGGGCCCATGATCGGCTGGCCGCCGATGGTGCCGACGGCACCGGCCGCGACCAGGATGTAGAAGACGGTGCAGATCAGCAGGCTGCCAATCAGCCCAATCGGCACGTTGCGCTGCGGGTTCTTGGTTTCCTCCGCAGCAGTCGAAACAGCATCAAATCCGACATAGGCGAAGAAGATCGTTGCCGCGGCGCCGACCGCGCCGACACCGGTTCCGAAGCCGCCGAAGATTCCGGCGGGCAGGAACGGATTGAACTTGTCAGGGTCGAAATAGGCGCTGGTCAACGTCAGGCCGATGAAGGCGGTGAGGGCCGCGATCTTGATCGCGACGAGCACGGCGTTGACGCGAGCGCTCTCGGTCGTGCCGATCATCAGCAACCAGGTCACCAGAAGCGCGATGATTAGCGCTGGAAGATTGATAAAGCCGCCTTCGGCGCCGCCGAATGCAAGCGGCCCAGCGCGGAGGAAGGCGGGCAATTCTATGCCCATGAATTCGTTCAGGATCGTGCCTGTAAAATAGCCCGACCAGCCTACCGATACGGCTGAGGCGGCGATGGCATATTCCAGCACCAGGGCCCAGCCGACGGTCCAGGCCAAAAACTCGCCCATGGTTGCGTAGCTGTAGGTGTAGGCGGAGCCGGCGACCGGGATCATCGCCGCGATCTCGGCATAGCAGAGGGCGGCGACAATGCAGACCAGGCCGGCGATGACGAAGGCCAGCATCAGGCCCGGACCGGCTTTTTGCGCACCGGCGGATGTCAGAACGAAAATTCCGGTGCCGATGATGCAACCGATACCGAACAAGGTAAGCTGGAAAGCGCCGAGTGTGCGCTTGAGCGACTTTTTCTCCGCTGTCGCCAGGATTGCGTCGAGCGGTTTGACTCGATCGAGTAGCATAGAGTTCCCCTTGACCTGGCGCGCGGCCGGTGGCGCGCGCGCTCGTCGTTTGTGGGGCGGAGCCTAGCGGCTCAATCGGCAAGGGCAATCGCTAATTGGACGCGGGCTGTGGCGTCGTTGCAACGCCGGCGCGGAGACCTAGCGGCTAAGCATCGGCCCCAGCGGCTGGCCGCCGAAGATGTGGACGTGGAGGTGAGGCACCTCCTGCCCGCCGCGCTTGCCGGTGTTGGCCAACACCCGGTAGCCCTGAGTGTCCGCGCCGGTCTTTCTCGCAGCTTCACCGATCAGGCGAACAAGATCCGCGATCTCCGCGTCGGAGGCGTTGGCCGAGAAATCGTCCCAGCTGACGTAAGCGCCCCTTGGCAAGACCAGGACGTGAATTGGCGCAAGCGGATTGATGTCCTCGATCGCAAGACTGTGTTCGCTTTCCGCGACCACCCGTCCGGGAAGCTCGCCGCGCAGGATCCTCGCGAAAATATTCTGCTCGTCGTAGGCCTGCTTGTGATCGATCGGCATTCTCGTTTCTCCCCGCTTGACCGCTTGGCGGGGATGGCTACCAGAAACCCATGACCGACGACACGCCTGAAAGCCTGATTCCGTACGATGAGATCGTCCAGGAAGCCCTTCGCGACGTTGTTGGGCGGGTCCTTTCGGAAGTGGAGCGGGCAGGGGGACATCTTCCCGGCGGCCACCATTTCTACATCACCTTCCAGACCAAGGTCCCGGGGGTTTCGATCCCCAAGCATCTGACGGAGCGCTTCCCTGACGAGATGACCATCGTCATCCAGCACCGCTTCTGGGATTTGAAGGTGGAGGACGACCGCTTTTCGGTCGGATTGTCGTTCGGCGGCGTTCCTTCGACCCTGGTTGTGCCGTTCGCTGCGGTCACCGATTTCGTCGATCCGGCTGTCGATTTCAGCCTGAAGTTCCAAGCCAATGCCGCGCCGCTCGAGCCAGAAGAACATGACGAGGCGGAGAATGACGTGCCCGAACCCGCGGTCGAGGATGGGTCCAACGTCGTCAGCGTCGACTTCACAAAAAAGAAATGACGGCAGTCATGCCCCGTGCGTGGCGGGGACACTCGTCGTCCACCTGAACAGCAATTCGAGGAATCTCATGGTCACTCAAACCCGCACCGAGAGCGATAGCTTCGGACCTATCGAGGTTCCCGGCGACTGCTACTGGGGCGCCCAGACTGAGCGTTCGATCGGCAATTTCCCGTTCGGGACACGCGAACAGATGCCGATCGAGATCGTCCGTGCGCTCGGCTACGTGAAGCAGGCGGCGGCCCGGGTGAACGCCCGGCTTGGCGGGCTGGATGCGGAGATCGCCGAGGCGATCCAGCAGGCCGCCGGGGAAGTCGCGCGGGGCGACCTCGACAGTCAATTCCCGCTCGTCATCTGGCAGACTGGTTCGGGCACCCAGTCCAACATGAACGCCAACGAGGTCATTGCCGGCCGCGCCAATGAGAAGCTCAGCGGCGACCGAGGCGGCAAAACCCCGGTCCACCCCAACGATCATGTCAACAAGGGCCAGTCGTCGAACGACAGCTTCCCGACCGCGATGCACATTGCCGCCGGGATTGCGGTCCATCGCCGGCTGCTCCCCGCGCTCAAGACCATCCACAAGCGTCTCGATGCCCAGGCCAAGGCGTGGGACGGGATCGTCAAAATCGGCCGCACCCACCTCCAGGATGCGACCCCGCTTACCCTCGGCCAGGAATTCTCAGGCTATGCGGCGCAGATCGCGGCCAACATCGAGCGGGTGGAGGGCGTCCTGCCGCGGGTGATGATGCTCGCACAGGGCGGAACCGCGGTCGGAACCGGGCTCAACGCGCCCAAGGGATTCGCTGACGCCTTCGCCAAGGAAGTCGCCAACCTCACCCAGTTGCCGTTCACCTCGGCGCCCAACAAATTCGCGGAGCTCGCCGCCCACGACACGCTGGTCGAGCTTTCCGGCGTCCTCAACACCATTGCCGTTTCGCTAAGCAAGATCGCGAACGACATCCGCCTGCTCGGATCCGGGCCGCGTTGCGGCCTTGGCGAGTTGAAGCTTCCGGAAAACGAGCCGGGCAGCTCGATCATGCCGGGCAAGGTCAACCCGACCCAGTGCGAGATGCTGACGATGGTCGCCGCTCAGGTGATGGGTAATCATGTCGCTTGCACCATCGGCGGCCTTCAGGGCCATATGGAGCTGAACGTTTTCAAGCCGCTCATCGGCGCCAACGTCATCCGCTCGATCAACCTCCTTTCGGTCGGGATGGAAAGCTTCACCGAGCGCACGCTCGATGGCCTCGAGCCCGATGAGCAGCGAATCTCCGACCTCATGAACCGCTCGCTGATGCTGGTGACGGCGCTCGCGCCGGAAATCGGCTATGACAATGCCGCCGCCATTGCCAAGCATGCCCACAAGAAAGGCATGACATTGAAGGAAGCGGGGCTGGACCTCGACCTGGTCGACGAGGAAACGTTCGACCGTGTGGTAAAACCGGAGTCGATGCTCGGGCGCTAGGCTGCCCTGAAGGAGGCTTAATGACCGCCATTCACGCGTTCCGCCATGGGGTCCTGCTTTGCGCCGCATTCGCGATGAGCGGCTGTTTTGGCGGGGCACGGGGACCAGGCCTTCACCGACCGCCGCTTCTTCCGCGGCCCTCATGCCGGGAGCGTCCGTCGCCCTTGCTCCGGCTCTTTACATGCAGGTGGCGAGCAGCAGCAGCTTGTTCGCGATCCGCGCGTCAGAGCTTGCCGCCCAACGGGCGGCGAGCGGCACGACCCGCGCCGCCGCGGAGGCGATCATCCGGGACCAGACCGGAGTAGCTTCGCAACTGAGCTTCGCCGGCCGCCGCCTCGAGCTGCTTCCGAGCGCCGCTCTCTCCCCCGAGCAAAGCGCCGAGCTTGACCGGCTCCGCGAATCCGCCGACTTCGACTCCGATTATCGCCGGGCAGTCGGCGGAACGCTGGCCCGGGCGCTCGACGCGCACCAGTCGTTCGCCCGCTCCGGCTCAAGCCCGACGCTGATACCGGTGGCGCGCATGGCAGCGCCCGTCACTAAGAAGAACCTCGACGCGCTCGGCCGTTAAGCGCCCGCTTGCCAGTCGCGGATGAAGTCGGTCGGGAACAGCAGCATCCACACGTTGAGCGTCAGATTGTCGCGCACCGCCCACAGCGCGACCAGCTCCAGAGCTACGACGGTCACGACGCTCGCCCACACCGGAATGCGCTTCGCCAGCCAGTAGCCCGCGGCCATCATAAGGATGTCGCTCACGCTGTTGAGGATGCTGTCGCCGGTATAGCCCAGCGCGGCTGTCGCCTCGCGGTAGCGGTCGATGATCCACGGCGTATTCTCCGCTACCTCCCACGCCGCCTCGATGAACAGGGCTGTCTGGAACCGCCGGTCCTCGTGCATCGCCGGAAAAAGCAGCCTTAGCATCCAGTAGAATAAAAAGCCGTGGATGATGTGGCTTGGGGAATACCAGTCGGCCAGCATCTGGCTCTGCTGCGGCCCGACCTGGCCCCACAGGTCGACGAAGCCACAGGTACAGATTGCCGACCGCCCCATGGCGGCGAGGGTAAGCGCTGAGAGAATTGCCGCGAGCAAGACAGAGATGGCGAATGTCCTGCTCGTCACCCGCTTACGCTAGGGAGGCGGCCAAGGCTTGCCAATCCCTTCTCTTGGGGCGATCAACCGAGCCATGCTGCGTTTGTTTGGCCCCGGCTGTCCCATCAAGCCCGTCGATCCGGTTGCGATGGCCGCCGTCCCCGAGGGGGTCGTGTGGATCGACCTGCTAAATCCGACGCCGGAAGAGGAAAAGTTGGCCGAAGGCGCGCTCGGCCAGAACATCCCGACCCGCGAGGATCTGAAGCAGATCGAGCCTTCCAGCCGCCTCTACGAGCACAATGGCTTGCTGCACATGACGGCCTCGATCCTTGGAATGATCGAGGATGGTCAGCCCAGCGCCGAGCCGGTCGGCTTCATCCTTTCCGATAAGCTGCTCGTCACCGTGCGCTACTCCGAGCCGGCGCCCTTCCTACTGCTCGCCGAACATCTCTACGGGGAGCCGGAGAAGGCGAGCGGTCCGCGCCGCGTGCTGATCCAGTTGCTCGACATCATCGTCGACGAGCTAGCTGACCAGTACGAACATGCCGGGGGCGAGATCGAAACCCTGTCGTCGCGGGTGTTCGAGCGGAATCTGAAGCGGCGTGAGAAGGAGCGCCATACCGAGCGCCGGCTGGAAGCGCTCTTGCTTCGCATCGGCCAGGTCCAGCGACTGCTCGCCGAGATTCGCCATTCGACCGTAAGCATCAGCCGGATGATGACCTTCTTCCGCAATTGCGGGTCGATCGAGGGCAGCAGTTACGCCCCGCGAATCGACAGCTTCAACTCCGACTTGAAGGCGCTGCTCGATCACAGCGTCTTCCTAAACGACAATCTGACCTTCCTGCTCGACGCCAGCTTGGGCCTCATTAGCCTTGAGCAGAATTTCGTGATGAAGGTCTTCTCGGTCTTCGCGGTGATCTTCATGCCGCCGACGCTCATCGCCGGAATCTACGGCATGAATTTCGAGCATATGCCGGAGCTTAGGTGGGTTCTCGGGTACCCGATGTCGCTTGGCCTGATCCTCATCAGCGCAATCGTGCCCTACTGGCTTGCGCGGAGAAGTGGTTGGCTTTGACTTGAGCCTCCCGCTCGTCATCCTCCTCAATGGTCCGCTGGGGATCGGCAAATCGACCCTTGGCGAAGCGCTTGGCGAGGCAATCGAACGAAGCGTCACGCTCGACGGGGATAGCCTCGCGGCTCTTAACCCACCGCCGGCCGACGAAATAACGGAGCTCCACGAAACCCTTGCGCTGCTCGTCGCGTATCATCTTCGCTCGGGCTACGACCGATTCATCATCAACCATTATTGGCGGTCCGCAGGAGAGCTCGAAGACCTGTCGCTGCGCATTCGCGCGATCGCGCCGGGCGCAAGCGTTCGCGCATTCCGGCTGACTTTGCCGCACGAAGCGAATCTTCGGCGCATCGCCCAACGCCAAGCCGCGCGCGCGATCGATGAGTCGGAGTTCGAGGCGACAACCTTCGGCGAGGAGTTCGCCCTCCTTTTCGGCGCAGGCAGCGATCTTGGCGAACCGTTCGACGTATCCGATCCGCCGGAGAGGCTCGTTGGCCGGCTGCTGCGCCTTCTTAGGTCGGAGCTTGCAGCTAACCGCAACTGAGGGCCAACCCCTTTGCCCTTCCCCGCTCAACTTGCTAGGGCGCGCGCAATCCCGCGCCCGTCAGCGGAGCGCCACCACAGCAGTTGAAGGACGACCATGATTCCGACCGGCCAGGACAGCTTGAACACGCGCTCGAAATTGGAGGTCGGCGGCCGCTCCTACGCTTATTACTCGCTCGAAAAGGCCGCCGGCCAGCTCGGCGATATCAGCCGCCTGCCCTATTCCATGAAGGTCTTGCTCGAAAACCTGCTTCGCTTCGAGGACGGGGTCACCGTCACCCGCGAGGATCTACAAGCGATGGCCGACTGGCTCAAGGAGCGGCGGATCAACCGCGAGATCCAATATCGCCCGGCGCGGGTTCTGATGCAGGACTTCACCGGCGTTCCGGCGGTGGTCGATCTTGCCGCCATGCGCGACGCGATGAAGTCGCTCGGCGGCGACGCGCAGAAGATCAACCCGCAAGTCCCGGTTCACCTCGTCATCGATCACAGCGTCATGGTCGACGAGTTCGGCACGCCGCGCGCGTTCGAGGACAACGTCGCGCTTGAATATCAGCGCAATGCCGAGCGCTACGAGTTCCTGAAGTGGGGCAGCCAGGCGTTCGACAACTTCCAGGTCGTCCCGCCGGGAACCGGCATTTGCCACCAGGTCAATCTCGAGCATATTGCCCAGACCGTCTGGACCAGTGAAGACCAGGATGGCGAGACCGTCGCCTATCCCGACACGCTGGTCGGAACCGACAGCCACACGACGATGGTCAACGGCCTTGGCGTTCTCGGCTGGGGCGTCGGCGGGATCGAGGCCGAAGCGGCTATGCTCGGCCAGCCGGTCAGCATGCTCATTCCGGAAGTCGTCGGCTTCCGTCTCGACGGGCAGTTGAAGGAAGGCATCACCGCCACCGACCTCGTGCTCACCGTCACCCAGTTGCTTCGCGCCAAGGGCGTCGTCGGCCGCTTCGTCGAATTCTATGGCCCCGGCCTCGACAGCCTCAGCCTCGCCGACCGCGCGACCATCGCCAACATGGCTCCGGAATATGGCGCGACCTGCGGCTTCTTCCCGATCGACGAGCGGACCCTCGATTACCTGCGTCTGACCGGCCGAGACGAGGATCGCATCGAACTGGTCCGCGCCTATGCCAAGGCCCAGGGAATGTGGCGCGACAGCGGCTCGGCCGATCCGCTTTTCACCGACACGCTGGAACTCGACATGGGTAGCGTCGAGCCCTCGCTCGCCGGCCCCAAGCGCCCGCAGGACCGGGTGCGGCTTTCGGAAGTCGACGAGCTCTTCATCGCGGAGCTTGAAGGCACCTATAAGAAGCAGGGCGATACCGAGCGCCGGCTGGTTGATGGCGAAGAATTCGCCATCAGCCATGGTGATGTGATGATCGCCGCGATCACCAGCTGCACCAACACCTCCAACCCCAGCGTTCTGGTCGCCGCCGGGCTCGTCGCCCGCAAGGCGCGCGCGCTAGGTCTCACCCGCAAGCCGTGGGTCAAGACCAGCCTCGCACCGGGAAGCCAGGTTGTCACCGAATATCTCAACGCTGCCGGCCTCACCGAGGATTTGAACAGCATCGGCTTCAACCTCGTCGGGTACGGCTGCACCACCTGCATCGGCAATTCGGGGCCTCTCGCCCCGCCGATCTCCAAGGCCATCAACGAGAACGACCTCGTCGTCGCCTCAGTCCTGTCGGGCAACCGCAATTTCGAAGGCCGCGTCTCGCCCGATTGCCGTGCCAATTATCTCGCCTCGCCGCCGCTGGTGGTCGCTTACGCTTTGCTCGGCACGGTAACGTCGGACATCACCAAGTGCGCGCTCGGCCAGGACAAAGACGGCAACGACGTGTTCTTGAAAGACGTCTGGCCGACCAACGACGAAGTCCGATCGCTGATCGACAAGCACGTCCACAGCGACATGTTCCGCTCCCGCTATGCCGACGTTTATCATGGCGACGACCGCTGGCGGGCGATTCAGGTCACCGGCTCCGATACCTACAACTGGCCCGCCGGATCGACCTACATCGCTAATCCGCCCTACTTCACCGGAATGACGATGACGCCGAAGCCGCTGACCGACATCCAGGAAGCCCGCGCGCTGGCAGTGTTCGGCGACTCCATCACGACCGACCACATTTCGCCGGCCGGCGCGATCAAGCTCGACAGCCCGGCCGGGAGCTATCTCGTCGCCAACGGCGTCGAGAGGCGCGACTTCAATAGCTACGGCGCCCGCCGCGGTAATCATGAGATCATGATGCGTGGCACTTTCGCCAACATCCGCATCCGCAACCGCATGCTCGACGGCGTCGAAGGCGGAATGACCCGCTACGGCCCGAGCGGTGAGGTCATGCCGATCTACGACGCGGCGATGAAGTACCAGGCCGACGGCACGCCGTTGGTCGTCGTCGGCGGCAAGGAATATGGCACCGGGTCGTCGCGTGACTGGGCAGCCAAGGGAACGGTCCTGCTCGGCGTTCGCGCCGTGCTGGTCGAAAGCTTCGAGCGTATCCACCGCTCCAACCTCGTCGGCATGGGCGTCCTCCCGCTGCAATTCGCGGACGGTGAGAATGCCGCAACCTACCGGCTCGACGGCAGCGAGACCTATTCGATTCACGGCATTGCCGGCCTTGAGCCGCGCCAAGATGTCGTCGTCGCCGTCACCCGCGCCGGCGGCGAGACCTTCACCATCACCGCCCGCTGCCGGATCGATACCTACAACGAGTTGGAATATTTCCGCTCGGGCGGAATCCTCCAGTATGTGCTCCGGAACCTCGCCGCCTAATGGCGGGCGGCGGCGAAGCGCTGATCGCCCGCTGCCACTGCGGGCGGGTCGCCATCACGCTGCCGCGCGTCCCGGACGAAATCAGCCAGTGCAATTGCAGCCTGTGCAGCAAGACCGGCTTCATGGGCATCTATTACGATCCCAAGGAAGTCACCGTCAGCGGTGACGTCGATCCCTATGTGCGAAGCGACCTCGACGAAGCCTGTCTCACCAACTGGCGCTGCAGCCATTGCGGCTGCGCGACCCACTGGACCGGGCTTGGCCAATATGCCGAAGGGCGAATGGGCGTGAATGCCCGAATGGTGGACGCCCGTGCCCTGGGAGGCGTGCCGGTCAAGCCGGTGGACGGAGCCAGCTGGTGAGCCTGTCGCTGCTGATCGATATCGTCGGCTGGGGTGGGGCAGCGCTCATTCTTGGCGCCTATGCCCTGCTGACTGCCGGAAAGGTCGACGCCAAAAGCGTCGTCTACCAGGGCATGAACGTGATCGGCGCGCTTGGCTTCATCGCCAACGGCTGGTGGCACGGGGCGATGCCTTCGGCGGTGCTCAACGTGATCTGGGCGGCGATCGGGATGGTGGCCTTGTGGAAGATCCGGCAGGCGAGCGTGCTCGGCTGATCAGTCCAGCCGAAGCCCCAGCCATAAGGTTCTAGGCGTTCCGCGCTCGCGGGTGCCATCGGCCAGGATCGAGGTGACGACTTTCGTGTCGAACAGGTTTTCGGCGCGCAGGTCGAGCGACAGGCGTCCCTTGATCGGCCAGCGTCCCACGGCATCGACGACCCATGCGTCCGGCAATGGATCGGGATCGCCTTCGCTTTCGTTCTGTTCACCGATGTAGCGGACCGCGAGCGACGCGATCTTCCCGCGATCTTCCCAGCTGCCGCGCAGACTTGCCTGCACCGAAGGAACCTGCGCCGGCTTTTCTCCATCGAGAAATTCGGCAAGCCCATTGTCGCGGATGCGGACCCGCGTCAGCGCAAAACTACCGTCGACCGACCACGTTCCGTTCCGCCATTCCCCGTCCAGCTCAATCCCGCGACTGACGATGGCGTCCAGGTTCTCGCGTCGCCGGTACAGCCCGCCCGCCGCGACGAAGCCGACCCCCGGAAACGTGCCGGGCCCTTGGTCCAGCGTGACATTGGCGATGGCGTTTTTCAGGCGATTGGCGAAAGCGGTCAGCGACAGGCGCGCGCCTTCCGCTGGCCTCCAGTCGAACCCGGCTTCGGCTCCAATCAGGCTTTCCGGGTCTAGGGCGGCATTGGCTGCGGTCGCGTCCGGCCCCACCCGGAACGGCCGCACCAACTCGTTGATCGTCGGCAGCCGCCAGCTTCGATAGGCCGACGCACGCAGCGCAAATCGCTCCGACACAGCGTGACCCACGCCTCCCCGCAGCGACCACTCTTGTCCATCCCGGTCATGGAATTGCGTGTCCGTGATGACCGGCCCGCCGATGTTGCGCTCGAACAGACTGGCGTCGGAAATGGCCCAGCGGTCGAGCCGCGCGCCGGCGCCGAAGGTCGTCGCGCCGAGCATAACCGAAGCATCGGCGAACAGGCCGTAGGTCAGGCTTTCTGCCGATGCCTGCCGCTCGCGCTGCGGAACACTCCCTACGAAGAAATAGCGCTCGTTGGTCTCGCCCTCGACTCCGCGGATGTCCGCCCCAAGGGAGAGCCCAACATTTCCAACACGCGGCTTCCACAGCGCCTTGCCGCCCCAGCCTGCCGCCGGAACGTCGTGCTGGTCGAGCGCCGGGCTTACCGTCGCGCGTCCCAGACCGACGCTCGCGAACTGGCTCTCGAACCCGCGCCATTGGCGATAGCCGAGCACTGACCATTGCTCGCCAACCAGCCTAAGCGACGCGTCCAGCCCGCGTCCCCGATTCTCGGTAAAGTCGACGCCACGGTCTCGCCGGTCGTCAAAGGCCGAGAGGTTGGCCTGGACCTCTGTCTCTCCGACCGGCGCGAGTAGCCTCACCCTTCCGCTCCACTGCCGGTAGGGCGCGGCCCGGTCGATCGGACCACGATCATCGCTGAATATCGGCGCGAACCCGTCACCCCGTTGCCACGCGGTGCCAGCAATGAAGCGTGAAGCGCCGATCTCGGTCCCGACAGTCGCGTTGGCAGCAAGGCTGTGGCGCGATCCGACCGCCACTCCGCCTCGCAAGAGATTGTCGGCCTCTGCGATCGAGTCGACTTGAAGCGTACCCGCCAGTGCACCTGGCCCGTAAGCCACTCCACCGTTTCCGCCACGAGTCAGAACCAGGCGGTCGGCCAGCGCCGGATCGAGCGCGACGAAGTTGATCCACCCTCCGAACGGGTCGGCCTGGGTCACGCCGTCGACTTCCACCGCGAACCGGCTGGCGGCATTGCCGCCCAGCCCGCGCGCCGTCAGCCCTTGCGCAGTCGGATGCGTCGATCGGGAGTCAGAACGTCGGAAGCTGGTCAGTCCGGCTACCGAGCGGACCACGTCCTCCATGCGGCCGCCCGGGCTCCAGGTCAGTTCCGACTTGTCGACGACGATCCGGTGCTCGCCCTGCGCTTGTTCCGGAAGTCCGCGCCCGGTGATGACGATGGTCTCGGCAGCCGCTTGCCACAGCAGCGCCGCGGCAACTGCGCTCATGACGCCAGGCCGGCTCTCAACCAGTCGGGAACGATCGCCCCGTCAGGAAGGGCATCGGTCCGGGCATGAACCACGGAGAGTCCAAGGTCCGGGTAGGCGATCCGGGTCCGGTCGGCGTGGCCTTCAACCACGACCAGCCTACGATTGACCTTCTGACGCCAGTTCATTCGAGCAGTATTCTCCTGGCCGACGAAGCAGCCTTTGGAGAAACTGACGCCATTCAGCTCGGCTGCATTGCATTCCAGCCACAAAAGGTCGCCGAGCTCGGCGCGCCCTTCGCAAACGCCCAGCCGAAGGCGCTGTTCACGCCAACCGGCAGCGGGGGCGTCTGCCGGGGCGAGCCATCTTCGGCCAAGCTCGGCGAGCCTGGGATCGGTTGTTTCGGATTCACCATTCGCTGACCAGTGTACCGCCAAGGCCGTGTCACGCTCGATGCGGATTGGCCTGCGCAGGCGGTAGATCGTAAGGCGCTTGGCCAAGTCCTCGGCGGCCTGCGCTTCGCAGTCGAGCAAAAGGTCGTCGCCATCCGCCCAGACGATGAAGTCGAACAGGCATTTCCCCTGCGGTGTCAGCAGCCCAGCCCAAACCGGCAGTGCGCCCGCGACGTCGCTGGTAACCAGGCCTTGCAAGAATCCGCGGACGTCTTCGCCGCTCAATCGCAGGACGGCGCGATCGCTAAGGGTGGTGGCATCCATCGCCTTTAGCTAGGGAGCGGACGTGAGCGACACAATCACCATTCGCCGACCCGACGATTGGCACGTCCACCTTCGCGACGGGCCGATGCTGGCCAGGGTCGCTCGTCACACCGCTCGTCAATTCGCCAGGGCGATCGTGATGCCCAACCTGGTCCCGCCGGTCACGACCGTCGAGCAGGCCGGCGCCTACCGTGAACGAATCCATGCCGCCGCTGGCCCCGGCTTCGCGCCTCTGATGACTGCCTATTTGACCGACCGAACCTCGCCCGAGGAGCTCTCGCGCGGCCAAGAGGAGGGGGTGTGGATCGCGGCCAAGCTTTATCCGGCCGGCGCGACGACCAACAGCGAAAGCGGCGTAACCGACATCGTCAATATTCGTCCGTGCCTCGAACGGATGCAGCAGATCGGCATGGTTCTGTGCGTCCATGGCGAGGTGACCGAGCCAGACGTGGATGTGTTTGACCGGGAGGCAGTCTTCATCGAGCGAATACTCGAGCCGATGGTACGTGATTTTCCGGCGCTGAAAGTGGTGCTTGAGCATATTACCACCCGCCAGGCAGCGGATTTCGTCGCCTCTGCTCCGGCAAACGTCGCCGCCACGATCACGCCGCAGCACCTCCATCTCAACCGCAATGCTCTGTTCGCGGGCGGGCTCCGGCCCCATGCTTATTGCCTGCCGGTCGTGAAGCGCGAAGAGCATCGCCTCGCTGTTCGCAAGGCAGCGGTGAGCGGCAGCCCCAAATATTTCCTGGGTACCGACAGTGCTCCGCATGCACGCGAAGCCAAGGAGAGCGCCTGCGGCTGTGCGGGGATCTTCAACGCGCCGTTCGCGCTAGAGAGCTATGCCGCAGTGTTCGAGGAAGAGAGCGCCCTCGATCTTCTGGAAGGCTTTGCTTCTCATCACGGTGCCGATTTCTATGGCCTTCCTCGCAACGAAGGCACGGTCACCCTCCAGCGAACCGAAGTCGTCGTTCCAGCGGAAATCGACGGCCTCGTGCCCTTCCACGCGTGCGAATCGCTCTCTTGGCGATTGGCTGGTTGAACGCGGGCGCTGCCTTCGCTACAGCCCGCCGGCTGCCGCAATCCGGAGACGTGGGTGAGTGGCTGAAACCAGCGGTTTGCTAAACCGCCGTACGGGGAATTCCCGTACCGAGGGTTCGAATCCCTCCGTCTCCGCCAGCGTTCCCTTTCAGATCAATTCCGCTCCCACCAATACGCCTGGCGGGTCCGGCTGCCGGTGACTTCCTCATTAAGCGTCATCGAGTCGTAGAGGCGCCCGCCAAGCATCACCTTGCTCACCCTCTCCGTGTTGCGGATGTTGTCCAACGGATTGGCGTCCAGCACGACGAGGTCGGCAAGCTTGCCCACCTCAAGACTACCGACATCGCGCGACAGCCCGAGTGTACGCGCGGGGTTGACCGTTGCCGCCTGCAGCGCCTGCAGTGGGGTCCAGCCGCCCTTGACGAAACTCCACATTTCCCAATGGGCGCCAATTCCGTCCTGCTGCCCATGGGCGCCGATGCTGACCGAGACACCGCGGTCGGCCAACTTGCGCGCCTCACGAGCGGCCGCAGTGTCGGCATAATCCTCTTCCGGCGCGATGACCCGCCGGGCATTCGCGGCCGCGAGGATCGTCGGGGGATATGCGCCTTGAGTAGCGGCTGCTCCCAGACATTGGTGTGCGAGCGCCAGTAGGGGTCGCCGCCGGGGCCGCCATAAGCGACGACCAGAGTTGGCGTGTAGTTGGTCTTGGTCTGCGACCACATCTGCAGCACATCTTCATAAAAGGTGCTTCCGGGCACGTTGTGCTCGACCGTCGCATTGCCGTCCTGAATCAGCGACATGTCCATGTTGAACAACGACCCGCCTTCGGGAACGACCAGCATGCTCTCCGCCTGGCCCGCAGCAACGACCATCTGGCGTTGCTCGCGCCGCGGCTGGTTGTAGTTCTTGACGCTCCACGCGCCTTGCGCCTTCAGTCGCCGGACGTGCGCCAGCGCGTCGTCGAAATTGCCGATGTCAGCGAACGCTCCGGCCGCTTTCGCTCCGTAGATGATCTCGCCGGTCGAGAATATACGCGGCGCCAAGATCAGGCCCGCGCGCTGCATCTCCGAAGCCGAAAAGACCTCGGCCGCACTGCTCGACGGGTCGTGGATCGTCGTGGTTCCCAGCGCCAGATTGACGTGGTTCGACCAGTTCTGCTGCGGGGTCATCTGGTCGACACCGTACGGCCCGTGCGCATGAGCATCGACGAAGCCGGGAACGATCGTCTTGCCGGTCAGATCGACCGTCGGAGTTCCCGCCGGCACGCTCATGGCGGCGAGCGGCCCCACCGCGACGATGCGGTCACCCTCGACTAGGAGTGCGCCATTCTCGATGACGCCGCCGTCCGGCCCGGCCATGGTCACTATCCTGGCGCCGCTCAGCAATACGCGCCCGTTCGGCCTCGCCGCAGCGACCGTCTTGCCCAGTGAAACCCCGGTCTTCGGCGGGGTGAAGCCTTCCATGAACGCCGTTCGCGTGTCGGCTGTATAGAGCGTTGGCCCAATGCTCCAATGAACCTGGGTTCCCCCGTTCGAGAAATGCAGGAAATCGCCGCCGCCGATGCTCAGCCGGGTCGTCGGCAGCGCCCCGCCCTTCAGCGCCACGCTGACGTCCTGGGCGCCTGGCATGAGCGGCATCAGGTAACCTTCGTAGTTCTGGCGGAAGGCGACGCTGGCGCCGTCCGGCGAGACCTGGAAGTCGCTGGTGAGGTCGCCCGAGGCATGTACGCGCACGGCTTCGCCCGAAAAATCGCTGCTGATCAGTTGCAGCTTGTCGTCGCCCTGCGTGATCATGAACAGGCGGTCGTTCGCCACGCCATATTGGGGGCTGAATGCGCCGCGCTTCACGAGTGTCGGTGCACCGCCCTTGACCGGGACGGAATAGACGCCGCCGTCGCGCCCCCACTGGTTCGACGTCAGATATCCGCCTTGGCCGGCTTCGAACACCAACGTTCGCCCATCGGGCGAGAAGCGCGGGCGGGAATAATGGCCGGGCTGGGTGGTCACGCTGCGGGGAGAACCGCCGCTTGCAGAGACGATCTGCACTTGCCCGAGCGTATTGTCGTTCCAGCCGACGAACGCGATCGAACGGCCGTCGCGTGACCAGGACGGGTACGCCTCGAACCGGTCTTCATTGCCGCGGGTCAGCCGTCTCGGGGCGCCGCCGCTGACCGGGCGGATCCACAACTTGCCAAGGGATTCGAAAACGACATCGCGGCCGCTGGGCGACACCTGCGCCCAACGAATCATCTTGGTTTCGAAGCTTGCCGGGGCGACTTCGATCGTCGGGTGGACCGAGTTTGCAACGATTCGGTCGTCATTCACCCGGAACGGGATTTCGCTCGAGCCGCTTCCGTCGACCCTGGCTCGGCGAAGCTTTCCGCCAGCCCAAAACACGACATCGCGACTGTCCGCGGTCCAGTCCATATTCGGATAGACGCCGGTGACAGCCCACGTCTCCTGCATGTCCTGGTCCAGCGCGTCGTAGATCTTGCGTTCGTTACCGGTGGCGAGATCGCGTACATAGAGCTTGGACTTGGCTCGTTCGCGCCGGACGAATGCGAGATACTTTCCGTCGGGTGACGGCGTCGGGCGAACGGCACCGCCAGCGCCTGCGGTTACCCGATGGGTCTGGCCGGTCGCAAGCTCGTAGCGCTCGATAGCGAACAGCTCGGTGTTGGAGTCCTGCGCGTATTCGAAGATGCCGCCAGGCGTCACGTTTCGAGTGAAATAGACGTTCTTGCCATCTGCGGAGAAAGTCGGCTCCCCGAGCTCCTTCTGATGCTTCTCGTTGGGCCGCTTGACGAGTTGGACGCCGCCGCCGCCATCGACATGGAATAGCCAGACCTCACCTGTCCCAAGGGAGCGCGCGGTGGTGAAGTGCTTCTTTGCAACGATGTAGCGTCCGTCTGGGCTCCAACTCGGCTGGTTCATCAGCCGGAAGTCTTCCTTCGTCAGTTGCTTCTTGTTCGATCCGTCGGCGCCCATGATCCAGATATTGTCGCCGCCGCCACGGTCGGACACGAACGCGATACGGCTTCCGTCCGGCGACCAGCGCGGCTGCTGTTCGTAAGCGAGGCCCTCCGCAACCCGTTGCGGGGTGCCGCCCGTGATCGGCATGACGTATATGTCACCAAGCATGTCGAACGCGACCCGGCTCCCGTCCGGAGATACATCGACATTCATCCATGTGCCCTCATCGGTGTTGATGGGCACCTTACGGGTCGTCAGCCCGCGCGGCTGCATTACATTCCATTTGGGCGGATCCATCTTTGCGGGCGCGGGATCCATAGTCGTGGGCGGCGGAACATGCTTTGTCGCCGCCTCGCTGCTCGAAGGCTCGGGCGGCGCCTGTTCCTGGGCCAGGGCCATGGCGCTGGCCGAGAGAAGAAGGCAGGCGATCGAGCAACGTGCGAGCATATGCGGTCCTACTGCTGATTGAGGATCAGGCCGCGGCAGTGCACGTCCCATCCAACGGATGTGCACGAACGTTGGTTGACGGCTGGCGAAAGGTCAATTGCCCCTTTTCCGGCACTCAGGCGGGGCTCTGGGGATATGCATCCGGAACAGGGGCGGCGACAGTTGATCTCGGTCAATGTCGAGCGGAAAAGAGACCGGTAAGGCTGGCGGCGTTCAAATCTCGCCTGCTATATGGGGGCCGATGTATTATCTCATTCTGATCTGGCTGGCGACCGTCGCGTTCATGGAGGGATTCGCCTACGTCATGCATCGTTGGGTGATGCATGGTCCCGGTTGGGTGCTTCACAAGAGTCACCATCGGCCGCGTACGGGCCAGTTCGAACTCAATGATCTTTACGGCGCAATTTTCGCCATCCCTTCGATCGTTCTGATCTATGGTGGAACGGTCGCGGGCTGGGGCGACTGGGCGACCGCCGTCGGTGTTGGAATCGCGACGTACGGAGCAATCTATTTCGGCTTCCACGACGTGATCGTCCACAAGCGAGTAGGCCACACCTACGTGCCCCGTTCCACTTACATGAAGCGGATTGTGCAAGCGCACCGGATGCATCATGCACTCGAAAGCAAGAAGCACGGCATCAGCTTCGGCTTCCTGGTGGCGCCGCGGATCGACACGCTCAAGAGGCAATTGGCCGAAAGCGAGGCCCGCTTGCGCAAGCCGGCCGGGATCAGGCCGGCCGGGTCCACAGACCTTCCCGCTTAGCATTGGGAGCAGGCCAGACAGCTTGCGCCAGCGCGAGTGCAAATTCCTCGAGCTTTTCGGAATCGGTCACGATGGTTCGGCTCTGCCAGGCGGAGGATCCGCGCGAGACCACCTTTTCCCCGATCGCGCCGTAGACGTTCGACGCTGCCAGCACCGCCAGGCGTGAGCGCAGAGGAAGGCGGCGGGCGCCCACCCGTGCCGAGGCCCGGTACGCTCGCGACAGATCGACGAGGCGGGCGGCTAGCGATGCAATGCCGTCGCCATTGGCGGGATCGGCGAGCGCTTTCTCATCAAGCTCGGCATCGGCGAGCCACTCCTGAGGCAGATAAACGCGGCCTTCGCGCGCGTCGGCGACGATATCGCGGGCAATGTTGGCAAGCTGAAAGGCAATTCCGAGATCGCTGGCGCGATCGAGCGTATCCTTGTCTTCGGGGTCCACACCCATCACCAGCGCCATCATCACGCCAACCGCTCCGGCGACGTGAAAACAGTAGCGCAGCAGGTCATCGGTAGTGTCTGGCCGCCACCCCTTAGCGTCAAGGGCGAAGCCGTCGAGATGGTCGTGCGCTGCGCGCGGCGGAATTTCGCATTCGCGGGCGACGATACCGAAGGCATCGAAGGGCGCGACTCCGGTGGTCTCGCCGGCCAGTGCCCGGTCGGTCAGCGAAACAATCTTCCGGTACGCCGTCTTGGGATTGGCCGGCGCCGTCATGTGGTGGCCCAGTACCTGTCCGTCGATCAGGTCGTCGCAGGCGCGGCACCACGCGTAAAGTAACCACGCCCGTTCGCGCGTTCTTTCATCGAACAGCGCCGAGGCGCTTCGAAAGCTTTTCGAGCCGCGGGCAATGATTTCCTGAGCGGCAATGACGAGTGCCGCTCGGTCCGGCGCATCGCTCATCCGACGATCAGGCCCGCCGTTGCCTTCGCGCTGCCGACCACACCTGGAATTCCCGCGCCGGGATGAGTGCCAGCTCCGACGAAATAAAGATTTTCGAGCACGTCATCGCGATTGTGGACCCGGAAATAGGCGCTCTGCGTCAGCACGGGCTCAAGGGAGAAAGCGCTGCCCAGATGTGCGCCTAGGTCGGTTTCGAAATCCGCCGGCGTGTAATGGAAGATGGTCCGGATACGCTGGCGGATGTCAGGGATCAGCAATTTCTCGATCCGGTCGAGCACGACTTCGCGATAGGCGGCACCCTCCACATCCCAGTCGCGGTCCATCTTGCCGCGATGCGGGACGGGAGCGAGCGCATAAAAGGTCGAGCAACCCGGCGGGGCCATCGATGGGTCGGTGGCGGTTGGCTTGTGCAGGTAGAGCGAGGGATCGCTAGCTAGCACGCCATGCTTGTAGATGTCGTCGAGTAGAGGGCCGTAACGATCCGAGAACAGAATCGAATGATGCGCGATATCCGGGAAATCGCCGTCCAGTCCGAAGTGGACGACAAACAGGCTGGGGGAGAATTTCCTCCGCTTGAGCCTCTTTTCCATCGTCGTGCCACGGCGATGGCTCTTGATCAGGCCGTAGCTGTGGACGACGTCGCCATTGGTCGCGACGATGTCGGCGGCCAGCGTCCCCTTGGCAGTCCTCACGCCGGTAACGCGGTCGCCAGCCGTCGTGATTTCCTCGACGGGTTCATCGAGCCGAAGAGTCCCGCCGAGGCGTTCAAACAGGTTCACCATGCCAGCGATCAGCGCGTTGGTGCCGCCTTTCGCGAACCACACGCCGCCATCGCGCTCCAGCTTGTGAATGAGGGCGTAGATGCTGCTGGTGTTCATCGGGTTGCCGCCGACCAGCAAGGTATGGAAGCTCAGCGCTTCACGCAGCTTCTCGTTCTTCACGAAGCTTGCGACGATCGAATACACGCTCCGCCATGCCTGGTAGCGAGCCAGCGCCGGTGCCGCCTTGATCATCGAAGCGAAGTCGAGGAACGGCACTGCGCCGAGCTTGACGTAGCCCTCCTCGAAGACGCCGGCGGAGTAGCGCAGGAACTTGCGGTAACCGTCCACGTCGGCGGGATTAAGCGCCGCGATTTGCTTCGTCAGGCTGGCATCGTCGTTCGAATAGTCGAAGATCGTCCCGTCGTTCCACATCAGTCTATAGAAGGGCATTACCGGTTCCAGCGTCACGTCGTCGGCCAGCTTGTGCCCGGACAGTGCCCACAATTCCTCCAGGCAATCCGGGTCGGTAATCACCGTCGGACCGGCGTCGAAGGTGAAGCCGTCTTTCCTCCAGACGTAGGCCCGTCCACCCGGCTTGTCGCGCGCCTCGATAATCGTCGTCGCGATCCCCGCCGATTGAAGACGGATGGCCAGCGCGAGACCGCCGAAACCCGCGCCGATTACGATTGCTGAGCGGGGCCGGGTCATGCGGCAAGCGCCTTTAGGGCGCGTCCTACGGGCACCGGCGGCTTCCCGGTGAGAACCCGCAGCTTGTCAGCGAATGAAAGTCTTCCGGCGTAGAATCGGCCGATCATGTCGTCCGGGAGGCGATAAAAATGTTCGAACACACGTACCCTTTCATGAGGCTTTGCGGCCCGGAACAACATTCGGTTTAATGCGCGGAAAAAGCGGCCGGCGCGCCAGTGATCGAGAAAACGGCTTCGAGTCCATCTGGCCAGTGCGGGACCGGAAAAGTCGTCGAGGCGTGCCAGTGCCATGGCGTTCGATACCGCCAGCGGCAGCGAGTAGCCGGTCGTCGGGTGGAAAAAGCCACCCGCAATTCCCAACCGCGGCACAGGATCCTCTTTCGGCCAGAAGGCGTCAGGGTCACCATCGAGGAGCACAGGTAGAACCCCGATTTCTTCCCGAATCTCTTCGCCGTTCCAACCATTGCTCGCCGCATAATCGTGGATCCGTCGCTTAATCGTTCCAAGGTTCAGCTTGGCAGTGTCCGAGTAATACGTATCCTCGATCAGCAACCGGTCCTCGCTGAACGGCAGTGAATATAAAAAGCGATAGCCGTCGATCTGTTCGACCGTCGCGTCCATGATGATCGGCGTGGCTAAGCCGTGAGCTTCGGACCGAAGCTCGATCCCAACGAACTTCTGCCACGCGAGCTCGAGGCCTGGCATCTTCTCCGACGGCCCGCGCGCGTCGATGACTCCGCATGCCCGAACGGCCCCTCCGCCATCCACCGTGATCCCCTCTGTCCCAATCGACGCGATCCTTGTTCCGACGCGATATTGCTTCGGATCGAGCCGCTTTCGCACCAGCCGATCGAGATTCTCGGAATGAATGCTATTGTAGCCGAAGCCAAGGTTGCGGACGCGGTTGGGGAAATGGACCTGATGTGATGGCCAGCGCGCAGGCCGTAGGGGCGCGACCACCGCGGCTCCATCGGGATCGAGGTCGCCGTCGAAATAGGACCAGACGTGATTTCCGCCGAAAGTCTCTCCGCCCTCGACCAGAAGCAGCGGCAACTCGGGCCGACGCTCCGCAAGGGCTAAAGCTGCAAGAGCCCCGGCCAGTCCTCCACCGACGATGACCAGAGGATCGCGTCGCTCCATCTTCTCGCCATAGGGGGAAGCCACTGGTAAGGGAACCGTCGATGACGGCAAATCTGTCCACCTTTTGGCCCGCCGCCGCAGCTGCTGCGGCGATGACAGCGATCATGGCCGGCCGCTACTTGCTGTCGAGCGGCGGCTTCGCCCTGCTTACCAGATATCGCAAGCCCGGCCTGTATCGCGGTCTCGACGGCCAGATCCGTTCGGAGATTTTCTGGTCCCTGGTCAGCGCAGCGATCTACGGAATCCCTGCCGGAATTGTCGCCTGGGGGTGGCAGGAGCGGGGCTGGACGCAAATTTATACTCGAGCAGATGCTTACCCCCTGTGGTGGATTCCCGCCTCCGTCCTCGCCTATCTGCTGATACACGACGCGTGGTTTTACTGGACTCATCGCCTGATGCACGTTCCGTGGATCTATCGCCGCGCCCATTCCGTTCATCATGCGAGCCACCCTCCCACGGCGTGGGCAGCCATGAGCTTCCATCCGTGGGAAACGCTGACGGGCGCGGTCGTAATTCCCGCGCTCGTTCTCACCATTCCCATTCACGTCGGCGCGCTTCTAGTTGTTCTGATCATTATGACGGTGATGGGCATCACGAATCACATGGGCTGGGAGATGTTTCCTAAAGCTCTGGTTCAAGGAGCGGCAGGAAAGTGGCTGATAACTGCAAGCCATCATCAGCTTCATCACCAAAGGAACAAGTGCAATTATGGCCTCTACTTCCGCTTCTGGGATCGCCTCTGCGGCACTGATCGCGGCCTTGGCAGTTTCGAGCCCGGCCGCATCTCAAGCCGGCGGGCAAAGCCAGCAGGCCAGTCACTCGATCGCAGTGGAGATCGACGGGCTGCGTGACTCGAAAGGGGTTGTGCATATCTGCCTGACGGGTCGCGCCGACGCTTTCCCCGTCTGTGCCCCAGGATCGCAAAAGGCATCGATTCCCGCTCGGAAGGGCGCGATTCGTTACGAGTTTTCTAACATTCCCGACGGCGATTATGCCGTGGCGGCCTTCCACGATGCCAACGGCAATGGGATACTCGACAAGATGGTGGGGATGCCTCGCGAAGGCTTCGCTTTCTCACAGAACCCCCCACTTCGGCCGCGGGCCCCGACGTTCAAGGAGTGCAGTTTCACCTTGAAGGGCCACGGCGCACTCCACCTCAAGATGCGCTACATCCTCTAAAACCTTTCGGCGCGTCGTTACGGCGCCGCATCGCATTCTCATGAGGATTCGGAACCGGAACGGAAAAGCGTCGTTCATTCGCCGCGTGGTCGCTGCCGGCTCGAGGGCGGGGGTCTGGCGCACTCAGCGATCGCGCAAGGACAAATGAGGGAGATCGATAATGAAGAAAACTTTTGCTGCCGCCCTGATGGCCGGCACACTTTCGCTGGCGGCTTGCACCTCGGTCGACGATGCCCGCCTTGCGGACGTTGGAACGGGTGCTGCTGTCGGCGCGGCCGGCGGCGCGGCGCTCGGCGCTGTCGTTGGCGGCGTAAGCCCGATTGAAGGCGCAGTGGTTGGTGCAGCGGTCGGCGGACTCGCGGGCGCGGTCTGGTCGGATTCCAACAATGACGGTTATGCCGACGGCTACACGCAGAACGGCACCTATTACCAGGGTCGCCCGTCGGTTCTTGGCGGCGCAGCTACCGGCGCTGTCGCTGGCGGCGCGCTCGGCGCGGCTGCTGGAGCCGTCATTCCCGGCGTTAGCGTTCTCGAGGGCGCGATTGCCGGTGCTGTAGTCGGCGGTCTCGCCGGTGCGATCTGGGCTGACCAGAACCGCGACGGCCGAGTCGACGGCTATACCTACAACGGCCAATATTATCAGGGCACGCCAACGACGAATCCGCCGGCGTCCACGATGCCGCCGTCCACCTATTCTGGTGAGCGGGGCTAACGATCATCAAGGGTCTGCCCTTGAACGTGACTCGCGCCGGACGCCTTTCGCGTCCGGCGCGTTTCATGTTGGCAGCCTTCGCTGTCGTGGTCGCGCAAGCGCCGCTGGCGAGCACGGCGTCGGCCTACGTCGCTGCCGAAGTCGCGGCGCCTTCCATTGAAAGTTTCTACGCTACGCGCGGTGGCCGGCTGATCTGGTTCGGTCCCACACTGACCGACACCTCGGCTGCCACGGCGTTCATCGAACTGTTGCGAAGCGCCGATGCAGATGGGCTTAACCCGCAATCCTACCCGATCGCCGCCTTGGAAGATGCGATACGCGGCTTGCAGGCGAAAGATTTCCCGTCGATTGCGCGCGCGGACCGCCTGTTCAGCGAAGTCCTGGTCCGCTTCGCGCGCGACCTGCGCCGCGACTCCACGGGTGAGATGATCTGGGTCGACCAGAGTCTAAGACCTGCCGCTGCGTCGCCCGAAAAGCTGCTCAATGACTTCGCCTCGGCAGGCTCTCAGCGCGAATACATCGCGGAAATGCGGTGGATGAACCCGGTTTACGTCGGACTGCGCGATGCTCTTCTGAGCGGCGGTCAGAAGAGCGGGCAGGACCAGGTTCTGCGCTTGAATCTCGAACGCGCGCGCGTACTTCCGATGCCGATCGGGCGCTATCTCATCGTCAACGCCTCCGCTGCCCGGCTGACGCTTTACGACGGTGCGCGCGAGGTCGACTCGATGAAGGTGGTCGTGGGCAAGCGGACCCAGGCCACGCCGATGATGGCGGCCTTTATTCGCTACACTTCCCTGAACCCATATTGGAACGTGCCGCCCGATCTCACTGCGGAGCGGATTGCTCCGAACGTTGTGAAAGAAGGCCTCTCCTATCTCGAGAAGAAGGGCTATCAGGTCCTGTCGAGCTGGGGCGACGACGCCCGGATACTCGATCCCGCGACAATCGACTGGCAGACGGTCGCCGATGGCCGGGCGGAAATCCGGGTCCGCCAGCTGCCGGGCCCCGAGAACGCCATGGGGCAGATGAAATTCATGTTTCCGAATTCGCAGGGCGTCTATCTCCACGACACGCCGCAAAAGGAGCTTCTTGCCGAGGCGTCGCGAATGTTCAGTGGCGGCTGTGTCAGGCTTGAAGATGCGCCACGCTTGGCTCGCTGGCTGCATGGCCGAGCGCTCGAACCCTCGGGGGCGGCGCCGGAACAGCATGTCGACATGAAGGATCCGGTGCCGGTTTTCATCACCTATCTCACCGCCGTGCCGGAAGAGGGTAAGATCGCCTACTATCGCGATGTATACGGACGCGACGCACAGGCGTTAGCCAAGCTGGGCACTGGGTCGACGCTGGCTAGCCGGCACTAGCGGCCCCAACGTGCGACGTAGTTGACGTCCTGATACAATAAGGTGCCGTCCGCTTCGCGGGCTGGGCGGAAGCGAAGCCGTCTCGTCAGCATGTCGCAAAGCGTTGAATCGATCCGCGCGCTCCCGCTGCTGGTCGCCGTTCGACAGCGGGCGACCCGGCCATTGGTGTCTACCAGCAGGGTGAAGACAGCTGTACCCTGCTCGATGTCGCGGCCTGCGATCGCGCGATAGTCGCGGTTGCTTATCCGTCCTGCCACGAGCAGCGCGCCGGTCCGGCCGGCACCGAGGCCGGTTCCACTTCCACCCGTTCCAGCCCCGACCCGCCGGCTCCCGGCCCCGTCCCGCTGTCCGCATTTCCGGTCGACGGATTGCTTCCGGTGCCGGGCGTCGGCGCAGCGATGACCGGTGTCGGTCGGGGGAGGGGGGAAGGCAGGGCTACGACAGGGCTGGGCTCGGCCTTCTTGCCTTCGACACCTTCCTCCTGCCGGACCTTGTGCTCCACTTTTCGCCGTTCCGTGAGCGGCCGGGGCGGAGGCGGCAAAGCCACGTCGTAAGTTTCCAGAATATTTTCGCGGCGGTCGTCTTCGCGAAGCGCGAGCCCGGTGACGAAAGCAATTCCAACGAACAGGTTCACTGCGATCGCGGCGGCTGCGGCCCGGGCTCGCTCGGCCGATGTTTCGAACGAATGGCGCCCGCTCACGGCTGCCTCTTCAGCTCCGCCTCCCGCTGCAGCAAACGCGACAGTTGCGCCATGCCATTGAGATATGGCGGGGGAACGAAGATCTCACGATAGTCCTGGGACGCAGCAGCCCTAAGCGTCCACATCGGATCGATCAGGTGCGGCCTTGCAAGTGCGACAAGGTCAGCCCGGCCCGAAGCGAGGATTGCATTGGCGTGATCGAACTCGGTGATGTTGCCGACCGCCATAGTCGCAAGCTTGGCCTCATTCCGGATCTTGTCCGAGAAGGGCGTCTGGAACATTCGACCGTACACCGGCTTGGCGTCCGCCCAAGTCTGGCCTGCCGACACGTCGATGAGGTCCGCTCCAGCATCGGCAAACGCGCGAGCGATTTCTACTGCCTCGTCCGGAGTAACGCCGTCGTCGCCAGCCCAGTCGGTGGCGGAAATTCGAACGGACATGGGCCGTTCCTGAGGCCAGGCGTCTCGCATCGCTCGAAATATCTCGAGCGGAAAACGCAGCCGGTTCGCCAAGGTGCCGCCATAGTCGTCGGTACGCCGGTTCTGGAGCGGCGTGATGAAGCTGGAAAGCAAATAACCGTGGGCCGCATGAAGCTCGATCATGTCGAATCCCGCTTCGATGCCGCGCCGGGTTGCGGCTACGAACTGGTCGCGAACGAGATCCATGTCCTTTCGAGTCATTGGCCTCGGCACCTGACTGGTCGGAGCCCATGGGACATCGCTTGCGGCGATCAGCGGCCAATTACCCTGCGCCAGTGGAGCGTCCATCTTCTCCCATCCTAGCTGGGTGGAGCCCTTGCCGCCCGAATGGCCTAGCTGAAGACAGATCTTCGCTTCGCCATGCTGGTGCGCATAGTTCGTTATCCGCTGCCATGCCTCCGTCTGCTCGTCGCTCCACAATCCCGTGCAGCCGGGCGTGATACGTCCGGTTGGCGACACGCAGGTCATTTCCGTGAATACCAGCCCCGCGCCGCCCATGGCCCGCGACCCGTAGTGGACAAGGTGAAAGTCGTTCGGGACGCCCTCGACCGCTGAATAAGTCGCCATCGGCGAAACAACGACGCGATTGGCGATGTCCATCTGTCGCAAGCGGAATGGCGCGAACATCGGCGGTGCTGCCCGTTCGGAGCCTGTGGCCTTCTCCCAGAAGCGTTTTTCGATCCCGCCGAGCCATGCCTTGTCGCGAAGCCGCAAATTCTCGTGACTGATCCGCTGGCTGCGGGTCATCAGCGAATAAGCGAACTGCCACGGTTCAAAGCCAAGGTACCGCTCCACCGTTTCGAACCATTCCGTGGAGTTGCGCGCACTGTTCTGAAGTTTGACCACCTCAAGCGCGCGTTCCTCCTGATATTCGGCTAGCGCTTCTTCCGGCGCGAGAGATGGCCGGTTGAGCACTTCGGCCAGCTTGATGGCGTCTTCTAGCGCGAGCTTCGTCCCAGAGCCGATTGAGAAGTGCGCCGTATGGGCAGCATCGCCAAGGAGAACGATCTTCCCTGCACTCCACTTTCGGCAGGAAATTCGCTTGAAATTGAGCCAGGCCGCCGATCCCCGCAAATGGGCAGCGTTGGAGATCAGCCGATGGCCGCCCAAGTATCGGGCGAAAATATTCTCGCACAGCGCGATCGATTCCTCGGAATCCATTCTGTCGAGGCCAAGCCCCTTCCAGGTTTGCTCCGAACATTCGACGATGAACGTCGAGCAGTCGTCGGAGAACCGGTAGGCGTGGGCCCAGATCCAGCCGGCTTCGGTTTCTTCAAAAGCGAAGGTGAAGGCGTCGAACAGCTTGTCCGTTCCCAGCCAAATGAACTTGTTGGCGCGGGTTTCGACCTCGACTTGGAAGGCATCGGCCATGCGATCGCGAATGCGGCTGTTGATTCCGTCGGCTGCAATTACGAGGTCATATTCAGTGAGGGTGAGGTCGAGGTCGCATTCCGTCCCGAAGTGGAGCGATACCCCCAGCTGCTCTGCGCGGTGCGAGAGAATCTCCAGCAGGTCCTTTCGCCCGATTCCCACGAAACCGTGACCTGACGAGCGTTCGACCTGTCCGCGAAGATGGACCTCAATATCATCCCAGTGCGCAAAGCCCTCAGCGATGCTCTGGGCGGAGTCGGGGTCGTTGGCCTGAAGATTCTCCAGCGTCTGGTCTGAGAACACGACGCCCCATCCGAAGGTGACACCGCGCGCGTTGCGCTCGAAGACATCGATCTGATGATCCCGATTTCTCAGTTTCATGGAAATCGCGAAATAGAGCCCGGCTGGCCCTCCGCCGATGCAAGCGATCTTCATGGCTCGCAACCCTAGCGCCGAGTTACAGGGCGGCAATGGAATTCGGGTTTGGCGCCCTTCCGATGATCGCGACTCGGGAAATGACGATTGATTCGCTGCCACCGCGGGAGCCCAACGCCCCGGAATCGCTCATTTCGTCCCGATTCGGAACGCTGGACGGAATTTTTTCGCAGTGAAATTGCGGGCCGAGCGGACTCGTATTTCCTACTCAAAAATCTCTCTGTGCCCCGATTAACTTGTCATAAATCATCTTTGCAAAATTAACAGAGGTTTACCATACAACAACAAGACGATTACACGTCTAGTATTACTCACCTAAAAACTCGGCTATTCTCTCGTAGCATGAATAGCATCAGGCAAAGGCGCCGCGTGATCCCAACAATAGTAGTAGAGAAGTAGCCCAACGTTAATCATTTTTAGTTGAGATTGTAAAAGATTCAGATTCAAAACCGATCGTCTAACGCGCTCCTTCCGCTTGCTTTTTTTACGTTGCAGTGTTTGCTTCAACACGGATGCGGGAGACTTGAGCGAGCTGTTAACCATTCTTGGTTAACTGGCCCGACCCCTTTTCCCGCGAAACAGGACGGCTCCTCCGGGCGCCACGGCAAAGGTGGGTTATGCGAAACGAAGATGCTTCCCAGGCGGGTCTGAACGAATCCGGCACGGTCAACGCACGTGACGATGCCGACCACCTCGCGGCCAAGGATTTCGGTCCAGCCACTGGAAATCTCATCACCGGCGCGGGCACCATCAACGGTTCCGCAGGAACGGATATCGGCGGCGCCGATGCCAGGATCGTTGCAGTCGAGGGCTCGGGCGGATCCGACACCACTTTCTCCGCAGGGAAGCTCGAGGTCGCGGGCCAATATGGAACGCTGACGATCGATGCCGACGGCAACTACAGCTATGTCCGCAACGCGGGCACGCCAGCCGGCGTGTCCGACGTTTTCACCTACACGCTTCAGGGCCAGGGCGGCGCGTCCGATACCGCTAAGCTGATCATCAACATCGGCGATGTGCCGATGTTGGCGACCGATGGAACGCGCGTCATTCCAGGACCCGACGGGACCGTCGTACTACCCGCCGGCGTCGAGCTTTCCGACGTTCGCGTCGTTGGCCGCGACCTGGTCGTGACCCTACCCGACGGCTCGACGATGGTCATCGTCGATGGCGCGATTTTCGTTCCGCAGCTCGTCCTGGACGGCGTTGAAGTCCCGGCAAGCAACCTTGCCGCGCTTCTGATTGGCGCCGAGCCGACTCCGGCTGCCGGAGACCTTTCCCCGGCGCAGCAGAGCAGCGGGGGCAACTTCGCGCTTCCGCCGCCCCCGCTGGATCCGGGCGTTCCGCTTGGCGACCTTCTTCCTCCGACCGAGCTCACTTACACGCCGCCGGAAACTCAGGAACTGTTCGACGCCGTCGATAACGAGCCGGTAGCGGGAATCGCCTCGATCGCTCTCGATGACGACGACATTCCGGGGCGCAACGGCAATCCCGGGGGCCCGAACGACGACGTTGGTAGCCCGAATGCGGCGGGCAGCGGGATCCTTCCCGGCTCAGACGGCGATGGCAGCCTTGAATGGGCCCTTCTGTCGAGCGGCGCACCGAGCGGCTTCAGCTACAATCTGCAACCCGACGGATCGATCCAGGTCGTCCAGGTGCAGGGCGGCAACAATGTGGTCGTTCTCACCATCACGGTGAATGCGGACACCGGCGCGTACACGGTGACGGAAAATAACCCGATCCGGCACGCCACTGGTGATACCGAGAACAACAGCATCTTCGTCATCAATTATTCCGTGACCGACGATGACGGCGACGTTGCGCTCGGCACTCTTACTGTCAACGTCGATGACGACACGCCGACGGTGACCGTTGCAGCTGGTTCTGACGCAAACGTGCTCCTGACCACCGACGACGCCCAGACGATTGGGGCCGCCAGCGATACGGCCGTCAGTCTCGCCGATTTCAGCGGCGTATTCGGCGCGACGGTTGTGTCGGCCGGTGCAGACGGGCTCGGTGCTGGCTCGTCCAGTGCTTACTCTTTGAACATTACGGGTTCGGTCTCAGGGCTCTCGAGCCATGGAAATGCGATCAACCTTTTCATTCTGAACGGCGTGGTGGTCGGTACGACGGGCGGCCAGCCGGCCAGCCTTGCTGACGCCAACATTGTTTTCACCGTCTCGGTCAGCAACACCGGCGTTGTCACCCTGACGCAGCTTCAGCAGATCGATCATCCGATCGCGAGCGATCCGACTGCGACGGGCGCGCCATTCGCCGACCATATCGTCAGCATGGCCGACGGCCTGGTAACCCTGACCCGTACGGAGACCGTGGTCGACAATGACGGCGACTCCGTCACTGGCTCGGCAAGCGTCAACATTGGTGCCAACCTGCGCTTCACCGACGATGGTCCGACGATCGACCCGACGCTGAACGAGGTCCGTGGCGCGATCGTGGATGAGAGCGCGCCTGTTTCTGCGGCGACGATCCCCTTGGTCGGCGGCTATACCGCCGGGGACGATCCGCATCTCGACGGTGGCCTTGCCATCGGCAGTGGCAGCACGTCCGGTGCAGTCATCGACGCCAACGCAGTGTTCGGGGCTGACGGCCCGGCCAATGGTGGCGGTGTTACCTATGCGCTCGATGTGCTGAATGCCGTCTCCGGGCTGGAGACTACGGAAGGCGTCGCGATCAACCTCGTCGAGCTTTCGAACGGTGTCGTGGTCGGTGTCGTCGACGGGACGACGACGGTTGCCTTCGCGATACAGATCAACTCCTCAACGGGTGTCGTCACGGTCGAGCAATATCTCAGTTTGCAGCACCCGGAATTCCCGAACAATTACGACGAGTCGATCAATCTCAATGAAGGTTCGCTTGGCGTTACCGTCACGGCGACGGACTTCGATGGCGATACCGCGACTTCGCCAGCGATCGACATTACTCCGCTGATCGACTTCCGCGATGATGGTCCGTCCGTGAGCGCGACCCTCAATGCCCAGGCGACCGTGACTCTCGACGAGACCGGTCCGGGCGCGGCTGCGACCATCGCGCTTGGCGGCAACACCGCCGGCAACGATGAGGATGTGGCCGGTGCGGGTCCGATCTCGCGGGCGGTATCGGGCGCCGCGGTGCTCAACGTCGGTCCGCTGTACGGCGCCGACGGCCAGGGCACGAGCGGCTATGTGATCACGGTTGCCAATGCGGCTTCGGGGGTGACCACCACCGAGGGCGAGGCGATCACGCTGGTCCAGCTCAATGCGACCACGATCCTCGGCGTCGTCGCCGCTGGCGGCGAGCATGCCGGCCAGGTGGCGTTCGCGATCCAGATCAACGGGACGACGGGCGCGCTGACGGTCGAGCAGTATCTGAGCCTCGATCATCCGGTGAACCCCAACCCCAACGATCCGCTGCAGCTTGCTGCCGGTGCGATCACGGCGACCGCGACGGTCACCGATGGTGACGGCGACCCGGCTTCCTCGGGTGCGGTCGACATCACCGGCCTGATCACGTTCCTGGACGATGGTCCGTCGGCGAACGCGACCCTCAATGCCCAGGCGACCGTGACTCTCGACGAGACCGGTCCGGGCGCGGCTGCGACCATCGCGCTTGGCGGCAACACCGCCGGCAACGATGAGGATGTGGCCGGTGCGGGTCCGATCTCGCGGGCGGTATCGGGCGCCGCGGTGCTCAACGTCGGTCCGCTGTACGGCGCCGACGGCCAGGGCACGAGCGGCTATGTGATCACGGTTGCCAATGCGGCTTCGGGGTGACCACCACCGAGGGCGAGGCGATCACGCTGGTCCAGCTCAATGCGACCACGATCCTCGGCGTCGTCGCCGCTGGCGGCGAGCATGCCGGCCAGGTGGCGTTCGCGATCCAGATCAACGGGACGACGGGCGCGCTGACGGTCGAGCAGTATCTGAGCCTCGATCATCCGGTGAACCCCAACCCCAACGATCCGCTGCAGCTTGCTGCCGGTGCGATCACGGCGACCGCGACGGTCACCGATGGTGACGGCGACCCGGCTTCCTCGGGTGCGGTCGACATCACCGGCCTGATCACGTTCCTGGACGATGGTCCGTCGGCGAACGCGACCCTCAATGCCCAGGCGACCGTGACTCTCGACGAGACCGGTCCGGGCGCGGCTGCGACCATCGCGCTTGGCGGCAACACCGCCGGCAACGATGAGGATGTGGCCGGTGCGGGTCCGATCTCGCGGGCGGTATCGGGCGCCGCGGTGCTCAACGTCGGTCCGCTGTACGGCGCCGACGGCCAGGGCACGAGCGGCTATGTGATCACGGTTGCCAATGCGGCTTCGGGGGTGACCACCACCGAGGGCGAGGCGATCACGCTGGTCCAGCTCAATGCGACCACGATCCTCGGCGTCGTCGCCGCTGGCGGCGAGCATGCCGGCCAGGTGGCGTTCGCGATCCAGATCAACGGGACGACGGGCGCGCTGACGGTCGAGCAGTATCTGAGCCTCGATCATCCGGTGAACCCCAACCCCAACGATCCGCTGCAGCTTGCTGCCGGTGCGATCACGGCGACCGCGACGGTCACCGATGGTGACGGCGACCCGGCTTCCTCGGGTGCGGTCGACATCACCGGCCTGATCACGTTCCTGGACGATGGTCCGTCGGCGAACGCGACCCTCAATGCCCAGGCGACCGTGACTCTCGACGAGACCGGTCCGGGCGCGGCTGCGACCATCGCGCTTGGCGGCAACACCGCCGGCAACGATGAGGATGTGGCCGGTGCGGGTCCGATCTCGCGGGCGGTATCGGGCGCCGCGGTGCTCAACGTCGGTCCGCTGTACGGCGCCGACGGCCAGGGCACGAGCGGCTATGTGATCACGGTTGCCAATGCGGCTTCGGGGGTGACCACCACCGAGGGCGAGGCGATCACGCTGGTCCAGCTCAATGCGACCACGATCCTCGGCGTCGTCGCCGCTGGCGGCGAGCATGCCGGCCAGGTGGCGTTCGCGATCCAGATCAACGGGACGACGGGCGCGCTGACGGTCGAGCAGTATCTGAGCCTCGATCATCCGGTGAACCCCAACCCCAACGATCCGCTGCAGCTTGCTGCCGGTGCGATCACGGCGACCGCGACGGTCACCGATGGTGACGGCGACCCGGCTTCCTCGGGTGCGGTCGACATCACCGGCCTGATCACGTTCCTGGACGATGGTCCGTCGGCGAACGCGACCCTCAATGCCCAGGCGACCGTGACTCTCGACGAGACCGGTCCGGGCGCGGCTGCGACCATCGCGCTTGGCGGCAACACCGCCGGCAACGATGAGGATGTGGCCGGTGCGGGTCCGATCTCGCGGGCGGTATCGGGCGCCGCGGTGCTCAACGTCGGTCCGCTGTACGGCGCCGACGGCCAGGGCACGAGCGGCTATGTGATCACGGTTGCCAATGCGGCTTCGGGGGTGACCACCACCGAGGGCGAGGCGATCACGCTGGTCCAGCTCAATGCGACCACGATCCTCGGCGTCGTCGCCGCTGGCGGCGAGCATGCCGGCCAGGTGGCGTTCGCGATCCAGATCAACGGGACGACGGGCGCGCTGACGGTCGAGCAGTATCTGAGCCTCGATCATCCGGTGAACCCCAACCCCAACGATCCGCTGCAGCTTGCTGCCGGTGCGATCACGGCGACCGCGACGGTCACCGATGGTGACGGCGACCCGGCTTCCTCGGGTGCGGTCGACATCACCGGCCTGATCACGTTCCTGGACGATGGTCCGTCGGCGAACGCGACCCTCAATGCCCAGGCGACCGTGACTCTCGACGAGACCGGTCCGGGCGCGGCTGCGACCATCGCGCTTGGCGGCAACACCGCCGGCAACGATGAGGATGTGGCCGGTGCGGGTCCGATCTCGCGGGCGGTATCGGGCGCCGCGGTGCTCAACGTCGGTCCGCTGTACGGCGCCGACGGCCAGGGCACGAGCGGCTATGTGATCACGGTTGCCAATGCGGCTTCGGGGGTGACCACCACCGAGGGCGAGGCGATCACGCTGGTCCAGCTCAATGCGACCACGATCCTCGGCGTCGTCGCCGCTGGCGGCGAGCATGCCGGCCAGGTGGCGTTCGCGATCCAGATCAACGGGACGACGGGCGCGCTGACGGTCGAGCAGTATCTGAGCCTCGATCATCCGGTGAACCCCAACCCCAACGATCCGCTGCAGCTTGCTGCCGGTGCGATCACGGCGACCGCGACGGTCACCGATGGTGACGGCGACCCGGCTTCCTCGGGTGCGGTCGACATCACCGGCCTGATCACGTTCCTGGACGATGGTCCGTCGGCGAACGCGACCCTCAATGCCCAGGCGACCGTGACTCTCGACGAGACCGGTCCGGGCGCGGCTGCGACCATCGCGCTTGGCGGCAACACCGCCGGCAACGATGAGGATGTGGCCGGTGCGGGTCCGATCTCGCGGGCGGTATCGGGCGCCGCGGTGCTCAACGTCGGTCCGCTGTACGGCGCCGACGGCCAGGGCACGAGCGGCTATGTGATCACGGTTGCCAATGCGGCTTCGGGGGTGACCACCACCGAGGGCGAGGCGATCACACTGGTCCAGCTCAATGCGACCACGATCCTCGGCGTCGTCGCCGCTGGCGGCGAGCATGCCGGCCAGGTGGCGTTCGCGATCCAGATCAACGGGACGACGGGCGCGCTGACGGTCGAGCAGTATCTGAGCCTCGATCATCCGGTGAACCCCAACCCCAACGATCCGCTGCAGCTTGCTGCCGGTGCGATCACGGCGACCGCGACGGTCACCGATGGTGACGGCGACCCGGCTTCCTCGGGTGCGGTCGACATCACCGGCCTGATCACGTTCCTGGACGATGGTCCGTCGGCAGTTGTCGCAGATGCGATCACGGCCGGTCTCACGAACGGCACCAATGATAGCGCGACCGCTTCGCTGGATATTGATGACGATGTCTTCAACAACTTCGGCGCAGACGGCGGCAAGGTCGTGTTCACCAATGCCACCATTACGTCACTGCAGGGCCAAAACCTGAAGTACAACGGTGTGGCATTAGAATACGCCATTTCTGCGGGTGGCCAACTTCTCACCGGCTACGTGGACGGGAACAATAACGACACGGTCGATGCTAACGAGACCGTATTCACCATTGAACTCCAGCCAGGAGGGTCGAGCAATTATACCATCACGATGGTTCAATCCCTCGACACCGTCCAAAACATCGACTTCAATGGCGGAGGTTACAATTTCGTCGGAGGCAACGGCTCGTGGGCCGGTTTCACCTCCGGTACCAATGGAGACGGCGTTCTCGATCTCTTGCTGACCCCAATGGTCAACGGGGCCAATTCCAGCACAATGAATACAAATGCCAACGAGGGTGGCGTCGGTTCCGGTAACTCTATCTCCTTCGGCGAAGGTGTCCGAGTCGACACGGTTCAGGATCTGCAGGCCGTCCCGGCCCCGACTCCCTCCGGCGATTACGGCACTCTCGCGAATCAAAACCATGTGTTTGGACAACACGAAAATGTGCTTGGCATTTCGGCCGTAATAAGCACGGTCAACGGTCCTCCAGGATCGACCACAAATATCACGATGATCGCTCGCGATGAGAGTGTGGCTTCAGACGCCAATGATTACGTCGGTGATGGCACGCAGGAGGCAATTACGGCCGTGGTGATCACCCATGGGGCCATCACCACGACAGTCCTGAGAACCGATGGTCTCAACCAGAATGTTGTCGTTGATGGCATCTCATACAATGTTGTCTTCGGGGCGATGGACGCGACTGTTAACGGGGTCGTCGAGGGCACCCGTATCGGCGCTGCCACAGCGGACGGGTTTGACAGCCTCGAATTCCGCAACGTCGGTGGACAAGAATTCAAGATCGGTGACTTCAACACGATAGCAATCACCAATGGTCCGATCGACTTTACCGTTCCGATTTCCGTCGTCGACGGCGACGGCGACACGGTCAGCAGCGGCAACCTCGCGATCCATGCGGATCCGGTTCCGCCGGTCGTGCTCGACATGGACGGTGACGGAGTTGAGTTCCTCGGCCTCGACGCCGGTGTCCACTACGACTACGGCGCGGGTCTCGTAGCCACGGCCTGGGTCGGAGCGGACGATGCGATCCTGGTTCGCGATGCCAATGGCGACGGAACGGTCACGGATGCGTCCGAGTTCGTCTTCGGCGGCAATGGCGTTACAGACATGGAAGCGCTGCACGCCCAGTATGGCGAGCAGCTCGACGCAAGCGATGCCGACTTTACGATGTTCGCGCTGTGGACCGATGCCAATTCCAACGGCGTGGTCGATACCGGCGAAATGCAGTCGCTCGCCGAAGCCGGCGTTGTCAGCATCGGCCTGGTCAGCGACGGCGCAAGCTACACCGCCGCCAATGGCGATGTCGCGGTCGCCGGAAGCAGCACCTACACGATGGCTGACGGCTCAACCGGCACTGCTGCCGATGCCGCCTTTGCCACTGGTGCGGCGAGAACCCAGGAAGTCGAACGGATTGCTGCCAACAGCAACACGACCGTCCTAGCCGCGGCCGTTGCCGCAGCTGGCATGGCGGCGAGCGCTGCGGCCGCAAGCCCAGTCGATACGCAGAATGCGGCACACAGCAACGCCGTCGTTTCCGTCGAGTCGATCAGCGTCGCTGCGGACCTCGCCTCGACCACCTCGGTCCAGGCGCTGGCTGCAAGCTTCACCGATGCAGCCGCAACGGTCTCGGTCTCACTTGGAGATCAGGCGACGCTCTCGAGCGACTGGCATGCACCGACGGGCGACATCGGCCAGTCGACCGGACTGGAGTCAGCGTTCAGCGCGCTCGCCGCTGGAACCGACGTCATCGAATCGCAGATGGCGTTGCCGGCCATGGCCACGACAGTCGCAATGCCGACCGCCGAAGCCATCATGGCGCTCGAAAATTCGCCAGCAGCGACGATCGACACGGTCGAACAGATCCTCGTCGATGCGCTGGCGGGTGGCGGCGTCAACCAGATCGATACGCTGATGAATGCCCTTCCGGACAACGGAAATGGCGGAATTGCGCAGATCGATAGCGCTGCAAGCGGGTTGCACGGCCTCGTTCCGACCTGGGACATGGGCGGAGATGCCGGATTTACGCCGGCGGTTCCGACGATAATCACGGCCGAAGCGATGATGCTTCACGTGGATGCAATCCAGCCTGTGGCCAACGGCTAAACCTGACGCGGGTCCCTGGTGGACGGGGACCCGCCTCAGACAGACCAGAGAAGGGGGAAGACATGAATAAGTACTGGTATCTGATTGCCCCGGGTGCGCTGCTTGCTGCGGCTAGTCCGGCTTTCGCGATCGAACTGCGTGATGCGGTTCAGGCCGCGTTGAACACCAACCCGGAAATCCGTCAGGCGATCCACAACAAGCAGGCCACCCGCGAAGAGCGCGAGCAGGCCGAGGGCTTGTGGCTTCCACGCGTTTCGGTCGAGGCCGCAGCCGGCGCCCGTTATCTCAGCAATCCGACCCGGCGCAGCATTGGGCTGGATGACAATCAGTTGTGGCCGGTCGAGGGCAGCCTCACCGTTGATCAGCTTTTGTTCGACATGGGCGGCCGCGAGGCTGAAATCCGCCGCCAGGCTTCGCGAACCGACGCCGCCGCGGCCCGGATCGAGGAACGTTCCGAATATGTCGCGCTGAACGTGGCTCGCGCCTACATCGATTACCTGCTGCAGCAGCGGCTGGTTGCAATCGCCCAGGACAATGCGACGTTCCATGAACGCCTTGCCGGCGATCTTCGCGAAGGCGTCGCCAAGGGTTCGATCAGCATCGCGGACCAGCAGCAGGCTGAAGAGCGGCTCCAGTCGGCACGCGCGCGAGTAACCGAGGCGCGCGAAGACCTCGACACCGCAGCGATCCAGTTCCAGACACTTGCCGGCGTTCCGATCGACAGCGTGACGATGCCGCCGGATCTTTCGCAATATATGCCCGCGACCCTCCAGGAGGCGGAAGGTCTCGCTCGTCAGTACAATCCGCGAGTGCAGGAATCGATCGCCGATCTTTCGACGGCCCGCGAGGTCACCAAGGCCGCCAAGTCCGAATTGGGTCCACGCTTCAACCTCGAAGGCACGGCTCGCGTCGGGCATGACATCGACGGTTATGACGGCAAGACGACCGACGTACTTGGCCGCGTCGTCATGCGCTGGTTGATCTTCAATGGCGGGACCAACGTCCATAACGTTCGTGAGCAGCAGTCGCGTGCCGATGAAGCACATGCCCGCCTTTTCGAGATGACCCGCCGTGCGGAAGAAGATGCCCGCTCGGCCTGGAGCCGCCTGACCAACCAGAGCCGGCTGGTTACGGAGCTCGAAACGCAAGGCCGCGTCGCCGATGACCTGCTGCTGTCCTATCGCGAGCAGTTCAACGTCGGCCGTCGCTCCTTGCTTGACGTGCTCGATGCTCAGAACACGCGCTACAACGTTCAAGCTTCGGCCGAGACCGCGCGTCTCGCCAAGCTCTACGCGCAATATCGTGTGCTCGCATCGATTAACCGCCTGATCGAAGCGCTTGGAGTCAACATGCCGACCGAGGCGTGGAGCGACGAGCGCACCCAATACCGGGTGAACCCGATTCCGCCGGAGGATCTGCAGGAGAATAGCCTTCCGCAGCCCCTGATGGGACCGCCGGCCGCGCCGGTAAACGCTGCGGCTGCGCCCGCGCCGGCCGAAGCGCCGGTGGAGCCTGCTCCGACGGGCGGACAATAAGAGTTGAAGGGGACAAGGGTTGAGTTTCGTGCACTGGCTGGAATCCACGCCGTCGCGTGAGATCGACCCTGTCCTTGACTGCCTAGCCTTCCTCGCGCGCAGGTCCGACCGGCCGTCTTCCCCGGTTCTCCTGCGTGCGGGGTTGGCACTATCGGATAAAGGCACGCTGCCTTTCCACCAGGTTGAGCCCGCGCTCGATCAGGTTGGAATGCGCGGCGATCCGATGGTGCGTCGCCTGAAGGGCTGGCCGGTCCAGCGCCTCCCGGCAATTCTCGAACTCAAGGATGATCGCGCCGCAGTGCTGCTTGAGGTCAAGGGCGGTGACGGTCTCGTCTATGCGCCCGGTCTCGCCGAGGCGATGTGGGTCAAGCTCGACGATCTCCAGTCGGCATACACCGGCCGCGCGGTCGCCGTTGAGGCCGACCCGACGCGCGAGCGAGAGGGCGAGCGCCCGTGGGACAAGGCCAAGCGAACCCACTGGTTCTGGTCGGAGGTGTGGAAGGAGCGTCGCGAATTCTGGCCGGTGATGCTGGCTGCACTGATCGTCAACCTGCTGGCTCTGGCCGTGCCGTTGTTCACGATGAACGTTTACGACCGGGTCATCCCTAACAAGGCGATTCCAACTTTGTGGGTTTTGGCCCTCGGTGTGGCGCTTGCGCTGGCGTTTGATTTTGCGCTTCGGATCGCGCGTTCGCGGCTGGTCGATGAGATCGGCCTGACTCTCGACGCAAAACTGAGTCAAAAGCTTTTCGAAAAAGTCATGAACCTGCCGATGGCGAGCCGCCAAGGCAGCACTGGCGCCTTGGCCAAGCGGCTTTCCGAATATGAGCTCGTACGGGACTTCTTTGCTTCGACCACGGTGGTTTTGCTCGTCGACCTTAGTTTCCTGCTCCTCTTTCTGATCTTCATTACGGTGCTGGCTGGTTGGCTGGTCTTGGTGCCACTTGTCGGGATCGCGCTAATGGCGCTCGCCGGCTACTCGCTTCAGAAGAAGATGGGGCGAAGCGCCATCGACGCCCAAGCCGACGCCAGCCTGCAACATTCGATGCTGGTCGAGTCCATTGGGGGGCTCGAGACATTGAAAGCCGCTCGTGCAGAAGGGCAGATGCTTGGCCGCTGGCGCCGCTATGCGTCAATGAGTGCCGCAACGCAGGAACACATGCGCCGGGTCACTGCAGTGGCGGTGAATCTTACGAGCTCATCTCAGCAGCTCATCAGCATCGGTCTGATCGTGGGCGGCTTCTATCGCTTCAATGCTGGCGAAATGTCGATGGGCGCCATCATCGCCATTGTCATGCTCGCCGGTCGTGCGATGTCACCGGTTGGGCAGTTCGCCTTCCTCATGACGCGCGCAAAGCAGGCTCTGACGACGATGAACTCCCTCCAACAGATGATGGAGGTCGAAGACGAGCGCCAGACCTCCGCGCGCTCGATCGTTCCGGAAATCCGCGTTGGCAAGATCGAACTCATTGACGTCGACTTCGCGTATCCGGGGGCCTCCGCGAACGCGCTCAACGGCGTATGCCTAAAGATCGAGCCGGGCGAGCGGATCGGCATCATCGGGCGAGTCGCTTCCGGCAAGTCGACGCTCGGACGAGTCCTTTGCGGTTTGTACACGCCCACAGGCGGAGTGATGACCGTCGATGGCCTCGACAGCCGTCAATATCATCCGCACCAGCTGCGTGACGAATTCCGTTTCGTTGCCCAGGATTCGGAGCTGTTTAGCGGCTCGGTTCGGGACAACCTCATGCTTGGCGCTGCCCAGGCCGACGATCAGCAGCTGATCGATGCCGTCATTCGTTCGGGCGCCGACATCTTCCTCTCGCGCGACGCCGCCGGCTTCGATTTCCCGGTCGGCGAGCGCGGCACGCGTTTGTCCGGCGGGCAGCGCTCGCTTCTCGTGCTGGCCCGGGCGCTCGTCTCGCCATGCAAGCTCCTTTTCCTCGACGAACCCACGGGATCGATGGACACGCAGACCGAGAATTATTTCATCGAGCGACTAAGGAATGCGCTCACCCCGAAGCAAACTCTCATCGTCTCGACGCATCGTCATCAGATGCTGAACATCGTCGACCGGCTGATCGTCATCGACGGAGGCCGGATCGTCGCCGACGGCCCGCGCCAGGATATCCTCGGCCGGCTCGGCAATGTCGCCAAGGAGGCGAAGAAATGACCTGGTTGCGCGCCCGATCCGCATTTTTCGAAATCCGTCGCTGGGTTCTCGCGGCGGGGCCCTTCTGGTGGCGCTGGCCTCCTTTGCGGCTGTTTCCCTGCTCGCGCTTCGCAGCGAGCGAGCCGAGGCCAGCGCTGTCGCGTCGGCCCAGGCCGCCAAGCTGGTCGAGGCGACGATCGACCATGCAAACGAGGTTCGGGCGGTTGGCGAAGATGCGAAGCTGATCAACGCGACCATGCCATTCAGTACGGCGCCAGTGCGTGCCGCCAATGCGTTTGTTATCCCGGCTGCCGATGAAATCGATCATCGCCGCGCTCTGCTGTGCCTGACCCAGGCCGTATATTATGAGGCTGGGTACGAGCCGATCGCCGGTCGGCGGGCCGTCGCCCAAGTCGTTTTGAACCGGACTCGTCACCCAGCCTTCCCAAAGTCCGTCTGCGGCGTGGTATATCAGCGTAACTCGACGCCGATCTGCCAGTTTACGTTCGTTTGCGACGGCTCGCTCGATCGCCGTCCGGAGCCGGGCGCGTGGCGAATTGCACAGCAAATCGCGAGCGAAGCACTGGCCGGCTACGTCGAAAAGTCGGTCGGATCCGCGACCCATTACCACGCCGATTACGTCGCGCCGCGCTGGGCCCCGCTGCTGGCGAAGATCAGCAAGATCGGCGCACACATCTTCTACCGCTGGCCGGGCGCATGGGGCATGCCGGGCGCGTTCGCCGGCCGCTACATGGGCGAGCCGCGCGATCCTGCGACGATGCGTCCGCTGATCGTCCGCGTACCGGGCATCGATGGACAGACGATCGAACAAGTGACCGGCACCGGCCCAATTATCGACGGGACGATGCTTAAGCGCGCTCCGAACGATGTCGGCGGATTGTTGGATACGTCGAAGGGCTGGACTTTGAACATTCCGTTGCCCTCTGAGGCGGGGTCCGCCACGCATGCCGTTGCCGAACGCCAGGCGAATGCCCCCGCGCCGGCCGAAAAGGCTCAAAATGACGCAGCCGCTCCAACCACCGTGCTCGCCTCGCGCTGACAGGGTATAAAGAATCATCATGGCTTCCACTGCGTTCATCCCGGAACTCGCCCGTCGGCATAGCGAGCTTAGCGGCTCCCGCCGGGTCATCATCTATTCTGCAGCGTTCTTCCTAGTTTTCCTGCTGTGGGCGAGCATTGCCCAAGTCGACGAAGTGACCAGCGGACAGGGAAAGGTCATCCCCTCCAGCAAGGTGCAGATCATCCAGTCTGCGGACCCGGCGACGGTCGCGGAATTACTTGTAAGGGCCGGCCAGCCGGTGAAGCGCGGCCAGCTTCTCGCCAGGCTCGACAATCCGGAGAGCCGCTCGATCCTAGCAGAGACTGAAGCGCTCGAAGCACGGGCCGCTCGTCTCGGCGCCGAAGGGTTGGGAACCTCGTCGGGAGCGCTCCAGGGCGAGGAAGCCGCGCTCAGCGAAGTACGGCGCCAGACCTTGTCTTCGCGGGTCAGCGCCCTGCGCGCTTCGGCGGAACAGCGCCGCCGCGAAGCCGCGGAAGCCAGCGCCACGATCTCGTCACTGTCCCAAAGCCTCCAATTGGCGCAGGAGAACGTGAACCGTCTCGCGCCGCTTGCCGCCAAGAATATTGTTCCGCAAACCGAACTTGCAACTGCCCAGCGCGAAGTCGTTGACCTGCGCGGCCGGATCGCTGCCGCGCGCGAGCAGCAAGGCCGGGCCATGGCTGCCGTCAGCGAAGCGCAGAGTCAGGCCAGCGAAGCGCAGTTCGAATTTCGCAAGCAGGCGCTAGACGAGCGGAGCCAGGTTCAGCAGAAGATTGCCGTAAACCAGCAGTCGCTGCAGGGGCGGGGACAGTCCGGCCGGCTGGAACTGCGCTCACCGGTAGATGGCGTCGTCAACGACGTGAAAGTCACGACCATCGGTGGTTTTGTCGCAGCCGGCGAAAAGGTAATGGAAGTCGTTCCGATGGGCGACAAGCTGCTGGTCGAGACGCGCGTCAAGCCCAGCGATATCGCCTTCATCAAGGTCGGCGACAAAGCGCTGGTCAAGGTGACGGCTTACGATTTCTCGACCTATGGCGGGCTCGATGGGCGCGTCGTTCAGGTTTCCGCCGATTCCATTTACGATGAAGCCGAGCGACAGGCCTACTTCACCGTCATCGTCGAAACGGAGCGCAGCTACCTGCATTCCGCTGGGCGAAAGCTCCCGATTACGCCGGGCATGATGACCGATACCCAGATCATCACCGGGCGTAAAAGCATCCTAACATATCTTTTGAAACCGCTTTCGAAAGCCCGGAGCGAAGCGCTTCGGGAACGCTAGAAGGCGATCGAGACGACGACCGGATCGCCCGCCGCGACCTCCGCAGTGGCGACGATCTCAGTTGCCGGATTTGCGGCCGCATATTGGATCGCGGGCTCGTTCCCACGGCGATATCCGTGTGTCCAGCTGCGATCGCCGGAGAAAGTCAGGATCGGCCGGTATTCGGGGATGGAATCACTGTCGACGATCCGGTTCGTCCCATTGTCCAGCACAAGCAAGCGACCGTCGGCCCTGACGACCAAGACGGCATGATCCGCCCGGCGACGGACATCGTGCAAGATTACGAGATAGAGATCTTTTTCAGCGAAGCCGGCATGACGAAGCAATTGCAGCTTTGCGATTGCGAAATCCTCGCAGTCGCCACGACCGCGCCGAAGCGTTTCGCCTGCCGCAAGCCAGAGGTCGGCATAGCCGAACTGCCGCTTGTCGTTGGCGAATTGTACACGAGCGTTGACGAAGCGGTTGACGGCATCGAGCTGTTCGATCGCACCTAATCCCGAAAGACGCTTCACAAAGGCTGACGCTGCCAATCCGATCGGCATGCGCTCCACTTTCGCCCAGCGCCGCTCGAGCGGCGTGGTCCCAACAGCCAGTGCGACCGAGCCGAAAACATCGGGCCGATCATCCGGCACGATCCGGGGCGTGATCGGGACCATGCCTCGACTGTTTCCGTCGTAGCCAGCCGCGCCAGCAGTTACGTTCCGCGCGGCGCCCTGGCTCGCAAGAATGGCGGCGAGGCTGCTGGGCGCGCCAAGAATGGCTTCGGTCTTGCTATAGCTCGCGTTACGCGGTGCCACGGACGCCCCAAGAGGCAACTCGCCCGCAACCGCCGGAACGGAGGCGAGAGCCCATCCTGCGAGGGCAGCAGCGATGCGAACGGCGCGTTTCATTGCGCCGACAATCGCAGGACATCACCAAAGTCCGCTTAAACGCCATGGTTAAGGGCGCGCTAACTAATCCGAATGCTCAACTCGGTTGAGGAAGTCGGCGACGGCTCGGTTAAACTCTACGGGCCTCTCTAGGTTGGTCAAATGTCCCGCTTCGGCAATCGTTTGAAGGGTCGCGCCTTCGACCATCGCGGCAAGCTCTTGCGACAGCTCGGGCGGCGTGATGCGGTCCTCCGACCCGACCATAACGAGTGCCGGTACGGCGATTGCGGCCGCTCGATAGGATTGCTTTGCCAGCCATACCGCCTCTGCGCCGATGGCATAGGCTGCGGGATCGATGCGGCTCATCGTCTCGACGACCTCGCTGCGGATGTCCTCGCCGGCCTGGCTTCCAAGCAAGGCACCGGCGCGCGCTTCAGCCAGCGGACGCATTCCCATCGAGCGGCTGGCTTCGATCGACCGCTCGAAGATCGCTGCGCCGTCGGGGTGATCCGCGAAGGTATCGGCAAGGATCAGGGACCTACATCGCTGCGGAGCCAACGCATGCATTGCGATCGCAACGACGCCGCCCAGGGACAAGCCGCAGACATGCGCCGAGTCGATGTCCAAAGCATCGAGCACGGCTAGCGCGGCCCGGGCGAAGTCGTCGCGGGTGGCACTGGCGAGAAAGTCGCTTTCGCCATAGCCGGGATAATCGAGCGCAACGGCCCGGCGGCTTTGGCCAAAATGGGCTAGCTGCGGGTTCCACACGCTTTTGTCCGAACCGACACCGTGAAGAAAGACGATCGGAGTCAGCGGACCGCTGCCACGCTCCTCGACTCCGATCCGGCCTAATGCTGTCGCTAGCGCCCCCATTGCGCCGATGATGACGCCAATGGCGCTCTTTGCAACCATCAGAGTCCTCCATTAGCGTCCGCGACGATGACTCGAATGACTGTCAATGGCGAAGGAATGCATTTCCGGCTCGATGCGGAGACCCCGCTGCTGTGGGCGTTGCGCGATGCCGCCAACCTGACCGGCGCGAAATACGGCTGCGACAGCGGCGATTGCGGCGCCTGCACGGTAATTATCGATGGCCAGGCAATGCCCAGCTGCACGGTCACAATCGGCGCGCTCGAAGGCGCGGACGTGCTGACCATCGAGGGATTTCCCCCGGATCGCTCGCACCCGCTCCAGCAGGCATGGGCGGCTGAACAGGTCAGCCAGTGCGGCTATTGCGAACCGGGCATGATCATGGCGCTTTCGGCCCTACTGCAGGCAAGCCCTAATCCGCTGCCGGAGCAGCTGGCCGCAATCGGCAACATCTGCCGCTGCGGCATCGGCCCGCGGGTCTTGCGTGCGGTTGCGCGCACAAGCGCTTCAGCCGCCGGTGCGGACATCCTCAAAGTTTCATCCGGGAAAGCTGAACCGGGCAATTCATCGCGGTTCAGCAACGGCTCATCCGGCGAGTAGCATCCCAAACTCACTGAAAACAACCGAACCCGAATGAGCTCCCATATGCGTAATCTTGCACTTCTCCTCTTACTCGCCAGCGCCGCCGCGCCGGTCATGGCGCAAAGCGGCGAGCGGTCGTCCGAAGACCGTGCCGCGGCCCGCGCCGAACGTGCCCAGGCTCGCGCCGAACGCGCCGAGCGTACTGAAGCGCGCAGCAACGAAGCCCGGGCAGCGCGAAGCGAGCAACGCGCCTCGCGCGCCGAACCCCCCTCCGCGCCGGTCGTCACGCAGACCCAGTCGGTCGAGCAGCAGGCTGTCCAGCAGTCAGCACCGGCTGCGCAGGAGACGCGGTCGTCGCGCCGGCAGGCGTATGAGAGTCGTCGCGAACGCATTCGCGAGCAGCGCACGTCGGAGCCGGTCGACGCTCAGACGACCGCATCGGGAGATGGTATTGCTCCGCGTCAGCGCGACATCCGCACGATTCCCGATACGTCGCCAACGACCGTGGTGACCCGCAACAACGACGGTACCATAACCACCCAGCATCGCAGCCGCGACGGCCGCCGCTGGAGCGAGAATCACCGCCGCTGGGATCGCGACCACTGGCGTGGCGATCGCCGTTACGACTGGCGCCGCTATCGCAGCCACCACCGGTCCCTGTTCCGCCTCGGTCTTTACATCGACCCGTTCGGCTGGGGATACCGGCGCTGGGGCATCGGATCCTACCTATATCCGAACTATTATTCGTCGAGCTTCTGGCTCAACGACCCGTGGCAGTATCGCCTGCCGCCGGTTTACGGTCCCTACCGCTGGGTCCGCTATCATGACGACGCCCTGCTGGTGGATATCTACAGCGGCCAGGTTGTCGACGTGATCTACAACTTCTTCTGGTAGAACAGACTCTACCGTTGGTGGAAAAGCGGGGCGTCCCGGCACTTGCCGGGGCGCCCTGACTGTTATAGGCCAATAGGACACTCATTTGGGGGATTATCATGATCGGCCGCCTCTCGACGCTCGTTCTTCTTGCTACGACCAGCATGGCCGCTGCCACGGCGTCGCATGCCGCGGCGCCTGCTGCCGTCGTCAGTGTCGCCGCCGCCCAGGCGATGAGTCAGGCCCAAGCGCACGACGCCCTGTTCGCGCTTTTCAAGAAGAGCGACGAGGACAACCTCAAGCGCAATCCCTTGAGCGCGCTTTCGCGCGGCGACCTTCGCTATGCCGACCAGCTCGGCAATTATCTCACCAAGGAATATAACGACGCGGAGATTGCGGCTGCCAAGTCGGAGCTCGCGGCCCTGCGCGCTATTCCGCGCGACGCGCTCTCGCCGACCGACAAGATCGCCTATGACGTTTTTGAATATGGCAATGTGCAGACCCTGAAGGGGTTCGAGCCGCAGATCCTGGCGCTGACCGAAGTTCGCCCGGTCAATCACTTCGCCGGTTTTCACACTTTCTATCCGACTTTCGCGAGCGGCAAGAGCGCCGCGCCGTTCAAGACCGTCCTCGATTATGAGAACAACCTGAAGCGTCACCGTCAATATGCCGCGCTCACCGACCGCGCGATCGGCAAGTTCCGCGAAGGGCTTGCCAGCGGGGTGCTGGAAACCAAGCTGACAATCAAGAACGTCATCGAGCAGCTCGACACGCAGCTCAAGCAGCCGGTCGAGGAGTCGCCCTTCTACGGCCCGATCGGAATGTTTCCGGATACGATCAGCGCCGCTGACCGGGCCCGGCTGACAGCCGAGTACAAGGACGTCATCGGCAACGTCATCTATCCAGCGCACAAGCGCCTTCGCGATTTCCTTGCCAATGAATATCTGCCGCGCGCACGCGACTCCGTTGGCCTGTCGCAGATGAAGGGCGGCGCCCAGCTCTATCAGTACATGATCGAGCAGACGACGACCGTGCCGCTAACGGCGGACTATCTTCACAACCTCGGCCTGAGCGAAGTCGCCCGGATCCGCGGCGAGATGGAGAAGGTCAAAAACGAAGTCGGCTTCAAGGGCACGCTGCAGCAATTCTTCGACTATCTGCGCACCGATCCGAAGTTCAAACCGAAAAGCCGCGAGTGGCTGACCGAGGAATATTACCGCATCGGCAAGGCGGTCGATGCCAAGGTGCCGGAATATTTCGCGTTGGTCCCCAAGACCAAGCTTGAGATCCGTCCGTACGAACCCTTCCGCGAGAAGTTCGAGGCCGGCGGGTCATACCAGCAGGGCACGCCGGACGGGTCGCGCCCGGGCATCTTCTATTTCAATGCCTATGACCTTCCCAGCCGGACCACGCCGGGCATGACGACGCTCTACCTGCACGAGGGCGCGCCGGGGCATCACTTCCAGATCAGCCTTGCGCAGGAGAACGAGGCGTTGCCGGCATTCATGCGCTTCGGCGGCAACACCGCTTACGTCGAAGGCTGGGCGCTCTATGCCGAAACGCTTGGTTACGAGATGGGCTTCTTCAAGGATCCTTATCAGCGCCAGGGCACACTGGACGACGAGATGCTTCGCGCGATGCGGCTGGTGGTTGACACCGGGCTCCATTCGAAGGGTTGGACCCGCGAACAGTCGATCGAATATATGCTCAACAACTCGGGCATGGGCAGGACCGACGCCACCGCCGAGGTAGAGCGCTACATTGCGATCCCCAGCCAGGCCCTGGCTTACAAGGTCGGCGCGCTGACCATCCAGCGTTTGCGCAAGAAGGCATCCGAGCAACTTGGCAAGCGTTTCGACCTTCGCGAATTCCATGCGATCGTGCTCGACACGGGAAGCCTTCCGCTGCCGATCCTTGAGCGCAAGGTCGACGACTGGATCGCCTCGAAAAAGAGCTAGGCCGCGGGTGCCAGCCTTGGCGGCACGAAGCCAGCCTGATTGTTTCCACCTCTCGAGATTCTCTCGCGGGAGAGGGCTCAACTCGCGGTAGTTCGCGAAGTTCGCGGCACGCTCCGGTATGATCATACCCGCCGCAGTTTTCGGGCATCGCTTGGAAAAGCAGGCTGGTCAGCGACGAGAAAGAGCCGAGCGCTGAGAGGCACATCAGGTTGCCTGGACAGGAATTTCTAGAGTCAATTTTGGATGGAGAGCCGACTCTAGCGGCAATCGCAGGAATGAGTCGAAGACAGACAATAGGGCTATCGAAAGCTTATCCTCATGCTGCTCCACCTGGCGAGTAAAACGAGGCTCAGAAATCTCACCACCATTTTTACGAAGCAGGTGTGAAGTGCTATAAAATTGAGAGTCGTCTTTGAAGGAGCGTTGCGTTGTCTATTCTCTTGTCCGCGCTTTCCCTCGCCGCCGCGATGCCGCAAGAAGCCGATTTCCAAGTCATTCCGCCCAACATGGTTTGTAGAAAGTTGGTCTTGGGAGCGTCGCGATCTGGCGATGTGACGATTTGCAAGACCAGAGCCGGATGGGCCGCATCGGATGCGTGCAAAGGGGCGACACGTTATTGCTCGCCCCAACAGATTGCGGAGATGAAGGCGAAACATACCGCCTTCGCCCTGACCGAAGACAGCCGGATCATTTGCCGCGAGCTAAAAGGTACCGGGTCACGCCTGTCGGCATCGAAAACGTGCCTGCCCAACCGAGAATGGCAGCGCATGTGGGAACAGGGTAGCGCCACCACCCGGGACATCCAGGATCGCTTTTCCAAGTTGCCGCGAGGCGACCGCTAGGGTTGAAAGGGCAACCCGTCCGGTTCGAGGTAACCGAGCAGAACCGAAGTTCGCTTGATTGCCTTTGCGTCCAGTGCGTTCTCTTACGTCGCGCTATTGGTGATGTCACTTCAGTCCCGATGTCGTTTTTGTTGCTAATGTCCGCTTTGGGTCAAAGGCTGACGTTGACTCCGACGGCTAGCGCCTGCGCGAGAGCAGGATGAGTACAAGACCAGCGAAGGCGACGATCGCTCCGCGAGTGACCCACGGCCGCTGGTCGATCATGAAACTTGATGCCGGCCAATTGATCAGGCCCGCGCCCTGCGCGGTCCAAAGGAGCCCGACAAGCAAGGCAGCAATGCCGAGGATAAACAGAGCGGTCTTCATGACGCAGTGTTTGAATGACTGATCGCGCATCCGCAATGGGTCGCAAGCTGCCCGTGCAGACGCCGATCCGGTCGGGGCCTAGTCGCCGCCACTCCCGAGATCGACGAACGGCGCGAACTTGACCTCGCGCTTGACGAAACTTGTCTCGTAGCGGTGTACGGAACTGTCCGACGCGAACAGCTCTTCGGCCAGCGCTACGAAGTCGTCCATGCTCGGGCAGTCGAGCAAGACCGCGAGATCATGATTGCCGCTGATCTCGTAAGCGAACTGAACTTCCGGCGTGTCATTTAATCGTCGTTGCAAGCGGTCTTTCCCTTGCTGATCGGCATGCTCCGCAAGCTGAACGAAAACCAGCGCGCGAAGCCGTCGTCCCGTGAGCTGCGGGGAGAGCAGGGCAATGGTCTTCGCGACCCAGCCTTCCGCCCGCAATCGGCGAAGCCGGCGCGCAATGGCGGACGGGGACAGCGGTACATGCGCGGCGATCTGGTCCGCGGTCAGCGAATCGTCGGTCTGAACCAGATTGAGCAGGATTCGGTCGAACCGGTCGATCATGCGCACGACGCTGCCAAAATTTGGCACGCCGCGCACGAAAATTGCGCGCATCTGGCGATGGAAATGCTGTAGTGTGTCACACTAGCAATACAGTGAGGACATGATGCGCGTTCAGATTGGACTATCCCTGCTCGCTGCCTGTGCAGCCGTTCCGCTGGCAGCGCAGTCCGCAAGCGCGCCGGCGTCGGCGGAACCGGTCCAGGCATTCGATCCGAAACAGGCTGCGGCGGTGGTGACGAAGCTGGCGACGACGCTTGAAGAGAATTTCGTCTTTCCAGAGGTTGGCAAGGCCTATGCAGTGCGTCTTCGCCAGCAGCTGAAGGAGGGCGCCTATTCTTCCTTTCGCGACGGACAGGCTTTCGCGGACAAGGTTACAAGCGACCTCCAGAGCGTGCACAAGGACGGACACTTACGCCTCCACGTGGTCCCGGTCGCAGACCGCAGCGGACCGGAGACTGCGCCCGGGCCGGCCGGCGCGAACGATGGCAGCACGATTCTGAAATCCGGCTGGCTCGCCGATGGCGTGGCCTACATCAATTTCCGGATGTTCTCCGGAAACGAGGCGACGATGAGAGAGCTGAAGGCCTTTCTCGATTCGCATCGTGACGCCAAAACCCTGATCATCGACGCTCGCCAGCATCGCGGCGGGGGCTGGAAGAGATGGACATGATCTTCCCGCAAATCTTCACTGCGGTGACCCCGCTGGTGCAGATGGACACGCGCGAGGCGGTCGACCGCAGCGGCGGCAATCCGCTTGCAGACCTGGCCTCGTTGAGGACGGTCAAGGGGCCGGCAGGAGTCGTCCGCCGCGAGCATTTCGTCACCCCGGCGGCGAACCAGGGCGGGCTTGCCAAGGCGAAAGTCTACTTGCTCACTTCGAGCCGGACCGCTTCGGCCGCTGAGCATCTCGCGATGTCCCTCAAGCGCACGCATCGCGCGACCCTCGTCGGCGAGACGACGCTGGGCGCCGGACATTATGGCCGCATGGTTCCACTCGACGACAGCTTTACCTACGCCGCCTTCATCCCCGTCGGGCGGACGTTCGATCCGGACACTAACGAGGGCTGGGAAGGCACCGGCGTAAAACCGGATGTCGCGGTTCCGGCCGACAAGGCGCTCGACGAAGCGCTCAAACTCGCAGGAGTCGCCACCAGCGGCGATGCCGCACTGGCAGCCCTGCGCTAATATCAACTGGAGAAGATTATGTTGCGGCCTACCGCGGCGGCACTGCTGCTCGCGTCCCTCTCCCTCTCGCCCGCTTCGCTGCAAGCGGCCGATACGCATGTCGAAAGCAGTTCGGCATCCGCCGTAATCGAGGCCCTGGGCGCGACTCTAGACCAATTTTACGTCGATCGTGCCGTGGGCTCCGCCTATCGGCAGGCACTCCGCCGGTTCCTCGAGACAGGTCAGGCGGACGGCCTGTCTGGCGAGGGGCTGGCGAAAGCGTTGACGACGTTCCTCCAGCAATCCCACGCCGACGCTCACCTTGCGGTCTACGCACCCGGATCGGGCATTTTCGGCAAGGAGGACGAGAGTGGAGAACCGCCGCTGCCGGAAAACGCCTACGAGGCGTCCGGATGGGTCGTCCCGGGGGTCGCCTACATTCGGCCGTTCGCCTTTTTCGGTCGGCCCGGCGACATCAAGCGGATGCAAAACTTCGTCGATGCTCACGCCGACGCAAAAGCGCTGATACTCGATTTGAGGCATCACGCCGGCGGCGAAGTGGCGGAGATTGACGTTCTTGCTGCCGATTTGTTCGACAAGCCGACAGACTTGGCAGTGATGCATACGCGCACGGCAGGATGGGACCGGTTCGAGCCGGCCGCCGATACCCCGCAATTGTCCGTGGCCAAGCGCGACATCAACTACGTCGAGCAGGTCCATCGCGCCGTGCCGCGAAAGGGCGGCGCCCGCATGGCCAAGATCCCAGTCTACGTGCTGACCTCGAAGCGTACGGCTTCCGCGGGCGAGCATCTGGCACTGGTTCTGAAACGGACCGGACGTGCGGTGCTGATTGGCGAAACGACCTACGGCGCGGGAAATTACGGCGAAGAAGTCGAACTGGCGGGCGGCTTCAAGCTTTTCGTGCCCTATGGCGAGACCATCGACCCCGACACCCGCAAGGGCTGGGAGGGAACGGGTGTCTCGCCGACTGTCCAGGTCGAGGCGAAGCAGGCGCTCAACGTCGCGCTCCAGCGGCTTGGCGTGTCCTCTTTGGCCGAAACCTGTCCCAATGTCGGGGAAGCGGGAGGCGCCGGGAAACTTGCGCCCAGCCGGTAGACCTCGGCCTAGCTCGCGGCTTCAAGCGCCTCGGCGATGAGCTTGCGGCTGTTGTCGAGGCCGTAGAGCGCGAAGAAGCTGCCCATGCGTGGACCCTGGCTCGAACCGAGCAGGGTCTCGTAAAGCGCCTGGAACCAGTGGCGCAGGCTTTCGAACGGGTAACGCTTGCCGATTTCGAACACCTCGTGCTGGATTGCATCGGCCGGCGTGTCGGGATCCATGGCGGCCAGCGCTGCATCCAGTTCCCTGAGCGCTTCGACCTCGTGCCCGACCGGACCCCGCCGCTTGAGATTGGGCGCGACGAAATCGCGGGCGTAATTGACCGCCAGCTCGATCAGCTCGTCGAGCTCGCGGTCGTAATCCGGCGAGGTGCCCGGGGCGTAGCGCTGCACAAAGCGCCAGGCGACGTCCTTGTCCTGGACGCCGGGCAGTGAGACGAGGTTGAGAAGTAGGCCATAGGTCAGCGGCAGGGTGGTCGTCGGTACCGCGCCGAGGTGGATATGGTGCGCGGGGTTGCCGAGCTTCTGCTCGATCGGCTGATCGGCATATTTCTCGCGGAACTGCCAATATTCGTCGACCGCGCGGGGGACCAGGCCGAGGTGAAGATTCTTGGCCTTCTTTGGCTCGCGGTAGAGGTAGAAGGCCAGGCTGTCCTTCGATCCGTAGGTCAACCATTCCTCGATGCTGAGGCCGTTGCCCTTCGACTTGGAGATTTTCTCGCCCTTTTCATCGAGGAACATCTCGTAAATCAGGCCTTCCGGCTTGCGCCCGCCGAGCACCGACGCGATGCGGCCCGATTGGACGCCGCTGTCGGTCAGGTCCTTGCCGTACATCTCATAATCGACGCCCTGGGCGACCCAGCGCATCGCCCAGTCCACCTTCCATTGAAGCTTCGACTGGCCGCCGAGCGCGGACTGCTCGATGCGGGTGCCGTCCTCGTCCGTGAAGGCGATCGTTCCCGCCGACGCGTCGATGACCTCGACCGGCACCTGCAACACCTTGCCCGTAGTGGGCGAGATGGGCAGCACCGGCGAATAGGTCTTGCGCCGTTCTTCACGGAGCGTGGGCAGCATGATGTCGAGGATTTCGTCGAAGTGAGCGAGGACGTTGCGCAAGGCATCGTCGAACGCACTGCTGTTGTAGCGTTCGGACGCGGAGACGAATTCATATTCGAAGCCGAAGCGGTCTAGGAAGTCGCACAGCATGGCGTTGTTGTGCGCGGCGAAACTCTCGTGAGCCGTTGGAAAGGGATTGGGAATCCGGCTTAGCGGGTGCCCGAGATATCCCGTCAGCATCGCCTGGTTGGGGACGTTGTCGGGCACCTTGCGCAGGCCATCCATGTCGTCGGAGAAAGCAACGAGCCGCGTCGGGGCGCCGCCCGTCAGCTCGTGATAGGCGTGGCGGACCATCGACGTGCGCAGGACTTCCGTGAAGGTGCCGATATGCGGCAGGCCGGAAGGGCCGTATCCGGTCTCGAACAGGATGGGCGAACCGTCCGGCTTGGCGCCAGGAACACCATTGGTGGCCCAGCGCTTCATTAGCCGGCGCGCCTCCTCGTACGGCCAGGCCTTGTTCGTCATGGCGGCCTCACGGATCAGGTCGGCGCTCAACTGTTGCCCTTTCGTTCTCACAGCGCCAAGGATTGCGCGTGGTGCGCGCTCCTTTGCCTCTTCCCGTCCTGCATGCAACCCATGCGGGAATCTGGCTGCTCGGACCTGACGAGGCGCAGGCGCGCGAAGCGAGCCGGGGCGAAGCCATCGGCCGAATCGCGGAGACCCCGCATATCCTGCTCAACGCACCGGTCGCCGGGCAGCGGCTTGGCTATGGGGATGTCAGCGGCCTTGACCTGCTCGAACTGTTCGCCTTCATCCATCCGGCGCGTTTCGTCGTCCCGACCGTCGCCGGAATGGCGCGGGCGGCTGGTCTGAAAGAGCCCGAAAGCGACGCCGATGCAGCGGCGCTGCTTCGTCATATCGCCCAGCAACTGCTCGACACGATGGGGTCGCCGGGATGGGCCGAGCGCGAGAGCGCCTGGAGCGCCAATCAGACCTTGTGGAGGGTCGGCTGGGGCTGGGCGCCATTCGTTGCCGAGCGGATCGCAAAGCCGGAGCGCGGGGAGAGGATGCTCTTCTCTCGCCTGACGCCATGGGAGGAAAGCGGAGAAAGGCCGGCGCCGCTCACGATCTCGATCCCGGGTGAAGATGCCGAGAGGCGGCTCGAAGCGCTAACCGGCAAAGGAAGCGAGACCCGCGCTGGGCAACGGGCGATGGCACGAGAAGCAGCGGCGATTTTCGCACCGCGGCCAAAACCGGGCGAACCGAATATGCTGCTGGCCGAGGCCGGGACCGGGATCGGCAAGACCTTGGCCTATCTTGCCCCCGCCTCGCTCTGGGCCGAGCGAGCCGGCGGGACGGTATGGGTGTCGACCTTCACCAAGGCGCTGCAGCGCCAGCTCGATGCGGAAGGCTGGAAAATCGTCGCTGAAGCCGAGGAGCGGAAGAAAAGGATCGTGATCCGCAAGGGCCGCGAGAATTATCTGTGCCTGCTGAACCTTGAAGACGCGATGCAGGGTGGGTTCTCCGGTCGCGCGGCGATCCTCGCGCATCTCGTCGCTCGCTGGGCGGCTTATTCGAAGGATGGCGACATGGTCGGCGGCGACCTGCCGGGCTGGCTCCCGAGCCTGTTCCGCCGGGCCGGCGCGACCGCGCTGACCGACCGCCGCGGCGAGTGCGTTTATGCGGGATGCCCGCACTATCGCAAATGCTTCATCGAGAAGGCCGAGCGAGCCGGTCGCGAGGCTGACCTGGTTATCGCCAATCACGCGCTGGTGATGGTCAATGCCGCGCGCGGACGCCCGGAATCGCCAAACCGGATCGTCTTCGACGAAGGCCACCACCTGTTCGACGCCGCGGATTCCACATTCTCGGCGGCCCTGACCGGGCGCGAGGCCATCGAACTGAGACGCTGGATTGTCGGTCCTGAGAACAAGTCGCGCGGACGACGGCGCGGACTCGCCGCCCGGCTGCTCGATGTCGCGAGCTATGACGAGAAGGGCGCGGAGGCGCTTGAGGCTGCGGTGGAGGCTGCTCGCGCAATGCCGTCGGAGGGCTGGCTTGCGCGGATTGCCGAAAACGATCCGTTCGGTCCGGTCGAACGGCTGCTCGGCGAGGTTCGCGGCACGGTCTACGCGCGCGCCAAGGCGCAGGAAGCGGGCTATGGCCTGGAGACCGAACTTGCCGAACCGGATTCGGCGTTAATTGGTGCCGCCGCGGGCGCGCTGGAAGCGCTCGACTCGCTCGCTCGGCCGCTTGCCGCATTGTCGCGGCGGTTGGAGGCGGTGCTCGAAGACGCTCCCGACTGGCTCGACAGCGCGGCGCGGGCGCGGGTCGAAGGCGCGATCAACGGCCTCAATTGGCGGCGCGAAACGCTGGCGTCCTGGATCGCGATGCTTGGCCGGATTGGAAGCGTGGCCGATCCCGATTTCGTCGACTGGCTGGCGATCGATCGCGTCGAGGGCCGCGAATATGACGTCGGGCTCCACCGCCACTGGCTGGATCCGACGCGCCCGCTGGCCAAGGCGGTGATCGAGCCCGCGCACGGCGTGCTGGTAACATCGGCAACATTACGCGGGAGCGAAGATTGGGTGCGGGCCGAGGAACGGACCGGCGCGTCGCATCTTGCGCGCCCGGCAGCCCGTTTCGAAGCGGCTTCGCCTTTCGACTATTCGGCCAACTCCGAAGTGCTTATCGCTACCGATATTCCGCGCGGCGACGTGGCGGCGCTCGCCGGGTCCTATGCCCGCCTGATCGAGGCATCCGGCGGCGGGACGCTGGGCCTGTTCACCGCCATCGCGCGCCTGCGTGCCGTGCACGCGCGGATTGCGGACCGTCTCGCCCGCGCCGGACTGCCGCTTTATGCCCAGCATGTCGATCCGATCGACACCGGTACCCTTGTCGACATCTTCCGCGACGATCCGCACGCATCCCTGCTTGGAACCGACGCGCTTCGTGACGGCGTCGACGTCCCGGGAGAGTCGCTTCGGCTGGTCGTGATGGAGCGCGTGCCGTGGCCGCGCCCGACCGTGCTTCACGCTGCGCGGCGACTGGCCGGCGGCGGGAGCGCCTATGACGACCGCGTCGTCCGCGCCCGCCTTGCGCAGGCCTTCGGGCGGCTCATCCGCAGGCAGGGCGACCGCGGTCAATTCGTAGTGCTTTCCAGCGCCTTTCCCTCGCGATTGCTGAGTGCCTTTCCGCCGGGAGTCGGCGTTCATCGGCTGCCGATCGAGGAGGTCGTGGCGCGCGTGCGGGCCCGGCAATTTGCGCAAGCGAGCACGGAGGGAATCGATGCCTAGGCTTCTGCTGCTGCGCCACGCGAAGTCGAGCTGGGACGAAGACGGCCTTGCCGATTTCGACCGGCCATTGAACGAGCGGGGGCGTGCGGCCGCCACGGCGATTGGACGCTATCTCGCGGCGCAGAAAGTCGTTCCCGACCGCCTTATGGTCAGTCCCGCGCGGCGGACACGCGAAACCATTGAGCGCGTCCTTGCCGAGGTTTCGGGATGGCCCAAGCCGCAATATGATGATCGCATCTACGAGGCGTCGAGCGGGGACCTGTCACGAATCATCAGCGAAACCCCGGCCGGGACAGAATCCCTGATGCTCGTCGGACACAATCCCGGTCTCGGGTTCATCGCTGCCCAACTCGGCGGGGCCAGGGCGGCGGTAGAGCTCGGCAAGTTTCCGACCGGATCGCTCGCGATCATCGAACTGTCGGAGCCGTGGGCCGAAGCGCACAGCGGGACGCTCGCCGCTTTCGTGAAGCCGCGCGACCTCTAGGCGGTCAGGGCGGAGGCGAGACGGTCGCGAAGTTCGACGAGGCGGCCGTAATCGAACGACGGTTCGTCCAACTGCCGTTCGGTCTGCGCGAGATCCCACTCGGTAGGCGCGGGCGGCGCAGCGATGGGCGCCGGCAGAGTCTCGTCCCTCGGCTCACCTTCGCGAAGCAGCTTTTGAACGCCGCGGATGGTGTAGCCGTCAACAGTCAGCAGGCGATGGATACGCCGCGCGAGATCGGCATCCGCGGGCCGATAGTAGCGGCGGTTTCCAGCGCGCTGCAGCGGCCGAAGCTTCGGGAACTTCGATTCCCAGTAGCGCAGGATGTGCTGGGGAACCCCAAGCTGGGCCGACAATTCGCCGATCGTCAGGAACGCATTCGGATCCTTGTCGGCGGCCATCGTCAGCCTAGCGCGCGATCCGTTCGCGCATGATCTGGCTTGCGCGGAACGTCATCACCCGGCGCGGCGCGATCGGCACCTCGATCCCGGTCTTCGGGTTGCGGCCAACGCGCTCACCCTTGTCGCGAAGAATGAAGCTGCCGAAACCCGAAATCTTGACGTTCTGGCCTTCGGACAGGGCATGGCACATGTGGTGAAGGACGCGTTCGACCATGCTGGCGCTTTCCGCACGCGACAAGCCAAGCTTGCGGTGGACGATGTCCGACAGGTCTGCCCGGGTCAGAGTGCCCGAATGCAATCCACCAGTTGAACGGGCCACGCCTGCGTCCGCCATAATCGATTCCCTTCCCCTTGCGCCCCGCGGGGAGCGCGATTTGTCGAGCCTAACCAAAAAGTTGCGGCTGGGCAATCCGATGGCATGAAAGCTTAGTACCGGACCGCCGCCGCACCCCACGTGAATCCGCCGCCCATCGCTTCAAGAACCAAAAGATCGCCGCGCTTGATCCGTCCGTCGCGGACGGCGGTATCGAATGCCAGTGGCACGGACGCAGCCGACGTGTTGGCATGTTCATTGACGGTAACGACGACCTTTTCCGCCGGAAGCCCCAGCTTCTTCGCGGTTGCGTCGAGGATCCGCATATTGGCCTGGTGCGGGACGACCCAGTCGACCTCGTCCGAAGAAAGTCCAGCGGCGCCAAGCACTTCGTTCATCACTTCGGCCAGGTTCACGACCGCATGGCGAAACACCTCGCGGCCCTTCATGCGCAGCTTGCCGACCGTTCCCGTCGTCGAGGGTCCGCCATCGACATAGAGCAAATCGTTGTGGCGTCCGTCGGCGTGAAGGCGGGTGGCGAGGATTCCGCGATCCCCATCTTCGGCCGTCAGCACCAGCGCGCCCGCCCCGTCTCCGAACAGGACGCAGGTCGTGCGATCCTCCCAGTCGAGAATCCGGCTGAACGTTTCGGCGCCGATCACCAGCGCCTTGTCCGCGCTTCCGGTGCGAACCATCGATTCGGCGACGGTCAACGCATAGAGAAATCCGGTGCAGACGGCATGGACGTCGAAGGCGATGCAATCGTCGATGCCAAGCATCGCCTGCACCTTGGTCGCGCTCGACGGAAAGGTCTGGTCGGGCGTTGCCGTCGCAAGGACGATCAGGCCGATCTCGGACGGGTCGATACCTGCTGCCTCTAGCGCCCTGCGGGCGGCATCCGCGGCGAGGGTTGCGGTCGTTTCGCCGTCGCCGGCGATATAGCGGGAACGGATGCCGGTCCGCTCGACGATCCACTCGTCGGAGGTCTCGACTTGCTCAGCGAGCTCGGCATTCGACACCCGGCGCTTCGGAAGGGCAGAGCCGCTTCCGGCAATGACGGCCTTGCGGCTCATTCCGCGGCCTCGTCGGAGAAGGCATGGGCGCGGAAATTGTCGAGGTCTTCGCCGATCTTGTTGGTGATGTCGTTGGCGACCATCCGCGCCGCGACCTGGATGGCGTTGGCGACGCCCTTGGCGTTGGCACTGCCGTGGCTCTTCACGACAAGGCCGTTCAGGCCGAGGAAGACCGCGCCATTGTGATTGTTGGGGTCGAGATGGACCTTCAGCATGTGAAGCGCCGGCTTCGACAGAGCAAAGCCCGCCTTCGAACGAAGCGATGACGTAAAAGCGCGGCGAAGCAGGTCGGTGACGAAGCGGGCCGTGCCCTCCGCCGTCTTTAAGGCGATGTTGCCGGAGAAGCCGTCGGTGACGATCACGTCCACATCGCCGCGCGAAAGCTTGTCGCCCTCGGTGAATCCGTCGAAGGTGAAAGGGAGGTAGTCGGCGTCGCGAAGGAGCGCGGCGGCTTCCTTCAACTCGCCGGTGCCCTTCAGCTCCTCGGTGCCGATGTTGAGCAACTTGACCCGCGGGTTTGCGATTTCGAGCACGGTGCGAGCATAAGCCGAGCCCATGACCGCGAACTGAACCAAGTTCTGAGCGTCGCACTCGGTATTCGCGCCGAGATCGAGCATGACGAGGTCGGTCTCGCCGAGCGTCGGCAGAAGTGCGGCAAGAGCCGGACGGTCGATGCCCGGCATGGTGCGAAGCGCCAGCTTGGCGATCGCCATCAGAGCGCCGGTATTGCCCGCCGACAGGGCGGCGTCGGCCTGGCCGTCCTTTACGGCGTTGATCGCCATGCCCATCGAGGTGCCCTTGGCACGGCGAATGGCCTGGCTCGGCTTTTCGGTCGCCGATATCGACTCTGTGGTGTGATGGACAGTGACGGCCTGGGCGAGGCCCTTGTAGCGCGCCAGTTCTGGCTGGATCGCCTTCTGGTCGCCGAACAGCTCGAACTTGAGGGAGCGGTTGTTGCGGCGCGCGCGCGACATGCCGGCGACAATAGCCGCCGGGCCGATGTCTCCACCCATTGCGTCAATCGCGATCCGCGGGCTCACGGCCATGGCAGCGTGCCCCTACGCGATTCCGCTCAACCCTCGGGCTGAACGATCTCGCGGCCGTTGTAGTGACCGCACGCGGAACAGAGGTTGTGGGGGAGCTTCAGCTCACCGCAGTTCGGGCATTCCTGGAACGCAGCGGGCTGCAGCGCGTGGTGGCTGCGGCGCATGTTGCGCTTGGAAGGCGAAGTCTTTCTCTTGGGGACGGCCATTGCGGCACCTTGCTAAATTACCAAAAAAATTGGCGACAATCCTGCGCCCAGCTCGTCGGGAAACCCGCGGCGGCGGCCGGATCATCGCGAACCGAGAGGCCCTATAGCGGAATGCGCGCCCGACGCAAGCCGCTTCACGCGCTCGCGAGAACGCGATCCCCGACGAACGGATTGGTCTGCCGCTCGTGGGCGAAGGTCGACATCGGGCCGTGACCGGGGATGAATGCGGTGTCGCCGCCCATCGGCCACAGGCGCCCGGTGATCGAATCGATGAGGTCCTGATGGTTGCCCAGCGGGAAATCGGTCCGCCCGATCGAGCCCTGGAAGAGAACGTCGCCGACGATCGCGAGGCGAGACGGAGCGTGATGGAACACGACGTGGCCGGGGTGTGTCCAGGGCAATGGCGGACGGAAAGAGTGAGGTTCCCGACTGTCACCGTATCGCCGTCCTTCAGCCAGCGCGCGGGCTCGAACGGACGGCCGTTTATCCCATAGCGCATGCCGTCGTCTTCAAGCCGCGCGATCCAGAAGCGGTCGTCCTCGTGCGGCCCTTCGATCTCGACTCCAAGCTCCTGCGCGAGGATTCCGGCCTGGCCGCAATGGTCGATGTGGCCGTGGGTCAGCAGGATCTTCTCGATCGTCACGCCGTTCTGTACGGCCGCTGCCTTCAGCCGGTCGAGATCGCCGCCGGGATCGACGAAGGCGCCCCGCATCGTCTCGGTGCACCACAGCAGGGTGCAATTCTGCTGGAGCGGCGTGACCGGGACGATGGCGGCGCGAAGAGGCGGGGTCGGACGGTTCATTGCTTGAGCAGGGTTTGGTCCCAGAACATGAGGGTCGACCAGAACAGATAGTCCTGGTTTTCCTTCTTGGCGAACCCGTGGCCTTCGTTTTCCCCGACCATGTACCAGACGGTGCGGCCGTCGGCCCGAAGCGCCTTCACGATCTGATCGGCTTCCGACTTGGGAACTCGCGGATCGTTGGCGCCCTGGACGATGAACAAGGGCGCCTTGATCTCCTTCATCCGGCGAAGCGGCGAGATTTCCTCAAGCTTGGCGCGCTGCTTGGGGTCGCGCTCGTCGCCATATTCAACCCGGCGAAGGTCGCGGCGGTAGCTTTGGGTGTTCTCGAGGAAGGTGACGAAGTTGGAGATGGCGACGTTGCAAAGCGCGCCCTTGAACGCTTCCGGATAATGGATGGCCGAGGCGTAGCACATGTAGCCGCCGTAGGAGCCGCCGGTGACGGCGAGCCGGTTCGCGTCGATTCCTGGGTCTGCCTTCAGGCGGGTCAGGAAGGCGCCAATGTCCTTGACGGAATCTTCGCGCTTGAACGGCCCGTTGTCGAGGCTGACGAAGCGCTTGCCGTAGCCCGAGGAGCCGCGGACGTTGGGGAAGAAGATGGCGATGCCCTTCTCATTAAGCAGGTAGTTGTTGCGGCCCATGAAGCCCGGCGTGAACTGGCTTTCCGGACCGCCGTGGATGTTGACGATCAGCGGCCGCTTGCCAGGGAACTTGCTTGGGTCGGGACGGTAAAGGAAGCCGCTGACCGGCTCGCCGTCGAAGCTCTTTACCGAGATCAGCTCCGGCTCCACGTTGACTGCGGGGTCGAGGCCGCCGGTCTCGCTCGCGGTCCAGCGCGTGACTGCCAGGGTGGCAGGGTCGAGTGAATAAGCGTCGGTCGCGCTCTTGGCCGAGGTCATGGTGAAGCCGAGCGGGCCCCAGGGCGCGAACTCGAGCCCGCCGATCTGGCCCGCGGGTAGCGACTCGACGCGGCGAACGGCGCCGCTGGCGACATCCATCAGAGAGAGCCTAGCGATGCCGTCCTCGTTGGTGACGAAAGCGATCGTTCGACCATCCTTCGAAATCTCGAACGAATCGACGTCCCAGCGGCTCTTCGGTCCGCGGGGAGTGAAGCGGCCGGTCGCGGTGTCGACGGTTCCGAGGCGCTGGACGTCGCTGCCCTCGTCCGATGTCGCCCACAGCGTTCCGTCCGGCGCAAATTCGGCGCCCCCCCAGGCGATGTCCTTCTTGTGGTCGCCGACCGGGGTCAGCTGGCCACTGGCGAGATCGAGCAGATAGAGGTTCGACTTGGTGACTGAGATATACTCGATCACCGCCGCCCGGCCGTTGCCCGGAGCGAAGTCGGCGATCCCCCAGCCGCCGCCCTTCACTTCCGCGACGCGTCGCTTCGACGCGGGATTGCGCGGGTCCATGACGTAAAGGTCGGAATCGGTGCCGTTGCGCTCGGTCGAGGAGAAGCCGATCAGCTTGCCATCCTGGCTCCAGCCGGAGAATTCGTTGCGGCTTTTCCCGCCAGCGGTGAGAAGATTCAGCCGCCCGTCCTTCAGCGTATAGATCTGGAAGAATTCGTCGCCGCCGTTGTCCTTGACGGTGACGAGCGTGTCGCCGGTTGGTGACCAGCGACCGCCCATCGGCTCGACTTCGAAGCTGATCTGACGGCGCATTCCGAGCGGCGCGGCCACGCTGTGGATCTGGTTGACGTTGCCGAAGCGGGTCGAGATCAGCATCGAGCGGTCGCGCGCATTCCAGCCCGAGAAACCGGCGGCACGCGATTCCATGTAGGGGCGGCTCGCGGAGGCAAGCTCATTGGGAACCGCGGGATTCCGTCGGCGGTGATGGCAGCAGGCTTGTCGACCGCTGCCAGCGCGGGGATGGCAGTAGCCGCGAGCAGGGCAATCAGGGAATGGCGAAGCATTGATCGAGGCTCCAATTGTGCGTGGATTTCAGGGCTTGGCGAGCGACGGGGTGACGCTCCGCATGTCGCGCGCGACCTTCTCGGCGCCGCGAAGGGCGCGAAGGACATTGCCGCCGGCGAGCTTGGCGAGATTGGCATCGCTCCAGCCGCGGCGGATGAGTTCGGCGAAGAGGTTGGGGTAATCTTCGACGCCGTCGAGGCCTTCGACGGTCACGTCGATGCCGTCGAGGTCGCCGCCGATGCCGACGTGGTCTTGCCCGGCGATCCGGGCGACATGTTCGACATGATCGGCGACCTGGGGAACGGTGACGACCGGCCGCGGGTTCGCCGCATCCCACGCCTTGAGGCCTTTATCGACTTTGGCCTTTATGTTCGGGAACAGCGATTTGAGGCGGGCTTCCTCGGCGGAACGCTCGCTCGCCCATTTGCGATATTCGGGCGAGACGAAGGCCGGGACGAACGTCACCATCACGACACCGCCATTCGCCGGCATAAGACGCAGAATCTCGTCCGGAACGTTGCGCGGGTGCGGGTTGAGCGCGAACGCGTCGGAGTGTGAAAAGATGACCGGGGCCCGGCTCGCGGCGATGGCGTCGGCGGCAGTCGCCGGGGAGACGTGGCTCAAATCGATCAGCATTCCCAGCCGGTTCATTTCCTTGACGACCTCGATCCCGAACGGAGCGAGCCCGTCATGCTTGGGCTCATCGGTTCCGCTGTCGGCCCACTCCGTGGTCTGGCTGTGGGTCAGCGTCATGTAGCGGACCCCAAGGTCGTAGAAGCGGCGCAGCGCGGCAAGCGAGCCGCCGATCTGCCGCCCGCCTTCGATCCCCAGCAGCGACCCGACCCGTCCGCGCCGGTGAATGCGGACCATGTCATCGGCGGTGGACGCGAGTTCGAGATCGCGCGGATAGGTGTCGATTAGCCGGCGCGCGGTGTCGATCTGCTCGATCGTGGTGCGGATTGCCTCGTCGCCAAGCAGGGTTCCGGTGATGTAAACCGACCAGAACTGACCGCCGACGCGGCCGTCGCGAAGCCGTGCGATATCGGTCATCAGCGGCGGCGTGCGGTCGGCTCCCCGGACTGGAGGTCCGCCACCGACGAACCAAAGTCACCGCGAAGCGCCCACGGCAGGTCGTTATGCCCGTCGATAAGCGGAGTCCGCTTGAGGATCCGGTCGATCCTCTTTTGCGTGGCGGAGTCGATAGGCTGGGCTGTCGAGGCAGTGGCGGTCGCGAGCAGCGCCGCGAAAAGGAGAGAACGCATGGAGCGCGACTTTACGGCCTCGCCCGGGCCGGTCAATGGACCGGGCATGACGGAGCCATTCCTGCTGTTCGACGATTCGCGAAAGGGAACGGCGCGGCTCTACGAACGGCCCGCAGGCGCGATCGTGGCCACGGCGGTCGGCGATGTCCCTGCTGCTCTCGACAGCCTTCGGGAGCGCTCGCGGACGGACACCACGCTGCCGGGTTCATCGCTTATGACGCCGCTTATGCGTTCGAAGCGAAGCTGGTGCCGCTGGCACGCGCACTGCCTGGCACACCCCTGCTGTGGTTCGGGATCTTCGACGGCTATCGCCTGCTCGATCCAGCAGATGTCACGGTCATGCTCGGCGATCCGGCGGGGGCGTGGATCGGAAGGCCGAGGCCGCGCATTGGGCGAAGCGATTATCTCGCCGCGGCGGAGCGGGTTCGCGAGCATCTTTTCGCAGGCGACTTCTACCAAGCGAATTTGACCTTCGGCTGCGACGTTGACGTTCTTGGCTCGCCGCTGGCCGCTTACGCGCAGTTGCGGCGGCGCGCGAACGCTGGCTGGGGCGGGATCGTTCGCCATCCCTGCGGCTGGCTGCTTTCCGCCAGCCCCGAGCAATTTTTCACGCTTCGCGGCGGCCTGCTCGAAGCCAGGCCGATGAAAGGGACCGCGCCGCGTCGCGCCGATCCTGAAGCCGATGCGGCAGAGATTGCGGAACTCGCCGCCGATCCCAAGCAGCGCGCCGAAAACCTGATGATCGTTGACCTGCTCAGGAATGACTTGGCGCGGGTCGCAGAGACGGGCAGCGTCGACGTCCCTGATCTGTTCGCGGTCGAGACTTATCCCACCGTCCACCAGATGGTGAGCAGGGTGACGGCGCGGCTCCGCGAAGGGCTGGGCCCGGTCGACGTGCTACAGACCCTGTTTCCCTGCGGATCGATTACCGGTGCGCCAAAGATCGCGGCGATTGAGGCCTTGCGCGCGCTGGAGCCGGAACCGCGCGGGACCTACACAGGGTCGATGGGCTGGATCGAGCCTGGCGGCAATTCGGCCTTCAACGTGCTGATCCGGACCCTGGAGCTCGAAGAGGGCGCGAGCAGTGCGCGGCTTGGGCTGGGTTCGGGGCTTGTCGTCGACAGTGTGCTGGACAATGAATGGGACGAATGCCTGCTCAAGGGGAGCTTCGTGCCGTCCAATCAAAACGAATTCGACCTCATCGAGACGATGCGGTTCGACCCGCACGGCGGGATTTCCCATCTCGAAGACCATCTCGATCGGCTGAAAGGCGCCGCCGATACCTTCGGTTTCCGCTTCGACCGTCATGCCGCCCGCAACGAATTGCAGGCCGCCACCTTCCGCAGGTCGGATCCGGGTATGCTCCGGATGCTGCTCTCGCCCAAGGGGTCGATGGCGATCGAATTGAAGCCAATCCCGCAAGCCCCGAGGGAGCCGGTCGAAGTGGTGGTCCGCCCGCTTCCGGTCTCGGGCGACGATGTCAGGCTGCGCTACAAGACGACGGCTCGGGCCTTTCTTGAGGAGGCGCGCAAGGAAGGCGGGGCATTTGAGACCATCTTCGTCGATCCCGAAGGCCGGGTGACCGAGGGCAGCTTCACGAACCTGTTCGTCGAGGAGGACGGCAAGCTGGTCACGCCGCCCGCCGAGCGCGGCCTTCTTCCCGGCCTGCTGCGGGCCAAGCTGATCGCCGACGGCAAGGCTGTAGAAGGCGACCTTACCGTGGATTCGCTGAAGAACGGCTTTCTGATCGGAAACAACGTTCGCGGCCTGATTCGGGCGAAACTCGCCTAGGCGGCAATAGGGAAGCGGAGCAGCCGGTCGCTGACGGGCACAAGCGCCGATGCGCCGGACCCTACCTTGCGAATGATCTCCGGATGAGCCGCGTCGAGACCGCCGGTCAACGATCCGAAGGCCGGCAGGATGAGCTTGGTTGCAGACGCGACGAAACAGCGCCGCGATACATTGCGGCCGCGCCGGTGAAGCCTTAGCTTCGGGTGAAAATGACCGGACATCTCGGGCCGGGGATCGTGCGGATCCGCCTCGTGGCGCAGGACGATGCCTTCGACCTCGACTTCCTCGATGATCCGTCCGCCGCAGTGGTCGATGAAGCCGGCGTCGTGGTTGCCAGTAATCCACACCCAGTCGAGCCTGCCGGTAAGGTCAGACAGCAGTTCGCGGGCGGCTGCAGGCAGGCGGTCGCAGCCGAATCGGTCATGAAAGCTGTCGCCCAGGCAATATAGCCGGACGGCGCGCGTCTCGCCGACGATCCGGTCCAGCGCCTGCAATGTCGCCAGCGAATCGTAAGGCGGAAGGAACTGACCGATACGGGCAAACCAGCTGGACTTTTCGAGGTGGAGGTCGGCGACCAGAAGTGCCCCTTGCGCAAGCCAGTAAAGCGCGCCGTCCGAATGGGCGAGGAAGTCGTGGCCGGCGAACGAAAGGGGAACCATAACTACTGCCGCTAAACGGAAAAGGGGCTCATTCCAAGCCGATAAGGTGGGCCCGAAGCGCGCGGGCGTCGTGAAGCGCATTGTGCGGAACGACACTGTTTGCAGCGGTCGAGAAATTCATGAGCGGAACGAAGCGCAGGACCAGACCCGCAACGCGCTGCATCTGACCAGGGCCGGTGACAAGCAGGTTCGCGATGTGGGCGAGGTCTTCGGGCCAGTCGGCCACGATCTCGACGGCTCCGTCGTGCTCGAGCCACTTTGCGAGTGCCTGCGCCGCGTCCGCGCGCGACAGCCGCGGCGACTTCAGCGATTCCGGCACATGGTCGAGGAACGGCATCACATTGCGTTCCACCCACAGGTCGGCCGCCTGCTGGTCGAGTACGAGGTAAAGCTCCTCGCCGCCATCCTCGGGAACGAGCGCAAGGCTGATCAGCGGGCCGCCGAAGCCGTCATATTCGGTGTCGAGGAAATAGCGCATCGCCCGCACTCTGGACGAGAGGCGGGCGAGGTTCCAGTGTCAGCGGAAATGATTCGGACATGGGGGATCAAAAGATGATGCGCAGAATGATGATCGGCGTGGCGGCGCTCGCGCTTTCGGCAACGGCTATCCAGGCTGCACCGGGCGATCCGGGCCGTGACAAGGTGGTCGCGGCGGTCCAGGCATCGAAGGCGGAGTCGGTCCAGCGGCTCAAGGACTGGATCGCGCTTCCGACAATCGCGAACATGGGCATCAACACTCCCAAGGGCGCGCAATATATGCGTCAGCTTGCTCTCGACGCGGGCTTCCAGAATGCGCGGGTCGTTGAAACCGGCGGCGTGCCGGGCGTTTTCGCGACTCTCGATGCCGGAGCGAAGGACACGCTGGCGCTCTACTTCATGTACGACGTCAAGCATTACGACGAGAAGGAATGGTCCTCGCCGCCGCTTGAATCGCGGATGGTCGAGCGGCCGGGCGAAGGCCAGGCGATCGTCGGACGCGGCGCGGTCAACCAAAAGGGCCCGGAAGCCGCCTTCCTCGCAGCGCTCCACGCCTTCAAGAAGGCGGGCGTCAAGCTTCCCGTCAACCTGGTCCTGGTCGCCGAGGGCGAGGAGGAGATAGGCTCGACCAATTTCCCGCGCATGTTGGCCGACCCGGAAGTCCGCGCCGCCCTGCAGAAGTCGGTCGGGATCATGATGCCGGCGACGGGCCAGGAAAAGGACGGCTCCGCTTCGGTTGACCTCGGTGCCAAGGGCGTCATCGAGGTCCAGCTCATTTCCAGCGGCGAAAAGTGGGGCAAGGGTCCGAAAAAGGATATTCACTCAAGCCTCATGGCGCGGGTCGACAACCCCGCCTGGCGGCTCGTGAAGGCGCTCGACACGCTCGTCGCCGACGACGGCTTCACCCCCGCGATCGACGGCTGGTTCGAGCATGTCGCTCCGCTGACGGAGCGCCAGAAGCAGCTGATCCGCGAGGATGTCGCCACGTCCAATGAGGCCGACGTCAAGAAAGCGCTCGGTGTCCAGCGCTGGATCAAGGATGAGGACTTCGTGACGAGCGCGCTTCGCCTCGCATCGCAGCCGACCGTCAACATCCAGGGATTGGTCAGCGGTTACACCGGGCCTGGCGGCAAGACGGTGCTTCCCGGCCGCGCCGAAGCCAAGCTCGACTTCCGGCTGGTCCCGGACATGACCAAGGAAGATGCGGTCGCCAAGCTGAAGGCGCACCTTGCCAAGCGCGGCTTTTCCGACATCGAAGTCGTGGTCAGCGGCGGTTATGGCCCGACCCAGACCCCGGAAGATGCCATCACGGTCAAGGCGGCCGAAGCGGCATTCAAGTCGGCCGGCATCCCCTACACGCTCTATCCGCGGCGGGCTGGAAGCTGGCCGGGTGTGATGTTCACCGGCGAGCCGCTGAAGATGGCGGCGGGCCACTTCGGCTCAGGCCGCGGCGGCGGTGCGCATGCGCCGGACGAATGGCTACTGATCGACAGCAGCAATCCCAAGGTACGCGGCTTCGACGGCCAGGCCGAGCTCTACGTAGACTATCTCTACGAGGTTGCGAAGGCAGCCCGGCGCTAGCCGGCCGGGGGAACGAATTCCGGGCGGGGAGGGCATGACTGCCCCTCCCGCTCGGCCCTGGCGCAACGCTTCTCCCATTCGCGAAGGCGCTTGCCATAGGCTTCCTCGGCCTTGCGCATCTCGCGGCCGCGCTTTTCGTCGGCTTCGGATTGGCTGGTGGTGGCGAGGTCGACGCCCTTGGCTACGGCCTTGACCGGAAGGACCGCGACATCGACCGCGGTTTCGGCAACGGTGCCGACGACGCAGGCGCTGGTCAGCAGCGGAATGAACAGGGCGAATACGCGCATCCGCGGTTCATGCCCGATACGCGCTGGCGCGTCGATGAACGACTTTCAGTCGACGCGCATCGCCTCCTCCGCCAGCGCCTCTGCCTCGATCAACAGGCTTTCGTCCGCTTCGCCCCCGGGGGCATCGCTTCACGGCCGACGATCACCATCAGCGGCACGGCCATTGGCGTAATCCGCTTGGCTTCGACGTGGACCATCGTTGCCGAGGCACGATCGACCAGCCGTACTAGGCGACCGAGTTCCGTCATTCGCGCCCGCGCGTCGTTCCAGGCGGCGCGGAGCAGGAGGTGCTCCGGCTCGTAGCGGCGGAGAACGTCGTAGATCAGGTCGGTCGAGAAGCTGACCTGCCGCCCGGTCTTGCGCTTGCCGGGATGGTGGCGCTCGACGAGGCCGCCGATGACCGCGACTTCGCGGAAGGCGGTCTTCAGGAGATAGGATTGCTCGACCCAGTCGACGAATTCCTGCTCCAGGATGTCGGGCGAGAAGAGTGCTTTGGGGTCGGTAATCGGCTCCAGCCCGTAGCAGGCGAGGCCGTAGTCGTTGGCCACGAAGCCAAGCGGCTTGAGGCCCGCATTCTCCATCCGTTTGGTGATCAGCATCCCCAGTGACTGGTGCGCGTTCCAGCCCTCGAAGCTGTAGGCGACCATGAAATGCTGGCCGTGATGGGGGAAGGTCTCGACCAGCAATTGGTGCGGTTCGGGAAGGACCGATCGCTCGCCCTGCACCTCGAGCCATTCGCGGACGTCGTCCGGGAAGCGCGACCAGTCGTTACGGTCGCACAGCATGTGGCGGACGCGGTTGGCGAGATGCGTCGACATCGACATCCGCTGGCCGCCGTAGGTGACGATTCGGGCGGACTTGGCGGAGGCATGGACGATGATGTCGCCGTCCTTGATCCGCTCGACTTCAAGGCTGAGGCCGGCAAAGAAGAAGTGATCGCCTGGTGCAAGGGTTGAGGCGAAACCTTCTTCGACCGTGCCGAGCTTGCGGCCGTTCTTGAAGCGGACGGAGAGCAAGGGCTGCTCGACGATGATCCCTGCGTTCAGCCGGTGCTGGACTGCAACCGCAGGCTTGGCGATCCTCCATATGCCCCCGTCTTCCGGCACCAGTCGGCGGAACTTGTCGTAGGCGCGAAGCGCGTATCCGCCGGTGGCGATAAAGTTGAGGATTTCGGTGAAGGTCTCGTCCTTCAGGCCGGAATAAGGCGCGGCGGAGCGAATCTGGGCGAGCAGCTCCTGCTCCTGAAAAGGCGCTGCACAGGCGACCGCAAGCACATGCTGGGCGAGGACATCCAGCGTTCCGGGACGGAAGTTTTCCGGATCGAGCTCGCGGTCGGCGACCGCATCGAGGGCGGCGCGTGCCTCAAGATATTCGAAACGGTTGCCGGGGACGATCATGCCCTTCGAGGGTTCATCCAGGCGATGGTTGGCCCGGCCGATGCGCTGCAGCAGACGCGAGCTGCCCTTCGGCGCGCCCATCTGCACGACCAGATCGATGTCGCCCCAGTCGATGCCGAGGTCGAGGCTCGCCGTGGCAACCAGCGCTCTGAGCTTGCCGGCGGCCATTGCGGACTCGACCTTGCGCCGTGCTTCCAGCGCGAGGCTGCCGTGGTGAATGCCGATTGGAAGTGAATTGTCGTTCACCGCCCACAGGTCCTGGAAGATCAATTCGGCCAGGCTTCGCGTATTGCAGAAGACCAGGGTGGTCCGATGCTCTTCGATTAGGTTCATGACTTCGCGCGCGGCATGGCGTCCGCTGTGCCCTGACCAGGGGATGCGGTTTTCTGGGATCAGAATCGAAAGGTCGGCCTCGGCGCCCGGTTCGCCCTCGACCAGCCGGACGGCATCGATGTCGCCGTCCGGTGCAAGCCAGGCCCGATAGGCGTCCGCATCGGCCACGGTGGCGCTCAATGCCACTCGCCGCAGCGCCGGTTGGAGGGACTGCAGCCGGGCCATAGACAGTGCAAGAAGGTCGCCGCGCTTTTCCTTGGCGAAGGCGTGGACCTCGTCAACCACCACCGTTTTCAGATTCTCGAACAGCATGGCGCTGTCGGGATAGGACAGCAGCAGGCTCAGGCTTTCCGGCGTCGTCAGCAGGATTTGCGGCGGGCGGACGCGCTGGCGAGCCTTGCGATCGGACGGCGTGTCGCCACTTCGGGTCTCGACCCGGATGTCGAGCCCCATCTCCTCAATCGGAGCGAGCAGGTTGCGCTGGACATCGACTGCCAGCGCCTTGAGCGGCGACACGTAGAGGGTGTGCAGGCGGTCAGTTTGGTTATCGATCAGGTCTGCGATTGTCGGAAGGAAACCCGCCAGGGTCTTGCCTGCGCCGGTCGCCGCAACGAGCAGCGCATGCGCGCCCGCATTCGCGGCATCGAGCATGTCGAGTTGATGCCGGCGCGGGCGCCAGCCTCGGCTGGCGAACCATTCCTCAATCGGGGTGGGAAGTTCGCTCAGACCCCGTCAGTGCCTTGTTCGCGGCGCCGCTCTTCCTCACGATAGACTTCGTGGGTTGCACGCTCGGTTTGCGCCGGGCTGCTTGCCCGGCCCATGCTACGCACACGCATCACGCCCCATATGATCACGATGAGCAGGATGACGACAGCGACGATTTCCATCATCGTGAGATTGAAGCCGCCAATGTCCATTTCCTTCTCCTTCTCTTCGCCCGGCGGGAACTGGCCGTGGCCTCTCGCCGTATAATGCAGCAATGGCCCGTCTGGGTTCCTGGATCGAGCCTTTTCCGGAAGGCATCTACGTCAAGCCTGCCGATGCTTGGGTCGATCCCTCGCAGCCCAAGGCGAAGGCGCTGGTGACTCATGGCCATGCCGATCATGCCCGCGGCGGGCATGGTGCGGTGTGGGCGACTCCGGAAACTCTGGCAATCATGGGCGTCCGCTACGGTGAGCAGCAGGAACGACCGGTCGTCTACGGCGAAACCATAAGAGTGGGTGAGGTCGAGGTTAGCTTTGTGCCCGCGGGTCACGTGCTCGGCTCAGCGCAGATCGTGCTGGAGTATAAAGGCGAACGCGTGGTCGTTACCGGGGACTACAAGCGCCGGCCCGACCCGACCTGCGAGCCGTTTGTCGTCACGCCCTGCGATGTTCTCATTACGGAGGCGACGTTCGGGCTTCCGGTGTTCGTCCATCCCGACACGGGAAGCGAGATCGACCGGTTGCTCCATCGCCTTCATGCCGAGCCCGAGCGCTGCGTGCTGGTTGGCGCATATGCACTTGGAAAGGCGCAGCGGGTCATCACCGAGCTTCGCGGTCGCGGCCACGAGGCGCCAATCTATTATCACGGCGCATTGGAACGGCTGTGCCGGCTTTACGAAGAGCTTGGCGTTCCCCTCGGCGAACTAAGGCCCGCCACCGGCGCTACGAAGGACGAGTTGAAGGGCCGGATCGTAATTGCCCCGCCAGGCGCGCTCAACGACCGCTGGTCGAGGCGCCTGCCCGATCCCGTTACGGCCATGGCCTCCGGCTGGATGCGCATCCGCCAGCGCGCGCGGCAACGCAATGTCGAGCTTCCGCTTGTCATTTCCGATCATTGCGATTGGGAGGAATTGACCCGGACGATCCGCGAGGTCGCGCCGAGGGAGGTGTGGATCACGCACGGCCGGGAGGATGCGCTGATGCACTGGTGCGCGCTTCACCAGATCAAGGCGCGCGAGCTCAACCTCGTCGGCTACGAGGATGAAGACGACTGAACGTGGCGACTAGTAGAGATAGGCGTCATCCCACGGATCGAAATCGATATCGAAGCTCAGCATCCGGTGGAGCCCTGCAAACGCCGCCCCGACAAGCAATGCGCCGCCGATCCACCACAAGCCTTTGTTCGCCACTGACCGGTTCATTCCCGCCTCCCGCTTCATGGCCACCACCATAGTAAACGGAAATGACGTTCCGATGAAGAGTTCGTTGCGAATCGGTAACAGTTTGTGCGGCTTGCGTGCTTTTTTGGCGACAATTCTCAGGCCGTTGCAGCAATCGGCTCCACCATTTCGTCACGGTCGGGGATGCCAAGCCCGGCGATCATTTCCCTGAGTTCCTGGCGTGCGGCAACATGGGCGATGCTGGCGTCGCCGATCTCCGCCAGGTCGAGCAGGGTAAGGCCTTTCGGGAACAGCTCGCGGTAGATCACGCGTTCGCCAAGGCCGGGAATGACCCGGAAGCCGACACGGCGAGCCAGCTCGTCAAGTGCGGCGCCGACACGGCGAAGGTTGTGGGAATCGATGTGCTGGAGGCGATTGCGAAGCACGACCCAGTCGACGCTTTTGCCGACCTGCTTCGCACGCTGGGTACGGCTGTTCCAGATCAGCTCGGCATAAAAGCTCGGGCGCGTGATCTTGTAGGTCTCCGAGTCCACCTGGCCGATGAGGTCGAGGTCGACGAAGCTATCGTTCATTGGCGTGACGAGCGTATCGGCCTTCAAGATCGCAGCGCGGGCGACAGCATCGTCGCGGCCGGGCGTGTCGATGACAATGACGTCGGCATCGGCACCAAGACGCGTGATCGCCGCATCGAGGCCCGCTTCGGTCAGATCTTCAAGCACTTCGAACACGGGTTGCGGCAGCGGCTTTGCCAATCGATCGACGGTTTTCGTGCGGTTTTCGAGGTAGCGGGTCATCGTCCGCTGGCGATGGTCAAGGTCGATCGCGGCGACCTTCAAGCCCTTGGCGGCGAGCGCGACGGCGGTGTGAACGGCAGTCGTCGATTTGCCGGTTCCGCCCTTTTCATTGGCGAAGACGATGAAATGCGGCTGGCCCATGGCCTTTTCGCCCCTTAAAAACCCTGGCGCGCCAATGACGGCCCACCCCCAATTGATTGCTCTATCGAAGGCCTGAATCGCATGCAAATTGTTCGTGAATCCATGGCTTTGCATGAGGCGCTCAAGCGGCTGCGGGCGGATGGCGAGCGGCTTGCGCTGGTGCCGACCATGGGCGCGTTGCACGACGGGCACCTGGCGCTGGTCGCAGAGGCGCGGCGGCGTGCGGACAAGGTCCTCGCGACAATCTTCGTAAATCCGACGCAGTTCAACGATCCCGCCGACCTCAGACGTTATCCGCGTACGGAAGCCGAGGATATCGCGAGGCTGGAACGGGCCGAGTGCGACCTTGTCTGGCTTCCCTCGGTCGGCAACATTTATCCGGATGGATTTGCGACGACCGTCAGCGTCAGGGGAATTACCGAGCGCTGGGAGGGCGAGCATCGGCCGGGTCATTTCGACGGTGTTGCGACGGTCGTCGCCAAGCTGCTCTTAGCGGCCATGCCGGACATCGCGATTTTCGGCGAAAAGGACTGGCAGCAGCTGGCCGTGATCCGGCGAATGTCCTTGGATCTCGGACTGCCGGTCGAGATCGTCGGGCACGAGACGGTGCGCGAGGCGGACGGTCTGGCGATGTCGTCGCGCAATGCGTTGCTTTCGTCCGCGGAGCGGGCTCAGGCGCCACGGCTACATTCCGCCTTGACCCTGGCATCAAGCCGGATTGGCGGCGGAGAGAATGTCGACGCTGCGCTCGATGCGGCGCGAAACGCCATTGCCGCTGCCGGGTTCGGACGGATCGACTATTTCGCTTATGTCGATGGCGAAACTCTGGAACCGCTCAGCGAAAGAAGTGCCGGAGGGCGACTCGTCGCCGCGGCATTCCTGGGCAAAATCCGGCTGATCGACAATGTTCGTGTCGATTAGGCAACACATGGTTTTCGGCCGTTAACCATTTGGGAACCATGTCCCGCGAATTCTGACGTCATCGAAGGGCAGGGGACCTGACATGGCAATTAGTCAGAAGAGTGCGGAATTCCTTCTTAACAGCCGTCTCGCCGATGCGGCGCGCGGCAGGGTCGATGCGCTTTACGATTTGGGCGTGACCTACTCGACCGGCCGCGGGGGCATCGCGGTCGACCTCATCGAAGCACACAAGTGGTTCAACCTCGCCGCGCTGTCGGGTGACACGCGGTCTCAAGCGTGCCGCGCCGAAATCGCGATTGAGATGACGGCCCGCGAAATCGCCGAGGCGCAGCGTCAGGCCCGCGCCTGGCTAAGCGGGACAGTGCTCGGACGTCACGCTGCCTAAGAACTCTACGGCCGTGATCCGGCACGCTTCACGCGGGCTGGGTTGCGGCTGATTATCGCACAACCACCGTCACGACGCGCCGGTTCTGCGCCCATGCGGGTTCGTCCGAACCGGGCGCCACCGGCCGTTCCTTGCCCCAGCTTGTAACAAGCAAGCGGTCCGCCGGAACGCCCTGAGACACCAGGAAGTCGCGCGCGGCATTCGCCCGCCGCTCGCCCAGCGCCATATTATATTCGCGCGTCCCCCGCTCGTCAGCATGGCCTTCGATGGAGGCGCGGACATTCGGATTGGCCTGCATCCAGCGCGCCTGCGCCGTGAGCGTCGCCTGCGCCGACGAATCCAGATTGTACTCGTCCGTCCCGAAATAGACGGTGTCGGAACCGGCCTTGGCGACGAGATCCGCCTGCATCGCCGGAAGCTCGGTAAGCTCGACGTCGGCGGGGTCGACCCCGGGTGGAACCGGTCCCTGCTCGCCTGCAGGCGGCAAGGCCTCGGGCGGCGGCGTCTTCTTGGCGCAAGCCGTCGTCATCAATGCGAGAGCGGCGGTGGCCAGGATGAGGTGTTTACGCATTCAAATTCTCCTTGCGGAATTGGTATCAGTTCTTGAGCGGCGACCAGCTTGGGTCGCTTCCGCCCTGCGGGGTGGGGATTCGACGTGCCGGGCCGCCGGAAATGTGGACGGCGTGAAGCGTGGCGTTGCCGCTTCCACGCTGCGTCCGGTGGAACAGTACGAACTGGCCGTTGGGCGCCCAACTCGGCCCCTCGTCCTGCCAGCCGTCGGTGAGAATTCGGGTCGCCCCGCCGCCGGCGTTCATCACGCCGATGTTGAAGCTTCCGGCGATCCGGGTGAAGGCGATGAGGTCGCCGCGCGGGCTCCACACCGGCGAGGCATAGCGGCCATTGCCAAAGCTGATCCGGCGCTGGCCGCCGCCGCCTGAATCCATGACGTAAAGCTGCTGGGTGCCAGAACGTTCGCTCTCGAACACGATCCGGCTTCCGTCTGGCGAATAGCTCGGCGAGGTATCGGCGCCCGGTGCGCTGGTCAGCCGGCGCGGCGTGCCGCCATTGGCATCGACGACGTAGATGTCGGTGTTACCGTTCCTAGCCCAGGAAAAAACGATGTTGCGGCCGTCTGGCGAGAAGCGCGGCGCGAAAGTAACCGCCCCGCCCGGAACCAGAAGCCGCTCGCGGCCTGATGCGACGTCTAGGACGAAGACGCGCGGCTTGCGCGCCAGTGTCCCCGTGTAGACCAGGCGATCGCCGCGCGGGCTGAAGCGCGGCATCGTGACCGTCGTCCGGCCAGGTGTCAGGTAACGCAGGTTGGATCCGTCGCTGTCCATCAGCGCAATGCGCTTGACCCGGTTGGTCTTCGGGCCGGTCTCCGCGACGTAGACGATGCGCGTGTCGAGGAACGGCTGCTCACCGGTGAGGCGCGAATAGACGAGGTCGGCGCACTTGTGGGCTGCGCGGCGCCAGTCGTCGGCAGCGACGACGAAGCCCTGGCTGGCGAGTTGCCGTCCGGCGGTCACGTCGTGAAGGATACAGGCGACGGTCATTCGGCCGTCGGGCCGAGGCTCGACATAGCCGGAAACGAGCGCACCGGCGCCACTGTTTCGCCATTCGGGGTAGGTGGGCGAGCCCGCCTGCTCGAAAGAATAGGTCGGAATCCCGCCCGGCCCGAGGGGCAGGAAGGATCCGGTGGAGCGAAGGTCGGAGGCGATGACCTCCGAAATCTGTCGTCCGAGGTTCCCGGCTGCTCCGCCCGTCGTCGGCATGGCAGGGACAGCGATGGTTTGGGCGGAGCGGACGCTGCCGCCGACGACCTCGGGCGGCTCTTCCTGTTCCTGGGAGTAGGCGATGGTCGCCAGGCCGGCTGCCAAACTGAAAAACGCGAGTTTCCTGATCATTTTCTCACCCTGTACCTGAGTGTCGTTTCCTTCCAGCCGCCGTCGTCCGTGTCATAGAGTTCGGCCGGCAGGCGGAATGGCGCGCAATCGACGAAGATCCGGCGCACCTGATCTTCGAGCAGGTCGCCATATTTGCTGCGATATTCGGACGGGCCGGTCATTCCCGTGATGCTCGGCGGGCGAGCGAGCCGGCCGGAGCGCGCGAAGCTGAGCTTGACCTGCATCGACACTTCGTCGGCTCCCTCGCCGAGGTAAGGTTGGCGATCGGCGCAGCGCTGCGCTTGGCTGGCGATCGAAGAAGCGACGCTGGCGCGGGCCTTGGCGCTGAACGTCGGCGCCGCCGGCTTCGACTGGCCGGCGCGCGGAGCGAGGTCGTCATCCAGCTTCGCGAGGAAATCATCGCCCAGGCCCTGTCGCGGCGCGGGCCGCTGGGCAGGCTTTGGGGCGGCTTCTTCGCGGGCCGCTCGACCTGGCGCTGGACCGACTTGGGCGGAGTAGGCTGCGGACGTGGGGTGGGCTGCGGGATCGCGCGCGGAGTCGGCGGCGGGGGCGGAGCGGCGACCGGTTCGGGAATCGTCTGTTCAAGCGGCGCCGGAGGTGGAGAGGACGGCGTCGGGACGGATTGAGGTGCAGCCGATTCAAGCGCAACCTCGTCGACGAATTCGACGTCCATCGCCGGTGACTCGAGTTCCTTCTCCACGCTTGCCAGGCTCATCGAAAGCGCGGCGATGAGCGCGATATGAAGCCCGAGCGCGGCAACGGCGCCGGTCCGTTCCGCGCGGTCGGCAATCACGGCGTTTCCTCACCCACCGAGACCAGGGCGACGCGGTTGAGGCCGGCGCGGTTGAGCTCGCCCATCACGCGCATGACCTTGCCGTAATCGAGTCCCTTGTCGGCGCGCAGGTAAATTCGGCGCCCTTCCGGCGGCTCGGGCTGCGCGGCGATATCGGCGAGCCGTTGCGGCAGCTCCGCATCGCTGACCGGCGCATCGTCGATGAACAGTGCGCCCTGTTGGTCAATAGCGATCTGGACCGGCTTGGTATCCTGGTCGAGCGCCTTGGCCCGGCTTTCCGGCAGGTCGACGGGTACGCCCGCAACCAGCAGCGGAGCGGTGATCATGAAGATGATCAGAAGAACGAGCATGACGTCCACCAGCGGCGTGACGTTGATCTCCGCCATGGGAGCGCGCCGCGAGCGACCGCGGCCGCGGGATGGGAAGGACGCGCCCACGATTAGGCTTCGACCTCCAGTTCGCGGCTCAACGTCGCATGGAAGCGGTCGGCGAAGCGGCCAAGGCGCGCCTCGAGCTTGTCGAGGCCGTGGCTCAGGCGATTGTAGGCAATGACTGCCGGGATTGCTGCGAACAGGCCGATCGCGGTGGCGAACAACGCTTCGGCAATGCCCGGGGCGACGACGGCCAGGCTTGTATTGTTGGAATCGGCAATCGCCGTGAAGCTGCGCATGATTCCCCACACCGTCCCGAACAGGCCGACGAACGGCGCGACCGAGCCGACCGTGGCAAGGATGTTGAGCCGGTCGCCGAGCCGGTCGAGCTCGGCCGCGACCGCGGCGTTCATCCGGGTCGCAAGCCGTTCGCGCGTGCCGGACCGGTCGACCGAACGGCTTCGTGTGGACCGGCGCCATTCGTCCAGACCGGCGTCGAGCACGGCGGCGGTCGGGAGCGGCTCCTTGCCGCGCTTCGTGTGGAAGGCGTCGATATCGTCGGATGCCCAGAATTCCGCCTCGTACCGTTCGGTCGCCTTGTTGATGCGCTTCAGCCGCAGGGCATGGGTGAAGATAATTGCCCAGGTCCAGACGCTGGCAAGGAGCAGGCCGATCATCACCACCTTCACAACCACGTCGGCGTGAAGGAAGAGGGACATCGGTGACATCATGTCGGTGCTTGCGGTCAGTTCGGGCATCAATCCTCGCTCAGTTGCTGAAATCGTTCGACCCAGTCGCGCGGCTGGCGGCGTGGGCGGTCGTCGGGGCCGAGAAAGGCTGCGGTGATCCGTCCAGCGGCCAAATCATCGGCTCCCCGCATGACTCGCTGATGAATGAGCACGGACGCCGCCCTAACCCTCTGAACCGTCGAGACAATCAAAAGATCGTCGCCAAGCTTGGCGGGCTTAAGATAGCGGACATGCGCTTCGGCCACGGCATAAACGCCGGTGCCATCCTCCTGCGCCGCGCGCTGGTCGATCCCCGCAGCGCGCAGCATGTCAGAGCGCGCCCGCTCCATGAATTTCAGATAGTTGGCGTAATAGACGATGCCCGCGGTATCCGTGTCCTCGAAATAGACGGTCAGCGCAAAATGGTGCGCGGAACCGACAAAGCCGCCGCGGTAAGGCTGGTCATATTGTGATGAGGTCATTGGCCTTCCCCTTAACCATCGGGAAAGCGTGGCGGCAACCCCGCTAGCGCGCCCGGCCCTGTCCCTGGCTCACCTGACCGTTCAAGTCGGATACCCGGCGGACGAGGTCGCCCTGCGCAACGCTGACGTCGGCCAAATGCATGCCCCATCCGGGAATGAACATCCCGGCCAGCCCGACCTCGCCGCCGATGCGGTCAGTCCGCTTGTCGCTGGGGTCAGCGTTGGTGCGGATCGAAAGATAGCCGCGAGGGCCCTCGTTGACGCAGCGGGCGGATGCCAGCCCTTCGGTGCGGACATAGGGCGTTGGCGGATTGCCCTCGGTTGACCAACGGATCGGACCGCCCGGAACAGGCAGCGCGGAGCGGGCATTCCAGTAGCTGTCGAGCGACACCCAGCCAGTGGCGCCCGGCAGCGCGGGATTGGTGCAGGCCACCGTCATTCCCGGTTTGTCGGAAACCCCGAAGATCGCGCCGGCGGGCGGCACGTTCTTTTCGCGGAAGCTGACCCAGGTCATGACGCAGCCGGTTTCGCCGGGCGAGGAACAGATCGGTGTCGATTTCAGGGTTCCGCCGACGCGCTTTCCCTGGGGCACAAGCAAATTGTACCCGGGCAGGATCGCCAGCTTCATCAGCTTCGCGGCCGGCTTGCCCTCGATCTCGTTGGCGATCAACTGCTGGAGCATCAGCGAGCCTTGGCTGTGACCGATAAGGACGTAGGGCCGGCCCTTGTTGTAGCGCGCCAGGTAGTTGCGAAAGGCATCGCGGACATCGCGATAGGCCGTCATCGCCGGAACCGTCATGTCGCCGCCCGCGGCCGCATAAGCCACCGCGCCGAGAGTCATCGAGCGATAGACGGGCGCGAACATCCGGCAGCTTCCAGCAAATCGCGCGAACTGACTGGCGATCGAGGCTTTTTCTTCGCCGTCTCCGGGCACAAGATCGCTGTTGAGGCCGCTGTCGCGCGAAACGGTCGGATAAACGACGAAGCAATCGACTTCGCTGTTCGCCGCAACCGGCGACAGGCCAGTCGAACCGTAGCCGTTGGGATTGAGCGCCGTCGTCGGTAGCGGCGTGGTGCAAAGGTCCTTGCGTCCGGGAAGGCACAGCCAGTTGGCCGGCTTTCCGTAATCGACTGGCGCCGGCGCGGCAGCGGCCTGGGCGGCGAGGAGGGCGGCGAAGGCAAAACTCATTTCGGCGACTCCGGGTCGAAAAGTCCTGTCTGGCTGCCGGCGGGCGGGTTGAGGCCCAAGTGGGTCCAGCCGCGCCCGTTGAGGCAACGACCTCTTGCCGTGCGGGCAATGAGGCCAAGCTGAATGAGATAGGGCTCGACGACATCCTCCAGCGTGTCGCGCGGTTCGGAAAGACCGGCTGCCAGAGTCTCGATACCAACCGGACCACCGCCGTAGAGGTCGGCGATCATCGTCAGGTAGCGGCGGTCCATCGCGTCGAGGCCGAGTGCGTCGATCTCAAGCCGATCAAGCGCGCGGTCGGCAACGGTGGCGTCGATCTCCTGGGCTCCCGCAGCATGGGCGAAATCGCGGACCCTCCGCAGCAGTCGCCCCGCTATGCGAGGAGTGCCCCGCGAACGGCGCGCAATCTCATGCTCGCCTTCCGCCGTGGTCGGTGCGCCGAGCAGCCGTGCGGCCCGGCGAACGACCTGCTCAAGCTCGTCGACCGAGTAGAAATTGAGCCGGACGGGGATTCCGAAGCGGTCGCGAAGTGGCGTGGTGAGCAGACCTTGGCGCGTTGTCGCGCCGACCAATGTGAACTTCGGCAGGTCGATGCGGACCGATCGGGCAGACGGGCCCTCGCCGATCATCAGGTCTAGCGCACGGTCCTCCATCGCCGGATAGAGCACTTCCTCGACCGCCGGATTGAGGCGGTGGATCTCGTCGATGAACAGCACGTCGCCGTCTTCGAGATTGGTGAGCAGCGCGGCAAGATCGCCCGACTTGGCGATGACCGGACCGCTGGTTGCGCGGAAGCCGACGCCCATTTCACGAGCGAGAATTCCGGCGAGCGTCGTCTTGCCGAGACCTGGCGGCCCGAAGAACAGGACATGGTCGAGCGCTTCTCCGCGCGCACGGGCGGCATTGACGAAGATCCGCAAATTCTCGCGCGCGGCCTTCTGGCCGACGAATTCGTCGAGCGACTTGGGCCGGAGCGCCTGGTCCTGATCCTCGGCCGTCCGTTCCGGCGTGGTGATGCGTGCTGGGTCGGTGGCCATTGCCGCTGCTTGTGACAAGTTGCGTCCGGACACGCAACGAGTCAGGTTAGCGGCGGACGAGGGGACAGACGATATGCGGATCACACGACGCGCGATGATTGGATCGGCGGCCGCGATGTTCACCGCCGCGCCTCTGTTTGGGCGGACGCCCAAGACGCCGGCTGCGGGATGGTTCGACCGGGCGATTGTTATCGACGGGCTAGGCGGGCTTAATGATCCTTATACCCAGGGCGAGATTGCGCGCCTCAGCGACCGCGCCTTCGCCGAGATGATGCGGACCGGCGTGACCGTCCTTCGGGATACGGTGATGCCAGTCGGCAATACCGCCGATCCGTGGGCCGACTATCGCAAATACATCGATCACAGCCTGCAATTTTTCTCGGCGAATCCCGACCGGCTGCTGCTTGTGCGAAGTGCCGCGGACATCCTCAAGGCCAAGCGCGAGAAGAAGTTCGGGATCGTCATCGGCACGCAGGACACGTCGATGGTCGGCGGCGACCTAGACCGGCTCGCGGGAATGAAGAAGGACGGGGTGATGTCCGTCCAGCTGACCTATAACAACGGCAACCTCGCCGGCGACGGAGCGCTGGAGCCACGCGATGGCGGCGTGACCAAGCTGGGCCGCGCAACGATCGAACGGATCGAAGCGGAGAAATTGCTGCTCGACCTCAGCCACGGTGGGGCGCGGACGATGGCCGAGGCGACGGCGCACGCGAAACGCCCGCTTGTTATCAGCCATACGGGCGCGCGGGCGCTGACCGACCATCCGCGCAACACAGCCGACACGACCATTAGGGCGGTGGCCGACAAGGGCGGCGTCACCGGCGTCTATTTCATGCCGTTCCTAGCCGCCGACATGAAGCCGTCGGGCGACGCGCTGATCGCGCATATCGAGCATGTCGCCAACGTCGCGGGCGAGGAGGGGGTCGGCATCGGCACCGACAATGGCGTGATGCCGATCGTGCTCGACGAGCAATCGCGGAAGCGGATGGACGACTGGACGGTCGAGCGGATCAAGCGCGGCATCGCCGCACCAGGCGAGGCGGTGGGCGTCTACACGCTGGTCGCGGCGTACAACAGCCTCGACCGCTACCGCCGGCTGGCTCGCAACCTCGAGAAACGCGGCTGGAGCCAGTCGCGGCTAGAGAAGCTCATGGGCGGCAACTTCCTCCGCGTCTACAAGGACGCTTGGGGCGGTTGAAAAGCACCCGCCTGAACCGCTTGCGCGACGCGCGACTGGCTCGGGATAGCGATCGAACTGGCGGTCGTGACAATCGGCGTTCTGCCCGCCTTCCAAGTCAATCAGTGGGGCGACAGCCGAAAGCAGGCTCGTGAGGAGCGGCAGTTTCTCGGCCGGCTCTATGACGAGTATCAGCGCGCCATCGACGAACTGCAAACGGTCAACGACGAGAGCGAACTGGGCGTTATGTCGAAGACTGGCGGAGCTTTCGGCGCTCGAAACGACCCCGCGAAACTCCAGGAATTTCAGAGCGCCCCGGATTCGGCTGTGAGCCCGGCTTCCTTTGCTCTGCGGCGTTCAGCTACACCGCATCGCAGGAGTTGATCAGTTTAGGCCGTCTCGACCTCATCGCCGACCCTAATCTCAGAGACCAGATTCGCGACCTTGCCGCTGCAAAAGCCCTGTTGAAGGACTGGGGAAACCTTGGCACCGAAACCGCTCGTGCGGAGGTGCCCTATCTGCGCCGGTATTTTCGGTATGAAATGATGCCGGATGGACGGTTGCGTTGCTATGTTCGCTGGACTGAACTGTTCCAGGACAAGGCAGCAGTGACCGCGCTCCTCCGCCAATACCGGATGCACGAGATGCATGGAGGTGACCGCGAAGACGTGATCGAGGTGACCCAAAAGGTCCGCGGCGCGATCGCCTGCAAGATCGGCAAGCCGGAGTGCCGCAGGCAATAATCAGTCGAAATGCTCGATGTCGCCAGCGATTTCGACCCATTCATGCTGGCGCTCTTCCCATACCGAGACCGTCGGGATGAAAGCATAGGGGTCGTCGAACGCACCGAGCGGAATGGCAATCGTGTCCGGTATCGCCGCCGCGAACGCCACTGTCGCGCCGCAGACCGGACAGTGGCGGAACACGCCGCCATTCTCGGACGTCCACTGGACAGCCTCGCCCACAATCGTGACTGAGTCCGCAGGAAAGCGAACCTGCGCAGCAAAGGCCGAGCCGCATCTCTTCTGGCAATCGAGGCAGTGGCAGACCGACACTCGGACCGGGACCCCGGTCGCGGTCGCCTTAAGCTGGCCGCAGCGGCAGGAGGCGGTGTGGGCGCCGGTCATCGACCCAGCGCCTTTTCAATCCGCTTCCAGACATCGACGATCGCCTGCACCGGCGGCGAAGCGCGCGACATTAACTCGCCGACCGGCATGCGCTCCTCACTCATCCGTTCGTACGCGCTCGCCATCGGTATTGCCGGCCAGCCTTGGTGCTTCTCGAGCTCCTCGCGGTGAAGATTGCGGCGGCGGTCGACCATCGAGAAGACTGGCGCGAGGATGACCCGCGGGCCTTTCTTGCGCCCGACATGCTCCTTGATGACATCGAGCGCGCGGCGCGAAAGAGCCGCGGGGATGATCGGGACGACGGCGATGTCGGCGGCGCGAAGGATCTGGTCGGACGTATCGGTCAGTCCTGGCGGGCAGTCGATGACGATCAGGTCGTAACTGCTCAGTAGCCTTTCGGCGATTTTCGCCAGGCGCTTGCGTTTCCCGAGGTCGTGGAAATGGCGGTCGAGGTCGCGAAGGGAATCGTCTGCGGGGAGTAGATCGAGTCCCTCGATTTGGGTCGGGCGGATCAACTTCGACGGGTCGGCGTCTTTCATGATGCTGGGCCGCGCCAGTTTCGCGGCCGGTTCCTGGCCGAGCACGTAGCTCGACGCCGCCTGTGCGTCCAAATCCCACAGAAGCGTCTTCAGGCCGGAGATGACGGTACTTGCCCAGGCGAGATTGACGGCCAGAGTCGTTTTTCCGACCCCGCCTTTCGCATTGTAGACGGCAACGATCATTTCGCGGCCTTTCTGAGCGCCAGCCGGACGAGGGAATCGAGACTTGCGTCCGGACCAAGGTCCTCGACTGCGGCGGCGACAGCCGAACTCGCCTCGGCCGGCTTGAAGCCGAGGTTGGCAAGGGCGCTAAGCGCGTCCTTCGCCGCACCGCCACGCGGGGGCGCCGCTCCAGCAACACCAGCAAGCGGGTGGCTCCCGATCTTGCCGGCAAGCTCGTTGACGATCCGCTGGGCGAGCTTTGGCCCGACGCCGTTGGCCCGGCCGACCATCGCCTTGTCGCCACGCGACACGGCCCCGGCGAGTTCCTCTGGAGTCAGCACGGACAGGATCGCCAGCGCAACCCGGCCGCCGACGCCCTGAACGCTGGTCAGAAGGCGGAATGTCTCGCGCTCGCCGGTCGAACCGAAGGCGAAAAGGGTCCATCCATCCTCACGCACCTGAAGCTCGGTCAGCAGCAGCACCTCGCTGCCGACCCCGCCAAGCGAATCCAGTGTCCGACCGCTGGCCTGGACGAGATAGCCGACGCCGGCGACGTCGACGACGGCATGGTCGGCGGCGACTTCGACGAGGGTTCCGGCAAGACGGGCGATCATGCCTTTTGGTCTAGGCCAATTCGGCGACCGTTCAAGGCACCCCTGTCTTCTGCCGATTCCATGCGGCCGGCTTGCGCCCGCATGCTATGGCGAGGAGCCCGGATTCGTCCGTGAGTCGCTGCGCGAGCCTTCGGCTTGGGCAGCGCGTGACATGATGGGAAGGGGCCAAGAAAGGCCGGGCGGGTTAGTGGCGTTGCGTGCCTTGGGGGGGAACCCAGGGAGTATGCCAATGCCTATCATTACAACGCGCGACGGAACCGAGATTTTCTACAAGGACTGGGGCGACAAGGCGGCCCAGCCGATTATCTTCCATCATGGCTGGCCGCTCAGCGCCGACGACTGGGACAATCAGATGATGTTCTTCCTGAGCGAGGGCTTTCGGGTCATCGCCCACGACCGTCGTGGACATGGACGCTCGACTCAGACCGAGACCGGTAATGAAATGGATACCTATGCAGCCGATGTCGCGGAGCTTGCTGGGCAATTGCGCCTTCGCGATGCTATCCACATCGGCCATTCCACCGGTGGCGGAGAGGTGATTCATTATGTCGCGCGTGCCGAGGAGGGCCGAGTGGCCAAGGCTGTGATCATCGCTGCCATCCCGCCTGTCATGGTCAAAAAGGAGAGCAACCCCGGCGGCACCCCGATTGAAGTTTTCGACGGATATCGCGCAGCCCTGGCCGCTAATCGCGCTCAGCTCTATCGCGACATACCCGCCGGCCCGTTCTACGGTTTCAACCGGCCAGGCGCGCAGCCGAGCGAAGGTGTCGTCGATAATTGGTACCGACAAGGGATGATGGGCGGGATCAAGGCGCAATACGACTGCATCAAGGCTTTTTCTGAAACCGATTTCACGGACGACCTGAAAGCCATCGACCTGCCGGTGCTGGTGCTGCATGGCGACGACGACCAGATCGTGCCTTACGAAGACTCGGCGCCGTTATCGGCCAAGCTGCTGAAGAACGGGACGCTCAAGACCTACGCGGGCTTTCCACACGGAATGTGCACCACGCATCCGGCTGTCGTGAACGCGGACATCTTGGCCTTCATCCGCGGCGAGGAGGCTGCCGAACCGCCGGTGACGGTGGAAATCGTCGAGCCGACGGTACCAGCAGGCTAGAGGCCGCGCCGCGCGCTCGCGATGTGATGGGCGTGGGTGATGGCGACGGCAAGCGCATCCGCCGCGTCTGGTCCGGCAATGGCAGCCCCGGGAAGGAGCCGCTGGACCATGGCGTGGACCTGCGCCTTGTCGGCGTTGCCGACACCGACCACCGCCTTTTTGACGAAGCGCGCGGCATATTCAGCGACGTCGATGCCGGAACGGGCCGCGATCATCAGGGTCACGCCGCGCGCTTGGCCCAGCTTCAAGGTCGATTGCGGGTTCTTGTTGACGAACACTTCCTCCACCGCTGCGGATTCAGGCGAGCGGTCGGCCAGCAGCGCCTCGAGCTGGCTCGCGAGGTGCGCCAGACGCCTCGGAAGCGGTTCGGTCGAAACCGTCTTCAACTGCCCGTTGGCGACATGGCTAAGGCGGTTCCCTTCTGCCCGGATCAGGCCCCAGCCCGTCGTGCCCAGCCCCGGATCGAGGCCGAGAATCAGCGTCACAGGCGGATTCCGACTTTGGGCGCCAGAGCGATCATTCCAACATAGAGGACGATTGTCAGCAGGCAGCCTAGCAGCAGCGCGAGATGAAAGTTCATCCCGCCGCGAAGAAGCGCTGGGATGACCAGGAACATCGGAAGCGAAGGGAGCACAAACCAGAAGGTCGCGCTCGCATGATCGGCCATGTTCATTGCGTCGGGCTTGTCATGCCACAGCCACAGCATCCCGAGCACCGAGACCAGCGGGAGCGAGGCGATCAGGCCGCCGAATCCGGGATAGCGCCGAGCAATTTCCGACACCGCCGCAACGATGATCCCGCTGACCAGCGCCTTGACCGCCAGCCAGCCCCACATCACGCCAGCTTCTCCAACTCGGCGTCCGAAATCTCGTAATTCCCCCACACGGTCTGGACGTCGTCGTCTTCCTCCAGCGTGTCGATCAGCTTCATCAGTGTCGCGACGTCGTCGCCGGCGACATTGACCGGGGTTTGCGGCTTCCAGGCGAGCTTGACCGCTTCCGCCTCGCCGAGCGCACTTTCGAGGCCCTTGGCGACCTCGTGGAGCGAATCGATCGAGGTCCAGATCTCATGGCCCTCCTCATCGCTTTCGACGTCGTCGGCGCCCGCTTCGATCGCAGCTTCCAGCACCTTGTCGGCGTCGCCGGCAGCCGCGCCGTATTCGATCAGGCCCATGCGTTCGAAACCGTGAGAAACGGAGCCGGAGGCACCGAGGTTGCCGCCGTTCTTGGAGAAGGCGGTGCGGACATTGGTCGCCGTGCGGTTCCGGTTGTCGCTCAATGCCTCCACGATCAGGCTGACGCCTCCTGGACCGAAGCCTTCGTAGCGGATTTCCTCGTAATTCTCGGTGTCGCCTGCAGACGCCTTATCGATCGCCCGCTGGATATTGTCCTTGGGCATCGACTGCGCCTTGGCGGCAAGGACGGCGGCGCGGAGCCGCGGGTTCATGTCCGGATCCGGCATGCCCATCTTCGCGGCGACGGTGATTTCGCGCGACAGCTTGGAGAACATCGCCGAGCGCTTCTTATCCTGCGCACCCTTGCGGTGCATGATGTTCTTGAATTTGCTGTGACCGGCCATCTTAACCCCAAAAAGTGGTACTCTTCGGGGACCCCATAAAAGAGTCCCGAAGTCTTCCGAAGCCCTTAGCCCAGGCCAAGCGCGGCGCGATAGGTCTCGAGCAGCGCGTCCTGTTCCTGCCGCGTATGCGATTCCATTTTCCTGAGACGAACGATCATCCGCATGATCTTCGAATCGTAGCCGTTGGCCTTGGCCTCCGCGTAGACGTCGCGAATGTCGTCGGCGATGCCCTTCTTCTCTTCCTCAAGCCGTTCGATCCGCTCGATGAATAGCCGCAACTGATCCGCTGCGACGGTGCCTTCCGCCATATAATCTACTCCGATTCCGATTGTTCGGAGGGGCATTAGGCGAGGCCGCCGATTGCCTCAAGCCGGTTGAACGCACTGCCCAAGCCTTTATGGGGTTGGCCCGTGACACCGACCGCAATGACCCCGCGCGCCCGCAAGGTGCGAATCCTCGCAACGCTTGGCCCGGCCAGCAGCAGCCCGGAAATGATCCGCAAGCTCTATGAGGCCGGGGCCGATGCCTTCCGGCTCAATATGAGTCATGGCGACCAGCAGGGGAAAATCGCGCTTATTGAGGCCATCCGCGCGCTCGAGCAGGAATATCACCGCCCGACCACGATTCTCGTCGATCTCCAGGGTCCGAAGCTTCGCGTGGGCGACTTCGCCGGCGGCGAAGCTTTCCTTGACGAAGGGCAGGAGTTCGTTCTCGACCGCGACTCCGCGGCGGGCGATCGGACCCGGGTCGAGCTTCCGCATCCCGAATTGTTCGAGGCCATCGACGTCGGCGACCAGCTGCTGATCAACGACGGCAAGATCCGCCTCCGCGTCGAAGAGGTCGCGGCAGACCGGATTGAGACGCGGGTCGAGGTCGGCGGCCGGATCTCGAACAGCAAGGGCGTCAACGTCCCCGACGTGGTCGTGCCGATCCCGGCGATGACCGACAAGGACCGCAGCGACCTCGATTTCGCGCTGAGCCAGGGCGTCGACTGGATCGCGCTGAGCTTCGTCCAGCGCCCGGAGGATGTCGCGGAGGCCAAGGCGCTGATCGGCAATCGCGCCGGCCTGCTCGCCAAGATCGAGAAGCCGGCCGCGATCGAGCGGCTGGATGCCATCCTCAAGATTGCCGACGCGGTGATGGTCGCCCGCGGCGACTTGGGCGTCGAGCTTCCGCCTGAGGGCGTGCCGCCCGCCCAGAACCGGATCGTCGCCGAGGCCCGCCGGCTTGGCAAACCCGTGGTCGTCGCCACCCAGATGCTGGAATCGATGATCACTTCGCCAAGCCCCACCCGCGCCGAGGTAAGCGACGTCGCGACCGCAATTTACGAAGGCGCGGACGCGGTAATGTTGTCGGCGGAGAGTGCGGCGGGCGATTATCCGATCGAGGCGGTAGCGATGATGGACCGCATCGGCCGCAGCGTCGAAGCCGACCCGGTCTATTCGGCGCGGGTGCATTTCACCGAGACGCCGGCCGAGCCGACCACCGCCGACGCGCTCAGCGAAAGCGCGGCGCAAATCGTCGAAATCATCGGTGCGAAGGCGATGGCCTGCTACACCTCGAGCGGATCGACGGCGCGGCGTATCGCGCGCGAACGCCCGCCGGTGCCGATCATGGTCATGACCGCCAGCCTTGAGGTCGCGCGACGGCAGGGTCTGCTATGGGGCGTTCACGCGGTTCACACCCGCGACGTAAGCAATTTCGAGGAAATGGTCGGGAAGGCCAAACGCATGGCGCTCCGCCATCGGATTGCAGGCGCCGGGGAGCGCATGGTGGTGATGGCCGGCGTGCCCTTCGGGCAGTCGGGAAGCACCAACGTGATCCATGTGGTCAAGCTGGAAGGCGACGAATTGCAGCAGCGCGTCGGCTAGGCTCCGTCGAGCAGCGCCGGCACTTCGCCGGGGATTTCGCGCGCAAGGAAACCTGCCGCACCGACCTTTTCTGACAGCCTCGCGCCGGCTTCGCCGTGAAGCCACACCGCCCATAGCAAGGCGATGACCGGGTCGGCGCCGCGCGCCAGTAGGCCGCCGACGATGCCGGCGAGCGTGTCGCCGCTTCCCGAAACGCCGAGGCCTGGACAGCCGCCGCGGTAGAGCCAGGCCCGCCCGTCCGGCGCGACGACGTGACTCTGTACGCCCTTCACGAGCACTGCCGCGCCGTAGCGCGACGCACAGGCTCGGCCGCAGCCCAGCGGATCATGTTCGACCTCCGCAGAATCGCACCCAAGCAAGCTCGCCATCTCGCCGGAATGGGGCAGGAGGACCGGCGGGATGCGCGCCTCGCGCGCTTCGTCGTCGCTGGGTGGGAGTGCGTGAAGAAGCGCCGCATCGAGCGCGAGTGGCTTCCCCAGCGCTACCAGTTCGCTCGCCAATTTCTCGGTGGCAGAATTGCCGGTCATTCCCGGACCGGCGACAACGGCGTCAACGCAACCTGCCCGGTCGATCATCGCCTTGACCGCGCGGCGCGCGAAGCCACCGTCGCTTGCATTTGCGAAGCCGACCACCATCGCTTCTGGCATGGCGATTCCGAGCGACACGGCGATATCGTCCGGAGCCGCGATCTGCAGCTTCCCGGCGCCGACCCTCATCGCGCCATAAGCGGCGAGCAAGGCCGCGCCAGGCACATCACGCGACCCGGCGATAATCAGGATTTTGCCGTGGCTATCCTTGTCGCCGCCTTCCCGCTGCGGGAGCGGATTGCGTTTCAGCTCAGCGGCATCGAGCCCACGAACCTTGTTCATCGCGATCCGGTCATCGCGTCGGGCTCGGCGGTTTGTGGCGTGCCTTCCGCCTCCATCGGCGCGCCATGGTTCCACAGCACCAGTGTCGGCGCGCACAGCGCGGCCTCGTCCGGCTCGAAATCATAGGCGCAAATGCCGCAATTGAGGATTTCGGCCTGACGATCGATCGCCAGGATCTCGGCCTCGGAAAGTTCCTCCAGGATGTAGCGCATGCATAGTACCACCACCTGGTGGGCGACGACGACGACGCGCTTGTCCGAATAATGAAGGTTGATGGTGTTGAGCGCCGAGCGCAGGCGCAGGATGACATCGGCCCAACTCTCGCCGCCGGGCGGGCGATGGTAGAATTTGCCCATCTTCGTGCGATGCGCGGCTTCTTCCGGATATTTCTCGCGGATGCCCTTGGTGGTCAGCCCGTCGAACACGCCAAACTCCCGCTCGCGAAGGCGCTCGTCGATGATCGTCGGCTTCGATCCACCGGCCAGCCCGCCGGCCTTGCAGATCGCTTCCGCAGTTTGCTTGGCGCGGATGTAGGGACTGGCGAGGATCACTTCCGGCCGCTCATGCTCCGGTAGCGATGCGAACCACCGACCGGCGGCCTCGGCCTGGCGGTGACCAAGCTCGCTTAGCGGCACGTCGACATCACGGAGGTCGAGATCGATGACGCTTAGCCCCGCCTCGTGCGCGGCGTCGCGTGCGACATTGCCCTGGCTCTGACCGTGACGAACCAACCATAGACGTTCCGGCCAATGCTGGCGCTGCGGCATTCCATCCTCCCTGCGTCCGCCAATGAAAGCACAAAGACGGCGAAGGTTCACGCGTGTTGACGCTCCGCCGCGCAAGTGGCAGCGCAAATGCCATGGCAACGACGATCGAAGAGCTGGAAGCGCGGCGCGAAGCCGCGAAGATGGGTGGCGGGCAAAAGCGCATCGACGCGCAGCACGCCAAGGGACGGCTGACCGCCCGGGAGCGCCTTTCCGTGCTGCTCGACCCCGGCTCGTTCGAGGAAGTCGACATGTACGTCGAGCATAATTGCGTCGACTTCGGGATGGAGGCTCAGAAAATCCCGGGCGACGGCGTCGTCACCGGGTCGGGCACGATCAACGGACGGCTTGTCTATGTCTTCGCTCAGGACTTTACGGTGTTCGGCGGCTCGCTGTCGGAACGGCACGCGCAGAAGATCTGCAAAATCATGGACGCGGCGATGAAGGTCGGTGCGCCGGTCATCGGCCTGAATGACTCGGGCGGCGCGCGAATCCAGGAGGGCGTGGCCAGCCTGGGCGGCTATGCCGAAGTCTTCCAGCGCAATGTTCTGGCGTCGGGTGTCATTCCGCAAATCAGCCTGATCATGGGGCCTTGCGCGGGCGGCGCGGTATATTCGCCGGCGATGACCGACTTCATCTTCATGGTGAAGGATAGCTCCTACATGTTCGTCACCGGCCCGGACGTGGTGAAGACCGTGACCAACGAGGTCGTCACCCAGGACGAGCTTGGCGGGGCGGTAACCCACACGACCAAATCCGGCGTTGCCGACGTGGCGTTCGAGAACGACATCGACGCGCTGCTGGCGGCGCGCGACTTCTTCGACTTCCTGCCCCTGTCGAACCGCCACGACCTGCCCGAGCGGCCGACCGACGACCCGTGGGACCGGATCGAGGAAAGCCTCGACAGCCTGATCCCGCCGAGTGCCAACCAGCCCTATGACATGCACGAACTTATCCGGAAGGTCGCCGACGAGGGCGACTTCTTCGAGGTGCAACCCAACCACGCCGGCAACATCATTACCGGCTTCGCGCGGATCGAGGGGCGGACGGTCGGAATGGTCGCCAACCAGCCTCTAGTCTTGGCCGGAGTCCTAGACATCAATTCCTCCAAAAAGGCCGCGCGCTTCGTGCGCTTCTGCGACGCGTTCAACATCCCGATCGTCACCTTCGTCGACGTGCCCGGATTCCTTCCCGGAACGGCGCAGGAGCACAATGGCATCATCAAGCATGGCGCGAAGCTGCTTTTCGCTTATGCCGAGGCGACGGTGCCGAAAATCACGGTGATTACGCGCAAAGCCTATGGCGGCGCCTACGATGTCATGGCGTCGAAGCATCTGCGCGGCGACCTCAACTATGCCTGGCCGACCGCGGAGATCGCGGTGATGGGCGCCAAGGGCGCGGTCGAGATCATCTTCCGCAGCGAAAAGGACGATCCCGACAAGATCGCGGAGCGGACGCGCGAATATGAAGAGCGCTTCGCCAACCCGTTCGTTGCGGCGAGCAAGGGTTTCATCGACGAGGTGATCTACCCGCACTCGACGCGGCGGCGCGTGGCGCTCGGCCTACGGAAGCTGCGTGACAAGAACCTCGAGAACCCGTGGAAGAAACACGACAACATTCCGCTGTGAGGACGGCATGAAACTTGGAAGATTGAACCATGTCGGCGTGGCGACGCCGTCGATCGAGCAATCGGTCGCGATTTACCGCGAACGGATGGGTGCGGAGGTGGTCCGCCAGCCATTCGACCTTCCGGCGCAGGGCGTCCGAGTCTGCTTCATCGATACGCCCAATTCGCAAATCGAGCTGATCGAGCCGCTCGGTGGGGACTCGCCGATCGTCAAATTCCTTGAGCGCAATCCCGAAGGCGGGCAGCATCATCTCTGCTTCGAAGTTCCGGACATCGACGAAGCGCGGGCCTTCTATGACATGAAGGGGGTCCGCATCCTAGGGCCGACGCGGATCGGCGCGCACGGTACGCCGATCTTCTTCCTCCACCCCAAGGACATGGGCGGGGTTCTGACGGAAATCATGGAATCACCAAGGCAGGCGCACTGATGGGTAGCCACAACGCCACGATCCGCTGGTCGAACGACAATGCGGAGGAGTTCACCAAGGGCCGCTACAGTCGGGCGCACGACTGGGCGTTCGATGGCGGCGCTGTCGTTCGCGGATCGTCGAGCCCGAGCGTCGTTCGCGAGCCATATTCGGACGCTTCAGCCGTCGATCCGGAAGAGGCGCTGGTCGCCTCCGTCTCCAGTTGTCACATGCTGTGGTTCCTCGATCTCGCGCGCCATGCTGGCCATGCCGTCGAGAGCTACGAAGACGAGGCCGACGGCACACTGGAGAAATGCGATGACGGCAAGGTGCGGATCACGCGCATCACGCTGCGCCCGAGGATCGCGTTTGCGGGCGGTGGGCCGGACGCGACGGCTCTGGATGCGCTTCACCATGAAGCGCACGAACGTTGCTTCATCGCCAACTCGATTCTTTCCGAGGTTGTCGTCGAACCGCGATGAGCGGAGAGGATATCTTTGTCGGGATCGTAGCGTTGCTCGGCGCGCTTGCGCTGGCCTGGCGCCTCTTCGGCGCGCTCCGCACCGGCGAGGTCGCGCTCTATCGCAACCGCATCTCCCGAAACGAAGCGGGCCCTGCGAAATTCAACGCGCTCATCGGGCTGAATGCACTCGCGCTCGTCGCATTGCTCGCAATCGCCGCCGACCTGCTTCTGGGCCTTGGCCTCAGAGGCTGATTGGCATTGCCGCGGCCCGGCGCTAGGGCGGAGCCGATGACGAAAAAGCCGACCCGTGAAGAGTGGAAAGACCTTGCCGACAAGGAGTCGAAGGGCCGCACGTTCGAGCGCGAAACGCCCGAGGGAATCCACCTGAAGAACGTCTATGGGCCCGAGGACGTCGCGGGGATCGACAGCGGCTGGCCGGGCCTGCCGCCCTACACACGCGGACCCTATGCGACGATGTACGCGGGGCGGCCGTGGACCATCCGCCAGTATGCCGGCTTCTCGACCGCGGAGGAGTCGAATGCCTTCTACCGCCGCAACCTCGCGGCAGGGCAGAAGGGGCTGAGCGTCGCCTTCGATCTTGCGACCCACCGCGGCTACGACAGCGACCATCCGCGCGTCGCCGGCGATGTCGGCAAGGCGGGCGTGGCGATCGACAGCGTCGAAGACATGAAGCTGCTGTTCGACGGAATCCCGCTCGGTAAGATGTCGGTCAGCATGACGATGAACGGCGCGGTGCTTCCCGTGATGGCGTTCTACATCGTCGCAGGTGAGGAACAGGGCGTGGACCGCGCCGCGCTTTCCGGCACGATCCAGAACGACATTCTGAAAGAGTTCGCGGTCCGCAACACCTACATCTACCCGCCCGAACCCTCGATGCGGATCGTCAGCGATATCATCGCGTATACCTCTGCCGAGATGCCGAAGTTCAACAGCATCTCCATCTCCGGCTATCACATGCACGAGGCCGGAGCGACGGCGGTTCAGGAACTGGCGTACACGCTGGCCGATGGCATGGCCTATGTCCGCGCTGCGAATGATGCGGGCCTCGACATCGACAAGTTCGCGCCGCGGCTATCGTTCTTCTTCGGTATCGGCATGAACCTGTTCATGGAGGTCGCCAAGCTGCGCGCCGCGCGGACCTTGTGGGCGCGGATCATGACCAATCTCGGCGCGCAGTCGGAAAAGTCGAAGCTGCTTCGCACGCACTGCCAAACCAGTGGCGTGTCGCTGACGGAACAAGACCCGTATAACAACATCGTCCGAACGACGATCGAGGCGCTCGCCGCGGTGCTTGGCGGAACGCAGTCGCTGCACACCAATTCGTTCGATGAAGCCATCGCGCTGCCGACCGATTTCTCGGCGCGGATCGCGCGCAACACGCAGCTAATCCTGGCTGAGGAGACCGGTGTGACAGCGGTCGCCGACCCGCTCGGCGGAAGCTGGTATGTCGAGGCGCTGACGCGTGCATTGGAAGACAAGGCGTGGGCGCTGATCGAGGAAGTCGAACAGCACGGCGGGATGACCAAGGCGGTCGCCGAAGGCCTCCCCAAGCAGCGTATTGAGGAAGCGGCGGCGGAGCGTGCAGCCAAGGTCGATACAGGCGAGACGGTGATCGTCGGCGTCAACAGATATCGCCTAGCGGAAGAAGCGCATCTCGACATTCTCGAGGTGGACAATGCCAAGGTTCGCTCCGGCCAGATCGCGCGTCTTGAGAAGATGCGTGCATCACGCGACGACGCGGCCGTTGTCGCGGCGCTGGACGCGCTTGAAACGGGCGCGAAAGGCAATGCCAATTTGCTTGCGCTGGCGGTGGAGGCCGCGCGGGCGCGGGCTTCGCTTGGCGAGATATCCGATGCGCTGGAGCGGGCGTTCGGCCGCTATCATACCCAGCCGCATCCGGTGAGCGGCATCTACGGCAAGCGCGACGACCAGCGCTGGAAGGAAGCGGTCGCCGGAACGCAATCCGTTGCCGACCGGCTGGGCCGCAAGCCCCGCATTCTCGTCGCCAAAATGGGCCAGGACGGGCACGATCGCGGGGCGAACCTCGTCTCTAGCGCGTTCGGCGATCTGGGCTTCGAGGTTATCGCCGGGCCGCTCTTCCAAACCCCTCGCGAAAGTGCGGAGATGGCGGTGGAGCATGACGTCGATGTGGTCGGCGCATCATCGCTCGCAGCGGGCCACAAGACCCTGATCCCCGAGCTGATCGCGGCGCTCAAGGAAGGGGGCCGACCGGATATCAAGGTTGTCGCCGGCGGGGTCATCCCGCCGCAAGATTACGCTTTGCTTCGCGAGGCGGGCGTGCAGGCGATCTTCGGTCCGGGCACCAACCTCGCCGACGCCGCTGATGAAGTGCTGCGCCTGCTCGGTCACAACAAGCCGCCGGTCGATGAGGCGGCGGAGTGAGGCTCGCCGCGCTGCTCGCATCGGCATTATTCGCTTTTGGACCGGTTCAAGCTGCCGAGCCGACACCAATCCGGATCGGAATGAGCCACACGATTGAGTCGTCCGTGCTTCATGAGAGGCGCACGGTGACGGTCGTCCTTCCGCCGAGCTACGCGAAGCAGCCGGAACGGAAGTATCCGATGTTATTTGTCATCGACGGCGGGGTGGAGCAGGACCTGCTACACGTCGCCGGCGTCGCCCAACTTGGCGCGATGTGGGGCCGCAGTGGCGATGCGATCGTCGTCGGAATCGAGACGAAGGATCGCCGTCGTGAGCTGGTTGGGCCGACCGCCGACCCGGAACTCCTGAAAAAATACCCGACCGCTGGGCAATCGGCCGCGTTCCGGCGCTTTCTCGCTACGGAAGTTCGCCCAGTGATTGAGCGGACATACCGCGCGAATGGCAAGGCCGTGGTCATTGGAGAGTCGCTGGCCGGCTTGTTCATTGTTGAGACCTATATGGACCAGCCCGAACTTTTCGATGGTTATGCGGCGATCGATCCCAGCCTGTGGTGGGACAAGGAAGCGCTTTCCCGTAGGGGTTCGGCGGCAATCGGCAGGAAGCAGGCCGACAAACGTTTGTACCTGGCGATGGCCAAAGAGCAATCGGAAGAGCCCGCCGCAATGCGACGCTTGGCCGACAAAGCCGCCGCGACCGGCGCGCACTTCTGCCTTGCCGAGCGGCCTGACTTGACGCACGCCACCATCTACCAGCAGCTTTCGCCGCAAGCCTTGCAGTTCTTGCTTCCTCCGGCTGAGCCGCCCGCCCCAGAATTCGGTTTCGAGGTAAAATGTTCTCCAAAATCCTGATCGCCAATCGCGGAGAAATCGCCTGCCGGGTCATCAAGACGGCGCGGCGAATGGGCATCAAGACGGTCGCGGTCTATTCCGACGCCGACGCCCGCGCGCCGTTCGTGAAGATGGCGGACGAAAGCGTCCGGCTCGGCCCGCCGCCGGCCAGCGAGAGCTATCTTAAGGCCGAGCTGATCATCGACGCGTGCAAGGCGACCGGCGCGGAGGCGGTTCACCCGGGCTACGGCTTCCTTTCAGAGCGTACGAGCTTCGCCGAAGCGCTGGCCAGGCACGGCATCGCCTTCATCGGTCCGCCGGTGAACGCCATCGCCGCGATGGGCGACAAGATCGAATCCAAAAAGCTGGCGAAGGAAGCGGGAGTCAACGTCGTCCCCGGCTTCGTCGGCGAGATCGCGGACACCGAGCACGCCGTGAAGATCGCCGGGGAAATCGGCTATCCCGTCATGATGAAGGCGTCGGCCGGTGGCGGCGGCAAGGGCATGCGCCTCGCCTTCTCCGAAAAGGACGTCCGCGAAGGCTTCGAAGCGACCAAGCGCGAAGGGCTCGCCAGCTTCGGCGACGATCGCGTGTTCATCGAGGACCCGCGCCACATCGAAATCCAGATCCTCGGCGACCAGCACGGCAACATCCTCTATTTGAACGAGCGCGAATGCTCGATCCAGCGGCGTCACCAGAAGGTGGTCGAAGAAGCGCCGTCGCCGTTCGTCACGCCGCGAATGCGGAAAGCGATGGGCGAGCAGTGCGTCGCGCTGGCGAAGGCGGTCGGCTATTACAGCGCGGGCACCGTTGAGCTGATCGTCTCGGGCAAGGACCCGACGGGCAAGAGCTTTTACTTCCTCGAAATGAATACCCGCCTCCAGGTCGAGCATCCGGTGACCGAGGCGATTACCGGCATCGACCTCGTCGAACAAATGATCCGCGTCGCCGCCGGCGAAAAGCTGCCGTTTACGCAGGCCGACATCGGCATTGACGGCTGGGCGATCGAGAACCGGGTCTATGCCGAAGACCCGTATCGCGGTTTCCTTCCGTCGACTGGGCGGCTGATCCGCTACCAGCCGCCGGTCCCGGGCTGGGGGGATGATGGCGCCGCCAACGGTCGTCGCGGCCTCGACGGCGTGCGCGTCGACGACGGCGTCTATGAAGGCGGCGAAGTCTCGATGTTTTACGATCCAATGATCGCCAAGCTGATCACCTGGGCTCCGACGCGCGATGAAGCGGCCGACAAGCAGATCGCGGCGCTCGACGCCTTCCAGCTCGACGGGCTGGGCGACAATGTCGACTTCCTGAGCGCGATTATGCAGCATCCGCGTTTTCGTTCGGGCGAGTTGACCACCGGCTTCATCGCCGAGGAATATCCCGAAGGCTTCACCGGCGCTCCGGCGGACGAGGAATTGCTCGCCGATCTGGCCGCGCTCTCCGCGATTGCCGAGCTGACGGTCGATACCCGCGCGGCATTGATCGACGGACAATTGGGCGAACCGCAGTTCCCGGACGCGACCCAGATCGTGCGGATCGGGAAGCGCGAGTTCGAAGTCACCGTGACCCCGTACGACGGCGGCAATCTCGTTTCGGTCGATGACGGCGAGGAAATTGACGTCATCGGCGACTGGGCGCCTGGCGAGCCGCTGATGGTTGCCGACATGGATGGCCGCCGCCGTGTGGTGCAGATTGGGCGCAAGGGCCGTGACTGGACGCTTACGACGCGCGGCGCCCGGCACCACGTCGCGGTGATGGCGCCTCACATCGCCGCCCTCTCGAGGCACATGATCGAGAAGGTGCCGCCGGACATGTCGCGATTCCTGCTGGCGCCGATGCCCGGGCTGCTGACGCGGCTGGAGGTGAAGGCCGGCGACCATGTCGAACCGGGCCAGCCGGTCGCGGTGGTCGAGGCGATGAAAATGGAGAACATCCTCCGCGCCGAGAAGGCGTCGACCGTCAAGGCGACTCCGGTCGCGGCAGGAGAAAGCCTCGCCGTCGACCAGGTCATCGTCGAATTCGAGTGACGGCGCTCAACGTTCAGCGCGCGATTGCCGCGGTGTTCGTGGTGCTTGGCGGCTGGGCGCTTATGATGCCTCAGCAGGTTATCGACCTGACTATCCGTCCCGGCATCGCGCAAGGCAGCCGCCTTGAGACATTGGCGGTTGCCTGCTTCGGCGCACAGGCGCTGATCTCCGGCCTGTTCACAGCGACCGCGCGGTTCACGCGGACCACGTTTCTCGCCTACGGGATCGCGCTGGTCCCCTTCTTCGCATTCAATTACTGGTTCTACTTCGTGGACCCGGTCTTCACGACGGTTGGCCTGCTAGACCTGGTTGGTAATGCGATCATGCTGGCACTTTGTGCATGGGGCTGGAAACTCAGCGGGCCCGCAGTTCCACCCGCCTGAGCTTGCCGGTTGCCGTCTTTGGTAGCGCGTCCACAAACTCCACCTCGCGCGGGTATTTGTACGGCGCGATGCGATCCTTGACGAAGGCCTTGAGGCCGTCCGCAAGCTCGTCGCTGGCTTCCGCAAACCCGGCGAGCACGACGAACGCCTTTACCTTCTGTCCGCGTTCCGGGCAGGTTACGCCGATTACCGCGCATTCCGCGACCGCGGGATGCGCGAGAAGCGCATTCTCCACCTCGGGGGCGCCGATGTTGTAACCCGAGCTGACAATCATGTCGTCGCTCCGCGCCACGTACCAGAAATAGCCGTCGGCATCTTTCCGATAGGTGTCGCCTGTGACGTTCCAGCCGGCGGCGACGTAGTTCGCCTGCCGCTCATCGGCGAGATAGCGGCAGCCGGTCGGCCCCTTGATCGCCAGCCGCCCTTCGCCTTCCTTCATCGGCTTGCCGTCTTCGTCGAGAACCGCCGCCTCGTAGCCGGGCACGGCGCGACCGGTTGATCCCGGGCGGATCTCGTCGCCGCTTTCCGCCACGAACACGTGCATCATCTCTGTGGAGCCGATGCCGTCGACGATGCTGATACCGGTTCGCTCCTTCCACGCCTCCCACACCGCTTTTGGCAAATGCTCCCCGGCGCTGAGACAGGACTTGAGTGAGCGCAGAGCATTGTCGAGCGACGGTGCGGTAAGCATCGCCTTGTAGGCGGTCGGCGCGGTAGCAAGGTGAGTGACCCCGAACCGCGACACCGCCTCGAGCAATTCCGGCGGAGTCGCCTTCTCGACCGTGGCGGCTGACGCTCCAAAGCGTAGCGGGAACAGCAATGTCGCACCGAGACCAAAGGTGAAGGCGATCGGCGCGCTGGTCAGTGCGACGTCGCCCGGCTTCATCGGGAAGTGCGTCTTGGCGAAGGTATCGCAGGGAGCGAGCACGTCCCGGTGGAAATGGACGCAGCCCTTGGGAATGCCGGTGGTGCCGCTGGTGAAGGCGATCAGCGCCGGATCGTCCTGCGCGGTCTCGACAGCTGGCAGAGGCTCCAACCCTCGGCAGCGTTCTTCAAGCGCGCCCTGCCCGTAGTCGCCGTCATATTTGACGATGTACTTCAGGTAACGCGTCTGCTCAGCGGCGTCGCGCAGGTCGCCGATGAACCGGCTGTCGCACAAGGCATGGCTGACCTCCGCCTTGTCGATGACCGTCGCTAGCTCGCCGGGGCGGAGCAGCGGCATGGTGGTCACGGCCACCCCGCCCGCTTTCAGTATGCCCAGCCAGCAGGCGAACATGGTGTAGCCGTTGGGGCCGCGAAGGAGCACGCGGTTGCCGGGCTGGAGGCCTTCCTCCTCGACCAGCAGGCGGGCAATGCGGCCGGAAAAACTGTCGAGGTCGGCGTAGGTCCAGCGGCCGTGTTCGTTGATGATGGCTAGGTCGCCGGGCGCTCCACCCTTCAACAGCTCTGCGGCAGCGTTAAGCCGCTCCGGGTAATCGAGTAGCAGGAATTCGGGTTGCTGGTCCGGCGGCGGAAGCCGGTCGCGAACGAAGCTGTCGATCACTCTGGCACCACCGCCGTCGCCTCGATCTCGATCTTGGCGGCATGCTCGACGAGTCGTTTGACCTCGACCAGCGCCATCGCCGGATAGTGATCGCCCATGATCGACTTCCAGATGGGCGCGAGTTCGTCGCGACTGGTCAAATATTCCTGGATCGCGGTGACGTAGATGGTCAGGCGAACGATATGTTCCGGCCCGGCACCGCCCTCGTTCAAGATGGCGAGGACGTTTTTCAGCGCTTGGGCGAACTGGTGGTCGAGGCGGTGTGACACGAGGATCTCGCTCTCGTTCCAGCCGATGACGCCAGCCGTAAAGATCATTCGTCCGGTAGCGGAAATGCCGTTGGAATAACCTTTGGGCCGCGGCCAGCCGGCCGGTTGCAGGATGTTCATTGGCTGGTCTCCTTCGTCGCCCTCTTCAATAGGCTTCGGGCGATGATCTGACGCTGCACTTCACTTGCGCCTTCGTAGATTCGAAGGCTGCGGATTTCGCGGTAAAGCTCCTCCACCTTTGCGCCGACGGTGACCCCGAGCCCGCCATGCATCTGCACCGCCATGTCGATCACTTTCTGCGCTGCTTCCGTTGCGTGGAGCTTCGCCATTGCGGCGGCGCGGCGGTCGTCGCCAATACCTTTGTCCTGCTGCCAGGCGGCTCGGGCTATGAGCAATGCCGACGCATCGATCATCGTCGCCATTTCACCGAGCCGCTCTTGCGTGACCGCATTGTCGGCGAGCGTTCCGGCGCCGAGCTTGCGCGAAGAAGCAAATGGGATCGCTTCGTCGAGCGCGCGCCGGGCAAAGCCGAGTGCAGCGGCGCCGACAGTGACCCGGAACAGGTTCAACGTCTGCATCGCGACCTTGAACCCATCGCTTTCCACGCCGAGCATTTGGCCGTGGGTATTTTCGAACTTGAGCCGTGCAAGTGGGTGCGGCGCGATCACGTCGATGCGCTCCGCCACGGACAAGCCCGGGTCGTCACCGCGCACGATGAAAGCGCTTATGCCCTTGGCGCCTTCCTCGGGCGATCCGGTGCGGGCGAAGACAGTCAAGACGTCGGCGATCGTCCCGTTTGAGATGTAGCTCTTCTCGCCGCTCAGCCGCCATTCGCCGTCGACCCGGCTGGCGCGCATGGCAATGTTGGCGGCGTCGGAGCCGGTTTCGGGCTCGGTCAGTGCGTAAGCGGCGATTACCGTTCCGTCGGTGACCTTGGGAAGCCATTCGGCTTTCTGCGTGTGGCTTCCGAACAGGCTGATTGCGCCGGACCCGAGGCCCTGCATTGCGAAGGCGAAGTCCGCGAGGCCACTGTGATAGGCGAGCGCCGCGCGCGCGATAGCGAGACTGCGAACGTCCGGCGCACTGCCTCCATCGGCGACGCACAGTTTTAACAGCCCGGCATTGGCGAGCGATCCGACCAGCGAGCGGCATTCGCCATCGACATTGTCGTAGTGGTGGCTGGGGTTGGCGGTGCACCATTGACCCAAGCGGGCAGCCAGTTCGCAATGGCGATCCTCAAAGAAAGGCCACCGCAACCAGTCAGTCACCCTGGAACTCCGGCTTCCTTTTGTTCGCGAAGGCCTCATAGGCTCGGGTGAAATCCCTGGTGGCCATGCATTCCGCCTGCGCTTCGGCCTCCATGTCAATCGCCGTTTCGATGCTGACGTTCCATTCTGCATCGAGCTGGCGCTTGGTCATGTAATGGGCCTGCACCGGGCCGCCGGCGAGCGTTCGAGCCAGGGCCTGTGCTTCGGCGTTCACATCGTCGACCAGCTGGCTGAAGAAGCCCCAGGCGAGGCCTTCTTCCGCCGTCATCGCGCGGCCAGTGAACAAGAGCTCCGCGGCGCGACCATGGCCGATGATCCGCGGCAAAACGGCGCAGGCGCCCATATCCGCACCCGAAAGCCCGACGCGCGTGAACAGGAATGCGGTCTTGGCGTCGCGGCTCGCCAATCGAAGGTCGCTAGCCATGGCGATGATCGCACCTGCGCCAGCGCAAACACCCTCGACCGCAGCGACGATCGGCTGGGGGCAGGCCCGCATCGCCTTTACCAGGTCGCCGGTCATAGTTGTGAACTCACGAAGCCCCTGCGCATCCATCTTTGTCAGCGGGCCGATGATCTCGTGGACGTCGCCGCCGGAGCAGAAATTGCCGCCGGCTCCTCCGATGACCACAACCCGCACCTCCGGTGTCGTCTCGAGCGCGCGAAACACGTCTCGAAGCTCGGCATAGGATTCGAACGTCAGCGGGTTCTTCTTCTCCGGCCGGTCGAGCGTGATCGTCGCTACGCCCTTGTCGAAGGCCCAACGAAAGTGTGTGGGATCGAGGATTTCTGGGTCGAGGCTCAAGCCGTGGTCCCACCGTCAATGGTCAGGCAGGCGCCGGTGATCGACCGGCTCGATGGATGAAGGAGGTGCAGGATCGAAGCGGCGACTTCGTCCGCCGTGACCAGCCGGTTGTTCGCGTTCATTGCCGCGAGCGCGGCGCGCGCTTCCTCTTCGCTTCTGCCGGTCGTTCGCGAGATGCGCTCAGCGCTATCGTCGACCATCGGCGTGTCGACGAACGCCGGACAGATGGCGTTCACGGTGAGCCCAGTCTTGGCATATTCCAGCGCCAAGCTCTTGGTCAGCCCGACCGCACCATGCTTCGAGGCGACATAAGGCGCGGCGTAAGCGGCGCCGCGCAACCCGGCTACCGATGCGACGATGACCAGCCTTTTGTCCTCCCCCTGGATGAGGTCAGGCAGAGTCAGCTGCGCACCGTCGAACAAGGCGGTGAGGTTGGTGGCGATGATCCGGTCCCACGCCTCCCGTCTGGTCTTCAGGAATGGTGCGCTATCGCCGATTCCGGCGTTGAGGATGACGTAATCGAACGGACCGTTGGCGTCGCGGGCAGCGGCGAACGTGGCTTCCATCGCCTCACGATCGGTCATGTCGGCTGGGAAGACCGAGCTGCCGGTTTCGGATGCGATTGCCTCCAGGGGCTCCCGGCGGCGGCCGACGAGCGACACTTTCGCGCTTTCGGCGGAGAGCATTCGCGCGGTCGCTGCGCCGATCCCGGTCCCACCGCCGGTGATGAGTGCGTGCTTGCCTTTGGCCCAGCCCATGAGCGACGCTTAGCACCCCGGCTACCGCTTGCAAGGCGGCGCACTGCCTCATAGCGTCCGCGACCATGGAAACAGGGACCCTGATCGCGCTGGCGATCTATTTCGTCGCCATGCTCGGCATCGGCTTTTACGCGTGGCGCAAATCGACCCAGGACGTCGACGGCTATCTGCTCGGCGGGCGCGACCTCGGGCCCGCGGTCACGGCACTCAGCGCCGGCGCATCGGACATGTCGGGCTGGCTGATGCTCGGGCTTCCCGGTGCCATCTTCCTCTCCGGCCTCGGCCAGGCATGGATCGGCATCGGCCTCATTATCGGCGCCTATCTCAACTACCGGCTCGTCGCTCCGCGACTTCGAACCTACACCGAACTCGCCAATGACGCGATCACCGTCCCCGACTATTTCGAGGAGCGTTTTCGGGACAAAAGCCACGCTCTCCGGCTGGTCTCCGCCCTGGTCATCATCGTGTTTTTCGCGCTCTATACGTCGGCAGGGATGGTCGCCGGCGGCAAGTTCGCGGTCTCGGCGCTGGGCATGGATTACCTGACCGGGATCCTGCTCATGGGCGGAATCGTCGTCGTCTACACGGTGATGGGCGGCTTCCTGGCCGTTAGCCTCACAGACTTCGTGCAAGGCTGCATCATGTTTCTCGCCCTCGTGCTGGTGCCGCTGGTCGCCTGGATCGAGCTTGGCGACGGCCTGGCCCCCGCCCTCGCCGCCGCCGAAGCGTCGCGTGGCTTGTCGTTGACCCAATTTATTGGCGGAGACGTGACTTTATTGGCGATCGTCAGCGCTGCCGCATGGGGCCTGGGTTATTTTGGCCAGCCGCACATCATCGTCCGATTCATGGCGATCAGGAACGTCAGGGACATGCCGACCGCCCGGCGGATCAACATCGGTTGGATGTCGATCAGCCTGCTCGGCGCGGTCCTCACCGGGCTTATCGGCGCGGCGTGGTTCGCGGCGCGCGGCGGCGCTCCGGCGGACGAGGAGACGGTGTTCCTACTGCTCTCCAAGATCCTGTTCCACCCGTTCATTGCCGGCTTCGTGCTGGCGGCAGTGCTGGCCGCGATCATGTCCACCATCTCAAGCCAGCTGCTGGTTACCTCGTCGAGCCTGACAGAGGATATCTACCGCACCTTCCTCAACCGCGAGGCGGGGGAGAAGCAGCTGGTCACCATCGGCCGGGTCATGGTCGTTCTGGTCTCGATCGTCGCCGGTGTCCTCGCGCTCGACCCGGAAAGCACGGTGCTCGGTATCGTCGGCAATGCCTGGGCCGGCTTCGGCGCGGCGTTCGGCCCGGCCATTCTCTTCTCGCTGCGCTGGAAGCGCACGACCAGGCAGGGCGTGCTTGCCGGAATGATCGTCGGCGCTTTGGTCGTGGTTGCCTGGATCCTGCTCGGCTGGTCGGCAACGCTTTACGAGATCGTGCCCGGATTCATCGCCTCGAGCCTTGCCATCTGGCTGGTTAGCACTGCGACGCCCGCGCCTACAGCAGAAATCCAATCACAATTCGATGAGGCGGCAGTCGCCGCCAAGGGAGCCTGAAGTACAATGAAAACCCGCGCCGCCGTCGCCTTCGAAGCTAAACAGCCGCTTGAAATCGTCGAGGTCGACCTCGAAGGGCCGAAAGCCGGTGAAGTGCTGGTTGAAATCATGGCGACCGGTATCTGCCATACCGACGCCTACACGCTAGACGGCTTCGATAGCGAGGGTATCTTCCCTTCCATCCTCGGACACGAGGGCGCCGGCATCGTCCGGGAAGTCGGTCCCGGGGTCACCAGCGTGAAGGCGGGCGACCACGTCATTCCCCTCTACACGCCCGAATGCCGCCAGTGTAAGTCGTGCCTCAGCGGCAAGACAAACCTTTGTACGGCGATCCGCGCGACGCAGGGCAAGGGGCTGATGCCCGACGGCACCAGCCGCTTCTCGTATAAGGGCGAGACCATCTTCCACTACATGGGATGCTCGACCTTTTCGAACTTCACGGTGCTTCCGGAAATCGCCGTTGCGAAGATCCGCGAGGATGCCCCCTTCAAGACCAGCTGCTACATCGGTTGCGGGGTCACCACCGGGGTCGGCGCCGTGGTCAAGACCGCCGAGGTGGAGCCGGGCGCGAACGTCGTCGTATTTGGCCTCGGTGGGATCGGCCTTAACGTCATCCAGGGCGCGAAGCTGGTCGGCGCGGACAAGATCGTCGGCGTCGATATCAACCCGGACCGCGAGGAGTGGGGCCGAAAGTTCGGGATGACCCACTTCCTCAACAGTCGGGGCATGAGCCGCGAGGATATTGTCGCAAAGATCGTCGAAATGACCGATGGCGGCGCCGATTACACATTCGATGCAACCGGCAACACCGAAGTCATGCGTACCGCGCTCGAGGCCTGCCACCGCGGCTGGGGCACCTCGATCATCATCGGCGTCGCGGAAGCCGGCAAGGAAATCGCCACGCGGCCGTTCCAGCTCGTCACTGGCCGCAACTGGCGCGGCACGGCGTTCGGTGGCGCCAAGGGCCGCACCGACGTGCCGAAGATCGTCGACTGGTACATGGATGGCAAGATCGCCATCGACCCGATGATCACGCACGTCCTGGCGCTCGACGAGATCAACAAGGGCTTTGACCTGATGCACGCGGGGGAAAGCATCCGCAGCGTTGTCGTATACTAAAGGGGAAAAGGGATGTTCAGCCATGTGATGGTCGGGTCGAACGACCTCAGCCGCGCGAAAACCTTTTACGATGCTCTGTTCGACAAGGAGGGCAGAGCCGACGAGAAGGGCCGCTTGAGCTACGGGCGCAGGGGCGCGGTGTTCATGGTCACCAACCCGATCGATGGCCGTCCCGCAGTGCCGGCTAACGGCGGGACGATCGGTTTCGCCTTCGACAGCCCGGAGGAGGTCGATGCCTGGCACAAGCGCGGAATAGCGGCCGGCGGAACGGCGGTCGAGGACCCGCCCGGCTATCGTCAGAATGCGTTCGGCAAATTGTATCTCGCTTACTTGCGCGATCCGGACGGAAACAAGCTGTGCGGTCTTTACCGGCCGGAACAATGACTATCGAGACGGTCAGCGAAAACCGCAGCCATGGCGGGGTCCAGGGGGTCTATCGCCACGCTTCCACCACAACCAATACCGACATGGTATTCTCGGCTTTCGTGCCCGATCATGAGCCCGGCTCGATGTTGCCGGTCCTCTGGTATCTCTCGGGCCTGACCTGCACCCACGCAAACGTCACAGAGAAGGGCGAATATCGCGCGGCCTGCGCGAAAGCCGGGATCATCTTCATCGCGCCGGATACGTCGCCCCGCGGCGACGAGGTGCCGGACGATCCCGAAAAGCTCTATGATTTCGGTCAGGGCGCGGGTTTCTACGTCGATGCGACCGAGGCGCCGTGGGACCGGCATTTCCAGATGTGGACCTATGTCGCAGAAGAGCTTCCGTCGCTGATTGCCGCGCACTTCCCGGCGGATAGGGCGCGGCAGGGGATCACCGGCCATTCGATGGGCGGGCACGGCGCGCTGACGCTGGCGCTCGGTCATCCAGGGCGATTCCGATCGGTCAGTGCCTTCTCGCCGATCGTCGCCCCGAGCCAGGTGCCATGGGGCCGCAAGGCGCTTGGCCATTATCTCGGTGAGGACCGGCAGAAATGGACCCGTCACGATGCTTGCGCCACCATTGCCGCGGGCGCGCGAGTCGACGAAATCTTAGTGGATATCGGCGAGGCCGACCCGTTCATCGAAAAGGAATTGCGGCCCGAACTGCTGGAGCAAAGCTGCGAGGCGGCCGGCATTCCGCTGACGCTTCGGCGCCATCCGGGATACGACCACAGCTATTATTTCATCTCGACGTTCATGGCCGATCACGTCGCCTGGCACGCCGAGAGGCTGAAAAAGGGGTAGGAAATGGCACTCAGCCGCCGCGATTTCATGCAACTTGCGGCGGCCATGGGGGCCTCCCTCGCCTGGACCGGTACCGCGCGGGCTTCGAGGGTCAAATGGACCGAGCGCCGCGATCTTTTCCCGGAAGGCGTTGCGTCGGGCGATCCCGATCCGAACAGCATTATCCTGTGGACCCGAAGGCCGTTCGAAAGCGGCCGTCAATTGCTAACCGTCGAAGTTGCCGAGGACGTGGGTTTCCGCCGCGTCGTCGCGCAGGCGCCCGCACCGGTCTCCGCCGCATCCGATTGGACGACGCGCGTGCTGGTCGGCGGATTGAAGCCCGCGCGCACCTATTGGTACCGCTTCACGGACTCGACGGGGAACGGCAGCCGGGTCGGCCGGACAATCACCGCGCCTGCGGCGAACGACCCGCGTGCCGTCAATTTCGCGTTCGTCAGCTGCCAGGACATCAACGAGGGCAAACTCAACGGCTATCGCCGAATGATCTTCGAGGACGAGCGCAAGCCGGCTGCCGAGCAACTCGGCTTCGTCCTTCACCTCGGCGATTTCATCTACGAGGTCGTCCAATATCCGGACGAGGTGAAGACACGCTACGGCCGGGCGATCTACGAGGTCGCGCGGCTCCCGGCCGAGCCCGACTCATTCAAGGTTGGCAACTTTCACATGCCCCTGACCGTCGAGGGCTACCGGGCCATCTACAAGGGCTATCTGCACGACCCTGACCTTCAGGACGCGCGCGCGCGCTGGCCGTTCGTGTGCATCTGGGACAATCACGAATTCTCGTGGGTGGGCCGGCAGAGCATGGTCCAGGCCGGTGGTCAGCCGCCGCGGCCGGGGCAGACCGTCAAGGTCGCCGCCAACCAGGCCTGGTTCGAATATATTCCGGCGCGGGTGAAGTCTCCGAGCGGGACCTTGGCCGAGTTCGGCCCGCCGGTGGTTAAAGATGTCGAGATCAAGAAATGGGACAAGAATGGTCTTGGGCTGGAACCGAACAATCTGACCGCGATACGCAGCCTGATCGCCTATCGCGCCCTGCGCTACGGCCGGCACCTCGACCTCATCATCACCGACCAATATAGCTTCAAGGGCGCCGACCCGTCAGATCATGAGGATATCGGCAAGATTTACGATCCAGCGTGGGCCGGCGCCTTTCCCGAACCGGTGATGATTGCGCTTGATGCAGGCCGCACTGCCAATGGCGGGAATCCGCCGGCGACATTGAGCTTCCGCGATGCCACGATTCCCAATCCGAGCAAGGATTCGGAGCCGCGCACGATCCTCGGGGTCGAGCAAAAAGCTTGGTTCAAGGACCAGCTAAAGCGTTCCACCGCGACCTGGAAAATCTGGGCCAATTCCCTCGGCGCGCTCGATATCCGAATCGATCCCGAACATATTCCGGCCAGCATGGTCGCGAAATCATGGCCGGCGAACACGTTCGGCATCTTGCGAACCGACGAATGGGGCGCCGCTTATCAGGAGCGCGGGGAAATCTACGACCTCGTTCGCGACGCGAAAATTACCGGCTTCGCCATCGTGTCGGGTGACCGGCACAGCTTCTGGGCGGGCTATGCCGCGGCCAAGTTGCCCCCAAACGAGTATGAGCCTGTCGGCCTCAGCTTCGTCGGCGGATCGCTGGTCAGTCCGGGGCGATGGAAGGTTTTGAGAACGGCTTCAAGAAAGACCGCACCATGCGCCCGCTCTACGTCGCTGATCGGCCGGGGGGCGGTTACGCGTGGACCTATAACTTGCTTCTGAAGCATGGCGTCCGGTCCGCGCTCGAATATGCGAAGTCATTCGACATCGATCGCGCCAAGGCGCTCCGGAATCCTGAGCTGGCGCCACACCTCGAATTCGTGGATGCTGGCGGGCATGGATATGCCACCGTACGGCTCAGCAGCGACGAGATGCGGACGGAATTCGTTTGCATCCCGCGGCCGATCGCGCGCAGCACGCAGCCCGATGGCGGCCCGCTTCGCTATCGCGTCGTGCACACGGCGAAGCTGTGGGCGCCGGGCGAGCGCCCGAAGCTTGAGCAACAAGTCGTTGAGGGCGACCCCGGCCTTGCCATTTGACCTGGCTTGCGCGGAACTTGCGGCTTGATTTCAGAGCTTGACCCTTGGGCGCGAGAAGCACTTGGCGTCGGCGCAGGCCTGATGATCGGCGGACTCGTCGGGCTGGAACGGGGCTTCAAGCTTCGCGACCAGCAGGCCGGGAAGCGAGTCGCCGGCGTCCGGACTTTCACACTGATGGGGCTCGGGTCGGGCATTGCCGGGATGCTGTATGCGCGCCAGCCACTGGTCGCCGTGGCGATGATCATCGGGATGCTTGGCTATCTCGCGCTCGCCTACGCGCCGCGGCTGAGAGAGAAGGGCGATGCCACCAGTCCCATCGCGGCAGTCGCAACAATCGCCGCGGCGTTTCTTGCGGGAACCGGCGGGATCGGCCTCGGGTTGGCATCGGCGGCGGTGATCGTTCTTGTCCTGGCGATGCGCGAGGACCTTCACAGCTTCGTCGATCGGCTCGATGAAAAGGACATCAAGGCGCTCGCCCGTTACGCGGTCATCGCGCTCGCCGTCTTGCCGTTCCTTCCCGACGAGCAGATGGGACCCTACGATGCCTGGAACCCCGCGACCTTGTGGTGGGTGGTCATCCTGGTCACTGGCTTTTCCTTTGCGGGCTATGTCGCCAACCGCATTTTCGGCGCCGGACGCGGCACCATCGCCACCGCGCTGATCGGCGGCGCCTACAGTTCGACCGCAGTCACGCAATCGCTGTCTCAGCAACTGGGCTCGGACAAGGCTGGTGGAGCCGAGGCTGCCGGAATCGCCCTTGCCAGCGCTGTCATGTACCTTCGCGTCATCGTCTTGGTCGCGATCCTCGCCAACCGCCTGCTCATCGACTTCGTCATACTTATTGCCCCGGCGCTGGCCGTCGCGTGGACCGCCGGCTACATCCTTTATCGGCGGTCGGAAAAAGCCGAAGGCCCGGCGCCGCCGGGCAATCCGATCGCGCTCCTCCCTGCATTCGGCTTCGTTGTGTTCATCGCCATCGCCGCCGTCGTCGCGCGATGGGCCCAAGGGCAGTTTGGCCAGGAAGGCATCGCGGTCCTGCTATTCCTGATGGGTTCGATGGACGTTGATGCCTCCATCGTTACTGCCGGCGGCCTGTCCCCGGAAGCGATCGCGGCCCCGCTTGCGGCCATCGCCATCGGCGGAACGATTATCGCCAATATGGCCGTCAAGATCGGCGTCACACTGGCTTACGCGCGTGGGAAGGGCTGGTCCGCTGCGATCGCGTTGTTCGCGAGCACGTCGGTTCTCGCCGTCACACTCGCCATTGCCTGGTTCCGGCTCTAGCTGGCGGTGCCTGCACGCCTTGAAGGGACGAAAAGACTGTGTTGATACTTTTTGCGCTCGCTGCGGCCGCTTCGTCCGGCTCAGCGATCCTTACCGATCCGCTTGCCGCCGGCTGGCGTGGTCGCACAGTCTGCGAACGGCTCCATGAGGATGAACAGCAGCGCATTCTTCGATGCACCTTTCCGCCCGGTGTCGGACACGAGCGGCACTTCCATGTTAAGCACTTCGGCTACGCACTGTCTGGCGGCACAATGCGGATCACCGATCCAAGCGGAACCCGGGAGGTGCGGATCGAACCGGGCAGCCATTTCAGCAGCGGCGGAACGGCATGGCACGAGGTGCTCAACATCGGCGAAACGACAGTCGCCTATCTTATCGTCGAACCGAAAGTGCCGAGGAAGGAATAGCCGCGCAATCGGGCTTCTCGGCAATGCGATGGTGACCCCTACGGGAATCGAACCCGTGTTTCAGCCGTGAAAGGGCCGCGTCCTAACCGCTAGACGAAGGGGCCATGCCTGATGGTGCGGCGCGGTTAGGGTATCGACCCGCTAGGGTCAAGCCGGTGCAGCATCCTCGACGTGCATTTCCGCCGCATTTCCGCCCTGCCACTCGTCGCGGCGGATCGCGCCGGCCAGCCACCACCTGCGGTCGTTGGCGGCTGAGAGCAATGTCTGGCCAAGCGGTGTTTCGGCGGAACGGAAGGCGATCCATCGGAAGCTGCGGCCATCGTCACCGGCAGCGATCCCCGAACGTGGCCGTTGCCGACGATGCCCACCTTGAGCAATCGGGCCGGGCCGGCGGCCACCTTCGGGCTTGGCCAGCCCGCGCCATAAGGGCCAGCGCAATCGAGCTCGTCGCACAATGCGCCGGTTACCCCGCCGGGAGCAAGCGATGCGTCGAGCGTCAGGGCCTTGCCGCCTCGCGCTGTCTCGACATCTTTTGCCAGCCGCTCGTTCAAGAAGGCTCGCAGGGCCTCGACGCCGCCCGGTGCAACGGTCAGCCCCGCTGCCATCGCATGACCACCACCAGCTACAAGCAGACCGCTACCCTTGGCGGCGAGCACCGCCGCGCCTAGATCGACACCGCTGATCGAACGGCCCGAACCCTTGCCGATCCCGTCTTCATCCTCACCGATGACGATCGCCGGGCGCCCAAACCGCTCCTTGAGGCGGCTTGCGACAATTCCGACTACACCTGTGTGCCAGCCGGGGGCGGATACCAGTACGAGCGGTGCGTCACCTGCCGCTTCGGCCTGCTCCAGCGCGGCGTCGGTCACGGCTTGTTCGATAGTCCGGCGTTCCTCGTTCAGCCGGTCGAGCTCGGCCGCGATGGCCCGGGCTTCTTCTGGGTCGGATGCCGTCAGCAGTCTCACGCCAAGGTCGGACTTGCCGACGCGCCCGCCGGCATTGATTCGCGGGCCAAGGGCAAAACCAAGGTCACGGCAGGTGGGCGGCTTGGTTAGCCGCGCAGCGTCGGCGAGTGCGGCAAGGCCGATGTTCCCGCGCGAAGCCATGACCTTCAGCCCCTGGATTACGAAGGCGCGGTTTAGCGAGCGCAGCCGGGCAACGTCCGCGACCGTCCCAAGCGCGACGATGTCGAGCAGGTCGATGATTGAGGGCTCAGGACTGCCATTGACGAAGCAACCGCGCCGCCGCAGCTCGCGCAGCAGGGCGACGCCCAGAAGGAAGGCCATCCCGACTGCGGCGACATGGCCATGGGCTGCGCCGGTTTCGCTCTCGTCGAGCCGATTGGGATTGATAAAGGCCGCTGCGACCGGGTGCGCCGCGGAACATTGATGATGATCGCAGACAATGACGTCGAGACCTGCATCGTCGGCCGCCTTGAGCGCGTCAAATGCCTGGGCGCCGCAGTCCACCGTTACGGCGAGCGTGGCTCCACGCTCGCGAAGGGCGACGAGCGCCGGGCCTGACGGGCCGTAGCCCTCCATGAGCCGGTCGGGAATATAGATCAGCGGCTCTACCCCGAGCCGTCTCAGCAAGAGCGTAAGCAGCGCCGCCGAGGTCGCGCCATCGACGTCATAGTCGCCGAAGATGGCGATGATCTCGCCGGACTGGACGGCATCCGCCAGGCGGCTAGCGGCCTTGTCCATGTCGGCGAACTCGGAGGGGTCGGGCAGGAAATCGCGAATTCTCGGGTCGCGATGGCGGGCAAGATCTTCCTCCACTACGCCGCGTGCGAGCAAGAGCTGGTCGGTCAGTGAACGGCCGAGTTCGTCGCCGCCCTGGCGACGCCACCGCCACGGCTGCCCAAGGACCGAGCATTCGACCTGGCACGCCCCGGTCATTGCGCGATCAACCGAGCGCGCAACGACTCGGCCTCATTGCGCCCGATGCCGTCGATCGCGAAGGCGGAAAGCATGGTGCCGCCGGCTACCCCGAATTGCATGCGCACAAAGCCGAACGCACGCGTCCAGAAATTCTCGGTGAGGTCGATGCTCTGGATGCGCCGGAGCGGAACGATCGCGCGCCGCTGGCGCCACCATCCCCGCTCAAGGAAAAGATGATCTGAGTCGAGCGCGTATCGGCTGCGCCGCCATTCGAGCCAGTTGACGAGCGTGGCGAGGCCAAGTCCGGCGGCAGCGACCAGCGCCAGCGGGGAAAGGAGGGCGGCAGCCAAGGCAACGACGCCAGCGCTCACAGTGATCGCCGCACTGCTTAGGAAATGCTCAAAAGGAAGCGAACGCCAGCTACCGTCCGCTGGTGCGATCGGTCGCGACAAGGAGTGCTGAACCTCGGCAGATTCGAGTTCTGTGGCGAGCGGAGCGACGACGTGGCTTCCCTGCTTTCCGTCGGTCGCCAAGCTCTGCAGCTTGAGCGTGAACCAGCCGAAGGCGCGCTTGATCGGTCCCGTCGCCATGATCGTGGCCTGGACGCGGCGGTCCGGGATCGTGACGTCTGTCAGAGTCAGCAGGCCCCGGCGCCGGCGAAAGCCGGTCGGGGTGCGGTCGAGCCGGAACCCGTGCTCGCGAAGGACGGTCCGCACAAGGCCAGTGCCGACCCCGATGATGAGGAGTAGAATTGTACCGCCGAGCGCCGCCACGAACTGATGCGCCAGCACATAGTCGCGAAGCGGGCCGGTGCTTGCGAATATTTCAAGCCAGAAGCTGCGGGAGAAGGGATCAAAACCAATCACATCCCCCAAGGTCTGGCTTGCGCCGAACAGCGCGGCGATGACAGCGAGCGAGAAGTTGAAGAAGCCGGCAATGATCACGCGGCGACGATCCATGGCATAGAGCGGTCGGGCCGTATCTCCAACGTCATGAGCGATTTCGGTCGAAGTCACGGAAGGGTGACCGCGACGGGCGCGGACAATTTCGCGAATAGCCTGTGCCCGCTCGAGCGTGATCGTATCGAGTTGTCCTTCCGCATCCTTTGCCGCGGCTGAAGCGCCGGTCTCCATCCTCACCCGGGCAAGGCCGAAGACGCGATGGATCGGGCCCTGCTCGATATCGACGTCGGTCACTCGGTCGAACGGGATGGTCCGGCTGCTTCGGTTGAGGAGTCCCTGCTCGATCCTGAGCTGATCGTCTTCAACCCGGAATTCGAATGTGAGCCAGCGAATGAACAAAGACGCGGTCGACAGCAGCACGAAGCCACCGAACAGGATCAGCGCCAGCCCAAGCTTGTCCTGAACGGCGAGATAGGCCCCTCCGGCAAGAACACCCCATGCACCCCTCACGACCTTTCCGAGGCCGGTTAGGAGATAGAGCGGATGAAGCCGCTCTCCACGTACGGGAGCGGTAGCCAGTGCGGCGTCGGTCATTCGGAATCGGCGCGGATTTCCGCGCGGATCGAATCGCGGATTTCGGTCGCGCGATCGGGTGCAAGGCCGGGAAGCGTCACCACGCTATTATGCGTTCCGGCGGTATGAACGACCAGGGTCGCAGTCCCGAACAACTTGTCGAATGGCCCGCGCGTCACGTCGATATGTTGAACCCGTACGAAAGGAACGACCGTGTCGACGTGGAAAAGCCAGCCACGCACGACCCGGAGCAGGCGGCCATCCAGCGCATAGCCGAGCCGCCGATAAATCCGCCCCGGACCGACGACCACAGCTCCGAACGCGAAGAAAGCGACAATTAGCGGAACGAGGCCGGCGGCCCAAGTCTCAGACAGCACAAGCCGGTCGAGGACAAGAGCGCCGATCAATGGGATCAGCCAGAAGATCGCCGACCGAAGCATCAGCGAATGGCGATAGCCCGGCTCTACGGGCTGCAGGTCGACTGGAACAACGGCAGGCGTCATAGCTGGATAATACGCTTGAACCGCCGCTCTTCAAGGGTTCAGGCGAAGCCCTTGCGATGCTCGGTGAAGACACGGCGGACCGTGCCGCTGCTGGCGCGCATGACGATGCTCTCGGTTTCCACGCAGCCGCCCTTGCGACGCTTCACGCCTTTCAGAAGCGAGCCGTCCGTAACGCCGGTCGCAGCGAAGATGCAGTCGCCCTTGGCCATTTCGTCGATCGAATAGATCCGGTCGAGGTCCTTGATACCCCAGCGATGGGCGCGTGCGCGCTCGTCATCGTTTCGGAACAGCAGCCGCCCCTGGATCTGTCCCCGACACAGCGCAGCGCCGCTGCGGCAAGCACGCCTTCCGGCGCTCCGCCTGTGCCGATATAGATGTCGATGCCGGTGTCGACATCGGTCGTCGAAATCACCCCTGCGACGTCGCCGTCGGGGATGAGCTGGATGCCGCAGCCAAGCGCGCGAAGTTCGCTGATGATGCCCGCATGACGCTCGCGGTCGAGCACGCAAGCGACGATCTCGCTCGGCTCGACCCCCTTGGCCGCTGCGATCGATCGGATGTTCTCCGTGACGCTCCTGTTGAGATCGATGGTGCCTTCCGGATACCCTGGGCCGATCGCCATTTTCTCCATGTAGACATCGGGCGCATTGAGCAGGCCGCCGGCCTCGGAAATGGCCAGGACCGCAAGAGCGTTGGGACCGGCTTTTGCGGTGATCGTCGTTCCTTCAAGCGGATCGAGTGCGATATCGATCTTCGGCCCGCTGTCTTGGGCGCTACCGACCTTTTCACCGATGTAGAGCATTGGCGCTTCGTCTCGCTCACCTTCGCCAATGACGACGGTGCCGTCCATCGGCAGCTCGTTTAACGCCTGACGCATCGCTTCGACCGCCGCTGCGTCCGCCGCGTCATTGTCACCGCGTCCCGCGAGCCTCGAGGCGGCAATGGCCGCTGCTTCGGTCACGCGGACCATCTCGAGCACAAGGACTCGGTCGAGAATCGATGAGGCGGTGACCATGAATGCTCCGGCAATTGAATGATGCGCAGCCGATAGGGCGGGGTGGCGCGCTTGTCGAGAATGCCGCCCTAGTCTTCGGCCTGGTGTTCAAGAATCGCGTTGCGAATGCGGACGGATCGGCTGGCGATCCGCGTCTCGTGGAGAAAAATCGCGAAGCCGGTGCCGGTCGCGAACATTGCCGCGATGAAAAGGATGGCGATGGGGATCCCAAGCGGGACCGAGGTCAGGAAAGCTGCGAACATCAATATGACTACGGCCGAGATAAGGAGAGCTGCGAGGACCGTAGAAAAGATAGCGGCATTCACGGTGCGTATCCGCCAGTCGAGCAAACGTACCTCGTCAACAAGTCGATCATGTTCGCTCCCGCGGGTAGAAAGAATTCGCTCCTCCACTCGGCGCGCCCTGTCGACAATCCGCGCAAGGCGTCCTGCGCAAACGTTGAGAAAAGCCCCCAGACCGGCGAGAAGGAAAACCGGCGCGATGGCAAGCTGGATATATTCGGCGAGATGGGGGAGATCCTTCGCGGGGAGGATCAGACCCTCGGTAAGTCCGCTCACACGTCCTCCGACGCTCGAGCGCAGCTCGCAACTTCCAGCAGCATAAGGCCAGTCGCCAGGAAGCTTAGCGCAAGCACCCAGGCGAAACTGGCGACCAATGGCGCGGTTACTCCGATAAGCGCGACGACCAGCGATGCGATTTGAAGTCCGACCAGAAGAACCAGCGCGAGCAGGAAATCGGTTGCTGCAGAGATAAGTGTCCAGCGACGGACTCCGCCGCTGGTAACCCTGCTCGTCAGCGCGAGTAGCGCGGCGCGAATGAACAGCCATCCCATGACGATCGTGACGGCCGGAAGGAAGAAGCGCGTTGCAGCCTCAGTGGCGAAGAGCGTCCCTGCAATGATGGTGAGCGCGCCGGTGAGCATGGCCAGCGGCCGCGCTTCGTGTCGGAGCGACCCCGCCAGAACCTCGATCACGCCCGTCACCAGCAGAAGGGAGCCAACGACGACGGCTCCGCCGCGGCGATCGAGCAAGGGAAGAAGAGCCGACCCGGCACTGACAAGCAGGACCAGCCAGCCGGCGGCGGCGATCCACTTTCCACGCGAGACCAAGTCGGAACGGCTGCTCGGAATATTGTTCATTTGTCTGGCCTTAGCAGAACCGCGGAGTGAAGGTCACGCCTTGGCCAGCATCGCCTTAACCCCGCGTGCCGCCTGACGGAGCCGTTGTTCGTTTTCGACGAGTGCCAGGCGGACAAAACCTTCGCCCTCTTCGCCGAAACCGACGCCTGGAGCCACCGCGACATGGGCCTCAGTCAAGAGCCGTTTGGAAAATTCCATGCTTCCGAGGTGCCGGAATGTTTCCGGGATCGGTGCCCAGGCGAACATCGACGCTTCGGGAATTGGAATTTGCCAGCCGGCACGTCCAAAGCTCTCGACCATCACGTCGCGGCGCTTCTTATATAGCTGCCGATTGGCCTCGACGCAGTCTTGCGGTCCGTTGAGCGCCGCGCAGGCCGCAGCTTGGATTGGAGTGAACGCCCCATAGTCGAGGTAGGACTTCACTCGCGTCAGGGCGCCGATCAGACTGGCGTTGCCGACCGCGAAACCGATTCGCCAACCGGCCATCGAATAAGTCTTGGACATGGAAGTGAATTCGACCGCGATGTCCTTGGCGCCCTCGACTTGGAGGATCGACGGGGTGGGCGCGTCACCGAAGTAGATTTCGGCATAAGCGAGATCGGAGATGATCGTCAGCCCGGCCTCGCGCGCGAAAGTGACGAGCTTCTCATAAAAAGCGAGGTCGACGACCTGCGCGGTGGGGTTGGACGGATAGCCGATCACCAGCACCTTGGGACGCGGCACCGTATACCGCATCGCTTTTTCGAGCCGATCGAAGAAGTCCGGGCCAGGTACCGCTGGAATCGAACGTATGGCCGCTCCCGCAATGATGAAGCCGAAGTGGTGGATCGGATAGCTGGGGTTTGGGGTCAGCACGACGTCGCCGGGCGCCGTGATCGCCTGGGCAAGGTTGGCCAGGCCTTCCTTGGATCCAAGGGTGACGATGACTTCGCTGTCAGGATCGAGATCGACCCCGAAGCGGCGCTGGTAGTAAGCGGACTGCGCCTTGCGAAGGCCGGGGATGCCTTTTGAAGCGGAGTAACGATGGGCGGTTGGCTTCGCCGCAACTTCGGCCAGCTTGGCGATAACGTGCGCTGGCGGCATCCCGTCAGGATTGCCCATGCCGAGATCGACGATGTCCTCGCCGCGCGCCCGGGCCGCGGCCTTCATCGCGTTGACCTCGGCGAAGACGTAGGGCGGCAGGCGCTGGATGCGGTAAAATTCCTCGGTCATCGGCGACTCATGGCGTATCACTTCACACTTCGGAAGGGGGCTGCCGATGATCCTCATGCGAATGACGATGAGCCTGAAGCGCCAGGACTGGACGATGGTGTTCATTGAGTTCGTGCTAGTGGTGGTTGGCGTACTGCTCGGTTTCCAGATCAACGAGTGGGCCAATCGCCAGGCCGATGAGCAGGCTAGCCGCGAGGCCATGGAGCGGTTGCTCGACGAGGCCGAGCGGGATGTCGCCTACATGAAGCTCGCGGTTGGCAATGCGGAGGAAATCGTCGGCGACCTCCACTTCACCATCGACCGGCTGGCGGAGGACGCCTGGACCGTCGACGACAAGGCGCGAATGGAGCGCGGACTGGCCAAGGGGCGCTACATGGTGTCGCTGGCGCCGCCTGTTAGCGTATACGACGACGTCGTCGCCTCCGGCGCGCTTAACAGATTCGATGATCCCGTGGTGCGCCAGAAGATCAGCGAATTCCAGTCAACGCTGACGTTCGAGGAGCGGGCGCGGTTTCGGTTTGAGCAATGGGTCGGGCAATATGAGCGCAACGCAGCCATCGCCTACCGGTCCGATCCTGCCGGCAGGGAAGCGGCCAAGATCGTAGTCGATTTTCCAGCGCTCGCAGGGGACCCGGACGGGCGGAAGGCGGTTTCTCTGGTCGCGGAAAATCATCGCATCCTTCTGATGCTTCGACGGCGCGCCCTCAAGGACAGCGAGGAGATGTGCGTCGCCCTTGGAGCGGCACTCGGGCGCCGCTGCAACCTCGATCGGGTCGCGCCGACTTTCGACTAGGTCAGCGGCCGTACTGCGGCAACGACAAGCCCCGGGCGATCGCCGCGCCGCGAAGCGCGAAGCCGAACAGCCCGCCGACCAATGCCGCCAATGCCGGAGGTGCGCCGAACATTGCGAGCATCACGTAAAGTCCGGAAGAAAGCGCCGCGGCCGTGACATAGAGTTCGGGTCGCATGAGGATCGATGGCTCGCCTGCCAGCACGTCGCGAATAATTCCCCCGTGCACGCGGTAATAACGCCCATCGCGAAGGCGGGAATCGGTGCGACACCGAAACCGAGCGCCTTGGACGCGCCGTAGGTGGCGTAAGCCGCAAGCCCGACAGCGTCGAACCAGAGCAACGCTTTTTCGAGGATCATCCGGCGGCTCAAATACCATACGGCGAGCGCGGCCCCGATGCAGATGGCGAGCGTGGCGTTGGTGCCAACCCAGAACACCGGTGCGCCGATCAACAGGTCGCGGATCGTACCCCCGCCGACGCCCGTGACCACTGCGAAGAAGATGAAGGTGACCAGCGTCTGGCGCTTCTCGGCCGCGAGCAATGCTCCCGAGACGGCGAAGACGAAAATGCCGATGTAGTCGAGCCAGAAGAGCGCGTCGGGCAGAATGGGCGATGGCGGCATCCGCGCTCACTAGCGCGAAATGCGCTGCTTCGACAGGCCGGGCGCTATTGGCTATTAGGCGGTGTATGACCGACGACAGCACGACGGCGAATCCGCCGGGGTTCGAGGACTGGCAGCACTGGGCGCTGGTGATGGCGAAAGCCAACCAGATGATCCTGGAGGCCTGGGCCGACAGCCTGGCCAAGGGCTCGGCGATGCCGGGATTTGGCTTCGGCCCCGCTGCGGCTCCACAGGCGACGGACCCAATGCAATGGATGAGCGCGGGAGCCGAAATGTGGTCGAGAGGCCTGGAGGCCTGGGGCAAGATGCTGGGGCAGGCGAGCGAGGCCGGCGAGAGGCGGGATCGGCGCTTCGGCAGTGAAGAATGGAACGATCCGATCTTCAGCACGGTCAAGCAAAGCTATCTCGCGATCTCGGACCGGCTGCTGGGCACTGTCGATGAGATCGAGGGACTGGACGAGGAGGCGCGCAACCGCCTGCGCTTCGCGACCCAGAATTTCGTCGACGCGATGAGCCCGGCCAATTTTGTCGCGACCAACCCGGAGGTGATGAAGCAGACGATCGAGACCAAAGGCGAGAACCTGCTTTCTGGCCTCAAGAATATGATCGGTGATATTCAGCGTGGGCAGGTGACTCAAAGCCCTGAGGGCGCCTTCGAACTCGGCCGGAACCTCGCCACGACACCGGGCAAGGTGATCTTCGAAACACCCCTATTCCAACTCATCCAATATGGACCGGTTACGGAGAAGGTGCTGGAGACCCCGCTGGTGATCTTCCCACCGTGGATCAACCGCTTTTACATTCTCGACCTCACGCCGGAAAAGAGCTTCGTCAAATGGACTGTCGAGCAGGGCGTAAGCCTGTTCATGGTCAGCTGGAAAAGCGCGGACGAGAGCATCCGCGACGTGACGATGGACGATTACGTATCGGCTCAGGAGCAGGCGATCGACGTCATTCGCGACCTGCTGGGCGTTAAGGCGGTACACGCCATCGGCTATTGCGTGGCTGGCACGACACTGGCCGCGACGCTGGCCTATCTCGCCGCCAAGCGCGAGGCAGAGAAAGTGGCCAGCACGACCTTCTTCACCGCCCAGGTGGATTTCGACGATGCCGGCGACATCAAACTGTTCCTCGGCGATGAGACAATGCAGACATTGAAGCAGTTGACTGCCGAAACCGGGGTTCTCGACGGCCGGGTGATGGCGGCGACCTTCAACCTGCTTCGCGGCCGCGACCTCATCTGGAACTACGTCGTCAACAATTACCTTCTCGGCAAGGATCCGCCGCCTTTCGACCTGCTCCACTGGAACGGCGATGTCACCAATCTGCCGGGCGAATGGCACCGCGACTACCTGCAGCGGCTGTATCGCGAGAATTTGCTGGTGAAGCCCGGGGCCATCAGCATCAAGAGCGTTCCGCTCGACCTCACTAGGATCGAGACGCCCGCCTATATCCAGGCAGGGCGCGAGGACCATATCGCGCCGGCGACCAGCGTGTGGAAGCTGACCCGCATTCTGGCGGGGCCGAAGCGTTTCGTGCTCGCCGGTTCGGGACATATCGCCGGAGTCGTCAACCCGCCCTCTGCGAACAAATATCAATATTGGACCAACGAGAAGCCGGCCGCGTCGCTCGACGAATTCGTTGCCGGCGCCACTGAGCACAAGGGCAGCTGGTGGCCGGACTGGATCGATTGGCTGAAAAAGCAGGACCCCAGGACCGTCATAGCGGACGGTGCCCGGGTTCCGGGCGAAGGCAAATTGAAAGCCATCGAGGATGCGCCCGGCAGGTACGTCAAGACGCGATGATCATCCGAGCTGCGAAAAAGGAGGAACATGAAGCGCTTGAGGAAATCCAGCGCCGCGCCTCGCTCGCGCTTGAAGACTATCGGACCGACCTTGAAGCTAACCCGGATGCCATCGCCATTCCTGAGGCCCAAATAGAGCGCGGCGACGTGATTGTCGCGGAGCTTGACGGCCGCCTCGCCGGCTTCGCCGCGCTGGATGGCAGCGAGCTGGACGGTTTATTCGTCAATCCTGAGCATTGGCGTCGGGGAATTGGCGCCGCCCTTGTCGACGCGGCGATCCATGAAGCGCGCCGTCGCGGCCTGAGTCTGGTCACGGTCGTCGCCAATCCGACCGCGAGGAGCTTCTACGAGAAGTGCGGGTTTCGCATGGAAGGGCAAGCGCAGACACGCTTCGGGCCTGCGATCAAGATGTCCCGCTAGGTCCCTCAAGCCGCCGGACGACGAGGTTGAACACGGCCTCGTGGAAGGGGTGATCGAACTCGACACCCGCTTTCCAATCCCGAACCCACGCGATCCGCCCATGGATCGCCGCCATGTCGGGGATGCGCAGGCTGATCGACTCCCCTTCCTCGACCCGGACTGGCGGTGACAGACAGCAGCCTTGCGGCGAAAAATCCAGCAAGTCGACGCGGTAGCGCGCGTCGCCATGACGCTTGAATTCAACCTCGCAATTGAGAGGTATTCGTTCGCTCTTGCGCGTATCTGTCATCCGCAGCCGTTCTCCCTGGCCGGTCGATGACAGTCCGAACGGTTGGCCAGAGCCCCCACGCGCGCCGTCCGGTTGCTGCATGCTTATCCCATAGTGGGGTGAGCGCTCAATCCGCCAATGGCATTGCGTCCGTTATGACCGATTACTCAGTAGGGGCGGCTGATGCGGCTCAGATGATGCCGCCGCCGAGCGACAAGCGCACCACGCCGATGATGATCACGAAGATGTTCAGCGCAGTTCCGCTCTTGCTCTTGCCGATTAGTCCGATGCCTGCGCCGATGACCGCAAGCGGGATGATCAGCCAGTTAAGCGCGCCAAGCAGGGGAATGAAGGCGACGACGGCGCAAAGTAGCGCGACGATACCGATGATCAGGGAAAGAATGTTGGCCATTGGCCGTGCTTAGCAGGCCGATCAGCCTTCGCACAATTCCGGACCCGGCTTCCTCCGCCGCTTAAGGATCGACGAGGAGTAAAGGATCAGCGCGAACCAGATGGCGCCGAATGCAACCATGTGCGCCGTCGTCAGAGCCTCCCCGTAGATCGTCACAGCGACCAGAAACTGTAGCGTCGGAGCCAGAAACTGTAGCATTCCTACGGTTGAATAAGGCAGCCGCCGGGCGGCGGCGGTGAAACAGAGCAGGGGGACGGTCGAGACCAGCCCGGCGGCGATCAGCAGCCAGCTAACCGATTCGGAATAGTCGGCCATCATCTTGCCTTCGGCGCCGCCCATCATCAGCCAGGTGAGGGCGATGGGTGCAAGAATGGTTGTTTCGATGCTGAGACCGGCAAGGGAATCGACCGTGGCCATCTTTCGAAGCAGGCCGTAGGTCGCGAAGCTGAAGCAAAGCAGCAGGCTAATCCACAAAGTGTCGAGCGCCCCGGTCGCAAGAACGGCCACCCCGGCGGCGGCGATTCCGACAGCCCACCATTGCCGCCTCGACAATCGCTCCCCAGGATGAAGCGGCCGAGGAGGATATTGGCCAGCGGATTGAGATAGTAGCCAAGGCTGCCCGCGAGGATGTGGCCGGTATTGATGGCATAGACGTAGAACATCCAGTTCACGCCGATCAGCAGGGAGGTAACTGCAAGCAGCGCCATCGTCCGCTTTTGCGTTACGGCAGCACGCACTTCGTTCCAGGAGCGCGACAGGCTTAGCAGGATGGCCAGGACGATCAGCGACCAGAGAATACGGTGGGCGACGATGTCGATCGCGGGAACCGCAGCAATCTGCTTGAAGTAGACCGGCATTACGCCCCACAGCGCGTAAGCGGCTACGCCATAAGCGAGGCCCCGCGGCTCAAGGAATGACTATGCGCTTGCTCTGTGGTCCTGTTCATCGGGCGGTGGCCTAGTGGTGGATAGGGCCAAGTCAACGCCTATGGTTGAAGCCACGCTAGTTGAGTTTGCGCCTGCCGCCTGCCACTCTGCATGGATTGAGCGACTCAATGCGAAGGCAGGATAACCGAGGCATGATGTCGGTCCGTATCACATCGATTTTTGCGATTGCCGCCCTAGCCGCTGGCTGCGCGGACCTGAACAAACAGGTCGTGCCGCCAGTGCCGATCGTCGCTCCGCCGACCAAGGCAGAGGTGTGGCAAGGAATCGCCAGCCAGGCCGACCGGGACCGGCTGGCCAACGTTTCTGGCGCCTGGGCCGCAGGGCTTGCTGCAGCCAGGAAGAGTTTCGCCACCGCGATCCGTGAGGAAGGCGCTTTGCTCCGTCAGGATGCAGCGCAGGTTCGCCCCGCGCCGACGCCTGGAAGCTACAGCTGCCGGCTCGTTATCCTCGGGGAACTGGCAAGGGCAAACCCGCGCTCGAGCGGTTCAAGCCTTTCTTCTGCTACGTCCAGACCGAGGGCGAGGTTCTGACCATCGTCAAGCAGACCGGAAGTCAAAGGCCGGCCGGCCGGTTGTGGGACGACGACAACAGTCGCCGGATGATCTTTCTTGGCAGCTTGGCGCTGGGCAGCGAGGACGAGGTTCGGGCTTATGGCGACGACCCGCAACGCGACATGGCGGGCGTTTTCGAGCGTATTGCTCCGTTCGTTTGGCGTCTGGTGATTCCATGGCCGCGTGACGGATCGAAGCTGCAGGTGTTCGAACTGACGCCGGTCGCCGAACAGCCGAAGTGAGGCGTCTCGAAAAGTGAGTTTGGCCGACCCGGCGGAGGTCCGCGCTCATCTGATCGCCTCGGCTCGTGCCCGCCAATCGATTACCTATTCCGAGCTGCTCGCCCATCTTGGCTATGCGTTTTCCAGGCCGAAGATGCGGGCATTGTGCAAGGTTCTTGAAGCCGTCGACGCCGAGACGGAGGGGCGTGGAGAGCCGGAACTTGCCGTTCTGGTCGTGCGCCAGTCAGACGGGCTTCCCGGCCAAGGCTGGTGGATCGGAAGCGCGCTTAGCCATGGCTACAAGGGTGACTGGGACGGGCCGGACGCCAGGCGGCTGATCCGACGGCTTCATGCCCAAGCTTTCGACTATTGGTCAGAGCGCTGATTAAACGCTAGAGGCGCGGCGATGGCCGCCCCTTCCGATCACCGAAGCTTCACCGTCGCAGAAGATGACGACCAGATCCGGCTGGACCGCTGGTTCAAGCGGCACTTGCCGGACATCAGCTTCAACCAGGTGTCGCGCTGGGCGCGAACCGGGCAGCTGCGGCTGGACGGAAAGAGGGCAACGCCCGGGGACCGGATCGCCTCCGGTCAGATCATCCGACTGCCGCCGGCGGAAGCCGCGCCGGTCAAGACCGCACGTCCTTCGCGGCCGCCGCCCAACCCCTGACGGAGGATGAAACGGAGTTCGTCAGATCGCTGGTCGTTGCGACAGGGCAGGACTGGATCGTCCTGAACAAGCCGCCGGGCCTGGCCACGCAGGGCGGAACCAAGACCAGGAATCATCTCGACCGGCTGCTTTCGGGCCTAGCCGACGACAAGGGCAACAGGCCCAAGCTTGTCCATCGCCTCGACAAGGACACTAGCGGCGTGCTGCTGGTGGCGCGCAACGCACGCGCCGCAGCCCACTTTGCGAAGGCCTTCGCCGGGCGCGGCGCAACGAAAATCTACTGGGCACTGGTGACGGGCGTGCCGTCGATCGAGGACGGGCTCGTCGACCTGCCGCTTGCCAAGCAGCCGGGGACGGGCGGCGAGAAGATGCATGTCGACCAGGAAAGCGGGCAGGCGGCCAAAAGCCGCTACAAGCTCATCGACCGGGCCGGCAATCGTGCGGCGTGGCTTGAGTTGAGGCCGCTGACCGGGCGGACTCATCAGCTTCGCGCGCATATGGCGGCGATCGGCCACCCGATCGTCGGCGATGCCAAATATGGCGGCCCCGAGGCTTTCCTGACCGGCGGGATTAGCCGCAAGATGCATCTTCACGCGCGGCGGCTTAAGATCGATGCGCCGGGCGGCAAGACGATCGATGTGACCGTCGACCCGCCCGCGCATTTTGCGGAAAGCCTCGCCGCACTGGGGTTCGACTTTGCGGCGGGCGCGGCCATGCCTCTGCACACGCCCGACCCGGCCCGATCGCCTGAAGTCCGGGCCAAGAAGGCTGCGGCCCATGCCAAGTCCGCGCGGAAGGCGCGCAAGGGCGAGCGGCGCTCTCGCGGCTCCGGTGGGACGGCGCCGAGCCGGAAACCGAAACGGCGATGAACCGGCTGGCGATCTTCGATTGCGACGGGACCTTGGTCGACAGCGGCGGCACGATCCACCGTGCGCTCGACGCGACCTTCCGGGCGCATGATCTCGTCTGTCCGCCCCGACATGAGGCTCAGAAGGTCATCGGGCTCAGCCTGCAGGAGGCAATGATCGCGCTCGCGCCAGAGGCCAATGCAGCGGCGCTGTCGGCGACCTACAAGGAGCACTTCATTGCTATGCGCGGGGCAGGCGAGGTCGACGAACCCTTGTTCGACGGGATCCTCGATTTGCTCGACGCTCTCGAGGAATGCGGCTGGCTGCTCGGTGTTGCGACTGGGAAAAGCTTTCGTGGTCTCAACCATTGCTTGACGAGTCACGGGCTCTCCGGGCGCTTTGTGACGCTTCAGACTGCCGACAGCAATCCTTCCAAGCCGCACCCGGGAATGGCGCATTCCGCGATGGCCGAGGCGGGCGCGGCGCCGGAGACGACCCTCTTCGTCGGCGACACGGCCTGGGACATGGGATGCGCCAGGGCGGCTGGTTGTTTCGCCATTGGGGCGGCCTGGGGCTACCACACGGTGGAGGAATTGCTGGCGGAGGGAGCGCACCAGGTCGCCGTCCATCCGTCCGAAATCGAAGTTATCGCGCGCAATCACATGGAACTGGTGCGGTGAACGACGACGAAGTCTGGCGAAAGCGCTTCCGGCTGTTCGCTGTCGTGCGGCTGCTCGGCGTGGCGACGTTCCTGCTTGGGGTCGCGATCGCCTACAGCGACCTCGTTCGCCCGGGTGGCTGGCCGCTCGTCGGTGGGATCCTCGCCATTTGTGGCGTCATCGATGCGGTGCTCGCGCCCAAGCTTCTCAAACGCATGTGGGAGCGCCAGGGTTGAAGCGCTTCTGGAACGACGTTGCGGTGCGTGAAGCCGAGACCGGGTTCGGCATCGAACTTGATGGCCGTCCCGTGAGGACCCCGGCGGGAAATGCACTCGTCGTTCCAACCCGGGCGCTGGCCGAAGCGATTGCGACCGAATGGGGCGACTGCGGCGACGAGTTGAACCCGCGGGCGATGCCGCTCACTGGACTGACCAACGCCGCTATCGACAGGATCGCACCCGATCCGGTCAGCTTCGCCTCGGGTCTCGCAAAATATGGCGAGGCCGACCTGACCTGTTACCGCGCAGAAGGGCCGGACGCGCTGGTGCGGCGTCAAGCGGAGAGCTGGGACATCCTGCTTGATTGGGCACGGCGGCGCTACGACGTCGATTTCGCCTGCTCAAGCGGAATCGTACATGTTGCCCAGCCTGCCGACACGGTCGCCAAGCTGGCGCATTCGGTGGCAATCCTCGACCCATTTCGGCTCGCCGCCCTAGCCCCGATTGTGACGATTGGCGGATCCCTCGTCGCAGGCCTGGCGGTGCTCGAAGAAGCGCTTCCGGCGGACTCCGCGTGGGAAGCAGTCAGTCTCGACGAACGCTGGCAGGCGGAGCAATGGGGGGAAGATGAAGAGGCGACAGCGGCGCTCGATGCACGGCGGGCGGACTTCCTCTCAGCGGCCTGTTTCCTGTCGCTGCTTGGCTAGTTGGGACGCTCCACCAATTCGCGGACGAAGTTGAGCAGGTACGGCTGGCGCTCGCGGCGCTGACGTTCGGCGATCACGATCGCTCGAACCGCCTCGGTGCACTTCTCGACGTCGTCGTTGATCAGCACATAATCATATTCCGCCCAGTGGCCGATCTCGGCCGCGGCCCGGCGCATGCGGAAATCGATCACGTCCTGCGTGTCCGTTCCGCGCTCTTCCAGGCGGCGCTTCAATTCCTCCATAGACGGCGGGAGGATGAAGATTCGGACAAGGTCGGTGCGGAAAGCATATTCGAGTTGCTGAGTGCCCTGCCAGTCGATGTCGAACAGGGTGTCGCGGCCGTCCTTCAGCGCCTCCTTGATCGGCTCCTTCGGGCTTCCGTAGCGGTGTTCGAACACATAGGCCCATTCGGCGAATTCGTCGGCATCGACGAGATTCTGGAACTGCTGATCGTCAACGAAGTGATAATCGACGTCGGCCACTTCACCGGGGCGCATCGGCCGCGTCGTCGCGCTGATCGACATGGTAATCGTCGGATCTTCCTCCATCAACTTGCGGCTGATCGTCGATTTCCCTGCCCCGGAGGGAGAGGAGAGGACGATAAGGAGGCCGCGGCGGCGGCGGCTTGGCTGGCTTGGGCTTTCCGTCAGGTCCATGAGCGCCCTTGCCTTGGGCCCAAGCGTGCCGTCAAGTGCCGCCTCTGCTGCACTGCACAAAAAGCTATTGAAACCCATGCTGCATTGCATTATATTGCACTGCAACAAAGGAGCAATGCCGTGGCTGACGAAACGACCATCGCGAAGATCGAAACCAAGGCCGTCGAGGCCGCCGAAGCCGTAAAGGCGCCGGTTCAAGCCGTTGCCGAGAAGGCGAAGGAAGTTGCCGCCAAGCCGGTCCGCAAGGCCAAGGCCGCCGTGGCCAAGCGCCGCGCCGCCAAGTCGGCGACGAAGACCGTCAAGGCCGTGCGCAATTTGAACAAGAAGGCGACCAAGACCGCGACTGCGGCCATCGCCACCCCATTCGAGAGGATCGAAACCATGACCTACGATTTCAACAAGCTTTTCGCCGGCTTCGAGCTGCCGGGCGCCGACCGTTTCCAGGCTCTGTTCGCCGATGCCGGCGCGCGTGGCCAGGAGATCGTCGCCAAGTCGCAGAAGACCGCCGAGGAACTCGCCGAGCTGGCCAAGGCCAATGTCGAGGCGCTGACCGAGTCGGGCAGAATCGCGGCTTCCGGCGCCAGGACGCTTGGCCAGGAATTGCTCGCCAGCGGCCGTGACGGCTTCGAGCAGGCCTCGGGCGCGATGAAGACCCTCGCCGACGCCAAGTCGCCGACCGAATTCATCCAGATCCAGAGCGAGCTGGCTCGCACCAACTTCGACCGCGTCGTGGCCGAAAGTTCCAAGTTCGCGGAAGCGTTCGTGAAGCTGGCCGGCGAAGCCATCCAGCCGATCTCGAACCGCGCGACCCTGAACGCCGAGCGCATCGGCGAACTCGCTGCCTAACATACCCTCCTCCCGTTAAGGCAGCACGGCGGCCGTCCCTCTATGGGTCGGCCGCCTTTTTTACGGCACAATGGGGAGCGAGGAGCCTTGCAGCGCGTTCCCAGCTTGCCATATTTGAGGCGCCCTATGAGCGACCGATTCTGGATTACCGGCCACGTGCCGGGCCGCGAGGACGGCGATGACGGCTTCGAGACCGGTGTCGTCACGCGCACTCGACCCAAGACCAAAAAACCGAGCAATTACAAAGTGCTCATGCTTAACGACGACTACACTCCGATGGAGTTTGTCGTTCTCGTCCTGCAGCGCTATTTTTCGATGGATATCGAGGATGCGACCCGTGTCATGCTCCAGGTCCACCAGCAGGGCGTCGCGGTTTGCGGCGTGTTCACCTACGAGGTCGCAGAGACCAAGGTCGCGCAGGTGATCGACTTCGCGCGAGAGAACCAGCATCCGCTGCAATGCACGTTGGAGAAGGCTTAGCCTTCACTGACCTTGTCCTAGTCACCGCAACCGCTAAAGCGCGGCGATGGACTCCATTCGCATCACCGGCGGCAAGCGCCTAGACGGCAAGATCCCGATTTCGGGTGCCAAGAACAGTGCTCTCACGCTGCTTCCGTGCGCGCTGCTGACAGACGAAAAGCTGACCTTGGGCAATCTGCCGCGGCTCGCCGACGTCGACAGCTTCGGTCACCTTCTTAACGAGCTTGGCGTCTCGACCAAGGTCTCCGGGGCCAAGAAGGGTGACGGCGCCAAGCGGCGAATGACCCTGCAGGCGAGCGATATCGCTGCCACTGTCGCGCCCTACGACATGGTTCGCAAGATGCGCGCCTCGATCCTGGTGCTTGGCCCGATGCTGGCGCGGACCGGCGAATCCACCGTGTCCTTGCCGGGCGGTTGCGCCATCGGCGATCGGCCAATCGATCTTCACTTGAAAGCGCTTGAAGCGATCGGTGCCGAAATTGAGCTGGCAGCCGGCTACGTCAAGGCGAGCGCGCCGAAGGGTCGGCTGACGGGTGGAGACTATAGCTTCCCGGTCGTCTCGGTTGGCGCGACCGAGAACGCCGTCATGGCCTCCGTTCTAGCAAACGGGCGGTCGCAACTGTTCAACGCCGCGCGCGAGCCCGAAATCGTCGACCTGTGCAATCTTTTGGCGGCGATGGGCGCCAAGATCGAAGGCATTGGCAGCTCTCATCTCATCATTGACGGCGTCGAAGGCCTCAATGGGTGCGATTATGACGTTATGCCCGACCGCATCGAGGCGGGAAGCTATGCCTGCGCGGCAGGTATTACGGGAGGCTCGATCGAGCTGGTCGGAGCGAGGCCGGAAGACATGCTCGCGATCACCAACGCGCTGGCGGCGGCCGGGCTGGTTATCGAGATGACCAACGACGGGATGCGAGTAACGGCGGACCGGCCATTGAAGCCTCTTGCCATCTCGACCGCGCCTTACCCTGGCTTTCCGACGGACATGCAGGCACAGTTCATGGCCATGCTGTGCGTCGCCGACGGCCAGAGCTTCCTGGAAGAGACGATCTTCGAAAACCGCTACATGCACGTTCCCGAACTGCGCCGCATGGGCGCCGACATCGAGGTCCATGGGCGGTCGGCAATCGTCAAGGGCCCGGCAAAATTGACTGGCGCGCAGGTCATGGCGACCGACCTTCGCGCATCGATGAGTCTGATCCTGGCCGGACTCGCAGCGGAGGGTGAGACGGAAGTGATGCGAGTCTATCACCTGGACCGCGGCTACGAGCGGCTGGAAGAGAAATTGAGCGCGGTCGGAGCCACCATCGAGCGGGTGAGCGGGGGCTAAAGCTCTTTCGCGAAGCGGTAACTACTGCGCTCCAAGCCATAGCGCTCGTAAAAGGAATGAGCGCGATCGAGCCTGAGGTTGCTCGTGACCTCCATCTTCTCGCAGCCTCGTGCGCGCATGCGCCCTTCTGCCTCGCGTACGAGAGCGGTGCCGATGCCGATTCCACGTGATGTTTCGCCGACAACCAAGGCGACGATCCTTCCGACCGGCCGCGGACGATGGATGGTTGGCATGACATGCCAGTCAAGCATTCCGACCAGCCTGCCTTGATCTTCGGCGACGATCACGGGTTCGCCATTGGCTGCGAGGACGCGCAAACGCTCCGCTACGCCCGATTCATCGACCTTGAATCCAAGCTCGGCAATCAACTCGACAAGCCGGTCGGCGTCGCCCGGCCGGGCATCGCGAACCTCCACCGCAATCAGTCGACCTCGGTAAGCTGGCGCTGGCCGCCGAGCTTGTGGACCCGACCGTGCTTCATCACGAAGCCGACTTTTTCCAGCAGGCGAACGTCCTGGGTCGGGTCGCCATCGACGGCGATGATATCTGCGTCCTTGCCGGCTTCGATGGTGCCGACTCGCGATTCGAGACCGAGCAGTTTCGAGGCATCGACGGTGGCCGAGCGGATAGCCAGAGCAGGGCTCATGCCGTTCTTGGTCATCAACGCGAATTCCTGCGCATTGTCACCGTGCTTGGAGACGCCCGTGTCAGTCCCGAAAGCGATCTTGACGCCTTCGCGGACCGCCCGGGCGAAACTCTTCTCGGCATTGCCGGCGGCCTGCCGTGCCTTTTCGAACTGCGCAGGTGTCAGTGCGCCGCGCTGCCCGTCTGCAAGGGCGGCCGCAGGTGCGAGCAATGTCGGCACATAGTAAGCGCCGGTCTGTTTGTAGAGCCGGAAGGTCTCGTCGTTCGTGAACGTCCCGTGCTCGATCGAGTCGACCCCCGCGCGAAGTGCGCCATTTATTCCGTCCACTCCGTGCGCGTGCGCCGCCACCTTGCGTCCGAAGGTCTTGGCCGTGTTGACGACGGCGCGCATTTCGTCGTCCATCATTTGCTGCGCTAGGCCGCCAGGAACGTTACTGAGGACTCCGCCGGTCGCGGCGAACTTGATGACGTCGGCGCCGGCGCTGATTTGCTCGCGGGTCGCGCGGCGGCAGTCGTCGGCGCCATTGCAGACGTTCGCGGTGGTCGCTGTCGAGGCGAGTTCGCGGTTGCGGCCGTTTCGACCGTCGCCGTGACCGCCGCTGATCGAAATCATGCGCGCGGCGCTCAGGATCGTCGGCCCGGCGAATTGCCCGGCGTTGATTGCATCGCGGAGCGAGGTAATGGTGCGTGGCTCGCCGCCTAGGTCGCGAACTGTGGTGAAGCCCGCGAGCAGCGTTTTGCGGGCGTTGAGAATGCCGGTGTAGGCCTCGTCTTCGTCATCTCGAGTTGATTCGAGGAGCCGCGCCTGCATCCGGTCGTCGAGACCGATGAGGTGGACGTGGCTGTCGATCAGGCCCGGCAAAACGGTTGCATTGCTCAAATCGACCACGCGCGCGCCCGGAACGTCGACGAAGCCGTTCTGGACCGACTCGATGGTCTTGCCGCGTATGACGACGGTCGCGTTCCGGAGTGGCGTCTGGCCCGGCTGCGCGATCAGCGTACCTGCGTGGATTACCGTGACGGTCTCAGCGGGGGACTGGCCAAAGGCAGGGGCGCAGAAAGCGAGCGTCGCGGACGCGAGCAAATATCGAATAGTCATTTTGATCCCCTGAGTGGCTGTCGCCACCATCGAAGCCGGAAATGCCGCGCGGCGCAAGCGGCCTAGAGCGTATCGAGGGCGTGGAGCAGCAGGCCGACGCTGCCGCCAACAAGCGTGCCGTTGATACGGATATACTGGAGGTCGCGGCCGACGGCGCTCTCAAGACGGTCGGTGATGGTTTGGGCGTCCCAGCCGCGCACCGTGTCGCTGACCAGCTTGACGATCGAGCTTCCGTAGCTGGCGGCCATTCCGGCGATGGCGCGGCGCGCGAATTGGTTGATGGCGCCGCGAATCCGCTCATCCTTCTCCAGGCTGGTGCCCATGGATTTCAGGACTTCGCCCAGCTTGCCGGCCATTGCCGCATCGGGATTGCGCGCGGCTTTGATGATCGCTTCACGCCCCTTCTGCCACAACGTATCGATCCACAGCCCCACCGAACGGTTGTCGAGCAGCTGGTTCTTCCATTCCTCGACCCTAGCCCGGGTCTCCGGCTTGGTCTGGAGGTCGTTGGCAAGGTCGGCGAGCGCCTGCTCGATACGCACGCGGACGGGATGGGCCGGATCGGTATGCATCTCGACGGTCAGCTTGCGCAGGCCATCGAGGATGGAGTCGCTCAGCCGGGCGTCGATCCCGGCGAGCTTAAGCACCCAGTTTGTGCGTTTCTTGACCATCTCCCGGATGAGGCTCTCATTCGCGTCGAGCGCGCGCGCGGTCCAGCGGATCGCCGCTTCCAGCATCGGCACGTGGCGTTCCTCGTTGATGGCGGAAGCGAGCGCGTGGCCGAGGAGTGGCGAGACCTCCATGTTGCGGACCCGCCCGGCGATCGACGACTTGACGAGTCCGCCAAGGCGCTCGTCGTCGAGGCCTTCGAAAATGTCGGCGATGAGCCTGCTCGCGCCTTTGCGGATGCGGGTCTCCTCGCCCTGCGGCGCCTGGAGGAAGCGGCCTGCGGCGCCGGCGAGGTCAAGCCGCTTCATGCGGCGGGCGACGACTGGCGCGATAAGGAAGTTTTCCTTTAGAAAGTTCGCCAGCGCCTCGCCGATGCGGTCCTTGTTTCGCGGGATGATAGCGGTGTGGGGGATCGGCAGCCCCAACGGATGTCGAAATAGAGCGGTCACCGCGAACCAGTCGGCCAGCCCGCCGACCATTCCGGCCTCGGCAAAGGCTTTCAACCAGGCCAGCCAGGGATAGGACGGCTCGAGCGAGCGGGCGATGAAATAGGTCGCTGCCATTGCCACGAGCAGGCCGGTCGCGGCGATCTTCATCCCCGCGCGCCGGGCTGGGCGGGGTTGAACCGGGCGAAGGGCGCGACGCTGCTCATCGGCCGCACCCTAACGTCCGGCAGGCGCTTGTCACGCCTGCCGGGGCGTCATTCGGCAGGGACCGGCCCGGCCATCGGCGCATGTTCCTCGCCATTGTCGATGAGCTTGCGGAACCGCGCGCCGACCCATTTCTCAATATCCACCGCAATCGAGAAGTATGCGGGAACGAGAAGTAGCGTCAGCAACGTCGACAACAAAAGGCCGCCGATGACGGTCACGCCCATCGGGGCGCGCCAGCTGCCGTCGCCGGTAAGCGAGAGGGCAATCGGGATCATGCCCGCGACCATTGCGACAGTGGTCATGACGATCGGCTGGGCTCGCTTGTGACCCGCTTCGTAGATGGCCTCATCTTTCTCCATCCCATGATCCATCATCTCGACCGCGAAATCGATCAGCAGGATCGAGTTCTTGGCGACGATCCCGAACAGCATCAGGATGCCGATGAACACGGGTAGCGACAGGGGCTGGCCCGCGATGTGAAGCCCGATTGCGGCACCGAGCGGGGCCAGCAGCAGGGAGCCCATGTTGACGAACGGGGAGAGGAATCGTCGATAGAGCAGGACGAGCACCGCGAACACCAGCATGACCCCGGCAGCCAAGGCCACGAAGAAGTAGAACAATAGCTCAGCCTGCCACTTGCTGTCACCAAGCTCCAGTTTCTGGACGCCTTCAGGCAGGTTCTTGACCGTCGGAAGCTCGTTGATTTTCGGCCAGACGTCGCCCGAAACCAGGCCCGGCGAAAGGTCCGCGCCGACAGCGATGCGCCGCACCTGGTTGGTGCGCTGGACCGCCGACGGACCGGCTCCGAAGCCGATTTCCGCGACAGCCTTCAGCGGGACGGAACCGCCGCTGGACGTTGGAACCGGAAGATTTTCCAGGATACTGAGGTCGCGTCGTGACTCTTCCGACAACGACACGGTGATTGGCACCTGACGGTCGGACAGCGAGAATTTCGCGCTGTTCTGGGCGATATCACCGAGCGTGGCGATGCGGATTGTCTGACTTAGAGCAGTCGTGGTGACGCCAAGGTCGGCCGCGAGGTCGAAGCGCGGCTTGACGATGATTTCCGGACGGACGAGGTCGCCGACGACACGCGGTGCGACGAGCTGCGGCAGCGACTCCATCTCGTCCGCGATCTTGTTGGCGGTCTGCTGGAGCAGAACCGGATCGGGGCTTCCGAGGTAGAGCACCATGTCGCGGCCGCCGCTGCCCGGCCCGCCCCCACCCTGGCTCATAAAGTTAACTTGGGCGTCAGGGATCTGCGCGAGCTTCGGCGCCAAGCTGCGCTCGAACTCGGTCGAGGTCATTTCCCGGTCCTTCTTCAGGACGATGTTGAGGAAGGCGGCGCCGGTAAAGACACGCTGGAAGACCCGGTCGACATCCGGATGGCCTTCGAAAATCTCGGCCGTGCGGTTGGCCAGATCGGAGGCTTGCTGGACGGTGGAGCCGGGCGCCATACCGATCCGCACCCGGCTGAAGTCGAGGTTGAGCGGCGGCTGGAAGGACATCGAAAGGCCCATGAACAGCGCGATCTGAAGGGCGAACGCGCCGAAGCCGACGCCGACCATGGTGATACGGTGGTCTTGCTTCCGGGCAGCCCAGCGCTGGCCCCAATGTTTGTAGAAGTCCGCAAAGGGCGTGCTGAACATGCCCATCACTAGGCCAAGCAGCTTGCCGACAACGATGAAGGCGACGACGCCACCAATGAGAGCGAGGAGCATGTTGAGCCCGCTGGGCAAGATTCCCGCCTTGCCCAGAAGCTGCATGCTGATTCCGACGCCGGCAACGAAGGCGACGGCGCGGATCGCGACCATCAGGCCGCCAAGAATATAATGGTACCAGCGGCCGCGATGATCAGGGATCAGCGCCCTTGCGGCATCGGCTTTCGACGTGTCGAGCGACCATTTGAGAATGCCGAGATACTTGTCCATCGCCGGGCCACTGGCGTGCGCCTGGACGCCATGAGCCTTGAGGAAATACGCAGCGATCAAAGGCGTGATCATTCGCGCCACGAACAGGCTCATCAGCACCGCGATGACGACCGTGTAACCGAAGCTCTGGAAAAACTGTCCCGAGATGCCGGGCATGAGCGCCACGGGCAGGAAGACCGCCACGATCGACATGGTGGTTGCGACGACGGCGAGACCGATCTCGTCAGCGGCGTCCATCGCCGCCTGGTAAGCGGTTTTGCCCATCCGCATGTGGCGCACAATGTTCTCGATCTCGACGATCGCGTCGTCGACCAAAACACCCGCCACCAGGCTCAATGCAAGCAACGAGAGGCCGTTCAGGGTGATGCCCATCAGGTCCATGAAATAGAAAGCGGGAATCGCCGACAGCGGAATGGCGATGGCCGAAATCATCGTCGCCCGGAAATCGCGGAGGAAGAGGAACACGACGAGGACGGCCAGGATCGCGCCTTCGATCAGGCCGTGCATCGCCGAATCATATTGCCCCTTGGTGTAATCGACGCTGTTGTTGATCTCGACGAAGCGGATCCTCGGATCCTCCTTCTCGAGCTTCTTCATCTCTTGCCAGACGGCGTCGTAAACCGTGACTTCGGATGAGCCCTTGGAGCGTGAAACGTTGAAGCTGATGACCTGGCGCCCGTTCATCCGCGCGATCGAGCGCTGCTCTGAATAGGCGTCCTTGACCTCGCCGAGGTCGGCCAGCCTGACGACCCGTCCGCCTGGAACCGCGATCTGCATTTGCGAAAGCGCATAGGCGTCCGGGGCATTGCCCAGGACCCGGACGGCCTGTTCTGAGCCAGCGATTTCCGCCCGGCCACCGCCCGCGTTGAGGTTGGTCTGGCGGATCTGGGCGTTAACCTGCGCGGCACTGATGCCCTGCGCCTGAAGCGCGGCCGGATCGAGAATGACGCGGATGTTTCGCTCGACGCCGCCCTCACGGGCGACTGCGGCGACGCCCTCGACACCGAGCAGCCGGCGCGAAACGGTATTGTCTACGTACCAGCTCAGCTCCTCGAGGCTCATGTCGGTCGTCTCGGCAGCGACGAAGGTGATCGGCTCGCCGGCGATGTCGACCCGGGTCACCTGCGGCTCGAGAATGCCTTCGGGAAGGTCGCTGCGGATCTGCGACAGCGCATTGCGGACGTCATTGACGCCCTGGTCGGTGGGCGTACCGATCTCGAACTGCACGAAGGTCGAGCTGAAGCCTTCGCGAATGCTGGAGTTGATCTCGTCGACGCCGTTGACGCCACGAATCGCCGCTTCGACCTTCTGCGTGATCTGGTTTTCGATTTCGGTCGGGACCGCGCCCGGCTGCGAAATCCCGACTTCAACCGCCGGGAAATCGATGTCCGGATTGTTGTTCACGTCCATGTTCATGAACGCAAACAAGCCGGCCAGGAGAAGGCCGATGAACAGAACGATCGGTGGAACCGGATTCTGGATGCACCAGGACGAGATGTTCCGGAAATTCATGACCTAATCGCCTTCCTGAACGGGCCTCAGCCCGCCTTAACGCTGCAGCGCGGCGGTCGCCGAGATCCGCCGCGGTGTGACTTTCTGCCCAGGGTTGAGGAACGGTCCGGCCGAAACCACGACCTGCTCATTCCCGCTGATCCCGCTGGCGATTGTCACGCCGTTGTCGTCGATGTTGCCGACCTTGACGTTGCGCCGCTCGACCTCGTTCTTGCCGTTGATGATATAGACGTAATTGCCCTTCGAATCGCTGAGCACGGCGCTCTGAGGAAGAAGCGGGGCAGTCGTCGAACCCGAGGTGATCCTGGCTTCCGCGAAGCCTCCCGGCCGGATCGCCGGATCGAACGGAACGGAAATCCGGACTTCGCCAAGGCGGCTTTGCGGATCGATCACCGGAGCGACCTGCCACACCCGGCCGGTGTAGCTGCGATCAGAGCCGACGGGCGTGATCGAAGCGGCCATGCCGGAACGGACGAACGCCAGGTCCTGCTGCGAAAGCTGCGCTCGCATTTCCATGTCGCCGCCGCTCGCAAGGCGGAACAGGGCGCCGCTTCCAGGGCTTACGATCTGGCCGACCTCGACGTTGCGGGCGAGGACCAGGCCGGAGGTCGGCGCGCGAATATCGAGACGGCCGATCTGGGCGCGGGTGGCGCCAAGCTGGGCCTGGGCAACGCGGACGCGGGCTTCGGCAGCGTCACGGGCCGCCTTCTTGCGATCGAGATCCGCCTTGGAGACGAAGCCGCGATTCACCAGCGCGGCGCTGCGATCATATTCGTTCTGGGCAAGGGCGGCATCGGCGCGCGCGGCCTGCACCTGCGCGGCAAGCTGTGCCGCAGTCTGCGACTGGACCGATCGGTCGACGGAGGCGAGAACCTGCCCTTGGCGAACCCAGCTTCCAGCGTCGACATGCACAGCGCGGACAAGGCCGCCTTCGCCAGCCACGCCGACCGGCTGGTCACGGCGGGCGGCGAGCGGGCCGGAAGCGCTGATCACGCGCGCGACGTCGGTTCGCCCGGGGATGGTCACGGATACTGCCGTGGCAGCGCCGCCTCGTCCGCCACCCGGCCCGGCCGCGGGGCCCTTTTCCTCGCCGCCGGTGAAGATGAAATAGGCGATTGCCGCGAGTGCGACCACCGCTGCCGCGATGATGATCCAGCGGCGCCGGCTAGAACGGTCGACGACGATTAGCGTGTCCGACCCCTGCAATCGAGTTTCCTGGTTCATCCTCAGCATCTTTCGTCAGTTTTCCCGCCTTATCCGGCATCCTTCGGGGACTGTATTAGCCGAATAAGCCACCGGCTGCAATAATGCCCAATCGCCGATCCTCCTGCGAATGTAATATGCTTTTCGACCAACGGTAGCTCTTGCTCGGGCACCGGCGGATGGTGTTGGATGCGCCCCGTGGCGCATGGGCCGTCGATTCGACGGTCCGCGAAAGGAGAAACGCATGGGCTATCTCGAAGAGCACGGCTGGATCGCATGGATCATCATTGGCGGGCTTGCGGGCATGATCGCTAAGCTGCTGATGCCTGGCAAGGATCCCGGCGGCTGCATTATAACCGTCCTGCTCGGCGTAGCGGGCGCGCTGCTTGCGGGCTTCCTCGGTCAGGCGCTGGGCCTGGACAGCGCTATGAACGGTGCGGGATTCATCGGCGCAATCGTCGGCGCCTTCGTCATCCTCTTGCTCTATCGATTGATCCTGAAGCGCCGCTAACGCTTTCATTCAGCCCGCAGCCATGGCCCGGCCCTCAGGCTTGGCCCCTATTCGGTGAATGGAGGATCGGTTGAAACATTGGAAAATTGCGCTTGCGGGCGCGCTCATGACGGCGCCGTCCGCACTTACGGCGCAGGCCATCGCCGTCCCTGTTATGTCGGGAACGCGGCTGGACATCAGCGCGAGCGGCGAAGTCACTAGGGTGCCGGACCTCGCAATCATTTCCGCTGGGGTTCAAACGCTCCGGCCGACCGCGACCGCGGCGATCGAAGAGAACGCCGAGCGGATGGAAAGGGTACGGTCGGCGCTGAAGCGGGCGGGCATCGACGACAAGGACATTCAGACCTCCTCGATCAACCTTAATCCGGAATATCGCTATGCGGAGAACCAGCCGCCGACTCTTACCGGTTACCGCGCGACCAATACCGTGAACATCAAGTTTCGTGACCTGAAGCGCACCGGCGCGATCCTTGATGCGCTGGTGAGGGAGGGCGCGAACCAGATCAACGGCCCAAGCCTCACCATCGACAAACCGGAAGCCGCCTATGACGAGGCGCGGGTCAAGGCGATCGCCAACGGCCGGGCGCGTGCCGAGCTCTATGCTCGGGCGCTTGGAATGCGGGTCGTGCGGCTGCTTTCAGTCAGTGAAGGCGGCGCAATCCATATGCCGCCGCCCGCCCCCTATGCGGCTGAGACCATGATGGTGACTGGCTCGCGTGCCAAGACGGACATTGACCCGGGCACGCAGAACCTCTCGACCTCGGTCAGCATGAGCTTCGAGTTGCGCTAGGAAATAAGGAAAGGGCCGCCCGGCTTCCCGGACGGCCCTTCCAGTTTAAGTGGTCAGTCGCTGTTAGCGGACGGAACCGCGGCGAACGAGATTGACGATCGCCAGAAGGATTACCGCGCCGAGCAGCGAGATGAGCAGATTCGGCAGCGAGAAGTCGCCGGACGTGATCGAACCGCCGCCAAGCAGCGGAGCAAGCAGAAGTCCGCCCAAGATGGCGCCGACGATGCCGACAACAACATTGAGGATGATGCCCTGCTGAGCATCGGTCCGCATGATGATGCTCGCCAGCCAGCCCAGAATACCGCCGATGATGATGATGAGAATCCAGGTCATGTACGCATTCCCTCCTGTTCTTGGCGGTCCGTCTTTGCAGCCGCCTTCCGGCATCAAGACGCGTGATGCACGCTACTTGTTCCGGATTAAGAACGGTCTGTCCAGACCGGGTACGTAACGAAACGGCCGCGGAAGGGGTCGCGGCCGTTTCAAACCCTGAAAAAGCGTTGAGAATTCAGATTAATAGCGCTGCTGGCGCTCATATTGGTCGCGGTAATGCTTGATCCGCGTCACGCGCAGCCCAGGCATGCCCGAACGATCAACAGCCCGCTGCCAGCTGGTGAACTCCTCAAGGCTCAGCGTGTAGCGCTGACACGCTTCGTCGACGGTCAGAAGCCCGCCCGCGACAGCAGCGACCACTTCCGCCTTGCGGCGGACGACCCAGCGCGTGGTGTCGGCCGGGGGGAGCGAATCAAGGGTCAGCGGCTCGCCGAGCGGACCGATGACCTGAGCCGGCCGGATTTTCTGGTTCTCAAGCATGTCGTTTTCAAACTCACCTAAAGCTGTTCGATGGCCGCATTAAACCGCGAGCGGTTGAAGATATTCTGAAACGCGCTGGTAAACCCGATCCTCATCTGTCTTTCCGTGTCGTTAACCCAGACTCCCCAAGTGCCTCGGCAAAGGCGCCGTCGAGCGCTGCCGCGGCCGCTTTCCATCCCTCTGTGGCAGAGAGCAGGCGGGCCATCGCAAGCCGCCGCGCGCGCTCGGCTTCATCAGTGGAGCCGGCAAGCGTACGGGCAAGGTCGCCGAGATCGAACGCGATCTCCCCCGCGGCGATCAATTCTCCGTCATATCGCGCCAAACCGAACCCCGTTTTTCCGTCATTGGTTGAGCATCTCTAGCCGGACAGGGTGAATTTCAGGTAAAGGCCCACGCCATGCCGGACATTTTTGACCTTCCGCGCGAGTCCAGCGCATCCTTCATCGTCGTCGCCATGTCGGGCGGCGTCGATTCCTCCGTCGTCGCGATGCTCGCCGCGCGGACGGGGGCGCGTGTCGTTGGCGTAACGATGCAGCTTTACGACCATGGCGAAGCGGTGCAGCGCGGCGGCGCCTGCTGCGCAGGGCAAGACATCTACGACGCCAAGACGGTCTGCGACCGGCTCGGAATCCCGCATTACGTGCTCGATTATGAAACGCGCTTTCGTGAAGGCGTGATCGAGGAGTTCGCCGACGCTTATGCGGCGGGGCAGACCCCAATACCTTGCTCCAAGTGCAACCAGGGCGTGAAGTTCACCGACCTCATCGCCTTCGCTCGGGAGCTTGGCGCGGATTGCCTGGCAACCGGCCATTATGTCCGGCGAATCGAGAATAAGGGACGAATCGAGCTATGGAGAGGCCGCGATCCCGCGCGCGACCAGAGCTACTTCCTTTACGGGACGACACCCGATCAGCTCCACTTCGTGCGTTTCCCGCTTGGCGATATGCCCAAGGCCGAGGTCCGCGCGCTCGCAACCGAGGCGGGACTGATCGTGGCCGACAAGCCGGACAGCCAAGACATCTGCTTCGTCCCGGACGGCGATTACGCCTCGTTGGTGAAAAAGCTTCGGCCTGAGACAGCGGCGCCAGGCGAAATCGTCCACGTCGACGGACGCGTGCTTGGGGAGCATGGCGGCGTCGTCCACTATACGATTGGCCAGCGCCGCGGCCTCGAGATCGGCGGACAGGCCGAGCCGCTCTACGTGGTGCGGCTGGAGCCGGCGGAGCGGCGGGTGTTCGTTGGGCCGCGAAGCGCGCTGGCGGTGGCGGCGGCGCGAATCGACGGCGTCAACTGGCTCGGCGAGGGCCAAACGCGAGTGCAGGCCAAGGTGCGATCCCTCGCGAAGCCGGTGACAGCGACCTGGGACGGCGACACTGTGACCTTCGATTCGCCCGAATATGGAGTCGCGCCGGGCCAGTCGGCCGTGTTCTTTGACGGCGAACGGTTACTCGGCGGCGGCACGATCATCGCCACCCAGGCTGCCGTGAACGCCGAGGCCGTCGCCGCGTAGGCGATCATTCCGGCGCGGGCGTCCCTCCGGAATAGGTCCAGCTCGCAATTTTCCAGATGGCGCCGCTTCGAGCCATGACAAACGTCATGCTGCCCTTGCCAATCATCTTCTTGCCATTCTGGGTGAAGCGATAGGTCGTCGGAAGGACGATATAGGCGGATTTTCCATCGCTATTCGCCTGAAGCGGTTTGTCATAATCGACTCGGCCGCCGCTGATCCCGCGCTTTTCGGCATCCTTGGTATAGTCGCTGACCCATCGCTGCGCGGAATTCGGGCCATTCCAGATGTGCGGGGCAAACTCGTCGACGATCAATGCGCCGCTCTGATGCGCGGCGACGAAAGCATTCACGTCGCCGCCATTGAACTTGTCGAGGATCTGGGTGGCGACGGCAGTCGCGTCGTCCGCGGGCCCAGCCGCGGCCGGAGCCGCAATCAAAAGCGAAATGGTGAGAAGTGGCACGGCTCGTAGCATATGCTTTCCCCATATGGAGTCATACGCCGACAGGACGGGCGCAGCGCGTTGACGCGCTGGCATTGGACCTGCTGGGCCGGCTGAAGTCTGACGTCAAGCAGCGACGGTCGCTCCGACCACTTTCGTAGGTATGATTCCCGATATAGTCGGTCACGGGCAACCATTAGCAAGGCGCTTCAGCCGGTGCTTTCGCACGGCCCATTTCTTCGCGGCGCGGAGCTTGATCGATGACGAACGGCGGAACGACCGGAGTTGGCAAGACGACATTGGGCGCGGCGCTACTCGCTGCAGGAGCGTTTCTCGCCCCGCCGGCGCTTGCGGCCCCGTCCTCCGCATATTGTGACGGCTACGCGAGGGACCAGGCGAAGGAGATAAGCCGTTCCTCATCGCGCGGCGGCGCCCTCGGCGGCGCGGCGCGCGGCGCAGCGGGAGGAGTGGTCTTCGGAGCGATTACCGGCAACGCCGGGCGCGGCGCCGCAGTCGGCGCCGGGTTCGGAGCGGTGCGGGGCGGAGTCCGCAGGGACCGCGACTACTCCGACATCTACCAGGCGGAATATAACGCCTGCATGCGAGGCTAAGAAAATGCGGTCTCCAACGACACCACGAGCGACGAGGGCAACCATGACGAATCAATTTAGAGCAAGCGCAATCGCCGCAGCCGTTGCGGCCCTGGCATTCACGGGCCCGGCGATTGGGCAGGGGCCGGCCAAGGCGGACAAGGTCGATCTTTCCACCTTCGACTGCCGATCGCTACTGACCATGAACGGCGAATATCGCGACAATGCCGTTCTGTTCCTGCACGGCTACGTCAGCGGGCAAAAGAAGCAGTCGGTGATCGAGCTTGGCCCGATCGCCGCGTCGACGGACAAGATCATCGATTATTGCATCAGCAATCCGAGTGCCAACGCACTCGCAGCGTTTACGGCCAACCGCTAGCGTTCAAGGCCTGGGCACTGCGGGATGGCTTGAGCAAGAGCATCGCGCTTAATACGATCGGCCATCGTCATGTTCGACTTTCCGGACCAGCCGCCCGAGCGAAAGGCATTTTTCGCCTCGATCGAGCTAAGCCCGGTGGCCATGGTGGTTACCGACCCGACGGCGCCCGACAATCCCATCCGTCTTGCGAACGAAGCGTTTCGCACGCTCACCGGCTACTCGGAAAACGAAATCATCGGGCGAAATTGCCGGTTCCTGACTGGACCAGATACAGATCCAGCTTCGTCAGCGGAAATTGCCACTGCAATCCGAGAACGGCGGCCGGCGCTGGTGCCGATGGTCAATTATCGCCGTGACGGCACCATGTTCCTGAATGGCGTCATGATCATGCCGCTGTTCGAGGAGGATGGAAAGCTGCGATGGTTTCTCGGTTCCCAAGTCGATCTTGGCGCAATGGACTCTGGGGGTCTCGCAGCGCGCAGGGCGCGTGCCAGGCAAAGTATCGCATCGCTCACGAGCCGGCAGTTACAGATCCTGACTCTGATCGCGAGAGGCCACCTCAGCAAGCAGATCGCAAGTGAATTGAATATCAGTCAGAAAACGGTCGAAATCCACCGCATGCACCTCCTCCGCCGCCTGGGTGTTCGAAGCTCGGCGGAAGCGATCCGGCTGGCGATTGAGGCTGGACTTTAGCAACGCGCACAATTCAGATCATTCAACACCGTAAAATTTCCGTTAGAAGTCGGCGGCGTTTCGCCATACGTTGACCGTGGACGATTTCGATGGCCGGCGTCCGCCGAGTCGTTGCGACTTTCGTCTCTGGGCGGACGGACGTTCGCCAAAGGGGAACACCCATGCATAAGTTCATGCTTACCGCGCTCGGCGCGGCAACAATCGCGTTCGCGAGTCCGGTCGCGGCACAGGACAGTCCGCTAAGGGGCGGCAACTTCTGGACAGTCGCCGAGATCACGATCGATGATGGCTATACGGGCGAGTATGCCGACCACCTCGCGGGCGCATATCGCAAAAACATCGAGTTCTCGAAGTCGAAGGGCTGGATGAGGAACTCTTATATCCTGGCCAACGTCAACAAGCGCGCGGGAGAGCCGGACCTCTACCTCGTCACCATCAGCGATCATGTGACGACGCCCGCCGAGGACGAAGCACGCGAGAAGGAACTGAACGCCTTCCTCGCGACGACCTCCCGCGAACAGGACAAACAAAGCGGCGCCCGGGCAAAATATCGCAAGCTCGGCGGCAGCATGTTGCTCCAGGAACTTCTCTACAAGCGTTAAGGGCAAAGTCCGGGCTGGTTTCAATCGGCCCGGGCCGGTTCCAACGCATGAGGGCGGTAGACCTCGCCGACTTGATCGTGGCGCGACGAAAGCCGACCTAAATCCGGAAGCGGCCGTCGATCACCGTGACGCAGGTGCCGCCGAGAATCACCCGGTCGTTGCTCAGCTCGCAGACGAGATGGCCGCCGCGCTTACTTGCCTGGAAGGCGGTGAAGCGGATGCGGCCGAGGCGGTTTGCCCAAAAGGGGACCAGCGAGCCGTGAGCGGAGCCGGTCACCGGATCTTCGTCGATGCCGTGGTAAGCGGCGAAGACGCGGCTGACGACATCGGTGTTGTCGCCCGTCGCGGTCACCATCACCAGCCGGTCGTATCCCTTCAGCGCGCGGAAGTCGGGATCGACGGCGCGGACAGCCGCCTCGTTTTCGAGCAGGGCGATCGCCGCGCCATTGCCGCCACGCCCAAGGAAGCAGGGCGTATTTTCCCGCAGGCCGAGCGCTTCGAGCAGGCCGGGCTCCGTCCCCGGCTCTACGGAACCGGTAGGCAGGTCGAGCCACAGCTTCCCATCGCGCTTCTCGACAGTCAGGATTCCCGAGCGCGTGGCGAAGCGAATCCTGTCATCGAACGGCAGGACATGGGCGCTGGCCAGTGTCGCATGGCCGCACAGGTCGACCTCGACCGTCGGGGTGAACCAGCGCAGGTCGTAATCGGCGTCATCGTGTTCGCAACGTACGAGGAAAGCTGTCTCGGCAAGGTTATTTTCGGCCGCGATCATCTGCATGATATCGTCGGGAAGCCATTGGTCGAGGGGCATGACCGCCGCCGGATTTCCCGTGAACGGCCGGCTCGCGAACGCATCGACCTGAAAGATGGGAAGATCGATCAAGGCTTCTTTTCCGTGATTGCGGATGGGAGCATCGTCTCGCGGTCGGTATGACCTTCCGGGTCGAGATGGATGAGGATCTCGGTTCCCGGGAACCGCGACTGCAATTTCTCCTCGACGGCATCCATGCGGTCGTGCGCCTCACGCACCGTCCAGTCGGCCGGGACCCAGACGTGGAACTGGACGAAGCGGTGCGTGCCGGCATGGCGGGTGCGGAAGTCGTGGAGGCCATCGAGCTCGGGATAATCGCGCGCAGCATAGAGGAATGCCTCGCGCTCCTCCTGCGGCCACTCGCGGTCCATGAGCTGGTCGACGGAATGGGATGCCGCGCGCCCGGCGCCCCACATCAGCCATAGAGCGATGCCGATCCCGAAGATCGGGTCCGCGGCGCGCCATCCCATCATCTGGTCCAGGACTAGCGCGGCGATCACCGACAGGTTGAGGAACAGGTCCGACTGATAATGGACGTTGTCGGTCCTTATCGCGATCGAGCCGGTCTTGCGGATAACGTGGCGCTGGTAGGCGAGCAGCGCGAAGGTCGCGAGAATCGCGAACACCGACACCCCGACACCCATCTCCAAGTCCCCGGTGGGTGCGCCGTTCTGCAGGCGGTCGATGGCGCGCCAGGCAATGCCAAGCGCCGAAATCGTGATCAGGATAACCTGCGCGAGCGCCGCAAGCGCCTCTGCCTTGCCATGGCCGAAGCGGTGATCGTCATCGGCCGGCATCGCCGCGAACCGCACCCCGACGAGGGTGACGAGGCTGGCAAGCAGGTCGAGCGCGCTGTCGGCAAGACTTCCGAGCATCGCGACCGAGCCGGTCTGCCAGGACGCGACCGTCTTCAGCGACACAAGGACCACGGCCATGGTGATGCTTGCCAGCGCCGCGCGCTGGGTCAGGCGAGCGCGCTCAGGGTTCACGGGTAGAGCAGCCCCTCGGCCCAGCTGTCGCCGTTCCTCGTGAACAGGCGGCGGTGGTGGAGGCGGTGCGGGCGGTCCTCCCAGAATTCAATGCGTTCGGGGATCAGGCGGAAGCCGGTCCAATAAGCCGGGCGCGGCACATCTTGCCCTTCGAAGCGGGATCCCGCCGCGTTGAAGCGATTTTCGAAGGTCTCGCGGCTGTCGAGCGGGCGCGATTGATCCGACGCCCACGCACCGAGCTGGCTATCGCGGCCCCGAGTTGCGAAATAGTCATCGGCCTCGCGGTCGCTCAACTTTTCGACCATGCCGTCGATGCGGACCTGGCGGCGAAGCGACTTCCAATGGAATAGAAGGGAGCCAGCCGGGTTGGCTGCCAACTCGCCACCCTTGCGGCTGCCAGCATTGGTAAAGAAGCTGAATCCGTCCGGCCCATGTCCCTTCAGCAGCACCATACGAACGCTCGGGCGCCCTTCCGAATCCGCGGTTGCAAGGGCCATTGCTTCGGGGTCGTTGGGCTCGGCGGCTCGTGCTTCGGCCAGCCAGTCGTCGAACAGCGTGATGGGATCGTCGGCCATGTCGGGCGACGCATTAGGCCGCGCGGCCCTTGCCCTGCAAGGTGCTGCTGGGCAGGAGTGACTTATGGACCTATACCAGCAGCTTGGAATTGCGCGGGGAGCGAGCGAGGCCGAGATAAAGAAAGCCTATCGAAGCCTCGCCAAGCAGCTTCACCCCGACCGCAACAAGGACAATCCCAAGGCGGCCGAGCGTTTCGCAAAAGTGACGCAGGCCTATGAAATCCTGTCCGACAAGGACAAGCGCGCCCGCTACGACCGCGGCGAGATCGACGAAGACGGCAACCCCAGGATGCCGTTCGGCGCAGGTTTCGGCGGCGGCGGTGGCCGATCAAGCTATCCCGGCGGAGGCGGCGGTACGGGCGGATTCGAAGGCTTTCCCGGCGGCTTCAGCGCCGATCCAGCCGACCTCAGCGACCTGTTCGAAGGCCTCTTCGGCGGAGGCGGGGCACGTCGGTCGGGTGGCGGTTTTGGACGGCGGAGTGCACCGCCGCCAAAGGGCGCCGACGTCGCTTATCGGCTCAAGGTTCCGTTTCTGGATGCGGCAGCGCTGAAGCCCCAGCGCGTGACCTTGTCCGGTGGCAAGACGATCGATCTCAAGCTTCCCAAGGGCGTTGAGGACGGCACGAAGATTCGGCTGAGCGGGCAAGGGCAGCAGGGCCCTGGCGGAATGGGCGACGCAATCGTTTCGATCGAGGTCGCGCCGCATCCCTTCTTCGCGCGCGAAGGCAATGACATCCGCCTGACGCTGCCGATTACGCTCAAGGAAGCCGTGCTCGGCGCCAAGGTGAAGGCGCCGACGCCCGACGGGCCGGTGATGCTCACGGTGCCCAAGGGCGCGACATCGGGCAAGGTACTCCGCCTCAAGGCCAAGGGCTTCACCGACAAGGCCGGCAAGCGCGGCGACATGAAGGTCATGCTGTCGGTCGACCTGCCGGCCGACGATGCCGCGCTTCGCACCTTCGCGGAAAGCTGGGACGGCGGCGGCAACCCGCGCAAGGCGCTTGGCGTTTAGGGTCGGATGCAGGACCAGCATCCGCTGTCGCCAGAGGAACGGCGAAAGGAGCAGGCAGCGGAAGCCGCGGCGCTCGGGCCGCATGTCGCCGAGGCTCATCACCCGCCGCCGACCGCTTGGGAGATCACCAAGCGCGTCGCGATCGGCGTCTATAACGATGGCTTCATCCACGCCGGCAACCTCGCCTTCCTGTCGCTTCTGGCGCTGTTTCCATTCTTCATTCTCGCTGCCGCCATCGCCCAGTTGCTCGGCCAGTCGGCTGACGGTCAGCGCACCGTGGCGACGATCCTCGCGCGTTTGCCGCCGAACGTCGCCGAAGTCTTGAGCGCGCCGATCCAAGAAGTGCTGACGGCGCGAACCGGACCATTGCTGTGGTTCGGCGCGATCGTCGGCCTGTGGACCGCGGCAAGCTTCATCGAGACGATCCGCGACATCCTGCGCCGCGCCTACGGCGTTCCTTATAGCGCGCCCTTCTGGACCTACCGCCTGGGTTCGCTGGGGATCATCCTTGTCGCCGTCCTGCTGCTGATGCTCGCGTTCGGCCTTGCGGTTCTCGGCACATCGATCGAGCATTTCGTGGTCGCCCGGCTGCCGGCGTCGGACGGTCTTGCGACCCAGTTGGGCTGGTATCGTTTCGCGCCGGCGGTGACGCTTTATGCCACGTTTTACGCGATCTTCTTGATCCTCACCCCCAAGCGCTACCGCAAGATCGGCTGCCGCAAATGGCCCGGCGCGATGCTGGTGACATTATGGTGGATCGCCAGCGTCGAATTGCTTCCACCGGCGCTCGCAATGGCCGGCGGCTACGAGATCACGTACGGAAGCCTCGCCGGCGTGATGATTGCGCTGATTTTCTTCTTCCTCGTCGGCCTTGGGGTGGTTACCGGCGCCGAGCTCAACGCCGCGCTGGCCGATTACGGCGGCAAGGCGCTAAAGGGCGAGGTTTACGAGGGTCCATACGCGCAGCAGCTCGAGGTCGAGGAACCGGAGCCGGGCGAAGATGTGGAATTGAGCGAACAAGGGGCAAAAGCATGAGTGGATTGATGAGCGGCAAGCGCGGACTCATCATGGGCCTGGCGAATGACAAGTCGCTGGCCTGGGGGATTTCGAAGCAACTTGGCGAGCAGGGCGCCGAGCTGGCGTTCAGCTACCAGGGCGAGGCGCTCGAAAAGCGGGTGCGGCCTTTAGCGGAGCAGCTCGGCAGCGACTTCTGTTTCGACTGCGACGTGTCGGAAACGGCCGCGCTCGACCGCGCGTTCAAACAAGTCGCTGAACGCTGGGACGGGCTGGACTTCGTCGTCCATGCCATCGGCTTTTCCGACAAGAACGAGCTTCGCGGCGGCTACGTCGACACCAGCCTTGAGAACTTCCTGATGACCATGAACATCTCCGTCTACAGCTTCTGCGCGGTGGCGCAGCGGGCGCGGCGGATGATGAAGCCGGGCGGGTCGATGCTGACCCTTAGCTATTATGGCGCGGAGAAGGTCATTCCGCATTACAACGTCATGGGCGTCGCCAAGGCCGCGCTCGAGACCAGCGTCAAATATCTCGCCGCCGACCTTGGGCCCGAGGGCATTCGCGTCAACGCGATCAGCGCCGGACCGATCAAGACCCTGGCCGCGAGCGGGATCGGCGACTTCCGCTACATCATGAAGTGGAACGAATATAATGCGCCGCTCCGCCGCAACGTGACGATCGAGGATGTCGGCGGCGCAGGGCTTTACCTGCTCAGCGACCTTGCCAGCGGCGTGACTGGCGAAATCCACCATGTCGATGCCGGCTACAACGTCGTCGGAATGAAGGCCGAGGACGCGCCCGACATCGCGACAGTGTGATGGCCACAGCACGCCGCATTCGTGTCACTGGCCGGGTGCAAGGCGTGTTCTTCCGCGCGTGGACGCGCGAGCAGGCAAAGCGGCTCGGTGTTTTCGGATGGGTTCGCAACTGCGCGGATGGCAGCGTCGAGGCGCATGTCGAAGGCGAACAAGCGGCGGTCGAGGAGATGATCGCGGCGATGAAGCACGGACCGGGGGCGGCGAGGGTGGACGCGCTGGACTGCGAAGCGGTCGCCCTGACCGGAGCGCATAACTTCGAAGTGACGCATTGAGCGGTCGGCTAAAAGACTGGGCACGCCGGCTGAAACGCGATGTCGTCGCCTTGTGGCTTGCCGCCCGGGACCCGAGAACGCCAATCGGCGCGAAGCTGCTCGCCGGGGCGGTCGCAGCCTACGCACTGAGCCCGATCGACCTCATTCCCGACTTCATCCCGGTGCTCGGCTATATCGACGACCTGATCATCGTTCCCGCCGGAATCTGGCTGTCATTGAAGCTGATACCGGCCGCGCTGATGGACGAACTGCGCGTGGAAGCAGACCGGCGCGGGGAGCGGCCCACCAGCCGCGGAGCGATGTTCGTCATCGTGCTGGTGTGGGTCGCGCTCGCCTATGGCGCCTACCTGCTCTTCGTGGACCGGGGCCTGATCCGCTACTGAGCCAGGCCCGTGCTCTGCTCAGGACGTGAATGGGTCTCGCACCAAAATCGTGTCCTCCCGCTGCGGGGAGGTGGAGACCAGCGCCACCGGGCAGCGGATCAGCTCTTCGATTCGGCGGACGTATTTGATCGCTTGGGCGGGAAGGTCTGCCCAGCTCCGCGCGCCTGCGGTGGTGCCGCTCCACCCGTCCATTTCCTCATAGATCGGCTCGGCCCGCATCTGGTCCGCAGCGTGCGGCGGGAGATAGTCGAAGGTCTCGTGGTCGATGCGATAGCCGGTGCAGATCTTCACCGTCTCGAGCCCGTCGAGGACGTCGATCTTGGTCAGCGCGATTCCGGTCACGCCGCTGACCGCGGCCGACTGGCGGACGAGCACGGAGTCGAACCAGCCGCAGCGCCGTTGGCGGCCCGTAACGGTGCCGAATTCATGGCCTCGCTCGCCGAGGCGCTGGCCGATGTCGTCGCTTAGCTCGGTCGGGAAGGGGCCTGAGCCGACGCGGGTGGTGTAGGCCTTGACGATGCCGAGCACGAAGCCGGCCGCGCCCGGGCCCATGCCGCTGCCGCTGCCGGTCGTACCGGCGACCGTGTTGGAAGAGGTGACGAACGGATAGGTTCCGTGGTCGACGTCGAGCAGAACGCCCTGCGCGCCTTCGAACAGGATTCGCCGCCCGCGTCGGCGCGCCTCGTCGAGATCCCGCCAAACCGGACGGGCAAACTGCAGGACGAAGTCGGCGATCCCGGCAAGGTCGTCCTTCAGCCGGTCGCGGTCGACGGGGGCTGGCCGAAGCCGGCGCGAAGGTGGTCGTGATGGGCGCATAGTCGATCGAGCAACGGGTCGATCTCGGCGAGGTGCGCGAGGTCGCAGACGCGGATGGCGCGGCGGCCGACCTTGTCCTCATAGGCCGGGCCGATCCCACGGCGAGTGGTGCCGATCTTGCCGGCGCCGCTCGCATCCTCGCGCATCGCGTCGAGATCGCGGTGAATGGGAAGGATCAGCGGGCAGGTCTCGGCGATGCGCAGCACGTCGGGCTCGATGCGGACATCCTGCGCCCGCAGCTTCTCGACCTCGGCCTCCAGCGCCCACGGATCGAGCACGACGCCGTTGCCGATTACGGAGAGCGTGCCGGTGACGATTCCGCTGGGGAGCAGGCTGAGCTTGTAGACCTTTTCGCCGACGACAAGCGTGTGGCCGGCATTATGGCCGCCCTGGAAGCGGACGACAACGTCGGCGCGGCTGGCGAGCCAGTCGACGATCTTTCCCTTGCCCTCGTCGCCCCACTGCGCGCCGATGACCGTGACGTTACCCACTTGAGAATCCCCTTGGCGGTTGCGGCTGCGCCTTAGGGGAGGGGAACGCGGGGGTCAAAGCGAGGCGTGTCGGCGTAGGGCGATTGCGACGGTGGAACGAGCTCCGCGGGCCCGCTAGGCGCGGGCGAGCGCCCGGCAGAAATCGCGGACCTGGGCAGGTCCGTCCTCAAGCGCGGCGATCTGGACCAGCGCGCTGCCGACGATTACTCCCGCGGCGCCCGCCTGTGCGGCGGCGGCGACATGTTCGGCCGTCGAGATTCCGAAGCCGAGGACAGGCGGGTGTGCTCCATGCCGTTCGAGCGCTGCGAACAGGGCGCCGTGCGCTAGCCGGGGCGCCTCACCGGAGCCGGTGACTCCGCTGCGCGCGACACAATAGGTGTAGCCGCGGCCTAAGCCTGCGATGCGCTGAAGTGCGGAGTCGGGCGTGTTTGGAGCGGCGATGAGAACCGGATCGATTCCAGCGGCGATCATGTCCTCCGCCCACGGTTCGGCCTCGATCGAGGGGACGTCCGCGACGAGCAGGCTGTCGGCTCCGGCATCGGCAAGTTCGCGAGCGAAAGCGGAGCGACCGCGAGCCATGACGATGTTCGCGTAGGTCAAGATGCCCACGGGAACGGCGGGATGGCGGGCGCGGAAGGCGGCGATCATCCCGAGGCAGTCGTCCGGGGTCACGCCGGCTTCGAGCGCCTGTTTCCCGGCGCGGGCAATGACCGGGCCGTCTGCGACCGGATCGGAGAAGGGGATGCCGAGTTCGACCATGTCGGCGCCGCCCTCGACGAGCGCGTCGAGCAGTTCGGCAGTGGCGGATGGTGAGGGGTGGCCAAGCATCAGGAATCCACCGAAAGCGATGCGGTTTTGGGCACGGCAGGCCGCGAACATGGATGCGTAGCGACTCATTAAGCGGCCTCCAGCAGCTTCTGCACGGACGCCATGTCCTTGTCGCCGCGACCGGACAGGCCGACGAGGATCAGCGCGTCGGGCTGCTCGGAGTGGAGGCGCAGGGCCTCGGCAATGGCGTGCGACGATTCAAGGGCGGGGACGATGCCCTCATGCCGGGCGAGGGCCTTGAAGGCGGCAAAGGCTTCGTCGTCTCTGGCTCCCACATATGTCGCGCGGCCGATATCCTGGAGGTGGGCGTGCTCCGGCCCGACCGCTGGATAATCGAGGCCGGCGGAGATGGACCAGCTGTCGCTGACCTGGCCATGGCGGTCCTGGAGTATGAGCGTTTCCGAGCCGTGGAGGATTCCGGGGCTGCCGCGTTGGAGGGTGGCGCCATGATCCTGGCCGCTTAGGCCGCGCCCGGCCGCTTCGACGCCGATCAGGCGGACGGACTCGTCGGGCACGAAATCGCTGAACAGGCCGATGGCGTTGGAGCCGCCGCCGACGCAAGCGACGACGGCATCGGGAAGGCGGCCCTCGGCGGCGAGCATCTGCTCGCGCGCCTCGCGGCCGATGATGCGTTGGAACTGGCGGACCATCAGGGGAAAGGGATGCGGTCCGGCGGCGGTCCCGAGAAGGTAATGGGTGTCCTCGAAGCTGGCTGCCCAGTCGCGAAGCGCCTCGTTCACCGCGTCCTTGAGTGTGCGGTCGCCGGCGGTCACGGGCACGACCTGCGCGCCCATCAGCGCCATGCGGTGGACGTTCAGCGCCTGCCGTTCGACATCGTCGGCGCCCATGTAGATTTCGGTTTCAAGGCCGAGCAATGCCCCGACCATCGCGGTCGCGACGCCATGCTGGCCGGCGCCGGTCTCGGCGATGAGGCGGGTCTTGCCCATGCGCTTGGCGAGCAGGCCCTGGGCGAGCACCTGGTTGGTCTTGTGCGCGCCGCCGTGGAGCAGGTCCTCGCGCTTCAGGTAGATGCGGCCCTGCCCGAGGTTGCGGCAACGGGTCAGGGGCGTCGGGCGACCGGCATAGGTGGTGAGAAGCGCGTCGAGCTCGGCGCGGAAGGCGGGGTCCTCTTCCGCGTCGAGGAAAGCGGCCTCGAGCTGAACGAGCGCGGGAAGGAGAATCTCGGGAACGTAGCAGCCGCCGAAGCGGCCGAAGCGGCCATTCAGGCGCATATGCGGAGCCTTTCCTTGCGCGAAACAGTGCGGAGCGCGTCGAACAGCGCAGCGATCTTTGAATGGTCCTTGATGCCGGGGGCCGCGTCGGTTGCCGAGCCGACGTCGATCCCGAACGCGCCGAGAGCGCGGGCGGCGCGGGCGTTGTGCGCGCCGATGCCGCCGGCGATCATCGCGCGGCCGAGCCCGGGGTGGCCGGCGAGCGCGGACCAGTCGAAAGGCTCACCCGTACCGCCGCCGCGGTTGTCGAACAGCAGCCGGTCGCCGCCTGCGCGCGGCGGGTCTGCAGGATGCTGGGCGAGCCAGATTTCGCCGGCGAACGCCTTGCGGAGAGCAGCGACGTAGGCGATGCCTTCGGCGCCGTGGAGCTGGATCGCTGCGAAAGGCACCCGGCTGGCGGCATCGACGACTGTCTCAAGCGGCGCATCCCGGAAGACGCCGACGAAAGGCGGGGCCTTGGGGCCGGAAAGCGCTTCGGCTTGCGCGAGCGTCACGCTTCGCGGGCTTTCCGGCACGAACAGCAGCCCGGCATAAGCGGCGGGCGCGGCGGCGATGAGGTCGTCGGCCGTCCGCAATCCGCACAATTTCACGCGGCCGAATGCGAGCGCGCGCGCGGCAAGGCGAGGATCGGGGTCGCGCATCGGCGTGGAACCGACCAGGAAGGCGTCGACGAGCGGCGACAGGCGGTCGATGTCGGCGCGGGTGGCAATGCCGGATTCCGCCACGAGCGTCCGGCCTTGAGCCAGAGGTGAAAGGCGTTCGGTTACCGAAAGATCGGTACGGAAGCTTTTGAGGTTGCGGTTGTTGATGCCGATGAGAGGTGCGCCAAGTGCGATGGCGCGGCGAATCTCCGTTTCGTCGTGAACCTCGACGAGCACGTCCATCCTGAAACGCGCGGCCTCGGTCATGACTTCGCTAACGGCGCGGTCGTCGAGCACTGCGAGAATTGCGAGGACAGCATCGGCCCCGGCCAGCCGCGCCTCGACTACCTGACGCGGATCGACGACGAAATCCTTGGCGAGGATCGGCCCATCGAAGGCGGCGCGGGCGGCGCGAAGATCGGCGTAGCTGCCCTGGAAATGCGGATCGACGAGAACGCTCATCGCGTCGGCGACGCCGCTGTAGGCGCGCGCGATGGCAACCGGATCGGCGGAAGCGTTGAGCGGTCCTTCCGACGGGGACGCGCGCTTGTATTCGAAGATGAAGCGGCCGCCGGGCCGGTCGAGCGCGGCCTTGAGGCTGCGGGTGGTGGGCCTGGCCTTCGCGCGCAGTTCTTCGATCGGCATATCGCCTAGGCGTTCGCCAAGCTCTGTTCGCTTAGCGGCGACAATCGGTCCAAGCAGGCCGAGATCAGTCATTGCTGGCCTCGACATAACGCTTGAGCACCTGTGCGGCCTTGCCGGTGCGAAGTGCATCGCGAGCGAGGGCGACGCCTTCGCGCAGGTCGCCCGCCTTGCCCGCGACGAGGAGCAGCGCGGCGGTGTTTAAAAGGACGATCTGCTCGTCGGCCTCCGGGGCCTTGCCATTAAGGAGCGCCCGAAAGCGGGCGGCGTTTTCGGCCACGTCGCCGCCTTTGACGACGCGCAATGGGACTCGTGTCAGTCCGGCCTGCTCCGGTGTGAGCTCGATATCCTCCATGTCGTCGCCGTTGATGCGGACGGCTCTTGTGGGGCCGTGAAGCGCGACCTCGTCGAGGCCGGAGCCGTGGACGACCAGAGCCTGCTCGACGCCCATCGCTTGGAGTACCTGGGCGATCCGGTGAAGCATGGCTGGGTCTGCGACGCCGAGAAGCTGGACCCGTGGGCGGGCCGGATTGATGCAGGGGCCGAGCAGGTTCATCACCGTACGCACCTGGAGCTGGCGGCGGACCAGCGCGGCGTACTTCATTCCGGGGTGGTAGGCAGGCGCGAAGAGGAAGCAAAAGCCGGTCTCGTCGAGGAGTTTGCGGGCCCTGGGCGCTTCCATGTCGAGCCGCGCGCCAAGCGCTTCGAGAACGTCCGCCGAGCCGCATTGCGAGCTGACCGAGCGGTTGCCGTGCTTGGCTACGGGGAGGCCGCAGGACGCGGCGACGAATGCGGTGGCGGTGGAGACGTTGATGAGGCCCGAACCGTCTCCGCCAGTGCCGCAGCAATCGGCGAACAAATAGTCCGGCCGATCGAACGGGGTCGCGGCGGCGAACAGGGCGCGGGCGGCGCCGATCATTTCCGCCGCAGTCTCCCCCTTTACGCGGAGCGCGATGAGCATTCCGGCGATCTCGGCCGGTTCGAGGCGGCCCAGCACCAGCCGCTCGAACAGGTGGCGGCTGTCGTTCTCGCTAAGGTCCGTGCCGCCGAGCAGGCCGGGCATCGGGTTGGGGACGGGGCGGTCGACAATGATATCGTTGGCGGCAAGCGGGGCGGCCAGAGCGGCAGATTGGCTGGTCATGGCAAATTCCTTCAAGGCAATAAAAAAGCCCGCCGGAGGGGCGGGCTTACCGTGGGGTGGCTTGGTGTTTCGGCGTTAGGCCGTGGTCACCAGCCGCGCCATCGCGCCGCCGCATAAGCGAGCGCGCGCCACCAAGTGGCGTTGAGGTTCGAGGGGCGGGCCAATGTCATCGGCGTCATCGCTAAGCGGCGGACATCGGTGGGTCAACCCAGAACATCCGTTCGCGCTTCGTGAACGGCATGATTGCGAAGTTGGCGAAATAGCGGGCGCAATTCACGAAAACCCCGCTTGCCGCGGCGGAGACCATTGGGAGATGCGGGGTTCGTGCCGACGCAAGTTCCGCCGCCTTACGCCTTACCCGACATGGAGAAATGACGATGAAGCCCCTGATGACTCTTGCCTTGACGACCTTGGTCCTTCTCCCCTCAGCGGTTGCCGCGGCGGCGCCGGTTCCCGCAAAGGCTATCGACGTCCGATGCGACCCAGGCCCCACAGCGGCGGGCGCCCAGGCGCCCAACCTTCATGGCCACTGGGACTTTCTGATGGTGCCGCGGGGGTTGCCCAGCTTTGGCCTGATGTCGATTGGCTTCGTCGGCGCCGAATATGGCGGATCGCTGGCACCGGTACGGACCGCGCCGGTCGTTGTTCGCAACATCAGCCTGACCGGCAACGATATCCACATGGTCGTCGCGTCGCGCGAGGGCGACGTGCGGTTCGACGGGAAGCTGTCGGCCAAGGGCGATTTCATGTGCGGAACCGTGACCTATCACGGCGGAGAGACCTTCCCTATGGTCGCGCAAAAGCGCCCTTCGACCTACCAGTCGCCGCCGCAGTCGCAGCGGGCGGCGCGGTAGTACGAGACGTGTAAGCGGTGGCGCGGGCTTGCACGCCGGCCTCCTTCTCTACATGGCCCGCGACAGCTCGAACTGCGCCTACAGCATCTGCAACGCGACTTCGCGGCGGCAGGCAGCCTCGAGGACGGTTGCGGCGGCGCCTTAGGGGAGGGCCGGAGGGCTGCCCCGCGCGCTTGAATTTGACATTGGTCCGCCACCGCATTTCCATGGTGGCGCCATGCGAGACCGGGGGATCACAGCAGCGAGCGCCAACGCGCGGATGATGGCGGCAGTCACTGGCGGGCTGCTGCTTGCAACGTTGTGGGCGTGGACTGGCGCCCCGCCTGAGGCGGGGTCGGCGAAGATGGTGACGCGAAATCTCGGTGCGGTTCTCCTAGTCGTCACCGCGCTCACGACCGCGAACTATCTCTACGCCGCCGCGCTGGCGCGGAAACTGCGTCGGGGCGAAGGCGTCATTGCCGGCTGGACCGTGCCTCAGGCGGAGTTCGAGCGCTTCCGGACTGAAGAACGCGCGATGACCAAGCGGAAAAACAATTGGCGCATGCCGCGCGGTGGTACGCGGTCAGGGCTACCGGTGATCTTTGGCCGGGACTGTGTCTTGGTGGGCGACACCTATTTCAAGTTGCTGGGCAAGGGCATCTCTCGGTTCGCTAGCGTCCGGATCGAGCAGGGGGCGACCCCCTCGGTCGAATTCGCGATGCGCCTGACGGCTTATGGCTCGGTGGGGCTGGGACAGACCGCACGCTATCGCGGGCACTTGCGCGTGCCGATCGCTCCCGGTGCGAGCGTTGAGGCGGCGCGCGTCGTCCGTCATTTTGAGGACGTGCTGGAAGGCCGGGCGAAGCTCTAGGCAGCGGATGGTAAGAGGCTACTGAGCTGTTCCGCAATGCTCGTTGCGGACGCCCGTCCCGAAATCAATCTCCTTGAGTTTCATCCAGAGATTGGCGCCACCCGTCTTGCGCACCGTTCCATCGGGGAAATGCGTCTCGGTGGCGATGTGCTTCCGCATATTCGTGCGGCAATCGATCATCGAGGTGCTAATGACCCTTCTGCCGACGTAAATGGGCGGCTTCTTGTAGGTCATCTCCATCCGGTACGTCAGCAAATCGCTGTCCCACTTGATCGAATCGAGATCGAGGCGAGTCTTGATGCGATCGTTATCGACACGTTCCTGCCACCTTTCGGCATTCCCAGATCCGGAAATGCCGAGGAGCGTGAGAAACAAGAGCGCCGGAATTCGGGGCATGACGCGTCCCTTCGCAACAGCGATCCGGGGAGGGCGAGTGTGGCAGCGTCGGTCCTTGCCATCAAGCACGCGCTTCTTCGTCTGCACATTCCCGTCTATGATCCCGGGCGGTTGGTTCGTCTTCGGCGCCGCGCGCACGATGGAGAACATGATGATGTTGTCGCGACGCCAGACAATCGCCGGAGGCGGGGCTACACTGCTGGCCAGCCACGCCGGTCTTCGCGCCGGTCCCGGCGCAGGCGAAATCGCCGACGATATTGCCATCGCCCGCCGCGCTTTGGCCCTGCACCCCGGCCTCTACCGCTATCAGAGCCCGCGACAGGTCGAGCAACGCCTGCAGCACCTGCAGCGCGACTTCGCGGCGGCACGCAGCCTCGACGAGCGCTTCCTCCTGCTTTCGGCCTTCACGGCGCTGGTTCGATGCGGGCATACGCATTGCAATCCATACAATCAGAAGAAGGCGACAACCTCGGCCTTGTTCGAGCGGCCGACGCGCCTGCCATTCGCCTTCGACTGGATCGACGGACGGATGGCCGTGGTCGCCGACCGCAGCGGCACTGGCAAGCTGCCGCGCGGAACCGAAATCCTCAGCATCGGCGGCGAGTCCGCGCCGCGCCTTCTGAAGCGGCTGCTGCCCTATGCCCGCGCCGACGGCTCAAACGACGCCAAGCGAGTCAAGCAGATGGCGATGCTCGGCACCGACAAGATCGAGACGTTCGACATCTTCCAAAGCCTGCTTCGCCCGCCGGTCGGCGGCGCCTTCCGATTGCGCTTTCGAACGCCGGACGGAAGGGTATCGGATGGTCGGTTTGCGGCACTTACATCCGCGCAGCGGCTGGCGGCACGAACCACGATAGACACCAATGGCGCTACCGAGCCCTTCTGGACGTGGGCGATGGCTGACGGCATCGCCACTCTGACCATGCCAAGCTGGGTGATGTACAACAGCAAGTGGGACTGGCAGGCGTGGCTCGGCGATCGGCTCGACAGTCTTACGAGCGCCAAGGGCCTGATCATCGATCTTCGCGCCAACGAAGGCGGCAACGATTGCGGCGACGTCATCCTCGCTCGGCTGGCGGGTCGCGATCTGGACTTTGCGGGCTATCGCGAACTGGTCCGCTACCGCCGCACCCCAAAGGACCTCGACCCTTATCTCGATACGTGGGACGACAGCTTTCGAACGATCGGCGAGAAAGCGGTCGACGCCGGCGACGGCTTTTTCGAGCTGGGCAAGGAGGGGAGCGACACCATAAGGGCGGTCGGACCGCGTCTCAGCCTGCCGGTCGCCGCGCTGGTCGGCCCGACCTGCAGCTCGGCCACTTTCGCATTCGCCCGGCGGGCGCAGGAATCCGGACTTGTGCGGCTGTTCGGCGAGCCCACCGGCGGGAACCTTAGGGGCATCAACGGCGGCGCCTATTTCTTTGTCCGGCTGCCCGGCAGCGGGCTTGAGTTCGACCTGCCGATCAAGGGCTATTACCCGTTGCGCCCGCAACCCGATCGCGGCGTGCTGCCCAATGTCCTTGTGCGGTCGTCGCTAGCCGACATCGACATGGGGCGAGACCGCGTCATTGCCACGGCCCGCGCGTGGATAGCGAGCGCCTAAAAGCGTAGCGGCACGACCCTTCGCACCCCTTCGAGATTGCAGAGCGTCTCGACTACTTCCGGCCCAATCGCGCCGTCGACCGCGACGAGGCTTGCGGCCTCGCCATGCGCCTTGCGACGGCCAAGGTTGAAGGTGGCGATATTGATGCCCGCCTCGCCAAGCGCCGTTCCGAGCTTGCCGATGAAGCCGGGTGTATCGGTATTCACAATGTAGAGCATCGATCCGTCGAGCTCGGCCTCGATCTCGATCCCGAACATCTCGACGAGACGCGGATGCACTCCGAACAGCGTTCCCGCGACACGACGAGCACCCTTGTTGGTCGTCACCTCGACCGCGACGAGCGTATGGTAGGCGCCCTCGCGGTCATGGCGGACCTCGCGAACGTCGAGGCCGCGTTCCTTGGCCAGGAACGGTGCGTTGACCATGTTCACCGTGTCCGAATAGGTGCCCATCAGCCCGGCCAGGACGGCGCCGGTGATCGGCTTCTGGTTCAACTGCGCCGCGGCACCCTCGACCTCGATGGAGACGCCCTTGATGTCCTCGCCGACAACCTGGCCGACCAGTTTCCCGAGCTTTTCGGCGAGCGCCATGTAGGGCCTCAGTCGGGGCGCTTCCTCGGCACTCAGGCTTGGCATGTTGATGGCGTTCGTGACACCTCCGAGGAGGAGGAAGTCGCTCATTTGCTCGGCGACCTGAATGGCCACATTGACCTGCGCCTCGCTGGTCGATGCACCCAAATGCGGGGTCGAGATGAAGCCCGGCGTCCCGAACAGGGGCGAAGCGGTGGCGGGCTCCTTCTCGAACACGTCGAGCGCCGCACCCGCGACATGACCGCTGTCGAGCGCGTCCTTCAATGCCTCCTCGTCGATCAGCCCGCCGCGCGCGCAGTTGACGATCCGCACCCCTCGTTTGGTCTTGGCCAATGCTTCGCGCGACAGAATTCCGCGCGTCTGGTCGGTCAGCGGCGTGTGCAGCGTGATGAAGTTGGCACGTCGCAGCAGCTCGTCGAGCTCGACCTTCTCAATCCCGAGATCGAGCGCGCGCTCGGGGTCAGAAACGGGTCGAAGGCGACGACCTTCATGCGAAGGCCGAGCGCCCGCGTTGCGACGATCGAGCCGATGTTTCCGGCGCCGATCAGACCCAGCGTCTTGCCGGTGACCTCGACACCCATGAAGCGGTTCTTCTCCCACTTGCCGGCCTGGGTGCTGGCGTCGGCTTCGGGGAGCTGGCGGGCGAGCGCGAACATCAGGGCAATGGCATGCTCCGCCGTGGTGATCGAATTGCCGAAAGGCGTGTTCATGACGACCACGCCGGCGGCGGTGGCTGCAGGGATGTCGACATTGTCGACGCCGATCCCCGCGCGGCCGACCACCTTCAGATTGGTCGCCGCATCAAGGATGTCCTTCGTGACCTTGGTCGAGCTGCGGATGGCGAGGCCGTCATACCCGCTGATAATGGCCTTCAGCTTATCGGGTGACTGGCCCGTGATCTCGTCGACATGAATGCCGCGCTCGCGAAAGATCGCGGCGGCTTTCGGGTCCATCTTGTCGGAGATGAGGACGCGTACGGTCATTTCTTGGGCTTCTCCGGCACGTGGGCGACAAGCGTGATCTCGGCGATCCCGCCGGGCTGAAGGAGGCCATTTGTGCCGACCGCCGTCCACGCCGGCGGCTTGCCCTTCATGTAGCGGTTCTTCACCTTCACCATGGCGTCGATCTGGGCATTCACGTCGGTGTGGACGCTGCGAACCTCGACTACGTCGTCCCAGCTCGCGCCGGCGCGGGCGAGGATTTTGCCGAGGGCCTCGAATGCACGTGTGAAGGCCTTGTCTGTATCCGTCTCGCCGGGCGCGAGATAGACGGGGACGCCCGAAAGATAGGCGATGCCGTTGCTGACGACCGCGTCCGCATAGCCAAATTGCTCTTGGAACTGCCGCTGCCGTGCATTCTCCGGCATGACGACATTGGCCTGCTGGCGCGCGCCTTGCGAAGTTTGAACTACGGCGGCGAGCACGAGAAGCGTCGTCGAGATCATTGGCTGGTTTCCTTCCATGCCCAGTCGAGCCACGGCCCAAGGGCCTCTATGTCGGCGGTGTCCACCGTCGCTCCACACCAGATACGCAGGCCGGGAGGCGCATCGCGGTAGCCGGCGATGTCGTAGGCTGCGCCTTCCGCCTCGAGCAAGGCAGCAAAGCGCTTGATGAAAGTCGCGTCAGCGCCGTCGACGGTCAGGCACACGCTGGTCTTCGAGCAGCTCGATGGGTCCTGAGCCAGATGCCCCAGCCAGTTGCGCCCGGCGACGATTCGATCGAGTGCCGCGGCATTGGCTTCGGTGCGCGCAATCATGCCCTGGAGCCCGCCGACGCCGCGCGCCCATTCGAGTGCGAATATGGCATCTTCGACGGCGAGCATCGACGGCGTGTTGATCGTTTCGCCGGTGAAAATTCCTTCGTTCAAAGTTCCCGATTTAAGCAGTCGGAACAGCTTGGGCAGTGGCCGATCGGGCACGAAGCTCGCGAGGCGCTCGACCGCGCGCGGGCCGAGAATGAGGACTCCGTGCGCGCCTTCCCCGCCGAGCGCCTTCTGCCAGCTGAAAGTGGCGACATCGACCTTGTCCCACGGAATGTCATAGGCGAACACGGCGCTGGTCGCATCGGCGAAACTCAGCCCCTCACGGTCGGCCGCGATCCACTCGCCGTGGGGCACGCGCACACCGCTGGTGGTGCCGTTCCAGGTGAACAGGACATCGTTCGACCAATCCACCTGCGCCAAGTCGGGCAGGTCGCCATAATCGGCGCGGATGATCGTCGGGTCGAGCTTCAGCTGCTTGACCGCGTCGGTCACCCAGCCTTCGCCGAAGCTCTCCCAAGCGAGGCAAGTGACGGGACGAGCGCCGAGCATCGACCACATGGCGAGCTCGAACGCGCCAGTGTCGGAGCCGGGCACGATGCCGATTCGGTGCGTGTCGGGAAGCGCGAGCGTCTCGCGCATCAGGTCGATGCAATATCTGAGGCGTTGTTTGCCGAGCGTACCACGATGCGACCGGCCGAGATCGTTGAGGAAAAGCTTGTCGGGAGCCCATCCAGGCGGCTTGGCGCATGGCCCCGAAGAAAAAAACGGCCGCGCCGGAAGTGGCGGCTTGTCGGTGGTCGTCAATGTAACTCTCCTCGCAGAGAGCGCGCGCCGCGTTGGGACGGCGTGGCCCGACACCACGCATAACCCAATGAGCGAGGCGGGCAAGCGACAACGCAGAAATGTGAAGAAATCTCAGGGAAGACCCGGTCAGGCTTAACCTGAATCAAGTTTTCCAAACGGTTCATCCCGCAGCGAACGCCATTCACCCATAACCGGGGAACCCAAGGTTGTATTCCTTAACCACTCTGGGACACCTTCACGTCTTCCAGATGCGGGTGGGCAAAACGCGTATCTCGGAAAAGGGAGGGGCCTCAGGCTCCAGGAGAAGAGAAGTTGGCGGCGCGTCACGTAGGCGCGTCGGCGAGATTTTTGGAGCGTGGTAAAATGACCAGGACGATCCGCATGACGAGCGCGCTGTTCCGCGACCGCGATTTCTTCGTGCACGACGGAAGCAAGCTTCGTCGATTTACGATCCCGGCTTACGCCCAGATGATTGCCGCTCTCGCCATCGGCCTGCTCATTGCCTTTTCGACCTTCTCCGTAATCCGCTTCCTCTCCCCCGCCGCGCCCACCGTCACCAGCAATATCCCGACCGACCTCGTCCGCCTCGCCGCCGTTACCGAGCGCCGCGTTGCCGAGCTCGAATATCGACAGCAGCAATTGGCCGCGATGCTTTCGGGCGAGGAAATTGATCCGGAAGTCCTCAAGTACATTGTGACGACTTCTACCGGGGCGCAGGGCGGCCCGTACGAGCCGGTGAGCGCGACCAGCGATTCGACCTTCAAGCAACTGTTCACCAGCTGGAAGAAGCTCGACAGCCTGCAGAGCGGCGCGATCGCCGTCCCGTCCGACAAGCCGGTCAAGACCGCGTCCTTCACGTCGGGCTACGGCGTCCGCTCCGATCCGTTCAGCGGGGGCGCAGCCCGCCACATGGGCATCGACCTCGCCGGTCCCGTTGGAACACCGATCTATGCCACCGCCGACGGCAACGTCAGCGACAGCGGCTGGAACAGCGGCGGATACGGCAACCTCATCAAGATCGACCATGGCCGCGGGATCGAAACCCGCTATGGCCACCTTTCAAAAATCCTCGTTTCGGCCGGGACCCGCGTGAAGCGCGGCCAGTTGATCGGCTACATGGGTTCGACCGGCCGGTCGACCGGAAGCCACCTCCATTATGAAGTCCGCATCGAGGGCCGTGCCGTCAATCCGGTGCCGTTCATGAAATCCACCGACTACCTGCTTGCCATGCAGAGGAATGGCGGCGGAGTGTCGATGGATAACCACGTCGCCCAGGGCGGCCCGCAGGGCTCGCCGAAGCGCTAAGCTTGCCGCGCAGGGTCCGCGCACCTATCTCCAACGCGTGACTGAAGCCTCCATCTCCCTGACCCAATCTGCCGCAGAGCGGGTTCGCCTGATCGCCGAACGGCAGGGCAAGGCGCCCGTTTTGCGCCTGGCGGTCGACGGCGGGGGTTGCGCCGGCTTCACTTACAAATTCTCTCTCGGCGAGCCCCAAGAGGGCGATTCGTCGACGATGTGCGCCGGCGCGACCTTGGTGGTCGATCCGATCAGTCTCGACATGCTTGCCGGAAGTCAGGTCGATTATGTCGAAGAACTGGGCGGCGCCGCGTTCCGAGTGACCAACCCCAATGCGGCTTCCGGCTGCGGCTGCGGAACCAGCTTCAGCATCTAGCGCCCCATTGCCGGCCTGCGCTAGGCAGCGGCGATGAAGCTGGTCACCTACAACCTCAACGGTATCCGCGCCCGGCTGCCGCGCCTGATCGAATATCTTCAGCGCGAGCAGCCCGATATTGTCTGCCTCCAGGAGCTGAAATGCGCGGATGAGGCACTGCCCATCGTGGATATTGAGGCCGCGGGATATCATGCGGTTTGGCACGGCCAAAAGGGCTTCAATGGGGTCGCCGTGCTGGCAAAGGGCGAGGCGCCGACGCTTCGCCGGGTCGGGCTTCCGGGCGATCCCGACGATACGCATAGTCGTTATATCGAGGCCGAAGCCGGCGGGCTTGTGGTGGCGTCCATCTACCTTCCCAACGGCAATCCGATTGGCACCGAGAAGTTCGATTACAAGCTGAAGTGGATGGAACGGTTGTGCGCCCACGCCGCCGAACTGCTGGCGGAAGAGAGGCCGGTCGTACTTGCCGGCGATTACAACGTTATTCCCGAGGACCGCGACACCTTTAGTCGCAGGGCGATGGCCAACGACGCCCTGTTCCAGCCGGAAAGCCAGCAGGCCTTCCGCCGTTTGGTCAACCAGGGCTGGACCGACGCCCTTCGCGCCTTCCATCCTGACGAGCCGAAGCTCTTCACCTTCTGGGACTATACGGCCGGCGCCTGGCAGCGGGACGCGGGTTTCCGGATCGATCACCTGCTCTGTTCGCCGCGCGCGGCCGACCGGCTGCTGGGAGCGGAAGTTCACAAATGGGCCCGGGCTGAGGAGAAAGCATCCGACCATGCGCCGGTAGCGATCGAAGTGGCCTAGAGCTTCTTGGTGTAAATTCGATAGGTATGATTGACACCAGCGCCGGGTAGCTGGGCGATCGACATCATGCCCTGATTGTCTTCCAACACCCAGCCAAACTCGCCGAAATAGACACCATATTTGCTGACGCACACACGGCGCGTGAACTCGATCAGCATGAAGGCGAACTGGCTCGCCAACCGGCTGTTGTGGAATTTCTTGCGCACACCCATTAGCGGCACCCGCACTCGCCGTGTGGTCACCTTGCGCAGTCGCCATAGCAACTTGGCCCAGCCGAATGGGAACAGGGTCCCGTTCAAGTCGGCAATCATCTCGTTGACGTCAGGGATGGTGATCATGAAAGCGGCAGGATCGCCGTCATATTCCACGATCTTGACGAGATCGCCGACGATGATCGGCTTCAGCTTCTTGCCGGCATAAGCAATCTCCGCTTCGGTCAAGGGTACGAAGCCCCAATTGTCCGACCATGCGTCGTTGAGCATGTCGAGGACCAGCGCCGCTTCCTCGTCGAACCGCGACTTGTCGACATCGCGAATACGAATACGCGGGTTCTTCTCACCCGACTTGATCAGCCGGTCGATCACCGGAATCATGTCGATGCGTATGTCGAGCGCGAAGGTGTAAAGGTCCTTGGCCTTCTCATAACCGGCGGTCTCAATCCATTGCCGGTATTCGGGCCGGTGGTGCCCCATCATCACCAGCGGCGTCTCGACAAATCCTTCGATGAGGAGACCAGGCTCGTCCCAGATGGAAAGGCTGATCGGGCCCAACGCGTGTTTCATCCCTTGAACACGGAGCCAGTCTTCCGCGGCGCGGATCAGCGCGGCTGCGGTATCGCCATCGTGCGCGTCGAAGAAGCCCCACTGGCCAGTCGCGGGCATCCGGTCCTGCACAAGATCGTCGACCTGGGCGCTGATGCGGCCCACCACTCTGCCATCGCGCTCAGCCAGGAAAAGCTCGGCGCGGCCATGGCCGAACCACGGATTGTGGTTCGGATCGAGCAGGGCATGAACCTCGCTCTTGAGCGGTGGAACCCAGGCCGGGTCGTCCCTGTATACCTCCCACGCGAAATCGACGAAGGCCTTGCGATCGGCCTTGCTACGGACCGGGCGGATGGAAAGCGCACTCATCGTGCGTTTGGCTAGTGGCTTGAGCCGCTAATGTCACGGTTTGAGCTTGTTCAGCCTTGGCTCAGCCTTCTCTGGCCATGATCGTGCCACTATCTTTGGGCAGTCGGCAAAGCCGAAACAGAGACCTATGACCAGCGCCACACTCATCAAACAGGCCGCAATCGGCGCGGCGACGGCTTCGCGTCCCAAGGGCGACGACAAGGCGATGCTGCGCGCCGCAGCCAACCTGACGCGCGAGCTCAACGCGCCGAATGCGGCCGTCTACTGGCTCGACATGCTCGGTTCCGCTCTGGTCGGCTATGGCGCCCTGGCCTTGGCGATTGTCGCTCCAACGCTGGCCGGGACGCTGGTGACTGCGCTGGTTGCAATTCTCGCGCTTTATCGCGCCGGCTCCTTCATTCATGAGATCACGCACATCAAGGCGGGCTCGCTCCCGGGCTTCAAGAATGCGTGGAACGCCGTAGTCGGCGTGCCGCTGTTAGTGCCCTCGTTCATGTACGAAGGCATCCACAACATGCACCATGCCAAGATCCGCTACGGAACCGTCGAGGACCCCGAATATCTTCCGCTGGCGCTGATGAAGCCGTGGACGCTGCCGCTGTTTTTGGCCGCCGCGCTGCTTGCGCCGGTCGCACTGCTGTTCCGTTTCGCGGTGCTTACCCCACTGTCGATGCTTAGCCCCAAGCTTCGGACACTGGTGGTCGGTCGCTTTTCGGGCCTTCAGATCAACCCATTGTTCCGCCGCAAGCCGCCCGAGGGCGATTTCGCGCGGGCCTGGGGCTGGATGGAGGGGGCGGCGAGCCTGTGGGCGATTACGCTCGTCACTCTCGCCATCACCGGCATCGTCCCGCTTCGCGCTTTCGCCATTTTCGTCGGCATTGCGTCGGGCGTGATGCTGCTTAATCAGGTTCGTACTCTGGTCGCGCATTTGTGGGAGAACGAGGGCGACCCGATGTCGGTGACCGAGCAATATCTCGACACGATCAATGTGCCGCCGCCGGGCATCTGGGCTGAGCTGTGGGCGCCGGTCGGCCTGCGCTACCACGCGCTTCACCATTTGCTTCCGGGCATTCCCTATCACGCGCTTCCGGTCGCGCACCGCCGGTTGATTGTCGAGCTGGGCGAGGATTCCGCTTATCATGCGTCGAATCGCCGCGGTCTGTTCCCGCTTATCGGACGCCTTGCCGCGGCATCATGGCGGGGGCCTACTCCTCGGATCTAATCAGGATCGCTTCCCCGATCAGGAAGAACAGCAGCAACGGCGCCCATGCCGCGAGCCAGCCCGGGTAGGCGCCGGCATTGCCGAGCGCGAGGCTGAGGTTGTCGACGACGAAATAAGTGAAACCGAGCGCCATCCCGGCCGCCGCGCGAAGCAGGACCTGTCCCGAACGCGCTAGCCCGAATGCGGCGATCGCCGCCAGTAGCGGCATCAGCACGACCGACAGTGGTCCGCTGAACTTGTGCCAATAGCCGGCGCGTACTTCATCCGTCGGCCGGCCGGCCGCTTCAAGGTCGGCAATGGAATGTTTCAACTCGACGACATCCTGCTCGTCGGCCCTGACCTTGGCGAGGTTGAACCGGTCCGGCGTGACGCCCGGAAGCGCGTCGAGCGAAGGCAGTCGGCGCGCGAAGTTCATGTCGGCGTCGTAGGTCGAGACATTCTCAAGCCGCCAGCCGCCCGCAGCCTGGACTGCGGATTCCGCCTTGACGATCCGCGCGAGGCGATTGTCCTCGCGCTCGAAAACGGTGACGTGACGAAGCCGGACATCGGAGCCGCGGCCCATCACAAGCTTGGCTTGGGCGAAGTCGTCGCCGCTCCGCACCCAGACGTTCGACTGAACCCCGCTTTCGGCCCTGAGCGGTTCGTAGTCATTATCGCTCCAAGCCGTCACGGTACGGTTCGAATCGACCGCAACAACTTCATTGAAGGCGAAAGCCACGCCGGCGAGTGCGATGCTCGCGATCAACATCGGTGCCAGGATTTGGTGGGCTGAGAGACCAGCGGACTTCATCGCCACCACCTCGCTATTCTGGTTCAACGAGGCGAGCGCGATCAGCGTCCCTAGCAACGCCGAAAAAGGCAGGAAGCGTTGCACCAGCAAGGGAACGCGCAGCGAAACGTAGCGCCAGAGTTCGGCCTCGCCATTGCCTTCGACCCGCAGGATCTTGCCGGACTCGCCCAACAGGTCGAGAGCCATCAGCACGATCACCAGCAGGACGAGCACCGCAAAGGTGCGGGTGACGAACAGTTTGGTGAGATACCACCCAAGCTGCCGCGAGGGCAGGAAATCGAGATTGATCATGCCGGAACCCGCCGTTTCGGAATCATGCGGCGAATTGCCTTTCCGGTCCTCGCCGCCGCCCATTCCAGCGCACCGATCGGCTGGCCGCCAGGCCGGTGAGCAAGGACGTGATACATCCAGAATATGATCGCCACGAACAGCAGGAAGGGCAACCACAGCGCGAGCTCCGGCGCTATCCGGCCCTGCGAGCCCATGTTCTGCGCGTATTGGTTGATCTTGTGATAGGTGACCACCATCACGATCGCAAAGAAGATGCCGAGCGCTGAGCTGCTCCGCTTGGGCGGCACGGCAAGCGCGACCGCCAGTAATGGAAGCATTAGCATCATCGCGATTTCGACCAGCCGGAAGTGCAAGTTGGACCGCGCCTCGAGCCGGTCCTTCAGGTCCGGGTCGTTGGCGGCGACCGACGCGACCTCGGGAAGTGTCAGCTCATCCTTGTCGTTACCGCGGCTGCGGAACCGGTCGCCGGCGGGAACACTGATCGGCAAGTCATAGGATTCGAACGACAGGGTCCGCGGCGTGGGGAACTTCGACGAATCTTGGATCAATCGGCCGCTGCGAAGACGGAAGATGATCGTTTCCGGATCGTCGGTCGCCAAGAACTGGCCGCTTTCGGCAGTCGCCGAAATTTGTGTGCCGCCTTTGTCGTCGACAGCCACGAAGATGCCCGACAGCCGGGTGCCGTCGTCGTCGCTGCGGTCGATCCGCAATGTAAGGCGCTTGCCGAGGTTGTTGAACTCGCCGACCTTGATCGAGGCGCCAAGCGCCCCGAGCGGAGGTCGAAGCGGAGGCCTTCGTACCGGTAGCGCGAATAGGGCTCGACCCAGCCGACGATGACGATGTTCAGCAGCATCAGGCCGAGCGCGTAGAAATAGGGAACGCGCAGCAACCGCCCGAAGCCGATGCCGATTCCGCGAAGCGCATCCAGCTCCGATGAAAGCGCCAGCTTGCGGAACGCGAGCAGAATTCCGAGCATCAGCCCGATCGGAATGCCCAGCGAGAAGTATTCCGGAAGGAGATTGGCCAGCATCCGCCACACGACGCTAAGCGGCCCGCCCGTGTTCACCACGAAATCGAACAGGCGAAGCATTTTCTCGAGCACCAGCAGCATTGCAGCCAGCACGAGCGTCCCGATCAAGGGCACCGCAATCGAACGGGCGAGATAGCGGTCAATCAGGCCTGCACTACGCAAAATCGTCGTTCCACCACCATGATTTGGCCGCAAAGCGGGCGGATGACATCCGTCCACAGCTAAGCTGCCCATATAGACGACCGGCCCGCAAAATCATGCCTATTCGTTTCTTCATCATTCGACTGGCGACCGCGCCCGGCGGCGGACGGCGATGAACACTCGTCCGCGCATCGCCCTGCTATCCAACCCGCGCTCGACCGGGAATATCGCGCAACTACCGCGAATCCGCGCCTTCTGCGCGGAGCACCCCGACGTCTTTCACTATGAAGTTGAACATGCTCACCAGATCGGCGACGCCATGCGCACCATCGCTCGGGTTCAGCCCAAGCTGCTGGTCATCAATGGCGGTGACGGAACCGTCCAGGCGGCGCTCACAGAACTTCATAACGGCGGGCATTTCCAGGGCGCCGCGCCGCCGGTGGCGGTACTTCCGAGCGGCAAGACCAACCTCATTGCGATGGACCTCGGGATTCAGGGCGATCCGGTGCGCAGCCTCGAAAAGCTTATCGATCTCGCGCGTTCCGACTTCAGCTCCAGCCTCGTTGATCGCGAGCTCATCGCGCTGAGCTTCGAGGAGAACGGCGACAAGCCCGTCATCGGCATGTTCCTCGGCGGTGCGGGCCTTGCCGATATCATGCTTTACTGCCGCAACCGTATCTATCCGCTCGGCCTTCCCAACGGCATCAGCCATGTCATCACGGCCTTCGCCGTCGTCCTTCGCCAAGTGATCGGACTCAAGGCGAAGTTCCTCCCTCCCGAACCGCGACCGCTCAGAGTGTCCGTGCACAAGGGTGGTGCGATCACGGGCAAGTTCGCGCTTCTCGCCGTCACGACGCTGGAAAAGCTTTTGCTTTCCGGCGAGCTCGGCAGCGCCGGCGGGGGACCGCTCAAGTTCGTTGCCGTCGAGCAGCGCGCCGGGTCCCTTCTCGGGGCATTCTTCGCAAGCCTGGGCGGGCGATTGGGCCGGACGAAGCTTACCGGCGTGCATGTCGAAGAGGCCGACGCAATCAGCATTGAGGGCGATTCCAGCGACGTCATCCTCGACGGCGAGACGTTTCGCGCAGAACGCGGCCGGCCGATCTTCCTCCGCCCCGCAACGCCCCTGTCGTTCGTTCGCCTCGCCGCCTGAGGCCATCCGTGTCTCTTGACGAACTGGTTGCCGAAGAGCTTGCGCGGCCGGTCGATCCGCGTGTCGCCGCCATGGCCGAGGCGATTGCCGCGGAACATGGCGAAGCGAGCCGCGCGGTCCTGTTCTACGGAAGCTGTCTCCGCGACCAGCCGATCGACGGGTCGATGCTCGATTTCTACCTGATCGTCTCGGACTATCGTTCGGCTTATCCCAAGCGTTGGCAGGCTGCTGCGAATGCGCTGATTCCACCCAACGTCTTCCCGTTCGCGCAAGATGGCCTTGCAGCCAAATATGCCGTGCTTAGCGAGACGGACTTTCACCGCCTCAACGGCCCTGAAACCCTCAACGTTTCGGTCTGGGCGCGTTTCGCGCAGCCTTCGCGGTTGGTGTGGACGAAGGACGAGGCCGCTCGCGGCAAAGCCATAGCGGCCGTAGCGCGGGCCGCGCCGACATTGTTAGGGTCGGCCGGCCGGAATGCGGGTGAGGACATTCTCGACTGGTGGCGCCGCGCGTTCCGCCTGACTTATTCCGCCGAACTTCGCGCCGAGCGGAAGGGAAGGGCGCAGTCAGTGGTCGACAGCGAACCTGACCGCTATCGCCGTTTCGGGGAAGCGGCCGCGCCGATTGTCACCGCTAACGCCGGTAAGTGGAGGCTGCGCCGTGCGCAGGGGAAAGCGTTGAGCGTTTTGCGACTGGCGAAAGCCAGCGCGACCTATGCCGGCGGCGCTGAATATATCGCCTGGAAGATCAATCGGCACGCCGGGACCTCGATCGCGCTCAAACCCTGGCAGAAGCGTCACCCGCTGCTTGGAGCGCTCAGCCTGCTCCCCCGGCTGCTGCTTTCCGGGGCGATCCGATAGGCGGTTCGCGTCGGGACAAAGCGGAGGCCACGGCCGATGCCAGCGCATTGACAGTGAATGGCTTGCGCAGCAGCTCGTGGCCCGCAAGGTCTTCGCTTTCGCCTTCGCCGACATAGCCAGTCACGAACAGTACCCCTATGTCCGGCCGCTCGGAACGAAGTCGCTTGATCAATTCCGGGCCTGTCATTTCCGGCATGATGACGTCGCTGATCACCAAGTCGAATTCCGTTGCCGAAAAGGCCTCCAGGGCCTCCGCGCCGCTTGCGCAAGCGGTCGGCTGGTAGTCGAGATCCTCCAGCGCGCCGATCGTCGCGGCGCGGACGCGCGGGTCGTCCTCGACAAGCAGGATTCGCGCGCCCGGAACGTGCAGGGCGGCCTCGCCGAATTCGATCTGGCTCTGCGTGCGCGCGGGGGCCAGGCTTTCCGTTCGCGGCAGGTAGAGCGACACGGTCGTTCCCTTGCCGACACTGCTCTCGATCCCGACTTCACCCTCCGATTGATGGGCGAAGCCGAAAATCTGGCTCAGACCTAGGCCGGTTCCCTTTCCGACCGGCTTGGTCGTGAAGAACGGCTCGAAGGCCCGTTCCATCACTTCCGGAGTCATCCCGCAGCCGGTGTCTGCGATCGACAGCTTGAGATAATCGCCGGGGCGGATGTCGCCGACAGCGTTGGCGGCCATCGTCACATTTTCCGTCGTGATGATGAGAACGCCCTCTCCGTCCATTGCGTCGCGCGCATTCACAGCCAGATTGAGGATCGCATTTTCCAATTGGTGGGAATCGACGAAAACCGGCCACGCCTTTTCGTCGAGCTTGGTGACAACCCGGATTCGCTCGCCCAGGGTCCGGTCGAGCAAGTCCGACATGCCGGCCACAAGCTCGCCGCTTTCGACGCGCTCCGGAAGGAGCGGCTCGGACCGCGCGAAGGACAACAGCCGGCGGGTCAGCGCTGCGGCTCGGGTCGCGCCTTCCATCGCGTTGGTGAGGTGGTGCATGACCTCCTTGCGCGGTCCGCTCAGGCGGCGCCGGGCAAGGTCGATGCCGCCGACCACGACAGCAAGCATGTTGTTGAAATCGTGCGCAATTCCGCCGGTCAGCTGGCCAACGGCTTCCATTTTCTGGACCTGCCGCAACTGGGCTTCGGCGGCTTCGCGCTCCGCCGCTTCTTCCTTAAGGGCAACGTTTGCTTCAAGCAATTCCTGGGTTCGCTCGCGCACCGCTTCCTCGAGCTTGAAGGCCCGTTCAGCTTCTGATTCCGCTTCCTTTCGCGCGGCCGCGTTGAGCCGGAAGGCCTGAACGGCGATAACGCCGAGATAAATCGCGCCAATGCCGACGATGATTCCCAGCCAGCTAAGGTAATCGGTAAGCCGGTCGGCTTCCGCAGAAAAGAATTGCGACTGCTGGATCCGTTGGCGGAGGGAAAGACGCTCGGCGTCCGCAATTTCGTTTAGTTTCTTGTCGAGCTCTTGGCCCGTCTCGGATTGCCCGGCCGCGTAAAAATAGCGCGGAGCGATGTCGCCTTGGCTCATCGAGGCGGCCCGTGCGGCCGGGAAGAATTCCGCATTGCGGCGCCGATAGAGTTCGGCGAGGGCATCGACCCGCTCCACCTGTGGCGGCGACTGCCGGACCAATGTGCGAAGCTGATTGATCTGGTAGCCGGCGAGGCGCCACTGGCTGTAGTAGATATTGCCGCTCGTCTCGACCTTTTCGTCGAGTACGAAGCGTCCAAGAGCGGCTTCCGCGCGGGAAATGCTGGATCCCACGCTCCGGGTAATCAGAGCGACGTCATAGGCGCGGCGCTCGTCGGCCAATGCCCGTTCGCGCGCGTCGTTGGATAGAGCGACGAGGATAACCATCCCAAGCAGGACTAGCGTGGCGATCAGTGCGGCTCCGGCGGCCCCACGCCACGCCAGTCGATCCGGGCTTCGTCGCCGCTGTCGTTCATCGGGTCACTCTAGCCCCGACCAAGGCGGCGCGAAAGAGTCGGTAATGCTCAGGATATGCAGCCGGTCGCGCGTCCGGCGCGTTCGAACATGCCGAGAATCTCGCCGACCTGTTCGGTTGAATGTTCGGCACAGAGCGAGCAGCGCAACAGCGTCATTCCGGAGGGCGTGGCTGGCGGGCGGGCGAGGTTCACGTAAAGTCCCTCATGAAGCAGGGCTTCCCACATGGCCGCGCCCCGCTCGAGATCCGGCATGATGACGGCGATGATGGCGGATTGCGGCTCCTCGGTCCCAAGCTTGAAGCCGAGCTGGCGAAGCCCGCCGTGAAGCCGCTTGCTATTTTCCCACAGATGGTCGCGCTTGTCCTTGGCGCCCATCAGCTTGCGGATCGATGTCGCTGCGGTTGCCACGACGCTCGGTGGCAGCGAGGCGGTGAAGACATAGGGGCGGCAGACCAGCCGCATGATCTCGAACTTGGGGTGGTTGGATACGCAGAAACCACCGACAGTGCCGACCGACTTTGAAAAGGTGCCGATCACGAAGTCGACCTGGTCAAGAACGCCCTGGGCCTCGGCGACGCCGCGGCCATGTTCGCCGATGAAACCCATCGAGTGGGCTTCGTCGACCAGCACCATGGCGCCATATTTTTTCGCAATTGGGACCATCTTGTCGAGCGGCGCGATGTCGCCGAGCATCGAATAAACGCCTTCCAGGACAACCAGCTTGCCGGCGTCCTCAGGGATTCGCGCCAGCCGCTTTTCCATCGCGTCGAGGTCGTTATGGCGAAACGGGACGACCTGGGCGTTGCCCATCGCGCAGCCGTCGTAGATCGACGCATGGCTGTCGATGTCGAGGACGATGTAGTCCTCCTTGCCCGCGATGGTCGAAATGATCCCGAGATTGGCCTGGTAGCCGGTGGAGAACACCATGGCATGATCCATGGCGTAGAAATCCTTGAGCGCTTCCTCGCAAGCCTTGTGCCCGGCATAAGTGCCGTTGAGGACCCGGCTTCCGGTCGTTCCCGACCCATACTCGTCGAGTGCCTGCTTGCCAGCAGCTATGACTTCGGGATCGAACGTCATGCCCATGTAATTGTAGGTGCCGAGCAGGATCGTGCGCTTGCCGTTGCAGATCGCGACGGTCGGCGAGACGACCTCTTCCATAACGAGTCCGAAGGGGTCGGTAAGTCCCGTTGCGAGCAGCTGCTCGCGGGTTTCAATTAGTGGGTCGAATTTCGAGAAGAGGTCGCTCACTTGCCCTCGCTGAGTTCGCCGACCGCATCGATGAGCTGGCCGACCGTCTCGATCTCGGCCTGCTGGTTCATGGTGATGAGGATGTCGAACTCGTCTTCGATGTTGGCAACGAAATCCAGGACGGTGAGGCTGTCCCACTCCAGGTCCTGTGCGAAGCGCGTGGCCTCAGTGACGGCGATGCCCTTTTTGTTATATGGTTCAATAAGCGCAATGATTTTGCGCGCGTTGTCGTCACGGTCGGTCATGAGCGGGTGTCCTAGAGATGGACTGGCCGTTTCGCAATCGATTGGGGCGGTAAAGAGGCGAGGGGGAAAGCCATGGAGACGCTGGAAAAGCGGAAGTTTGGGGGCGATGCGATCCAAGCGATCCGCACCGCGAGCCAGGCGCATTACCATCTTTCGGCGATGGCTGACCGCAAGGCCAGCCTGCTGCTCGGCGCGTCGTTCGTCGTGCTCACGATCAGCGTCAGCCAAGCGACGCAGCGCGGCGGTGAGCTGCCACCGGCGATGCTTCTGCTGGGGATTACGGCTTTCCTGTCCGCACTCATCGCGGCAATCGCCGTGATGCCGGCAATCCACAGCGGCCCGGCCCAGCATGGGGAGCGCAATCTGATGTTCTTCGGCGGTTTCGCCGACATGAGCGAGAGGGAATATGTCGACGAGATGCTCGACAGGCTGGCCGACCAACCCCGCTTCCTCGAGATGGTCGCCCGCGACGTCTACCAGAATGGGCAGGTGCTCGCGCACAAGAAATATCGCTTGCTTCGCATTGCCTATTCGATCTTCATCGTCGGCCTGATCGCGAGCGTACTCGCGTTCGCGGTCAGCGGTATCCAGTGAGGTCGCCAGGATGAGTGAAGGCAAGTCCGCTATCGAGCCGTCAAAGGTTCCGCTAACGCCTGACGAGCGCCGTTTGCTTGGAATTGGCCATCCGGATTACGAATTCCCCAAGGAGGTCCACAACCTCCTGATGGCGGCCAACCAAACGAACATGACCCTGTCGGAAATGGCCGACTCCAAGGCTTCGATCCTGCTCGGTGCAAGTTTCGTTGTCTTCTCGCTCTCCATCGGCAGCATTGCCGAGGGCAAGATCAATTTCCCGATGCTGGTGCTGACGCTCTTCTCATTCATTGCGACGATCTTCGGAGTCCTCACCGTCAGGCCCAACCGGATGGTCAAGGCCAGGGTCCCGATACCGGGTAAGAAGGTCAATATCCTGTTCTTCGGAAGCTATATCGACTGCCCGCGCGAGGAATATGTCGACGAAGTGATGCGGGTATTGTCTTCCGAAGAAGAAACCTATCGCCGGCTGGCGCGAGATCTGTGGGACCATGGCCACGTCCTTCGCGACAACAAATATCGATGGCTCTACTGGAGCTTCACATTCTTCCTGTACGGAATGGTCGTCACCGCCGTTGCGCTGATTGTCCAGCTCGTCTTCCTGAACTAAAGCCAGCCTATCGCTTCATACCAGCGGGCCGTGTCGCGGATGCCAACCCGCGTGGCGATCCGCGGCGACCAGACCGATTTCGGGGCGGCCAGCTCGGGGCTGACAACCCAGTCGGGGTGACAGAAATAGCTCGCGCGATCGGGCGTCAGCTTGGCATTTCTGCCGCGAACGAGTCGATCGAGGCGGGCGGCAGCCCTGACAACCGCCGACGGGGCGGAAAAGATTTTAGCGTTCGTTCCAAAGGCTGAAGCGAGCAGCGACGCGAACTGGCGGTGCGTATAGCCGCCGGGATGGGCATCGTCTGGCTCGATTAGCATCTGTGCCGGAGCCGCCGGATCGGCGAGCGCGACCAGCAGTCGGGCGAGGTCATCGACGTGGATCAGAGAGAGCTTCCCCTCAGGCGGCATTAGCATCAGGCCGCGCTTTGCCATGCGGAAAAGCTCAAGGGTTTCGCGGTCGCCGGGCCCATAGACGGCAGGGGGCCTGACGATCACCCAATCCAGGCCGGATGCACGGACCAGATGCTCCGACCGTGCCTTGCTGGCGCCGTACTGCGAGAGTCTGGGCTCGCGAGCAGCGAGTGACGACACATGCACGAAGCGACGGACGGCGTTTCTTTTCGCTGCTTCGACGACATTGGCGGTGCCGCCGACATTGCCTGCCTCGAATCCGGCCATGTCGGGCGCATTGATCACCCCTGCAACGTGGACGATGGCGTCGGCACCGGCGCAGAGTCGGTCAAGACTCCCGGAATCCTCAAGCGAGCCGGAGATCCACGTCACGTCTTCGCGGCAAGCCTGCTCGCGACGAGTGAGCGCGTGCGCGGAGTGGCCCGATGCCACAACCTGATCGATCAGGCGCGTACCGACGAAGCCGGTTGCTCCGGTAATTGCCAGCTTTAGAGCGGCGACCAGGGCTTGGCCTCCTCGGCCTCGGCAGGCTTGTCTTCGACCGGGCCCTCGACGTGCTCGAGCAGGGCATCGAGCAACGGTTCCAGACCGATTCCGCCGGCGGCGCTGATCGGGTAGACCGGCATGCCGCTGGCCTCGCGCAGTTCGGCGGACAGGGCCTCGACCAGTTCCGCATCGATCGTGTCCATCTTATTGAGCGCAAGGACGACGGGCTTGTCCTCGAGACCCGCGCCATATGCTTCCAGCTCGCCGCGAACGACATTGTAGCTGGTGGCCACGTCCACATCGTTCGCATCGACAAGGTGCAGCAGCACCCGGCAGCGCTCGATATGACCGAGGAAGCGATCGCCGATCCCCGCACCTTCCGCCGCGCCCTCGATCAGGCCTGGAATGTCGGCGACGACGAATTCGCGTCCCTTGTGGCTGACGACACCGAGCTGTGGTCGCGTGGTGGTGAAAGCGTAGGCGCCGACCTTGGCGTTGGTGTTTGTGACGGCATTGATGAAAGTGGACTTTCCTGCGTTCGGAAGGCCCACCAGACCGACGTCGGCAAGCAATTTCAGGCGCAGCCAGACGTACATTTCCTCTCCTGGCCAACCGACCTGGTGCTGGCGCGGCGCGCGATTGGTCGAAGTCTTGTAACTCGCGTTGCCGCGGCCGCCATCGCCGCCCTTCAGGAAGGTCAGGCGCTGTCCGACCTTCGTTAGATCGGCAAGCAAGGTGCGCTCCTCGTCATCGGCGAGAATTTGCGTCCCAACCGGTACCTTGACGACCAGGTCTTCGCCCCCCGCGCCGGTCATGTTGCGGCCGGCGCCGCCCTTGCCGCGCGGGGCGCGGAAATGCTGGGTGTAACGAAAGTCGATCAGCGTGTTGAGGCCAGGCACCGCCTCGAAGACGATATCGCCGCCCTTGCCGCCGTTACCGCCATCCGGCCCGCCAAACTCGACAAACTTCTCGCGCCGGAAGCTGACCGCCCCCGGGCCCCCGGCGCCGGAGCGGATGAAAATCTTGGCCTGGTCGAGAAAATGCATCGGCTGCCTTTAGGCGAGCCTTTCGGGGATGGGAACCTGGGCTTGACGGCGGTGTGTTATATAAATAACACGGCGCGCAAGGGCAAGAATGGGGTTAGACTGATGCGTTCGAAACTATCATGGGCCGCTTCCGCGGCGCTCGTGCTGGCAGGCCCGGCGGCCGCACTTCCGGCCGATTTCAAGGCGAAGGCGGATGCCTTGCTGGCTGAATCTTTCCCTGCGGACGGTCCTGGCGCGATTGTGCTCGTGACGGAGAAAGGACGGGCTGCCTACGCGTCGGGCCGGGGCCTGGCCGACGTCGAAGCGGGCAAGCCACTGGACCCGGCGATGCCGATGAGGCTGGGCTCAATCACCAAGCAGTTCACGGCAGCCATGGTGCTGAAGCTCGCCGAAGAGGGCAGACTCTCGCTCGACGATCCACTTTCCAAATTCCTTCCGGATTATCCGCAACCGGGCGCTGCGGCGACCGTTCGGCAATTGCTCAACCACACCAGCGGCATTCGCAGCTACACCGGCATTCCCGGGGTGATGATCTCTCGCGCGGACAAGAAGCACAGCACGTCTGACATGATTGCGCTATTCAGGCACGCTCCGCCGGAGTTCGCCGCAGGCAAGGACTGGGCGTACAATAATTCGGGATACGTGCTGCTGGGCGCGATCATCGAACAGGTCACCCGCAAGCCCTGGTACGCCGCGCTCAATGAGGAGATCATTCGCCCGCTCGGTCTCAGATCGATCCGTTACGGCGGATTGGAGAATGGCGAGAAGGGAATCGCCAAACCGTACACCCGACAGGGCGACAAGGTCGTGCCCGCACTCCCGATCGACATGAGCTTTCCACATGCGGCGGGAGCATTGGTCGGCACGACCGCCGACCTTTCTGCCTGGGCGCGAGCACTCCACCAGGGCAAGGTGATCGGCAAGGCAAGCTATTCGCAGATGATCGCACCGACGAAGATCGGTGATCGCACTGTCCCCTATGGGTACGGGCTCGCTCCAGGGAAGGTGCGCGGCCGCAACCTCGTCGGCCATGATGGCGGCATTTACGGCTTCCAGACCGATGGGATCTACCTCCCAGCCGAAGATATCTATGTCGCGGTATTCGCCAATTCCGACCAGTCGGCTTCGGATCCGGAAATCGTCAGCCGAAAGCTGGCGGCTCTGGCGGTTGGCGATCCCTTTGAAGAACTGAAGGAAGCGCCACTCAACGCACAGGCGGTCGAACCGTTTCTCGGCGTTTACCGAACTGCGGATGCCGAGCGGACCTTCTTTCTGAAGAACGGCAAGCTGTTCACCAAGCGGAAGGGCAATTCGGCGCTGCCGGTGCTTCCGGCGGTGGGGAACCGCTTTTTCTACCCTGACAGCCTTACCTGGTTCGCGATCGAGCGGGGCGCGGATGGAATGCCGGTCATGCAGTTCCACACCGATGGCGAGCGAGCGGCGGTGCCGGCAGTCTATGCTGGTCCCGTTCCGCCGGAACCGGCAGCGGTCGCGCTACCCCGAGCCGATCTTGAGCGGTTGGCCGGGAATTATCAGGGACCGCTGCCGATCGTCGTCGGAATCGACGAGAAGGGCCAGCTGACGCTCAAGTTCGGGCCTCAACCAATCACGCACCTGATCGCCGAGAGCCCCACCATGTTCCGGGTCGAGGAAGTCGACGCCAAGGTCGAGTTCAAGCTGGACGGCGGAAAGGCCAGCGAGCTGCTGATCCACCAGGGCGGACGCGCGCTTCCAGCCAAGCGGAAGGACTAATCCGCGCCGACCAGCGCGCGAACCTGCGCAACCGCAATGTCGCGGACGGCGGCCGGGTCATCACCGGTGGCCGCGGCGATCTCGGGCCCGACAAGGCTGTCGCCGATGGCCAGCAGGACGAGGCCAAGGATTACCTGGTCCATCGCCCGCATGTCGCCCTCGGCGCGGAAGTCGGCGAGAATCGCCGCAACCGTGTCCGTGACGGGGGTCAGTGCCTCGCGCTGGCGGGTGAGCGCGATCCAGCCGATCAATTCGCCGACCTGCTCGGCCCGGAAGGCGTCGAACATGGCGTCGACGACGTCGCGCACCTGCGCTTCGCCGCGGCGCCGCTTGCCGATCGCGTCCCCGATCGATTGAGCGACCGTCGCCGCGATGCTTTCGGCCAGGGCGCGGTGAAGCCCGGCAGCCGAACCGAAATGGTGAAGGAGATTCGCATGGGTCCGGCCCACCCGGCCGGCGACGGCCTTGAGTGTCACCGCTGCCGCGCCTTCGTCGCGAAGCAACTGGCGGGCAGCCGCGATTGCGGCAGTCCGGCTCTCTTCCTGGCTCAACCGTTTACGAACTATTGACATTTATGTCAGCTAATCTCACGTTGCTGCCTCAACGTGGAGGAACATGGTGTCTGCCGCAAGCGTAGCGAATTCAGGCCGCAGCCCGGCCGACTTGACGATTACCCCACGCGACTTTCGATTCGGCCGCGACGAGAACACTGCGCGCTGGTGGCATGGCGGCAATCCGTACGCGAGCGCCCTTTATAATGCGCTCTCCGCGACATTCCCGAAGGGCGAGGCTTTTTTCATCGAGAGCGTCCGCCGATACATGACCCATGTTCCTGCCCGCCTCGGCGAGGAGATCAAGGCGTTCACCACCCAGGAAGTCATTCACAGCCGGGAACATGCCGCCTTCAATAAGCGGGCGATCGATGCAGGCTATGACCTCACCAAGCTTGATGCTCGAATCGACAAGCGGCTCGCGCTGATCAGGTCGAAGCCGCCGATCGCAGCTTTGGCGGCGACGATGGTGCTTGAGCATTTCACGGCCATCCTTGCTCACGAGTTGCTCGCCAACCCGAAACACCTAACGGGCGCCGACAAGGCGAGCGGCGACCTGTGGCGGTGGCATGCCGCCGAGGAGATCGAGCACAAAGGCGTCGCCTACGATACGTGGTTGGCGGCGACGAAGGACTGGCCGCGCTTCAAGCGCTGGTCCGTCAAGGCGAAGGTCATGTTGCTGGTCACCAGCCACTTCTTCCCGGATCGCTTGAGAGGTGCCGCCGAGCTATTGAGGCAGGACGGGATCACCGGCTTTCGCGCTTGGGCGGGGCTCATACGCTACGGCTTCTTTTCGCCGGGGATGTTCCGCAAGATTCTTGGGGCCTGGGCAAGCTTCTTCCTTCCCGGATTTCACCCCTGGAACCACGACGACCGCCATCTCATCGCCGGTTTCGACCTCGGCGGCGATTACGGTCAGACTCCGGCCAGGAAGGTGAGACGCGCCCGCGCGGCGGCCTAGGCCGCCAGCGCGCCTTCACCTTCTGCATCGGCGACGAGCCACTGCCGCATCAACACGGCTTCTGCCTCGTGACCTCGCGCGCAACTGAATTGCGGACCGCGGAGGCCTGTTGCCATGAAGCCGAGCTTTTCAAGCACCCGTCCGGACGCCGGATTGTCTACGAAATAAGAGGCGTCGAGCCGCTCGATTCCAATCGTTCGCGCGATCTCGATGAGCTGCCGGCCCGCCTCGGTCGCGTAGCCGCGGCCCCAATGGTCGCGCGCAATCCAGTACCCAAGGGCGATTGCGCCAGACGCCTTTCGAATCAGGCCGCAGGAGCCGACCAGTACGGGATCGCCGTCGGTTCGCGCGAACAGCAGGAAATTCGGGAGAATGGGGTCTTTCGGCGCTGCAAGAAACGCTTCCGCCTCCGCAAGCCCATAAGGCCACGGAGCGTTCGCCAGATTGCGGACGATCATCTCGTCGGCAATGGCTCTTGCCAATGCGGGCGCATCTTCGGCCCAGCCCGGACGAAGCAACAAACGTTCGGTACGTGCGAACACCGGCCTTCTCCTTTCCTCACGCAGCGCGCCGCTAACGGCTTTGCGTGACAGTTTCGGGAGAAGAAAAAAGGGAGAAGAGGGGGCTGCCCTCTTCTCCCTTTTTGGATTCCGGTTGTCCGGTTGTCCTGGGCTGCCCCTCCTCGGGAGCGGCCCTTTATCGACCGGTCCCTATTTTGCTGCTTGTGCCGCCATCATCTCAATGTGGACGTACTTGCGGCCAAGCTTGCCGTCGCGAAACGCGACGCGGCCATCACAAAGAGCAAAAAGCGTATGGTCCTTGCCCAGGCCGACGTTGTCGCCCGGGTACCACTTCGTGCCGCGCTGGCGCACGATGATGTTTCCGGCAGTGACGCTCTCGCCGCCGAACTTCTTCACGCCAAGGCGCTTCGATTCTGAATCGCGGCCGTTACGCGACGAGCCGCCAGCTTTCTTATGTGCCATCTTCTAGCTCTTACTTCTTTTTCGGGGTGGCCTTGGGAGCCGCCTTCTTGTCCGCAGCCTTAGCAGGTGCAGCATCCTTTGTCGACGCCTTGGGGGCGGCTTCCTTCTTGGCGGCGGGCTTTGCAGCCTTCTCCACCTTCGCGGGCGCAGCCTCGGCCTTCTTCTCTGCGGCCGGCTTAGCCTCCGCCTTCTTGGCGGCGCTCTTGCCGCCGATCGACACGATTTCGAGAATCGTGTGCTGCTGGCGATGGCCCTTCTTGCGGCGATAATTGTGGCGGCGGCGCTTCTTGAACACCGTCACCTTTTCACCCTTGGCCTGGGCCACGATCTTCGCCGCGACGGTAAGGCCGCCGGTCGACTTGAGGTCACCGCCGTCGCCGGCGAGCAGCACGTCGGTGAGGTCGATGTTGTCGCCAGCCTCGCCGGCCAGCTTCTCGACGACGATCTTGTCTCCCGGGGCAACGCGATATTGCTTGCCGCCCGTGCGCACGATTGCGAACATTGGCCTCTTCTCTTCGATATGAAACTAGCCGCCCGGACATAAGCCCGCGCGGAAAGCGTGCCGCCTAAGCGGCGGGCGCGGCGAAGTCAACCGCCTGGGGGCCTAATGGCGGTGGTGGGGCTTGAGCTTGTAGCGGCCCTTGGAAAAGCCTTCGAACAGGCCGTCGATTGCCGGGTGATCGACTTCGCCATTCTCTTCGTCCGCCACCAGGTTCTGCTGGCTGACGTAGGCGATGTAACTCGAATCCGAATTCTCGGCGAGCAGGTGGTAGAACGGCTGGTCCTTCGATGGCCGGATCTCCTCGGGGATCGCCTCGTACCAGTCGTCGGTATTGGCGAATTCCGGATCGACGTCGAAGATCACGCCGCGAAAATCGAGCAGACGATGGCGGACCACGTCGCCGATGCCGAATCGGGCGGCGGGGTAATCGTGATTCTCGTTGTGACGCTCAATAATCATGCCTTCCAATATGGCCATCGCGGCGGGCTAGGCAAGGCCGGATGCCGCTGCTAGAGGCGCGCGGGCAACGACCCCGGACAAGCGCCGGGCGAGCGATTCCGTCTCAAACGGACCTCTGCGGAGAGGTGGCTGAGTGGTCGAAAGCACCGCACTCGAAATGCGGCGTGCCGGCAACGGTACCGTGGGTTCGAATCCCACCCTCTCCGCCACTGTTCTCAACGGCAAGAAGCCACAGGAATAAGGGATCAACTCCGGCCGGCCTGATGGAACAGGCGCATGCCCGGATAGTCGACAATCAGGCGTCCATTAGCGAAAGCGTCGATTCCCAACAGCACCACCGGCTCATCGGGCTTGAAGCCCGACGCCTGAAAGACGGGAAGATCGGCGATCCGGACCTTCATCGAGGTCCGTGTAACGCTGCCCAAAGTCAGCTCCGGGACCGTTGTAGAGCGAACGTCCGCTGCCGAACCCGTCGCTCCGCCGACCGGCGCGCCGTCTTTCAAAACATCCTTCTTATCGAGACCGAGGAGTCTTGCCGCCGCCCAGTTCATGATCGTGCCCTTCGCGCCGGTGTCGAGGATTGCGCGCAATTCCTTGCCGTTGAGAGTTACTGGAACGACTGGAGCCCGCCCTTGCGAAAAAGTGAAAGGTATGGGGCTTGGAAATTGTCCGGTGACTGCAGGATCAAGAGTCGCCGACAGGCTCCACTTTCCGTTGGCCAGGTCCAGATCGACGACGTGCCCGGCCAGAACGTCAGCGCCCAGGATCCCGTCGACGCCTAGCTTGTCGACCGGGCTGGGAGGAAGCGCTGCGACGACGAGATTGGAATGTTGCTTGCCATCGACCGACAGGGACGAAACACGCAGCGTCGTGATGCCAACCTGGCCCGCGGCACCAGCCAATTGCGCAACATTGCCCTTCCCGAAGATTGCGGGCCGCTTCCGCACGAGATCGGGAGTGACTGCGGACGCGCTTGCTGCGGTATCGATGACGAACCGGAAGCCGTTTTGATCGTTGAGCGAAACTTCGGTCACCGGATGGCCCGAGTCCAGCAACTCGAGTGGCGCTGAAAGTGCCGGACACGCGGTTGCCATCGCTAGCGATCCAAGGATTATTCGAATCACGATTTTCCCCTGATTTCCTTTTGCGCCCGGACCGATGAAGTACGTTAGGGCGGAAGTCTCGCGAGCTTCGATCAATTTCTTCAAGCGTTCGCCCACCGGATAAACCGGCATTTCGGATCGACGAGTGTATGAACCGTTGGCGCAAGCTGTTGTGGCGACTTTCGCTCTCGGGCTCAGGCCATGAGCGCGAGCAGGGCGAAGCTCGCGAGCCAATGCTCGCCCATATAGTCGCCGCTGACATGGGGCAGAGCAGCGTCGAGATGGCGATCGGCCGCCTCACGCGCAACGGCCGCCTCGCCGCCGGAAAGCTTTGAGCCGAGGCTTCGCCAGGCCCACGCTCGGCTGAGGTTAAGGCCATCGAGATGGGCGATCTTGCCGTCGCTCCTGTCGCTGACGCTGGCTGGTACGAAAAGCGTCGCTGGTTCACGGTCGGCGATGCGCGGCAGGAAACCACGGAACCAGGTCGCGAACTCCTCGTCAGGAAGCACCCGGGACATGCACAGCGCCTCGGTCAGCGCCGTCGAGAGGAATTCGTCGCCGCCCGGTTCCCAAGCCTGGCAATCGCGGTCGCCGCAGAACTTCTCAATCGCCCACAAGCGAATGGCCCGCGCCAGCGATGGGTCGAACTTGTCCGCCCATTCCAGCGCCAGGATCAGCGCGAAGCTCGTATTGAAATGCGTCCCGACGCGGATCGGGTAGGTCAGCTTGGCGAGATAGCCATGCAGGCGCTCGGCTAACGCGCGCGCAAGCGGCTCGAGCTCCAATCCCCACATCCGGTCTTCGTGCCGAACCGCTTCGAGGTGGAGGTGGAGCAGCCAACCCCAGCCATAGGGCCGTTCGAAACCCGTCGATGAAGGCCGCTGAAGGTAGGCCAGCTCCGTCGCCACCTTGCCGGGCACGAACGTCTGGTCGGCTAGCTCGGCGATGGCCTTCGCCTCGAAGATGTGCGGGAACTGGCGCCTCAGGGTCAGCAGAGTCCACCAGCCGTGAACGCAGCTGTGCCAGTCGAAACTTCCGAAGAACATCGGGTGGAGTACGCGCGGCGGCAGCAGGTCCTCGTCGCCAGCAAGCACATGGTCCAGCTTGTGGGGATAATCCTTGGTGACATGCCCTAGCGCTATTCGTGCAAACTGCGAGGCAATGCGTTGGTCAAGCTTCATCGGAATGCCGCCCAGTAAATTATGAGGATGTTCACCGCGAGCAGGGGAAGCGCAGTGGGGATCTGCGCGCGGATGACGCCATATTGATCCTTGAGGTCGAGCAAAGCCGCCGGGACGATGTTGAAGTTGGCCGCCATCGGGGTCATCAGCGTCCCGCAAAATCCGGCCAGCATGCCGACTGCTCCGACTACCGCGGGGTCACCGCCATAACCTTGGATCAGCAACGGAACGCCGATCGCCGCCGTCATAACCGGGAAGGCCGCGAACGCATTGCCCATGATCATCGTGAACGCCGCCATGCCGACTGCAAAGAAAAGGACGGTAAGGAAGACGCTGCCCTCCGGGATGACCGCCTGAGTCATGTCGCCGATGATCGTGCCAACACCGGCGGCGGCAAACAGCACGCCGAGCGCTGCGAGCATCTGAGGCAAGACCGCCGCCCAGCCGATGGCGTCGATCAGTCGCCGACCTTCCTGAAGCGGCGCGATCGCCGGGGGACGAAGCCAGACGTAGAGCGTGGCGATGGCGAGCAGGACGCCGAGGCCGAGGAAGACGTAGGTTTCGCGCTTGTCCTCGATCCAGCCAAGGGCGCCAACCGGCGTGTAATTGTAGATGAGCGTTCCCAATAAGGCGGTCGCGGGGATGATTAGCGCAGGCAGGAACAAGCGGTTGCCGAGCCGGTCCGACCAGGCCTGGCGTTCCGCATCGCTCGTTGTTGGGGGGCTACTCCGACCGATGAATCCGAATCCCGCCAGTCCTGCAAGACCGAGTACGAGCAAGCCGTTGCCGAAATCGCCTATCAAATCACCGCCGAGCAGGCTCAAGGCCATCAGCCCCCAGAAGGCGGCGTTGCCCAGCCGCTTGGCGTTGGACTTGTCGCTCAGGCTGAGCAGCGCGAAGGCCGCGAACATCGCTCCCGCAAGCGCGTAGAGCCAGGTCAGCGTGATCATCGGCCCGCCTCCGGCAATCTTGCGAGTTTTCGATCGAGGCGCAGCAGTCGGAATCCGTGGATCAGGAAGGCACAGATCGCCGTCGGGATCGCCCAAACTGCGAGTTGGAGCGGTGCAAGATTGTAGCCGTATGTCGCCAGCACCTGCTGGATGAGAACGATCGAACCGATGGCGAAGAAGATGTCCTCGCCGAAGAACAGGCCGACATTGTCGGTCGCGGCTGAGTAGGCCTTCACCTTTTCAGCCGTTTCTTCTTCCAGTCGGCCATGCTGCTTTTCAGCCGCCGCAAGCGCCATCGGCGCGACCAGCGGACGAACCGTCTGCGGATGGCCGGCAGTGGAATGCAGCCCGATCGCAGCGGTGATCTGCCGGTAAATGAGATAGAGGATCAGCAGCCGCCCGGTCGTCGCGTTTTTGAAACTCCGGATCAGCGCGGCCGCCCGTTGCTGCAGCCCGTGCCGCTCGAGCAGGCCGATCACCGGCAGCACGATCCAGACGATGGCGATGATGCGGTTGTCGTTGAACGCTCTGCCGAAGGTCCTGATGACCTCGACAAAATCCATCCCTCCAAGCAGTCCGGTGACGATCGCCGAGGCCGTGACCACCAGCATCGGATTCATTCGCAAGGCAAAGCCGACGACGACCAGCAGGATTCCAAGCAGCGGCCAATAATTCATGCTTTCACTCCATAGCCGCCGCCACCCGGCGTCTCGATGACGAACAGGTCGCCAGGCTGCATCTCCACGGCGCCGGTCGCACCAAGCATCTCTTTGTTTCCGCCAACGCGCTCCACCCAGTTGCGGCCGGGCAGGGCGTCGCCGCCGCCTGCCAGCCCGGCCGGCGGAACCGCGCGGCGATTGGCAAGGATGTTTGCGCGCATCGGTTCCAGGAAGCGGATTTCGCGGACGACGCCGTCCCCGCCGCGATGGAAGCCGTCGCCGCCGGAGCCGCGGCGGATCGCGAACCGCTCCACCCGCACCGGTAACCGCGTTTCCAGCACTTCCGGATCGGTCAGCCGGCTGTTGGTCATGTGGGTCTGGACTGCGCTCGTCCCGTCATGGTCCGGCCCTGCTCCCGAACCGCCGGCGATGGTTTCGTAATATTGGTGCGAAGCGTTGCCGAACGTGAAGTTGTTCATTGTGCCCTGGCTCGGCGCAAGTCGGCCGGTCGCTGCGAACAGGGCGTCGGTCACTACCTGGCTAGTCTCGACATTTCCGGCAACGACTGCTGCTGGAAAGCGCGGCGAAAGCATGCTCGCTTCGGGCACTCGGATGGTCACCGGTTTGAGGCAGCCGTCGTTCATCGGGATGGGATCGTCGATCAAAGTCCGCAGCACGTACAGCGATGCCGCGCGGACGATTGAGAAAGGCGCATTGAAATTATCCGGCAGCTGGGCGCTGGTGCCGGTGAAATCGAAGGTCGCACTTCGGCTTGCGCGGTCAATGGTTATCGCCACGGACACGTGGGCGCCGTTGTCCATGCCGTAAGTGAATTGACCATCGTCGAGCCGGTCGAGAAGGCGCCGCACGGACTCCTCGGCATTCGCAATCACGTGCCCCATGTAGGCTGCGACGACGTCCGCGCCATACTCGCGCGCCGTCTCTGTCAGGACCTCGCGGCCACGGACGCAGGCTGCGAGCTGCGCCTTCAAGTCGGAGAGATTGCGGTCCGGGTTGCGGGCCGGCCAATCCCCGCTCGAAAGGAGGGTGCGCATTTCGCCTTCCAGGAACCGGCCTTCGTTGACCAGCAGTTCGTTGTCGATCAGCACCCCTTCCTCGGTGATCGTGCGGCTGTCTGGCGGCATCGACCCGGGGGCGATTCCGCCAATGTCGGCATGGTGCCCGCGCGCCGCGACGAACGCCGACGGCGCGTCGCCCTCTTCCGAATAGAAGATCGGGACGATCACCGTGATGTCGGGAAGATGCGTGCCGCCGCGATAGGGATCGTTGAGCACATAGGCATCGCCGCGGCGGATTCCGCGGCCGTCGCGGCCATCGCCACGGCTCTCGATGATCGTCCGGATACTCTCGCCCATCGAGCCCAGGTGGACGGGAATATGCGGGGCGTTGGCGATCAGCGCGCCATGCGAGTCGAAGATGGCGCAGGAGAAGTCGAGCCGCTCCTTGATGTTCACCGACGTGGCGGTCGACTGGAGCGTGACGCCCATTTCCTCGGCGATGGCCATGAACAGGTTATTGAAAATCTCCAGCGTGACTGGGTCGACCTCGGTACCGGCGGCGTGCATTCGCTTGATCGGGCTTGAACGGCTGAGCGCGATCGTGCCGTCAGCTGCCTGCTCGGCGCGCCAGCCCTGCTCTACGACGATCACCGACAGCGGATCGGCGATCAAAGCGGGACCATCGACCTGTTGGTCCGGGGCGATATCCAATCGGTCGTAAACCGGCCAATCCCCGACCTGCTGAGGCGTTGCGCCTTGTCCGGCAGGATTTTGAAAACGGATGTCCTTGCCGCCGCCCGCGATCGCTTCGACGATCAGAGCGTCGAGGACCGGTTCGTCATCGTCAGCATAGCCGAAGCGCTGCTTGTGAAGAGCGAAGAAGCGCGTTCGCATGTCGTCCGAATCGGAGATTTCGAGCTCGAGGCTGGTATCGCTTCCCGGCATCCTGAGGCGCGCCCGGCGAAGCAGCGTGATGCGTTCGGTGGGTATACCCTGTTCTTCCAGCGCTGCCGTGGCGGCGACTTCGAGTTCGCGCAAGGCTTCGCTGAATGGCGCCGACAGCGGCTTCAGCACGCCGGCCTCGCGGATCGCCTTCACGGGCGCCAGGCCAATGCCATAAGCGGAGAGCAGGCTGGCCAGCGGGTGGACGAGGATGTGACCGATGCCGAGAGCATCGGCGATCCGGCAGGCGTGCTGTCCGCCCGCGCCGCCGAAGCAGGCGAGCGTGTAGCGTGTCACATCATAGCCGCGTGCGACGGATATCTTGCGGATGGCGTTGGCCATCATGTCGTTGGCGATGACCAGGAAACCCTCGGCAATTTCGGACAGGCTCATGTCGCGTCCAAGCGCTTTCTGGACATCGCGCTGGACTTCTTCCAGGCGAGCGCGGGACACTTCCGGGTCCAGCGGCTGGTCGCCGCTTGGGCCGAACACCGCGGGAAAGCGTCCCGGCACGACCCGGCCAAGGAACAGGTTGCAGTCGGTGACGGTCAGAGGACCGCCGTTGCGGTAACAGGCCGGACCCGGATTGGCGCCGGCGGACTCGGGGCCCACGCGGAAGCGCATCCCGTCGAAGCGGCAGATCGAACCGCCTCCCGCGGCGACCGTGTGGATCTGCATCATCGGCGCGCGGATTCGAACGCCGGCGACGACGCTTTCGTCCGTAAGTTCAAGTTGCCCCGCGTAATGCGACACGTCGGTGGAGGTGCCCCCATGTCGAATCCGATCAGCCGGCCTTCGGACAGGCCTAAGGCGGATTGGACCATGCCGACCACGCCGCCAGCGGGGCCGGACAGGATGGCGTCCTTGCCGCGAAAGGCTTGTGCGTCGGCAAGGCCGCCGTTGGACTGCATGAATCGCAGGCTGGTTTTGCTTCCGATGCCGCCCGCGACCTTGTCGATGTAGCGACGAAGTATCGGCGACAAATAGGCATCGACCACCGTCGTGTCGCCGCGCCCAACGAGCTTGATCAAAGGCGCGACTTCATGGCTGACCGATATTTGCGGAAAGCCGATTTCCTTCGCGATAACCGCGACCCGGCGCTCATGGTCGGGAAATTTCCAGCCGTGCATCAAGACGATAGCCAGCGCCTCGAACCCGTCGTCGCGAAGCGTCTGAAGCGAATCCCGTACCGACTTTTCGTCAATCGGCGCCACGGTCTCGCCATTAGCGGCAATTCGCTCGTCGATCTCCGCCACCGCTTCGTAAGGTTGCTCGGGAAGGATGATATGCCGGGCAAATATGTGAGGGCGCGCCTGGTAGCCGATCCGCAGCGCGTCTCCGATGCCGCGGGTGATCGCGAGCGCCGTGCGAGCGCCCTTGCGTTCCAGCAGCGCATTCGTCGCCACCGTGGTGCCCATCCTGACGACGCCGAGCGCGGCGTCCGGATCTTCAGCCAGGATCCTGCGGACGGCTTCGATCGCGGCGTCGTCATATTGTCCGGGATTGTCTGAAAGCAGCTTCAGCGTTCGGAAATCGCCGCCATCGGTCCAGGCAATGACATCGGTGAACGTGCCGCCACGGTCGATCGCGAAGTTCCAGATTTTCTCCACCCGCCCATCAAGCAGCTTCTGGCGCAGCCGCCAAGCGGGAGACTTCTTACCGAAGGGGCCGGCCGTTCGTATCGATCGGGGAGTTTGCCTTCAGCCTGTCCAGTCCTGCTGCGATCCTTCGCGCCCAGTCATCGAACAGATATTCGAAATCCGCGCGAAGCGACGATTCGTTGCGGATAACCGGCATGCCGCCTCCGGCGACTTCGGTATCCAGAGCACGGCCAAGCAGCGAGCCGGCAACCGAATCCCGCACTTCCAGGACGAGCGTCGCTTCGCCCGCATCTTCGGAAATGGTGAACGAGCGGGCGGACTGCTGCGGAACAACGAATTGCAGGTTGGCGAGGCCAGGTCGCACAAGCAGGACGTCAGCACCCGGTTGGCCGACTACCTGATAGCCCGCCTTGGTATAGGCTTTCGCCAGGCTTTCGCTGAGCAGCTTGCTGGCGTTTTCGCGCACCTGCTGGACTTCCCTGTCGTTAAGACGATCAAGCCCACGCAAGTTGCGCTGCCAGTCCTTGGAGAAGGCGATCTCTGGCGGAGCAATCATGACTTTTGAATATCCGCGGAAGTCCGCGCCCGGCAGCAGAAAGACCAACGTGCGGCCTTTGGCCTGAACCTTGTGAAGTCCATCCCAGGTATCCGGCGGCTTGGCGGCCGACAGCGGTGCGGCCGAAACAAGCGCCAAGGCCCCAAGAGATGCGGAGATGAATCGGCGCATTGCGGTCTCCCTATATCTTCGCCCACTTACTGTGCCGGAATTGCGCGATCGATAATCGGGGAAACCCTGAGTCTCGGCGCCTCTCAGGGGCAACCGTTGACCGCCTGCGGCGTTCAACAACTATGGCCGACACAGAAGGGCAGCGTTCGTGACGGAACTTGATGAGTCGCCTCCCTCGGCGACTCTCAACCCGCTTTTTTCAATTCTCGTTGGTGGATTGTTTCCGCTTACCGCCGGCACAATGCTCGGCGACTGGGCCTATTCGACGACCTACCAGATTCAGTGGCTCAATTTTGCCGACTGGCTGATTGCGGGCTCGCTCGTGTTTGCCGTTCCGGCATTGCTGTGGGCGCTGCTGGGCCTGCTCTTGCGCCGCGGCCCTGGCAAATTGTTCGTCCTGCTGTTGGCGGCAACCGTCGTTGTGAACTTCCTCAACGCGCTTACCCATGCCCGGGATGCCTATGCGACCATGCCGGCGGGCCTGATCCTATCGGTCATCGGGTCCATCCTCGCACTGGCCAGCAGCTGGCTCGGCTTTTCCGGCCGACGCTCATGGGGGAGAGGCTGATGCGCCGTCTCGTAACCTTGATGCTGGCCTGTTGCGTGGCGGCATGCGGCGGCGATCCGGATCCCGCGCAATACGGCCCGAACCCGGACCTGCCAAAAATGCAGCGGGGACTTCTTCCGAACATGGAGATCACCAGGCCGACAGGCTGGGGTTCCGACAAACCCGCCGTCCCTCAAGGTTACCGGATCGAAGCCATAGCCACCGATCTCAAGGTGCCGAGACAGACGTTAGTCCTTCCCAACGGCGACATTCTAATCGCGGAGGGCAAGGCGAAGCCAGCGCCGATGCTACGCCCGAAGGACCTCATTGCCGGACTGATCAAGAAAAGGGGGGTGACGTCCGTCAAAGGCGGCGACCGGCTGACGATCCTCCGCGATGCCAACGGCGACGGCCGCTACGAAGCGCGCGGCATATTCGCGGACAAACTCAACGCGCCCTATGGCCTGGCGTATCTGGATGGCGCGATCTACGTCGCCAATCAGGACAGCATCGTCCGTTTCGATTATCGCAACGGCCAGACATCCGCGAGCGGCCCGCCGGTCAAGATTGCCGACCTCCCGTCCGCGGTCAATCACCACTGGACCAAGGCGATGACGGCAAGCCTCGACGGCCGTTACCTGTTCGTGGGAATCGGCTCGAACAGCAACATCACCGAACGGGGAATGGTCGCCGAGCAGGATCGCGCCGTAATCTGGCAGGTCGATCCCGTGACCGGAATGCACAAGACCTACGCGAGTGGGCTACGTAACCCCAGCGCTCTGGCAACACAGCCGTTCACGGGCACGATCTGGGCAGCGGTCAACGAGCGCGATGAGTTGGGCCCGAATCTCGTTCCGGATTATATCACGTCGGTCCAGCCCGGCGCATTTTACGGCTGGCCTTATGCGTACTGGGGACCGAATGCGGACCCCAGGGTGAGGCCGCAGGATCCGCAGAAGGTCGCGTCAGCAGTACGTCCGGATTACAGCATTGGCTCCCACCGGGCGCCCCTGGGCCTGTCATTTTCGGTTCCCGCAATGGGCGGCGCATTCGCTGACGGTGTATTCGTCGGCGAGCATGGAAGCTGGAACCGAAATGACGTGGTCGGCTACCAGGTCGTCTTTATCCCGTTTCGCGGCGGTCGCCCGGCCGGTCAGCCGGTTCCCTTCGTTGACGGCTTTCGCAAGGACGGCAAGGCGCGCGGGCGCCCAGTCGGGGTGACCGTCGACCCTCGCGGCGCACTGATCGTCGCTGACGATCTTTCGAATACAGTGTGGCGGATCACGCCTGTACGGCCCGCGAGTCCCTGAACCCGTGGCCAGGAAACGTCCCATTTCGGAACAAAATATGGTGTCGCGGCCTTTACCGGTTGGAAAGCGGCACTGGGGTAGGACGAGGTCAGCGAAGAACGCGCATTGAAGGCTGATCGACCCCGATGATCAAGACCATATCACTCAAGGCCCGTGGCAGGGCAATCGCATTGCGGCAGTCGATCGAGCAGAATCTCGATCGCATCGTGCAATCCTGGCTGGTGATTGCCGGTCTTGGCTCCGCGCTTCGGATTGCGACAAGCCCTTCTGCCCCCTCGGGCTCCGAGCTTGCGATCATCGCGCCCTATGCGCTCCTTATCTTCGCTCCGGCCTTTTCGTTCTGGCTTGCGCTTCGCTGGTTCGCGAACGGGCATGAAATGGCTCAGCCCGCGGTTCGCCTTGCCCGCGTCGGCCGCTGGCGGGACGTTAGCGCCGCCGAGGCCCAACGCCATCCGCTATTCGGCACCGATGGTTTTATGGTTTCGCTGTTGATCGGCATGCTCCTCAATATTCCGATCCGTGCGATGGAATATCTGGCCGCTACCCCGGCTATGGCCGGATCGGTTCCTGCATGGCTCACCATTCTTCGGACGATGATGACGCTCGACGTTGTGCTGATGACCAGCCTCTATTCTGTCGCGTTCGTCGCCGCCCTTCGCCGCGTTCCGTCGTTTCCCCGTCTGCTTGCAGGTATCTGGGTCCTGGATCTCGCTCTTCAGGGGCTTACGGCGCGGATGGTCGCTGCGGAGCCTGGATTGCCCGAGAAGGTCGCCCACGCCCTGCAGGGGCTGCTGACCGGCAACGTCTGGAAGGTGTTGATCAGCATCGCCATCTGGCTACCGTACCTGCTGCTTTCGAAGCGGGTGAACGTTACCTTCCGCCACCGCATCGCAGACTGAGATTTAGCGAGTCAGCCGCTCCTCGAGCTCTGACACTTCCCAATAATCGTTGCGGCTGAATGGAAGCAGCGGCCGAAGGGCGGCGAAAGTCGCCCGGCCCATCGCCTGTTTGGCGGCTTCGACTTTTCGGATGGTTTCACCGGCGTCGATCTCCACGCGCTCACCTTCATTCGCCTGCTTGTGAAGTGCGAGCTCCGCGGCAAGCACCAGCGCGGTCATGTTCTCGCAGTAATCGCGGATCATCTTTCCCGTCGCCGCATCGGACCGGGCGACGAGAGCAGCGATCCGCCGGCCACTGGCGTCGTCGGGATAGCCTCCGGATTGCCAAGCCTCGAGTGCCTGGCGGTGGATCGCACTCTCCTCCGTCAGCCAGTGCTGGGCCTCCTGAGCACCGAATTTGAACAGGGCCATCAGGACAAATGGCGCGGCGGCCAGGGTTCCGATCATCGCGTAAAGCGGCTCGTCGGGAAACTGGTTGAATGCCGTGTGCAGCACTACTGCGATGAGCAGGCCCGGCACATACCACAGGAGATTGAAGTCGAAGTCGGACGCGGCCTCGCGTGTTTCGCGTTCGGATAGTTCGTGGGCGATCGCTGCGACGATCGCGACCGTGGTTCCATGCATCACCGCGGTTCCCAGCCCGCGCACCATCCACGTCGACGGAGCGAGGTCGGGGAATCGGAAAAGATAAAGGATATTCTCGATCACCGAAAATCCAGCGCCGATCGCAAAGCCGGAGATGACGGCGTCGAGCTTGAAGCCGATGCGGTTCATCCGAAACAGCAGCACCAACGCCAGCGCCTTGATAGTCTCCTCGATCCACGGCGCGGCAAAACGACTGTAGTTCGAATAGCCGATCGGCAATTGGTCGATGAAGACGCCGCTGACCGGGTAGGCGAGGCCGGCCGTGATTCCACCAAGTACCAGCAGCCCCAGCATCTCCCACAGGGTCATGAGCTTGAAGACGTCAAGCCAGACGAACATCGCAAGCATCGCCAGCACGGGGACCAGGGCGAGCGACCAGTTTAGGAATTCGAGGGACATCGCGGCGCCTAGAGGATCTTGAGAGAGGTCAGGAATTCGGTCTTCTCATAGTCGCCGTTGGCAAAGCCCGCGGCAGCGCCGATCGAGAAGACCATCGGCAGTCTGAGCGCTACGGTGAAAGCCAGGTCGAGCTGGCCCCCGACATTGGCATAATGGTTGGTCTTCCCGTCCGCATCGGCGGCGACCATCGCACCGGCGAAGAATGCCGGGCGGACGTGGCTGACATAGATGGAAGGCGTTCCGACTTCTGCAAAGCGGATCGGCGGCAGGTTGATCTCGCCGGTCAGTTTGGCGAACTTGCGCGCCGAGATCTGGTCGATCTCGAAGCCGGGGAAGGCTTCCATCTCGCGATATCGTTTCTCGGGGCGGTTATCGACGTAGTTGTTTCGGAACGAGCCGAAGTAGAAGCTGCCAAGCGAGCTGTCCTTCGGGCCGCCGGCCAGACCGGCACTAACATAGGCCCATATCGAACTGTTCGACCATGGCAGCGGCAGGCCGTAATCCAGCCCGCCGTAAAGCTTGGGGAAAGTGTCGCCGAGCGCCATGTCGACGCTTCCGATCGTGCGCCAGGCAATGCCTTTTTCGTGGTCGACGCCGCCAAGCGATTTGCGCGTATTCTCATATTTTACGCCGCCTTCGAAGGAGACGATATTGCTCGGGCTGGCGATATTCTGCGCGCCAGGCAATTGCTCGAGGCCGAGATAGACTGCGCCGGTTCCGAAAACATTGAGCTGGCGCGGCGGGTCATAGATGAGGGTCTTGTTGTATCCGACGACGAAAGCGTCGCCGCGCCGGCTCCGCTCGATGGGTCCAAACAGGTCGTAGAAATCGGCACCGTTGTGCCAGTAGTTCACAGTCCAATCGAGCGACTTGTATTTCAGGTTGACGTGCAGCCGGTCCTTGTTCGGCAAGTCGCCCCACGGCGAGTAGCTGATCGTCGCGCTCAGCTGGCTGAACTGCATTGGATCTTCGAAAAGAACGAAATAGCCCGGCGAGATCTGACCCTGGTATCCTTCGACGATCGGATAGGATGCAGCCAGCTTCATCCGGTCGATGGCCTTGTACTTTCCCCGCTCAGTGACGAGTTCGTCGAGCGGAATCTTGGCTGGCGAGCCGACGCCCCAGCTTTTCAGCTCAGGATGGGCCTTGATGACTTTCGTTCCAAGGAACTGGACGGTCGCGAGGTCGTCGCGCTTTTGCGGCACGATCCGCGACGGGGTCAGGCCGTCGCCAGCGAACTCATAGACCAGCAAGCTTCCATCCGGCTGCTCGACCGGCCGGAAGAACCCCGTCTCCGCATTGGTTACGACTTCGTATTTCTGGGTCGCGATGTCGAAAACGAAGACGTTGGAAACGCCGGTATAATAGCTCGTCCCGACGAGCCTCTTGCCGTCGGGCGTGAAGACGAAGCTCTCAGGCGTAGAGGGTGGAAGGTTCAGCCGCGCGACTTCTTCGGGCGCGCCGGCCATCATGCTTTCGGTGGTCCACACGCGAACCGACTGGTTGCCGTCGATTTCACCGAAGCTCGCCGCGACCAGGCTTCCGTCCGGCGAGATGTCGAGGTCGAACGGGGTCTGGCCATATTCGAAGGTGAAGACCTGGTTGAAGCCGGCATAGGGCGTCGGGATTCGGCTGATGGTCGCAAAGCCGTTCTGGTGGCGTATGCCCCAGATCGACCGGTCGGCGGGATTGAGAACGAGGTCGCCGATCCGCGCGTCGCGAAGCAGAAGCTTCGACTTGCCCGTATCGACATCGATTTCGATCAGGTCGCGGAAAGCGTAATTGTCTTCGGTGTAATAGGCTTTGCGGTCCTGCTCGTCGAAGGCGAGACTGGTCACCTTATAGAGCATCATGCCCTTGATTTCACGAAGCTTTCTGAGCTCGCCCGTGGCAAGGTCCATCGTGCCGATGAACCCGATCTCGCCCGGATAGCGGAAAGCCGCGACCAGCCGGTTGGTCTTGGTATCGACGTAGCCGCGGCTGATGCTGCCAAGGCCACGCGGGCTCAAATGGGTCACTTCCGTCAGCGGATAGGTCTTCAGCTTCTCCAGGCTGGCGCGCTGGAATTCCTTTTCCCAGGCGATCCAGTCGTCCCAGGCCTCGTCCATCTTGCGCCCGAAGACGTGGCGGAACTGGGCAGCGTAGTAGCGCTTGCTATCCTCGCTCCGACTCAGCCACTGCACGACCTTGTCCGGGCCATAGGTCAACGCGAGCCAGGAGAAGAAGCGTGTGCCATAAAGGTAGTCGTTGACCCCGACCTGGAAGTCGACCTTGGTTCCTTCGGATTCCAGGCCCAGTGGCGAATAGAATTTGTCGTTGTCACGAACCTTGGCGCGGAAGACCATTTCGTCGAAGGCGCCCTGTCCGCGGCCAAGGCCACCGGCCATCCAGGTTTCGAAAAACACCGCGGACCCTTCGAGATACCAGCGCGGAACGGCGTTGCGCGGGGTCGAAAGGTAATTCCACAGGATCGATTCCGGATGCTCCTGAATGGGCATCGGCTTGCCCCTGAGGAACCGGCGCCAGAAGGCATCGCGCTTGTTCCAAACGTCCATCGTTGCGACGTGCGCAAGCTCATGGTTGGTCAGCGTGAAGAAGCGCTCGCCCGGAGTGAACGTCTCATAAGATTGCGACAGCGGGGCAACGTCGAACAGGACGGCATTGTTCGGCGACGAGCGGGCAGCGGCGTTGCCGTAGTCGCCGAAATCCTTGAGCAGGATGTTGGTCCGGTCCCACGGCTCCCAATCGAAGATTCGCTTGTGGAAGGAGAGGGCATTTTCGACCGAACGGCCAAGATAGGGCGTCAGGTACGTCTGGACGGGATCGAAATAGAGCAGTGAGAAATTCTTCGTCTCGAGCGTCGAGAGGTCGAGGCCGGAGGCCGATCCCTCCGCCGGGACATGCTCGATCTCTCTTGGTTTTTCGTCTTCCGGAGGGGACTCCGGCTCGGCGATCGGCTCTTCGACTTTGGTGGTGGCTTCCTGCGCCTCTTCCGGTTCCGGCGCCTGTTGCGCGAATGCGGTTGTGGCCGCGCTGATAAACAGCGCGGCCACGCACCCCCTGCTGAATAGACGGACAGGCCGTCCTATCCCGTTCATCGCCCCCCTTTGCCGGCCATCCGGCCGAACGACTTACTCAGCCCTCATCGCCTGGGCGAACCCGGGACTTTGCAGAGCGGCAGCGAAGCTTGCGTTCATCGCCAGCGCCTGGAAGTTCGGGTTCCGGCCAAGCGCCTGGAACGCCTCGGCATTGCGGGCAAATGTCGCCAGCGCCGCCGGGTTGCGGGCCAGTGCCTGGAACGCCTGCGGGTTCGCGGCCATTGCTGCAAAGGCCTGCGGATGCTGGGCCATCGCGGCCATCGCCTGAGCATCGAGGCGGCCCTGGGCTGCCATTTGCGCCGCGCCTGCCTGCGCATTGAACGCCTGCGCCGCACGGGCCGACGCCGCCAGGGCATTGGCATTGCGCGCCATCGCCTGGAACGCCTGAGCGTTACGCGCCATGGCGTTGAGCGCTTGCGCGTTCATTGCCGCCTGGAAGGCACTGGCGTCGGAGGCAAGGGCCTGAAAGGCATTGGCATTGCGCGCCATCGCCTGGAAGGCTTGCGCATCGCGTGCCAAGGCCTGCATCGCCTGCGCGTCCCGGGCCAATGCCTGGAAGGCGTTGGCGTCACGGGCCATTGCCGCGATCCCGGCGGGATTGCGTGCCGCAGCCGCGAAGGCATTGGCATCACGGGCGTAAGAGGCGAAAGCCTGCGGGTTGCGCGCCATTGCCGCGAAGGCCTGCGGATGACGGGCCATCGCCGCGAATGCCTGCGGATGCTGGGCCGCTGCGGCGAAAGCCTGCGGCTGGAGAGCAAGCGCGTTGAAGGCATTGGCATGCTGCGCCATTGCCGCCGCCGCCTGGGCATTGAACGCATCGGCGTTACGCGCCTGGGCGTTGAACGCTTGTGCGGACCTTGCCGCCGCGCTCAGCGCCTCGGCATTGCGCGCCAGCGCCTGGAAGGCGTCGGCATTGCGGGCCATGGCATCGAATGCCTGGGCGTCACGCGCCAACGCCTGCATCGCCTGCGCGTCCCGGGCCAACGCCTGGAACGCATTGGCGTCACGAGCCATCGCCGCGATCCCTGCCGGGTTGCGAGCCGCTGCGGCAAAAGCATTGGCGTCCTTCGCGTAAGCTGCGAATGCCTGCGGATCGCGCGCCATCGCCGCGAACGCCTGCGGGTGCTGGGCCAGTGCATTAAAAGCATTGGCGTGCTGCGCCATCGCCGCGAAAGCTTCGGCATTTCGTCCCTGGGCGGCGCGCGCAGCAGCCGACATGGCCTCCGCATTACGTGCCATCTGGGCGAAAGCCTGCGGATCCTTGGCTAGGGCCGCAAAAGCTTGCGGATTGGCAGCCATGGCGGCCATTGCCTGCGGATTGCGGGCCAGCGCCTGGAAGTTCGCGTCGCGGGCGAGGGCGCGGAAGTTCGCGTCCTTGACCATCACTTCGAACGCATCGGTCTGCATCAGCTGCGGGACCGACGTATCGCCGAGCGTGACGTCGCCGGCGCCGACTTGAGATTCGACATGCCGTTCGGCGGGCGCGATCGTTCCTTCGCTAGGACCGAGCGGCGGATAGATGCGGCCGATGCCGTACGCGGCTACTGCAACGGCGACCACAATGGCGCCGGTGGCAAGAAACTTGCGATTCTGGAGAGTTGCGGTGGTCATTGAGTTCCCCCTCTATGGACCGCCGACCATTGTTTAATGAAAGTTAACCAGAGTCAATGAATCGCATTTCTTTTCGGTGGATAAGCGGGCCAGTCCGCCTCCGGCGTGCGCCGAACGGAAGTCGCGATTTTCCCGACTTTCCGCGCAATGTTCGGCAACCACGGAGACCGCGCTTCGTTCGATACGCAAATGTATCGACCCTCGCTCAAGCCCCGGGACCGGATGGCCAGCCTCCTGCTGGTGGCGGTGATTCACGTCGGGCTGGTCTTCGCGATGCTGAATCTTTCGGGCGCAATCGACATCGTAAGCCGTGACGACCTCACTCAGCTGATCGACATCGCCAGCGAGCCGCCGCCGCCACCGATCGAGGAGCCGAAGGTCGAGCTTCAGGCAGCGCCGGAGGAAGAGGGCGAGGCGTCGCCACCTAATATTCAGAGCAAGGCGACCCCGATTCCCGAACCGCAGCCGCGCATCCAGCTTCCCGTGCCGCCGCCAATGCCGGTATCGCCGACCCCGAATACCGGGAGCGAACCAACCCAGGGCGCGGCGCCGGTGCCTGGGCCCGGCACAGGCGCAGGCGGGCAGGGGACCGGAACTGGTGCAGGCGGGTCCGGCAGCGGGCCCGGTGGCGGTGGCGACGGGCTCGCGACTGTTCGGACCCGCCTGGCGACTCGTCCGCTGTCCGGCCGCGATTTTCCGAATGAACTGCTGGATCGGTGGCCGCGCGGCCGCGGGGTCTTTATGCGCTTCCGGGTCGACTCTGAAGGCCGGATCATCCAGTGCATCGTCGATCAGGGAACGGGAGATCCGAACCTCGACGCCGCAGTCTGCGCCACTGCGCAGTCCCGGCTTCGTTATTTTCCCGGCGTCAATCGCAGCGGCCAGCGGGTTGCGGATTGGGCCGCCTATGGGCAAAGGCCGCCGCGGTAACAACGGATTGGACGCGACGATGATCGAAGCCGAATGGTGGGATTATGACAGCTCGGAGGAGATGGCTCAGGCCGTCGCCGGCGACATCGGTTTCATTATCGAGAGCGCACTCGATGCGCGCGGCGAGGCACTGATTGCGGTCCCTGGCGGCAAGACCCCGCTGCCGATCTACCAGGAGTTGGCAAAGGCCAAGCTCAACTGGAAGAAGGTCACGATCATCCCGACCGACGACCGGCTCGTGCCGCTGACCGACGAAAGGTCGAACATCCGCGCAATCGCCCAGGCCTTCCTGCCGACGGGCGCCCGGGTCTTCCCGATCACGAGCGACATTGCCGACTACAAGCTGGCCGGCAACTCAGCGAACGCCAAGCTTTCCGAGCTCAAGTTCCCGCTCGATCTCGCCTGGCTGGGCGTCGGCAGCGACGGCCACACCGCTTCGATCTTCCCGGGCCCGGACCTGGAAGAAGCTCTCGATTCGCCCAAGGGCCGCCACGCTATCGGCGTGATGCCCGATCCGCTGCCGCCAGAAGCGCCGGTTGCTCGGGTCACCTTGACCCGATCAGCCATCCTCTCGGCGCGGACGGTCCTCATCACGGTCACCGGCGCTGAGAAGAAGGAACTGCTCGAGCAGGCAATCGAGGACGGTCACTCATCGAAACTGCCGATCGGCCGGGTTCTGGCCGAGGCCGAGCAGCCGATCGACATTCATTGGGCCGCCTGAGCTAGCACTCGTCCAGCGGCTTGCCGTGCGTTTCCTTGAGGAAGAAGATCGTCACCACGGCTGAGATTGCCGTAAAGGCGACGGCGTACCAAAGCCCCGCGTAGATATCGCCGGTCATCGCGACGATCGCGAAGCTGGTGACGGGAAGGAATCCGCCAACCCAGCCTGTCCCGACGTGATAGGGCAAGCTCATCGCCGTATAGCGGATCCGGGTCGGAAACATCTCGACCAGCGCCGCGGCCTGCGGTCCGTACAAGGCGGTCGCGGCGACGACGAACAGCAACAGTATCGTGAGCAGCAGCGGGTAGTGGATCGCCTTGGGATCGGCTGACTTCGGATAACCGACGGCTTCCAGGGCGCCATTCACGGCCGTCGCGATTTCCGCCTTGTGCGCTTTCAGGTCCGCTGCGTTCTCGCCACCGCCGATCGGCACGATCTGCTCGCCGGCATGGACCCGCGTCCGCCGGTCGGCCGATGGCCGCGTGTCGTAAGCAATGCCGCGCGCGATGAGCGTGCTCTTGGCGATGTCGCAGGCGCTGGTGAACTTGGCCGTTCCGGTCGGGTCGAACTGAGAAGAGCAGGTTGCAGGATCGGTTTCCACCAGGACCGGGGTCCGTTCCTGCGCCGCGACAAGCGCCGGGTTGGCCGCCTTGGCGATAAGGTGCGAGCCGGGGAAATAGAGCAATAGCGCCAGCAGCATCCCGCCCAGCATCACCGGTTTCCTGCCAACGCGGTCGCTGAGCCATCCGAAAAAGACGTAAAGTGGCGCACTCGCTAGGGTCATGACGATCAGCAGCATGTCCTTGGTTGCGCCCGGCACGCCGAGCGATTTTTCCAGGAACACCTGCATGTAGAAGAAAGCGAAGTACCAGACGGCGCCTTGCGCGCACATGATCCCGAAAAAAGCGATTGCCACGCGCCGCAAGCTGTCGCGGGTGGCGAAGGATTCGCGCAGCGGCGCCTTGGTCGTGGCGCCTTCTTCCTTCAGCTTGGCGAACTCCGGGCTTTCGCTCAACTTGACCCGCATCCACACCGAGATTGCCAGCAGGAAGATCGAGACGAGAAAGGGAATGCGCCAGCCCCAGGCGTTGAACGCATCTTCCCCCAGCGCCGTGCGCGTCGCGAAAATCACCAGCAGCGCCGCAAGCAGGCCGAAGGAGGCCGACGACTGGATCCATCCGGTCGCGGCGCCCCGCTTGTCGTTGTCAGCATGTTCGGCGACGTAGATTGCCGCTCCGCCATATTCGCCGCCAAGAGCGGTGCCTTGGCAGATGCGCAGGAAAATCAACAGGATCGGTGCGACGATGCCGGCTTGCGCGTAGGTCGGAAGCAGGCCGATCGCGAAGGTTGCGCCGCCCATCAGGCTGACGGTTGTCAGGAAAGTTGCCTTGCGGCCAACGCGGTCGCCCATCGCACCGAAGATGATCGCACCCAGCGGCCGGAAGGCAAAGCCGACGGCGAACAGCGCCAATGCCGCGACCAGTGCTCCGGTCGGATCGAGGCCAGCCAGGAACACCTTGGCAATGACCGGTGTCAGCGACCCGAAGATGAAGAAGTCATACCATTCGAAGGCGGTGCCAGCAGACGAGGCAGTCACCACGCGTGTCATCGACCACGGCTTGGCCCGTTCGTTGGCGACCGTGCCGTCTGCCGTCATCTTCGCTTCGGACATCCGCAAACTTCCTCCCCTTGCGTGGCGAACCCTAGCCGCGCAGCGAGGAGAGGCAAGCGCCGTTAGAGCCCTTTCGCCATGTCGATGACGAAGCGGTAGCGGACGTCGTTCTTCAACAGCCGCTCATAAGCCTCATTGACCTCGTCCATGCGGATGAACTCGACATCGGGATAGATGTCCTTGGCCGCGCAGAAATCGAGCATTTCCTGGGTTTCGGGAATGCCGCCGATCGCCGAACCGCCAACGGCACGGTTCCACCAGATCAGCTGGAAGCCCGTGAATCCCGGCATTGGCGTCAGCGCTCCGACGATGACCATCCGGCCGGACCGGCCGAGCAGGTTCAGGTATCCGTCGATTTCGTGACTCACCGGGATGGTATTGAGGATGAAGTCGAAGCGGGTGGCGGCGGCGCGCATCTGCTCCGCGTCGGTCGAGACGATGACGTCGCTCGCGCCGAGCTTGCGGGCGTCCTCGCCCTTTTCCGGCGTCGTCGTGATCATCGTCACGTGGGCGCCCATGGCCGCCCCCAGCTTGACACCCATGTGTCCAAGCCCGCCGAGCCCGACGACCGCCATCTTGGTCCTCGGACCGACATCATATTGGCGGAGAGGGGAGTAGGTCGTGATGCCGGCGCACAGCAACGGTGCAACCCTCGACTCGTCCATTCCTTCCGGGACCTTCAGGACGAAATGGTCGCGAACGACGATATGGTCGGTGTAGCCGCCCTTGGTGATCTCGCGCGTGTGACGATCCGGGCTGTTGTACGTCTGCGTGCAGCCTTCGCGGCAGAATACTTCCCAGCCTTCCAGGCACTGGTCGCAGGCCATGCAGCTGTCGACCATGCAGCCGACGGCCACAGTGTCGCCGACACGGTGGCGGGTGACCTCGCTACCGACTGCCGTGACCTTGCCGACAATCTCGTGGCCGGGGATGGTCGGATATTGGGTTCCGCCCCAGTCGTTGCGCGCCGTGTGCAGGTCGCTGTGGCAAATCCCGGCGTAGGTGATCTTTATGGCGACGTCGTCAGGCCGCAGCGCGCGGCGCTCGAACTCCATCGGCCGCAGGGGCTGGTCGGGGGCGTCGGTGCCCCAGCCCTTGGCGGTCGTCGGTCCCACGCTCGTCGTCACCTCCGGTTGCACCGTCGTCGCCATGTCAGCCTCCTATCGTGTTGCACGCTCCAATACGCGCCTCGCCTGGGTGAGATGAGGCAAATCGACCATTTTCCCGCCAACGGACAGCACGCCAGCGCCGGGCTGTGCCTCGAACGCGGCGACAATCGCTTCGGCGTGCGCGACGTCTTCCTTCGACGGGGTGAAAGCCGCATTGATCGGGGCAACCTGGGCCGGGTGGATCGCCAGCTTGCCGGTGAAGCCTTCGCGGGCGGCGGCAGATGCCTCGGCGACCAGGCCCGCTTCGTCGCGTAAGTCGGCGAACACGCCGTCGACCGGCTGAACCCCGGCTGCGACCGCGCCTGCCAGGCACAAGGATCGCGCCATTCGGTAGGTGAAGCTCAGCGACCCATCGGCATCGTATTTGCTCGATGCCCCGAGCGCCGCCGACAAATCCTCGGCGCCCCAGCTCATCGCCACCAGCGATGATTTGGGATCGCGATAACTGAGCAGCCCAAACAGGCTCGCCGGCGTCTCCGTGACAATCGCGTGGATCGGAATGTTGCCGGTGCGGTGGGCGAGTTCGACCAAGTCGCCGCCGGTTTCCGTCTTGGGCAGGACGATGCCGTGGACGTCGGCCTTGCCGATGATGTCGAGGTCTTTTCGATGATCGTCGCTGCGCAGCGGGTTGATCCGCACCCACCACTGCGGCCCGCCGGAACGGCTCGGAAGGTTCTTCAGGATATCGCGGGCCGCTGCCTTCTGGTCGGGCGCGACGCTGTCCTCCAAGTCGAAGATGATCGCGTCGGCGTCGCTGTCGAGCGCCTTCATGACCTTCTTGTCGCTGTCGGCGGGAACGAACAGCCAGCTGCGTGGGGGCGGGGCCGCGCTCATGCCGGCCTCTTCAATAAGAGCGCCGAGCGTTTGAAGGTGCAGACCGTCTCGCCGCGCTGATTGATCGCACGATGCTCCCAGGTGACGATTCCGGCATTGGGGCGCGAACCGCTTTCCCGAAGCGCGACGACTTCACTCTCAATCCGTAGCGTGTCGCCAATGAAGACTGGCTTCGGAAATTTGACCTCGTCAAAGCCGAGGTTGGCGACCAAAGTTCCAAGCGTCGTGTCGCCGACGGAAATCCCCACCGCCAGGCTGAACGTGAAGCAGCTGTTCACGAGCGGCTTGCCGAACTCCGTGTGCTTGGCCGCTTCATGATCGAGGTGGAGCGGCTGCGGATTGTGAGTCAGCGTCGAGATGAGGAGATTGTCGGTCTCGGTTACCGTGCGGGTGATGGCGTGGGCGATGACATCGCCGACCTGCCACTCGTCGAAAAATCGTCCGGCCATGTCGCGACCCTAGGCAGGCAGCAGAAGCTCGGCAACCGCTTCGGTTATCGCCGCGCCGTCGAGGCGGTAGGCGGCATAGAGGTCGGGAAGCGAGCCGCTCTGGCCGAATTTCTCGACACCTAGCGGCGCGACCCGCTGGCCGAGCACGCCGCCGAGCCAGGACAGGGAGGCGGGTGCGGCATCGCACAAGGTGACCAGACCTGCGCCCGGCCGAAGCTGCGACAGCAAGGTCTCGATATGGCTTGGCTCGCGTCCGCCCTGCCAGCGCTTCGCCTGCGCTGCGGTCCAGCCGCGATGGAGGAGGTCGGGCGAGGTGACGCTGAGCAAGCCGAGGCCGGGGATGTCGGTGCTCAGTTCCTCCCAAGCGGCCAGCGCCTCGGGCATCAGCGCGCCCATGGCGACGATCGCCGCCTCGGCGCCTTCCGCAGGTTTTCGAAGCCAATAGGCGCCGTTCAGAGCACCATCCTTCCAACTGTCGTCTGTGCGTGCGACTTGCATGACCGACCGTGTCGACAAGCGCAGGTAAGTCGACTCGCCGGCCGGGTCGTCGATCAGGCGGAAGGCTTCCTCCATCATCGCCGCAAGCTCGTCGGCATAGGACGGCTCGTAATGGCGAAGACCGGGCTGGCCGAGCGCGATCAACGGCGGATTGATCGACTGGTGCGCCCCGCCTTCCGGCCCGAGCGTGACGCCGCTTGGCGTTGCGACCAGCAGGAAGCGCGCATCCTGGTAGCAGGCGTAATTGAGGCTATCGAGGCCGCGGGCGATAAACGGGTCGTACAGCGTCCCGATCGGCACCAGCCGCTGGCCGAAAAGATCGCCGGAAAGGCCGAGCGCGGCCAGCATTAGGAACAGGTTGGATTCGGCGATGCCCAGCTCGATGTGCTGGCCTTGATTGTGGCCCGACCACTTTTGTGCTGACGGAATCTTCGCAGCCGCGAAAACATCCTTCATCTCGCGCCGCTTGAACAGGCCGCGCTGGTTCACGAAACCGCCGAGGTTGGTTGAGACGGTAACGTCCGGGCTGGTGGTGACGATGCGGTCGGCGATCGGCTCCTTGGCCTTGGCAAGGTCGAGGAGGATTCGCCCGAACGCGGCTTGGGTCGATTGCTCCTCGCCGGTCGGCGCGGGAATCACAGGAATCGCGATACGGCCGAAATCGCGGTCGCGCTTCTCGCGTGCGATGCGCGTGCGCTCGAGCACTGCCTTGACACCGGGAAGTTCGTTGCCGCCAATCCCGGCCAGCTTGTCCCACTCGCTGCCTTCGGCGACTCCGAGTGAATCGCGCAGGGCGTTGGCTTGGGTGGGGTTCATCAGGCCCGCGTGATTGTCCTTGTGACCGGCGAACGGCAGGCCGAAGCCTTTAACCGTCCACGCAATGAAAAAGGTCGGTACGTCGTCCTTCGCGGCGTCGAACGCCTCGACCAACGTCTCCATGCAATGACCGCCGAGGTCGCTCATCAAGACACCTAGCGCCTCGTCATCCCGTCCCCTGAGGAAGCCGTCGGCCTTTTTGCCCAGATCGCTCACGAGGCGCGCACGCCACGCCGCTCCGCCTTGGTAAAGCAGGGCCGCGCTGTCGGCATTGGACAGGCCGTCGAGCCAGTCGTGGACCGCCGGGTTCTTCGCCAGCGCGGCGGTCAACGTCTTTCCGTAACGAAGCTCGACAGTCCGCCAGCCGCAGGCGCGGAAGATATCGTCGAAGCGCTCGAACATGCGGTCTTCCGACGTCGCATCGAGGCTCTGGCGATTATAATCGACGATCCACCAGCAATTGCGGACGTCGTGCTTCACGCACTCAATCAGGCACTCGTAGATATTGCCCTCGTCCAACTCGGCATCGCCCATCAGCGCCACGAACCGTCCGCGGTCCTCTTCCGACATCATGCCGTGCGCGGTGAGGTAATCCTGGACGAGGCTGGCGAAGGCAGTGACGGCCACGCCAAGGCCGACCGATCCGGTTGAGAAATCGACAGGAATCTTGTCCTTGGTCCGGCTTGGATAAGACTGCATTCCGCCGAAACCACGGAAATTCTGCAATTGCTCTAGGCTCTGCGATCCGAGCAAATAGTGGATCGCGTGCAGCACCGGCCCGGCGTGCGGCTTCACCGCGACCCGGTCGTTTGGCCCCAGCGCGTGAAAATAGAGCGCGGCCATGATAGCGGTCATCGACGCGCAGCTTGCCTGATGGCCGCCGACCTTCAGCCCGTCTGCGGACTCGCGGACATGGTTGGCGTAGTGGATCGTCCAGCTCGACAGGAAGCGCAGCCGGTCGTCGAGGATCTTCAGGGACGCGATGTCGGGCGAAACGGGCTTCAGCATGCTGCTGGCCCTAGCGAGTTGAGACGATCTGGCAAAGCGTGCCTTTAACGGGATTGGGACCAACTGGCGGCCTGGCCGCTGCTTCGGATGCCGAAATTCATAAGTGGTTCACTTGCCGGCGACGGGACGGGCGCGAACCGCGACGAATGCCGGCCCCGTTCCAATGGTCCCAATCGTTTTAGCTGCATCGAGAACAGGGATCATTGGGAGAGTATCATGTCGAAAATGACCAGGATTTTTGCCGCTGGTACTGTCGCTGCAGCGATGGCTGCCGCGCCGGCTGCCGCGCAATATGGTTACAGTTACGGCGCGCCGTACGGCAACGCCTACGGTTACTACAATAACAGTAATGTTTCGGCTGACGCTGCTCAGCGTTGCAGTGCCGCCGTTCAGCAGCGCTTGAGCACACGGAGCGGTCTCGCCGGAATCCTCGGCGCCGTGCTTGGTGCTCGTGCAACCGGCGGCCGTGTCCTGCAGGTGACCCAAGTCAATCCGCGCCGCAACATGGTTCGGGTGCGGGGTCTTGCCAACAGCGGGGCGAACTATGGTCCTTATGGCTACGGCGCTTATGGTGCGACCGGATACGGTTATCAGCCCGACCTGTCGTTCAAGTGCGACGTCGACTATCGCGGCTACGTTCGCGACATTGACATCAATCGTCGCCGCTAACGGACGGCAATAATGACAAGGAGAGCGCCGGTTCACGCCGGCGCTCTTTTTGTGCGTGCCGGGCAAGCGTGGTAAACAGCGCCAGTCGGTAAGCGAGGGGGTACGCATGGCGACAGTCGCGACTCAGTCACATCCCGGTGATCGGCCAAAAGATCTGCTTTCGGGAACGCCGCGGGCTCACGGACTCGACCGCTGGATATTCGTTGCGACCGCGGCTTGGTTCATCCTGATCGTATTGGTCGGTTTCATCCCCGACTCGCTTATCAAGATCCAAATGGTGAAGGCCGGGCTGCGCGCGCCATTCCCGCCGATCCTTCATGCCCATGCGGTGTTGATGGGCAGCTATCTGCTGTTCCTGTTATCCCAGACGTGGCTCGTGGCGACTGGTCGGACGTCCCGGCACGGTGCCATCGGTCCCGTCGGCGGTTTTCTGGCTCTCGCCCTGGTCGTCGTTGGCTTCATCCTCGCGCCGACGATGTACCATCAGGTCGCGGACGGGCTCCGCGCAGCGCCGCCACCGGCTCGCGCCCCGCTACAAGAGCTTTTGCTTCACCTCGACAATATCCTGTTGCTGCAGATTCAGGCCGGGCTCCTGTTCGGCTTGTATGTTGCTCTTGGCCTCGGTGCGCGAAGCCGCGACTCCGGCTTTCACAAGCGCATGATGATGTTCGCCCCGGCAATGGCCCTTGGTGCCGCGTTTGCGCGCATGACTTGGCTTCCGCACACGATCCCAGCCAGCCCCCTGTCGATCATCCTCTACCAGCTGCTGGCGCTCGCGCCGCTCTTCATCTGGGATATCATTCGCAACCGGCGTTTGCACCAGGCCTATGCCGTGCTCGCGGTCACCTATTTGCCGGTCGCACTCGCCAGCTACCTCATCTGGGACAGGCCGTGGTGGCATGACACGGCCCGGGCCATCATGGGCGTTTAGTCCGTTTCGACCGCGTCGTAGCGATCCTGCGCGGCGCGGATGCAGGCGATATGCGCCATCGCCCAGGCGCCAAGTCCTTGCACCGGTTCACGAAGCGACTCGCCAAGTTCGGTTAGTTCGTAGTCCACGCGCGGCGGGATCGTCGGCGTGACGTGACGGCTGACCAGCCCGTCGCGTTCCAGATTGCGCAAGCTCAGCGTCAGCATCCGCTGCGAGATGCCGTCGATCGCGCGCTTCAGCTCCATGAACCGCTTCGGCCCGTCGCCAAGCAGCATGACGATCATCATCGACCACTTGTCGCCGACCCGATTGAGTACCGGCGCAACGGTGCGGCAGATCGGCCCGTGCGGGATATCCATCGCCGATGCCTCGGTCACATTGCTGTGACCAGGTGACAAATTTTTGCGTTCTTGTGCAGCGTTCATGGGTGGTTACTTAGCGTGTCCCGGTAACAAATCAATACCAAGGACAAAGCGATGACCATCCTCCACATCGACAGCAGCATCAGCGGTGAAGACAGCGTATCGCGGCGCCTGACGCGCGCCATCGTCGGCCAGTTGGCGAAGGGGGAGGTCGTCTATCGCGATCTTGCCGCGCAGCCGCTATCCCACCTTACCGAGCGTGGGCAGGATCCCGGATTGCTCGACCAGTTCATCGCCGCCGACACTGTGGTGATCGGCGCGCCGATGTACAATTTCTCGATCCCGACGCAGCTCAAGGCGTGGCTCGACCGCCTCGCGGTTGCGGGCAAGAGCTTCCGTTACACCGAAAGCGGCCCCGAAGGCCTGCTCGGCGACAAGCGGGTCATCGTCGCGCTCGCGTCCGGCGGCGTGTACGAGGAAGGCAGCCTGTTCGAACACCAGAAGAGCTACCTCAAGGCCTTTTTCAACTTCATCGGCATCGAGCCGGAGTTCGTCTCCGCCTTCGGCATCGGCATGGCGCCCACCGAAGCGCTCGAGCGCGCCGATGCCGAAATCCTGGCCCTCGCGGCCTGAACCCCGGAAAAGGAGAATCAAGATGTCTTCAGCACTCGATAACCGCGCGCCTGTCGCGCTCGGCGCACTCAGGATCATGAGCGGTCTGCTGTTCCTTGCGCATGGGACCCAGAAATTCCTGATGTTTCCGGGCGGTGAGCGCGCCGGGTCCGGGCTTGCGCTCGACAACCCTGGCGCCCTCGCCGGCATTATCGAGCTGGTCACCGGCATGCTGATCGCGCTTGGCCTGTTCACGCGCCCGGCCGCATTCCTGGCCTCGGGCACGATGGCCGCGGCCTATTTCATCGCCCACGCGCCGCAAAATTTCTGGCCAGTCAACAACATGGGCGATGCGGCGATCCTCTACGCCTTTGTATTCCTGTTGTTCGTCTTCACCGGGCCCGGCCGGTTCGCGCTCGATAACCTCCACTCGACGCACAGCGCGCGGGCGCCTTTGACCTAGGGCGCAGTTGCTTCAAGGACGTGGGCGAGCAGCGCTTCCTCCCGGCGCTGTTCGCCGAGCCCGACGTCCGTGAAGCCCGCCTCGGCCAGGCGCGCGGCGAGGCCCTCGACTTCGTCGCGCGCCACGGCTGCCCGGACCAGCGCCCGCTGCCGTTCGCGGTGATCCTGAACTTGAGACGCCAATTCCCGAAACCCGGCGATCTGGTCGGGCAGCGTCTTCTGGCGATGTGTGTTGAACGCCTCGATCAGGTCGCGGCGGACGCTGGCCAGCATCTGCCGGTCCATGGCCTGCCGCTCATATTGCTCGACGGCCTCGAGCGCTGCGCGAAATTGCGCATGATCGGACTGTGCCTTTTCCTTCAGCCCTTCGCCTTTCTCCCACGCGACGAGCGAATTGAGGCTGAGGACTGCGAGAGGAATGAGCTGTGCGCGGTCGAGAAGGAAGTCGGCATCGGCTAGCGATCGATTCGTATCGTGGACAACGGCGCCCTCCGCCGCGTGCATCGCCAGGCGCAGCCGGCCGCCGCTCTTCAGGACGCGCATCGCTTCGGGAAGCGACTTTGCCATGTCGGAATATTCGATCCCGAATTGGCTGGTCACCGCATCGAATGTGCTATCCTCGAACGGCAATAGCTCCGCGTTCGTGCGACCCCGAAACGTGACCTGGCGAAGTGCATCGCTCGTAGTGACGAATTGGTCCGGCGCAATGTCGGCAAGATCCGATCCGGTGACATCCAAGTTCCGTCCCGCCTCGACCGCCAATACGGCAATCGCGCCGTTTCCCGTCGCGATGTCGAGCATTGCGCCGCCATAGGGAATGTCAGCGAAGAATTTCCGCCATCCTTCCGCGGTCTCGCCGGAATAGTTCGCCGCGCCCGGTCCGGTTTCGAACGACGACAGCCGGTCGTAGCGCCAGAAGCGATCCCACTCCGGTGCTGATCCAGCCATGGCACCTAGCTCAGTAGTCGAAGCGGGTTCTCGATCAGGGCTTTGAGCGCCTGCAGGAAGTTCGCCGCGTCCCAGCCGTCGACCACGCGATGGTCGCAGGACAGCGACAGGTTCATCACCTTTCGCGCTTCCAGCTCGCCATCGACGATCACCGGGATTTCCTGAAGCTTGTTGACGGCGACGGTTGCCACCTGCGGCGGGTTGATCACCGGGGTCGAGGCGATCCCGCCCATCGGCCCAAGCGAGGAAATGGTGAAGGTCGGGCCGCTCAGTTCCTCGCGGCTCGCCTTGCCGGTCCGCGCCGCGTCTGACAGGCGCAGGATTTCGCGGGCCAACTGCCACACGCTCATCCGCTCCGCATTGCGGATCACCGGGACCATCAGCCCGCCGTCGGTTTGCGTCGCGACGCCCATGTGAACCGCGCCGTGGCGGGTGATGACGTTGGCGTCGTCGTCATAGGTCGCGTTGATCATCGGATAATCCGCCATTGCCTTCGACAGCGCGGTGATCAGGAATGGCAGGATCGTCAGCTTCGGGTTGTCGCCGCGATCGCGATTCATCATCGCCCTTGTGTCTTCAAGGTCGGTGACGTCGAACTGCTCGACCAGCGCGAAGTGCGGGATTCGGCGTTTCGCCTCCTGCATATTCTCGGCGATCTTGCGGCGCAGGCCGACGACCTTGATCGTCTCGTCGGCGCGCGGAGCACCGCCGCCGCCATGACTGACGCTTCCACCATTGTAGAGCAGGTAAGCATCGAGGTCGGCGTGGCGAACACGATCGGACGTCACCTTCACTTGCGCCAGGTCGATGCCAAGGTCGCGGGCGCGTTGGCGCACGGCCGGGGACGCGAGAACCTTGGCGAGAGGCTCAGCGGGCGTGGCAGGCTCGGGCTTCGGCGCCGCCTTCGGTTCGGGCCTCGGCTCGGCAGCGGCCGGCTTGGTCGAAACTGACGGGATCGCTTCCTTTTGCTCTTTGGTCGGGCGCTCGGCGCCGTCGGCCAACGGTAGCTCAACCTTGCTCTCGGCTGCGGGTGTCGCTTCGGCGGGGGCTTCGCCCTCGGTTTCGATCTCGACGAGCACGGAGCCGATGGCGATCTGGTCGCCAACTTCGCCGGCCAGGCTTTTCACCGTCCCGGCGACCGGGCTCTCCATTTCGACAGTCGCCTTGTCGGTCATCATGTCGGCAAGCTGCTGGTCTTCCTCGACGCGGTCGCCGACCTTGATGTGCCAGGCAACGATTTCCGCTTCTGCAATGCCTTCGCCGATGTCGGGAAGCTTGAACTTGTAGATGCTCATGCGGCCATCACTTTCTTCAGCGCCGTCTTCATTCGGATCGGGCCGGGGAAATAAATCCATTCGTAGGCGTGGGGGTAGGGCGTGTCCCAGCCGGTCACGCGCTCGACCGGCGCCTCGAGGTGGTAGAAACACCGTTCCTGCACCAGGGCGGAAAGCTCGGCGCCATAGCCTCCGGTCCGGGTCGCTTCCTGCACGATCAGGCAGCGGCCGGTCTTCTTCACGCTCGCTTCGATCGTCTCGATGTCGACCGGCAATAGCGTCTTCAGGTCGATGACTTCGGCGTCGATGTCGTTGTCCGCGACCGCGGCCAGCGCGACATGCACCATCGTGCCATAAGCGAGGACGGTGAGGTCTCCGCCAGCGCGAACCACTTCCGCCTTGCCCAGCGGCACCGTGTAATGGCCGTCCGGCACCGCGCTCTTTTCATGCTTGGCCCAGGGCGTGACCGGACGGTCGTGATGACCGTCGAACGGACCGTTGTAGATGCGCTTGGGCTCGAAGAAGATGACCGGGTCCGGGTCTTCGATGGCGGCGATCAGCAGGCCCTTGGCATCATAGGGATTGCTCGGCACGACCACCTTCAGCCCGGCGACATGCGTGAACAGCGCTTCGGGCGACTGGCTGTGGGTCTGGCCGCCGAAAATGCCGCCGCCATAGGGCGTGCGGATGACCATCGGCATCGTCCATTCTCCGGCGGTGCGATAGCGCATCTTGGCGACTTCGCTGACGATCTGGTCGTAGCCGGGGTAGATGTAATCGGCGAACTGGATCTCGATAACGGGCTTCAGGCCATAGGCCGCCATTCCAACCGCCGTACCGACGATACCGCCTTCGCTGATCGGCGCGTCGAAGCAGCGCGTCTTGCCGAACTGCTTTTGCAGGCCTGCGGTGGCGCGGAACACGCCGCCGAAATAGCCGGCGTCCTCGCCATAGACGACGACGTCGGGGTCGCGTTCCATCATCACGCGGTGGGCGTCGTTGATCGCCTCGATCATGTTGCGCGTGCTCATTCGGGGTCGCGTCCCAGATACTCGCGCGCTTCGGCCAGCGATGCGTCGCGCTGTTCGGTCAGATGCCACGGCGTGTCGGAATAAACGTCCTCGAACATCGACGGTATGTTGTCGAAGCCCTGGTCGGAAAGCGTGCCGGTCTTCTCGGCTTCCTTCTGCGCGGCGCGGACGGTGGCGTTGATCTCTTCGTCCAGCGCTGAGTCGCGCTCCTCGTCCCATTCGCCGAGTACGACGAGATGCGCCTTCAGCCGTGCGATCGGGTCACCGAGCGGCCATTGTTCGGCCTCGCCCTTTGGCCGGTATCCGGTCGGGTCGTCGGAGGTCGAATGTCCTTCCGCGCGATAGGTGAAGAATTCGATCAGCGTCGGCCCCTTGTTGGTCCGGGCCCGCTCGGCGGCCCAACGCACCGCGGCGTAGACCGCGAGCGCGTCATTGCCGTCAACGCGAAGTCCGGCGGTGCCGTAGCCGATGGCGCGGGCGGCGAAGGTCGCCTGCTCGGCGCCCGCGATTCCGCTGAAGCTGGAGATCGCCCACTGGTTGTTGACCACAGCCAGGATGACCGGCGCCTGGTAGACGGTAGCGAAGGTCAAGGCGGAGTGGAAATCGCCTTCCGCCGTCGCGCCGTCACCGATCCAGCCCATGGCGATCCTGCTGTCGCCCTTGATCGCGCTTGCCATCGCCCAGCCCACGGCCTGCGGATATTGCGTGCCCAGGTTACCGGAGATGGAGAAGAAGCCATGCTCCTTGTCCGAATACATGATCGGCAGCTGGCGGCCGTGAAGCGGGTCGCCGGCGTTCGAATAGATCTGGCACATCATCGTCACCAGTGGATAGCCGCGCGCCACGAGCAAGCCCTGCTGGCGATAGGTCGGGAAGTGCATGTCCTCGGGGTCCATCGCAGCCGCCGCGGCGACGGCGATCGCCTCTTCCCCGGTGCACTTCATGTAGAAGCTGGTTTTGCCTTGCCGCTGGGCGCGATACATGCGGTCGTCGAAAACCCTGACGGTCTTCATGTCCTTCAGCATTTTGCGAAGCGTATCGGGGTCCAGTTTCGGGTCCCACGGGCCAACTGCCTTGCCCTGGTCGTCGAGGACTCGGACCAGGCTGTTGCACAGCGGGAAGGTCTCCTCGTCTGGCGCTGCGATGTCGGGACGCGGGGCCTCGCCGGCTGCAGGCACCTGGATCGAAGAGAAGTCGGGCGTGTCGCCGGGCCTATACTTCGGCTCTGGCACATGGAGCGCCAGGGCCGGCCGGTTGGAACGCGAGGGCGATTGCTTGTTCATTGCGATGAGCGCTTAGTGCGGACCATCCTGAGGGGCAAGTTCAGCGCCAGGGCTACCACAACAACACGGGCGATCGAGGGCTCCGCATCTTTAAGAAGCCGGGCGGGGATTTGACGCTTAAGGGAGGCGCGGCTAGTCGCGGCCCCTATGACCGACGACAAAAAGCCCGACGAGAAGAAAAGCGCGCTTCCCGACCGCCTCAGCCTCGACCCTAGTAGCCCCCATTTCGACCAGCCGCTGCTGGAGCGCGGGGTCGGAATCCGCTTCAATGGGCAGGAGAAGACCAACGTCGAGGAATATTGCGTCTCGGAAGGCTGGATCAAAGTCGCTGCCGGGCGCAGCCTCGATCGCAATGGCCGGCCGATGATGCTGACCCTGAAGGGCAAGGTCGAACCCTATTTCGAAGACGAAGAAAAAGGCCGCGGCGAAAACGCCGAGGCCTGATTTCTTTCTCTGAAACGGCTCAGGCCGCTCGGGTACGTTCGCGCGCCTGATATTTGTCGTAGCCCTTCTTCGCCAGCCAACCGGCGCCCAGCGCCAGCCCCAGCGGACCAAGGCCGCGGCGAGCGATGATCGGCACCGCCGCGCCAATGAGTGCGCCGGTCGCCTTGTTGTTGCGCGAGGCAAGTTTCTGTCCGGCAAGTGCGCCGAGGATCTTGGCAAGCATGTCTTCATCCTTCCTGGGAAAATCGAATCCATGTTTCAATGAGTGGCGGGCGCTGCGGTTCCGGAATTGGTGGAATCCGCCAATCCGGGGTGGGAAAAATCCCCAAATGATCCCTCGTGATGGAAAAGTTGTTTCGAAAAATGGCTGAAAACCGCAATTGGCACGGTGCTTGAATATATCCCGGCATCGGCAGTTTGGGCTTGGCCCGGCAGCCGCCAAAAGGGAGAATGACAATGTTCGGTTCGAATATCCAACGCCAGCTCGTCGCCGCCTTCGCGGCGCTGCTGATGAGCACCGTCGCGGTTAGCGCCGCGGTCGGCCCGGCCTCGGTCTCGAATCCGGTGGTCGCCACCTATGCCTGACCTGGAGATCATCGAAGCCAAGGCGCCGGTCCGGGCCGTCCGGATGGAGCAGCCGCAGGAAGAGACGACGGTGCGTTTCGCGCCACTCGCCGGAATCCTCTCCGGCCCCATCTTCACCCGGGCGCGCGACATCATGGCCGCCAACTTCAACGAGCTTCTCGACCGGTCGGAAGATCCGGCCCGCATGATCCGCATGATCATCGTCGAGATGGAAGAAACGCTGGTCGAGATCCGCGCAACGGCAGCCCGCTCGATCGCCGACATCAAGGAAATGCGGCGCGCCATGAGCAGGCTTGAGGAGATCGGCGCCAATTGGGGCGACAAGGCCTCGCTGGCGCTCGAGAAGGGTCGTGAGGACCTCGCCCGGGCTGCTCTGGTAGAGAAGCAGAAGGCCAACGAAATGGCCGATGGCCTCTCGGCGGAGATCGCCGGGATCGAGGAAGTGCTTCGCGGCTATGAGGAGGACATCGCCAGGCTCCAGGCCAAGCTCTCGGAGGCCCGCGCCCGCCAGGCGTCGATCGCCAACCGGATCGAAAGTGCGATGACCCGCGCGCGGACCAGCGAGGTGCTTCATGGCGGACGGACCCAGGACGCATTCGCCCGCTTCGAGTTGCTCGAGCGGCGCGCCGACCTGGCGGAGGGTTATGCCGAGGCGCTTGGGCTGACCGGGCCGAAAAGCCTCGAAGAAGAAATTGCCGAGCTGAAAGCGGCCGATACGGTCGACGCCGAGCTCGAAGAGCTGAAGGCGGCCCTCGCGGGCCGGCGCTAAGGGAAGGGAAAAGGGGACATGGCAAACCATTACTCGCTCAATCGCCGCGACAAGAAAATCGCCGGAGTCTGCTCGACCGCTGGCGACATCTTCAACATCGACCCGACCATCCTTCGTATTGGCTTCGCCGCAGTCGCCCTGATGGTGTCCTGGAAGTTGGCGCTTATCGCCTATGTCGGCGCCGCGATCTATTTCGCCATCCAGCGGAAGAAGGCGAACGAGGTTGGCCAGCGTCCCAGCGAGTTCGAGCGCATGGCCGAGGCCGGTAAGCGCCGGACATCCGTCCACGACGTCCGCACCAAGCTCGACGCAACCGACCGCCGCCTGATGGCCATTGACCACCACCTCGCCCAGCAGTCCAACCATGAGCTGGCGCGCGAGATCGAAGCACTGAGGGAGGACAAGTGATGACCGACCCCACGTCCATTGTTGCCATTGCCTCAAGCCTGATCGCAGCGATCGCGATCACCGCAGCGGCCGGCCTCAAGGGCTGGCAGGGCTGGTTGGAGATCAAGCGGATGGAATTGTCGAGCGGCCGTGCCGATGCGACCATGCCGCAGGCGGGCAATCGTATCGAACTGGCGGATCTCAAGGAGCGGGTCCGCAAGCTTGAGGCGATCGCCGCAGGAATCGACCTCTAGGAAATTCGTCTCCCCGGGTGGCGCGTCCCCCCGAACGCGCCGCATCCCATGAAGCGGCCCGGCCCCACCGCCGGGCCGCTTTTTCAATCGCTTGCCGATCGACGAACGGCATCAAGGATGCGACGGTGGCGCTTGCGTGACACGATATCTTGTAACATATGCGCTCTGTCCATGTTCGAGGTTACCGAATGATTCCCCTGTTTTTTCTGGTCGCCCAAGCCGTCGAGACGCCGGAAGTGATCTCGCAGCCCGGGCAAGCGCCAGCCCAGTCCCAGAATGCGGACCGCGCGGACCAGCACGCCCGTGAACGGCATGACGTTGGCGAAGCGATCGTCGTCACCGGCGTTCGGCGCAGCAGCCAAGACGTGCTTGGCGGGGTCTCTGTGGTCAGCGGGTCCGAGCTTGTGCGCGAGCGCCGCCAGAGTCTCGGCGAAACGCTTGCCGGCCAGCCCGGTGTCAGTGCCACCAGCTTCGGTCCGGCTGCCTCGCGCCCTATCCTCCGCGGCCTTTCCGGCGATCGCATTCGCCTTCTGACTGACGGCATCGGCAGCTTCGACGTTTCCTCGTCCAGCGCCGACCATGAAGTGACGATCAACCCGATGACCGCGGAGCGAATCGAAGTTCTTCGCGGACCAGCCGCCCTTCTATTCGGCAGTTCGGCCATCGGCGGCGTCGTTAATGTCATCGACACGCGCATTCCGCGGCGGATGCCCGACGACCTGGTACATGCGGATCTCGCCGCGACCTATGGCTCGGCGGCTAACGAGCGCTCGCTCGGCGGCGCGGTCGACATACCGCTGGGCAGCACTTTCGTCCTGCACGGCGACGCAAGCTTCACCAAGACCGACAATCTGCGCACCGGCGGGAACCTCCTGTCGGACGATCTGCGCGAGCAGGCCGCGGCAAGCCCCGAACCGGAAATCCGCGAACTGGCCGACCTTGAAGGCAAGCTTCCCAATACGGATTCCGAGACGAAGGAAGTGGCCGGCGGAATCGCCTATGTCGGCCCGAACGGGCTCAACATTGGCGCGTCGATCAGCCACCGTGACAGTTATTATGGCGTTCCGATCCGCTTCTCGCTCGATCCCGATGTGGAAGCGGAAGCGCCGCACATCGATGCGCGCCAGACCCGCTACGATGCGCGCGCGACCGTGCCTCTTGAAGGTTTCCTGAAGGAAATGCGGCTCCGCGGAGGCTATTCGCGCTACCGCCACGATGAGGTTGAAGATACCGGCGAGGTCGCCTCGACCTTTCGCTCAAACGGCGGCGAGATCCGCCTCGATGCCGAGCAGTCGGTTCGCGAAGGATGGTCCGGCACGACCGGTGCCCAATTCGTCGGCCGCGACGTCAGCATCCGTGGCGAGGAAAAATTCCTTCCCGACAGCCGCCAGCGCCAGCTTGGACTGTTCACGCTGCAAATGCTGGAGCGCGATCCCTGGCGGTTCGAGGCGGGCGCCCGTGTCGAGTTCAGCAAGCTTACGGCCGACGAGGACGTGGATCTTGACACTCCGGACCTCAAACGGAAGTTCACGACTGTGTCCGGCTCTCTCGGTGGAAGCTACGAGTTTTCGCCTGGCTGGCGGGCCGGCCTCAGCTTGTCGCGAAGCGCACGCTCGCCGGCGATCGACGAATTGTTCGCCAACGGTCCACATGCCGGCACTCAGGCATTCGAGATCGGCGACCCTGATCTCGATCCGGAGACCAGCATCGGCATCGAGGCCAGCCTTCGCAAAGTTACGGGCCCGATTAAGCTTGGCCTGAACCTCTATCACAATCGATTTTCTGACTTTATCTATCAGAGCGCGACTGGCGAAATCGAGGATGATCTGCCGGTCTATCTATACCGGCAGGGCAAAGCGCGATTTACCGGTGTCGAGGCCGAGATCGACGCCAGGCTCGGCACGGCGGCCGGCATTAGCTGGGCGTTCGAGGGTGTGGCCGATGCCGTTCATGGCAAGATTTCGGGCTTTGGCCCCGCGCCGCAAATTCCGCCGCTGCGCCTGAAGGGTGCCCTGACCGGCCAGCGCGGAAATGTCGACGGCCGCTTCGAAGTCGAGCACGCCTTCGCCCAGAAGCGCAACGCGCCGCTTGAGACGGAAACCCCGGCCTACACGCTCGTCAACGCCGCGCTCGAATGGCATCCGGATCTCCAACGGGCGGACCTGACGCTTGGAATCGCCGCGAACAATCTGTTCGACGTCGTTGCCCGCCGGCATTCCAGCCTGCTCAAGGATTATGCCCCGTTGGCCGGCCGCGATATCCGGCTGACCTTGTCCGTCGGCCTGTAGGAGCCGCTTGACCTTGATGCGCTGCGCCCTAACCGTTCGGCAATGGGCGGCGGTCATCATCACGGACACGATCACGACCACGGCTCGGCCGAATACAATCGCGCTTTCCTGATCGGGATCGTCCTCAACACCGTCTTTGTTACTGTCGAGGCGGGATATGGCTTCGCGGCCAACTCAATGGCGTTGCTGGCCGATGCCGGCCACAATCTCGGTGACGTGCTCGGCCTCGCGGTGGCATGGATCGGCGCCCGGCTGGTCCAGCGCCGCGCAAGCCCGCGCTTCACTTACGGGCTCAAGAAGAGCTCGATCCTCGCCGCGCTGGTCAACGCGTTATTATTGCTCGTCGCGGTCGGTGGAATCGGCGCTGAGGCGATCCGCCGGCTGCTCAATCCCGAAGGCTCAGATGGACAGGTCATGATGGCGGTCGCTGCCGTCGGAATCGTGATAAATGCGGCCACCGCCCTCCTGTTCGCGCGCGGTCGCAAGGATGACATCAACATTCGCGGCGCTTATCTTCACATGCTGGCCGATGCCGCAGTCTCTGCGGGCGTTGTCTTCGCCGGCGCGCTCATCCTTTGGACCGGGGCGCGCTGGATCGATCCGGCAACAAGCCTCATCGTCGCCACCATCATTCTCTTGGGCACATGGGGGCTCTTGGTGGACTCCACCTCGATGACCCTCGCGGGAACTCCGAGAGGCATCGATCCGCGTGCGGTTGGTGCCGCGCTGGAGCAATTGCCCGGTGTCACCGGCACGCATCATCTCCACATCTGGCCGCTTTCGACCACCGAGACGGCGATGACCGTCCATCTTGTCGTGGATGACAACGTTGACCGGGACCGAATCCTCATCGAGGCGAGCGACGCGGTGCACGACCGGTTCGGGATCGCCCATTCCACCATCCAGGTCGAACGGACGGCCGACCATGGCGACGATTGTGAGACCTGCTAATGTTCGTGACGCATTTGGAATGCTCCGCCACCAGCGAGACCTATGAGGCTGGCCGGCTTCACAACCTGTCGGCGGCGGGCAAGCCTTTGCTTGTTCGCTACGATCTGGACAGGGTCAGCCTCACCAGGGAAGAACTAGCTGCGCGTCCGTCGGACATGTGGAAATGGCGGGAGCTTCTGCCGCTTCCCAAAGGCGTTGCGCCAGTCAGCCTCGGCGAAACGGAAACTCCGCTGATCGGCCTCGAACGGATCGGCGCGTCGGCCGGCGCGCGGGCGCCAATCGTCAAGGACGAGGGCCGACTTCCAACCGGCAGCTTCAAGGCGCGCGGCCTTGCGATGGCGGTCAGTATGGCTAGGCATCTCGGCGTCACGCGGATTGCGCTTCCGACCAACGGCAATGCCGGCGCAGCGCTCGCCGCCTACGGCGCAAGGGCCGGGATGGAGACGCTCGTCATCTGCCCGGCGGAAACACCGGCGATCAACGTTGAGGAAACCGCGGCCTACGGCGCGGTAGTGATCGTCGCCGACGGCCAGATCGACGAATGTGGGCGCATAATCGGAGAGGGTGCGGAGCAGGGCCGATGGTTCGACTGCTCGACGCTCAAGGAGCCCTACCGGATCGAGGGCAAGAAGGTGATGGGGCTGGAGCTGGCCGAGCAATTGGACTGGGAGCTCCCGGACGTCATTTTCTACCCAACCGGCGGCGGCACCGGCCTGATCGGCATGTGGAAGGCGTTTGGCGAATTGGAAGCGATCGGCCTCATCGGCCCTAAGCGACCGCGACTGATTGCGGTCCAAGCCGCCGGGTGCGCGCCAGTCGTTCGCGCGTTTGAAGCCGGTGCAGATTCCTCCGAACGCTGGGAGGGCGCGGCGACTATGGCGACCGGTATTCGCGTTCCAAAGGCGATCGGCGACTTCCTCATACTGCGCGCGGTCCGCGAGAGCGGCGGAGCGGCGATCGCGGTTGAGGAAATCGACATTGCTTCTGCGATCATCGATGCGGCACGCGAGGACGGGTTTTTGCTTTGTCCAGAAGGCGGCGCGGTGCTTGCGGCCTGGCATAAGGCGCTGGAAAACGGGTTGGTCGGCAGGCAAGAACGTTGCGTTCTCTTCAACTGCGCCAACGGCAACAAATATCCGCTCGCCGGGCAGTCTCGCCGCGCGAGGCTGGCCGATCTGGATCCAGCGACACTTTAGCTTTTGGGCAAAAGTAAGCCCCGGATACCGAAGTATCCGGGGCTCCATGGTTCGCATCCGAAGATTTGAACCACGGGAATAAAACACACGTTACGGCCCGCGGTTCCGCGCGTGACGACAATCTTGCAAAAATATTTTGGAATGGTCCGGCGGCGCTGGGAAAAGCGGCATCGCAGAAACGAGAAAGCCCCGGATACCGAAGTATCCGGGGCTCCATGGTTTCGATCCGAAGATCTCAGCCACGGATTGAATTTGTGCGGAAATCGGTTTGGAGTCGAGTCAGAAAATCGGCACCGACGCACAAAAGCGTGAGCGAATCCGTGCGTAAACCTGTGGATAAGTGCACCGTTCGGAAGAATCACGAGGGAATGGTGCCGGCTGAGGGATTTGAACCCCGACCTTCGGTTTACAAAACCGCTGCACTACCACTGTGCTAAGCCGGCTACGCCTGCCCCAATGCGTCAGACGATGCCGAACGTCCAGCCTTCGCTTGCCGCAATTTGCGGAGTCAGGCCTTCCGGCGCGAAGGCGCGCGGGTGAGCGAGGTGGGCGCGCATCCCGGCCGCGGTGATGAGCGCATCCGTCTTGTGGTCGTCGATCGGCCCGCGTCCGCGCCACGGCGGCGATCCTAGTGCGGCAAGCGCAATATTGAGATCGGCGCGGCTGCGGATCTTCATTCCCGGCAGGCCCGCGTTGCGAATGTAGATTCGGGTATAAATCTCCACGACGGCGCTCTCGCCCGACCGCAGTGCGTCCATCGGGAAAATGGTAACCTTGCCATGAATTCGATGGAGCAGGCGCATTCCGGAGAAGCTCGCCTTGGCCACCTGCGCCGCGCCGATGGCGTCATAGGCGCTTGCCGTCTTGCGCCCGCCCATTCGGTTCAGTTGCTGATCGCACTGGCGGAAGTGCATGAAATCCGCCTTCACGCCGTCCGCCGCCCCGAAATAAAAATGGCGGCGGTGGGCCTGCTCGAGGACGCTTGCCGCGCCGAGGTCCTCGTCGTCGCTCAAGCCGTCGACATAGGCCCAGAATTCGCGAGCGGTGGAAGGAACGTCGGGCTCGCCTGGGAGGTACTCGCCGCGATCAATAATTGGCGGGGCAAAGCTGAAGTCGAAGCCGAACAGGGTCGGCTCCCTTGCCGCCTCGCGCACCAGCCAGTCGGCGACTTCTGTCCGCGACCAAATGTGGCCTGGGCGGACGAGGCGCGGCGCTTCATCACCCCGCGCCTCGGCGATGGCAATCCCTCTGTGACGTCGCCCCTTTGCACCGGACCAGTCGATAGCGACGGTGCGCTGGAAGCGAGGCGTCACATCAAGGGCGGCTGGCTGTCGTCGTCCGACGTTGCGGCCTTGCGCAAGCGCGGCGGCACACGCGGTGCCGGCGGCGGCCCGCTCGAATCCTGCCAATCCTCAAGCATGCGCGCTGCGAAATCGCGGCCCCCTAGTCCGAACGCCAGCGCCGCGGCGATCGCTGCCGAGCCAAGGATCAGGCCGAACGCCATCATCACGATCTGGTCGGCCAGTCCCATGAAGGTCAGGCCGATGGCCGTGAACAGGGCAATGATCGCATATTTGACAATGGTCTGCGCATAGCCCGCCTCCCCGGTCGAGCTTCCGACCAGGTTCGACAGAATCCGCGCCAGGAAGATGCCGGCAACGATGATGACCGTCCCGAAGATGACCTTGCCGCCGAGCTCGGTAATTTGGAACAGCATAGCAGCGGTGGAATCGCCGCCCACTTGCCGTGCCGCTTCCATCAGGCCGACGATGATCGCCGTGATCATCGCGATGGCGCCAACTACACGCGAAGGTACGGCGGTGGCCGGCATGACGCCCAGCGCGCGTACGGCATTGTCGAAGCCCAGACTCGGCAGGATGGTCTCGAGCAGGCTTTTCACCCAGCGGCCAATGATGAACGCCAGCGTCACCCAAACCAAGGCCGCGAGGACGTTGGGGATGGAGATGGCAATGGCGTTCAGCATATTGGTGGCGGGGTCGGAGATCGCCGACACCTGAAGAATCTGGAGAGCGCCGATCGCCGCGAAAAGGATGATGATTGCGGACACGGTGACACCCACTGCACGCGCGATGGAGCTTCGCGCCGGCGCCGCCCCTTCGGTGGCATTGCCGGCACTGTCGACCGCGACTGGTGCCTCGCCGATGCTCACGCCAGCACGGCTCATCAGCCGCTCGAGGTTCAATGCGCCGAGGAACGCTTCGACGATGTGACGGACGATCCGCGCCAGGATCAGTCCCGCGAAGAAGAACAGTCCCGCTCCGAGCAGCTTGGGCAGGAAAGCGAACACTTCATTGGTCAGCGCTGTGACCGGAGTTAGCACGCCCGACAGGCCGAGCGGCTGGAGTGCCGCGATAAGCCCGACTAGCCAAACGATCCAGTAGCCGAGCCTTCCAAGTTCCTTGCCTATGCTGTCGCCGCCGGTTGAGGGATCGCGCTTCAGGATCGGCACTTTGTCAATCGCCTTGGCGATACCCCACTGAACTGCCTTGGCGACGAAGTGGGTGGCGACGAGGATGAGGATGGCGAGCAGGACGCGGGGTCCCCAGTCCATCAATTGCGCGCGCCAGTAAGCGGCGGGTTCGGTGTTCTGGTACATGAAATTCTCCCCTCGTTTCCTCAGGCCTTCTTGCTCAACTCTCTGCGCTTATCGTCCCAGAAGGCAAGCCGTTCCCGGACCCGTGCCTCGAAGCCGCGGTCGGTCGGCTCGTAGAAGCGTTCGGTTTCCATCTCTTCGGGCCAATAGTCTTGCCCCGAGAAGCCTTCCTCGCGCGAATGGTCGTAGGCGTAACCCTTGCCGTAGCCGATATCCTTCATCAACCGCGTCGGAGCGTTGAGGATGTGGGCTGGGGGCATCAACGAGCCGGTATCTTTCGCGCTCCGCCATGCCGATTTCTGAGCCATGTAGGCTGCGTTCGATTTGGGCGCGGTGGCTAGATAGAGGCAGGCCTGGACGATCGCTAGTTCGCCCTCGGGCGACCCAAGGAAGTCGTAGGCGTCCTTGGCGGCGAGGCATTGCACCAGCGCATTGGGGTCGGCCATGCCAACATCCTCGACCGCAGCGCGGGCCAGCCGACGGAGCACGAACAGAGGCTCCTCTCCGGCCACCAGCATCCGCGCCAGATAATAGAGCGCGGCCTGCGGGTCCGACCCGCGGATCGACTTATGGAGCGCGCTGATGAGATTGTAATGTCCCTCGCGGTCCTTGTCGTAGACGGCCACTCGCCGCTGCAGGAAACTCGCAAGCCCAGCCGCGTCTAGCGGATCTTCAAGCCCGACGTCGAACAAGGTTTCCGCCTGGTTGAGCAGGAACCGGCCGTCGCCGTCGGCGCTGGCCACAAGTGCGTCGCGCGCCTCCGGCGATAGCGGAAGCGCTCGCCCCTCCATCGCCTCTGCCCGCTCAAGCAATTGGCACAGTGCCTTGGTGTCGAGCCTATGGAGGATCAGCACCTGGCAACGCGACAGCAGCGCAGCGTTCAGCTCGAAGCTCGGGTTCTCGGTCGTCGCCCCGACCAAAGTCACGGTCCCGTCCTCGACATAAGGCAGGAAACCGTCCTGCTGGCTTCGATTGAAGCGATGGACTTCGTCCACGAAAAGCAACGTGCGCTGCCCGGCCCGCGCCGCCGTCCGCGCTTCCGCGAAAATTTTCTTGAGGTCGGCGACCCCGGAAAACACAGCTGAGATGGCGACGTAGCGGAGGCCCACGGCATCGGCGAGCAGCCGGGCGATGCTGGTCTTGCCCGTCCCCGGCGGCCCCCACAATATCATTGAGCTTAACTTGCCCGCCGCGACCATCCGGCCGAGCGCGCCTTCCGCGCCTGTCAGGTGTTCCTGCCCGACGACGTCGACCAGCACTCGCGGGCGAAGCCGCTCCGCCAACGGCGCATCGGCCGGTGGAGCGCTGTCGTGGACAGGCGGCGGGACATCGTCGGCGAACAGGTCGGCCATCGCCAGCAGCAATAAGCAGGTCCGCAAAAAGTTGCACCACCGCTCTTGCTCGAGACTGTCTCAAGATATATCTTAGAGCTATCGAAAAGGAGATGGACATGCGCTTCAACATTCATCACGAGGGCTGCAGCCCCCGTTTTGCCGGACGCGGGCGAAGCTTCAGCTTCGGCCCCGGCGGCTTTCATTTCGATTTCGGTGACGAAGAGGGCGGCGATTGGGGCGGCGGGCGCCGCGGACGTCGTAGCGGCAAGCGAATGTTCGAGGGCGGGGAGCTTCGGCTCGTGCTCCTGAAGCTAATCGCCGACGAGCCGCGCCACGGTTACGAGCTCATCAAGGCGGTCGAGGACATGACGAGCGGCGATTACGCGCCGTCGCCCGGGATCGTTTACCCGACCCTGACCATGCTCGAAGACATCGGCTATATCGCCGAGCGCAAGTCCAAGGATTCCAAGAAGATCTACGAAGCGACCGAGGAAGGCCGCATCCACCTCGAAGAGAATTCGGAAGAAGTCGACGAGCTGATCGAGCGCCTCGAGGGCCATGGCCGCCGCCGCAGCCGCGGCCAGCGTCCGGAGATCGGCCGTGCGATCGGCAACCTGATGGCGGCTCTACGCCACCGGATTGCGTCGGAAGGTTGGAACGAGGACCTGCTAGAGGAGGTCATCGACGTTCTCGACGATGCCGCGCAGCGGATCGAGCGCGCGAAAAAACGCTCCCGCGACAGTTCTGAAGACTGACTGGCTGCTGCAGCGACCGCTCAGCGGGAGCCCTTCGTCGCCTCCAGCTCCTTTCGAGTCAGTCGGCCGTCATGGTCCCTGTCGTAGCGCGAAAAACGCTTGCCCGCGGTGCCGCGGAACTCGACCAGCGTCACCCGCCGGTCCAGGTTCGCGTCTGCCATCGCCACCGGCTGAGGGACATTGGCGTAAATCGTCGGGCTTGAACCGCCCTTTTTGATCCGCGACTTGGATTCGGCCATCCCCTCCATTTTGATCGGGATTTCGTTCGGACGTCCCGGCTCGGGTCCCTTCGGACTGTAGCGGGCGTAGCCGCCGAGGTTGCTCCCGACTGCGCGAACGGTTGAGGGCGCTACCCGCTCTTCATAATGGTCCATCTCCTCGCCATCGATCACCTTGTCGTCGTTCTTGTCGAGCGCGGCGAAGAAGTAATCGGCGTCGTTCTGGAGCTCGATGCGCGTGATAACCCCGTCGTGGTTCTCGTCCGCCTGCTGGAACCATCGGTCGAAAGGATCCTGATCGTCCGTGGCCCGGAATGGCTCGCCCATCACGCTGACATAGACGGAACCGTATTTTGGAACGCCGCCCTTGGATGAGCGGGATTGCGCGTCGGCCACGGACGCTGTGATAGCGAGAAGGACTGCGAGGTAACGCATTGAGAGGACGATCCTTCCAGGTGACGCCGAGAGCCAAATCGCCAAGCGAGTCGAGGAACGACTAGCATAGCTGACATGGTCGGCAATGGTTGAAAGCGTCGACCTCCGCTAACGCGATGGCCACAGGCTGACCGCAAGACGATAAGGTCTTCTCCTTATAGCCATCCCTCATTGCGTTCGATGATATCGGCTGGAACGAGAGGCCTGGATGCAAGCATTTCCGGAGACCACCATGATGATGGCCGAAAATTGAGCCGGCTTCACAGCCACCCCGAGCGGCACGCCGGGTCTCGCATCGGCTGGCTTCGCGCGGCCGTCCTTGGCGCGAATGATGGTATCGTTTCCACAGCGAGCCTGATCGTGGGGGTCGCTGCCGCAGAGACGTCCAGATCAGGCGTTATCGTCGCCGGGGTCGCGGCGCTATTCGCCGGAGCCATGTCGATGGCTGCCGGTGAATATGTCTCCGTCAGCTCGCAGTCGGACACCGAGAAGGCCGATCTTGCCCGTGAACGTGCGGAACTGGATCAGCAGCCGGATTTCGAGCGGGAAGAATTAATCCGTATTTACGAGGCGCGCGGGGTCGAACGCAAGACGGCGGTAGCTGTCGCGGATCAGATGATGGCCAAGGACGCCCTGTCCGCGCACGCTCGCGATGAGCTTGGAATGTCCGACACCACTGCGGCCCGGCCGCTGCAGGCCGCCGTTACGTCGGCGCTGACCTTTACGGCTGGGGCGGCTGCGCCACTCCTTGTCGTTCCGTTCGCACCGATTTCCTTACTGGTTCCGATCGTTGCGATCGTGTCCCTCTTTTGTCTGGCAATCCTCGGTTTCGTTGGCGCCCGGATAGGCGGCGCACCGGCGGGCCCCTCGGTTCTTCGAGTAAGCTTCTGGGGCGCACTGGCGATGGCGGTAACCGCCGGAATTGGCAGCCTGTTCGGGACCGTGATAGGATAGGAGGAGGTCATGGAACAACGAACCGACCGGGTGAAGGTCTGGGATTTGCCGGTCCGCGTGTTTCACTGGTCGCTTGTCATTGCGATCGCCGTTGCGTTCCTCTCTTCAGAGGAAGAGAGCGCCCTTAACGCCTGGCATGTGCTGGCTGGCTGGGTCGCAGCTATTCTCATTATGTTCCGGTTGGCCTGGGGTTTCTTCGGCGGCGAGCACAGCCGCTTTCGCGATTTCATTCGTCCGTCGCGCATATCCACCCATCTTGCTGGCCTGGCTCGGGGGCGCACGGAGCCGTCGATTGGGCACAATCCACTTGGCGCCGTGGCTGTGCTGGTCCTGCTTGCGCTTTGCGCGATCACTGTCTGGACAGGCGCTTTCGGTGGCGAAGCGGCTGAGGAGCTGCACGAAGTTATCGCCTGGGTCTTACTGGCGATGGTTGTGCTTCACGTTCTAGCGGTCGTCATCATGTCGATGCTCGAGCGGGAAAATCTCGTCAGGGCCATGATCACGGGAAGTAAGCAGGCTTCACGCCATCCGGGCGCCGCTGACGCCAAGGCTCCGGGCGCAACCGCATGGCTGATGGGAGCGGCAGTGGTCGCCGCTACGGCATACGCCATCGTCAGATACGATCCTGCTGCGTTTAGCCTTCGCAGCGTCGAATCCTTCGAACACCGCTCTGGCGGCGGCGGGGAGAAGGCCGAGGCCGGCTACGAGAGAGAAAGCGACGAATGATCTCTTGATTCAGCCACGAAGAGGAGCCGCATGCCAGCCACGGCGTTCAGAGCCTACCTGAGTAAGAGAGGTCTCTAGCTGGTTGCCGCAAGCCACCGAGTGCAAAGGTCCAAAAAAGCTTCGGCCCGTTCTTCCACGTCTTCCCGATTCCGAAAGATCACGATTCCGCGATCGGGCGCTAGCCACCTCGCAATGCCGGCGCTGTCTTGAAAGCTGAAACCTTCTGAGGATCGTGGCTTGGCGCCGCGATGGAAGACCACTCGAACTCCGCCGCTGCGCTCCACACCGAGAGTGATCCGGTCTTCATCGCCGACCGCAAAGCTAGGCGCATTCCATTTTATGCGTTCCGTAAGCCCGGAATGAGATCGTTCGATCAACGCTCTCAACGCGTCGACCGTATCGAGCGATTGCGGATCAATTCGAGCCCGAAAATTCTCAACATTGTCGACCACTGGAACCTCTGGGTGTCTCTAGCCCTCCGCTGGAGTCCGCCATGCGTCGAAAGCGGACTCCAGATTCCTATCGCTTCCTCTTGCTCGCGACTCGTAGAAAAACCTGAAGCACGGCATCATTGATGCGGTCCCAGTCCATCGTTTCGGCATAGGCCAGGCCGGCCGCACCGTGACGGCGGCGAAGCTCGGGATCGCGGGCATAGGTTTCCAGCGCGTCGGCATAAGCGCCCGTGCCATTGGGCGGTACAAGTACCCCCGTCTCGCCGTCGCACACCAGGTTGGTTGTCCCGCTGGCGGTGGCCGCGACAACGGGTAGCGCGCAGGCCATCGCCTCCAGCGTGACGTTGCCGAACGCCTCGGTCACCGACGGATTGAGCAAAACGTCGCCGCTTGCCACCGCGCGGGCCAACTCGGCGCCGGTGAGCTGCCCGGTGAATACGGCCTCGGGAACTTGTTCGGCAAACCACGGCCGCGCCGGTCCGTCACCGATCACGAGCACCTTGTGCGGTACGCCGCGTTCGCGGAGTTTCGTTATCGCCGCTGCGAACACGTCGAGCCCTTTTTCCATGACAACACGGCCTAGGAAGACGACAAGCAACTCGTCGTCGGCGACGCCCAGGCCGCGCCGCCAGTCCATGTCGCGCCGGCCGGGATTGAACTGCTCCCGATCCACGCCGCGGGTCCAGATCGAGATGTCCTTGGCCATGCGCTGCGCGCGAAGGATCGCGGCGGTCGATTCCGCAGGAGCCAAGATCGCGTCGCAGCGGTGATAGAAACGGCGAAGAATCATCCGGATCACCGGCTCGAACCACTGCAGCCGATAATATTGCAGATAGGTCTCGAAACGCGTGTGCACGGAAGCGACGATCGGGACGTCATGCTCCCGCCCCCAGGTTACGGCGCGGTGCGCGACGATGTCGGGGCTTGCGACATGAATGATGTTGGGGGCGAAGGTTTCAAGGTCTTCGCGCGGCTTGCCCTCGAAGCGTGACGGGATTCGATATTCCTCCCGGGTCGGGATCGAAAAGCTTGGCACGTTCACCAGGTCGCCGGTCGCGGCAAAGGCGGGATTCTCGACGACCGGGGAATAGACTCGTACCTTTGCGCCGCGGCGGAGCAGATAGCCGACCAGACGGTTCAGCGCCTGGTTTGCGCCGTCGCGGACGTAATTGTAATTGCCCGAGAACAGGGCGATGCGAAGGTCGGTCGGTTCCACGGCCTACGCGATAACGGGCGAAATCGGCGTGTCAAAGCGGGAGTGATGTCTTGAAGGTCGGCTTCCCGGCAATTGCTGACGAGCGGACCCGGCTCTTCATCCTCGGCTCGCTGCCGGGCGACAGGTCAATAGTGCTCCGGCAATATTACGGCCATCCAACCAACCATTTCTGGAGGCTGCTAGGCGCGGTGCTCGGTGAACCGTTGCCCGACCTGCCTTATGGCGAAAGGCTGAAGCGCTTAACGGCACGTGGCATTGGCCTTTGGGACGTGTTCCATGCCGCGCACCGTGAAGGGAGCGGCGATACGGCCATCCGCGAAGGCCGCCACAATGCGCTTCACGATCTGGTTGGGCTTTATCCGGATTTGCGCGCCATCGCTTTCAATGGCGGCACTGCCGCGCGGGAAGGGCGGCGCTACTTCACGGAGGGTGGCCCCGCTGCGCTAATCGGCCTGCCATCGTCCAGCGCGGCCAACACGATCGGCTTCGAAGCCAAGCTCGCGGCGTGGAAGCAATTGACATCTTTCCTCACTGACCCTTGAGTCCGGGGCATGAGCGAAGACAAGGATACAACCGCCCTCTCGATGGTCGACGAGGCGCTCGTCGCCGGCAACATCGCCAACACGAACGGCCTGCTCGTCATTCTCGCCAAGCTCGTCGCGCGCGGCGTATTCGACAAGGACGACCTCAAGGCTTTCTCAGACAGTTACTCGAAGCCGCTGGACCATGAAGGCATGCGCGAGAATGAGCTGGTCGGCCAGATGCAGGACCAGATGGAATCGACGCTTGCCGAACTGATGCGCTTCCTCAGCGAGCAGAACCAGTAAACTCGCCGCCGATGACCCTGAGCAACCTCGACCGGCTGGAGGCGGAGGCCATCCACATCATACGCGAGGTGACGGCCGAATGCGCGCGACCGGTGATGCTCTATTCGATCGGGAAGGACAGCGCGGTGATGCTTCACCTCGCACTCAAGGCCTTTGCCCCGGCGGCGCCGCCGTTCCCCTTGCTCCACGTCGATACGACCTGGAAATTCCGCGACATGTACGCACTTCGCGACCGCGTCGCCGCGGAGAGCGGGATGCGGCTTATCGTCCACAAGAATGCGGAAGCCGAAGCGCGCGGAATCAACCCGTTCGATCATGGCCCGCTCCACACCGACATGTGGAAGACGGAAGGACTGAAGCAGGCGCTTGAGGCCGGCAGCTTCGACGCGGCCTTCGGCGGTGCTCGTCGCGACGAGGAGAAGAGCCGGGCGAAGGAGCGCATTCTCTCGGTGCGCTCGGCGAGCCACGGCTGGGACCCGAAGCGCCAGCGGCCGGAATTGTGGAACAATTACAATGCGCGCCTGGGGAACGGCGAATCCCTGCGCGGTTTCCCCTTATCCAACTGGACCGAGCTCGACGTCTGGACGTATATCCGGCGCGAAGGCATTGCCGTGGTTCCGCTCTACTTCGCTGCGCCGCGGCCGGTTGTTGAGCGCGATGGTCTCATCCTGATGGTCGACGACGAACGCTTCCGGTTCCGCGAAGGAGAAGAAGTCAAAACTCGGACTGTCCGCTTCCGTACGCTCGGCTGCTACCCGCTGACTGGTGCTGTCGAAAGCGAGGCGGCAACTCTTGACGACATCATCGCCGAAATGCGCGCCAGCCGCTCGTCCGAACGGCAGGGCAGGGCGATCGACCACGACTCTTCCGGTTCGATGGAGCGCAAGAAGCGTGAGGGCTATTTCTGATGGACTTGCTTCGCTTCATCACCTGCGGAAGCGTTGACGACGGCAAATCGACCCTCATTGGCCGCCTGCTTTTCGACACGCAGAAGCTGGCCGACGACCAGCTCGCGGCCCTCGAGAAGGACAGCCGCGCCCACGGCACACGCGGGTCTGACCTCGACTACGCCCTTCTCGTTGACGGGCTCAGCGCTGAGCGTGAGCAGGGCATCACCATCGACGTCGCCTATCGCTATTTTGCTAGCGCCAAGCGCAGCTTCATAGTCGCCGACTGTCCTGGGCACGAGCAGTACACCCGTAACATGGTCACGGGCGCTTCTACGGCGGACCTGGCCGTTATCCTGCTCGACGCGACCCGCGGCGTCCTCACCCAGACACGGCGCCACGCCTTCCTGTGTCACCTTCTCGGCATTCGCCAATTCGTCCTGGCGGTGACCAAGATGGACCTCGTCCAATATGACGAGGGCATCTATCGCGGGCACGTCGCCGAGTTCATGGCGTTGGCTGGGACGCTCGGGCTTGGCCGGATCACCGCCGTCCCGGTTTCGGGAGTCAACGGCGACAATGTTGCATTCCGCTCGGCTTCGATCCCCTGGTACGACGGGCCGACACTGGCGGACGCGCTCGATTCCGCCGACTCCGGCTCGGGCGATGTTGGAGCCGCGTTCCGGATGCCGGTTCAAGGTGCGATCCGCCCTGACAGCAGTTTCCGCGGGGTGACCGGGCTCGTGGCGACCGGCGCAATCGCTCGCGGCGATGCGGTTCGAATCCTGCCGTCCGGCAAGCAAACATCGATCGGCCGCATCCTGCTTGGCGCAAACGATATTGAAAGCGCCGTTGGCGGCCAGTCCGTGACTTTAACCTTCGCGGACCAGGTCGACTGCTCGCGCGGCGATGTCGTCGCGATGGCGTCAGAACCTCCTGCCGTTGCCGACCAGTTCGAGGCTACGATCGTGTGGATGAACGAGGAAGCATTGCTTCCCGGGCGCGCATACTGGCTCAAGCTCGCCACCCAGTCCGTTTCGGCGACCGTTCAGCCCCCAAAGTATCGGATCGACGTCAACAGTTTCGAGCAGCTCGCCGCGAAATCCTTCGAGTTGAACGAGATCGGCGTCGCCGAGGTCTATACGGATCGACCGATCGTATTCGAACCCTATGCCGAGAACCGCACGCTCGGCGGCTTCATTCTCGTCGACAAGCTGACCAATGCCACGGTTGCGGCGGGCATGATCCACTTTGCCCTCCGCCGCGCCCAAAACGTGCACTGGCAATCACTGGATGTCAGTCGGGAAGCGCATTCGCGAATCAAAGGCCAGTCGCCCAAAGTCCTTTGGTTCACCGGACTCTCGGGCGCGGGCAAGTCGACCATTGCCAATCTCGTGGAGAAGAAGCTCCACGCCATGGGGCGGCACACTTTCCTTCTTGACGGCGACAACCTGCGGCACGGGCTCAACAAGGATCTGGGCTTCACCGACGCGGATCGCATCGAGAACATTCGAAGGGTCGGGGAGGTCGCGAAGCTCATGGCCGACGCCGGGCTGATCGTCCTTACCGCCTTCATCTCCCGTTCCGCGCTGAGCGGCAAATGGTTCGCGCTATGTTACCGGAAGGGGAGTTCGTCGAAATCTTCATTGACACGCCGCTCGCCGATGCAGAGCGCCGCGATTCCAAGGGTCTTTACGCGAAGGCCCGCGCCGGTGAGCTCGTGAATTTCACGGGCATCGACAGCCCCTACGAGCCGCCCGAGAAGCCGGAAATCTACATCGACACCACCGCGGCGAGCGCGGAAGCGGCGGCCCACGCGATCGTCGATTACATCGAGCGGCGCTGACTTAAGAAGAGGGCCGGCGGTAGCTATGCCGCCAGCCCCGTTTGACCTTCGCGGCGCCCGTCAGGCCATCTTAAAGCCTTCCTTGTTGACCAGGCTGGTGATGTGGTCGTTTTGTTCCTGAGTCAGTCCTTCCTTGAGCCGGGGAAAGACCTCCTGTTCCTCCATCTTCGCGTGGCGATCGACCATGTCACGGAATTCACGGACTTTCGGAAGGAATTCCGGCGAACTCTTTTTCATCTCGTTGAGCTCGAACAGGAAGGTTTTCACATAGCCGTGTTCGCCTTCCAACACGTCCGCATCGTGGGCGTTGTTGGCAGCGCGCAGCGCCGGATAGACGACATGCTCTTCTTCGTGTGCATGCTTGTCGAGGGCATGGGTGAGTTTCTTGATAAACATTGCCCGCTTCGTGGTCTGAGAATCTCTGGTTTCAAGAATTTTGTCGAAGATGATCAGGGTCTGCTGATGCTCGGTAGCGAGGACTTGGTCCCAGTCGCCGGCAGAAGCACTCATGCCTTGCATTGCGAGCTTCCGCGCCAGATTGGCGCCAACTGCGATCGCGGCTCCGGCCGCAGCCGCACCCAACCATGATCCCGTGCGTCCCCAACTGAACGCACTGCGGTCTGATGATTCGCGGCCGCGGCTTCCGGTGTTCGATTTCGATCGGCTTTGCGCAGTGGTCCTGGCCATCTCTTCCTCCTATTTTCAATAACTTCCCAGCAAGAGAACGGCCCTGTGGAGGAGCCGTTCCGCCGCTTGGTCTCAGGCTGGCACCGCTTCGGCCTCGCGCCGCTCGACTGCGCCGTTGCTCAGTCGTGCTCCGCGAGTGCCGAAGGGTGTTCCCCGACGTAGGAGCCGCGAGATCAGACCCACCGTCATCGTCGAGCAGCTTGGCGATGAACTGACGCCGCCATGCATGAACATCATCGCGTCGAACCCCGTCGATGAGCTTTTCCCAGCGTGCGCGTCGTTCTGCCAACGGCATAGTCAAGGCTTGAAGGATGCGGTCGCTCAGTTCGTCCTTGCTGTAAGGATTGACTTGAAGGGCTTCTGTCATCTGCTCCGCGGCGCCAGCGAATTTGGATAGGATGAGCACGCCGGGATCTGCAGGGTCCTGGGCGGCCACGAATTCCTTGGCCACGAGGTTCATCCCATCGCGAAGCGGAGTAACCAGGCCCACGTCCGCGGCGCGAAACAGACCGGCCAGGCCGCCTCGCGGATAGCCCTGGTTGACGTAACGGATCGGCACCCAGTCGACATGAGCGAACTCACCGTTGATCCGCCCCGACAGTTCGTCGAGCTCTTCGCGGATATGGGCATAGGTGTGCACTTCCCCGCGCGACGGCGGAGCGATTTGCAGCAGGTACACCTTGTGAAGCCAGTCTGGATTCTCCTCGAGGAACCGGCGGTAGCCGTTGAATCGTTCGACCAGTCCCTTGGAGTAGTCGAGCCGGTCGACTCCAATCATGCATTTCCGGCCCTGAGCGCTTTCCCGAAGGGTTTTGAATGCGACCTGAGCATCGGGAGTCTCGCTCAGCGTGTCATATTCGCCAGCGTCGATGCCGATGGGGAAGGCACCCGTGCGCGTCGTGCGGTGGCCGACTCGAATTGTGCCGTCTGCCGCGACCGATCCGCCTAGCTCACGCTCGATGTAGTGATGAAAACTCTCGAGCCATTCGTGTGTCTGGAAACCGATCAGATCGTATTCGAGCATCGACTCGACCAGGCGGCGGTGAAATGGCAGCGCGGTGATCAGTCGGTGCGGCGGCCAGGGGATATGCAGGAAATAGCCGAGCCGATTCTTGATGCCCTTGCGTCTCAGCTCCTGGCCTAGGGGAATGAGATGATAGTCCTGGACCCAGACCAGGTCGCCCTCTTCGATCAGCGGGGCGACGGTGGCCGCAAATCGCTGGTTGACCCGCTCATACCCTGCGCCGAACAAACGATCGAACTCCGCAAGATCGATGCGATAATGGAACAGCGGCCATAAGGTCCGGTTCGCGTAGCCGTTGTAATATTCGTCGATGTCCTGTTCTTCGAGGTCGACGGTCGCCGTGGTGACGCCTTCGGCTTTTCGTACGGAGATATCCCCTGTGAAGCGCTCGGTCGCATTGCCCGACCAGCCGAACCAAATTCCTGAGCTCTCGCGAAGCGCAGCCGCGAGCGCGACCGCCAGGCCGCCCTGCGATGCCTGCTCGCCTCGCCCCTTCGGCGCGCTCACACGATTGGATATGATGATTAGGCGGTTCACCGGACGGCACTCCACGGTCTCGATAGAAGACCGGCGCAATTGATCAGTCCTACCAGCGAATAAGTCTGCGGATAGTTTCCCCACAGCTCGCCAGTTTGAAAGTCGGTATCCTCCGACAGCAGTCCGGCTGGGGTCAGCCGGTCAAGCATCAATTCGTACAGTTCGCGCGCTTCACTCGTCCGGCCGGTGAGGTGCAGAGCCTCGATCAGCCAGAAAGTGCAGAAGTTGAACGCGGTGACGGGATGGCCGAAGTCGTCTTCCGTCGCATAGCGCAGCATGTGCTCGCCACGCCGCAAGCCATGCTCGACCGCGTCGAGGGTTTCGACGAAGCGAGGATCGTCGGGCTTCAGGAACTGAAGGTCGAGAAGTTGCAGAAGGCTGGCATCGAGATCGTCGCCGCCAAAGGTCGCGGAAAAGCGCTTTTCCGGCTCCACCCAGGCGGCGCTTTCAATGGCCGCGCGTATCCGTGCCGCGCCCTCCGCCCAGAATCTAACGCGGTCATCGAAGCCTAGCTCGGCGGCAATCCGAGCAAGCCGGTCGCAAGCCGCCCAGCACATCACTGCACTGTAAGTGTGGACGTGGTTGCGTGTCCTCAGTTCCCAAAGCCCAGCGTCGGGTTGGTCGAAGCTTTCGAGCGCGCGCCGTCCCACCGTCTCCAACTCGGCAAAGTCCTGCGCATTAGCCATACGGTAGAGGCGATGGTCGAAGAATGCCTGCGCACTCGACAGAATGATCTGGCCGTACACATCATGCTGAGTCTGGAGGTAGGCGGCGTTACCGACGCGTACCGGCCCGAGGCCGCGGTATCCGAGCAGTCCGCCGGCTATGCGCTCTTCCAGCCGAGCTTCGCCGTCCACCGCGTAAAGGGGCTGAATCCGGCCGTCCACGGCACCGTCGATCAAGTTCCTGAGATAGGTCAGATACCCTTCCAGGACATCGAGGGCGCCAAGGCGATTGAGCGCCTGGACCGTATAATAGGCGTCGCGAATCCAGCAGTAGCGATAGTCCCAGTTGCGCTCCGACCCATCATGTTCGGGAATCGACGTCGTCAAAGCCGCCACGATCGCTCCAGTTTCCTCATGCTGGCAGAGCTTGAGCGTGATTGCGCAACGAATGACGACGCGCTGCCATTCAAGGGGGATTGCGAGGCCACGCACCCACTGACGCCAATGCGCGCGGGTCTGGTGAAGCATCCGCGCAACCTCCTGCTCGACATTCCCGACGAACGGCTCGTCCGGGCCGAGGAAGAAGTGGAGCGAACGCTCAAGCCGGAAGCTACGGCCGTCTAGGATTCGGCCCACGGGTGCATCGGTGCTTAGCCTTAACGGCTGGGGATGCAGCAGGTAACGAATGTGATTGGTGCCGTTCGTCCGTCCCGCATCGGCACTGCCCCAGTCCGTTGCTGGATTGAGCTTCACGCGTATTCTCGGGTTGCCGGCAACGGGCCGAACGACGCGCGCGAAAACGACGGGGCGGTACATTCGGCCGCTACGCTCGAAACGCGGACAAAAATCGATCACCTCCGCGACCCCGCCGCGTGTGTCGGTCAGTCGCGTCATCAAGATGGGGGTGTTCTTCAAATAGACGGGCTCGCTTGTCACCTGGTCGACTAGCTCGATTCGCCATTCCCCCGCTGCGGCGGGAACGGGCTCTCGACGTTCGGGCTGTAGGAGCGAGCAGAAAAGCGGATCGCCATCGACCTGCGGCTGGCAGGCCCAGACGATACCCGCCGCGTCGTCGACCAGCGCGCTGACCTGGCAGTTGCCGATGGGCCATAGCGAAAGATCGGTCATGACCGCGCGCCCAGCCAGGATTTGACCGCGGCCACGTCCGGCAGGGCATAGGTGGCCGCAGTGGTGCGATCGGGCCCCACCAGGATACCGGTTCCGCCAAGTTCGCGAGCGGCGACGAATGCATCTTCGTCCGTCAGATCATCGCCAAGGACCACGGGTCTCCCTGTTACAAAGGGCTCTTCGCCCATGAACTGGCGGACAACGTCGCCCTTGTTGCCGCCGGGAGCGCGAAGTTCACGCACCATCGCGCCCCTCTGAAGCGACAGTCCATGGTGGCCGGCCCTGCTAGCCATGAACCGATCCACCGCTTCTTCGAGTTCGGGTCTTGTGCGAAAGTGCAGGGCCACTCCGCCCGGCTTCGGCTCCGCGATCAGATCATGGTCAGCAGCAAAGGCGTGGGTGTCGGCAGTAGCTTCGGATACGCAAGCCGGCGGTTTCACGGCTTCAATGCGCCCATCGGCATGCCGCCTCTCGAGCCCGTGAGATCCGGATAGCGCCAGGTTTTCCAGATTGAGGTGAGAATGGAGGTCGGACAGCGCTCGCCCGCTGATGACTGCGACGCGGCCGTCGAGCCGCTCCTGAAGACGGCGCAGAAGATTGCGGAGATCGTCGCAAACCTCGATTCCGTCAGGGGTCATCGCAAAATCGACCAGCGTGCCATCGAGGTCGAGAAACAGAGAAGCATCGGCAAGGAGGTCGCCGGGAGGAGTTCGAAGGGTCATCGGGGTGGCATCGCGCGAGTGTTAGGAAAGGTTCCCGCACTGCTGTACAAGTCGGAACGCTCGCGCTCGCGAACGGTTGAATGGACGACCGATCGTCCGGTCTGGGGAAAATCATGGAGAAAAGTTTGCGTATCGCCCAGATTGCTCCGTTGGCCGAAGCCGTCCCTCCCAAGCTTTATGGCGGAACGGAGCGGGTTATCTGGTGGCTGACCGAGGCCCTGGTGGAGCTCGGTCATGACGTGACCCTTTACGCCAGCGCGGACAGCGCCACGTCTGCAAGATTGGTGCCCTGCGCGGAACAAGGGCTCAGGCTTTCGGGGATCGACAATCACATCGCCTATACTGTGGCGATGGTTGACCGCGTGCTGGCCGAGGCAGACCGCTATGACATCCTGCATTTCCATGTCGACTTCGTCCATTTCCCGCTGTTTCGTCACCTCGCCGATCGTTGCTTCACGACCCTCCACGGGCGGCTCGATCTCCCCGATTTCAAGCCCGGCTTCGCGGCATTTCCGGAAATGAAGCTGGTCAGCATTTCGAATGACCAGCGTGCGCCGGTGGCAGAAGCGAACTTCGCGGCGACCGTTTACCACGGTTTGCCCGAACATCTCATTCCGCAAGGCCCAGGCGGAGATTATCTAGCGTTTCTTGGCCGCATTTCCCCTGAAAAGCGGCCAGACCGCGCGATCGAAATTGCGACAAAGGCCGGGATTCCTTTGAAGATGGCGGCAAAGGTCGACCATGCGGATCGCGACTATTTCGAAAAGGTCATCGAACCCATGCTCGATCACCCGCTGGTCGAATTCGTCGGCGAGATCGATGACTCGGCGAAGCCGGAATTCCTTGGCAATGCCAAGGCGCTGCTGTTCCCCATCGATTGGCCGGAACCGTTTGGTCTCGTGATGATCGAGGCGATGGCCGCCGGGACCCCGACGATCGCCTGGCGATCCGGGTCGACCACCGAGGTGATTGATGATGGTCAAAGCGGCTATCTCGTGGATTCTATAGACGCGGCTCTCAATGCGCTAAGGAAGGTCGAAGAGCTCCCAAGAGCGCAGGTTCGTCGCTGCTTCCAGAGAAGGTTCACGGCGAAACGAATGGCGGAAGATTACGTAAGCCTCTTCCGATCCGCCGCCGGAGGAGCAAGACAATCAGAGCCTTTTCTGCTGGCGGGCTAGGATGAACGATCACGTCTTGAAACAAGGACTGCAAGGCGAACCGCCACCATCAGCGCCGCCGCAGGAACATTATCATATCGAGGCGACGGAATCGCTCGTCGAGCGGACGCTGCGCTCGCTCAAGCACAACGACCTCTTTGCCATTTTCGACCAGCAGGGAAACTTCAACGGCGGTCCGGATGGGCCCGATGGCCTTTATTATAAAGATACGCGTTTTCTGTCTGAGATGCGGCTCCGCCTGGGAGATGCCGAGCCGCTGCAGTTGGGTTCAGTTGTGCTCGACGACAATGGGGCGATGGCTGTCGATCTCACCAACGCCGATCTCCACAGCACGTCGGGGCGAGCGTGGTTGCAGCGCGAAACGGTGCATCTCTCCCGCTTCAAATTCCTTAGCGACAATTCCTCTTATGAGCGGCTGAGGATTCATTCTTACAGTGTGATCGGCCGGCCGGTTTCGCTAGCGCTCGACTTCGACGCCGACTTCGCCGACCTGTTCGAGGTCCGCGGGGAGAAACGTGCGAAACGCGGCACGCGGACAGTTCGTGTGACCTCGGCTTCTTCGGTCGAGTTTGGCTACACCGGCCTCGACGGGATCGTCCGCCGCACGAAGCTTCATTTCAACCCGCCACCAGCTTCCTTGTCGGAGAACCGCGCAGAATGGGCCGTCGACCTCGATGAGGCGAGCCAGCAAACCATCCTGATTAGCGCCTGCTGCACGATAGACGAGAGCAAGACCGAGGCGCGCGCAGTCGTGCCCGCATTTCGCGCAATGCGATCGGGCCGCACCCGAGCGCAGCGCGACCGGGTCCAGATCAGCAGCTCCAATGCGCAGTTCGACGCTGTCATCGCACGCGCGTGGTCCGACATCGACATGCTCGTCACCGCCACGCCGTACGGCAATTATCCCTATGCCGGGGTGCCCTGGTACAGCACTATCTTCGGGCGCGACGGCATCATCACGGCGCTTCAGATGCTGTGGGCCGCGCCATATCTGGCCCGGGGCGTGCTGACGACCCTGTCGGCCCTCCAGGCCACTGAGTTCGACGCAGCAGCGGATTCCGCGCCGGGCAAGATCCTGCACGAAATGCGCGGCGGCGAAATGGCCGGGCTCGGTGAGGTCCCTTTCCAGCGTTATTATGGTTCGGTCGATTCCACGCCGCTCTTCGTCTTGCTGGCGGCGGAATATGCGAAGCGGACCGGCGACCTTGAAACGATCCGCGCAATCTGGTCGAATATTCGCGCTGCCCTCCGTTGGATGGACGAGTTCGGCGACGTCGATGGCGACGGTTTCATCGAGTATGCCCGGATGACGGACCAGGGTCTGTCCAATCAAGGCTGGAAGGACAGCAGCGACAGCATTTTCCATGCCGATGGACGGCTTGCGCAGGGCCCGATCGCTCTGTGCGAGGTTCAGGCCTATGCCTTCGCGGCGAAGGTCGGTGCGGGCAAATTGGCCAGACAACTCGGCGACCAGGAATTTGGTGCCGAGCTCGAACGGCAGGCCGAAGTTCTGCGGCAGCGGTTCGAGGAGGCCTTCTGGGTTGAGGATCTCGGCACGTATGCTCTTGCGCTCGATGGCCAGAAACGGCCGTGCAAGGTTATGTCGTCAAATGCGGGCCACGCGTTGTTCGCAGGAATTGCAGGGCCGGAGCGGGCGAATCAGATCTCCGAGCAGCTGCTCGGGTCGCGCTTCTTTTCGGGCTGGGGCGTGCGGACAATCGCCAGCGGCGAGGCGCGATATAACCCGATGTCCTACCATAATGGGTCCATCTGGCCCCACGACAACGGACTTATCGGTCTTGGCCTTGCCCGTTATGGCTGCAAGTCTGGTGTGGGCACGATCTTCGAAGGAATTTTCGAGGCCGCGACCTACGACGAGCTTCGTCGCCTTCCGGAATTGTTCTGCGGCTTTGCGCGGCGGAGGCGGTGCGGGCCCACCTCTTATCCGGTCGCCTGTTCGCCCCAGGCCTGGGCCGCAGCAACACCGTTCGCGCTCTTAGCCGCCTCCATCGGCTGCGACATTCGACACGATGCCGACGAGCTTGTCCTTGCCGTGCCAACCTTGCCGCGGTTCCTCGATAAGCTCACGATACGCAATCTGGCGTTCGGCGAGTCCCATGTCGATCTTCAACTCGCCCGCGTCGACAACGATGTCACCGCCGCCGTTCTGTCGCGAAGTGGACCGGCCCGGGTGGTCATCAACAAGTAGTTAGGCTGGGCTCCGCTTCAGCGCCTTAGCCCGTTCCTCGCTCGGCAAGGAACGCCTTCATCATCGGCTGCAGGTTGCTGCTGTAGCTGGCAATGATGTTGCGTGGCCCGGCGATCTCGAAGTGGGTAAGAAGTGAGCGGCCATCCCAATAATGGAGTGCGTAAGCGGGTGCGTCGGCGATGATCAGCGCACGCCCGTCGGGATGAGTCGGGTCGACATCCTCGAGGTCGAGTGCAACCTGAGGTGCCGTCGAAGCGGCGACGACGAGCCGCTTGCCCGCGAAGCTGGTGGAAATCGGCCGGTGGACATGGCCGCAAATCAGCGCGACGACCTGCTTAGCCGGCTTCAGTATCGTTTCCAGTCGCTGGACCCATTGTTCGTGCGGCAGCGCGCTCATCCAGGCGATCCCAGTGTCGACCGGAGGGTGATGAAGGATGACGATGGTCGGCATGTCCTTCTTCTCGCGAAGCCGGGCACGAAGCCATTTCCCACGTTTTTCACAGATCATCCCGCCGTGGCGGCCGGGATCGAGCGTGTCGGCCACGACGAAACGCAATCCGTCGTACTCCGCTTCATATTGGATGAAGCCGTTCTCGTCGGTTTGGACTTCCGGCAGGACCGAGAGGAAATTCTCGCGGCTGTCGTGATTCCCGACGGCCCAAAGCAACGGGCCCTCCCACCGCTTCACCAAGGCCTCCATGTGGCGATAGGCGCGATGATCGTCGGCATTCTCGACAAGATCGCCGGTAACCACCAGCAGATCCGGTCGTGGGTCCATCGCGCTCAACTGGTCGATCACCATGTTGAGACGCCGGACATTGAGTTCGTGCACATTTCCTGGATCGAAACCGATGTGCAGGTCGGTAATCTGGGCGATCAGCATCGCCGCGCCCAAGCCTTGGACAATTCAACCCCCCAATTCAGCCGCGTCGCGTCGCGGCTCGTGCCTTTTCAACACGGCAGGGCGTTGGCCGTCAACGCCATTCCGGTCGGCGTTGACTAGCGCGGCGCCCTCGCCCATATGCGCCGCGCCAGCCGACTGGCCCCTTCGTCTAGCGGTCTAGGACGTCGCCCTCTCACGGCGAAAACACGGGTTCGAGTCCCGTAGGGGTCACCATCACTGCGCATTGCCCGGATCTTACTTGCAGCATAATCGTGCGCACTCGGGTGTCACCCTGAGCCGGCGCCGAAACGAGTCATGCAGGGGCGTCCGTAGTTCCACCGAGCGAGAACTAGGGTTTTGCCCGGCTTAATCGCGTCCGTTTAGAATCTAGTCTCGCCTTCCGAGTTTCCGCGCGGAGGGGATTCTTTCAATGACCTATGTAAAGCTGGCAGCCGGGCTGGGGGTCTTGCTTGCCACCCCCGCGTTCGCAGCCGCGGACAATGTTTCTGGGCAGCCGACTGCACAGCAGGGTTCCTCGGCAGCGGAACGCGATGCGTTGCTTAAAGAAATTGAAGCACTTCGTGCGCGGGTCGAAGCGCTCGAAGCCAAGGAGGCGGCTGCTCCTCCCCCGACCCCTGCTGCGGCGCCCGCGACGGAATCCCGCGCCGAGAAGCTGGCGAAAGACCACAACCTCGAGCTTTACGGCTTCGTGCAGCTTGACGCGATTCAGGACTTCAATCGCGTCGATCCGGACTGGGAAGCATCTCTTCGCGCTTCCAAGATTCCGACCGAGGAAGGCGCCTTCGGTAGCGATGGTCAGTCGATCTTCAGCGTTCGCCAGACGCGGCTAGGCGTCAAGGCGAGCGGAACTCTGCACGACAAGCCCTACGAAGCGAAATTTGAATTCGACCTGTTCGGCACCGGTGACGAAGCCGGCCAGACCCACATGCGCATCCGGCACATGTATGCGAAATGGGGGCCGATCCTGGCCGGTCAAACGAACACCTTGTTCATGGATGTCGACATTGCACCGAACAGCATCGAATATTGGGGTCCGCCGGGAATGGCATGGCTCCGCAATCCCCAGCTTCGCTGGACCTTCCTCGACCGCAACGGCTGGCAAGCAGCAATTGCGATCGAGCACCCGGCCGACGACATCGATCCCGGAAACCTTCGACTGATCGATGAGAGCATCGCCGATAACATCCAGTCGGACGAAGAACTTCCTGATCTCACGGCTGCTCTGGGCTACTACGGGAATTGGGGACACGTTCGCTTAGCCGGATTGCTTCGGAAGATTGGCTACGACACACGACTTTCCGACGGGAATGAGCCCGAAGGAAGTCAGACTGGATGGGGTGTTGACCTCACCGGATCTTTCAAGCTCGGCTTGGCCACACCGAAGCTCGGCGTCGTCTATGGCCGGGGCATCGCTACCTACATGAACGACGGTGGCATGGATCTGGCACCTTCGGTCGAGGTGACCGTAGGTCCGGGCGGCTTCATCATCGATCCAGAAGCGGAGGCCGTGAAACTGCTGGGCGTTTCGGCATTCGTCGACTTCCAGTGGGCCAAGAAATGGAGTTCGACAATCGGCTACAGCTTCACGAAGGTTTGGAATACCAATTTCCAGGACGCGAGCGCCTTCCACAAAGGTGAATATGCGCTTGCGAACCTGCTTTGGTATCCGGCCGATCCCGTAATGGCAGGTCTTGAGCTCCAATGGGGCCAACGGACCGACAACGATGGAGACAAGGGCGACGATCTGAGGCTTCAGGCGAGCTTCAAATGGTCCTTCACCAGCAACAATATTTGGAGCTGGTTTGAGTAGCGACGTGTACAGCCGAATACATCTCTGATTGCACAGGATTGAATAGAAAGCGCCGGGCCGATCGCCCGGTGCTTTTGCGTTGAGAAAAACGTCCGAGCCTTACGACAAGAAATCGGCGCGCTAGTTTGGTAACTAGCGCGCCGACCTCTCTCGCGCCGCTATTGTGGAGGCGGCGTGCCCGTGTTCGGATCCGGCACGGTGACGTAAACGATCGTGTCGCCCTCATACTGCGGTTGATACCAAGCGCCGCCGCAAGAATAGTAGGTGTAGCTGTAATAGGCGTACGGCGAGCAGCCGCCTGGCAGCGCGTAATATGCGGAGCCATATGCGCCTGCGACGGCGCCGGCGACTGCCCCGATCGCGATCCCCGCCGCCAGCGGGTAATCGGTCCAGCCGCCCCATCCATCACCCCAGTCGTTATCGATGTTGATGTCGCCGGTATTGATGTTGCCATTGTTGATGCGGTTTCCGCTGCCAACATTATTGCGGCCACCTGCGGGACGCTGGCCCGGCCGTGCTCCTCCAACGCCGCCGACACCGCCGACACCACCAACGCCGCCGACACCACCAACGCCGCCGACACCACCAACGCCGCCGACACCGCCGACGCCGCCGACGCCGCCTGGACGTCCGGCTCCACCGACACCCCCGACACCGCCGGGCCCGCCCGGCCGGCCGGCGTTGCCGACACCGCCGACTCCACCAGGCCTCGTCGAAGGCCGGTTGAAGCTTCCGCCTCCCGGGCGCGTCGTTGGACGGCTATAGCTTCCGCCGCCAGGGCGGCTGTAGCTGCCGCCGCGGCTCATGCCGCGCGAGCCGCCCATGCTCCCACGACTGTAGCCCCCACCACCGCGGCTAAATCCGCCGCCTCCGCCTCGGCTAATGCTGGACATGCCGCCTCCGCGAGCACCACCACCGAAGCCGCCGCCACCACCTCCGCGGCCGCCCCGGGCTTGGACTTCCTGGATGGAGAATGCGATGAGGCCAACAAGGGCGACTGTTGTCCCTAAGAGCGTGTACTGCGACTTCATCGTACTTTTCCTTTCAGGTCATATCTTGCCATCTGGATGCGCTTCGCATTGGCATCGGGCTTGAAGGCAAAGTCGCTGTCCGAAAAGGTCGGGTTCACGGTCCAGTCGAGACGCGCGGTGAAGGTCGGCCTCGCCTCGTCCGTACGATCGACGATTACGAGCTTGCGAGGAAGCGGCTTGTCGCCCGGCTCGATCCAGATTTCCCAATCTGCATCGCCCTCGCGGAATGCATAGTGATTGGTCAAAACGCCATCGATCGTCGCGGTTCCAATGGGGAACGCTGACTTCAGCTGGTCCACTCTCTCACTGCCTGCTTCGTTCCAGCGGAACAGGTCTTCCAAAGGTAACTCAAGGCCGAACTTGTCGTAAATCATCGCCAGCGTTTCTTTGTTAGTGGCTGGGGCTGGGATCTGGGCGTAAAAACCTTGCACAGGTGCGAAAACGGTAAAATTCTTCCCGTCATAGTAGAATTGCCGCTTCTTCTGATTGCTGTCGAAATCGATCATGAAACCGTTGGGCTTGCGAATCTTGTATTTCGCAACACCATCCAACTGGATCCGCTGCCCCTCTTCGGTCACGACGTCGAGGCTGCCATTGGAAGTGACCCCCGCTGTCTTGAGAGACATAAGGTAAGCGCTCATATTCTTAAGCGCCTCGACAGCTCTCGGATCGACTTCGCCCTTTACATCTGGCGCTTTAGCAGTCGTTTCCGGTACTTGGGTGCCGCGCTCTTTCTCAGCTTGCTTGTCGCACCCACTTAACAGGAAAAATGACAGTCCAGCTGCGAGCAATTTGCGATGACTGTTTGTCATGTGCGGCCTCCCAACTCACCCTGACACAGGGCGGCTTCAGGACTGGCGGTAACACCGCACGCCAATGACGTTTATCGGGCGAATCCCGCATAGGAGGGATGATTTGTCCCTCGGCGCGCAAGCGCAGAAGAAGGGGAAATCCTGATATCCGTGGGGCCTGAACTTCAGGCGGATCCCATGCCTGTCGGAACTGCGAATGGATCGCAGTCGATGGACTGAGACGGCCGTATCGGGCAATCAGTGGTCAACCAATGGCTGAAGTCTCGGCCCAAAAGCGCAGACAGCTTGGCCACGTCAACGGCGAATGTCGCGATCATCTCTGTACGAAGTTCCTCTGAAAGCTGCCGCGACGGAGCGCTTGTCCGGTTCCATTTCAGAAGGCGTTTGCGAAAAGCTTTGAGTGCAGGAACGCCGGGCAGGTTCCCCACTCGCTTATTGATGGCAATACCTTCGCGGCGAAGGGCCGCTTCGCTTGCGAAAAGGGATCTCGCCACCGGCGGTCGCTTGAGCAGGCGTTGCAGGAGCACCGAGCGAACACCGGTGCTAGAGCGGAAAGGCGCAAAGTCACAGCGCTCATCGGGTGGCAGCGCCAGAAAATCCAAGATCCTTCTATACTGGATCGCAGGGTCAGCCACCAGGTCGTCAAAGACCGATACAAAGCATCGCTCTCGCCCAACGATATCGAAGAATTGACCAACGTACTTACCGAGCCGTCCTATCTCCTCATAGTCCAGTAAGCGCGGATCGGCGCACGTACGAGGGATGCGCTGGCCTCGCCGGCGATCGCCAACTAGCGACCATGCTCTTTCGAAATCGGACTCGTCCTCGTCGCCATTGCAGATATGACGCTGGTGAAGCGATGGCAGCATTTCGAGCGGATTGCGGATTGCGATGATGAACTTGGCATCGGGCCAGGCATCGAGGGCCGGTTTTAGCCGTTCTGGTGCGTAAAGGTAGGAAACCGAACCATCGAGCAGCACCTGACCGGGCTCGCGGCCAGGGAAGAAATGATCGAGGTACTCAGCAATGAGACGATCGATGAATTCGCCTTCAGAAAGGCGAGCGAATTCTCGTCGTGAAAAATAGTGCGGCTCTTTCACATTCGCCGGACAGATATTGGGGTTGCTCCCCAGATAACGCGCAAGGGATGTCGTGCCGCAGCGCGGCGCGCCGACGATAGAACACCATCCGGGGGAGGTGCCGCTCTCGTGACTTCGAATGTGCGACCATTGCATTTCAAAGCAAGTCCCACAGTATGGTGCGAACTCCCATCGGGTCTATTCCCGATTTAGAGCATACCTCTGCAATTCGAAAGGACGGTTACGCCAGCCGCCGATAAAACCGCACGACCAGTTCTTCCGCGGCCACCATTGTGACGACGACAATGATTAGCCAGACGATGCCGTGCCACATGCCCTCAAATCGAACTTGATCGCCGAAGGTGAGCGCGAGTGCTTCGAGGATTACGAACTTCGAGCCGAATAGGATGAGCCATGCCACAAAAAATCGCAGCGCGGTCATCAGCTTGCCGGGCTTGCTTTTCATATAGTCGAGCACGCGGTGCTCGACAGCGATCGTGGCTTTTAGCAAAAGCTGGAGCACGAGTGCCGCAAGCAAGGCGACCGAAAATGACTCCACCCAGACCTTGTCGGAAAACTCGTCGAACAGGCCGAGAACCACAAGATCGATCAGCGTTCCAGTATAATATCGAAGGAAGGTGCGCTGCCGATCTGAAGGAGGCTGAGCAATCGCCGGCAAGAGCGCTGAGTTGTCGGACATAGTTCCCCCGATCCTGACCTGGGCTATCCGCCCGCTTTGCGTCTCGCTTTGGGCCTAAACCGACGCCTCGTGCGAATAGCACTTGAATGACGCGGATCGCATTGCCGCAAACCCCGAGACTTGCTTCAGGCCATTCCCGATACCGAGCGGTTCGTGCTGGACGAGCTCATGCCGTCATGCAGTGCATATGGGTTTACCCTGATTGGCACTCTGCTTGCACAGGTGGAGAAGGCGGTGAGTGCTGCCGACAGCAAACATTGCTTCAGGTGAGCGCGGGAGTAACGTGTGGGGCGTCCCAACCTGGTTTTTGGAAATCCATTATGGGGATGGATTGACGTATGACGAGTCCGATCCGGCGGGTACTGATCATCGATGATCACGATGCGATCCGTAGAGGCGTGCGTCAGCTCCTCGAGACGAAGCCAAACTACCAGGTTGTCGGTGAAGCGGCTGACGGCCGAACCGGCTTGCGCGTCGCCAAGGAAACCCGCCCGGATATCGCCATCCTCGACTATTCGATCCCCGAGCTCAACGGCCTTGACCTCGCCCATGCGTTGAAGCGCGAACTGCCCAAGATCGAGATTCTTCTCTACACGATGCACGATCGGGAAGAGATCATCACGAATATCCTTCGTGCCGGCGTGCGGGGCTTTGTGTTGAAGTCGGATACGGAGAAGCATTTGCTTGCAGCGCTTGATGCGCTTTCCATCCGACGATCCTACTTTTCGGGCGCGATCTCCGACGCGCTTCTCGACCAATTCTTGGAGAGCAAGCCGCATCAATCGACTGGCAGCCTGACCCATCGCGAGCGGGAAGTGGTCCAGCAGGTCGCGGAAGGTCGCATCAACAAGGAAATCGCCGAACGTCTGAGCATTAGCATCAAGACGGTCGAGACTCATCGCGCGAGCGCCATGCGCAAACTCAACTTGCGGACGACGGCCGACCTGGTGCGTTATGCGGTCAGGAACCAGCTCATCCAGGCTTAAGCGCGTCAGACTTTCGCATTCAATCCTGCAAGTCGATCTATTGCCCCGCGCCGGTTAGAGCAACCAGGCGCTTGCGAGCGCCGTCCGCGAATTCCCGGGCCACTGCTTTGACGGTCTCGGTCTGCGAAATTGTTGCCGGCACGTCGAGCGGGTCTGGTGTGCGGCGTCGTACCGCAGCAAGCATCAGTTCGTTGGTGCGCGCGTCATAGAGTTCGACCGCGTAAAGAATAGAGCCTGTCAAGCTTCCGGGTTTTCCAAGAACGCTTTTCAACGCGCTGGTCGCAAAGCCCAGACCAGTCACGCGGGTCGCGGTCGCAATACCGCCAGTGGTTTTCGTTGCGCCCAGGATCGTGACCTGCAGCCTCAGCGTGTCAGTCTGCGGCGATGCAGGGGCAGGAAAGGACTTGGCCATCTCCGTGCGGAGCTCCTGCGTGATCATGTCTGCGAATTTTGCGCGGTCAGCCTGTGAAATCCCCTCAAATTGAGCGTCCGGCCCTTGATAAACGATCGCAGCCGGAATCATCACCGTGCGATATTTGCGAAACTCGGACGCCGGCCGCGCGTACGTCCAGGATTCGCTCCCGGCCTTGTCCTGAGCCATCACGCGCGCGGAGGGCAACGACACGGGCGCATGATCTCGTGTTTGCGACACGGCCGGGGCCGCGATCAGAATGGCAGTTGCGGGAAGCAGGCAGCGGAATCGGGAAATCGCATCGGCACGCATTATGGTTCACTCCGGTGATCTTGACGTTCAAGAATCGTTCGCACCAATTCGGGTGTTGCTCCATCGGGAGAAACCCGCAGCGCTTGGCCGCCCCTACAGCGCGATCATTGGCCCTGCGCATTGAGGGGAGCGGAGAATCCGGGCGGATACTTTTCCCATTGATAGCCTTGTTTCGCGGCCTCAAAGCCAACGTCGTAAAGGGCTCTCATATATTGGGTGTCGAATTGCTCTCGCCGAACCGTGTTGAATGTCGGCGGGATATACGTGAGGTTGAAGTCGATGCCATCGCGCTCTGTTGTCGCGTAGATCCGATAGAGGTCACCCACGCCTTGGGTCATCGTCAGAGATTCAATCGCGCGCATTGCGATCGTCATCGTACGGCGGTCGGTGCTCGCCCAGTCCGGATCCAGCCTGGCGTTACGAATGACGTACAAGACGCGTTTGCGTTGCGGCATACCGGAAAACGAAACGGAAGGCGGGTAGAGAAAGACCTGAGTCATCGTGCCACCATCGACATGCATTTCCTGGTATGATTTTCCGTCGATGGTGAGATCGATCATCACTGGCGGGAACGCTCCAGGTATAGAGGCCGACGCTAACAGCAAGCGCCGGAACAAGGTAATCGCCTTGGGATCCTTGCTTCCCGCTATCTCGGTCATGTTCCAGATCACGGGTTCAAGAGAATCTAGATTGGTAGTCCCGACTAGGAGGATTCGCCCCTTCCCGTATTCGGCTGCGACTTCGTCCAGGAATTGGCGTGTCACATACTTTTCGATGAGACTCGCAAGCGGGCGCGTATCCGTCATCGCTTCGCCGAACAGGCCCTTCAGCATCCCGCGCTTCCTGAAAATATCCTTCTGGGAAGTGTTCGTATAAACCTCGCGCAGGACATGGTCGTACTTTGGACCGAGGAAGGCGAATGGCGCGATAAGCGCGCCGGTGCTGATCCCGGTGACCACCTTGAACTCAGGGCGGGTTCCAGCGGCAGTCCAGCCATTCAAAAAGCCTGAACCATAGGCGCCGTTGTCGCCGCCTCCGGAAATCGCCAGGAAGTAAGCTGGCGGCATGCCGTTTGTAGTTTGTACACCTTTGGATTGAAGCCATTGCTGCTCGCGCAAAAGGGCAGCTTTGGCATCGTCCGCGAAGGTCTTGGATTCGCGTGTGACGAGATAGCGTACGGAGCCCAATGCTTGGCTCGTTTGCGGAATGGAGGCGACGGGCACAGCCGGCAAACGCCCCGGCGAGGAGCAGCCAGAAACGGCCAGGCCAGAGGCGGCTACAAGCGCCAATGCGCTCTTGAAATTCGAACGGATCATCTACGGCCTCCAAGAGTGTTCTCAGCCGTGCGTTGCATTTCAGCCGTTCCTAGCAAACCCGCAAAAGCGACCAGAATATTTAGGGAGAAACCCGGATTTTCCTTTCCTCGGTACTCGTCGATGGTGAGCCGCGAAGTGAATCGTAAAGACCGGTCCGATGTGGGCCGAACAGGGAGATTATGATGCGAAGATTTTTGCTGTCCGCGGTTGCGGGAACGGCGCTGCTTTCCAGCCCGGCACTGGCTCGAGACAATAGCTGGTATGCTGGAATTGAGGGCGGACTTACATTCGGATCCGAGGCAGAGATCGACGTGGATGTCGACAACGGTGACAGCATCTTCGAGCAAGATGATGCCATCGAAGTCGACTACGGCATCGGCATGGATATCGACCTGATCGCCGGGTACGACTTCGGCATGATCAAGACCGAGGTCGAGTTCGGATACAAGAACCTCAACGCCGATGAGGTCGATCTGGACAATGACCTCGCCGACGATCTTGGGATCATCGACGACGACTTCGATGTCGATGGCGATACCAATATCGTTTCGCTGATGGGCAATGTGCTGCTCGACTTCGGCAATGACGATGGCTGGGGCGCTTATCTTGGAGGCGGACTCGGTTATGCCTGGGTCAAGGCTTTGGATTTCGATGACGACAAGGATTCCGCGTTTGCATGGCAGCTGATTGCTGGTGTCCGCTACGCGGTCAGTTCCAACGTCGATCTCGGCCTGAAGTACCGCTACTTCCAGACGGGGAAACTCAATTTCGCGGATGAATTCGACGATGGCGAGACATTCTTCGACATCGATACGCATACGAAGATTCACTCGCACAGCTTGCTGCTGAGTCTAGTTTACAACTTCGCTCCGCCGCCGCCACCTCCGCCACCCCCGCCGCCACCACCGCCGCCACCGCCGCCGCCACCGGCGACGCAGACGTGCCCTGACGGAAGCGTGATCCTGGCGACCGAAATGTGCCCGCCTCCGCCTCCGCCGCCGCCTCCGCCGCCGGAGCCAGAGCGCGGCTAGCATTTGCCCCGGGAGGCCGCTTCGAGACCCACGGACAAGCGGCCTCCCAACCTTTTCGAGCGAAAACGCAGCACGGCCAAAAATTCGTGGCCGTGATTTGCATTGTCAGATCTTGAGCTTGTTTCCGTCCCTGCATGGGGAGATAGGGCCGGCACCATAGGATATCCCGCCCGGAAGCTTCGAATCCACGCGAACGCGATTCTTGCTCACCGTCACTTCATAGGCGAGTCCCGCCTTGATCGCCCTTTGAAGAACGATCTTGCCGTTATCGACGTCGTACACCCGGACGAAGGTCCATTCGCCCGGGGCTCTAGTGCTTTCGATCGTACAGGTGCCCGCGAATGCGGGCGCGCCGGTTATAAGCCCAATGAGGCCCGCGAGGGCGTAGAATGTTCGATTCATTCCGGATCCTTTCGCTTTCAGGATTCTAGAACTGGTCCCCTTTCGTTACGACCTGTCGGGTCTGATTTACGGGCGCCACGAACGCGCGCCGGTCGCTGGAGCAACGGCCACAGCAGCCGCATCATTCCGATCGCGAATGTGCATGCAATTGCGAACTGGAGCACCCGAGTGCTCCAGGTTCCGGCATTTGCAGGGCCCTTGAGGAGTGCCAAAGCAAAGATGACGATCGTCGCGTTGTATCCCAGAAGGGCATTGGCTCCACGGGCACCGCCCTTCGCGATTTGAACTGCAAAACCAACGCCGAGAAGGAATGTAACGAGAGCAAGCGTCGTGAGCGAAGGAGCGATGTTCACGACATAAAATGCGGCGATCGCAATGAGTCCGCCAAGGAAATTACTGACTAGTTTTCCTCGACCGCTGGAGGCCCCGCGCTCTTCCTCCATTTGTGCCACGAGCAGTACCGTTGTCAGCAACACGGGAATCGCATCAATCAATCCATAAAGCAGAAACACGAGCATCACTGGGAGCACGATCATGGTCCCAAGCAGAGCAGCTTTGATTGGAGAGTCGACAGGGGGGGCAGGAGGAGGTGGCGGCTTTGCGGAAGGCAACGGCCAAATAGCAAAGCTGACCCAAGTGAAAGTCACCGCAAGCATTATGGCGCGGGAGAGAATGGCCGGCAGAATCCCGACGTATTCCGAGAAGGTCAGGGAAATAACCGGCGTGATCGAGAAGCAAATCAGAAGCAAGGTCAGGGGCAACTGGGCCTTGCCTTGAGCCAATCCGGCGAAAGCGACAAAGATGACCAGGCCAACGGTCGCGAACAATATGTGCGGCACATGGCTGAGCAGTGCCGACAATATGAAGGCCAGCCAGGCGGAAACCCCCATTACCGAAATAAGCAGCAGGGCTAACTTGGGCGGCGGCGACGCCGGAAGGTTGGCAAGCAGAACGCCGGTCAGAACGGCAGCCAGCGATGAAGGCTGCCAATCCATTGACTCGCATAGGATAAACACTGCTGTGGTCCCGAATGCGAAGCGAAGGACGAAGTGATTGCGGGCTTCCATATTCATTGCAGATAGCTCATCAGAGCGACCAGCTTGATCCACAGACGCCCGATCGGGTTCATGACCGACCCGTCGTTCGCAAAGATGATGACGTTAGCTTGCGCTCCACTGCGACCGACGTCGATTCCGGCCTCCTTCGCTTCGTCGGGCGATACGAGTATCCGGACAGGGAATCTCTGCGGATCGCGAAGCCAGCCCTGGTCGGCAGGCTGCGACGCCAGCTGGCCAGTTGGCGCTTCGTCGCCTTGGCTTATTCCCCAACCGACGCTGTGCACGCTGCCTTTGAACAGCTTGCCCGGTAACAGGTCGAGGGCGATTATGACTTCCTGTCCAGGCTTAACGTTGCCGAGTTGGTTTTCACGCATGTCGGCGGCGATCCAGCGTGGTCCGAGCTCGAGGAAGCTAAGCAGCGGCTGGCCTGGCGTCACATATTGACCCTTTGCCAGCCTCAAATTGGTGACAACTCCATCAGCTGGCGCAACCACGGTTGTGTTGCGCAGGTCGAGCCGTGCCTGGTCGAGGGCTGCGGCAGCCTGCCTCACCTTAGGATTGCCGAAGCCCGGAGAGCCGAGGTTGGCTTCCGCTCGACGCAGATCCGCCTGCGCGCGCGTAAGGTCCGCCTGGGTCTTGCCGATTTCCGCTCCGGAACGGATGGCATTCGTTTCAGCCAGCGCCTTCTTGTCCACAAGATCTGTGATGATCTTCCCAAGTTTGCGATTGGCGATGAGATCCACGTTCTGTTTCTGAATCTGCGCGCGAGCGGCCGCGACTTCCGCCACTGACACGTCAGCTCCTTGCAGCGCGACAGAGAGATTGGCCTCTGCCGATCGGACGGCAAGCCGGTACGGTTCGGGATCGATTCGGAAAAGCACCTGCCCCTTTCGTACCCGGCCGTTATCCATGACTCCGACTTCCAGGACATCACCCGCGACTTCCGGCGCAATTTGGGTCAGGAATGTCTCGACACGCGCTTGCGATGTGTAGGGTGTGTAGCGGTCAGAAAGGACGTGATAAACGAACAGGACGAGCAACAAGACAAGGGCAGTGAGGATGACCTTCCGCATGGCATTCGGCGGCGGCTTTCCGGGCCCGACGTCGACCTCGGATGTGACGTTCGCGGATGCCGTCTGGGAAGCCGTTTGCGCGCCATCCGTCATGGATTTCCTCTTCCTGCTTGCGATTGCCGGTCGCCATTGAAAGCGACCTTCGTCCAATCACCTCCAAGTGCGCGGTAGAGGCTGACCAGAGCCCGCTGGTAATCACCGCGCGCCGCCGCCAACTGCAGCTCCGCGGAAAACAGGCTGCGTTCCGTGTCGAGTACTTCGAGATAGTCGGAGAACCCGTTTTCATAGCGCTCGTTAGCAAGCTCCACGCCTCGGCGAAGCGCGGCAACGTTCCGCTGCAGGCTATCGCGAAGTTCGGCGCTATGGCGGACATCGGCGAGCGAATCCTCTACGTCGCGAAACGCATTCTGAATGACGAGTTCGTAGCTTGCGAGAGATTGCTCTCGCCGTGCCGTTGCCTGGTCGACGGCCGCCGTCAGTCCGCCGCCCGTGTAAATTGGCCCAGCAACATCGCCAGTAAAGGACCAGGTGTGCGCGTGTCCGCTGAACAGTTTCCCGAGCGACGGACTGGCGAGGCCTAGAAGGCCCGTCAGCGTGATCCTTGGAAAGAACAGCGCGCGCGCCGAGCCAATGAGCGCATTGGACGCGATTAGCTGCTGTTCGGCCTGCAAGATGTCCGGGCGTCGCAGGAGAAGATCGGAAGGAAGGCCGGCGGGAATGGCGGGCGTGCTCAAGTCGTTCAGAGTCGTGGTGCGCGCGATTGGGCCAGGGTTCCGGCCGATGAGCACGGAAAGCGCGTGTTCCTGCGTCGCAATTCCCTGCTGTATCGGAGGGATTTGGGCTAGCGCGGTTTCATATTCGCTTCGAACGCGCGACATTTCGAATTCGGAGACCCAACCTCCGGCGAGCCGGGTTTCGAACAGCGCGACGGACTTCTTGCGTCCATCCACGGTGGCCCTTGCGACGCGAAGCTGTTCGTCCAGGTCGAGCAAGGTCACGTACGAACTGATAATGGAAGAAATAAGGGTCAGTATTACGCCCCGGCGCGCTTCCTCGGTGGCCAGCAGGTTGGCTCGCGCGGCTTCCGTTTCGCGGCGGATGCGGCCCCACAGGTCGATTTCCCAACTGGCGGTGAGCAGCCCGTTGAAGGTCGTGCTTTTCGGGTCGACGACATCGGGGATGAGTTCCTCGCTCGCCCGGGAACGATTGCCACTTAGACCGTAGCCTACCTGCGGAAATCCCTGCGATCGGGTGCCGGCGAGGATAGCCGCAAACTCATCGACCCGCGCGCTGGCAATCCGAAGGTCGCGATTGTTGCCCAAAGCCTCTTGGACCAATGCATCCAATTGCGCATCGGCGTAAGCCGTCCACCAGCCGGAGCCTTGGATGTCAGTGGCGGAAAGCTGGTAACGATAGGCATCTGGTATTGCGACGGTCGGCTTGACGTAGTCGGGCCCTTGCACGCACCCGCTTGCGAGCAGCGCGGCCAGGACAGCCAGCGGCAAGCTTGGAAATGTCTTTGGGAATTCGCCCCGGTGCATCGATCCCAGCTCCTCCGCGATTGTCGAGTTCTCTAACGGGAGTCCCGATCGGCAAGCGCGCATCCCTGAAAGGGATGCCGCAGGGTAGCGTCGGGGTGAATTGGGGAATTCCTCAGAACGCCTCGGGGAAATCCCTGAGCCGCGAGACGGGCGGCACAAAGCGGAGGTGGCCCGCTGGCTAGAGACTTGCCCCAATTGCGCCTGGGAGGCCGTCAGCAAATAACGGCTTTCGGGTGATGCCACGGAGGAAGTGAAATGTTGCGCCAGATTTTTGCGGGCGGGATCTAATGCCGCAGGCCGAGGTGCGCCCATCCCTCGCGCGATCGAATCTCTGGCGAAACTATCACCGGCACCGGTACGAAATCCTCTTCTACTCAATGCTACTGATGTTGGTCGCGCTTCCGGTCGCCCCATTGATCGGCTTGCCGCAAATGATCATAAAGTTGCTTCTTGGCTTATGCCTGCTTGCCGCCGTGTTGCCGGAAGCAACCAAGAGCACACGGCTTCTCGTCACGGCGTTGATCGCAATCCTCGTCTTCGCGCGTTACGCGGCCGATCGCCACTGGATCCCCGTCGACACCGGATGGCTACTCGGCGCGTACGGGCTGATCGGGCTGATGGCAGCGGCTGCCGCATTACGCTTCGCAATGACGTCCGAGCGCGTCGGCAGCGAGACGATTTACGCGGCCCTCGGCACCTATTTGCTGGCCGGCGTATTCTTTGGGCAGATCTACTGGTCACTCGAGAGCGCAGTGCCGGGCAGCTTCGTCGGTCCCGACCCGTTTTCCGACACCAGAGCGATCTATTACAGTTTCGTCACTCTCGCGACGCTTGGATACGGCGACTATGTTCCGCGATCCGATCTCGCGCGAGGAATTGCGACCTTCGAGGTGATCGGCGGACAACTTTATCTCGCTGCGCTTGTCGCGCGCCTTATTGGCGCGATCGCCGATGATGGTCGAAAAGGTTAGACGGTCATTTGGCCCCTTGCAGCTTTGCGCTTGACGACTTTCCATCGGACCTGGCCGCTGGTTCAGTCCTTCCGACCCATTCGTTGAACAGGACATAACCGACCGCCAGCACGACCGCGCCGATGAACAGGCCGACAAGGCCGAACGCCATTACACCGCCAATTACGCCAAGCAGGATGACCGGCATCGGCACCTCCAGCCCGTGGCCGATCATCAACGGTTTCAGCACCGCGTCACTAAGGCCTCCTATGATTGACCAGACCGTAAAGATGATCGCGACGGTCGTCGTTTCCGCTGAGAAGGCGTAGATGATAGCCGGTATCGTGATGATCAGCACAGGGACCTGAACGACACCTAGCGCCATCGCTAGAATTGATAGGAGGCCCGCTCCCGGGACTCCGATGGCGAAGAAACCGATGCCGACGAGCAGTGCCTGAACGAAGGCGACCCCGATCACGCCATTGGCGACCGATTTTATAGTGGCGCCGATGAGCGCCATATAATGCTCGCCCTCTTTCCTGCTCCCCGTAATGCGAGCGAGCACATTGCCGATGAAAGCGCGCGCGCTTTCCGAATAGGCAAGCGTGATTGCCGCGAAGATAACAGAGGCGACGATTGCCAGGACCGTAACGAACAGGCTGCCCGCGAATGCGACAAGCGTCTTTGCGAAGTCGGCAAGCTGCGGTCGGTACTTCTTGACGAAGCTCGGCATGTCCGTCGAGGCCTGCGTCCACAAGGCGTCAACGCGTTTGCCGACGAGCGGCAGTTCCTTCACTCGGGCAGGCGGCGGCGGGACGGTCTTCTCGCCCGTCTGAATCGCGGCAATCACGCTGGGAATTGAGCCCGCCGCGCTGATTGAGGCGATTGTTGTCGGAACCAGAACTATGGCCGACAGTCCTAGGCCGATGATGATCGCAGACATGCGATTGCTGACCTTCGTTCTCAGCTTCCTGTGAAGTGGGTAGAAGCAGACCGCGAAGATAATCGTCCAGATCAGCAGTCCGACGAACGGCAACAGCAACTGCACGCACAGCGCAATCAATAACGCCAGCAGAAATAGCGGGAGAAGCACGTCGACCACCTTGCCAGTTGTCAGCTTCGGGGAGACGGATTCGGCCATGCTGGGTGCCTTTCGGATGATCGCGGTGCGCGCCGGAAGGGGAGGTGCGCACATATGAGCGACCTGTGTCCGCGCCGCGCGAACGCCTGTCGATTGGCGGAAACCCTGAGAATCTGGGATTTGGTGGAGCGCGGGATTCTTCGCGGCTGCAAGGATAGCGGATGCGCAATTGCCGGAGTGATCCGCATCGGGTCTGAAGGCCCGCTCCGGGGAGGGAGGATTGGAGCGGGCCTTCTACTCGCTACGGCAATCCCAATTTGTGCTCATAAGAGCTGAGCGGCAAGTTGCTGATTCTCCCTACGGAATTCCCTGCGCGCGCTGGTGGCATCACATCGGCAAATCTTGCCTATCGTGGTGAAGCGCTGGCTTTCATCGCGCGCAGGTCTCCGGTCGCCTGCTTAAGTTCGGTGCGGCTCTGGCCATGAGCGCGAAGTTGCCCGTCTTGAGAGCGCGAAATGCCGTGCAGTTAGCGAAAGTTGTCTGCGTAGGCCTGAAGCTTGAGCTTGACCGGCGGCGCCGGGACGAGATGGATGTCGAAGCCCTTGCGAGTCGCGTAAGCTAGGGCCTCCTCCTTCGTTTCGAAGGTGAGACGGATCTGAGTCTTGGTGTCACCCGAGCCCGCCCAGCCCGTGAGCGGGTCGGGGCGTTGGCCCTCAGTGCGCTCGAACTCCAGTGTCCAGCGACCGGCCTTGGCCTTGCCGGATTGGGTTGTCTTGCGTTGCTCTTCGATGATCCGGGCAGTCGTCATGGCACGCATCTGGCTGGAGACTCTCTGCAAATCAAGAGCCGCCCGAGGCGCGCTTAGTCCGCAGCGTCGGGCTGGCCGCCGCGGGATCTTCCGGCCAAGGATGTTTGGGGTAACGGCCACGCATCTCCTTGGCTACGTCGCGCCAGCTTCCCGACCAGAAGGTCGGCAGGTCTTTCGTCGTCTGAATGGGGCGATGGGCCGGGCTAGTGATCGCGAGCGTCATGGGCACTCGGCCATCCGCAACAGTCGGGTGATTCTTGAGTCCGTATAGAGCCTGAGCGCGAACTTCCACGGTCGGTCCGGCTGGCGAACTGTAATCGATCGGATGAGTTGAACCTGCGGGCGAGATGAAATGCGTGGGGGCGAGCCGATCCACGGCGCGCTTCCCATCGTAGGCAAGCAGGCCATCGAGCACGTGGTTGAGCGAAGATGCAGGTAGGTCGAGGTCGCGGCGTCCGGTCAACAGCGGCGCGAGCCATTGATCCAGCGTCGCCATCAGGGCGGCATCATCGAGCGGGTTGATGGTGTCATCATGAGCCGCGGCGAAGCTTGCGCGCTGGCGTAGCGCAATAGCCTGCTTGTCCCACGGGAGTATCGTCAGGCCATGACGTCGAACGGCGTCGAGAAGACCTGTTTCGATCGCCGCCTGGTCGGGCTCTTTGTCAGGAGCAGAGGAGAGGCGGATTGAGCCAAGTCGGCGTCCTCGCGTCGCCACGATCTTGCGGGCCGAAGGATCGAAGCGGGCTTCGCGGAACGGTTCGATACGGTCGATGAGAAGTGCTTCGATATCGTCAAAGGAAATCGCTGCCGCGCTGAGAATCCGGGCACTAGATGCCGTGCCTGCGACCTCCGCGACGGCGAGCCATTCGCTTCGGGCGAGGGGGCTGGACGGGTCGAGGCGGAAGCCGCGCCCGCCGGTCGATTGCCATTGTTCGCCCGAGGAGTCGCGGCGACGGGACAACCGGTCAGGAAAAGCGAGAGCGACAGCTCGGGCGAGATCATGCGGTTGGGAGCGAACAATGCCGCCCGCGCGTTTTGCCCATCGTGCCGCCATCCGCCGAGCAGCCTCGGCGCGCTGGCCGCGCTCTCCCTGCCAACGGCGATGGCGAAGCTCCAGGTCGGGGTCGTTGCCGCCAAGTCCTCGCTCGGTGAGCAATGCGGCGGCGTCGGCTGCCGTGCCGGCAAAACCGAGTTCGCCCGCGGTCACCAGCATATGAGCAAGGCGCGGTTCGAGCGGCCAGCCGGCGATCTCACGTCCATGCGCGGTGAGACGCCCATCGCAGTCGAGTGCACCAAGCCGCGTCAGACGTTCACGAGCCTCGGCGATAGCCGCGGCCGGTGGCGGATCGAGGAAGGGCAGGCGCGACGGGTCGGATTCGCCCCACAAAAGGGTGGTTAGCAGCAGGCTCGACAGATCAGCTTCGAGGATCTCCGGCGGGTCGTGGGCGGGGAGCGAAGCGTTGGCCGCCTCCTCCCACAAGCGGATTGCGACGCCCGGCGCCTGACGCGCGGCGCGTCCAGCACGTTGGGTAACTGCCGCTTGGCTGGCGCGTTCGGTTGCAAGTCGGGTCAGTCCTGCGCCGCGGTCGTATCGGGGTCGGCGCGAAAGTCCGCTGTCGACAACGATCCTCACATCATCGAGGGTCACGCTGGTCTCGGCGATACTGGTCGCTAGGACCAGCTTCCGCCTGCCTCGGGCGGGCGGCCGGAGAGCGGCGCGCTGCGCTGCAGGTTCGATGCCGCTGTGAAGTCGGTGGAGCATGACGTCGTCCGGCAACGTGCCGAGCGCAGTCGCCGTACGCTCGATTTCGGCAATGCCGGGGAGGAAAGCCAAAAGCGATCCGGGGTGCTGGCCAAGCGCGTTTCGGCAAGCTGCGGCGACCTGCGCTTCGATGCGATCGGACGGCTTGTTGCCAGTGTGAATTATTGTCAGAGGAAAAGACTTGCCGGTGCTTTCGACTATTGGCGGTTTTTCAAGTAGTCGCCCGAACCGCTCCCCGTCGAGCGTCGCCGACATCGCGAGGATGCGAAGATCGGGCCTCAGTCCGGCTGCAGCGTCAAGCGCAAGGGCAAGCCCAAGATCACTGTCGAGGCTACGTTCGTGGACCTCGTCGAACAGCAGGGCGCTAACGTCCGCCATTTCCGGGTCGCTCTGAATTCGGGCAACGAACACGCCGTTGGTCATGACCACGACACGAGTCGTCTTGCCCGTTCGGCTGTCGAGGCGGGTTTGGTAGCCGATGGTTCCGCCCGGCTCTTCGCCTAGCGCCCCGGCCATGTACTCTGCAGCGGAGCGGGCGGCCAGACGGCGCGGTACGAGCAGGAGTACCTGACCTGTGCACCAATGCTCAGCGAGCAGGGCCGGCGCGACACGAGTCGTCTTACCGGCGCCCGGTGGCGCAATCAGCAAGGCTCGGGTTCCATCGCGCAGCAAACCGAGGAGCTCGGGCAGGACCTCGTCGACAGGAAGGCTACCCGATGTTCCGGCTTTGCTCGGGAGACGATTCACCCACCATATCCTTTACAACGATTCTGCCGCCGATCGTGTCGAAGGACCACGTTTTTACGACTACCCTCGACTACCGACTTGGGGCCCAGTTTCCCATCTTCCTCTTCAGCGCGCGGAAAACCTGAGGCTCGCCACGTCAGTTCTGAAATCACACTAACAACTGTTAAGCGACGCAACTGGCGCGCCCTGCCACGGTTACTTCCGTAGAGTCACGACAAGCCTGAAAGCGTCGGAAAGGACGATTGTGGATTTAGTGCAACGCCCGCAACACCGCCGACCGTGGAGCGCCGAAGAAATCGATGCGCTATGCGCCTTCATGTCGGTGAAGAAGCCAATCCGGAAAATCGCGGAAGAGCTGGGCCGTTCGCAGGAAGCGGTGAGCACCAAGGCGCGCCAACTCGGGCGGCTCCAGGGCCCTTCGCTTTAAAAGGGCGATACCCATAATTCATGGAAGCCGAGGGGTTGCGCCGCAACGCGATTGAGCGCCTCTTATAGTATCTGGATCTATTCCAAGTTAGTTTTGGCCGTCCCCGCGACGGCAATTTTCGAGTTGGGCACTAAGTTTACAATGAACCTGGCGTCTTAGAGTCTCCCAGGAATAGAATTGACTGCCGTTTATAAAGAAATGCCGGCCACCCGAAGGTGACCGGCCAATCTTGCTGCGCTTAGCCGCGTTCAGGCTGCGGCGGCGGCGGCGGAGGCGGCGGCGGAGGCGGGCAAGCCTCGGTCGCCAGGATCACCGAGCCGTCCGGGCAGGTCTGCGTTGCAGGCGGCGGGGGCGGAGGCGGCGGCGGGGGCGGAGGCGGCGGAGGCGGCGGAGGCGCTTCGGCGCCGGCGAAGTTGAAGATCAGGCTGGCGAGCAGGCTGTGCGAGCGCAGCTTCCCTTCATTGGCATAATTGACGATGCCATCGCCCGTGTCGAAGCTGTCTTCGAACTCCATCTTACCGGTCTGGAAGTAGCGGTACTTCAAGCCGAGATCGATGTTGGACGAGACCGCGTAGCGAGCGCCGGCAATAAGCTGCCAGGCCCATGCGCTGTCCTTGTCGCCGAGCATCTTCACCTTGGCGCGGCCAATACCGCCGCCAGCGTAGAAGCTGAGGCCGTCCTGATTGCCGAAATCGACCAGGCCGTTGAGCATGCCCGACCAGACCTTGGCCTTGCCATCGATGTCGAACTCCGTGTTAGTCGGGTCGATCCCGACGAAATCGGCGAAGTCGCTGTCGATTTCCACGTCGTCGGCCTTGACGTTCTTGTAGCCAAGTTCGCCTTCGACTCGGAACATTCCGAAGTCGTAACCGAGGATGGCATCGCCATCGAAACCGCTCTTGAAGTCGATGTCGAAGACGTCATCGGATTCAAACAGGTCGCCTTCGAAATCGGCGTCGAAATCGAAATCGGCGTCCGCGTCGAGGACAAGACCGCCCTCGAGACCGACGTAGCCCGAGCCGTCCCGGGCCAGGGCTGGCGTCGCGGCCAGCGCCGAGGCCGCAACAGCGGCGAGTAAATACTTCCTCATGAACAATGCTCCATTGGGGGATTGGTGCTGCATAAACGTTGTGCAGCGCAGCAAGTGCCATGACTTAAGCTACTAGGGGCTCTAGTGTTGCATGGAGTCCACGCATAAATATCTGCAAAAAAGCTATAATCTTTTAGAAGTATGAGCGAGGACAGGCACTTAAGCGGAAGGTTAACGCGCAGCCCCAGCCTCCACACATATCGAAAATCGCATTTTGTTCGCAAGTGCGGGAACTTTTTGCCATTTGGCCGCCAAGTGGTGGATTCCGGATAGTCGCATCCCATATTTGCCCGATGCAGCATGACCGCATTGAGGCGAAAGCCCAGTTCTTCCGAATGATCGCCTGGATCGCCGGGATTGGCGTCGCGACGGTGATGGCGGCGCTCGCCTATCTCGCGGCGACCGGTGATCTCCACTTGCACATGGTCGTGGCGACGATTGGCGGCGTCTTCTTCTCCGTGCTGCTCGGCTGCGGCTTGTTCGCCGCATCCTTTTTTAGCGACAAGAGCGGTCACGACCAATCCGTGTCGGACGCAACCCGGCGCCGGGACTAATACGGGCTGCCGCTTATTGCGGCATCTCGACATGGCCGCCGAAACCGAAGCGCATGGCGCTCAGCATCTGGTCGGCGAAACTGACCTCGACCCGGCTGCGATAACGGGCAAACAGGGCGGCGGCGAGCACGTCGATCGGTACCGCTTCTTCCATCGCCGCGTCCACGGTCCAGCGGCCCTCGCCACTGTCGGCCACACGGCCGGAGAATTTTGATAGCGACTGATCGACATTGAGGGCGCTCGATATGAGGTCGAGCAGCCACGACGAAATCACGCTGCCCCGCCGCCACACCTCGGCGATGTCGGCGAGGTTGAGGTCGTACCGAATGTCGAGGTCTTCCTTGGCACGGGCCTTGAGAATGTCGAAACCTTCCGCATAGGCCTGCATCATCCCATATTCGATCCCGTTGTGGACCATCTTGACGAAGTGACCAGAGCCCGCTGGGCCGCAATGGACGTAACCATGCTCGGCCTTCCAGCGGTGATCCGGGCCATTGCCGGTCTTCGTCCGCTCAATTGAGCCCATGCCGGGCGCTAGCGCCCTGAAAAGCGGATCGAGATGTTCGACTTGCTCGGGCTCGCCGCCGATCATCATGCAGTATCCGCGCGTCAGGCCCCACACGCCGCCGGAAACGCCGACATCGACGAAATGGACGCCGCGCTCCGCAAGGAATTTCGAACGCGCGATGTCATGCTTCCAGAAGCTGTTGCCGCCGTCGACCACGATGTCGCCTGATCTCGCCACCTCGGCCACTTCGCGCATCACATTGTCGGTGATCTCGCCGGCCGGGAGCATGAGCCAGTAGATAGCCGGGGAATCCAGCGCTGCCGCGACTTCCGTCAAGGACGAGGCGCCGGTCGCGCCATGGCCGGCAAGCTCTGCGACAGCATCCATATTGCGGTCGAAAGCGACGATCTCGTGGCCGGCCTCCATCATTCGACGGGCCATGTTCCCGCCCATCCGGCCGAGGCCGAGCATCGCCAGTTTCATCGCCTGCACTCCCTTGCTGCGCCGGAAGATCCCCGGCCATTCTCGCCAACGAACGCGGCGATGCGGGCTTAGTGCCGGGCGAAGACGCTTGTCGAGCCGTCGGCCTTGATCAGCAGCGTCTGGTACGGCTGCTTGAAGCCGCCGGCCTCCATGCCCGGCGAGCCGGCCGGCATTCCGGGTACGGCAATACCTTTGGCTTTCGGCTTTTGGACGAGAAGCTTCCTGATGTCCGCGGCCGGGACATGACCTTCGACGACGTAGCCTCCGACGATGGTCGTGTGGCAGCTGGCGAGCTTGTCCGGAATTCCGGCCTTCTTCTTCACCGCCATGAGGTCGTCGACATTGACGACCTTCACGTCGAAACCGTGGGCGCGAACGTGCTCGACCCATTTCCCGCAGCAGCCGCAGCTTGGCGATTTCATGACCGTCATGGAGGCCGCATTGGCAGCCGCCCCAGCGAGTAACAGCGCGGCTCCGATTGCAGAGCGGACAGGGCTTCTCATCTCAATACGCTCTGGAGACTGCGAATTCGGCGGCCTGGGTCATGGCTGTGCGCGCGCGTCCGGCCGGGAATAGCGCAAGCGCGTCCATCGCGCGGCGAGCATAGAAGCGCGCGCGTTCCATGGTGTCGTCGAGCGCGCCGGTCGAATGAATGAGACGCGTCGCTGTGGCCAGATCTTGGTCAGACGCTCGCTCGCCGAGCATCGCTGCGGTCCAGAACCGGCGATCTTCCTGCGATCCGCGCGCATAAGCGAGGATAACGGGAAGCGTGACCTTGCCGTCGCGAAAGTCGTCGCCGCGGCCCTTGCCCATCGTCGCGGTATCGGACGCATAGTCGATCGCGTCGTCCACGAGCTGAAACGCAATGCCGAGATTGCGGCCATACGCCTCGAGCGCCTCCTCGGCGGCCTCGCCTGCTTCGGCGACGACTGGCGAAATCCGGCAGGCTGCTGCGAACAGCTGAGCGGTTTTGGCATTGATGATCTGGAGATAATGGTCTTCGCTGGTCTCGACCTGGCGCTGGGCGGTCAACTGGTCGACTTCGCCCTCCGCGATGACCGCGGAGGCGTTGCTCAAGATCCGAAGCACCTTCAGGCTCCCGTCTTCGACCATCAACTCGAAGGCACGGCTGAAGAGGAAATCGCCGACCAGGACGCTGGCGGGATTGCCCCAGATGAGGTTTGCAGCGCGCTTACCGCGACGCATGTCGGAGCCGTCGACAACGTCGTCGTGTAGAAGAGTAGCGGTATGGATGAACTCGACCGCCGCGGCGAGCTTGTGGTGACGCGTTCCCGGGTAGTCGAGCAAGCATGCGGAAGCCAGCGTCAGCATCGGCCGCATGCGCTTGCCGCCCCCGGCGATGAGATGTCCCGCCAGCTCTGGAATCATCGCAACCTTGGACTGCATCCGTTCCAGGATGACCGCATTGACCGCATTCATGCCTTCTGCAGTGAGAGCCATGATGGGATCGAGCGACGGCTCCTGGCCCGCGTTCAGTTGGTGAAGGGTTGCGGTCATTGCGCCGCCCTATCGCTGGCGTCCGCGGTCGGCAAGGACAGGCGGATAAGGAGACCGCCCAGATCTTCGCTCTCCTCCAGGCGGACGGCGCCGCCGTAAATTTCGGACACGTCGCGGACGATCGCGAGGCCGAGGCCTGTTCCCGGCTTGCCGGTCGTGTCGAGCCGGGCTCCGCGATCGAAGATCGCGTCACGCTGATCTGCCGGGATGCCCGGCCCATCGTCCTCGACAACGATTTCGACCTTGTCCGTCTTCGCAGGTTCGACCGTCACGAATACGCGGCCGCCGCCATATTTGGCTGCATTCTCAATCAGGTTGCCAAGCATTTCGTCCAGGTCCTGGCGCTCGACCCGCGCCTCGACGTCCCGGTCGCCGGCAATATCGACGGTCACCTCGGGATATAGGCGTGTGACGGCGCGCTCGACGGCCTCCAGACTCTCCCACACCCGTGCGCGCGCATGTACCGATGAACGTCGACCGATTGCGCGGGCGCGGGCAAGGTGATGGTCGACCTGCCGGCGCATGGTGGTTGCCTCTCGGCAAACCGTATTGGCCAGGTCGAGCGATTGCGCGGTCGCAGCGTTGGTGATGACGGTCAGCGGCGTCTTGAGCGCGTGGGCGAGGTTGCCGGCATGGCGACGCGCTTCTTCCGCTTGCGCCTCGCCGTGCGCTAGAAGCTCGTTGATCTCGTGCACCAGCGGATGGACCTCGGACGGAAAATCCTCGCTGATCCGTTGCTGGCGGCCGGTGCGGATCGCGATGACTTCACTTCGTACCCGCCGAAGCGGCCAGAGGCCGTAGAATGCCTGAAGCGCCGCAATTACGAGAAGACCGAGCCCGAGTGCGCCGAAACTCCAGAACAAGGTGTTGCGAAGCTCGCTGATCTGGCGGTCGATGAGTTCGCGCGACTGGGCGACCTGGAAGCGCCAGCGCACGCCGGACCCCGGAAGGATGACATCGCGCTCGACGACGCGGATCGGTTCGTTGGCAAACTCCATGCTATCGTAGCGGTGAAGCTGCACATCGTTGTGGCTGTCGACGCGCAGACGCCGGTCCCACAAGGAACGCGACGGGAAAGCATCGGCGCCGGCGCCCGAAACCTGGAAATACACTCCGGAATAGGGCTCAAGGAAGCGCTGGTCGGCGGGTGGGCGATTGAAGCGGACCTCGCCATCCGGTCCGATTTCCGATGCGGCAATCATCGCATTGAGGACATATTCGAGCTGCTGGTCGAAATTCTCTACGACGGAGGCCGTCAGTACGCGGTCCAGCGCGAAGCCGCCGCCGAGCAGCAGTACGCCGATCCACACGGCGGCAATACCGATGATCCGCTGGGTTAGGGATCCAAGGCCGCGCCGCTTCTCGACGACGGGCGGTGGCGACCCGTTCGTCTCGGTTGAACTCAAGCCGAGGGATCCTCCAGGCTATAGCCGAGACCGCGGATGGTGGTGATAACGTCGGCGCCGAGCTTCTTCCGGATGCGCGTCACGAACACCTCGATCGTATTCGAATCCCGGTCGAAATCCTGGTCGTAGATGTGCTCGATGAGTTCGGTCCGGCTGACAACCTTGCCCTTGTGATGCATCAGGTAGCTGAGCAGCTTGTACTCCTGGGCGGTCAACTTGACCGGCTCGCCGGCCTTGGTGACCTTGCCCGAGCGCGTATCGAGGCGGATGTCGCCGGCATTGAGTTCGGAACTGGCGTTGCCGGAAGCACGGCGGATCAGGGCACGAAGCCGGGCGATCAGCTCTTCGGTCTGGAATGGCTTGGCGAGATAATCGTCGGCGCCGGCATCAAGGCCGGCCACCTTGTCGCTCCACGAATCGCGGGCAGTGAGCACGAGGACGGGCATCTTGCGGCCTTCCTTGCGCCATCGGTCAAGGACGGTCAGGCCGTCGATTTCCGGAAGGCCGAGGTCGAGAACGACGGCATCGTATGTTTCGGTCGAGCCGAGATAGTGGCCGTCTTCGCCGTCGGTGGCGAGGTCGACCGCATAGCCCGCGCCCTCAAGCGTCGAGCGAAGCTGCCTGCCGAGGTTGGGTTCGTCCTCGACGATCAGAACACGCATGGATCAGTCCCTTTGAGAAATCATGTCGCATGACCAAACCCGCCTTAAGCTGAACGGTTGCTTGGGCGCAACGAAATGGAAGTTCGCAGGGATACGGAAAAAATCTGCGCTCAGCGCGACCAGCTCATGATCTTGCCGGTCGCCGCGTCGACGTCCACCCAGATTACACGGCCATTGCGCATAAACTTCAGGCGGTAGGTCGAGCCTCGAAATTCCGGTCCAAGATAGTCCGCACCACCCATGTGCGGCATTACGCGCCGCTCGATCATCGGCAGCGGCATGGATCGGCCTTCGCGGGTCGCTTCGAACGCGCGATCCTGGTCGCGCGGACGCTCGGCCAGCGCGGGGCTGGTGAAGAGACCGGCCACAGAGGTGGCGGCAAGAAGGGCACGATACAGGCGCATGGCAAATAACTTTGTCGAAGGATTTCCTCGTTTTCTAAGCACAAGCCATTGAATGAGTTATGAACATCACCGTCGCGGCAGGTTCAGGAAGCATTTGCGGGCTCCCATAACTCGATCGGATTACCTTCCGGGTCGTGAACCCGCGCAAATCGGCCGATCTCCGGCATAGCGTCCCATTCGGACTTGGTGATCACTTCGATTCCCGCCTTGCGAAGCTTGTCCAGCAGGGCGTCGAGCTCGCTCACCCGAAGATTGATCATCGCCTGCTTATCCGCGGCGAAATAATCGCTGTCGGCCTTGAATGGCTCGAAGACCATTGGCCCACCTTTCGTGAACCAGACCCACTCATTGCTTTCGCCCTTATCGTCGGTTCCACAGCCCCCACCGACTCCTAGATGCTCGCGATACCAGGCTTTCAAAGCGTCTGGGTCGGCCGAGCGAAAGAAATAGCCCCCATTCCCAATACCGGCATGATTGGCTCCCCTTATTTCCTCCAGGAGACTAGTCTCATCCTATGCTAAGCGCCAGCAGGTGACGGCGGGGCCGCGCCCAACTAGAGAGCGCGACCATGATTCCCCCGTTCTCTCCTATGAAAAGCTCGGCCTGGTGCAAGGCGAAGGCTGGCTTTTTCGCGAACTTGATATCCATATCGGGCCTCGCGACCGGCTGGCACTGATCGGACGCAATGGCGCCGGCAAGACGACACTTCTGAAATGCCTGGCCAAGCTCATTGATACTGATGAGGGCCAGCGCAAGATCGTGCCCGGAACTCGGGTCGTTTTGCTTGAGCAAGACCCGGAAATGGGCGCCTACGTCACGCTGGAGGACTGGGTTTTGGCCGGAAGCGGCGCACCGGCCGCGTATGAGGCGGCAGCCATCGCCGACCAGATCGGCATCGACCTCAGCCGCGACGTCTCTACGGCCAGCGGCGGGGAGCGGCGGCGGGCGGCGATCGTCCGCGCACTCGCGCAGGAACCCGACGTGCTGCTGCTCGACGAGCCGACTAACCACTTGGACCTCGGCGCAATCGACTGGCTGGAAGACTGGCTGAACCGCTTCAAGGGTGCCTTCATCGTCATCAGTCACGACCGAACCTTCCTGACCCGACTGACGAAGAGCTGCCTCTGGCTTGACCGCGGCACAATACGGCGCGCGGAGATCGGCTTTGGCGGTTTCGATGCGTGGACGGAAAAAGTCTATGCCGAGGAGCAGCGCGCGGCCGAGAAGCTCGACGCCAAGCTGGCGATCGAACTGCACTGGCTTCAGCGCGGCGTTACCGCGCGGCGGCGGCGAAATCAGGGCAGGCTCGCGAAACTTCAGGACATGCGCGCTCAGCGGGCAGCAATGCTTGGCCCGTCGGGGGCGGCCAAGCTCGCCCTGTCCAAGGACGATGTGAAAACCAAGACCGTCATAGAAGCGGAAAATGTCTCCAAGGTGTTCGGTGAACGTCCGATCATCCGCGACTTCACCTTGCGGATCCAGCGTGGCGACCGGATCGGCCTGGTCGGTGCGAACGGCACGGGTAAGACGACGTTGCTGAAGCTGCTGACGAGGGAAATCGCGCCGGACAGCGGAACGGTGAGCCACGCGAAGACGCTTTCCGGAATCGTCATTGACCAGCAGCGCAAGCTCATGGAGCCGACCCGCCGGGTCCGCGATGTGCTTGCCGAAGGCGGCGACTGGATCGAGGTCCGCGGGCAGAAGAAGCACATCAAAGGTTACCTCAAGGAATTCCTGTTTGCGCCGGAATTGACGGAAGCGCCGGTCGGGTCGCTGTCCGGAGGCGAGCGCTCTAGGCTGCTCCTGGCGCGAGAGTTCGCAAGGGCGTCGAACCTGCTTGTGCTCGACGAGCCGACCAATGATCTCGACCTCGAGACGCTTGACCTTCTGCAGGAGGTGATCGCCGATTACGAAGGCACAGTGCTGATCGTCAGCCACGACCGCGACTTCCTCGACAAGACCGTGACGGTGACGCTTGGGCTGGACGGGTCGGGCAAGGTCGACATCGTCGCCGGCGGCTATGAGGACTGGGCAAAAAGGCGGCAAGCCGGTCGTGCTCCCGCGAAGGCTGAAGGGCAGTCGCGCGATGCGCCGAGGAATGAAAAGGCTGGAGCCCAGTCCACACAAGGGAGCAGGAAGCTTTCTTACAAGGACCAGCGTGATCTCGAACGGTTGCCGGATGAGGTCGCCCGCATCGACGGCGAACTCATGGCGGTGGAGGACTTGCTACACGACCCTGACCTCTACACGCGCGATCCGGCGAGGTTCGCGGGGCTAAGCGAGCGTGCGACCGCCCTTCGCGCCGAAAAAGACGCCGCGGAGGAACGCTGGCTGGAGGTTGCGGCGATGGCCGAGGAACTGAACGGCTAGGCGACCCCGGCGCGCTCCATGATCCGCCGCTCCAGAATGGTGAGCGGCATCGCGCCTTCCTTCAGTACTTCGTGGAACTGGCGGAGGTCGAAGCGCGGCCCGAGCGCTGACTTCGCTTTCTCCCGGGCACGCAGCCAGGCGAGATGCCCGATCTTGTAGCTACAGGCCTGGCCGATGGACACGCAATAGCGGTCGACCTCGCGCTCGACGCGCGGACGGGGAAAGCCGGTCGCGCCGACCATGTAATCGACGGCCTGCTTGCGGCTCCAGCCCTTGGAATTGAGGCCGGTATCGACGACGAGGCGCGCCGAACGGAACAGGAAGCTCTGCAGATAGCCGGCGCGCTCGATCCCCTCGTAGATGCCCATTTCATCCGCAAGTTGCTCGGAATAAAGGCCCCAGCCTTCGATGTAGCTGTTGTAGAAGCTGATCTTGCGAAGCATCGGAATATCCTTCGATTCCTGAGCAAGGCTGATCTGCAGGTGGTGGCCGGGTACGCCCTCGTGGACGGTGAGCGAGGGCAGCGAATACTTTGGCCAGTCGCCGGTAGATTTAAGGTTGATCCAGTATATCGCCGGGCGCGTCCCGTCGAGCGTGGCCGGATTGTAATAGCCGTTTGAGGCTCCATCCTGGATTTCCACCGGCACTCGCCGAATTTCGAGCGGCTGGCTTGGCAGCGTGGCGAAGGCCTCGGGCAATTTCGCCATCATCTTCTTGTAACTGGAGTCGAGACCGGCGAGCAGCTGGGCACGCCCCGCGTCGGTGTTTGGATAGAGCTGCGACGGGTCCTTGTTCAGCGCAGCAAGGCGTTCGCCGACCGAGCCCTGAGTGTAGCCCGCGGCCCTGAGGATGGTGTCGAGTTTGGCGGTATATTCAGCGACCTGCGACAGGCCCAGCTCATGAACTTCCTGCGGCGTCATGTTGGTGGTCGTCGCCTGCGCGAGCGCCGCTGCGTAGACGGCCGGCTCGGGGAGGCGGGTTGCGCCGTCGCCGGGCCTTGTGGTGGCCTTAAGCGCGGTCAATGCCGCGACCTGGCGGTCGAGTGCCGGATAGACCTCGCGCTCCACGATCCGCGCCGCGCGAGCCGCCCAGTCGCCGGCGATGTTCTTCTTCGCTGCGCGATCCGCAAGTGACTTCACCATGCCGCTTTGTGCCGCGGCCGGGGCACGAAGCTTGGCGATCTGGCCGAGCGCCAGGTCGAGCGACCACGCCGGGGCAAGATAGCCGCGTGCCGCCTGGCGACGCTGCTCGGCGGTCTCGTAATCGAGGATCTTTGGAAATTCGGTAAGGCGCGAAAGATAGGCTTCCGCGTCCGAGGCGCTATCGACCGGGTGGGTGCTGTCTAGGAAATCTGGAATGTTGAAGTAGGCGCCGTCCTGCTGGCTGATCATGTACGGGCTCTGCACACTGTCGAGGTCAAAGCGCGTCGGAGCGGTCAGATTTCGTTCGGCGTCGTAGATGACGATCTCGCGGTTGAGCTTGCCGTTGGTCGACAGCGTCGCAGGATTGACCGCGCGAACTGCTGCAAGCTGGCGCTTGGTTCGGGCGACGTCTTCGGCGCGGGCCTGCTGGGCCGGCTTGGGATCGAACGTGCGGCGGAGGCGGGCCTTGTCGCCCTTGTCGAGACCGAGGCTCGTGGCGAAGCCGGGCGAATTCTCGACTGTCTCTTCGAATATCTTGTCGAACAGGGCATTCAACTTGGCGTCGCCGGGCGCTGCCGCGGTCTCAGCTTTGGCGGGCTTGGCCTTGAGGCTGAAGGGAAGTGCGAAGGCGGTGGCGCTGGCAGTCGACAGGAACGAGCGGCGGTCCATGAGAAAGTCTCCATAGGGCGTTTGGCCGGAGACTAAGGGTCATGGCGAAGCGGGCAACCGCCGTTCGTCGATTTTTCGGCGTCGTCCGTCGGCCGTTCAAGCCCCGAGCTGATACTGCTTCATCAAATCGTAGAGCGTCGGACGGCTGATCCCGAGCAGCTTGGCAGCGCCGGAAATGTTATTCTCCGTTCGGGTAAGCGCCTGGTGGATCGCGCGGCGGTCGGCGACCTCTCGCGCAGCGCGCAGGTTGATCGGCATGGCCCCGACGTCTTTTTCCTCTGCCGTGGCGAGGTCGAGATCGGCAGCAGTAATAAGCTTGCCGTCGGCCATGATCACCGCGCGCTTCACTCGGTTTTCGAGCTCACGGACATTACCGGGCCAGCTATGCCGGTCGATCGCCTCGGCGGCGTCAGGGGCAATGCCCTGAACGCTGGGATTGAGCTCGCGCGCGAAACTGTTGACGAAGTGACGGGCGAGCAGGATCGCGTCGCCCGGCCGCTCGGCCAGCGAGGGTATGGGGACCACAATCTCGGCGAGGCGATAGTAAAGATCCTCGCGAAAGCGGCCGTCCGCCTGCATCGCCGCAAGATCCTGGTGGGTGGCACAAACGATGCGGGTATCGACTGCAATCGGCTGACGCCCGCCAATCCGCTCGATCACGCGCTCCTGCAGGAATCGCAGCAGCTTGACCTGAAGCGGCAGGGGGATGTCCCCCACTTCGTCCAGGAACAGGGTCCCGCCCTCGGCCAGCTCGATCTTGCCGGGCGTGGTCTTGACCGCACCGGTGAACGCGCCGCGTTCATAGCCGAACAATTCCGCTTCGAGCAGGTTCTCGGGGATCGCCGCGCAGTTGATTGCGACGAACGCGGCGTCCTTGCGTGGACTCTTGTCGTGGACCGCTCGGGCGAGCAGTTCCTTGCCGGTACCGCTCGCGCCAAGCAGCATCACCGACACGTTTGCGCCCGCGACCCTCTCGATCGTGTTCGCAATCTTCTGCATTGCGGGAGCGACGGTGACGATCGAGCCCAATACCGTGGCCGAACCGGACAGGCCCTGCTCGAGGCGGCGGTTTTCCTCCTCGATCGCATGAAGGTGAAAGGCACGTGCGACGATCAGGCCGAGCTGATCGATATCGACCGGCTTGGGGTAGAAATCATAGGCCCCGAGCGCGATGGCCTTCAGGGCGCTTTCGCGTGCGCCGTGGCCGGACGCGACTATGACCTTGGCGTCGGGCTTGATGGCGAGCAGTTCGCTTAGCGTCGCGAAGCCCTCGGTCGTACCGTCGGGGTCCGGTGGGAGACCAAGGTCGAGCGTGACGACGGCTGGCTCGTGGAGGCGAAGCATCTCTATCGCCTGCGCGCGGTTGGAGGCGGTGACGACCCGATAGCCGTCGTAGGCCCATTTCAGCTGGCGCTGCAGCCCTTCGTCATCCTCGACGACGAGCAGGACGGGGAGGTCGTTATTGTCGCTCATGCGCGCTTCCTCTGTACGGACTGTGCCGCTGCCGCGGCCAAATGGATCACGAACTTGCTGCCCCTGCCTGGAGCGCTCTCCACGGCTAGGCGGCCGCCCATCGCATGGACGAGGGCGCGCGCCTCGAATGCACCAATTCCGAAGCCGCCGGCCTTGGTGGAGGCGAACGGCTCGAACAGGCGGGTCCGCACGAACTCGCTGTCCATGCCTGTGCCGCGGTCGATGACCGCGACGCTCGCGCCATGCTCATCGCAGTCCACGCGGACAATCACCGGCGCACCGGCAGGGCTTGCGTCGACGGCATTCTGGACCAGGTGGCCGATCGCCTGATCGAGCAGCAGCGGATCGGCCATGACCCATCCCCCGTCGCCGACAAGCTCGATCGGATGGCCAACGCGTTTTGCCGCAATCGCCCCCGCGACGAGGTCGCGCAGCGGTGTGGCCTCTATCTTGGCCGGTCGAGCGTCCGCCGCCGGCCCTAGGCGAGCGAGCAGGTCGTTCATTTTGCCAACCGAGCTCTTTAAAGTCGCCACCATGTCCGCCCGAAACTCGGGATTGTCGGAATGCCGCTCAGCGTTGCGGGCGACCAGCGACAATTGGCTCACCAGATTCTTAATGTCGTGAAGGATGAAAGCGAATCGCCGGTTGAATTCGTCGAACCTCTGGGCGCGAGCGAGGGCTTGTTGGCCGTGCGCTTCCGCGAGGGTCGCGGCAGCCTGCCGGCCTGCCGTCTTGAGAAGATCGAAATCTTCCCAGTCGAGATCGCGGCGTTGGGGCGGTGCGGCCAGAAGCACCAGCCCTACAAGCCGTCCGGAATGAACCAGCGGAACGCCCGCCCAGGCGTCGTGGCTGTCGACCAGCCATGTCGGCAACGGCAGGCGCGAAGCACCGTCGGCGTCTTCACGCAGGCGATCGAGCGCCATGATCTGAGGCTCGCGCTCCAAATCCTGCCAGCGCAACTGGTCGAGCGGGTCGGCGGCAAAATTGCAGCCGGTCCAGTTCCAGCGCGCGGCCTCACCGATCTGCCCGTGCGGATCGGTCACAAGCAGCATGCCGCCGGGAGACTCCATGATGTCCGCGAAAGCCTTGACCAGCCTCTCCCCGACGGGCGGCGCATCGGGACCGGAATATCCGATGGTATCCGCGAAACGAAGCCACTCGCTCCGATAGTCGTAGCGATGCTCGAACAGATGTTTGGTGAGCTTTACCCGCGCCCAGGCCCGAGCAGAAGGCGACGTCCCTAGGACGAGGCCGGCAACGACCATTGCCGCCAGGACCGCCGCCAGTAGGGGGCGCGACCATTCAACCCCCGACCGCCCAAGCGCGTTGGCAAGGATCGTCATGGTCACGAAATAGGCGCAGATTCCGAGCAGCGAGAGAGACTGGAACGTGGCGTCCCGCGACAGCCGGATACGCCAGCCGTCGGCCTGCCCTGCTGCGAGTGCGAACAGCGGCGCTGTCAACGCGACCGCCAGCCCGCGCCATTCCGTAAGCCACGATGGCGAACCGGTATCGAGATAAGCGAGAGTGTAAAGGTTGAGGTCGACGCCCCAAGTGGCGACCAAAGCCAGCATCGCCGTGCCAATCGATTGTCGGCCTCGGGAATCAGCCTGGGCATAAAGGTTATGGACGAGGACGAGGAGTCCGGCCGCGGCAGTGATCCGGAGCAAAGCCGAGGTGGAAACAAGAGCCGCTTCGGTGCTCATCGCATGGCCCAACAGGTCAGCGACGAGCTGAAGACCGATGACTCCGCCTACGGCAGCATAGACCAGCCTCAAGCCTCGCTGACGCTCGACCTTTTCCCGTCCGCCGGAAAGGCTGTGGAGCAGTGCAAGCCAGACCAGGTTACGGAAGGATTCGGCAAGGCCGGCAAGGACCGACATGGGCCCGATCGCGCTAAGCCACGCCCAGCAAGCAGTAAGTGCGAAACCGGCCAGCAACAAACGCTGGGCAGGCAAATGTACCCCGTGCCTGGAGCGCCACAGGATCAACGCCGAGAAGACGAGGCCGGCGGCGGCGAAGCCGCCGAAGCCAATCACGCTGTTCGTGCCCATCGCTGTCAATTCCGCCGACATGTCGCGGAGTGTCGGATAAATTTACAAACAAAGGCTGAAGAAGGCGCTACAAAGCGAAAATGAGCGATTTCGAGTTGCGGCCGCTGGGGAACAGCGGGTTGAAAGTTGCGCCGCTGGCGCTTGGCGGAAATGTCTTCGGATGGACGGCCGACAAGGAAAGCAGCTTTCGCATCCTCGATGCCTTCGTCGATGCCGGCGGCACGATGATCGACACCGCCGACGTATATTCCGCCTGGGTGCCAGGCCATAGGGGCGGCGAAAGCGAGACGGTCATCGGCGAGTGGCTGGCACGCGATCCCACCAGACGCGACAAGGTAGTGATCGCCACGAAGGTCGGTTTCATGGCCGGGCTCAAGCCCGAGACGATCGGTCCCGCGTGCGATGCATCACTTGAGCGCCTCGGGGTCGAAACGATCGATCTCTATTACCAGCACAAGGACGATGAGAGCATTCCTCTTGCCGAGAGCCTTGGAGCTTTCGAGGAGTTGCGCAGGGCTGGCAAGATTCGCGCGATCGGTCTTAGCAACTTCACTGCGGATCGGGTGGAGGAAGCGCTCGCGGTTTGCGATGCGCAGGGGTTCGCGAAACCCGCAGCGTTGCAAAACTGGTACAATCTTGTCGAGCGCGGAAAGTACGAAGGCGCTCTTCAGGACGTGACCATCGCGGCCGGCCTGTCGCAATTCCCCTATTACGGCCTCGCCAACGGATTCCTCACCGGAAAATACCGGTCTGAAGACGATCTCCAGAAGAGCCCGCGCGGTTTGAGAAATATCGAATATGTCAAAAGTGAGCGCGGGCAGCGTGTGCTCGCCGCGCTTGAAACTGTCGCCGCCGAAACCCGCAGCGCGCTGGCGACGGTCGCGCTCGCCTGGCTAAAGGCCCAGGCCGGTGTGACCGCGCCCATCGCTAGCGCCACCAGCCGCGATCAGCTAGATCAACTCGTCGCGGCCCTGCATCTCGATCTCCGGCCTGAGCAAATAGACACACTGACCGCGGCCAGCGATTAACGCCGAGACGACGCGCCAGCGCGCCCGTTCGGTTCGCGGCGATTTCGCTGCTGGCCTATCTTGTCGTCAAAGGAGTTTGCGTAACAATGGCATGGATGATTGGGCGTACAGCGGCATTGTCGGACCCGGAACGGGCGCGCGCGAAGGCGCTTGCGAAGCTGCAGGGGCTTGTGAAGCTGGACGACCCCGAAGGGGTTGTCGTTCCAATCCTACTCGAGGCGATTTTGATGGTCGAAAGCTATCGCGCCGCGCGCCATCAGATCAGCTTCCTCCCAGAACTGACCGAACGTGTGGACACAATGATCCGCGAGTTGAACCTCACGGAAAAAGCGGATCTCTGGGCTGCTGAGTAGAAGCGCTGTTCTCGGACATTCCCGGAAGTCTGAGCAGGGCTTGCCTTTGCAGCCTCTCGTGGCCCATTTCCATAAACGATGGCGCACGGGGGCATCCAGTTCGAAGGATTTACGCTCGATGCGGCGCAAAGGCAGCTTCGCCGCGGCGATCAAACCGTCGACTTGAGCAGCCGTTATTTCGACGCGCTCGCACTGCTGGTGGCCGAGCAAGGGCGGCTTGTTTCAAAAAATCGTTTCCTCGACGAGGTCTGGCGCGGAGTGCCGGTGACCGATGAAGCATTGACCCAGTGCATCCGAACACTTCGTCGCCAGCTTGGCGACGATGCGTCGAGACCGCGCTTCATCGAAACCGTCCCCAAGCACGGTTATCGCTTCATCGCCCCGGTCACCGTGAATGAAGTCAAGCAGGGCATCGCCATACCGGCAAACCGGGACTTTCACCGGCTAAGCATTGCGGGGACATTTGGCGGGGGATCGCGGGCCTAATAGGCGGCCTGCTCTATGGCGCGGCCGGCGCGTCCCAGCCACTTGGCGCGGGCTCCGGCGCGGTATCCGTCGTGATCGTGTTGGTCGCGCTGACACTGCTTGTCGCGCTGCTCGGGAGCGCCATGGTCAGTGTCGGGATCGCGGCGGCTCACGTCTGGAAGCGCGGGCCATGGTGGGCGACGATCGCCGGAGGCGCGGCCGGCGGCTTACTAGTCGGCGCCTTCGTCCGGCTGCTAGGGATTGATGCATTCAATCTGCTGTTCGGCCGTGCCCCGAGCGGGATGACCGGGGGATTGGAGGGCGCTGCGCTCGGCGCGGTCGCCGGATTCGCGTTTTGGGTCGCCAGCCGCCGCACCGATGCGCGCCTTCGGGGGAAGGTGGCCTTTGCCGGCGCGCTCGGAGCCGCCGCCGGCCTACTGATCGTCGTCCTTGGCGGACACCTGCTCGGCGGCAGCCTGAACCTGCTTGCGCATGAATATGACCAGTCCCGCCTGCGTCTCGGCCAAATCGGCCTGCTTTTCGGAGAGCGCGGTTTTGGACCGGTGAGCGAACTCATCACCGGCGCTCTTGAGGCCGGATTGTTCGCCGCCTGCGTCGTCGGAGCGATTTTGTACGCGCAGCGGCGACTGCTGGAACGGCGGGGCTAGCCCTTCTTCAAAATATCCAATGACAGCGCGGTCATTGCCTCGGTCGCCGTGGAGATAACAGTATCCGCTTCCGGCGCCCAATAAGGCGAATGGAGCGAAGGCAGTTTCGAGGCGTCGCCGCCGGCCGCCTGCCACTTCGCCATCGGCGTCCCGCCAACCCAGAATATCAGGCTCTCAACCGATTTGTCGGCGAGGTAATAGCGGCTGAAGTCCTCACCGCCCATGACCGGCGGGGCTTTCACCGCTCGCTGCTTGCCGAACCGTTCCTCGAACAGCGTTAGCGCCCGGTTCGAAAGGGCGTCGGTATTGAACGTCGCGGGCGTGAACTCTGCTTCGCGAATGGTGACGACCGGCATCCGGTCGTTCGGCATTCCGGCGGCAATCGCCTCGCCCCGGACGATTCGCTGAATCCCGTCGAGCAGGGCTTTTCGCACCTCCGGCTTATAGCTTCGTACAGTCAGCTGAAGCTTCGCCTCGTCAGAAATGATGTTGTGCTTGGCGCCGGCCTGGAAGCTGCCGACCGTGACGACGGCAGGATCGAGCGGATTGTTCTCGCGGCTGACCAAAGTCTGCAAGGCCATGACGATCTTCGACGCGAGGACGATCGGGTCCTTCGTGGTGTGCGGATAGGCGCCGTGGCCGCCGACGCCCTTGACGCTGATGTCGACGCTATCAACGTTGGCCAGCGCATAGCCGGGCGAGATGGCGACGACGCCGGCCGGTGCGGCCGCCGCGTCGTGAAAGGCGATGACCTGGCTCGGCTTCGGGAAGCGGGTATAGAGCCCGTCGTCGAGCATCGCCTTGGCGCCTTCGCCGGTCTCTTCGCCCGGTTGGAGGATCATCACCAGAGTCCCCGACCATTCGGCCTTGCGCGCGGCAAGCTGGCGCGCAGTACCGATGAAGCTGGTCATGTGCGTGTCGTGGCCGCAGGCATGCATGACGCCTGTCTCGACTCCGGATCGAGCAACGGCGCGAACCTTTGACGCGTAGGGCAGTCCGGTCTGCTCGACGACCGGAAGGCCATCCATGTCCGCGCGGATCATCAGGGTTGGCCCGGCGCCGTTCTTCATCACCGCGACAACGCCGGTCTTGCCAACCTTCTCGGTCACGCTGAAACCGAGCTTCTTCATCTCGACGGCGAGCTTGGCCGGCGTGCGAACTTCCTGCATTGACAGCTCGGGATTGGCGTGAAGGTCGCGATAAAGCGTCATCAGCGAAGGCATGTCCGCCTTGACCGCTTCGGCAAGAGTCGCCGCTTGAAGCGGCGTTGCGACCGCGAATGTGGCGGCAGCGAGAAGGAAGCGGCGCATCGGCAGGACTCCGTGGATCATTGGGCGGGGACGAGTTCCATGACATCTGTCAGGGATTCAAAGGCGGGGTAAGGCATAACCATCCGCCAACGGTTAGGACCGATCTTTTCGACAAAGGCGGCGATATCGCGCTCCTCATCCCGGCCGTACTGCATCGCCCGTGTTTCGTCGCCGAGAACCAGGGTGCCGAGAAAGACCTGGCGGAGTGCGTCATTCGGGTAAATGAGGCCGATAGGCCGCTGGGAACCAGTAAGCTTGGCGAAGCCCTGAATTCCCCCTTCGGGATGGATCCGGCAAGTGAAGGCGGGATAGGTCACATAGTCGAGCAGGCCGTTCGACTTTGCGCCGAGCTTGATGACCCGGCAGCGATAGTCGCCGTTCGGAACGGGAACCTGGCCGATCGCCGCGTCGGGCTGAAGCAGCGAACCTTCGCGGTCGATCTCGGCGCCGTGTCCCGCCGCCCGAGCCCGGGCCAATGCGGTCGCAAATGCCTTGCGCCAGTCGCGCAGGCGCTCACGGTCATTCCCGGTCGCGACGAAGCGCCAGTCGCGGGCATTGTCAGCCGACGCCATACGCGGCTCGGCGGTCGTCGCGCACGCGGGGAGGGCGAGGGCTGCAAAAAGTATCAGGGTGCGCATCGTCGGCAAGAGCGTAGCGATGCAATCCGTTGGCGCAAGGTGAACTCTTGCGGTGTTTCGGCGGCTCAGGCGGCGGTCCAGCCGCCATCCATCGAAAGGTTGGCTCCGGTGATCGATGCTGCGCCGTCGGAGCACAGATATAGCGCGAGGCTGGCTACTTCCTGCGGCGTAACGAAGCGTTTCGTCGGCTGTGCAGCGAGGAGCACATCGTTCATCACCTGATCTCGTGTGAGGCCCCGGGTCGCCATCGTGTCCGGAATCTGTTTCTCGACAAGCGGCGTCCAGACATAGCCCGGCGAGATGCAATTGGCGGTCACACCGTCCTTCGCTGCCTCGAGGGCGACGGTCTTGGTGAAGCCGGCGACGCCATGCTTAGCCGAGACATAGGCGCTCTTGTTGGGCGAGGCGACAAGGCTGTGCGCGCTCGCGGTATTGATGATGCGGCCCCAGCCCTTGGCCTTCATTGCCGGCAAGGCATGGCGCGTGGTGTGGAACACCGCGCTGAGGTTGATCGCCAGGATCGCGTCCCATTTTTCGGGCGGGAACTCGTCCACCGGCGAGACATGCTGGATGCCGGCATTGTTCACGAGGATGTCCGGCCCGCCGAGCTCGTCCGCGCAGCGTCGCATCATCTGCTCGATCGCAGCGGGGTCGCTCATGTCCGCACCATCGTGGAGCGCACCGAGCTCTTTCTTGAGCGCTTCGATCTCCGCGTCATCGCCGAAACCGTTGAGCACCACTTTGGCTCCGGCTCCGGACAGCGCCCGAGCGATGGCGAGGCCGATGCCCGAGGTCGAGCCGGTGACGATCGCAACTTTTCCAGTGAGGGTCATTGGCAATCCTTGATTTGGTGGGGTCCGCTTTCGATTGCGCCAAGCCGATTTGCAACCGTTACGGCTGTGAAGCATTGTCGCAGTCGAAACCCGAACAAGGATCGACCATGCGCTTTGACGGCCCCGGCAGCAGCAATTTTGAAGATCGCACGGGCCAGAGCGGAGGCCTTAGCCTCGGCGGTGGCGGGGGTGGCCTGTTCGGCTTGTTGTTCCAGATCGTCGCTTCCAAGTTCGGAATCGTCGGTATCCTCATCCTCGCCCTCGGCTATTGCGCGCTGACCCAGATGGGCGGAAGCGGCGGGGTCGTGGGACAGAAAGAAGGGCCATCGCGGCTCGACCCGGCGACCGGCCAGTTCATGACACAGGTGCTGGGCTCGACCGAGCAGGTATGGGGCGAGCTCTTCCGCCAGGCTGGCGGGCAATACAAGCCCACGACCCTGGTGGCTTATTCCAACGCCAACCAGTCGGGCTGCGGCGCGGCCCAGGCGGCGATGGGACCATTCTATTGCCCGACCGACCAGAAGATTTACATCGATCCGCAATTCTTCGACGAACTTTCGCGCCGCTTCCAGGCACCGGGCGACGCGGCCGCTGCTTATGTCATCGCGCACGAGGTCGGCCATCACATTCAGAACCTCGAGGGTACGCTCGACCGCGCGCGCACCGCGCAGGCAAGCTCTAGCGAAGTCGCCGGCAACCAGATCCAAGTCGGCGTCGAATTGCAGGCCGATTGTTATGCCGGCGTCTGGGCAGCCCGCTCCGGCGCGCTTGAGGCCGGCGACATCGAGGAAGGCATGCGCGCCGCGGAAGCGATTGGCGACGACACGCTTCAGAAGCAGACGCAGGGCCGGATTGTTCCGGAAAGCTTTACGCACGGAAGCTCGGCGCAACGGATGGAGGCGCTCCAGCGAGGCCTCAAGAGCGGAAATCCCGCGGCGTGCAATTACGCACGATAGATCGGGTTTCCAGCCGCAGCTGACATTGTTGATTGGCCTTTTCGCGGACTTGCGAAAGCATGGTCGCGGTTGATAATCTTTTCCCCCGGTAATCTTTGGGGGGAACACCGACATGTTTCACCTGGTTTTCGCCAGCGCAGTCGCCGCTGCCGCACCTGCTGCGCCGGCGGCCGCCACGCCCGCGAAGCCGCGTACATTCATCATGCCGCCGAAAGCGGTCGAACCGTCCGGGCCTATCCGGCAAGTGTCGCTGTCACCGATCTTCGCGAGCGACTTTGTGTGTTCAGAACATTTTGCCGGACAAATTCCCTTCGCAGGTGACGACCTTGGCAGCGATTGCATGGTGACCGGCGGCGTGAGCGACAGTTTCGGTTTTTCAAAGCTTTACAAGAGCGACGGCAGAACCAACGAGGACTGGTACAGTTGGGGCGCGGAAGTGCGCGCTCCGACGGAAGGGACAATTGCAGGCGTAGTCGCCAACGACGGGGTCAACCGGCCGGGGACCATGGGCAAGCCGCCGGCGGGGATGCTCCAAATTCGGCGCTCTGACGGGATCATTGTCGTGCTCGCTCATGTGGCCGACGTGCGGGTGAAGCTTGGCGACCCGGTCAAAGCCGGTCAGCTGCTCGGAGTCGTCGGCAACAACGGAATGGCTCGCAACCCGCATGTTCACGTCGGCGCATGGCGCGAAGCCAATGCCGAACCATTGCAGATCCGCTGGGACCTGCGCGCTGCAGCGGCACTTCGGCAGGAGCAGTAACTTGCCTGAACAGGCTGTCGGGCGAGCGGACTCTCGATAGGCTAGCGCTTCTGGCGCGGAACATATTTCTCGCGTGGCGTCCCGTCGACCGCAAATAGCCGTTCGGTCGGGAACTTGATGGTGACTTGCGAGTTCGGCAGCCGGTGATCGTAAATAGCGCCGAGAAGTCCCGCCATCCGGGTTCCCTCGACGCGCGCGCCGATGGCGTCGAATCCAATAGCGATCCCTTCACCCATGCTCCCGGTCCAGCGGCCGACGCGGACGGTTACCGGTCCGGAATGATACTTGCCGGGGCGGGGAAGAACCTGCTCGACCCATTGCCGCGCTATCCCTGTCTCGCGTTCCTCCGCGGGCAGGTTGTGCATCTGGTAGAAGCTCGGCTTTTTGACAAACCAGCCAATGATCGCTCGGGCTACCGTGCTGTTGCCGCCGCCGGGCGTGTCAGTGAGGTCGAGCACGATCGGTTGGCGTGGACGCGCCGAAGCCATTGCCGTGTCGAAAGCCGGAATTGTTGCGCTGTCGCCGAGCGAGTCATGGAAGCGGATCACGAGAGCGCCGGCCTCCTGTGCGCTGGAAAGCAGGCCGCGGTCCGGCGCGTTTTGGCGTTCGTAAAGATTGGGCAGCACCATCGGCCTCGGCGGAGCCGCACCACGTTGCACGGTCAGGATTCGCTGCCGGTCGCGGCGTCCGGCGGCGAGGACGCGGGCGGCATAACCATCCCGTTCGCCCCCGCCGGTCGTTCCAAGATCGGACCAGAAAGCAGCGACTGCGGTTGCGGCCGGAACATTGTCGATTGCGACGAGGCGGTCGCCCGCGCGGATGCCGGCTTCTTCGGCAGGACTCGATTTGCGGACCTGCTCGATCACGAAGTCCTGCCCGCGCCGTTCGATCCATAAGTCGCCAAAGCTCGGGAAGACGGCCCAGCTGTCCTTGAGTGACGAACCGGTGATCGCATGGTGATCGGCGAGCAGGCTAAGCGCCCGCTCGGCGTAGCGAACCAGTTCCCGCTGGGTCGTGATGGCCCCCGCTTCTGTGCGCAGTTTCTGCGTGAGTGCAAAGCGGTTGCCCGGGAGCCGCTCGAGATAGGCGTAATTGTCGTTGACGAGTTTTTCGATTGCCAAGGCGTCGCTGCGCAGGGCCGCCGGTTCGGTCGCCGGTGCGGCTGCCACAAGCATCGACATCGGGATTAAGGCGCGGAGCATATTGTCGGTTATTCCATCACCGAAATAACTTCGCAACGGTCCTGCGAGTGGAGCAAATGCGCGGAAAATTCTGTCAACGACCAACGGGTTAGACCAATGGACGCCCAAAAATTTCCCGCTTCTTCTATGTTGGGGCGAGGCCGAATGACCGGCCGCTCAGGGCAGGTATGGCCAGCAGTAACCATTCAAAACAGCCCCTAAGAGACGCTTACATCGACCTTTTGAAGCGTTCGATCACCAACTTCCATAATCTGGGCGGCAATGCTTCATTCGAGCAGTTTCGATGCGTGAACCATTACGACGTTCCGACGGGGCGATGGAAAATCGGGCCATTCGCCCGTCCCAAGACCCTGCTAAGCAAGCCGCAGCTCGACCTTATTGAACGCGCCGTGGTGCGGGTCGAGCGCGAAAAGGTTTCGGGGGATTTCATCGAGGCCGGGATTTGGCGCGGCGGCGCTGTCATCCTCATGCGAGCGTTGCTTGACGCCTACGAGATCAAGGACCGGCGGATCTTCGCCGCGGATTCATTCGCCGGCATTCCGATCAACACTCGGGCGAAGGGCGACCCGGTCGACAAATGGGTGGACCGCTGGGCGGCGCCTCTCGATGACGTCAAGGCCAATATCCGCCGTTTCGGTCTGCTCGACGACAAGGTCCGTTTCCTCGCAGGCTTCTTCGCCGACACCCTGCCGACCCTGACGGACGAACGGTTTGCGCTCGTTCGCCTCGACTCCGATTCCTACGATTCGGTGGAGACCTCGCTCGAACATCTCTACCCGCGCCTGTCCCGAGGCGGCGTGCTCATCATAGACGACTGGCATTTGGTTGGGTGCCGTCAGGCGGTCGAGGACTATCGCAACCTGCACGGAATATTCGATCCCGTGGAAGTCGTTGACGGCAACGGCCTATGGGTGAAGACTCACCCCTCTGGATTCCCCCGCCACAGCTAAGCCGAAGGTCTGATGTTGATCTCGTTGAATCCGCAACTTGATCGGGCCGAGCTAAGTCGGAAGCTGACGCGCTACGGGCATGTGCAAATCCCCGACGTGCTGACCGCCGACAGCGCGGAACGGCTGAAATCCTTGCTCGCGAATAAGACGCCTTGGTGCTTGGCGTGGCAGGCGGGAAGCGACGGCCCCAACCTTGTCCGCAATGCCGAGATTCGGGCGATGGGCGTCAACGAAAAGTCGTTGCTGTTGTCGAAGCTGGCTGCGACGGAAAAGGATTCCTACGCGTTTCTCTATCACAGCTATCCGCTGGTCACCGCCTATCTCGAGAAGTGGAATCCAGGCTGCGCGCACGAGCGGCTGCTGGAGGAGTTGAACACCGAGGCTTTCCTCTCCCTGCTGCGCGACGTCTCCGGGATCGATGCGATCGTCAAGGCGGACGGGCAGGCGACGCTGTATGCGCCCGGCAACTTCTTGTGGCCGCACAACGATTCCGAATCCTCGCGCGGCCGGCGCGTCGCCTATGTGCTGAACCTCACCGCCACCGACTGGGCGCCGCAGTGGGCGGGTACCTCAACTTCTTCGACGACTCCTGGGACGTAACGCACGCCATCCTGCCGCGCTTCAACACCTTGAACCTGTTCGCCGTGCCGCAATGGCATAGCGTTTCTGAGGTTAGCGCGTCCGCGCCCATCGCTCGCTATGCCATCACTGGCTGGGGCCGCGACCGTTAGGATCGTCGACGAGCCTAGAGTTTTACCAGCATCTTGCCGGTGTTGGCGCCGGTGAACAGGCCGAGGAAGGCGTCGAACGTATGGTCAAGACCTTCGATGACCGTGTCGCGGCTCTTGACCTTGCCGCTTGCCACCCAGCCGCCCATTTCCTGATAGAATTCGCCGAGCCGACCCATGTAATCGGTGTAGATGAACCCCTGCAGCCGGATGCGCATGGCGATTACGCGCATGATGTAGCGAAGGCAGGTCGGCTCCGCACTGTTATAGCCCTCGATCATCCCGCAAATGGCGAAACGCGCGTTCTGCTTGGCTACCGCTAGAGCTGCGTCCAGGTGGTCGCCGCCGACATTGTCGAAATAGACGTCGATACCCTTGGGCGCGGCAGCCGCGAGGGACTTCACAACTGGTCCAGACTTGTAATCGATAACCTCGTCGGCGCCGAGAGACTTCACAAACGCGCATTTCTCCGTGCCGCCGGCCGATCCGATGACGGTCATGCCCTTGGCCTTGGCGATCTGAACGACAGCCGAGCCTACCGCGCCCGCGGCGGCCGATACGAATACGATGTCGCCCTCCTTCGCGCTCGCAGCATCAAGCAAGCCGAAGTAGGCCGTCCCGCCGGTCAGTCCGAGGTTGCCGAGGAAGGCCTGCGGTTCGACCCCGGGGATCGCCGGAAGCTTGTTGAAGTTGCCCGCTGGCTCGACCGCCTCGTCGCGCCACCCGGCCATGTGCACAACCACGTCGCCCGGCTGGAAGGAAGGATCGCGGCTTTCGACGACCTCCCCGACCGCGCCGCCGGTCATCGGTTTGCCGATCTCGAACGACGGAACGTAGCTTTTCACGTCGTTCATCCGGCCGCGCATGTAAGGATCGACTGACAGCCAGCGGTTGCGGACATGAACCATGCCGTCGTCGAGGGCGGGAAGGGTAAACTCCCGAAGCTCGACGTCCGCCCTGGTCGGCATTCCGCTCGGCCGTTTCGTCAAATGCCAGGCTCGTGCCATTATCGCTCTCCTCATGCGTCGCGTTTCGGAACCCTAGGCGCTCTTCAGCTCTCGAAAAAGCCCGGACGCATCGCTGCGTCCGGGCTCGCCGCTCCCGATGGGAATTAGGCTCAGTAGGTGCCGGAGAAGCTCCGGTTCAGCATGTGCGGACCGCTGTCGTCGGGCCGCTCGTCCTCGAACAGCGCGCGGCTACGCTTCTGCGCTTCAAACGATTGCTGGATCTGGGCTGCCGGCTGATCGAGGATCAGCCTACCATCCTCGACGCGGTCGAAGCGCGAACAGCCGATCACATGGTGGCGGCCGTCGGGGCTATCGTTCTTGGTTAGTATGATCCGATCCGACTTGATATGGTCGATCTTGCCGATCGGCTCATTGTCGGAACCTACGACCTCCATATGCTCGGTGAGCTGGGAAACCAGTTGCTTCTTGCTTTCGCGATTCTGGCGCCAGGTGCCAAATTCGGTTTCGAAGCGGGAGCTATTCTCGCGCCGGAATTCGTCATAGTCGCGGTCGAGCTCGTCGATCTGGCGGCTTCGCCAGCTGGTGTAGTCGCGATCGTGAAGGCCTGATGCGGAAGCGCCGCTTCCCCATCCGCGCTGCGATTGGCCGCGATCCCAGTTGCTACCATAGCCGGAGCGATCGAATGCGCTCTCCCGCTCGAACTCGCTCGACCGGCCATAGTCGCCGGTGAACGGCCGATAGCCGCCACTTTCCGAACCGTAATCGCTTCGGCCCGACTGGCGGCCGGTGTACGGGCGGCGATAGCCTTCGTCGCGCCAGCGCGCGCTGCGCTCATAGCGGTCATAGTCGCGATCGGCGGAGAAGGTTCGGCTGCGGTCGCGGCCGATCAGTTGGTCGTCATCGTAGCGCTCGTCGCGATCGCGGCGGCGTTCCGCCTCGTCATCGCCGAACCAGCTCGAAACTTCGTCGCGGGCGCGCTCGAAGAAACCGCGCTCCTCGCGGTCGTCGCCATATTGGCGGCCGCGCGGATCGCGGTGGCGGCGGCGCTCGTCGTAACGGTCATATGCCATGATTCTTGCCTCCTCTTGATAAGCCTCCCGAACGAGGGAGACCTCGCGAAATGGAATGCGCGATTGAGGCTCTCGTTCCGGCGATAAGGACGAGCGGCCGGGCTTGGACGATGAGTTGAGGAAACAATCCGAACGGGCGTTGCGCGAGGGCATAAGCGCCGCTATTGGGGCGCTCGCTGGACGGAGCGGGGCTGTAGCTCAGATGGGAGAGCGCTGCAATCGCACTGCAGAGGTCAGGGGTTCGATTCCCCTCAGCTCCACCAGCCACCCTGTCTGAGGCCAAGAGTTAGGCTTCTTTAAGCGCTCCCGCGGACAAGGAAGACGCCGGCAAGCACCATCAGGACACCGACCACCCCCACCAGCGAATTCGGTAGGCTGTCCCTTGTGTGGGCGTACTTGGAATCCCAGCTCAAGCTGGCAAGGGTCGAAGGAGTATTTGGCGGATAAGTCGTATGGCGCGGCTCGTACCCCGCGGCTTCGTCTCAAAAAAGCCATTTAGTTCGGTCGAAGCCGACTGCTCGACTGTAAAGCCGGCAGGCTTAGGCTTCGGCTAGCGTTCGACGTGACCCTTAAGCGCTTGAAGTACCTGTTCCCAAACGTCCGTCATTACTGCGTGGTAAGGCCCCGGCGGAATGTCGCTGTGGCTAACATTCAGGACAACGTTCGGTCCATCCTCCCTGAGGGTGTATCGGATACGAAGATGGTTCTCCGCCAGCTGGGCCGTGCGGTGGTTCGTGCTCCAGTATCGGTATTGGAATACTTCGGGCGGGCTAAGCACTTCAATCACACCGATATCCTCGAATGGTGTTCCGTTGCTGTCACCCCGAAATATGATGCTTCCGCCTTCGCAACCATCGGACTCGACCGACTTAAATGGCAAGTATCGGACGATCTCATGGGGCTCAGTCAACGCACTAAAAAGTTGTTCGCGCGTTGTGCGAATAACTTTCGATTTCTCGATCACGAGGCGTTCGTCAGACATGAAATTCCCTGGTCCTGAGCCGATCCAAAATACGTCTAGCTTGCGACCGCAATCTCGATTTCTTCGGTGGAAAGGGCTCGCTGTACCGCGGGCCGGTTGAGCATTCGCCTCGTGTGGTGCGACCAGTCCTCGAACCGGCTCATGTCGAGACCTATGAGGCCGCCCCAACGGAAGAAGACGAGGGGGTAAGTGTCGGCGACCGAGAAGCGGTCGCCAACAAACCACTCGCGGCCGCGAAGCAACGCGTCGATCCGTTTGAAGCCGTCGGCGATGGTTTCGCGACCAAGCTCCACGACTTCATCTCTCGCCGCCTGCGTTGTGGCGAAGCGCTGGGAGCGCCAAAACTGCGCGAAAGCGACGTGCACGGATGAACTGAAGAAGTTGAGTAGTTGCACCGTGCGTCCATACCCCTCGTCGTCGGGGGAATCAGCACTCCGCTCGGAGCCTTGCGGGCAAGATAGAGCAGGATCGCAGGCGCTTCGGTTAGGACGAATTGATCGTCCTCCAGCACAGGCACTCGGCCTTGCGGATTCAATGCCAGAAATTCTGGCGTCTCATGCTGTTGCAGCCGGATCGTGACTCTTGTCGTCACGAAAGGCTCGCCGAGTTCTTCCAGGATGATGTGAGGGGCGAGCGAACATGCTCCTGGCGAGTAATAGAGTCGGCGCATCCCTGCCTCAGACGATTGACGGATCTGGGTTACGCGGACCGGCGGGAAGCGCCCGCGGGGCGCGCTATTGCCCGAATATCATTGGGCTGCAAGGGACACCCTTCCGTTGGCCCTGACTTCGCATTTATGTGTTACCAGGCCTGACTAAGCAGTAGATCCCGGCAGGCCGTCAAAACCAGAAGCGCAAGCCGGCCAGCACATTGAAGCCGTCAGCCCTTTCGCCCTCTTCGCGGCGGAAGTCGCCGGTGTCGCCGAAAGCATGTTCATATTCGACGCCGATGTAGGGGCGACGAGCGGCGAGACCTGGTAGCGAAGGCGAAGGCCGAGCGAGCCTTCACTCAGCCCCGCGCCAATTCCGAGTTCCTCGACATCTTGCGCTGAAAGCGCGATCTCGAGCCTCGGCTGGAGGATGAGCTTCTGAGTGACCCTAAGGTCGTATTCTGCCTCGGCCCGGGCCGTCAGTTCGCCCTTGTTCGACAGAAACATCGTCCCTTCCACTTCCCACCAATAAGGGGCGAGACCTTGGACCCCGAGGGCGAGGTGCGTTCGATTCGGTCCCGGCTGCGGATCGAAACGAATGCCTGTCTGAAGGTCGAACCATGGGCCGATGGCGTGACTCCACAGCGCCTGAACTTCGGCATGCTCGAGCTTATCGCCCCAGGATCCTTCGACCTCGCTCTTGAGCCAGAGCTTATCGATGTCGCCTCCGTACCAGGCCTGCATGTCGAGCACATATGCGTCGCGGCTGTCGCGGAAGCTGGTCTCGGCACGATCGACGAGGAGTTTGGCAGCGGGCATGCCGCCATGCTCTTCGCGCAAGATGTTGCGGCTACGCTCCATCGCCGAGCCCCAGACCGCGTCGGCCGCGTGGGCCGGGCCGGATAGCGCTTCCGATGGCGGCGACGCTATCGGGATGTCTACCGAAGCCGTTTGGCTCATCTCATGCCCGGCATGAGGGTCTGCCTGCGGACCCGAGGGCATCGTGCAATGGCCCATCGCCGCATGTTCGGGGGTGCAGGTCGATGAGAGGGGCGGTGGCGCCGCGGGCGTTTCCGGAAGTTTGCAGTGGCCCATCGCCGCATGTTCGGGTGTGCAGGTCGATGAGGGGGCGGTGGCGCCGCGGGCGTTTGGGGCAGCTTGCAGTGGCCCATCGCCGCATGTTCGGGTGTGCAGGTTCCGCTCACGGCTGGCGCCGTTTCCGAAGCCGCATGGCTGGCATGTGGGTCGGACACTTGAGCGAGCGCCGGCGAAGCTAGGCACGTCGCGGCTAGGATCAAGAAAGCCCGGGTCATGCCTTTTCTCCGTCCATCGGCCGGACGCTGACGACGCGCATCATCCCCGCATGCATGTGGTAGAGCAGGTGGCAATGGAACGCCCAGTCACCCGGCGCATCGGCCGTGAGGTCAAGGTCGACGAAGCTTCCGGGTAGCACGCGGATCGTGTGTTTCAACGGCTGGTGTCCGGGATTGCCGTTGACGATCTCGAAGAAATGGCCGTGCAGGTGCATCGGGTGGGTCATCATCGTGTCGTTGATGAGCCGAAGTCGGACGCGCTCGTTGCGAGCGAATCGATAGGGCTCCGGATTCTCGCTCAACTTCGCACCGTCCATCGACCACATGAACCGTTCCATGTTGCCGGTCAGGTGGATGTCGATACGACGGGTCGGAATGCGCGTGTCCGTGTTGGGCTTCAATGACACGAGGTCGTTATGGGTCAGAGCCTTATGGCTCACGTTGTCGAGACCGATCCCGGGATGGTCGTTCCGGTTGATCGGCATCGGCGCGATCATGTCGACACCGGGGCCAACCTTGAAGTCGACTTTGGACTTGTCACGCATGTTGTGATCCATCGTCATGGCGCCGCCGCCGTGAGCGGAGTGATCCATTGCCATGCCCATATCCGCCATGGTCAGCGTCGGCCGCTCGCGAAGCGGCGGCACTTCCGCGCGCATGCCCGCGTTTGGCGCGAGAGTTGCGACGCCCATGCCGGAACGGTCAATGCCTTCGGCCACGAACGTATAGGCCCGGTCCTCCGGGACGACGATCAGGTCGTAAGTTTCGGCATTGCCGATCTGAAGCTCGTCGACCTCGACCGGGCGGACGTCAATTCCGTCCGTTGCAACCACCAGCAACTTGAGGCCCGGAATCCGGATGTTGAAGATGGTCTGCGCTGCCGCATTGATGAGCCTGAGCCGCACGCGCTCGCCGGGACGGAACAGGCCGGTCCAATTCTCCGCCGGGCTGTGACCATTGATGAGATAGGTATAGGCGGCTGCCGTGACGTCCGAAATGTCGGTCGGGTCCATCCGCATCTGTGCGAACATCGCTGCGTCTTCTGCTGAGAGGCCGTCGTTGCCTTTGTTGGCAAGCGTTCTTTTGTTGCGGTTGAAGAAGCCGCCCTCCTGCTTCATCCGCATGAATAGCCGGTGCGGATGCATGAATGTCCAGTCGGAAAGGACGATGACGTGCTCGCGGTCGTACGCAACCGCATCGGGCCCCGCCGGATCGATGACGATCGGGCCGTAATGGCCGAGCTGCTCCTGGAGCCCGCTGTGGCTGTGGTACCAGTAGGTGCCGGACTGCCTGATCGGGAATTCGTAGGTGAAGCTCGTCTTTGCGCGAATTCCGGGGAAGCTGATTCCCGGAACGCCGTCCATCTGAAAGGGTACAAGCAAGCCGTGCCAATGGATCGATGTGTCCTCGTCCAGCCTGTTGTCCACCGTCAGACGAACTTTCTGTCCCTCTTTCAGGCGGATCAGCGGCGCCGGAACGGTGCCGTTGATGGCGATCGCATGTCCGATCCTGCCGTCAAGCGGAAAGACGAGCTTGTCGACGGTGAGGCGGATGTCCTCACCGCTTAGCGTCTGAGACGTCTTGGCGACGACCCCGTGGCTCAAGGTCGATGCCCAGGCCGGCCTCAGCGCGGCTGTCGCAGCGAGCGCGGTGCCTCCGCCGATGAACGCCCGGCGGTCGAGCGAAGGAATAATTGTCATGTCAGTCTCCGCGCCCGGACCTGGGCGCCAGAAATGTCGGTTCGGGCCGAGGGGAACGGGCGCCGCCGGCTGACGGCGCCCCTGCCCGACTAGTGGCTGGCGTGGCCTTCGTGAGCGCTGGCATCGGTCGAAGCCGGCTTGGCATCGCCCTTCATGTCCATGCACTCCATCTTGCCGTCCTTGCCCTTCATTTTCTCGCAGCATTCCTTGCAGTCATGCTTGCCCTGCTGATGCTTGGAATGATCCATGCTGCCCTCATGCGGGGCCTGGGGACCAGCCCCAGGTGCGGACTGGGCGGAAGCCGGAACGGCGAAAATAAGCGCAATCGCGCCAATAATGGTCTTCATTGTAAGTCTCCGAAAAAGCGATGTTCAACGAAAGGTTGGAACGTCAGCTTCGTCTCGGAGGCGGAGTCGCGATCTCCGGCTCGATCCCGGAGAATGGTGCCGAAATGGCCACGGTCCGCGGGGCGGTAGGCTTCATGATAGACAGCGGCACCCACACCTCGGCCGCCGGAAGCGCGGTGCACGTTGTCGTGCAGTCCATCTTCGCGGCCGGCGCCTTGTCCTTCACCGGCAGCTTGTCGCAGTGGCCGGCAGTCATGCCTAGCGCCGAGTGATCGTCCGGCGTGGGCCCGGTGCCGGCGATTGCGCCGGTCATACCGAGGGGCATAAGCATTAACGCAAAAAGCGTCAGCACCTTCATGAGCGCCGATATCATGTCATGCCTTCTAAGCATGCGCACCTTGCCTCGCAATGACTCACATCAGAACCACATGCGGGCCATCCAAAGAGCCATGCCGATCATCATCAGATTCTCGGTGAGCGAAATAAAGCCAAGGGGCACGTTGCTGGACCCGCCCACGCAGGCGCACTTCAGCGTACGCTTTTCGATGTAGACCGCTTTGAACACTGAAGTCGCACCAACCGTGCCGATGAACAGGGCAAGCGGCACGGACAACCAGCTAAGGGCACCGGCGACCATCAGAACGCCAGCGGCGCCTTCGGCGAATGGGTAGACGTAGCTGTAAGGGACCCAACGCTTCGCCAGCAGGTCGTAATTCAGGAACATCGTCGCGAAGCTTTCGACGTTCTGCAGCTTCAGGAGGGAGAGGACAATCATCGACATTCCGATGAACCACTCCGCCGCCCGGACCGTGAAAGCGCTGCCGGTTACAGCATGGCTCACCGCCATCGCCATCAGCGCCGTCATCGCGAAGAGGGCAACGACCGGACGATAGCTGGTCGCACTCGGATCGCTGACCCGCTTTCCGAGAAAACGGCGCAAGTCGTCGTATCCGCCGACGCGTCTGCCACCGATGAACACCTGCGGCGTGGTGGCTACGTTGTAGCGCGACTTGAACGCGTCCGTTTCTTCGCGGCTGGTGAGATGGTGGTCTTCGACTTCATAGCCGGAGCGTTCCAGCAAATGCTTCGCCTTGAGACCGTATGGGCAGGTGTGGTGCGGCATCACCATGCGATGAAGCACCGCCTTCCCCGTCCTGCCTGGCGCGTTTGACATGTCCGACATTTCTTCACTCCTTGTGCTCGTGTCGGCAGTGATATAGCTTCCGTACCATGGTACAGAGTCAAGGCCCTCATTCGCTCACCATTGGAAAGCTTGCCGCTGCTGGGGGGTCGGCGTTGAGACAATCCGCTTCTATCAGCGCAAGGGGCTGCTCGAGACACCAACGCGCGACGAAGGAATCCGGCGCTACGGATCGGAAGATGTTCGCCGTCTCCGCTTCATTAGGCAGGCGCAGACGGCTGGTTTCACACTTCAACAGATCAGGGAGCTGCTTCTGCTGGATTCGGGGACTGACCGAGCGCGTGTTCGCGCACTTGCCCAAACACGAATTCAGGACCTCGACAGACGGATCGCTGAACTCACGACTGCGCGGGACTCACTTCGGCGTCTTTCAAAGGAATGCGCCGAAGGCACGAGTGGGCCGTGCCCTATCCTCGAGGCATTCGAGAGTTAAGGCCCACGAATTTGGCCCGGTCAGTTGGTGGCGGGATCTTCGTCAGATGCAATGACCGTAGTTTGCTGGCCGGTCGTGTCGGCGGTCATCGAGGCGCCAGTGATGAGAACCGTCGTTCCCGGCTCCATTACCGACCGCATATGCTGGACGAATTGTCCGGGCAGCTGCATCTCCTCGACGCCGCGCGTGCTGACGATGGCCGCTTCTTCGGCAGCCAAGTTATTGACTCCGACCTGGATCCACTCGGCCTTTCCCGCGCGGTCGCGGGACATGGTCAGGACCTGCGACTCCGAGGCGCCCTGATGGATGACGGCACGAGCCCTGCCAATTTCGACCCCGTTGCGAAGGATGACCACGGCCTGGTCCGCGGTCGAGATGATGATCGACACCGGACCGCTGGGACTTAGCTGCGGTTGCCAGCTGAACGCCTGTTTGTCCCCGAGTGGAAGCGCAACCGCGCCATGGCCCTGAAGGCTTGCGGGGGCGAGCAGGCCGGCCGGGGGGCGCTTGTGCGGGCTACCGGCGCGACCGGCGATGACGACGGTTCCACCTTTGTCGGTCGTGTTGAACAGCACTTCGGAAAAAGCGAGCGGCAAGCGGACGCAGCCGTGGCTGGCCGGGTAGCCCGGAAGGTTGCCGGCGTGGAGCGCGACCCCCTTCCAGGTGAGCCGCTGCATGTTGGGCATCGGCGCATTGTCGTAAGTTCGGCTGTGGTGGACCTTGGCCTTTTCGAGGATAGTGAAAACCCCGTTCGGCGTATCGTGACCAGCTTTGCCTGACGAAATCGTCGAGACGCCGATGCGAATGCCATTGCGGTAGACGGATGCCTGCTGGCGGCCGAGGTCGACATAGACCAGCACAGGCCCCTTGGGCGCGAGGTTGCCGCCCCATACCCAGTCGCCGGGCTTCAGCGACTCCGCCTTTTGCGCCAGTTCGGCGGAAGAATTGACCTTCGTGCCCGCGGCAAAAGCGGGCGTGGCAATGAGTGAGGCGGCGGCAAGCAGAAGCGGCGACAAACGCATGATGTTCCCCGAAGAATGCGAGTCTCTGGGGATATTAACCGACGTTATCTTTCGCAGCAAAGCCGGATGGCAAGGCGCCAACAAAAAGCCCCCGGTTTGCGCCGGAGGGCTTGTTGTTCGGTTACAGACCTAGGCTTAGTCGTCCTTGTCGCCCGTCAGGAACGCCGGGGCGAACTCGGGCGCGGGGCCTTCGTCACGGTCCGAACGCTCACGGCGCGGACCACGGTCGCCCCGATCGCCGCGGCCTTCGCCTCGCGGGCCACGGTCGTCACGATCACGGCGCGGACCGCGGCCTTCGCGACGGCGGTCACCGTCACGTCCACCACGGTCGCCCCGATCGCCGCGTGGACCACGGTCGCCGCCTTCACGCGGTTCGCGCGCAGGCCGCGTGTCTTCGAGCTCGGCGCCGGTTTCCTGGTCGACGAGGCGCATCGACAGGCGAACCTTGCCGCGCTGGTCGACTTCGAGCAGCTTGACCTTCACTTCCTGGCCTTCGGTCAGGACGTCGGCGACCTTCTCCACCCGCTCGTTCTTGATTTCCGAGACGTGGACGAGGCCGTCTTTGCCCGGCATGAACGTCACGAACGCGCCGAAATCGACGATGCTGGCGACCTTGCCGGTGTAGATCGTGCCGACTTCCGGCTCGGCGACGATGCCGGTGATCCACTGGCGGGCAGCCTCGATCTGCGACAGGTCGGAGGAGCTGATCTTGATCAGGCCCTCGTCGTCGATGTCGACCTTGGCGCCGGTCGTCGCGACGATCTCGCGGATGACCTTGCCGCCGGTGCCGATGACTTCGCGGATCTTGTCCTTCGAAATCTGCATCGTCTCGATGCGCGGCGCGTGAGCCGAAAGCTCTTCGCGGGTGTGGTCGAGGGCCTTGGCCATTTCGCCCAGGATGTGGGCGCGGCCATCCTTCGCCTGGGCAAGGGCGACCTTCATGATCTCCTCGGTAATCCCGGCAACTTTGATGTCCATCTGAAGGCTGGTGATGCCTTCTGACGTGCCGGCGACCTTGAAATCCATGTCGCCGAGGTGGTCCTCGTCGCCAAGGATGTCGCTGATCACGGCGAAGTCCTTGCCTTCGAGGATCAGGCCCATGGCAATGCCGGCAACCGGGCGCTTCAGCGGAACCCCGGCGTCCATCATGCTCAGAGAACCGCCGCAGACCGTGGCCATCGACGAAGAGCCGTTGGATTCGGTAATGTCGGAGAGGACCCGGATTGTGTACGGGAAATCGTCCATCGACGGCAGCATCGGGTGAAGCGCACGCCATGCGAGCTTGCCGTGACCGACTTCGCGGCGGCCCGGAGCGCCGAAGCGGCCAACTTCGCCGACCGAGTAGGGCGGGAAATTATAGTGCAGCATGAAGCGCTGGTAGGAGAGGCCCTCCAGCCCGTCGATCATCTGCTCCGATTCCTTTGTTCCAAGGGTAGTGGTGCAAATCGCCTGGGTCTCCCCGCGCGTGAACAGCGCCGAGCCGTGAGCGCGGGGAAGGAAGCCGACCATCGCCTCGATGGGGCGAACCGTCTTGGTGTCGCGGCCGTCAATGCGGCGGCCTTCCTTGATGATCGCGGTGCGGACAACGTCCGCTTCCAGCTTCTTCACCAGCTTCAGGGTGCCCAGATAGGCGGCCGGATCCGTTTCAGCCAGGTCCGCGAACGCTTCGCGCGCCTTTTCGCGGGCCTCGTTGATCGCAGTCTGGCGCTGCTGCTTGTTGGTCAGCTTGTAGGCGGCCTCGAGATCCTTGCCGATGACCTCCTTGAGCTTGGCCTTGGTTTCCTTGCTGTCGTCGAGAAGCTCCAGGTCCCACGGATCCTTGGCGGCCTTTTCTGCGAGCTTGATGATTCCCTCGCAGACCTTCTTGGAGGCGGCATGGGCGAACATCACGGCGCCGAGCATGACCTCTTCCGAAAGCTCATTCGCTTCGGATTCGACCATCATCACGGCGTTCGGGGTGCCGGCGACGACCAGGTCAAGGTCGCCCTCGGCGACTTCGGTGCCGGTCGGGTTCAGGATGTACTCGCCATCCTTGTAGCCGACCCGGGCCGCGCCAATCGGACCCATGAACGGGACGCCCGAAATCGTCAGCGCGGCGGACGCGGCGCACATGGCGACGATGTCCGGCTCGTTCTCACCGTCGTAGGAGAGGACCTGCGCGATGACGAGGACTTCGTTGTAGAAGCCTTCCGGGAACAGCGGGCGGATCGGACGGTCGATCAGGCGGCTGGTCAGCGTTTCCTTTTCGGTCGCGCCGCGCTCGCGCTTGAAGAAGCCGCCCGGGATACGCCCCGCGGCCGAAAATTTTTCCTGGTAGTGGACGGTCAGCGGGAAGAAGTCCTGGCCCGGCTTCACCGACTTGGCGGCGGTGACGGCACACAGCACGACGGTTTCACCCAGCGTGGCGATGACGGCGCCATCGGCCTGGCGGGCAACGCGGCCCGTTTCGAGCTTGAGGGTCTTGCCGCCAAGATCGATTTCTACAGTTTTGATATCGAACATTTTATTTCCTTCGCCCGGCGGCCGGATGCCGGCGGGTTCCTCATTTTGCGGGCTTACCGGCCCGCGGCGGGTTGAGGCGTTCAGTCTTGCCCCTGTCGACGGCGCTTCCCGCCGGATTGCGAAAAGCCCCGATAGTCGAAGGGCGCCCGAAGGCGCCCTTGGTGTCACTTTCGGAGGCCCAGCTTGGCGATCAGATCGCTGTAGCGCTGTGCGTCTTCGCGCTTGAGATAATCGAGCAGGCTGCGGCGCTTGTTGACCAACATCAGCAGGCCACGGCGCGAATGGTTGTCCTTCGCGTGAGTCTTGAAATGCTCGGTCAGGTTGGTGATGCGCTCGGTCAGGATGGCAACCTGGACTTCCGGCGAACCGGTATCGTCCTTTGCGCGGCCATGTTCCTTGATCAGTTCCTGCTTCTTCTCAGCGGTAATCGACATCGATTCACTCCTTAAATCTAGATGTTGAACCCGCGCACGACACGAACTGCGCCGCCCTCGGCTTCGACCAGGGCAACCGGCACATCGCCGTCTTTCGCCAGGTGAAGCCCCGGTTGCACGGGGATCCCGACAAGCGATTGTCCGTAACGGAGCAATCGGGCCTGTTCGGGAGTGACGGGGAGGGCCGGGATGTCGTCCAGCCCCGCTTCGAGCGGGAGAACCACCTCGTCAAGGAAGCGCGCCTTAGCAATATCGGCGAGTTTGTCCAGCGATATCGCCTGTTTGAGAGAGAAGGGACCGGCCTTTGTCCGCCTGAGCATGGTGACATGGCCGACGGTGCCGAGCGCGCGGGCGATGTCGCGCGCCAGGCTGCGGATGTAGGTGCCCTTGCTGACGGTGGCGGAGAATGTGGCGTTATTTTCTCCGCTCTCAAGCAGTTCGAGGTTGTCGATCGTGACGTTCCGGGTCTTCAGGCTGACCTCCTCGCCGGCACGGGCAAGGTCGTAAGCCCGCTTGCCGTCCACCTTAAGCGCCGAATAGGCCGGTGGGACCTGCTCGAGGGGGCCGGTGAACCGGACTAAGATACCACGAATTGCTTCCTCGCTTGGGAGGACATGGCTCGTTGCTTTCACCGTTCCCTCGCAATCGAGCGTGTCGGTTTCCTCCCCGAAGCGAATGGTGAAGTCGTAGGCCTTGGTCGCATCCAGCGTCCGCCCGGCGAGCTTGGTCGCCTCGCCGAGCGCGATGGGCAGGACCCCGGTCGCAAGCGGATCGAGCGTCCCGCCATGACCGACTTTCGTCTTCGGCTTGCCGGCTTCGCGAAGCGCGCGCTTGACCGCCCCCACCGCCTGGGTCGAGCCGAGGCCGAGCGGCTTATCGAGAATGATCCAACCGTTGAGAGGCATGGCCCGCGCCCTAGTCGTTCCGTCCGGTAATGGCCATGAGGATGACAAGCGGCGGCAGTAACCATAGGATGCGCCGCCCAGGGGGTGGCGCGTGTGGAAGAAGCTGCGCGATACGAGAACAGGCCGACCGAAGCGGGGCACGTGTTCGTCAGCTATGCCCGTGCAGATGAGGCTTGGGCGCAGGCGGTCATCGCCGCCCTGAAGGAGGCCGGGATTCCGGCCTGGTGGGACGGGCTTATCCCAGGCGGCAAGAAGTTTAGCGGGCAGATCGCCGAAGCTCTCGAGCAGGCGCGCGCCGTCGTCGTCCTGTGGTCGGCCAATTCGCTGCAATCCGACTGGGTCCAGGATGAAGCCAGCGTCGGCCGCGAGCATCACAACTTGGTGCCGCTCAGCATCGACGGCAGCCTGCCGCCGCTTGGCTTTCGCCAGATCCAGTGCATCCAGGTTCGCGCCGGAGGGCCGCGGCCGTCCAACGCGGGTATCCGGAAGGCGGTCGCCGCAGTCGCCGACATCCTGGGCCATTCGCCGCCGCCGCGAGGCAGCCTGCCAGTCGTGGCGGACCGCAGGACAGCCCTCCTTGCTGGTGGAGCCGCGGTGCTCGCGCTGGGCGGCTTCGGCGCCTGGAAACTGCTTGGGAGCAAGGGCACCGACAGCAACAGCGTTGCGGTCCTCCCGTTCGAATATCTGAGCGGTGACCCGAGTCAGCGTTATCTGTCGGACGGGCTATCCGCGGAGCTTCGTGCCCGGCTTGCCCGCGATCCGGCGATCCAAGTCGTCGGGCAGACATCATCGAGTGCAGTCAAAGGCTCGGATACCAGATCGATCGCGAAAAAGCTCGGGGTCGCCAACCTTCTCACGGGTAACGTGAGGGTGGATGACGGTCAGGTGCGGATCGCCATTGAATTGATCGACGGCGGAGACGGCTTCAGCACCTGGTCGAACACGTTCGACCGGCCGCTGACGAATTTGCTGCAGTTGCAGGACGAGATCGCCGGCGCCGCCGCGCGGGCGTTGCTCCCTCGCTTAAGCGGCCCAGGCACGGAAAGCCGGGAGCGCAACGGGGGAACCAAGGACTCGGCGGCCTTCGATGCCTTCCTTCGCGGCAAGGAAGCCTTCGAATCGCAGGTCGACGAGGCGAGCGACCGCAAGGCCCTGGCCCTTTTTCGGGAAGCGCTTGCCAAGGACGACCGATACGCCGCGGCTCATGCGGCCCTATCGCGGGCGCTTGCGGTGATCGCCAACCAATATGCCCAGGCCACCGAGCGCCGCCAGCTTTACGGCGAGGCAGTCGCGGAAGCCGAAGCGGCGATTTCCACTGCGCCGCAATTCGCCGAAGGTCACGCCGCCCTCGGCTATGCGCTGTTTTATGGGAAGCTCGACATCAAGGCGGCGGACGGCCCCTTCGAACGCGCCCGCCAATATGGATCAGGCAGCGCCGATGTGCTCAACCTCTACGCGTTGTATCGCGCACGGCGAAAGCAGTTCGCCGCCGCAGTGCCTGCCATCGAACGGGCCATCATGCTCGATCCGCTCAATCCCGCCCTGTTCAAGACCGAAGGTAGAATCCACTTTGCGAGCGGCGACTATCGTGCGGCGATCATCTCTGCTCGGCGGTCGTTGGCGCTCAATCCGGAGATCAGCGGCGCCCACGGCGATATTGGCAACGCCCTGCTTATGCTCGGCAATCCTGCCGATGCGCTTGCCGAATTCCAGCTGGAAAAGGCGAGCCTTTTAGCCATTCCCGGAGAGGCTATTGCGTCCTTCCGAACCGGCGATAGTGCTCGAGCCGGGGCGGCGCTGAAGCGGTTGATCGCCGAGGAAGGAGATAACGGTCTCTACCAGCAGGCGCAGGTCCTGGCGCAAATGGACCGCACCGACGATGCCTTGGCCGCTCTCCAGCGGGCGCTTGCCGAGCAGGACTCCGGACTCGTCTATCTGTTCAGCGATCCCTTCCTGGAGCCGCTTCGCCAAACAGAGGAATTCAAATCGCTTCTTCGTCGGACTCATTTCGGCTAGGTAAGGAATTGGAGGGTTTCACAACAGGAGGGTAGAATGCGCAAACTGACAATTAGCCTGCTCGTCGCAGGAACTGCGATCTTGATTACCGGATGCGACAAGAAAGAGTCGGCCGCAGAGGCGAATACGGCCGTGGTCGAGGAAACGGTTCCGCCGAGCGAGTCAGCCGATAATCTCGACAGTGCCGCGGCCAACCTCGACAATGCGGCGGAAAACGTCGCGAACGCCACCGACAACGCGGCGGTCGCCAACGCCACAGATCAGGGTTCGACCGACCATTAATTTCGGGCTCCGGGGTGCGTCCTAGCGGCCGCGCCCCGGCTCCGGCACACGTAGAGCCTGGCCCGGCTTGATGGCCTGCCGCGCCGCTTCGATCCATCGCGAGAACTTTGCGACGTCGGTGTAGACCGAGGGCGTGCCCTTGTATCCGCAGCCGAGCGACCAGCTCGTCAGGCCGACCAGCTCTTCGTTCCCGTTTCCATATTCGCGCACCAGCGGACCGCCACTGTCGCCGCGGCAGGAAAAAGTTGCCGGCCCGCCCCGATCTGCAATGGCCTTTGGCGTGACGAGGCAAAGCATTCCCGGCTTGATCCGTCCCGGCAATCGCTTCTGGCATTGCGCGGGCGCGAGCACTTCGAGCGAGGCCTGCTGAAGGATGTTGGGGTTGCGCTGAAGCTCGTCCGACATGCTCAGCATCACGTTCGCGTCAGGGGCGACGGCCTGCGTATACCCCCAGCCAAGACCCGTTACTGTCGTACCCGGTACAGGCGGCATGGTGGCGATCGCCAGCGGTCTCGGCGCAAGGCGGATCCGGTCATCGCTCTTCACCATCAGCAAGGCGATGTCGTCCGGCAGGCCGGTGCCGACGCCGCTGTAGCCGGCATGAACGGCGACTCCGATGATTGCCCGGGTCTCGCCCCCTTTGCCCATCCGCAGCGAGCCGACCCTGACGCGCCGGTCTGTGAAGACCCTTGTGATATTCTCTCCTAGGAAGCGACCAGTGGCGACGCAATGCGCCGCGGTAAGCACCAGGTTGGGCGCGATGATCGTCCCTCCGCAGGTATGCGCCCGTTCCTCGGGCGCTCGCTCGGCAAGGAATTGCCGCTGTTGCTGGGGCAATAACCGGTCTTTCTCGATCTCTTCCGCTGAATAGGGCCGGGTGGCATAGAGTTCGACCATCCAGTCGGAATCGCCGCGCGCGGCGTTCACGCCGCCGCCCATCGCTGGAGCCGGCTCCTGATCGGCAAAAGTCAGGCGGATGGCCGACATCCCGGCACTGGACGCCGCGGCTCGCACCTCGGCAAGGCAGCTTGGGTAAAGCCGGAACAAGCAGCCTGCGGTGAACGGACTGGGCTGTTCAAAGGCGGCGACGTCGAAGGGTCGGTCCGAAACCAACAGGATCTCGTGCGACCGGGTCAAGCTTTCCGTTGCCGTGCTCGTTACCGTCAGGCTTTTTCCCGGTTCGAGACGCACTACCGACTTCTCGCCCGAAAGCGCGATCGCACGGATCCCGAGATCGGCAGCGGTCGAGAAGAGGGCGACATAGCGTGCACTCGATCCGACGTTTTTAACCTGCGAAGGTGTCGACGGTCCCAGAGCTTCCGCGATTTCCGGGTTCAGGCATTGATATGGCGGCTCCGGCGTAAGCATGCAGTAGCTGATGCCGTTGGGTGCCCGCGCGCTCATTGTGATTAGCGCTTTCTGTCGCTGAAGAAGCGGAAGCAGCTTCGTGAGCACCTGAGCTGCCTCACCCGAAGAGAGCCGGCCAAGCGAGATTGACTGAGCGCCGGTAATGGCAGTTAGTCCCGTAAGAGACGGCCGCAATTGCGCCTCGTCCGCGACGTCCCCATCCACGGAAAGGATGTAGTCGGCATTATCGGAGATGACGGCTGACCCGCTAGCGGCAACTGCCGCCCTAAAACCCGGCCATTGCCGGTCCATGTCCTCATCGAGGCGAATGACGATCGGGATGTCGGGTTGCACGGCTGTGGGCCGGACTGGCTGCGCCAATCCTTTGCCGATCGCGCCAAAGCCGAGGCCTAATGCTAGCGTGAGGCGAAAAGCGGTCCGCATATCACCCTCCCGCGATCAGTCTTCGCGAAAGCGAGGTGTGGGTCAACCGCCCCGCCGGCTCAGGTGGCGATTCCGGCCGCTCCGAGGAAGATGCCGGCGACCGCCATCACGATCGGCGAGATGATCCGGCCGACGATATTCAGCTCGGGTGAGATCATGGGCAGCACGAGCAGCAGCACAATCAGGATCGGAAGCGCGAAACGCCCTATCCGCTGCCATGCCGGAACGGCGCCGCGCGGTAGGAAGCCTTCCACCACATGGCCACCGTCGAACGGGGGCAGCGGTATGAGATTGAAGATGCCGAGGAAGAGGTTGATCAGAAGGAAATTGATCGCATTCTGGGCAACGAACAGGCTTGCGCCGGCCGGCTCACCGCCCGTCGCCGACACCAAGATCGCCAGAATGATTGTCGCAAGGGTCGCGAGCATGAAATTCATTCCCGGCCCGGCAAGAGCGACCAGGACCATGTCGCGGCGCGGATTGCGAAGCAGCCGGAAATCGACCGGGACCGGCTTGGCCCAGCCGAAGATCGGGGCCTTGGCGAGCGCCAGGACCATTGGGAGCGCAATCGTGCCGATGGGGTCGGTGTGCTTCAGCGGATTAAGGGTCAGCCGTCCCATCCGCTCCGCGGTCGGATCGCCGAGACGCCGGGCAACCAGCCCGTGAGCGACTTCGTGGAAGACGATGGCGACGACGAGCGGCACCAGCCAAGTCGCTATGGTGAAGACGGTTTCGCTCATGGTCTCGAAGTGGTGGGCAGGGCGGTGGCGTTCAAGCGCGAGGCCGGACGAGGCCGAGGCTGAGCTGCCGAGCGCGGCTTTCATTGAGGCGTTGAAAGAAATGCTTCCGGCACAATGCGATGTAGCGGTCGTTGCCGCCGATCTCGGTCTGCGAACCCGCGACGACAGCATGGCCTTCGGAGTCAACGCGCAGGTTCATCGTCGCCTTGCGACCGCATTCGCAAACCGCTTTCAGCTCGATCAGGCTATCGGCGAGCGCCAGCAGCGCGGCCGATCCCGGGAACAGTTTGCCCTGGAAATCGGTGCGAAGTCCGTAGCAGAGCACTGGAATGCCAAGCTCATCGGCGACACGCGCCAGCTCCAGCACATGCCGTTGGGTGAGGAACTGCGCCTCGTCGATCAGGATGCAATCGAGCTTGCGCTTGATCAGTTCCTGAACGACGCCTTCGAAGAGATTGCAGTCCTCGTCATATGTATGGGCTGGCGCGGACAGGGCAATTCGCGAGCCGATGGTTCCGGATCCGGCCCGGTCGTCCAATGCGGCCGTCCACAGCATCGTCTCCATGCCGCGCTCGCGGTAATTGAAGTCGGCCTGCAGCAGGGTGGTCGATTTGCCTGCGTTCATTGCCGCATAATAGAAGTAGAGCTTGGCCATCAGTCTGCCGTTTGAGCAGGCGGCCACTCTGCCTTCAAGATCGAATAGAGGACGGTGTCGCGGCGGTGCCCGGTCCATGTCGTCCGGTCGCTGCGCATCACGCCTTCGCGGACCGCGCCCAGCTTGGTCATCGCTGCCTGGCTGCGGGCGTTGCGGGCATCGACCCGAAACTCGATCCGCAGGAAGCCGCAATCGAAAGCGTGCCGGATCATCATGTCCTTGATGCGCCGGTTGATACCCGTGCCGCGAAACTTCGGCCGGTAATAGGTGCCGCCGATTTCCAGCGCCAGCCGGCTCTCGTCGATGTTGAGGTAACTCGACATTCCGACGATTTCATCCTCTGCGAATAGCACGAACGTGTGAGCGTCCGGTTTCGCGAGATAGGAATCGAGGCTGGCATCGAAACCGTCCGGGCCGAAGTCGTTGGCGTAAACCGCCCAGATGTCGCAATCCTCGGCACAGGCCTTGCCGAGCATGCGGCGAAAGTCTTCCCGAAAGGGTTCGGCCCGGACGCCATCCCTAGTCATGGCAGCTTCGAGTTCGCCGGTCATCGCCCGTCCGGATCGAACATCAGCCCATCGCCGATGTCGCCGAGAGCGATCAGCGGTCTGATTGGGATCTTCGCGGTTAGCCTCGTTTCCTTTTCCGTTCCGATGTTGCCCCGCTTAGCGAGCATTTTGCCGGTCAGAAAGTTGATGCTGACCTCTTCGGTCTCGCCGCTGTTGCGCCGGACGCTGTCGCGGTCGAAGCCGATCAATTTGAAAGCGCTGCCCTGCCAGCGGAAGGTGAAGGCGGATCCGCCCATCTCCCATCCACCCGCGCTCATGAAGAGGTGCATCTTCACGCGAAGCGTCCCGTTCTCAATCGTGACTTCGTCGAAGGGATCGTCCTGGTTCTGGTTCTTCAGCCTGGGGATCAGCGCGTGATCCGACGCTGCAAGCGTGTAGCCGCCGCCACTGCGACCGAAGAGCACGACCAGCATCCTCGGATTGCTGTCATATTTCTGGTTTGGGTCCCAGTCGCTCGATATGAAGTTGGCCCGGTCCGCCATGTGAAGCACCAGGGCCGCGTCGGGCAGCCGGTCGCCGTTAAGATCGCCAGTGGCCTTGCGCTCAAGCTTCCATTTGTCGGGGACGAAGCTTTCGGCCGTGGGCCCTTCGCCGACAATGACGGGGTAGGTGACCGGCGGAGTTTCCGCGTCGCCCGGCGATTGCGCAGCGGCGGCAAGGAGGACAATTAGGCCCCCCGCGGCCATCATTCCTCGCCGAGGTCCTGGGCGACGTGATCGCTGCGTAACAGCCGGTCGATATGGCTCCCCTCGTCGAAGCTTTCGTCGAGAAGGAATTTGAGCTTCGCCGCATATTTGGTCCGCACGCGCTGGGCCACTTCCCGCTGGAGAAAAGCGGTATTGGTGCGCAGCGCCTTCAGGACGACGTCCTCGTCCTGTCCAAGCAGCGGTTTCACAAATACCGTCGCATGGCGAAGATCGGGCGACATCCGGACCTCGGTCACGCTGACCAGATGCGACTGGAGCGTGTCGTCATGCACCTCGCCCCGGGCAAGCAGCTCGCTCAGGACATGCCGCACCTGCTCGCCGACGCGAAGCAGGCGGACACTGCGGCCTTCGGGAGTCTCGTTGTGGCGCATTTAGAGAGTCCGCGCGCGCTCCTCGACCTCGAAGACTTCCAGCATGTCGCCGGCCTTGATGTCGTTGGTGTCGGCCAGAAGCACGCCGCACTCGAGGCCCGCGACCACTTCCTTGACGTCGTCCTTGAACCGGCGAAGTGAAGAGATGGTCGTCTTGGAGACGATGACGTCTTCGCGGGTGAGGCGCGCGTGAAGGCCCTTGCGGATGTTGCCTTCGAGCACGAGCAGGCCGGCGGCCTTGTCGCGCTTGCCGGCCGGAAACACTTCTTGGACCTTGGCGCGGCCGACGACATTCTCGATGATCTCCGGCCCAAGCTCGCCCGCCATCGCGCCCTTCACCCAGTCGGTGAGGTGGTAGATGACGTCGTAGTAACGGAACTCGACCTTGTTGCGCTCGGCAGCCGTGCGCGCATTGGCGTTCGGGCGAACGTTGAAGCCGATGATCGGCGCTCCGGTCGAGGCAGCGAGAGTGACATCGCTTTCGGTGATCGCGCCGACGCCCGAATGAAGCACGCGCACCCGGATTTCGTCGGTCGAGATCTTGTTGAGCGCATTGACGATCGCTTCGGCGGAACCTTGCACGTCGGCCTTGACCACCAGCGGGAATTCGATCGTGGTCGAGGCGCGGTTGGCGAACATGTTCTCAAGGCTGACAGGAGCCGCGGTCGTCCGCTTCTTGTCGAGCACGCCCTGGCGGTAGGTCGCGACCTCGCGCGCGCGGGCCTCGTTCTCGACGACCGTGAGCCGGTCGCCCGCATGGGGAACCGACGACAGGCCGAGCACTTCGACAGGGGCGGACGGGCCGGCCACCTTAACCTGGCGGCCGTGATCGTCGATCATCGCGCGAACCTTGCCGCTGGCTGCGCCGACCACGATGACATCGCCGACCTTAAGCGTTCCGCGCTGGACCAGGACGGTGGCAAGCGGGCCGCGGCCCTTGTCGAGCTTTGCCTCGATCACCGTGGCTTCCGCCGTGCGATCGGGATTGGCCTTCAGCTCGAGGATTTCGGCCTGCAGGTTGATGGCGTCGATCAGCCCCTCGAGATTGGTCTTTTCCTTCGCCGAAACTTCGACGTCCTGTACGTCGCCGCCCATCTGTTCGACGATGATCTCGTGCTGGAGAAGCTCCTCCCGGACCTTCTGCGGCTTGGCTTCCGGCTTGTCGATCTTGTTAATCGCGACGATCATCGGAACGCCGGCCGCCTTGGTGTGATTGATCGCCTCGATCGTCTGCGGCTTGAGGCCGTCGTCGGCCGCAACAACCAGAACGACGATATCCGTGACGTTGGCGCCCCGAGCGCGCATTTCCGTGAAGGCCTCGTGCCCCGGCGTGTCGAGGAATGTGACCTTCGACTTGTCCTTCAATTGAACCTGATAGGCGCCGATGTGCTGGGTAATGCCGCCGGCTTCGCCCGACTGAACGTCGGCGCCGCGGATCGCATCGAGCAGGCTGGTTTTGCCGTGATCGACATGGCCCATGATCGTCACGACCGGAGGGCGCGCCTGCAGAGTTTCGGGCGCGTCGACATCCGTGTCCGTATCGATGTCGACATCGGATTCTGACACGCGATTGATGCGGTGACCGAATTCTTCGATCAGCAGTTCGGCAGTATCCTGATCGATGGTTTCGGTGATGGTCACCGGAGTACCCATCTTGAACAGAGCTTTGACCAAGTCGGCGCCGCGCTCGCCCATGCGCTTGGCGAGCTCCTGAACCGTAATCGCCTCTGGGACGTCCACATCGCGATACTGCTTTGCCGACGGGCCTGCCGTCTGGTGGGCACGCTTTTCCTTTTCGCGGGCGCGCTTTAGCGCCGCGAGGCTGCGAGCACGATTGCCCTCGTCGCCGCTAAGCGCGCGCGAAACTGTGAGCTTGCCGGAGTGACGACGCTCCTCGCGAACCCGGCCATGGCTGGGGCGATGCGCATCGGGACGCTTCGGGGCATGCGCAGGGGCATTTGCCGGACGGCGAACTTCCCGTGCCTCTTCGGGCTCGGGAGCGGCCTGTTCCGACGGCACTACTTCCGGTTCGGATGCCTGGGCTACGGCCGCTGCTGCTTCTTCCTCGGCTCGGCGGGCGGCCTCTTCCTCGGCCTTGCGATTTTCCTCAGCCCGGCGCTTTTCGTCTTCGGTCTGGGCAAGCTTGGAGCGGTCCTCGCGGCGGCGCGCTTCCTCAAGCGCGGCCATCCGCGCTTCCTCGGCCTCCCGCAGAAGGCGCGCCTGCATTTCCTTGCGCGCAGTGACGTCGTCAGCCGCGCTTCGCTTTGGGGCAGCCGGCTTGGGCGCAGGAGCGGCGGGCGCGGGGGCGGGCGCTTCCACGACGGGTTCCGGAGCCGGAGGAGGAGCCTCACCCGGCTTGCCGAGGATGCGGCGCTTCTTCACTTCGACGACGACGGTATTGGACCGGCCGTGGCTGAAGCTCTGCTTCACCTTGCCGGTTTCGACCGTGCGCTTCAGACCCAGCGGAGGCCGGGTTCCAAGCTTGGGCTTGTCGCTCTGGTCGGTCATCTGTTTCCTTCGTCGTCAATTGCCGTGGCGTCGCCGCGGACGGCAGCGCCGCCCTCTAGCCCAGCCTCGGGGTCAATGAAAGTAAGCCACCGGTCGATGGCATGGCGCACCCGCCGCGCGGCGGCGGGGTCGGTCAGTGCAATATGTACCACATTTTCGCGGCCGAGCGCCATCGACAAGATGGTGCGGCCTTCCGGAAATACCAGTCCCTGCTTGTCGCCGCCGCCAACCCGCCATGCCTGATCGAGTCGACGATTACCGTCCTCTCCGGCATCGGCGGCATGTATCAAGAGGTGGACCTTACCGGCGCGGGCAGCCTGCTCGATGCGTTCGGCCCCGGTCAGCAAGCTGCCGCCGCGCGCCTCCAGCCCGAGGCGGTCCAGCGCGGCCTGCTTGAGGGCAGTTTCGATCTTCGCGCCAAGATCGGCGGAAACCCTGGGCTCCTGCTTGAAAGCGCGGGTGAGAACACCCTTTAGCTTGCCCTTGGCATTGGCCTCGTCGAGCGCGGCCCGGCCAACACCGACGTAAGCACCTCGGCCCGGCGCGCGGGCGCGGATGTCTGGTGCGACTTCGCCGTCCGGCGACAGCGCCAGGCGAACAAGCGAATCCTTGTGACGGACGGCGCGGGTGAGGACGCAGGTCCGTTCCGGACCCGCGCTACCGCCCTGCGATGTCGGCGCTACGGCCTCATTGTTCGGAGTCCGCATTCGCGGCCTCCTCATTGTCGGGAGCGGAGGCGGCCGGCTCCTCGTCCTCGAACCAATGCGCGCGGGCGGCCATGATGATCTCGTTGCCCTGCTCGTCGCTAAGGCCGTATTCGGCGAGGATTCCGCCCTTGTCCTCCGACCGGTTGCTCTCGGCGCGACGGCGCGGTTCCTGACGCTTCTTCTGGACCAGTTCGTCGGTGGCGAGGTCGGCGAGGTCGTCGAGCGTCAGGATGCCCGCCTTGCCAAGCGTTACCAGCATCTGCTCGTTGAGATGCGGCATTTCGGCGAGGGCGTCCTCGACCCCGAGCGCACGGCGCTCCTCGCGAGCGGCGGCTTCGCGGCGCTCGAGCGCTTCGCTAGCGCGACTCTGAAGTTCTTCGGCGATTTCCTCGTCGAGGCCCTCGATCGCAGCGATTTCGGACTGTTCGACGTAGGCAACTTCCTCGAGGTTGGTGAAGCCTTCCGCGACCAGCAGCTGAGCGAGGGTTTCGTCGACGTCGAGCTCGTTCTGGAACATCTCCGAACGCTCGACGAACTCGCGTTGGCGCTTCTCGGAGGCATCGGCCTCGGTCAGGATGTCGATCTGGCTGCTGGTCAGCTGGCTGGCGAGACGCACATTCTGGCCGCGGCGGCCGATGGCGAGGCTCAGCTGGTCGTCGGGAACGACGACCTCGATGCGGCCTTCTTCCTCGTCAATGACGACTCGGCTGACGGTCGCCGGCTGGAGCGCGTTGACGACGAACGTCGCGGTGTCCTCGCTCCACGGGATGATGTCGATCTTCTCGCCCTGCAATTCCTGCACGACGGCCTGCACGCGGCTGCCCTTCATGCCGACGCAGGCGCCGACCGGATCGATCGAGCTGTCGTAGCTGATGACTCCGATCTTGGCGCGGCTTCCAGGGTCGCGGGCCGCAGCCTTGATCTCGATGATGCCGTCATAGATTTCCGGCACTTCCTGAGCGAACAGCTTCTTCATGAAATCTGGGTGGGCGCGTGACAGGAAGATCTGCGGGCCGCGGACTTCGCGGCTGACGCGCAGGATCAGCGAGCGGATTCGGTCGCCGACGCGGACCATTTCGCGCGGGATCTGCTGATCGCGGCGAATAACGCCTTCGGCTCGGCCGAGGTCGACGACGACGTGGCCGAACTCAACGCGCTTCACGACGCCGGTAATGACTTCGCCTGCGCGGTCCTTGAACTCCTCGTGCTGGCGCTCGCGCTCGGCGTCGCGAACCTTTTGGAAGATGACCTGCTTCGCGGCTTGGGCGGCGATCCGACCGAATTCGATCGGCGGCAGCGGGTCGACAATAAAGTCACCCAGCGCCGCGTCCTTCTTCAGCTTCTGCGCGCCCTTCAGGTCGACCTGCTTGAAATGATCTTCGGGTTCTTCGACGACTTCCAGGACCCGCCAGAGGCGCAGGTCGCCGCTGGTCGGATCGAGCTTGGCGCGAATGTCGTTCTCTGCACCGTAGCGGGCGCGGGCGGCGCGCTGAATGGCGTCCTCCATCGCCTCGATGACAATGGCCTTGTCGATTAGCTTTTCGCGGGCGACGGCGTCGGCGATCGCAAGCAGTTCGGCCTTGTTGGCAGTGGCAGCGGCGGGCGCGGCAGTGGCCATGATCTTAGTCCTCTACGGTCTGAATTGAGTCGGCGCCTTCGGTCGACAGCGGCGCGGTGGCGTTGATGAGCTTGTCGGTCAAGAGCAGCTTGGCCGACGCGATATTTTCGAAATGAATGGCGCGGTCGCCCTTGGGCGTCGCGATGGTCACGGTCTCACCCTCGATTCCGGCGATGGAGCCGGATACCTGCTTGGCGCCGTCCTGGGGGTGGGCGAGCTTGAGGCGCGCTTCATGTCCCGTCCAGTCGACATAATCCTTGAGCCTGGTCAGTGGGCGGTCGATACCTGGCGACGAAACCTCGAGACGGTAGCCGCCTTCGACTGGATCGCGGCCGGCAACTTCTTCGGCGTCGAGAATGTCGCTCAAGCGGCGTGACAGCTTTTCGCAATCGCTGAGCGTTAACTGACGGGTGTCCGGTCGCTCCGCCATTATTTGCAGAGTCGGGTCGCTCGTCCCGCCGATCATCGCCACGCGCACGAGATCGAGACCCTCGGCCTTTACGGCGGGCTCGATCAACTTGGCGATGGCAGTCGTGTCGGTCACAAACGCTCCGGATAAGCCCAAACTCTCTCGGCGCCGGGGCCGTTCGACCCCAGCCCCAGGCACCTTACGATGTCGAGGAGAGGATTCGGATATAGAAGGGTGAGCGAAGGCTGGCAAGCTGCGTTCGCCTCACTAGATAGGGCGGGATATACCGGAGGCAGTTCGAGTGATGAGACCTTTGACGATCCTGACCGGCGCCATCGCCATCGCCGCTTGTGCTGATGGCAGCAATGCTCAAGCCGACCGTCCATCCGAAGCCGCCAGCGCGACGCCCTTCGCGGTCGCCGAGGTCACCGATTTCGGACAGCCGTGGGCGATGGATTTCCTTCCCGGAAGCGGAGTCAGGAAGACAAAGCTCGCCTTGGTGACGGAGAAGACGGGCGAGCTTTGGCTGGTTGACGTGGGGAACGGGAGCCGCAAGGCGGTGGCCGGTGCGCCTAAGGTACTGGTGGCGGGGCAGGGCGGTCTCGGCGATGTCGTCGCCCACCCGGACTTCGCCGGGAACCGCCGGGTCTACATCAGCTTCGTCGAGGCAGGCGAAGCCGGCGGAACTAGTGGCGCGGTGCTCGGCTATGGCACGCTGAACCTTCAGGGGGAGCCGCGGATCGACAACTTTAAGGTCATCTGGCGGCAGCAGCCGAAGGTCGAAGGAAACGGACATTTTTCCCATCGCATTGCCTTCGGGCCGGACGGCTTCCTCTACCTGACCTCTGGCGATCGTCAGAAATTCGATCCGGCCCAGGACCTTTCCGGAAATCTCGGCAAGGTTCTCCGGCTAACCGACGAAGGCGCGCCTGCCCCGGGCAATCCCTGGGCAAGCCGCGGGGGCGTCACCGCGCAAATCTGGAGCATGGGCCACCGCAACCTTCTCGGTCTCGACTTCGCGCCTGATGGCAGGTTGTGGCAGGTGGAAATGGGACCGAAGCACGGCGATGAGCTGAATCTGGTCCTGTCTGGCAAGAATTACGGGTGGCCGCGCGTCTCCATGGGCTCGCACTACGATGGTCGCGACATTCCCGACCACAAGCCCGGCGACGGTTTCGAGGCGCCCAAGGCTTATTGGGTTCCAGCCATCTCACCAGGCGGAATGATCATTTACAAGGGCGAGCTGTTCAGAGGCTGGAAGGGCGACGCTATCGTCACCGGCCTGTCCGGCCAGTCGCTCAGCCATGTCGATATCGAAGGTGATCGGGTCGTTGCGAAGCACGATTATCCGATGGGCGCGCGCATCCGGGCCGTAGACGAGGGGCCTGACGGCGCGCTGTACGTGCTGGAAGATGGCGGACGGGGAAGCAGCGGGCGCCTGCTCAGGCTGACGCCCGCGCGATAGGCGATTAGCTGGGCTGCGGGATTCGGCGCAGGTAAGGCTTCACCGTTTCCCAACCGCCCGGATACTTCGATTTTGCATCCTCGTCGCTGACCGACGGCGGAATGATGACCTGCTCGCCCGGCTTCCAGTTGACCGGCGTAGCGACCCCCTTGCTCTCCGTCAGCTGGACCGAATCGAGCAGGCGAAGCACTTCGTCGAAGTTGCGGCCGGTCGACATCGGGTAAAGCAGCATGGCGCGGATCTTCTTGTCCGGGCCGATGATGTAAACCGTGCGCACCGTCGCATTGTTGGCCGCGGTCCGGCCCGCGGCAGTTTCGCCGGCATCAGCCTCCAGCATGTTGTAGAGCTTGGCGACCTTGAGGTCGCTGTCGCTGACGATCGGATAGTCGACCTTGTTGCCGGACACTTCTTCGATATCGGGAAGCCAGCCCTTGTTCTCTTCGTTAGGATCGACGCTGAGGCCGATGATCTTCGTATTTCGCTTGGCGAATTCCTCGCCAAGGCCGGCCATGTAGCCAAGCTCCGTGGTGCAGACCGGCGTGAAAGCCTTGGGGTGGGAAAAGAGGATCGCCCAGCCGTCGCCGATCCACTCGTGGAAGTTGATCGGTCCAGTTGTGGTCTCGGCGCTGAAATCGGGCGCAACGCTTCCAATGCTGAGGGTCATGGTCTCTTCTCCTTTAAGCTTCGACCGGAAGATAATCCGGCTCGATGGTCGTGCGGCGCTCGAGCCAGCGGGGAACCGGCAGGTTCTTCGAACGCAAAAATTCCGGGTTGAACAGGCGCGACTGGTAGCGGGTTGCCGGGTCGCACAGGATGGTGACGATGGTGTGACCCGGGCCCATCTCGCGGGCCAGGCGGATCGCACCGGCGACGTTGACCCCCGAAGAAGCTCCCAACGCCAGGCCTTCTTCCTCCAGCAGCCGGAAGGTCTCGCTTACGCTCTCTTCATCCGGGATGAAAAAGGCGTGATCTGGCGTGAAGCCCTCCAGGTTGGCGGTGATGCGGCCCTGGCCGATTCCTTCGGTGATGGAGGAGCCTTCGGCCTTGAGCTCGCCGTTCTTATAGAAGTTGTAGAGCGCCGCGCCGGGTACGTCGGCGATGCCGATCTGGATGTCGGCTCTCCGCTCACGAAGCGCCAAAGCGGTGCCGGCAAGCGTGCCGCCGGTCCCGACCGCCGCTACAAAGCCGTCGACCTTGCCGTCGGTCTGCTCCCAGATTTCAGGGCCGGTCGTGCGCACATGGGCGTCGCGGTTCGCGACATTGTCGAACTGGTTGGCCCAGATCGCCCCATTCGGATTCTCGCGCGCCATGCGTTCTGCCAGCCGGCCGCCGATCTTCACGTAATTGTTGGGATTGCGGTAGGGCACGGCGTGGACCTCGACCAGCTCCGCGCCCAGCATCCGCAACGTGTCCTTCTTTTCCTGGCTCTGAGTTTCGGGAATGACAATCACCGTCTTCATGCCCAGCGCGTTGCCAACCATGGTGAGGCCGATTCCCGTATTTCCGGCGGTCCCATCCACGATCGTTCCGCCGGGCCGAAGCTCGCCGCGCTTCACAGCGTCCATGACAATGCTCAGCGCTGCCCGGTCCTTCACCGAGGCGCCGGGGTTCATGAATTCGGCTTTACCGAGGATCGTGCAACCGGTTTCTTCGGACGCTCGTCTGAGCTTGATCAGCGGGGTATTGCCGATGGCGGCGAGAACGTCAGCGCAGGCCTGCATGCGCGCTAGGTAGGCGCGTCGGTCCGAAAGGCAAGACTCAGCCTCAGACTTCGGTGCGGCGATAGCGGAATTGATGCGGAGTTCGGCCTTGCCGTCGCGCTTTCGCGGCATAGCGGGTTTCGATCCAGCCCGACGGATATTCCAGCCATTCGCCTGGCTTGTCGTTGACCCAATCGAACTCATGCTCGTGGCGGGCCATGATCATCAACAACCAGTCAAGATAAGTCGGATCGTCGGTCGCGACCCGGAATTCGCCACCCGCCTTCATCTTCGTTGCGATCAGGTCGATCGGCCCGTCGTTCATCATCCTGCGCTTGGCGTGGCGCGCTTTCGGCCACGGGTCGGGATGCAGCAGATAGACCATCGTTAGCGCCCCGTCGGGAATGCGGCGCAAGACATCGAGCGCGTCGCCCATCCATAGACGGACGTTGGCGAGCCTCTGATCGCGAACATGGGTCAACGCCTGCGCGACGCCGTTGAGGAACGGCTCGCAGCCGATGAATCCATGGTTGGGCAGAAGGTCGGCGCGGTAAGCGAGATGCTCGCCTCCGCCAAAGCCGATCTCCAGATGCAGAGGACGCTCGTCGCCGAACAGAGATTTCGAGCTGATTTCCCCATCGGCCGCGACAGAGATCGCGGGAAGGAGGGTCTCGACCAGCTCTGCCTGTCCGGCACGAAGCTTATGGCTGCTCGACCGGCCGTAAAGCCGGTTGATGGTGGTCGGGTCGCCCTTCTTGTGCGCGGTCATGACACGCCCCTCAGGCGGCCAGCGCGGCCTTTAGCTCGTCCGCCAGATCGGTCTTTTCCCAAGGGAAGTAGTCGCCTTCCGCCTTGCGCCCGAAATGCCCATAAGCGGCCGTCTTCGCGTAGATCGGCTTGTTCAGCCCGAGCGCCGTTCGAATCCCCCGCGGGGTTAGTCCGCCCAAGCGCTCGATCTTGCCGATTGCCGCCTCGATGGACTCGTCGGCGACCGTGCCGGTGCCGTGCGTGTCGACGTAAAGCGACAGCGGTTTCGGCACGCCGATCGCATAAGCGAGCTGGATCGTGCAGCGGCGGGCGAGTCCGGCGGCGACAATGTTCTTCGCTAGCCAGCGCGCGGCATAGGCCGCCGAGCGGTCGACCTTGGTCGGGTCCTTGCCGCTGAATGCGCCGCCGCCATGCGGGGCCGCACCGCCATAGGTGTCGACGATGATCTTACGGCCCGTGAGACCGCTGTCGCCGTCGGGGCCGCCGATGACGAAGCTGCCGGTCGGATTGATGTGATAGACGGTCTCGTCGGTCAGGAGCTCGGCGGGAAGTACCTTGGCGATCACGCCCTTCACATAGTCCTTGAGCGCCGCTTCCTTGTCGCCTTCGTCATAGCCCACGGCATGCTGGGTCGACACGACGATCGCGGTCGCTTCGACCGGGCGGCCGTTCTCGAAACGCAATGTGACCTGGCTCTTGGCGTCCGGCTCCAGGAATGGCGCGGTGCCGTTGTGGCGGTCCGCGGCCATCGCTTCCAGGATCTTGTGGCTGTAATCGAGCGTCGCCGGCATCAGGTCGGGGGTCTCGTCGCAGGCAAAGCCGAACATGATGCCCTGGTCGCCCGCGCCCTCATCCTTGTTGCCGCTTGCGTCCACGCCTTGGGCGATGTGCGCCGATTGCGGATGGAGGTGGTTGGCGAAGTCGAGCCGATCCCAGTGGAAGCCGTCCTGCTCGTAGCCGATCGCCTTCACCGTGTCGCGCACCGCACGCTCGATCTCTTCGCGAACGCCCTCGGCCCAGTTGCCGGCCTTGTCCATGATTCCCTGTCCGCGGATCTCGCCGGCAAGCACCACCTTCTGGGTCGTCACCAGCGTTTCACAGGCAACCCGCGCCTCTGGGTCCTTTGACAGGAAAAGGTCGACGATGGCGTCGCTGATTTGGTCGGCGACTTTGTCCGGATGGCCTTCGGAAACGGATTCGGAGGTGAAGAGATAGTTGCTGCGCATGGGCGCCGACGGTCCTCTGTCTGCGGGATATAAGGAAAGCTTTATATGCCGGTGCTGTAGCGGCGGCTCCGTCCCAAGACAATGCCCGCCAGCAGCAAAATGAAGCCCAGCGTCAAAGGGATGACATTGCCGAGGCGGGCGAAGGGCGTGGGCGGTTGCTTCGAGGGGAACAGCACGTCGATTGTCCCCGCTTTCCCGGCGCCAACCGAGCCGACCAAGCGACCTGAAGAGTCGATCATCGCACTGATCCCGGTCGGCGTGGCGCGGATCACCGGCAGTCCTTCCTCCGCAGCGCGAAGCCGCGCTTGCGCGAGATGCTGCGGTGGGCCCCAGCTCCCGAACCAGGCGTCGTTGGACGGGTTGAAGATATAATCGGGGCGAACCTCCGGATCGACGACATGGCCCGAGAAGATGATCTCGTAGCAAATCTGCACGCCCATCTTGAGGCCGTCGGGGAGTGCCAGCGTTCGCGGGCCCGGCCCGGCGCGGAAGTCGAGATCGCCGGGGGCAAGGCGCGAAAGGCCGACGGCGGAAAGCACGGGCCGCATCGGGAGATATTCACCGTATGGCACGAGGTGCGCCTTGTCGTACCGGCCGACGATGGCGCCGGCCTTGTTCAGCACGAAGACGCTGTTCGTTGCGCCATCGACGTCCATTCCGTCGCTCGATGTCAATGCCAGTCCGCCAGTCGCTAGCAACTGCCCGGCTGCAATGGAGCGGGTCGCGCGAAGTCGCTCGAGGTAGACTAGGCGCTCGGCTCCTGCGCGCTCGTCGATCAGCGGGTTCGTCACTGCTGCCTCGGGCCAGAAGACGGTGCCGGCGACGCCTACCTCGGGGTAGTTCCGGGTCGTCAGTGCGGTAAGACGATTGGCGGCAATCCGGTCGAAACCATCGCGCCACTTGTCAGCCTGGCCTATGTTCGGTTGAACGATCCTGAGGCGCCCTGTCTGAAGCGCCGAATGGGGCGTGAGCGGCGCATGCGGTGGATCGTTGCGCACCGGCATGGTCCGTAAAGTGCCCGGGCTCTCGGCGAAGTTGGGGTAAGGCAAGACGAGCGCGAGGATCAGAAGGACCGCGAGCACCGCCGGTGCTTTCCATTCGCGCCGCGCGGTCAGCCAGAGCATTCCGCCGATCAGCACGACAAGCGCCGAAAGGCTGTAGGTGCCGATAAGGGCGCTAGTCGCTCGCCAGGGCGTATCGATCAGTGTCACACCCACCGGGTTCCAGGCAAAACCGGTGAACATCGTCGCCCGTAACCACTCGGTAATTGCCCAGCCGCCAGCCAGCGCCAGCACGAGCGCCAGTGGCCGTGCCTTGCCAAATCGCCATGCCAACCCTGCCGCCAGCATCGGGTAGACGGCGAGATAGAGTGACAGGAGCACGACCGCGATCCAGCCCAGCCACGGCGGCATCTTTGCTTGGAAGGTGAATGCTGTCGCTATCCAGTTGAGGCCGATGACGTATTGGCCAAGCCCGAACATCCAGCCGATGCCGAGTGCGCCCTTCATCGATTGCGCGCGGCATAGTAGCCAGCACAGCGCCGCGAACGCGACGACCATCATTGGCCAGATACCGAATGGTTGGAATGCGAACGCGGAAAGCGCACCGACAGCCACCGCGAGCAGCATCGGTCGCCTGGTCAGCCTGTCGACCGAAATCGCCAAGTCCGGTCCTTATTCGCTCGGCGCGTCGGATTCGGGCGCGTGGAGCCGCAGCCGGATCATCCGCCTTGCGTCGGCCTCGACGCATTCAATTCGCCAGCCCGAGGGATGCGGCACGGACTCGCCCGGTTTCAACAGCCGGCCAGCGAGCAAGAATGCCAGCCCGCCGATCGTGTCGACCTCGTCTTCCTCGCTCGACAGGCGCGGATCGACCGTCTCGGCGATCTCTTCCAGTTCGACCCGCGCGCCGGCTTCCCAAACACCGTCGTCGAGCATGGTCAGACCGGCCACGACTGCCTCGTCATGCTCGTCTTCGATTTCGCCGACGATTTCCTCGACAACGTCCTCGATCGTCACCAGGCCCTCGGTTCCGCCGAATTCGTCGACGACGATGCCAAGGTGCATGCGGCCGGTGCGCATACGCGCCAGCAGCTCGAGCACGCCCATAGACTCGGGCACGAACAACGGCGTTCTCAGCAGGTCGTCGATCGAGCGTGCCCGCGCGGGATCGTTGAGCGCCTTGTAAACGTCTTTGATGTGAATCATGCCGATAATGTCGTCGAGCCCGTCGCCATAGACCGGCAGCCGGCTGTGTTCGGCTTCGGCGAAGGCGCCGACCAACTCATCGAACGTCGCCGTTCTCGGGACTGCGACGATGTCGCCGCGTGTGACCGCGATCTCACCCGCCGTGCGGTCGCCGAAGTGAAGCAGGTTGCGGAGCATCTGCCGCTCGTGTGGGCTGAGGTCGCCGCGCTTAGGCCGGCTGCCCTCAGCTTCGTCGATCGCTTCCTCTATCTGGTCGCGAAGCGTCGCCTCGCTGTCCTCTCCAAACAGCAAAGCGCGCATTCCGCGCCACAGCCTGGAGCCATTGTCCTCGCCATCTGCCATCAGAGCGTTTCCCCAGCGTAGGGGTCAGAGATTCCGAGGCGAGAGAGCGCGCGGATCTCGCGCGATTCCATGTCGGCTGCGCTGCCGTCGTCCATATGGTCGTAGCCTAGCAGGTGCAGCGTTCCGTGGACCAGCAAATGGGTTGCATGCCGCTCGAGTGGAATGGACTTCTCGGCCGCTTCGCTGGCGCAGACGCCGTGGGCCAGTATGATGTCGCCAAGCATCAACTCCGGTCCACTGCCCTCATCCATTTCTTCGGCATCTGCCATCGGGAAGGACAGAACGTTGGTCGCCTTGTCCTTACCACGCCATTCTGCGTTCAACGCGTGAACTTCCTCGTCATTGGCTAGCCGGATCGACATTTCGACCGGCCGCTCGCCAAGCGCCAGTTGCGGGAACGCGCTTTCGGCAATCGCGGCCTCAGCGGCACCGCGCGCGAGCGCGGCCCAGTCGATGCTACTGTCCCACTCCGGATCGGAATCGATCAGAACGTCGAGTGTCACCTGGCCGGGCCCTCATAAGCTTCCACGATCCGCCCGACGAGAGGGTGACGGACGACGTCGGCGGCCGAAAAACGGATCATCGACAGCTTTGGAATGCCCTGCAACTTCGCAACCGCGTCCCCGAGCCCCGACGTTACGCCATTCGGCAAATCGGTCTGGTTCGGGTCGCCGCAGATCACCATCCGGCTGCGCATGCCGAAGCGGGTCAGGAACATCTTCATCTGCTGCGGCGTGGTGTTCTGTGCCTCGTCGAGGATGATGAAGGCGTCGCTCAGCGTACGTCCGCGCATAAAAGCGATCGGCGCGATCTCGATTTCGCCGCTGGCGATGCGTCGCTCAACCTGCTCTGTCGGCAACATGTCGTACAGCGCGTCGTAGAGCGGGCGGAGATACGGGTCGACCTTCTCCTTCATGTCGCCGGGAAGGAAGCCGAGGCGCTCGCCGGCTTCAACAGCCGGTCGCGACAGGATCAGGCGGTCGACCTGCCCGGTAATCAGCATCGCTACGGCTTGCGCGACCGCGAGATAGGTCTTGCCGGTGCCGGCCGGGCCGAGCGCGAAGATCATGTCGTCGCGCGCCAGCGCTTCCATGTAGGCGGTCTGGACGCTTGAACGCGGGACGATTGTTTTTTTGCGGGTGCGGATCATCACCCGAGGGGCATTGGCCACGTCTTCGCTGATGATTCCATCGAGCGCGGGTTGGGCCGCCATTCCGATCACCGCCTCCACCGCGGCGGTATCGACGTCATGGCCTTGGTCGAGCCGGTTGTAGAGGCCGACGAGGACGTCGCGGGCGCGCGCCGCTGAATCCGGCTCGCCCTCGATCATCACGCGGTTGCCGCGGGCGGCGATGTGCACGCCGAGCCGGTCCTCGATCATCACCAGGTGACGGTCGTAGTCGCCGAACAACGGGCCGAGGAGGTAGGGCTGGTCGAATTCCAGCTCCAGCCGGGCACGCCCTTCGATCGGGGCGTCGACGTTGGCGGCGGCGAGGTCGCGCTTGGCCATCAGGCTGCTTCTACCGTGCGAAGCGAGCCGCCAAGGCTGTTCGGTCCTGCGCTGGTCAATGTCACGTCGATCATCTCTCCGATCTTTGCGTCGCTGGTCACATGGACCGACTGAAGCCAGGGCGACTTGCCGACCATCTGGCCGAGCTGGCGCCCCTTGCGGTCGATCAGGATTTGCGTGTCGCGGCCGATGCAGGCGCGGTTGAAGGCCAGGCTGTGCTCGGCGAGTCGCGCCTGGAGGCGCTGAAGCCGCTCGTCCATCACTTCGCCCGCGATCTGCCCCTCCATCATCGCCGCCGGGGTGCCCGGTCGCGGCGAATATTTGAACGAATAAGCTGCTGCGTAGCGAACCTCGTCGACAATGGCGAGCGTTGCTTCGAAATCCGCTTCGGTTTCACCGGGGAAGCCCACAATGAAGTCGCCGGAGATGGCGATGTCCGGCCGCACGGCCCGGAATCGCTCGATCAGGCGGACGTAGCTTTCGACGTCATGGCTGCGGTTCATGGCCTTGAGGATCGGGTCGCTTCCCGACTGCACCGGCAGGTGGAGATAGGGCATCAGCCTGTCGATCTCGCCATGGGCGGCGATCAGCGCATCGCTCATGTCCATCGGGTGGCTGGTGGTATAGCGAATACGCTCGACGCCACCGATCTTCGCAATCTCGCGGATCAGCGCGTCGAGGCCGCGCGCCCCATCGCTCCATGCATTGACGTTCTGGCCGAGCAAGGTGATTTCGACCGCGCCGCCATCGGCCAGCGCTCGCGCCTCGTCGACGATGTCGCCGAACGGACGGCTGACTTCCGCCCCGCGCGTGTACGGCACGACGCAATAAGTGCAGAATTTGTCGCAGCCCTCCTGAACGGTAAGGAACGCGCTCGGCCCGCTTTTCCGGCGAGCGGGGAGCGCACCGAACTTGGAAATTGCGGGCATGTCGGTGTCGACCGGGCGCCGCCCGGCAGCGGCATCGGCTAGCAATTCGGGCAGGCGGTGATAGGCTTGGGGGCCGACGACGAGGTCAATCATCTTGCTGCGCGCCTGCGCTTCAGCGCCTTCGGCCTGAGCGACGCATCCGGCCAGCGCGATCATCGGCCTGGTGCCGTCATCGCGCTTCAGTCGCCCAATGTCGGAATAGGCTTTCTCCGCAGCTTTCTCGCGGATGTGGCAGGTGTTGAGGACGACGAGGTCGGCATCCTCGCCAGCACCCGCCGCGCGCATGCCTTCGGCGCCGAGCAATTCGGCCATGCGCTCGCCGTCATAGACGTTCATCTGGCAGCCGAAGCTCTTGACCGTAAAGGTTTTCGGGCGAGTCGCGGGGGAAGTCATCGCGGCGGGCCTATAGGGCAGGGCGCGACGTTGAGGAAGTCGCCAGCGCTCCGGCGATCGCCTCCGCTGCCGAGCGGGCCAGCGCTTTCCGGTTACCGTGGGCGGGTAGCGGTTCCAGCACGCGCACAGTCACGGTGGTTGAGGCCGAGCGGCCGAGCACGCGAAGGAAATCGTGAAGACCTGGCTTGTCCGTGTCCCATGCGATCACCTCGGCGTGGTGATGATAGTCGATCGCCACCGGCACGACCTGCACTCCGTCGGGCGGAGGGGCGACGGCGGAAAGCAGGGCGGGCTTGAACGGCAAGAGCGCGCGGCCGTCGCCGACCGTGCCTTCGGGGAAGACCGCCAGCGGCTGTTGGCTCTGCAGCTTTTCGCGAAGGCTCGCGGCCTGGTCGTGGACATCTCGCCGGGCGGCGCGGTCGACATAGACGGTGGCATTTTGTTCCGCGATCCAGCGCAGGAACCAGTGATCGCGGATTTCCGCCTTTGACACGAAGGCGCAGCCGGTCGCCCCGGCAAGCACGGGAATGTCGAGCCAGCTGATATGATTGGCGAGAATGAGGTGACCGGCGCCGGGCCGTGGGCCGTGCCGGCGGACATCCGCGCCCGCGATCCGCGCCACGCCGGCCAGGAACCGGCGCGGCCAATGCGATCGTCCTACGGCGCGCGCCGCGAGGTGCGGGCCGATACAGATCGCGAACCAGCCGATGAGCATGGTCAGGCGGACATAGGCCCGCCAGCGCGACGAATTACCGGTCGCGGTCGCTGCGGACCCCATAAAGCTCCATGCGATGGTCGACGAGCCGGAAGCCCAAACGGTCAGCGATCCGTCGCTGCAACTCCTCAAGCTCTTCGTCGACGAATTCGATGACGTTGCCGGTCTCGACGTCGATCAAATGGTCGTGATGCGTTTCCGACGCCGCTTCATAGCGGGAGCGGCCGTCGCCGAACTCGTGCCGCTCGAGGATACCGGCTTCTTCGAACAGCCGGACCGTGCGGTAAACCGTGGCGATCGAGATGTTGGGATCGACCGCGGACGCGCGAGAATGAAGCGTCTCGACGTCGGGATGGTCCTCGCTGTCGGCCAGGACTTTGGCGATAGTCCGCCGCTGCTCGGTAATGCGAAGCCCCTTGTCCGCGCACAGCTGCTCGATGTCGATGGTACGATGCATAGAGCCCTAGCTAATAGCGAAGGCGGCGGAGCGCAACGCGATCAGCCCGATGCCTGGCGCCGAAATGTGAAAGAAGCACTATTAATATTTGTGACGTCGACGGCGCGGAACCTCGGGCGAGCAAGCGGTTTTTCGAACGCATGGAAAACAACCGCTTCATGCTCTCGACCGACGCCGCAAACGAAAGCTTCGCTCCTTGGTCTGAGGAAGATACCGCAACCCTTCGCGGTCTGTACGTTCGTGAGGCGCCGGTGAGCGAGATCGCCGATTACATGAACCGCAATGTCGCCGATGTCCGGCAGAAAGCAGCGGAACTCGGGCTCACGCTGATAAGCTTCCGGCATCCGATGGCGGCCTAGAGATGGCGGCTCAAAGGCGCGTTTCGGCCGAGGGGCCCTTCAAGCCCTTCAACGCTACCCAAAGGGCATAAGAACCGGCGAACGATACGAACGCCGTCGCGCCCCACAGGGTCATTTGCCAAGCGAAGCGCCCCGGAGAATCTGACCAGCGCACGACCTCGTCCGTCTTGGATAGAAAGACCGCGAGCACGCCCGTTAGTACGCCGAGTGTCATTTGGGCGACTGAGAAGATCGTGAACAGCGCCAGGACTGCGGCGGACGCAGAATATTTTACCTTGTACCACCACAGAGGTGGTGGGCGATAACCCCGGTATCGCTTCGGCCTTTTGCCCGCTGTCATGCTTCAGACCTTATCAGCGCGAATGATAGCTTTCGACCCAAAGCGGACTCTAGCGATTCAACGTCGTTAATCGATCACGCCGGCGCTGAGGGCCGCACCAATTACGAACATCAGGCCCGCGACGCCGTAGCGAACCGCGCCGATAGTCATCTTGTCGAGGTAGCGGGCCGCAATGAAGGCGCCGAGAAAGGCGCTCAACGTTCCGACCAAGATCATCAGCCCTTCGCGCTTCGCCGGGTCGAACCCGCCGTCGAAGGTCGCGGCATAAGTCGTCAGTCGCGTCAAATCGACTATGACCGCGATCATCACCCCGGTGGCAATGAACCGATCGGCGGTCAGCCCTGCCCGGAGCAGGAATACCGACCGGAACGCGCCTTGCTGGCCGGTAAGGCCGCCGAAGAAGCCGGACAGCAATCCACCGAGCGGGATGAAGCCGGGCGGGGCCTCCAGCTTCTGGAACCAGCGCTGCAGTTCCAGCGCGGCGAAGGCGATCATCAGTAGGCCGACGGTTAGGTCCGCCGCGGTCGGCCCGAAACTGCGGCCGAAGGAGGCCCATTCGAACAGGCGCGGCGTGTCGCCCAGGATCGCCAGCAACCACGCGCCGAGGATCGCCGCTGGAATAGCGGGGATGCCTAAGCGCAGCACGGTCCGCCAGTCCGCGCGCCGCCACAGCAGCGCGCCCTTGAACAGATTGTTGAGCAAATGGACGATTCCGGTCGCGGCGACGGCGACGGGAACCGGAAGAAAGAGCGCAAAGGCGGGAAGAAGGACCGTCCCTAGCCCGAAGCCGGAATAAAGGGTCAGGGCCGATGCTAAGGCCGCCACGAGGGCGATGAGCACCACGTCCATGGCTTACCTGTGTGAAAAGGGCAGGGGCGGGCGTTCGGCGCACCCGCCCCGATAAGCGCTACCTGGCTGCGGCCTTGCGTCCACCCTTGCGGCGCTTGGTGCCAAGCCCGATCGACTTGGCCAGAGTCCGCCGCTGTTCGGCATAGTTCGGAGCGACCATCGGGTAATCGGACGGCAGGCCCCACTTCTGGCGGTATTGGTCCGGCGTAAGGCTGTAGTGGGTCATCAGGTGACGCTTCAGCATCTTCAGCCGCTTCCCGTCCTCCAGGCAGACGATATAGTCGGGCTTGATCGAGGAGCGGATCGGCACTTTCGGCTCCGGCCGGGCTTCCTCTGCGGTCATTCCGGTCAATCCGGCAAGTGCGCCATGGATGTTGGAAATTAATTGCGGAAGGTCGTTCACGGCGACGCTATTGTTGCTGACGTGCGCAGCGACAATGTCCGCGGTAAGCGTGACCAGCGTCTCCTTGAGGTTGTCATCCATTTCAAAAATTCTCCGAGCAAATATTCTTTTCGAAACGCAAGCGTGTACCTTCGCCAAGACGGTTATGACGCAATGCGTGGCCTTTGCAATAAACCCAGATCAAGATCGGCAGGTCGCTATTCGAGTTCCCGGATCATCGTCACTGCGTCGTTGAACACGCCGTCGGCGCCGCGATAGTAATCCTTCCTCCGGCCGACTGCGCGAAAGCCGAACTGTTCGTAGATCGTTACAGCCGGGTTACCATCGCGGACTTCCAAGTGCAGGCGGGCGACATCGCCGCCGCGGTGGGTTTCGATGAATTCCCGAAGCAACAACGTGCCGAGCCCTTGTCGCTGGAAGCCGCTGCCGACTGCAAGGAGCAACAACTCCGCCTCGTCGACAACACGGCGATCGAGGGAGAAGCCGGCCGGCTCGCCATCGGCCGTTCGTGCAACCACCAACCGGACTCCGCCGAGCGGAAGAATCCCCGCACACTGCGACTTCGACCAGCCTTCCCCGAAAGTGGGCGGGAACGCGGAGCTCATGATGCGCATGACGTCGGGAAGATCGGCCGGGCCCCCGGCAGCGAGGTGGAACGATGATTGCACCGCTGCCGTCATCAGGCTGCAGCGCGCGGCTGCGCGTCCGGCGAGCGGGCGTATGCCGGCGTAACGGTCAGGTTGCGAAGCGCCTTCGGCAGGAGCATCGCGTTGGCTGCGGAAGGAAGGAGGTCCAGTGCCTCTCCGCTGCCGCGTGCCGCGACCAGCGCCGAAGCTCCGCTTCCAACGACAAGCGCGGCGGTAACGGCCGCCGCCGCAGCGTCCGGCTTAAGGCTTGTGACTTCGCTCTTCACCTTGAGCGGCGAACGCGTGAATTGCTGGACGAAGAGTTCGCCATGCCCGCCCGCGATGGCCACTGCGAGAGGTCCGTCGCCCGGCGCGCCGGCTGCGATCAGCGCAAGCGAGGACATTCCGCACAGCGGCACTTCCCACCCGATCGCCAGCCCATGCGCTGCGGCAATTCCGATCCTTAGGCCGGTGAAGCTGCCCGGCCCGGTGCCAACGACAATTCGGGTCGGCACATGACCTTCGATCATCTCGGCTATCAGCGGCACTAGTCGCTCAGCATGGCCCCGGCCGATGATCTCGTCGCGGCTGGCATGAACCGTCCCGTCGATGCCGATCAATGCGACGGTGCAGGCCGGGGTCGATGTGTCGATCGTCAGGATCACGGGGGCGCGCCTCTTCTGCCCGGATTAGTTCATGACTCCTTGCCCTGAGCAAGTGAAATCGGCGGAAATCGGCGCGGTTTCAGACCGCTTCGACGGTCTCGACCTCGGGCACGTAATGTTTGATGAGGCTCTCGATGCCGCGCTTGAGCGTCACCGTGGACGAAGGGCAACCGGCGCAAGCGCCCTGCATCTCCAGGAACAGCCGACCGTTCTTGTAGCCCTTGTACACGATGTTGCCGCCGTCGTTGGCGACGGCCGGCTGGACCCGTGTCTCGATCAGATCCTTGATCTGATCGATGATATCGGCGTCGGCGGGATCGTCCTCGAAAATGGGCGTGGCGTCCGACGCGACATGGATCTCGCCGGCCGTGCCCGGCTTGAACAGCGGAGCGCCAAGAGAGAAGTGGTCGAGCAAGAGGGTTAGCACCTCCGGCTCGAGCTGGTCCCATTCGATCGTCGGCGCCGCCGAGACGCTGATGAAGTCGCGGCCGAAATAGACGCCGTCGACCATCCCGGTCGCGAACAGGGCCTCGGCCAGCGGACTGGCGGCGGCGGCTTCCGGCGTGGCGAAATCGCGTCCGCCCGCTTCCATCACGGTCTGTCCGGGCAGGAATTTGCGGGTCGCCGGGTTGGGCGTCCGTTCGATCTCTATCAGCATGACGGCGATGTGGCCCTTGTGATGCCGCCAATCAAGCGGGAGGCGTCCAGCTGTCGTCGATCATTTTGATCAGCGCGCTGAAATCCTTGTTGGCGCCGCCCCGGTCGACGAAGCGCTGGTAAAGCTCCTCGGCCTCGCCGCCCATCGGCGTATAGGCGCCAGCTTCCTTGGCCGCTTCCATCGCCAGCTTCAAATCCTTCAGCATCAGCGCCGCCGCAAAGCCGCCGTCGTAATTGCGGTCGGCGGGCGTTTCCGGGCCGACCCCAGGGACGGGGCAATAGCTCGTCATTGACCAGCTCTGGCCGCTGGCCTTGCTGGAGATGTCGAAGAAGGTCTGCGGGTCGAGGCCCAGCTTCTGCGCCAGCACGAACGCCTCGCAGGTTCCGGCCATCGTCACGCCCAGCAGCATGTTATTGACGATCTTGGCCGCTTGGCCCGCGCCCGGACCGCCGGCATGGATCACCGCTTTGCCCATTTTATCGAGGAATGGCCGGGCCTTGGCGAAGCCGTCATTCGATCCGCCGACCATGAAGGTCAAAGTGCCCGCATCCGCCGCCGCGATGCCTCCGGATACCGGCGCATCGACCATCGTGTAGCCGGTCGCCTTGGCTTCGTCCTCGACCTGCTTTGCGGTCACGACGTCGATGGTCGAGCAGTCCATCAGGATCGCGCTCGCCGGCGCCTTTCCGAACACGCTGTCGCGGTACACGCCGGCGACATGCTTTCCGGCCGGCAGCATGGTGACAACCGCATCGACTCCCGCCACCGCTTCCTCAGCGCTCGTGGCTATGCTGCAGCCGTTGCCCTTGGCCCGCTCGATTGCCGGCTCGGCAAGGTCGAAGGCGACGACCTCATGCCCTGCCTTGACGAGGTTCGCGGCCATCCCGCCACCCATGTTGCCGAGGCCGATGAATGCGACGCGTGCCATCTTACTTACCCTTCCATTTGCCCGGGCGCTTCTCGACGAACGCGCTCATGCCTTCCTTCTGGTCCTCGGTGCCGAACAGGCCGTGGAACAGCCGCCGCTCGAAGTTGATGCCCTGCGCTAGGCCCATTTCGAACGCGGCGTTGACCATCTCCTTGTTGGCGATGGCGGCAAGCGGCGCCATTCCGGCGATGGTCTCGGCAGTCTTGAGCGCTTCCTCGACCAGCGACGCGGCCGGGACGACCCGCGCGGCGAGGCCGCTGGTTTCCGCTTCCTTCGCGTCCATCATCCGCCCGGTCAGGCACATTTCCATCGCCTTGGACTTGCCGATTGCCCAAGTCAGCCGCTGCGAGCCGCCCATGCCGGGCGTGACGCCGAGCTTGATTTCGGGCTGGCCGAACTTGGCATTGTCGCCGGCGATAATGAAGTCGGCCATCATCGCCACTTCGCAGCCGCCGCCGAGCGCAAAGCCATTGACCGCGGCGATCCACGGCTTGCGGGTACGCGTGACCTTCTCCCAGCCGCCGAAGAAGTTAGCCGAATACATGTCCGCGAATCCCTGCGCCTGCATCTCCTTGATATCGGCCCCGGCGGCGAAGGCCTTCTCGCTTCCGGTAAGAACGAGGCAGCGTTGATCGGGGTCGGCGTCATAGGCCGCGAAGGCGTCGATCAATTCCTTGAGCACGGTGGAATTGAGCGCGTTGAGCGCCTGCGGGCGGTTCAGGGTGACGAGTGTCACCGCACCCTTTTTCTCGACGAGAATGGTTTCGTAGCTCATCAGGGTGCTCCTAAAAATCGAACGGCCGCCATTCCTCCTCGGGAGGAAGAGGCTCGAAAAAGGCCTCGACGTCGCGATCGCCGATCGCTTCCGGCCGCGTCGGGTGCCAATTTGGATTGTTGTCCTTGTCGATCAGCAGGGCGCGCACGCCTTCCTTGAAGTCGGGATGATGGATTAGCCGGACCATGATCCCATACTCCATCCGCATCTCGTCGACAAAGTGGAGCTGGTAGGGGCTTTCCTGGAGCAGCTTGAGGCTGACCTTGCAGGCCATCGGCGACTTCTTGCGGATCGTCGCCGCTTCCTTGGCCGCCCAATCGTCGCCAGCCGCGGCGCCCTCGTCCAGAGCGTCGAGAATCTCCTCAAGCCGGTCGGACGCGAAATAGCGGTCGATTTTCTTGAGATTGTCCGTGATCCTGGCGGGCGGGACATCTTCTTCACTGAGTTCATCAAGGATTGCCTGAACACGGAATGGCTGGGCCATGATCCGCTCCTTGGCTTCCTCCAGCCGGTCGGACTGGATGTAGTGCGTGGCGAGCCGAAGCTTGAGGCATTCCGCACCGTCGAGCCGCGCCCCGGTCAGCGCCAGGAACTGGGCCATCCGCCCGCGAAGACGCGACAAATATCGTCCGCCGCCGACGTCGGGGAAGATTCCGATCGTCGTTTCCGGCATCGCGAGCACGGTGCGCTCGGTCGCAACCCGGAAACGACATGGGCAGGCGATGCCGACGCCGCCGCCCATCGTGACGCCGTCCATGAAGGCGACGCCGGGCTTAGGGTAGGTGTATTCCAGGTGATTGAGCCGATATTCGTCGAAGAAAAAGGCGCGCGCCGCGGTCTCGTGCCCTTCGACATTCTGGCTGATGGTGACCACGTCGCCGCCGGCGCAGAAGCCGCGGCCTTCTGCATGGTCGATCAGGATGATCCGCACGTCCGGGTCGTCGCGCCACTCGTGGAGCGCGGCGGCCATGTCGCGAACCATCTGGCGATTGAGGCTATGCAGGGCCTTGGGCCGGTTGAGGCGTAGGCGGCCGGCAAGCCCTTCCTTGACGGTCAGCACGTCACGCAAGTCGGTCGTTACGTCGTTCATCTCAGTCCATTGTCGCGTAGGTGCCGGGGGCTGGCTCGATCCCGTCGGTAATCTTGCGTGCCGCGACTTGCTTGCCGCTGCCCTTGCCGTCGAGCCATTTCGTCCAAAGCGGCCACCAGCTGCCCTCGTTCTTGGTCGCGCCCGCGAGCCAGTCGCCTGCGCTTTCAGGCATTGCCTTGGCCGTCCAATAGCCGTGCTTGTTGCGCGAAGGCGGGTTGATCACCCCGGCATTATGCCCCGATCCGCCGAGGACGAAGTCGGCGCCGAGGTCGCGGGCTCCGCGATAGACCGCTTCCCATGCCGAGACGTGATCGTCCTTCAGCGCGATGACCATCATCGGCGTGGTAATCTTGGCCAGGTCGATGGCGACGTCGCCGACCGTGAAGCCGGCCGGGTCCTTCAGCTTGTTGTCCTTAAGCAAGTCGCGATTGTAGCTCTTCAGGAAGGCGGCCGGAATCCTCGCGCCATCCTCGAACCAGTAGAGCAGGTCGCTCGGCGGCGCTTCCTTGTCGAGCAGATAGTGATTGATGACGCTCGACCAGATGAGGTCGTTGGCGCGCATCGCCGCGAACAGCCGCTGAAGCTCCAGGCTGTCGATATACCCTTGCGCCTCAAGGTGATCCTCAAGCGCCGACAAATGCCCTTCATGGACGAACGCCGACCAATCGCGCATGTCGGAAAAATCGACGAGGCTGCCGATCAGCGTCGCGGAATTGACCTCGTCGGCGCGGCCCTTTGCGGCGAGCCAGGCCAGCGCGATCGCGACCAATGTCCCGCCAAGGCAGAAACTGAACAGGTCGGGCTTTTGACGGGTGCGCTTCGCCGCTTGCTCGATCGCTGTGACGACGCCTTCGGTGACGTAGTCGCCGACCCCCTTGTCCTTGAGCTCCGGTCCCGGATTGACCCAGCTGATGACGAAAACGGTGCGCCCTTGCTCGACCAGCCATTTCACGAACGACTGATTGGGAGCGAGATCGATCATGTAATAGCGGTTCACCAGCGGCGGCACGTAAAGCAGCGGCTCGGCGGCCACCTTGTCCGTCGTCGGTGTGTACTGGATGAGCTGGAACAGATCGTTCTGGAAGACCACTTCGCCAGGCGTCGCGGCGATGGTCTTGCCCTTCTCAAACGCCTTGGGGTCGGAACGGCGCTGGACGATGCCCTTGCCGCTGGTCACGTCCTCCAGGAAATTGGCGAAACCCTGAACCAGGTTCGCGCCGTTCGTTTCCTTGGTCCGCTTGACGACGTCGGGATTGGTGTGGGCGAAATTCGCCGGGCTGACGGCATTGAGATACTGGTCGAGCAGGAATCGCGCGGTCGCTTTCGCGTTGTCGTCGCCATCACCGAGTGAAACCAGTTCGCGAAGCTGCTTCGATGCCAGCAGGTAGGCGTCACGGACTGAGCGGTAATAGGGATCGTCCTGCCACTCGGCGGCCATGAAGCGGCGGTCGCGCGGCGCTTCGCCGGCCTTGCCGGTCAGCGCATCCGTCCAGAAATCGCCCCATTGCCTGGCCGCCTCCATCTGCACCTGGAGCAGGTCCTGCGGACGCGAGGCGAGGCCGAGCGCCGTCGCGCCGGCCGCCTGGGCAAGCGCGAACGGATCGAAGGGGAGAGTGGGTTTCCTGGTCATTACTGGCGGGTCAGTTCGCGGCCCACGATCATCCGCATGACTTGGTTGGTGCCTTCCAGAATTGAGTGAACCCGAAGGTCGCGCCAGAAGCGCTCGATCGGATAATCCTGGAGGTAGCCGTAGCCGCCGTGAAGCTGCAGCGCGCGGTCGACGATGCTCGAACCGCTGTCGGTGGCGAGGCGCTTGGCCATCGCCGCGAACTTGGTCTTGTCGGGCGCATTGGCGGTGACCTTCGCTGCGGCGACGTAGAGCAAGTATCGGGCGGCCTGCAGCTCGGTCTCCATGTCGGCTAGCATGAACTGCGTGTTCTGGAAGTCGGCGATCGCTTTCCCGAACTGCTTCCTGTCCTTGGTATAGTTGATCGCTTCGTCGAGGCAGCGCTGCGCGCCGCCAAGCGAGCAGGCGCCGATGTTGAGCCGGCCGCCGTCAAGGCCCATCATCGCAATCCGGAAGCCTTCGCCCTCCGCACCGACGCGGTTGGCGACGGGGACCCGGACTTCGTCGAAATTGACCTGCGCGGTCGGCTGCGAATGCCAGCCGAGCTTCTTCTCCTGCGCTCCGAAGCTGACGCCCGCCATGTCCTTCTCGATGACTAGGCAGCTGATGCCCTTCGGTCCGTCCTCGCCGGTGCGGACCATCGTCACGTAAATCTCGTTCTCGCCGCCGCCCGAGATGAACGCTTTTGAGCCGCTGACGACATAATGGTCGCCATCCAGGACGGCCTTGGTCTTGAGCGCGGCGGCGTCGGAGCCTGACGACGGCTCGGTCAGGCAGTAGCTGCCGATCCGCTCCATCGTCACCATCGACGGCAAATACTTCTGCTTGACCTCTTCGCCGCCGAACCGGTCGATCATCCACGCCGCCATGTTGTGGATCGAGATGAATGCGCTGGTCGAGGGGCAGCCATAGGCCATCGCTTCCATGATCAGCGCCGCTTCCAGCCGCCCGAGCCCGATCCCGCCGGACTCCTCGCTGACGTAGATCGAGCCGAAGCCGAGCTCGGCCGCGGCGCGGATCGTGTCCTTGGGAAAGATGTGCTTCTCGTCCCATTCAGCCGCCTGCGGCGTGATGGCATCAGCTGTGAACTGCTGCGCCATCTCCTGGATCTGGCGCTGCTCGTCGGTCAGGTCGAATTGCTGCATGGCCGTTGCCCTTAAGAGCCGAACCGCCGACCAGCAAGATGCGCCTAGCTGGCAGCTTCTTCCTGAAGCAGCCCCTCATGACGCAGCACGGCTCGGACGGCCGGCCTCTCGAGCATGCGGCTTTGGAAGGCAGCCAGCTTCGGCCATTTGTCGAGACCAATCATCTTCTCCGCCCAGCCGGTGATGACGAACAGGTAGAAATCCGGAAGGGTCGCATCGTCTCCGGTCAGGAAAGGGCCCGTGAACTGCGCTTCGACGAAATCGAGGCGTTCGCCGATGGTCTTGCGCATGAAGGACTTTACCTCGTCCCCCGCAGCGGGGCTGAAGAGCGGCGCGAAGCTCTTGTGGAGCTCGGTGGTGATGAAGTTGAGCCACTCAAGGACGCGGTAGCGGCGAAAATCCCCGAGCGACGGCAGGAATTCGCCGAGATTGGTCCGGTCGCCGAGATATTGAAGGACGACGGCGTTCTCGGTCAGCACCTCTCCGTTGTCCAGCTCCAGCGCCGGGACCGATCCCTTGGGGTTGATCTCGCGATAGTCGCGGCCGTGCTCGGTCCGCTTCTGCTTGAGATCGACCTTGACCGCCTCATGACTGAGCCCGGTCTCGTGGAGGATTATGTGCGGTGCCTGGCTGCAGGCACCCGGCGCGTAATAGAGCTTCATCGTTGTTCCTCTCAGGCGCAGCGCTTGTAGGTGAAAGTGCCCTCGTCTTCGGCCCGCTTCAGCGTATCGCCGGTGCGGGTGAAGGTCATCACCGTCTCCCACATCTGACCCTCTCCGGTGAAGCCGAACAGGCCGGAGAAGCTGGTGGCAATGGCCGGGCGCTGTTCCTTCAGCGTTGCCGTCGATTCGTAGAATCGGATGATCTTGTCGCCAACGGTGATCAGGCCCTTGGCGTCGCCCCGGGTCGAGGTGCAATCGCCCGGCACCATGCCCCACCGGCCGCGATACTGAGCGGGGATCACGGCTGCGACCCCGCTATCGGGCGGCGCCGTCTCATTACCGCTGCCGTTCGCGGAAGGAGTGGCTTCGTTTCCGGCCGGCAGGCTGGCCGTCTCATCCGCCGGCAGCACTTCGACATCGGCATTGGCGGCCTCGGCCGCATTCACCTGGTTGTCGATCATGATGTTCTCATCGCCGGCACTGTCGCAGGCGGCGACGGCGAAGAGGGCGGCAAGCCCGATGATGCGCGTTCTCATTTCTGATCAACGCGCTCCATCGGATTTCGCTGCCTCACCCCATTGTCGGGATGATGAACGCTTCCTTGTGGTCGCCCGATGCACTTCCGTCTGGCCAGCGCTGCGTGACGACCTTGTTCTTGGTCCAGAAGCGAAGGCCTTCCTGCCCGTACTGGCCGATGTCGCCGAAGCCCGAACGCTTCCAGCCGCCGAAGCTGTGGTAGCTGACCGGCACCGGAATTGGCACGTTGACGCCGACCATGCCGACGTTGACCCGGTTGACGAACTCGCGCGCGGCATGGCCGTTGCGGGTAAAGATGGCGACGCCGTTACCATATTCATGCTCGCTCGGCAGGCGTACCGCCTCTTCGAAGGTATCGGCTCGGACGATCTGCAGCACGGGCCCGAAAATCTCTTCCTTGTAGCTGCGGAAGCTGGGCTTCACGTGATCGAACAATGTCGGCCCGACGAAGAACCCATTCTCATGGCCCTGGAGGATGAAGCCGCGGCCGTCGACTACAAGCTCGCCACCCTCGTCGGCGCACATCTGGATGTAGTTCTCAACGCGCTGCTTGTGCGCCTCGTTGATCACCGGTCCGTAATGCGCTTCCGGATCGGTCGAGATCCCGACCTTCAGACTGGCGATCGCCGGAACCAGCTTCTCGCGAAGCGCGTCGGCCGTGTCGTCTCCGACCGGCACCACCACCGGAAGCGCCATGCAGCGCTCACCGGCCGAGCCGAATGCCGCGCCGGTCAGGTCGTTGACCACCTGATCGAGGTCCGCGTCGGGAAGGACGATGCCGTGGTTCTTGGCGCCCCGAAGGCCTGCACGCGTTTTCCGTTCGCGGTTCCGCGCGAGTAGATATATTGCGCGATGTCGCTTGAGCCGACGAAGCTAACGGCGGCGATATCCGGATGGTCGAGGATCGCATCGACCATTTCCTTGTCGCCGTGAACGACGTTGAGCACGCCGTCGGGAAGACCTGCTTCCTTCATCAGTTCGGCAAGGCGCACCGGCACGGACGGATCGCGCTCGCTCGGCTTCAGGATGAAGGCATTGCCGCAGGCGATCGCCATCCCGAACATCCACATCGGGATCATCGCCGGGAAGTTGAATGGCGTGATTCCCGCGCCGATGCCGAGCGGCTGGCGCATCGAATAGACGTCGATTCCGGGGCCTGCGCCCTGCGTATATTCGCCCTTCAGCGCCTGCGGGATTCCACAGCAATATTCGATGACCTCGAGGCCGCGCTGAACATCGCCCTTGGCGTCGGCGATGACCTTGCCGTGTTCGCTCGACAGCATCTCGGCGAGGGCGTCCATGTTCGCCTCGATCAGCTCCTTGAACTTGAACATGACGCGGGCGCGGCGCTGCGGGTTGGTCGCCGCCCACTCCGGCTGCGCAGCCTTCGCCGCATCCATCGCCTTTTTCAGCGTGGTGACGGTGCCAAGACCGACGTGGGCCTGGATTTCGCCGTGGCTGGGGTTCCACACGTCGCTGGAACGCGGCGCGTCGTTGTAGCTGGATCCGTTGATGAAATGGTCGATCTGACGCACGAGGGGCCTCTCTTCGGGAATTCGGGTTCGGCGGCTCCCTAGACCTTAAGAAGCGCGCTTGCCAACCGGTTCAGCGCGCCTTCGGGCAACGCGCGTAGTGGCGCTTCAGCAGCTTGTCCCACGCCTTCTGCCCGGCCTTGTCGACCTTTTGCAGCGACAATCTGAAGTCGCGAAAATTGTCGTGATTGGGGATGGAGAGTTCCGCCTCCAGGATATGGCCTTCGCCCTGGTCGAGCAGCAGATAGCCAGTGGCGGGCTCCGGCCCTTCCAATGTCAGGTTGAAGCGAACCGCAGGCGTATTCTCCACCATGTCGAAGCCCATATATTTGGCGTCGACGCGGCCCATGTAGCGCAGGAAGCCTTTTTCCTTCGGCCATATCAAAGGCAGCCCGAAGGAGAAGTCGCGGCGCGGCCTGACCGATTGCAGCTCGGCATTCAGGGTCCCGAAGTCGAAATCGAACAGGTGCCACGGCCGGTCCGGCACTTTCATCTGCTCGGAAAGCCGGCCGCCAGGCGTGTCGACCCAGGCGGAAAGCGTCCGGCTTGCCGGGTCGAAGTCTATTCGCCCGAATTTCACCTGCTCGCCCAGCCGCCCGACCTTGCCGGCATCGAGGCTGGCGACCTCGCCGCTCTTCTGGTCGAAGGCCGCGGTGACATAGGCCGCGGTCGTGCAGCGGCTGACATATTTGTAGACCGCGACCGTCGAAACGCTCGGGCGATACATGACGACATTCTCCGGCTCGCTGCCGTCGCGGTTCGACCGGATGTAATGCAGCACGGGCGGGGAAGCCGCTGCGGCGGCGAAGAGCATCAGGCTCAGCATGTCCTGACACTATGGGCAATTGTCCGAAGCTCCAATAGGTGAAGCGGCGATGCAGGGAACCCGCGACACCGACCGGCCGATCGAGCAGCGCCCATTGCTGGCCATGGGGCTCCGGCTGCTGACGGCGCTGCTGCTGGCATCGATGTTCGCAGGCGTGAAATGGGCGTCGCAGCGCGGAGTCCATGTCGTGGAGAGCCTGTTCTGGCGCCAGCTCGGTTCGGCTTTTTGCGCAACGGCGTGGGTGGCGTGGGGTCCCGGCTTCGAAACGCTCAGGACGAAGCGGATTGGCGCTCATGTCACGCGCATGGGCATCGGCCTCACCGCCATGTTCCTCAATTTCCTCGCAATGACCCTGCTCCCGCTGGCCGAGGCCACGGCGATAGGCTTTTCGGTGCCGATCTTCTCGGTTGTCCTGGCGGCGCTGGTGCTCGGCGAGCCGACCGGCAAATGGCGCTGGGGTGCGGTCGTCGTCGGCTTCATCGGCGTTCTCGTCGTCGTCCAGCCCGGCAGCAGCCATTTGCCGCTGGAAGGTGGCGCGGTCGCGGTCGTTGCGGCCTTGATGACGGCGGCGGTGACGATCGTCATCCGCAGACTTGGCGCGACGGAGGCGGCGGCCACGACCGTTTTCTGGTTCGCGGTGAGCTCGCTATTGCCGCTGGCAATCCTGATGCCGTGGTTCGGCAAGGCACACGACCTCCAGACCTGGGCAATCGTCTCTGGCTTGTCGCTTGCCGGCGGCCTCGCGCAGCTGACTCTTACCGGCGCGCTTCGCCTGGCTCCGGTCGCCCTCGTCATGCCTATGGATTATACCAGCCTCATCTGGGCGACCCTGTTCGGCTTCCTCTTGTTCGGCCAGCTGCCCACCGAATGGACGTGGATCGGCGCGCCGGTGATCATCGCCTCCGGCCTCGTCATCCTGTGGCGCGAGCATCGGCTGGCCCGGGCTTCACGCGCCGCGCAGGCCGTGCCAGAGTGACGGCCATGATCCGTGTCACCCTGCTTTCCGCCGCCCTTCTTTCCACCTCCGCTGCCGCAACGGCGCCTCCACCGACGCCCGAGGTCGTGATGCACGACATCAGCATCCGCGTAAGCGGGGCGCGGATCAAAAAGGACGTCGAAAAGCTCGTCAGCTTCGGCACCCGTCACACCCTGTCGTCGCAGACCGACCCCAAGCGCGGGATCGGCGCCGCGGTCCGCTGGGCGGAAAAGGAAATGAAGTCGTTCGGTCTTGAAACGCTGCAGACCTGCGACACGGTTACCGGACGGCGCGTTCCAACCCCGACGAAGGTATGCAACGCTGTCGCAATCCAGCGCGGCACCGAGCGGCCCAACGACGTCGTCATCATCACCGGCCATATCGACAGCCGCGTCAGCGACGTGATGGACTTCACCAAGAACGCGCCGGGCGCCAACGACGACGGCAGCGGCACTGCGGCGGTTCTCGAGGCCGCGCGCGTGCTGTCCAAGCACAAGTTCCCCGGCACGATCGTCTATGCCGCGCTCTCGGGCGAGGAACAGGGTCTGCTCGGCGGTAAGATCCTCGCCGACTATGCCAAGGCGCAGAGTTGGAACGTCATCGCCAATCTGAACAACGACATTATCGGCAACAGCTGCGGGTCGGACGGTGTCTGCAACGACAAGGTTGTCCGCGTCTTCTCCGAAGGTCCCCGTTGGCAGGGCCGCGAGGAACTGGCGGCGCAGCAGCGCAGCCTAGGCGGCGAAAATGACAGCCCGTCGCGCAATATTTCGCGCTTCCTCGATACTCTCGCCGAGCGGCTGCCGCACATCGGCCTCGACGTCATGCAGGTGTGGCGCAACGACCGCTTCGGGCGCGGTGGCGATCACACCGAGTTCCTCAACGCGGGCTTTCCCGCCGTCCGCTTCTCGGTAGCGGTCGAGAATTACAATTGGCAGCATCAGGATTTGCGGACGGAAAAGGGCGTCGAGTACGGCGACACCATCGACAAGATGGATTTCCCTTATCTTGAAAAGGTGACGAAGCTGAATGTCGCCGCGCTCGTTGCCATCGCCTCTGCCCCGCCGCCGCCAATGCCCTCGGTCGAGGGAGCGGTTTCTACCGACACGACGCTCAAATGGCCGATGCTTTCGACCGCCGATAGTTTCGTCGTTCGGTGGAGGCGGTCGGATGCGAACCAATGGCAGAATGAGCTGCGAGTACCGAAGCAACTTCGCGCCGATACTCCTGACACTATCGTGCTGAAGGGAATTCGCGTCGACGACTGGGTGTTCGGCGTCTCCTCGGTCAGCAAGAGCGGCTTCGAAAGCCCGGTCGCTTCGGCGGTCCCCGGCGGCGCATTCAAGCCTTACGTCGTCCCACCGCCGAAGCCTTGAGCCTTCCTGTGCGTTGAGGCGCGCGTAAGGAGAGATTCATGGCCGGTGGTTGGACTCGCGACGGCGCGGTGCAGGACCAAATTGACGACACGGTAAAGGACGCCATCCTTCGCGCCCGTGCGCTCACGCCACAGGGGGAGAGCGCCGAGGAATGCGACGATTGCGGGGAGCCGATCCCGAAGAAGCGGCGCGAGGCGCTACCCGGCGTCCGCACCTGCGTCGCTTGCCAATCGGAACGAGACAAGGCCATCGTTCATTCCACGATCAACCGCCGCGGTTCGAAGGACAGTCAACTTCGCTAGTGGCAAACGATGCGAAGGACTAAGACCGCTTGATGCCGCGCAAACCGAAGGCGGGACTGCCCACGCCAAAGCAGATTCTCGAATTCATCGAGACCAGCGACCAGCCCGCCGGCAAGCGAGAGATCGCGCGTGCCTTCGGTCTCAAGGGTAATGACAAGATCGCGCTGAAGACCCTGCTCAAGGACATGGCGGACGAAGGGCTGATCGACTCCGCGCCCGGCCGCGCCTTCCACAAGATGGGCGGCGTGCCCAAGGTCACCGTGCTTCGTGTGACGTCGGTCGAGGACGGCGAAGTGTGGGCGACACCGGAACAATGGCATGCCGAAAAGCCGGCTCCGAAGCTACGCGTGATCGAGCGCGGCAAGCGTTCGGCCCTCGGTCTCAATGATCGCATCCTCGCCCGCACCGAGGAGCGCGGAAAGGGCCATGTCGCCCATGTGATGAAGAAGCTGCAGCGCTCGGCCGACCTGGTTCTCGGCGTGGTGCGGCTGGAGGGTGACCGGCACTACTTGACCCCGGTCGACAAGCGCGAGCGGCGTGAGCTGCCGATTTCCGACCTTGGCGATGCGCAGCCCGGCGACCTCGTCCTTGCCGAACCATCGGGTCGTCCGCCGCGCGTGACGGCGCGGGTGGACGCGATCCTCGGCGATCCGTTCGCCCCGCGCAGCTTCTCGCTCATCGCCATCCACAAGCATGGCCTCCGCGACGAATTCCGCGACGAGGCCATTGCCGAGGCGAAGAAGGTCGCGCGCCAGAAGCTCGGCGAAGAGCGCGAGGATCTCACGCATCTGCCGATCGTCGCCATCGACCCGGAGGACGCACGCGACCATGACGACGCCATCTGGGCGCAAGCGCGCGAGGACGGCGACGGCTGGGACGCGATCGTAGTCATCGCGGACGTCAGCTATTACGTCCGCCCCGGCAGCGAACTCGACCGCGAGGCGCGCGCCCGGGGCAACAGCGTCTATTTCCCCGACCGCGTCGTGCCGATGCTCCCGCACGAATTGTCGTCGGACATGTGCTCACTCAAGGAGGGCCAGCTTCGCGCCGCGATGGCCTGCCACCTGCACATCGGCAAGGACGGCGCCCTCAAGAGCTGGAGATTCACTCGTGCCAAGATTTGTGTTGTCGCAAACATTGCGTACGAGAATGCACAAGCGGCGATCGACGCCGCGGGCGAGGAAGTCACCGAGGTCTCTTCGTCGCCCTGCGCGATGCCGGCGGTCGAGGGACCGGTCCCGGCTGAGATCGTCGAAAAGGCGCTGAGGCCGCTCTGGGCCTGCTGGCGCGCTTTGCTTTCGGCCCGCGAGAAGCGCGAACCGCTTGAGCTCGACCTGCCCGAACGCCGCGTCGTTCTCGACGAGAAGGGCCGCATTCTGTCGGTCGCGCCGCGAGAACGGCTCGATGCCCATCGCCTGGTCGAGGATTATATGATCGCGGCAAACGTCGCGGCTGCGAAGGCGCTGGAAAAAAAGAAGGCGCCGGTCATGTATCGCGTCCACGAGGCGCCTAGCCGGGTCAAGCTGACCACGCTCAAGGATTATCTCGGCACGTTCGACATCGAGTTCGCGCTTGGCCAGGTCATCCGGCCCGCCACCTTCAATCGCATCATCGAGCGGGTTGGCGACGATCATGAGGCTCGGCCGGAGATCATGGAGCAATTGCTTAGAACGCAGATGCAGGCGCGCTACTCGCCCGAGACACTCGGGCACTTCGGACTTTCGCTCGGCGCTTACGCGCATTTTACCTCGCCGATCCGACGCTACGCGGACCTGCTCGTCCACCGCGCCCTGGTTAGCGCCTACAAACTAGGCGAGGGCGGGCTGCCAGCGGAGGACGGGACGAAGTTCGAGGATATCGGCGAGCAAATCTCGATGCTCGAACGGCGGGCGATGGAAGCCGAGCGCGAAACGGTCGATCGTTATGTCGCGGCGTTTCTCGCCGACAAGGTCGGGCAGATCCTGCGTTGCCGGATAACCGGCGTTCAGCCATTCGGATTCTTCGCGACGGTCGAGGATCTGGGCGGCGATGGGCTGGTCCCGGCGGCGATTCTTGGCAACGAATATTTCCGCTACGACGAAGCGTCGCAATCGCTCATCGGCGAGCAGAGCTCGGAGACCTTTGCCATGGGCCAGAAGATCGAGCTCAAGCTCGCCGAGGCCAATCCGGCGTCCGGCGCGCTGCGCTTCGAGCTTCCGGAGGGCCGTTTTGCCGGGCCGCAGCGCCAGCGGAAGGATCGCGTACGGACAAGGGCGCGCCGCGGCCGCCCGGGCAATATCCGGCACCAGGGCCGCCGCCGCCGGTGACGAAGAGAGGATCGAAACGCGAAGCAGGGGATTGAGCAGCCATGGACAACTACAGAATCGCAATCGTCGTCGGCAGCCTTCGCGAAGGCAGTATCAATCGCAAGATCGCCCGATCAATGTGCGGGATGCGTGGAGACGGTCTCGAATGCTCGATGGTCGAGATTGGCGACCTCCCGCTCTACAATCAGGATTACGATGCGCTGCCCCATCAGCCGGAAGCATACACGCGCTTTCGCGATCAAATCGCCGCTGCCGACGGAATCCTGTTTTGTACTCCGGAATATAATCGCGGAGTCCCTGGCGTCCTCAAGAATGCCATCGACGTCGGCTCGCGGCCTTACGGCAAGAGCATCTGGAACAAGAAGCCTGCGGCAATCATCTCTGCGTCGCCAGGAGCGATCGGCGGCTTCGGCGCCAATCACCAGCTTCGTCAGGCCTGCGTGTTCCTGGACATGCCAGTGATGCAGCAACCGGAAGCCTATCTGGGACACGTTACGGACGACAGCTTCGATTCCGACGGCTGTCTGAAGGAAGGGCCACTGAAGGATTTGGTCGCGAAGCTGGCCCATGCGTTTCACGACTGGGTGGACATGATTCACCGCTCGCGGGCGGCGCTGGCCTAGGTTACGGCCTTCCGCTCCGCGAAACGCGCTTCTCGCCACACTCCGGACAGAACAACATCCCGGACGATCGCGCCGGCCCGCGCCACGTCCGAATAGCTAAGGTACAAGGGGGCGAAACCGAAGCGGGCAAGGTTGGGTGCACGAAAGTCGCCAATTACGCCACGTTCGATCGCGGCCTGGACGATGGCGTAGGCATGATCATGACCGAATACGACGTGACCACCCCGAATCGACGCATCCATTGGTGAGGCCAGCGATAGGCAATCGCCGACCGACTCGATGAACAGGTCACCGAGACGCCCAGCCTTGGCTTCGACGTCCGCGATCGCAACGCCATCGAAGCTTTTCAGTCCTTCGTCCAACGCGGCCATGGCCAGGATTGACGGCGTACCTGTCTGGAAGCGGCCGATCCCGGCGGCGGGCCGATAGTTGGCATCGAAATCGAACGGGGACGAATGGCCGAACCAGCCGGGCAGCGGATTGGCGCAGCACCCCTGCAGGTCGCGGCGCACGAACAGAAAAGCAGGCGCCCCGGGACCTCCGTTGAGATACTTGTAGCCGCAGCCAACCGCAAAATCCGCGCCGGAGCGGGAAAGGTCCACGGCCAGCACACCGGCACCGTGCGACAGGTCCCACAACGTCAACGCGCCCGCGCCATGGGCAGCACTGTTAAGTCCCGCCATGTCGTGCCGTTCGCCGGACCGGTAATCGACCTGGGTCAGGGCGACAAGCGCGACCGTTTCGTCCAGTGCCGAGCGCAGCTCCGCACGAGGGACCGCGCGAAGCGTCAGACCGGCGAGGTCGGCGACGGACTGGAGCATGTAAAGATCGGTCGGGAAGTTGCCAGCCTCGCTCAGAATGATCTTCCGCTCAGGCCGCAGCGCGCAGGCGGCCATCGCCAGCTTGAACAGATTGATCGAGGTCGAATCGCAGACGAGCAGTTCGTCCGGCGATGCGCCGACGAGCGGCGCGATCCGCTCAGCGATCTGTCGCGGCCAGTCGATCCAGCCTGCTGTGATCCAGCTGGCGATGAGGTTCTCACCCCACTCCCGCTCGCTCGTCAGCCGCAACCGATCGGTGGTGGAACTGGGCAGGGCGCCAAGGCTGTTGCCGTCGAGATAAATCACGCCATCCGGCAGTTGGAACCGCGCTTTGGCGAAGGTCAGCGGGTCGGCCGCGTCGAGTTCGGCCGGATCGAGCATCACAGGCGGGGGAGGGTCACGCCGCGCTGCCCCATATATTTGCCGGCGCGATCCTTGTAGCTTGTCTCACAGCGCTCGTTCCCCTTGAGGAACAAGAACTGGCACGCGCCTTCATTGGCATAGATTTTCGCGGGCAGCGGCGTCGTGTTGGAGAATTCCAGCGTCACATGCCCTTCCCAGCCGGGCTCCAGCGGGGTGACGTTAACGATGATCCCGCACCGCGCATAGGTCGATTTGCCAAGGCAAATGACCAGCACGTCCTCCGGCACGCGGAAATATTCGATGGTCCGGGCCAGCGCGAAGCTGTTGGGCGGGATGATGCAGACGTCCGTCTTGCGATCGACGAAACTGTTGGCGGCGAAGTCCTTGGGGTCGACGATGGCATTGTCCACGTTGGTGAAGATCTTGAATTCGTCGGCGACCCGCGCGTCGTAGCCGTAGGAGGACAGGCCGTAGCTGATCGCACCCTCGCGCCGCTGCGCCTCGACGAACGGTTCGATCATGCCGTTGGAAAGGGCCTGCTCGCGAATCCAGCGGTCGGAAAGAATGCTCATTCGCCTTGGCTAATCGGCCTGCGACGACGCTTCAATTCAAACGGAATCTTTTCTGTGGACGGGCTTGGCGCGAGAAATCCCCGTTCTGTCGCAACTGCGGGGCAAAGCGCTCACATACTATCCACAGGCGTGTTAGTTTTACTGCATTGTCCGCGCGGACTGCGCCTTTAAGCGGGGATCCATGGCCGAAATCATTCGAATCGCCGGAGCGCCGGACAACAACGCTGAGCCGCAATCTCTGCCGCGCAACATCGAGGCCGAAGCGGCGCTTCTCGGTGCGTTGATGATCGACAACCGGCTGGTCGAGGATGTCCAGCTAAAGCTTCGCTCCGAGCATTTCTTCGAGCCGCTCCATGGCCGGATCTACGATGCGATCCTGCGCATGACCGACAAGAACATGATCGCGAACCCGGTGACCTTGAAGCCGATGTTCGATGCCGACGAGACGATGAAGGAAGTCGGCGGTGCGGCCTATCTCGCGCAATTGACCGGCTCAGGCGCCGCAATCATCGGCGCCCGTGACTTCGCACAGCAGATTTACGACCTGGCCCTGCTTCGTTCGCTTGTGGGCGTCGGCCGCGACATGGTTGAGGGGGCTCTTGATACGTCGGAGGACGTCGCGCCGCTCGAGCAGATCGAACGCGCCGAGACCGAATTGTATCGGGTCGCTGAACAGGGCGGCGGTGAAGGCAAGGCTAAGAGCTTCGGCGAAGCGACCCGGCTCGCGGTCGAAATGGCCCAAAAGGCGCTCAACAGCGGCGGCCACCTATCCGGGGTCACCACTGGTCTCGACTCGCTCAACGGCAAGATCGGCGGGATGCATAAGAGCGATCTGATGATCCTCGCCGGCCGTCCTGGTATGGGCAAGACATCGCTCGCCACCAACATCGCGTTCGCGGCGGCCCAGCGTTTCGTCCGCGACCAGGAAGACGGCATCGACCCCGCAAAATCGGTCGGCGCCCCGACGGCCTTCTTCAGCCTGGAAATGTCGGCCGACCAGCTGGCGACGCGTATCCTGGCCGAGCAGTCGGGGATCAGTTCCGAAAATCTGCGCATGGGGAAGATCAGCCAGCAGGAGTTTCGTTCGCTGGCCCGTGCCGCAGCGGAGCTGGAGAACCTGCCGCTTTACATCGACGACACCCCCGGCCTGACGATCGCAGCGCTGCGAACGCGTGCCCGGCGACTGAAGCGGCAGAAGGGCGTCGGCTTCGTTGTCGTCGATTACCTCCAGCTGCTGCAGGGCACCGGAAGGGGCAGCGCTGGCGACAACCGGGTCCAGGAAATTTCGGAAATCAGCCGCGGCCTCAAGCAGCTCGCCAAGGAGCTGGATTGCCCCGTGCTCGCTTTGTCCCAGCTAAGCCGCGCGGTCGAGCAGCGCGAAGACAAACGCCCCCAGCTTTCCGACCTTCGCGAGTCCGGCTCGATCGAACAGGACGCCGACATGGTCTGGTTTGTCTTCCGCGGCGACTATTATCTGGCGGCCAAGCAGCCGGCCGACGATCACCCGGATTTCGCCGCCTGGCAGGAGGAGATGCAGCGCATCTACGGGCTTGCCGAAGTTATTGTGGCCAAGCAGCGTCACGGCGCGACGGGCAAGATCCGGCTCAAGTTCGACAGCCGCATCACCAAGTTCAGCGATCTTGCGGAAGAGGCCTACTTGCCCGAACACCGATAGGGGAGCACCCGCCAAGGACCGGCGGGTGTGGGGGCGGATGAGGGCGCTGGAAGTTCCCCCTCCGGCGCCCTCATTTGCATGTTGAGGCCCCGAGCACAGCGTAAGCGGAGCGCAGAGAGTGTAGCTGTGCGAGAGCGGCTGAGCCCGGACGACCGCCGCCCCTAAGGCAAGCAGATCGGAAGCGAAGCTGGCGAGACGACACCACGCGGATTTACTTCGCGCAGTGCCGGCCTCCGATGAGATCAACTCAAAAAGAAAGGCCGGCCACCCTAAGGTGACCGGCCAAACTCTTTACCAAGCCGTGGCTTAGCCGCGTTCCGGCTCCGGCGGAGGCGGCGGCGGCGGCGGCGGCGGCGGGCAAGCCTCAGTCGCCAGGATCACCGAGCCGTCCGGGCACGTCTGCGTGGCAGGCGGCGGCGGGGGCGGCGGCGGGGCGGAGGCGGCGGCGGCGGCGGGGCGGAGGAGCCTCACCACCAAAGTTGAAGATCAGGCTCGCCAACAAGCTATGCGAGCTGAACTTGTCCGTCATTTCCGATGCAACCGTCGCGTCGATCACCTGGCGGTTGCAGGTGCGCGAAGGAAGAGCGGTCGACGGGCAGAGCTCGGTCGAAGTGACCGGACGCTGCGAACCGGCATAAGTGATCACCGTGTCCTGCAGGCTGACGTGGCCGGTCTGGAAGTACCGATACTTGACACCGAGATCGAGCCAGTCGGTAACGGCGAAACGGGCGCCGGCGATGAGCTGCCATGCCCACGCGCTATCGTCGTCGCTAAAGCCCTTGACGCGAGCGCGGCCGAAACCGCCACCACCGTAAAGCGCGATATCTTCAGTTACATTGAAATCGCCGAGGAGGTTGAACATCGCCGAATAAACCTTGACGGTGTCGTCAAGGCGACCGTCGTCGTCAAAGTCGTCCTGGGTGATGATCGGACGCGTGGCCCCGCGAATATCGGGAAGGTCGCGAAGAATGTTCTCGTTGATGTCGTCGAGAAGGCTCTGCGAGATTTCCGAATTGCCCTCGGCGCGCTTGTAGCCGATTTCAACTTCGGCGCGGATAAAGCCGAAATCGTAACCGGCAACCATGTCGATGTCGAAGCCGGAGTCGTATTCGATTCCAAAGGCGTCTTCGTCGAACGTATCAGCGGCGAGCGGATAGGGCGCGCCATCCGACGTCGCAGCGGTGCTGCTGAAGCTGAACGTCTCGTCGTAAGAAACGCCGATGTTGCCGTCGTTATCCTTCGGCCACATGATGCCGCCTTCGATGCCGACATAACCGGCGCCGTCGCGGGCATAGGCCGGAGCGGCCATAATTGCGGAGACTGCAGCTGCCCCCAGGAGTAACCTACGCATTCCTTGCTCCTTTGCTTTGATCTCGAGCCTGAACTCTACCTCAAGCCATACGGTCGTCGAACTGAAAACACATTCCCTAAGTGCCGGGCTGGGGAATTTGCTCGGGCGTTGTTGCCGAAGCGCAACATATGACGGGAATGTGAATTGCGTGTTGCTAGAGGCGTTTCGCCGCTGGGAAAAACGCGTGTTTTCTCGGGTTCGCTGGTCAATAACCCGAATTGGCGAAACGGCCCGTTCGCTTGAGGTTCATATGCGGCCTCCCATTTAAAGGACGCGTTTTGTGACACTCCTGTGTCGCCGATGTGGCGGCAAGGGATTGAAGCAATTTGGGAATTCCGGCACAAACGGCATTCGCTGTGAAACCGGGGAATAAGAAGGGGTGATGATGCGCGCTTCCGCGATTCTGCTGACTGCAATGGCTTCGACAATGATGTTCGCGAGTCCGGCCGAAGCAAAGAAGAAGCAGCCGCCGGTACCGGCGGCGCCGGCTCGTCCGGCTCCAATCCTCGCCTTGCCGGGCTCGCCGAATGCGAGCGCGGTCAATTATTTCTTCGAGCGCCGGCAGGAAGCGCCGCTGTGGCTGACCGCCGCCGGAACCGCCGCGGTGGCCGACCTTCTTGAAATCTTGCGCAAGGCGCCGATCGACGGTCTTCCGCAGGGCCCGCAATATGCGGCGCAGGTAGAAGCACTGGTCCAGGCCGCGGCAACGGGCGATGCGGTCGCCAAGAAGACCGCGGAACGCGCTTTGACCAACGCCTGGGTCGATTACGTCCAGGCGCTCCAGCGGCCGAACACCAACGTCATCTGGGGCGATCCCTATCTGACCCTGAAGCCAAGCGCTCCGGACCGGATCATGGCCCTGCTCGCCGCGGCGCCGTCGATCGCCTCGCATCTCCAGACTGTTTCGGCGGTGAACCCCTATTACTCCGCGATCCGTGAGGTCGCACTTGCGGAACAGGCTTCAAGCGGCCGTGCTTCCGACAAGGCGCTGCTCAACCTGGAACGGGCGCGCATTATCCCTGGCACGGGCAAATTCATCCTGGTCAACGCCGCAGAGCAGCGGCTGCACATGTTCCAGGGCGGTCAGAGCGTGGGATCCATGAAGGTCGTAGTCGGCGATGCCGACAAGCTTGGCCTGCCCACCCCGATCATCGCCAGCACGATGCATTACGCGATCGCCAATCCCTATTGGCACGTGCCGGAGCATCTCATCCGCAAGTTTGCACCGAACATCGCCAAGGACCCCGTCGGCTACCTGAAGAGCCGTAATTACGAAGTCATCTCGGATTTCAGCGAGAATCCGCAGGTCCTCTCGCCGACGTCGGTCGACTGGAAGGCCGTGGCGGCAGGGACCGCCAAGGTCATTCTTCGCCAAAAGCCGGGCGGCCAGAATTCGATGGGCAAGATGAAATTCCCGTTTCCCAATCGTGAGGGCATCTTCCTTCACGACACGCCGACACGAGAATATTTCACTCTCGCGAATCGAGCCAAATCCAATGGATGCATCCGCGTGGAGGATTATCGCGGCCTAGCGCATTTTGCCTTTGGGCGTGATGTCGCCGCGATCGGCAGCGAGCCCGAACAGCATATCGCGGCCCCGCGTGGAATTCCAGTCTACGTCACTTACCTGACAATGGTTCCCGGATCGAACGGCATTGAGACGTTTGCCGACCGCTATGGCTGGGATCGTCCGGGCGCGATGGCCGGCGGAATGCCCGCCCGCGCGGGGTCGGTACAGGCCGGCGGCTCGCCGAACTGATCAGACGTTCGCGGTGATTTCCTCGGCTGGGTCGCGGAGGCCCTGCTGGATCGCCGCGCGGGCCATCTCGCTTTCGCTACTGGTCACCGGATAGGCGCAATAGTCCGCAGCATAATAGGCGCTTGGCCGGTGGTTGCCGCTCAGGCCGATGCCTCCGAACGGCGCGTTCGACGGTGCGCCGTTGGTTGGCTTGTTCCAGTTGATGACACCGGCCCGGATATTTGCCCAGAAGGTGTCGTACAATTGCGGGCTCCCGCCGATCAGGCTGGCAGCAAGGCCGAACCGCGTGCGGTTTGCCTCGTCGATGGCGGCGTCGAAATCCTTCACCCTGATCATCTGCAGAACCGGCCCGAACAGCTCCTCGTCGGGACGGTCGGCGACTTCGGTGACGTCGATCAGGGAAGGGGTTAGGTACGGCCGTTCTTCCCAGGGCCGGTCTAACCGGCGGATCGGTTTGGCCCCCTTCATCAAGAGGTCGAGATAACGCTCCTGGAGCTGGTCCGCTGCCGCAAGGTCGATCAGCGGCCCCATGAACGGCTGCGGCTCCGCATGGGGATGATCGACGATGATCCGGTCGATGAGCTTGACCACGGCCTCGACGAGATCTCCCTCGGAGCCATCCTCGACGATCAGGCGGCGCGCGGCCGTGCACCGCTGGCCGGCTGATAGGTACGCGGACTGGACGATCATTGCGGCTGTCGCCTCGATGTCGCCCACGTCCCAGGCGACCAGCGGATTGTTTCCGCCAAGCTCGAGGGCAAGGATCTTGTGCGGGGCGCTGGCGAACTGCTTGTGAAGCGCCATTCCAGCATTGGCCGAACCGGTGAATAGCAGGCCGTCGATCCCATCCTGCGAGGCAAGCGCCTTGCCCTCTTCCGGCCCGCCGATGAGTAGCCGGACGACGCCCTCGGGGATACCCGCGGCATGAAAACATTCCACCAGCATCGCGCCTGTCGCTGGCGTCTTTTCGGACGGCTTGAAGACCACTGCGTTGCCGGCGATCAGAGCCGGCACGATATGTCCGTTCGGAAGATGGGCGGGAAAGTTGTAGGGGCCCAGAACCGCAAGCACCCCATGTGGCTTGTGACGGACGGCAATCTTGCTTCCGAGCGCAGCCTCTAGCTTCCGCGAAGGAGTGCGCTCCAGATAGGCGTTGGCCGAAATCTCGACCTTGTTGATGACGGATGCGATTTCGGTGCGTGCTTCCCAGAAGGGCTTGCCGGTCTCGCGCGCGATCAGGTCGGCAAAGGTTTGCTCGCGGCTTCTCACTTCGTTGGCGAAGCGTCGCAGCGCCTCGATGCGGTAGGACAGGCTGTGTGCGGCCCATGCCGGCCAGGCTGCGCGAGCAGTCGCGACCTCGGCGGCGGCATCGCCGGTCTCGCCCGACCAGATTTCCCCCCCGGTCGCCGGCTCGGTCGAAATGATCCTGTCGCTCACTGATTTCTCCGGCACCGCGCTGGGCTCACCCTTTGCAGCCCACTCGCTCAAGCGCAAGGCGGCGTCATGGCGTCAGCCATTCGGCGGATCGCCATGATCTTGGCTTCGAAGGGCGACCAGTCGTCACGCTCGGCGATGGCGGACCAGATGGCCTCGACCTCATCGATGTGCATCGAACAGGGCTCGGGATCGGACCAATAAGGATGGTCGATCGCGCCTGGCAGGGCAGCCCGGCCCTCGAGCTGCCGGGCGAGCGATGGGAACGGGAAGGCCTGATATACTTCCCCTTCCGGGATCCGGCCGCCGCGCCAATCGAAGAAAAAGCGATCGATCGTTGCTGTCCGGGTCCGTAGCGCGGCGAGCATCGCTCCGGCGAGATTGAGGTCGGATTCCTTGTCGGCAGGTCGAAGCCCGAGCCTCTTGATGAGCGCCTCGACCAAAGCGTCCTGGAAGAGCCCGGGCCATCCATTGAGCGCCTGCTCCATTGGTTCGCGGTCGGCGATGAGAGACAGGCAGCCGGCGAGCTGAGCCAGGTTCCAGTGGATCGCCTCGGGCTGGACTCCGAACGCATAAAGTCCGGCGTGGTCGAAATAAGCTGCGACGAAGCTTTCGTCCCAATGGGGCGTGAAGCGCCATGGGCCGTAATCGAAGCTTTCGCCCGTGATGTTGATGTTGTCACTGTTGAGCACGCCGTGGACGAAGCCGGCGACGAGATAGGAAGCGGCCAGGCCGGCAGTGCCAGAAAGGACTATTTCGAACAGCCGCTCCGCACCAGCGCCCGGCTGGTCGAACAGAAACCTGTGGCAATAATCGGCGAGCGCGTGAAGTCCTTCGCGGTCGTCGTAGAAGGCCAGGCGCTGGAAGGTGCCGATGCGGATATGGCCGTGGCTCAGCCGCGTGAGGACGGCCGAGCGCGTCGGCGAAGGTTCGTCGTTGCGTTGCAGGGACTCGCCGGTTTCGAACAGCGCGAAGGTCTTCGACGTATTCACGCCAAGCGCCTCCAGCATCTCCGTCGCAAGCACTTCGCGGATTCCGCCTTTGAGAGTCAGCCGGCCGTCGCCGAAGCGGCTGTACGGTGTCTGTCCGCTGCCTTTCGTGCCTAGGTCGAGCAGACGTCCCCGTTCGTCGCGAAGCTGAGCGAACAAGAAGCCGCGGCCATCGCCGATTTCGGGATTGTAGTTGCGGAACTGGTGTCCGTGGTAACGAAGGGCGAGAGGTTGTTCGAGATTGCCGGGCAGCGGCTCGAAGCGATGGAAATGCCGCTCCCACCCCTCGGAATCGAGATTGAGCCCGACACCTTGCGCCGCGCGGCGATTCACGAACCGTGCAATGGCGACCGGGAATTGCGCGGGTCTGACCGGGTCGTAAAAGCGGTCGCCGAGCTTCAGAATGGCCGGATCGGCGCGATAAATGCTCATATGCGCCCTATCTGGTGCATGGCGCGGCCTTCGGCTAGGCCAGCACGGAATGAGCGCACATCTGAAATGGTCGGACCGCTTCTGGACAAGCGCCGACGGCCTCAAGCTTCACTATCGCGATTATGACGGGCCGCTGGATCGACCGCCGATACTTTGTCTTCCCGGACTGACCCGCAATGCCGCCGATTTCGAGCCGGTGGCGGACCGTTTCGCGGGGGAGTGGCGTGTGCTGAGCGTCGATTTTCGCGGTCGGGGCGGAAGCCAACACGACCCTAAAGCCGAGAATTACCGCCCAAATATCTACGTCGCGGACCTCCTCAAATTGCTCGACCAGCTTGGGATCGCAGACGCAGTCTTCGTCGGCACCTCGCTGGGAGGGCTCGTGACGATGGCCATGGCCGCAAACGACAGCGAAAGGATCGCAGGCGCCCTGCTCAACGACATCGGGCCGGAGATCGACCCGCACGGTCTCGAGCGGATCGCGACCTATGTCGGGAAGCCTGTAACCTTCGATACTTTCGCGGCGGCAGTGGACCGTGTGTCCGAACGCAATGCCGGCATCTATCCGGATTTTTCCCGTGAGCAGTGGGAAGATTTCGTCCGTCGAATCATGCGTGGCGACGACGAGTCCGGCTGGATATTCGATTACGACATGAAAATCGCCGAGACGTTCGCTGCGCCCGCGAGTTCGAGCGAATTCGACGGCTGGCATTATTTTCGGTCTCTTGATGGCCGCCCGGTCACGATCCTCCGCGGCGAGACGTCCGATCTACTCAGCGCCGACGTCGCAAAGCGAATGACCGAGGAAATCGAGGATTGCGAGATGGTGACGGTGCCCCGCGTCGGCCATACCCCGACATTCGAAGAGCCCGAAAGCGTGGCGGCGGTCGAGCGGCTTCTCCAGCGGGTACTCTCCGCCTCCGGCTAGCTTGTGATGTTGCGCAGCTTCTGAAGCGCGGGTTCGTCGGTTTCGTCGAAGGCGATTGTTCCGCGAAACGCACCGTCACCGTCGAACAACAGAACCTGTGCGCTGTGATCGATGCTGTAGCCGCCGTCCGGGTTCGGCACCTTTCGGGCGTAGATGCCGAAAGACCGCGTGACATCCGCGATCTGCTGCGGGGTTCCTGTGAGCGCAATCACCGGCGTGTTGAACAACCTCGTGTAATCGGCAAGCTCAGCCGGCGTATCGCGTTCGGGATCGACGCTGACCAAAACTATCTCGAACGAGTCATCGCCCTTGCCGAGCTGCTTTCGGAGCTTGGCGAGCCGGGCTAGCGTATTCGGGCACACATCCGGACAATGCGTGAAGCCGAAGAAGAGTACATGCGGCTTGCCGTCGAGCGACCGGCTGTCAAACGTACTCCCGGTCTGGTCGGTTAGGACGAACGGTCCGCCGATCGACATCTCGGTTTCGTCCGAACTCACCGACGATCGTTGAACGTAGAGAATTGCCGCGCCGGCCGCAGCGAGGCCGACGAGGATCCATAAAAGAATGCGAAACGATCGAAGGCTCAATGTCCGTGCTCCATGGGCATCCCGCCGGGGCCGGTTACTGTTGCGCTGACGGATATCGGCGCGTGTCTCTCAAAGCGGAACGTCAGCGGGAGTTCGGGCGGATCCGCGCTGATCTGCCCTACGGACATTCCGTGGGCTCCGCCGCTCTTCAGTTGAAGACGGCCGTTGGCGGGGACGTCAAGGGCCTCCACGGGCCGCATTCGCATAACCCCGTCGGTCATGGTCGTCTCGTGGAGGCTGATCGGCACGCGGCCGTCGACTTCGATTCCGGTTAGCCTGTCCGCGCCGCCCTTGTTGTCGATCGTCGCATACACTGCTGCGCTGTTCGCGCTCGCCGCGACGGTGGCGTTCGTGACGTCCAGCGCCGGGTCGGGTTGGGCACAGCCGATGAGCGCGAGGGATAGCGAAACGATCGGCAAGAACCGCATGTCCACGCTCTAGCGACTCATTCGGCGCACCGGAAGATGTCAGCGCGGCTTCAGGATGCGCGCCAGCAATGAAGGATCATGGCCGTCGCGGACGGCGATGAACAATGTGTCGTCACCGGCGATCGTGCCTGCGATGCCGTCAAGTGCGGCTGCGTCGAGCGCCGCCGCGACGACATGAGCGGAGCCGGGGCGGGTCCGCATCACGACCAGATTTCCTGCGATTTCGACCGATACGCCCCACTCGCCAAGGATGCGCTCGAGCGAGTTCTGGCCATGGTCGCCGAAGGTGTCGCCGGGCAGCAGGTAGCTCAATTGCCCGTCTTTCTTGCCGCGGATTGCGCCGATCACCTCGAGGTCCCGCGAGACTGTGGCCTGAGTGACGTCGTACCCTGCCTCGCGAAGCCGGTTGGACAATTGCTCCTGGCTTGCCACCGGCTCGGCGCGGATTATCGCAGCCAGTTGGGAACGACGCGCCTCGGCGCTCACGGCCTTACCCCAAGCAACCAGGCCAAGGCGCCGCGAGCTGCATGGTAGCGATTCTCGGCCTGCTTCCACACAGCGCTCTGCGGCCCGTCGATGACCCCGGCTGTTACTTCCTCGCCGCGTATTGCCGGCAAGCAGTGGAGGAAGGCCGCATTCCGGGCGGCCTTGGCCATCAGCGCCTCGTCGACCTGGTAGGGGCGGAAGACTGCCTTGCGCGCCTCGGTCTCCGAGTCCTGGCCCATCGACACCCACACGTCGGTGTAAACAAAGTCGGCATCGCGCACGGCCACTGCGGGATCGCGAAGCTGCTTGACACCCGGAAACGCCAATATGTCGGCGCTAAGCTCATAGCCTTCCGGCGATGCGCAGCGGAACTCGGCGCCAAGCAGCGACGCGCCGACGGCGAGGCTTCGTGCGACGTTGTTGCCGTCACCGACATAGGCGATCTTCGCACCGGCGACGGACTCGCGAACCTGCTTCATGGTCAGCAAGTCGGCGAGTGCCTGAAGCGGGTGCGCGCGGTCGGACAGCATGTTGACTACCGGCGTGCCCGTGATCGCGTCCGCGAACGTCTCGAGCAGGGCATGGTTCTTTACCCGCGCGGCGACGATCGAATGGTAGCAGGCGAGGGTGCGGGCGATGTCTTCCGGACTTTCGCGGCTTCCAACGCCCACCTCGTCCGCCCGAACGCTGATCGGATGACCACCGAGCGAGGCGACCGCCATCTCCATCGAGTGACGGGTCCGGGCGCTGGGCTTTTCGAATAGCAAGGCGACCCCCTTGCCGGAGAGCGGCTTTTCCGCCGTCTCGGCAAGGTCGAGCATCTGGCCGATTGCGGCAGCATCATGCTCGGCGATGGTCAGCAGGTTCATTTCGTGCCGTCCTTCGCAATCATGGTACCAATCCCGCTCTCGGTCAGCATCTCGATCAGCAGGCTGTGGGCAATGCGCCCGTCGAGGATGTGGGCGCTGCCGACGCCCTGTTCGACGGCATCAATACAGCCGGTGAGCTTGGGAATCATGCCTTCGCTGACGGAGTGACGGCCGACCATCGTCCGCGCCTCTCCGGGAGTCAGCTTGCCGATCACCGAACCGGGGTCCTTGGGGTCGGCCAGAAGTCCCGGCGCGGCGGTGAGATAGACCAGCTTTTCCGCGGCCATCGCGGCTGCGATGGCGCAGGCTGCGGCATCGGCGTTGATGTTGTAGGGCTGGCCGCTGCGGTCGGCACCGACGGTGGAAACGACCGGTACCAGATCCTCGTCGAGCAGGCGCTGAAGGATTCCGGCGCGGACGAAATCGACATCGCCGACAAAGCCGAGCGCCGGATCGCGCTGGCGGGCGACGAGCAGGCCGCCGTCCTCGCCAGACACACCGACGGCAACCGGGTCATCGTCGGTCTCGCGGTTAATCTTGGCAACGAGGTCGCGGTTGACCTTGCCGACCAGGGTCATGCGCACGGCCTCCAGGGTGGCCTCATCCGTGACTCGCAGCCCGTCCTGGAACTTGCGCTCGATGTTGAAAGCCTTCAGCGTCGCGTCGATTTGCGGTCCGCCGCCATGGACGACGACGCAGCGCACGCCGACGCTTTTGAGAAGCAGCACGTCCTGTGCCAGCGCCTGGTCGAGGCGGTGGTCGATGGCATTGCCGCCCAGCTTCACGACGATCGCCTTTCCGGCGAAGCGGCGGACATAGGGGATCGCCTCGACGAGGAGGCGGGCGGCGTCGGCGGGCGCGAGCCCGTGCAAGCGCGATTCGTGGGTCATGACGTGACGCTGTTTTCCTTGATGTAGCCGGGACCGAGATCGATCCCGATGGCTCGGCCGGTCGCCTTTCCGGAGCCGAGGCCGCACTCAATCTCCACCTCCGGCTGCTTCATGTGGGCCATGACGGCCTTGTGATCGTGGGCGATTTCGACCCCACCTTCGGCGACGCGGGTTCCGCCATAGGATACGAAGCATTTGTCTGCGTCGAAGGCGACCCCGGCAGAGCCCGCGGCGGCGAGAATTCGCCCCCAGTAAGGATCGGATCCGAACCAGCTGCACTTGACCAGATTGTTCTCGGCAATGGCCTTTGCGCAGGCGCGCGCCTCGGCCGCTGAGGCCGCACCGCTGACTGTCAGCTTGACGACCTTGGTCACGCCTTCGGCGTCGCGCGCCATCTTCATCGTCAGGTCGAGACAAAGATCACGCACAGCGGCCGCGAACTCGGCCATGTCGGGCTTGCCCGCGCGGCCATTGGCGAGGAGGAAAACGGTGTCATTCGTACTCGTCGCGCCGTCGACGTTGAGCGTGTTGAAAGTCTCCGCCACGGCCTCGCGAAGGATTTTGGTCAGGGTCTGGGAATCGACCTCGGCGTCAGTGGTGAGGAAGGCCAGCATCGTCGCCATGTTGGGTGCGATCATTCCGCACCCCTTGGCCATTCCGCCAAGCGTGAAGTTCGAGCCGCGGATTACCGCTTCCTTCGGTACGTGATCGGTAGTCAGGATCGCCCGCGCCGCATCCGCGTGACCGGATCGGCTGAGGTGGGTAGCGAGCCGGTCGATGGCCGGCAGGATCTTTTCCATCGGCAGCGGAAGGCCGATGATACCCGTCGAGCAGACGAGGACGTCGGTCGCCGAGCAGCCGACTGCGCGAGCAGTGATCTTGCTCATCGCCCGGGCATTGGCGAGGCCCTCGGCGCCAGTACCGGCATTGGCATTGCCGCTGTTGACGACGATCGCCGAGGCGCGGCCGCCATTGGCGGAAAGGACAGCGCGAGAATGGACGACCGGCGGAGCGACGAACTTGTTCTGCGTGAACACGCCCGCTGCCGCGACGGGTTTGCCGTCGTCGGTCGCGACAATCGCAAGATCGCGGCGCTTGCGCTTCACCCCGGCGTGGCAGCCGGCGGCGACGAATCCAGGTGCGGCGGTAACGCTCACGGCCACATCCCCGCCACAGGAAGACCGGCGGTTTCTTCAATTCCAAGCATGATATTCGCGCACTGGATCATCTGTCCGGCGGCTCCCTTTCCAAGGTTGTCGATGGCGCACTGCGTCAGGATTCTGCCGGTGCGTTCGCAGCGGCGAGCGGTGAGGTGGGCAGCGTTCGTTCCGGCTACGGATTTGGTCGCTGGAGGCTGGTCCGACACACGAATGAACGGCTCGTCTCGATACGCCGATGCAAGCGCGTCGAGCGGATCGCCTTGTCCCGCCGCCATGCCGTAAGCGGTGACGAGCAGGCCGCGATCCATCGGCACAAGATGCGGCGTGAACAGCACCGATTGTCCGAGCATCATTTCCATTTCACCCGTGTGGCGGTGGGTGAGGAGGCCATAGGCGCCAACGCTCCCGTGAACCGAATCGAAGTGCGTCTTGGCGCTCGGGGCCTTGCCCGCGCCGGACACGCCGGAAAGGCCGTCGACAGTGACGGTTCCAGGCGCGATCAGCCCTGCTTCGACCAGCGGCTTCAGCGCCAGGATGGCCGCGGTCGCGTAACATCCCGCCGCGGAAACGGCCTTGGCGCCCTTGATCCGGTCGCGATGGAATTCGGGGATCCCGTAGGCGAACGTGTCGAGCAGTTTGGGCGCGCCATGCTCTTCGCCATACCAGCGGGCATATTCCTCGGCGCTGTCGAGCCGGAAATCGGCACCGAGGTCGACGAACGGCAAACCGGCATCGAGAATCGCGGGCGCAAGCTCCTGGCTCTTCCCATGTGGCAAGGCAGCGAAAACCAGCCCGGCATCGCGCAGCATCTCAGCGTCGTACTTGCGAACCGACGCTTGGGGATAGGCGAGGGCGAGCGCGGGATGAACCTCCCCAAGCGACTTTCCGGCGTCGCTGTCTCCGACGAGCATTGTCGGGCGTATATTGGGATGAGCAGCCAGGAGACGAAGGAGCTCCCCGCCGACATAGCCGCTGGCGCCAAGAATCAGGGCATCGATCATCGGCGCCATATAGGCTTCCTGAATAATTATGCAAACAAATGCATAACTATGCGATCATGGTGCCACCGCTGTTCCGTTTTAAAACCTTGGAATTCATCGACCGCGTCAGAATCTAAAGGCCCAGAGCTTCTAAGCGGTCGGCTTCAAGCTCGTACTTCGTAGCAATTTCCGACAAGGTCCTTGCGCCGTCTTCGGTTAGACAGCCTCGGGCGAGATCGCGGCAAACCTGCGCATGGCGGCGGCTCTCGACCGAGCTGCCGACGAGCTTGAGCGCGATCGATCTGGCTCGTCGCGTTGTCACCGATTCCATCTTGGTCATAGTCTCTGCTACCCTGTGCAGCATTCCATGCACTTGGATAACGCGGCTTGGACTGTCGGATAATAGGGGAATATCCCTAAGCTGCAGTATGTTGGCATGGATCGCCAGAGGGGTGACGGCAGGCACCGAACCTCGGCGGACTGACCAGCAATCTCCGGCAAGATCCCGTTACCGCGACAATGTAGCTTTGCGAACTCGCGCCTGTCCTTCCTCTCTTCGACGCACAATTTCGATCGCTACCTTCATTTCGACATCCGAAGCGATTTCCGAATCTCATATGGACCCGGCTAGACTTGCCAGAAAATCTATAAAGACTCCCAGTTCCGCTGGCCGCTACCCGTAGGCCAGCTGGCTGTCGTCCTGGTTGATCACGCCGATCAGGCGCTGCCGGTCCCATACTTCACGAGCCATTCCGTTCCGCGACGATCGTGCGAGCTGAAGAGCTTCTTCATCGGATGTGGCCTCCAGCAGGCTGACGACTGGCACGACCCAACCCGGCTCGAAATCGCAGATGCTGTAAATTCGGCTTTCGTTCGAAAACATGATCTTGTCCCGCTCCATGATCATTGGCCTCATGCCTCAACGAGTTGATTTCTCACGGCAAACCGCACCAGATCCGCCGTCGTGTTCAGCTCCAGCTTGCGCATGATCGCGGAACGGTGGGATTCGACGGTCTTGATGCTGATGTGAAGCAAGTGGGCGACCTGCTTGTTCAGGCGGCCTTCGGCAATGAGTTGCGTCACTTCCCGCTCCCGCCGTGTCAGCGAGCTTGGCAGGGTGGGCATACCTTTCGCAAGCTTGTGCGCAGCCTCGGCGCAGAACGTCGCTGAGAAATAATTCCGACCGAGCGACGCGGCATCGAGCGCCTTCAGAAGATGCTCTTCCGGCTCGGATTTCAGGATGTAGCCGCGCACGCCCGCCTGCAGCGCCTGGAAAATCACCTCTTCCCTATCGCACAAGGTGAAGAGGATGACCTGCAGCCGCGGCAGAAGCCGCTTCAGCGTCTCCGCCAGCACGAGGCCGTTTCTTCCGGGCAGCGTGTAGTCGATGACCGCAATGTCGGGCCTGGTTTGCATGGCGACATCGACGGCCTCTAGACCGTCGGACGCTTCGCCGACGACACTGTAGCAGGCCCTGGTTTCAATAAGCGCCTTCACGCCCTGGCGAAGAAGGGGATGATCGTCGACCAGCATGACGCGAATCGACGGTCTGTTCAGGGTAACGCCGCCGGTCATTGGACAAAGCTCCTGGCGCGAGCGGGCTCACTGATCGGGAACAACTTCCGCCCAAGTGCCACTGATGCACTCGTTGTTGCGGCCAAGTTGCACAGGCAATTGAAGGTTTGAAGACATTCGATTTGCATACGCGCCGTCCGTCATTCGAGAGCGCCTTCCTGCATCCTGGGTCGCAAAGCGGCCATACGTAGAATCCCCACCGGGATACGACTTGCCGAAGGAGGTTGTGCCCAACGACTTCTACTTACGAAATATTACGTATTTCGCGCGCGATCCTTTTCGGAGAGATTGCAGGCCTCCTTCCAGGCGGGATTCTTGCCCACCCCCGAAGTCCCCCCTCCCGCCTGGAGGGTCATCCTCCGGATAGAAACGAGACTCCCGATCAAGGGGATGTAGTGGTTACTGCAAGTCGCGGTCCTGTGCCGCGAAGGCAATCCGGAGCGCTTCGGACAAGCTCCGCACATTAAGCTTCGACATCAGGCTTGCGCGGTGGATTTCGACCGTCCGCGGACTGATCGACAAGTCATAGGCGATCGTCTTGTTGGGAAGGCCGTTGGCCAGCCCGTCCAGCACCTCGCGCTCGCGCGGCGAGAGGACCTGCAGCCTAAGGGCGGCTTCTTCCGCGCGGTCCTGGATCGATCGGTCGCGCCCGAGCAAGAGGAAGCCGGCTTCGACCGCGGCAATGATCGCTTCCTTCTCGAACGGCTTTTCGATGAAATCGATCGCGCCGGCCTTCATCGCGCGAACGGAAAGTGGAATGTCGCCGTGTCCGGTCATGATGATTACCGGCAGACGAATGCCGCGCTCATTTAGCGCTTCCTGGACTTGGAGACCGTCGATCTTCGGCATTCGAATGTCGAGCAATACGCAACCGGGCTGAAGGGACCTGGCCTCCTTAAGGAACTCGGCGCCATCCGCGTAGGACTGCACACGGTAGCCTGACGTCTTCAGCATGAATGCCACGGATCGTCGGACAGATTCATCGTCGTCGACGACGTGAATGAGCTTCTCCGAACCGGTCACGACACGTCTTCCGCGACTGGAAGCGTGAAGCTGCAGATCGTTCCGCCACCCTTGTTCGGCTCGCACCAGATTCGTCCGCCGTGCGATTCGATGATTGTCCGGCAGATGGAGAGCCCGATGCCCATTCCGCTACTCTTAGATGTCACGAAAGGCTCGAACAGTCGCGGCATGACGTCCTCGCTGATACCGCAGCCGGTGTCTTTGACGCTAATTGTGACAAAGCGTTCTGGTTGCCCTTGCGCCCGGATCGAGAGCGATCGCACCTCGCTTTCGGCCATTGCGTCGACGGCATTGCGGATGAGGTTGGTCAGGACCTGCTGGATCTGAATTCGATCCACGAAGACGTCATCCACCCTCGAGTCGATTTCAACGTGAACCTCAATGCCCTGTTCGCGCGAGCCGATAAGAGCCAGGGCGCTCGACTCGGTGACCAGCCGGCTCACCGATTCCGGCGCACGATCCGAATCGCCGTGCCGGACGAATTCCCGCAGGTGCTGGACGATTTGACCCGCGCGCAGGGCCTCCCTTGCCGCCTCCTCGAGTGCTTCGCGCAGCATCAGTAGCGACTCGTCGCCGTCTGTGTCCGGCACGAGATCGCGCGCTGCCTCGCAATAATTGGCGATCGCCGTCAGTGGCTGATTGAGCTCGTGAGCAAGGGAGGACGCGAAGGACGCGATCTCGCTGACCCGGCCGACGTGGGCTAGTTCGGACTGCAGGTCTCGGAGCCGAAGCTCGGCCTGCTGACGCTCGCTGATGTCGTGGATGAAGCCGGTGAAGATCCGGTTCTGCCCGATCAGGGCTTCGCCGATGGACAGTTCGATCGGGAATGTGAAACCGTCGCGATGGCGGGCCGTCGTGACCCGTCCGATCCCGATGATCTTCCGTTCGCCCGTATTCCGATAATTTTCAAGGTAGCCGTCGTGACGTTCACGATCCGGCGAGGGCATCAGCATCGCAACATTCTCGCCTACGACGTCGGCTTCGGCGTATCCAAACATCTTTTCGGCGGCCGCGCTGAAGGAGATGATGATCCCTTGGTCGTCGATGATCACCATCGCATCGGGGATGGTCGCAAGGATCGAACGAAGGTGCGCCTCGCTCCACGAGCCGTGTTCGATCAGGCTTCGCATCGCGGGCGAGCATAGCACGGCGTCCATGAGTCGTTAGCCAACCTTCCGAGTCGAAGGCAGCCTAGCGCTAATGTTGGTGATCACGAAGATATTGAGGCTCCCGTCCGTCCCCAGGATGTCCACTTGCGCACCCAGCAAAAGTGGAATTTCGGGAATGTGGAAGGAGATCAGCTCATCATTCGGCCGGCAGCGAACGAGCCAGCGCCCGTCTTCTCGCTCAACCGGCCAATGCTGATCGGGGTCAGTTGCCCAGTATCGGCTGCACGTTGCCCAGTCCGGGTTCAGGGCAAAAGTGTCCGCGTCGATCAGGCCGTCGTCGTTTAGCGGAACCCGCAACAGATATGCTCGCGCAGGCGAGCCCTTCGGAAAACTGGCGTTACGCGCCAGTTCCAAGCGTACTGTCTTCCATGTCATGACAGGAGAGTAAGGAAAAACCCAAGGCCTCACGAATACGCAAAGTTCCGTAATGGCCCTTACGCGAATCTACGGATCGTCAGCCCTGAGGGAGCCTGCCACTAGGCATTCGCGAAAGGCTGAAATGACGCAAAGATGGGCGGAATGCGGCTCTGGATAGCAGCTGGCCTGCTGATAGCGGTTCTTTCCGTGCTCAGTGGCGTCCAGGTGCTCGCAGCGGAGGGAGCCCCGGGCGTTCGCTATATCTGCAAGTCCGAGCAGGGCATCGTCGTTACACGAACTGGGGACAAAGCGTCGGTCCGGTCCGCCGACAGGACATACGAGCTGCGGCGCAGGCCTTCCAGCATCGGGGTGAAATACGGCTCCGCAAATGCTGCCCTGATTGTCGATGGCACGGATGCGGTTTTCGTTGTGGAGGAACCGCTATATGTCCAGACCTGCTCGCAGGCGCTGCCGATGGCTTCTGCGCGGTAAGCTCGGCGGGAGAAGGGATCGAAATGGAGTCGGGTGTAAACGCCGATCGACCTGCCGATGTGGAGCCGATCCCTGTGGTGCCGCCACCGACGTTCGTTTCCGACGAACTCGCCAGGCTTACGGTCGTCCTGCGGGAATTCTGTCCTCCCGAAGCCATCGTCACATTCGAATATGACGGCAGGTTGAAGCTGCACATCGACGTTCGTGAGGTTCAAGATGTCGCCCGGCTGGAGGCTGTCTTGCCTTCGCTTTGCGGGGGAATTTTCCACGACACCCAGCGCGGGCTGTCTGCGCACCATTCCTTCTTCCACCGGATCAGCGCGGCCGTAGCTAGGTAGGGGGCGGGTCGGAAAAAGCCGATTGTCGCTTGGAGGCCCGAGCCGGAATCGAACCGGCGTGCAAGGATTTGCAGTCCTCTGCGTAACCACTCCGCCATCGGGCCAAGCGCTTGAAATCTAAGTGGAAAAACCTCTTCGTGAAATTGCGGTGTTCACTCTAGTTTCCACTTTTTCCGCTCATAGTTTCCACTTTCCCAGGCATTTTGCTGCTTGGTTGGCGGAACCTGCGCAGGCCTTAGCGGCATAAATTTTGGATTTCTAGCTCTTTAAAGGGCGCCTCGAACTCCCGGCTAACTAGACTTGTGCCCGCCGTTTCCGAGCTTCGAAAAATGCCCGCTCGACCTCTTGTTGCTTTTGAATTTCGCGGGCCGCCTCTTGCTTGGCCTCGCGCTTGGCCATGAGCTTGGCGTAAGCGCTCCAAAATTCGTCGTCGCCAAATTTGCCGGGCAATCGGACGTTGCCAGTTTCTTTCGTGCGAAAATACCAATAGCGGCCTTTGATGAGCCGGACAAAGCGTAATCGCCGTTTCTTGGCTGGAGCTCGGGTCACTGGATGGCGTCGAATCCCTCGTTAATGTCGCGGCGGCGTTCTCTCCTGTGAACAGCCCCCCGTTTATGCTCCGTCGGATGTCAGATCGTGACCGTCCACATCTTCCGTCGACCCTCCCGCAACAGGATGAAGACTCTCCTCAATGGCGACCTGAAGCGCTGGGCCGCCCTCAATGAGGGTGTCGATCGCCGGCTTTGCTGTGGAGGGCGCGGCGCCTGTAGCCGCTGCCTTTTTCGCTTCCTTTTTTGCATCGGCGATAGCTGCGATGTGTTCCAGTCGCTGTTGCCTGCGGTGTCGGGCGCCATACCATTCTTCAAAAAGCATCTCGACTAGTTCGATGAGAGCCTGTGCTTCGCCAGGATCAACCTCTATTATGAGGTCAATTTCCTTTTCCATGTGAGCGCCGATGTTGCCGATGCCTCGCACCTGGTCGATTGCCTCAACGCTCTCGCCAGAAATTGCACGGTCGGCCGATCCATCTTCGACGGCCTGTCGTAACGCTTCGATCTCCTTGGCGAGGGTTCCTTTCGCAATTTTCGCGAAATCGCGGATCATTCCCTGTAGGCATCGCCGAATCAAAGTTGCCGATGCTTTTGGGCTGAAATCCCTTATCAAACACGCTTCGTAGTAATCCTCCCGAAGCGGAGCCGGGATAAAATCCGGCTGGGGCTTTGCTGTACCCTGGGGAATCACCATTTGGGAGAAGAGCACGTGGCGGTTGTTCAGTCGTAGAGTTCCGCTCGAATTGTCTCGGCCACCGATCCGCACCTTGACCGACGTCTTCAAACAATCCGGATTGGCGCACCCAATCGCCGTTTGTTCCAGCGCTAAGTCCCCTTCAGCCTGGTTCACAAGGCTAATGTAGTTGAACCTGACATCGTGACGTTTGTCCGTCACAGTCTGAGGGACGTTGCAGTGAGGACAGGTCCAATTGAAAGCCATTACATTTGCCTCTTGTTCGCTTGTCGACCGTAAATTGCGTGCCGAGTGCCACGCTTCAAGTTCTGGGCGATTTGGCGCGTCTGTTTGATACTCCACTAAGCACTTTTTGGTCCAAATGCGGCTTCATCAATTTTTTCGAATCTTTCCGGAGGGTACAAGAACATCGGTGCAAATATGTCCGTGTGAATAGCGAGTTCTTCGGCCTTGCCGCCGATTGGCCCACCCATTGCGCCTGAGACCCTCAAACTGAGGAAATAGGGGCTCTCATTCACGATAAACGTAACGGCGGGGTGATCATCGCCAGGGCGTATTTTGTCTAGATGCAGCTCGAATTGACTCTCGTGTTGATGTCCGATCTCGCCAACACGCATAGCTACTACATCAACTTTCAACTTAACTCCGATTAGAGTGTCAGCGCTGTGATTGGTCACGACTAGGCGTTCGCACATCGGAACACCCTCCGGCCCCCAGTCGGTCTTGCCAACGACCCTCTTCCACCCGTGGCTGATACCCTCGCTGGTTGCCATAATCATGTAGACCTTAAACGGGTCTTGGGGTGGTTATCGGGGAAACGCATTCCCTCGGATGAGATATAAAGATGCCGAGGTCCCCACCGGAACCGCCGGTAGGCCAGTATTTCGTCGAAAAAATATGCGATGCTGCAAATGATCGCGCCGCTGACGGTGAGCCACAAAGCGTTACGCGTGACGAAAACCGGATCTATGACGGCCCAGATGCCACCAGACACTAGCTGGAGACCAAGGGCGATAACCGCTCTAGTTGCGGGGCTGCGAGTACGGACTGCCATGAGCCCACTTTGGCGCGAAACGCCGCGGCGTTGTAGGTCTCATGGTTAGACAATTTCTATGCGGGTATTCAGGACCGAAGAATGGCCCCATCAATTTTGTTACTTCTACTAGGAACACACAGCGAACAGAGCGTGTAGAAACCGTAGAAAATTGCCTGTGAGAGGGTGTTCACTTACGGCGGTCGACTATGGCGAGCCTTGGTAAATTTCGGCGTGAAAAAGTGAGAACAATCGCGGAAATCCGCCATTCTGTGAGAATTTGCAGTCCTCTGCGTAACCACTCCGCCATCGGGCCTCGGAGCAAGCGCCAAATGGAAGGCGCTCGGGCTCCTGTCAACCGCGCCGAAAGGCCTGGATTTTCGACGGACGGCAAGCGCAACGCTTGGCGACGAAGAGTACGGGCATTAAGTACGGTCTTGATCCGCCACTGTATTAGTGACATACAACAGTCCGCATTCGAAGGAAGACCCGACCCGTGACGATGGATGATTTCACGGCTGCTCGCCGCGCGATGGTGCTGAACCAGCTGCGTCCGCAGGGCGTGACGAATCTCGGCGTGCTCGCCGCTATGGGAACGGTCGCGCGTGAAGCGTTCGTGCCGCAGGGCCTGCAGGCCGCCGCCTATGGCGACCGCTCGCTGGTTCTGGACGGCGGAGCGCCGATGATGCCGCCGGCAGAACTTGGTATCCTGCTCAACGCGCTTGAACCGATGGCCGGGGAAAAGGCGTTGGTGATCGGCGAAGGGGGCGCTTATTCCGCTGCGGTGCTCGAAGCGCTCGGACTCGATGTCACGCGAACCGATGCCGAGCCGCCGTTGGGCCGGCACGCGTTCGACGTGATCTTGATCGAGGGATCGGTCGGCGCGCTTCCGGATTGGGTCGTCTCTCAGTTGGCGCCTGGAGGCCGTGTCGGGGCCGCGATTCTCGACAGGGGCGTTTCCCGTCTGTGCATCGGGCGCGGCGATCGTGGCGCCATCGGTTTCAAGAGCCTTGCGGACTCGCAGGTCCCTCCGTTGCCGGCCTTTCAGGCCAAGCCGCAATTTACTTTTTGAGGTCATGGGAGTCCTCGTGAACCGTCTTCTAATCACAGGCCTTGCCGCCACGCTTGCAGCGACCACGGCTTCCGCCGAAACCCTCCGCGAAGCGCTCAATGCCACCTATCGCAGCAATCCGACGCTGATGGCCCAGCGCGAGGCGCTGAAATCGTCCGATGCGGCGGTTGCAATCGCCAAGGCCGGCGGCCGTCCGACGGTCTTCGCCAACGTCGGCGTAACCCGCGACCTCACCCGTAGCGGCCGGTTCAACACTGGAGCGGCAAAGGGGCCCTTTCTGACCGGATCGGTCGGGCTCGATGTGCCGCTTTACCAGGGTGGCACGGTCAAGAATAACGTCTCGGCCGCCGCCACTCGTGTTGCGGCCGGGCGGGCGACTCTGCGCGCGGTTGAAGGCGATATCTTTGCCGATGCCGTGGCGGCCTACATGGACGTGATTCGTGACCGCGCCATCGTTGAGCTCAACCAGAACAACGTCCGCGTGCTGACGACCAACCTGGAAGCGACCTCCGACCGCTTTCAGATCGGCGACCTGACCCGAACCGACGTTGCCCAGTCCGAGGCGCGGCTTTCGCTGGCCAATTCCGACCTCATCACGGCACGGGCCCGGTTGACCCAGAGCGAGGAAAACTATCGCCGGGTGATCGGCCAGGATCCGGGTCCGCTGGCTCCGCCGCCGCCGCTCCCGCCGCTGCCGCAGACCGCCGACGCCGCAGTCCAGATTGCCTTGGTCAACAATCCGGACCTGACCGCAATCACCCGTCAGGCCGAAGCGGCAAATTTTGACGTTCGCTCAGCGCGCGGGACACGGCTTCCCAACTTCTCGGCCAGGTTGGCCGGTGACTACGCCAACACGCTTTCGGGCGACACGAACGGCTTCGACCGTTCGGGTACCGCCACCAGTGTCGGAATTAATGGCACCATCCCGATCTACCAGGGCGGCCTGCCGTCGGCGCGGGTCCGCCAGGCTCAGGCGCTGGAAGGCCAGGCGCTCGAGCAGCGCGTCGCCACCGAGCGCGCCGTTGTCGCTAACACGCGCACCGCATTCGCGCTCTATCAATCCGCGACTGCGGCAATCGTCTCGAACGAGAAGGCGGTCAGCGCCAACGAACTGGCGCTCGAAGGCGCGCGGGCGGAAAACAGCATCGGTACCCGCACGGTGCTCGATGTGCTCGACGCCGAGCAAGAATTGCTGAACGCCCAGGTCGCGCTCGTGACCGCCAGGCGCATCCAGTACGTCGCCGGCTTCGAGCTTCTGAACGCAATGGGTCAGGCAGAAGCCGCCGATCTCGGGCTTGAAGGCGGACCGCTCTACGATCCGCTTGGCAACTATCGGCGCGTCGCCGGCGACTGGAGCGACTGGTCGGAGAACGTTCAGGTGGCGCCGGTTTCGACGACAACCGTCAAGCCGCAGGAACGCCCGCAGGGCGTGACACCGCCCGCGCAATAAGCAATAGAAGCGGGCGATGCAGACGCCGCGCGAACCGTCGATGGAAGACATCCTCGCCTCGATCAAACGTGTGATCGCGGAGGAGAAGGAATTGCGTGCCGCGATTCCGCCCTCGCAGCCCGATTTGAACGAAGTCGACGAGGAAGATGTGCTGGAGCTGGACTCCAGCATGGCCACCTCCGAGCCGCAGCCGGAAGCAGAGCCGCTGGATCTCGGGCCACCGCTGCTTGACGACGAAGCCGCAAGTGAGACGGCTGCCAGCCTGGCGCAGCTGTCGACGGTCGCCGCCACCGCGCCGCCAGTCGTGGCCGCCAATCCGCTCGAGGAAATGCTCAAGGACATGCTTCGCCCAGTGCTCAAGCAGTGGCTTGACGAGCATCTGCCTCGCATTGTCGACGAGCATGTGAAGCGCGAGATCAGCCGGATTACCGGAAAGCCCCTCTAGTCCGCGGGCCTCCGGGGCTGGCATCGCGGCGCGCCTCCGCTAAAGGGCGCGGGCGATGACTGAATTAGCAAAGACGTTCGAGCCAGGGCCGATCGAGGCCAAATGGTATGCCCGCTGGGAAGGCGAGGGAGCATTTCGCCCTTCGCGCCCTGACGCCGAGCCATGGACCATAGTCATGCCTCCGCCCAACATCACCGGCTCGCTGCACATCGGCCATGCGCTCGACAATACGCTTCAGGACATCCTGACCCGCCGCGCCCGGATGGACGGCAAGGACGCCTTGTGGGTGGTCGGCACCGATCATGCCGGAATTGCCACGCAGATGGTGGTCGAGCGCAATCTGGAGAGCCAGGGGCTGAAGCGCTCCGAGCTTGGCCGCGACGGCTTCCTTGACCACGTCTGGGAATGGAAGGCGCAGTCGGGCGGGGCGATCACTCGCCAGCTCCGCCGCCTCGGCGCGTCGTGCGACTGGTCGAATGAGCGCTTCACGATGGACGAAGGCTTCAGCCGTGCCGTCCTCAAGGTCTTCGTAGAGCTCTACCGCCGCAATTTGCTGTATCGCGACAAGCGGCTGGTGAACTGGGACCCCAAGTTCCAGACGGCCATCTCCGACCTCGAAGTGGAAACGAAGGAAGTCGCCGGCAAGTTCTGGACGCTACGCTATCCGTTTGCCGACGGCTCCGGCGCGATCGAGGTCGCGACGACCCGGCCGGAGACCATGCTGGCCGACATGGCGGTCGCGGTGCATCCGGACGATGCGCGCTACAATGACAGGATCGGGCAGATGCTGAGGCAACCGATTACCGGCCGTCTGATCCCGATCGTCGCCGACGAACATGCCGATCCCGAGCTTGGTTCAGGCGCGGTGAAGATCACGCCGGGACATGACTTCAACGATTTCGAAGTCGGCAAGCGCGCCGGGTTCAAGCCAGCCGACATGCTCAACATGCTCGATGCGCACGGCGCTGTTTGCCAGACCAGCGACGGGCTCATCCCTTCTGAACTGATTGCCCTAGACCGCTTCGATGCGCGCAAGCGGGTCGTCGAGATGCTCGAAGCGGAAGGCGCGCTGGTGAAGGTCGAGGACCGCATGATCGCCACGCCCTACGGCGACCGCTCCGGCGTTGCGATCGAGCCGTGGCTAACCGACCAGTGGTATGTCGATGCCGCGACGCTGGCCAAGCCGGCGATCGAAGCAGTCCGCACCGGCGACATCGCCGTCGTACCCGAGACGTGGAAGAAGACCTGGTTCAACTGGCTGGAAAATATCCAGCCCTGGTGCGTCAGCCGCCAGCTGTGGTGGGGCCACCGCATCCCGGCGTGGTACGACGACGCCGGAAATGTCTTCGTCGCCGAGACCGAAGAGGAAGCACAAGCCGAAGTCGGCGAGAGCGTCGTTCTTCGGCGCGACGAGGACGTCCTCGACACCTGGTTCAGTTCCGCCCTCTGGCCCTTCGCGACGTTGGGCTGGCCGGACCAGACTGAAGACCTCAAGCGCCATTATCCCAACGACGTCCTCATCTCGGGCTTCGACATCATCTTTTTTTGGGATGCCCGCATGGCGATGCAGGGCTTCGAGTTCATGGGCGAAAAGCCGTGGAAGACGCTCTATCTCCACGGGTTGGTCCGTGACGCGCATGGCCAGAAGATGTCAAAGTCGAAGGGCAATACGGTCGATCCGCTCGGCCTGATCGACAAGTACGGCGCGGACGCGCTTCGCTTCACACTGGCGGCGATGGAAAGCCAGGGGCGCGACATCAAGCTCGATGAGAAGCGCGTCGAGGGTTACCGCAATTTCGCCACCAAGCTATGGAACGCCGCGCGCTTCCTTCAGGGCAACGGCGTCGGTGCGTCGCAATCGATCGCGGCACCGGAAGCGACACTTCCGGTCAACCGCTGGATCATCGGCGAGGTCGTCGAGACGCTCGGCCGCCTCAACAAGGCGTTCGACGAGCTTCGCTTCGACGGCATGGCCGACGCCATATACCATTTCACATGGGGCACCTTCTGCGACTGGTATGTCGAGCTGGTGAAAGGCCAGTTCGACGACGAGACAAAAGGCGTCGCGGCTTGGGCATTCGACCAGATCCTGGTCATGCTCCACCCGTTCATGCCGTTCGTCACGGAAGAGCTGTGGCACAGCATGGGGACACGCCCCTACGACCTGATCGTCGCGAAATGGCCTGCTCCGGAGGCAGCTGTCGATGCTGGTGCAAAGCGCGAGATCGATGGCCTTGTCCAAGTCATCGACTCCGTTCGGGCCATGCGCGCCGAGCTCAATATTCCGTGGACCGCGAACCTCACCCCGCATGTCATAGGCGGCGATTCCGCGATGTTGGCGCGACTTGGCGACAATCAGGCTACTCTCATTCGGATGGCGAAGCTCGACGGCCCGGTGGCTTCCGCTAACGTTCCACCGTCCTCGGCGCAGGTCGTCGTCGGAGGTGTGACTCTGGCCTTTCCGCTCGAAGGCGCGATCGATCTCGATGCGGAGAAAGCGCGATTGAGGAAGGCGGTCCAAGCGGCGGAGAAGGAGCGCGACAGCCTGGCCGCGCGTCTCGGCAATGCCAACTTCACCGAGCGTGCCAAGCCAGAAGCCGTGGAAAAGGCACGCGCCGATCATGATGTCCGCGCCGCAGAGGCGGAGCGTCTTTCGGCAGCATTGGCCCGCCTCGGTTAATGATCATGCAGCTCGATCATTTGGTCATTCTCGTCCGCTCGCTGGAGCGGAGCCTGCCTTGGTACGGGGCGATGCTGGGCGCGATGGGCTTCGACAAGACGCGCGATCATGTCTGGTGGAACGGTACGGTAGCGATCGACCTCAAGCAGGCGGATCACGGGACGCCCGATTATCAGCGGCGCGCGCCCGGTCTCAACCATCTCGGCTTCACTGCGCCTGATCGCGCTGCGTTCGACGGCGTCCGTGCGGCGATGTCGGATGCCGGGTTCGACGTGCCCCAGGCTCAGCAGTTCGGCAAGGAACTCGCGACCTTCTTCAAGGATCCCGAGGGTATGCGCATCGAGGTAACGCTTTACAGTTGAGTGCTCTAGCGCGGCGCGGCGATCTCTATACACGCGTCGGCGACTTCGACCATCACGGGCGTCTTCGCGGCGATCTCCCCGTCGATCGATATTTTCTGCCTGGGGCGCGCTTCCAGGCCGATGCGCTGGCCGCGCCATTCAGTCGTGGTCAGCTTGCGTTGGCGGAGCTTGAACAGCGTCGTGAACCAGCTCCATGCGAGGCCCCAAAGGCTCTTACCGGTCACCGCCTGGATGACGATGTCGCCGCTGTCGAGCGCCTGATCCTCAACCAGTTCGACGCCGCCATGGTGCGTGCCGTTGGCGATGCGCGCCTCGGTCGCCCAGGTCTTAACCATGGTTCCGTCGTCAAGCGTCAGCCGGAGCTTGAACGGTCGGAACTTGAATGCGACCCGAATCGCCCACAGCAGGTAGCCGACCATTCCGAGGTATTTCTTGAGATTGTGCGGAACCGTGTCGGCAATGAGCGGGGATAACCCGAGTGCCGCGGCGTTGACGAAATAGTCGCCGTCGATCTTGCCGAGGTCGATCCGCCGCCGCTTCCCTTTGGCGATAACGGCGATCGCGGAATCGAGGTCGGTCTTCATCCCCAGTGTCTTGGCGAAGCTGTTCGCCGTACCAAGCGGCAGGATCGCGAAGATCGTGTCCTTGCCGACGAAGTGATCGACGCTTGAACTCAACGATCCGTCGCCGCCACCGATGATCACCATCGGGGCCTTCTCGATTGCGGCTTTCACCACCTTGTCCATGTGCGCTGGATCGCGGACCGCATGAGCCTCGATCAGGTCAACGCCTGCTGCCTTGAGCTTCGTCTTCGCCGGCTCGAACGCCTCGTCGCCGCGCCTGCTCATCGCATTGACGACAAGGATCGCCTCTCGGGGAAGTTTGTCGTCCATGCGCCGCCTATGTGCGGGCCATGCTTTCATTCCGCAAGGGCAGCGGCTAGTTCGCTGGTCCCATGGTCAAGACCAGCTTCCCCGCCACCCGAATGCGCCGCTGCCGTTCATCGGCATGGATGCGAAACATGGTTGCCGAGCATCGGCTTCACCCGTCGGATCTCATCTGGCCCCTGTTCATTGCGGAAGGGCAGGGTGAGGAGCAGCCGATCGCGACGCTTCCTGGCGTGTCGCGGTTCAGCGTCGATCGCCTTGCCGAGCAGGCAAGGCAGGCGCGCGACCTCGGGATTCCGTGTATCGCCCTTTTTCCCAACACGCCGCCTAACCTGCGCAGCGAGCGCGCCGAAGAGGCGCTGAATCCTGACAACCTCATTTGCCGGGCAATCAAGACGATCAAGGACTCGGTACCGGACGTCGGTGTGCTGACCGACGTCGCGCTCGACCCCTATACCGCCGACGGACATGACGGGATTACCGACGCGCAAGGCCGGGTGCTGAATGACGAGACCAAGACGATCCTCGTTGAGCAAGCACTGGTCCAGGCCGGTGCCGGGGCGGACATCGTGGCGCCCAGCGACATGATGGACGGGCGGGTCGCAGCGATCCGCGATGGCCTTGAGCGGGAAGGTCATTGCGATGTCGCGATCATGGCCTATGCGGCGAAATATGCCTCCGCCTTCTACGGCCCGTTCCGCGACGCCGTCGGTTCTCGCGGCCTACTTAAGGGCGATAAGCGCGGATACCAGATGGACCCGGCCAACGGCAGTGAGGCCCTTCGCGAGGTCGCCCTAGACATCGCCGAAGGCGCGGACATGGTGATGGTCAAGCCGGGGCTACCTTATCTCGACATTGTCGCTCGCGTTGCAGCAGAATATCGCGTGCCGACCTTCGCCTACCAGGTGTCCGGCGAGTATGCGATGATTGAGGCCGCCGCCGCCGCCGGAGCAGGTGAGCGAGACGCGCTGGTCCTGGAAACATTGCTATCGTTCAAGCGCGCCGGGGCCCGCGGAGTGCTGACCTATCATGCGCCGCTCGCTGCCCGCCTTATCAATGGCTGACATCGTCGCTGAAACCGAGCGCCTGCGCCTGCGCGAGTGGGGCGAAGGGGACGCGGACCGCTTCTACGCCATCATGAATAGGGCGTCCGTGATGCGCTGGCTCGGCGGAGTCCAGACCCCCGAGCAATGGGATGCCGCGCTACAGCGAATTCTAGGCTTCCAACGCGACCATGGCCACACCTTCTGGCTCGTGGAACGAAAGAAGGACGGCGAACTGCTTGGCTTTTGTGGACTGAAAAGGGTCAACAGTCCCGGCACCGACCTCACCGGACAGTTCGAGGTCGGCTGGCGCTTTCGCGAGGAAGCCTGGGGCGAGGGCTATGCGAAAGAGGCGGCGATTCAGGCGTTAGACCTGGCGTTCGGCCGGTTCGAAGCGCCGCACGTCCTCGCTTTCACAGTCACCGGCAACGAAGGAAGCTGGGGCCTGATGGAACGACTCGGCATGAGACGCCGTCAGGACCTCGATTTTACCGATTCTCGCTTCGGGCCCGACCTGAACCCGACTATCGTCTATCGGATCGATGCCTCGGAGTGGCCGTGGGCTCGACAACAAGCGCTGCGTCCGCGCTAGCCAGCGATCTGGGCCCGGATGGAATCGAGAGCTTCGGCCTGACGCTCCGACAGACTGCTAAGGTCAGCCGACGCCGCCTCCAGAGCAGCAACGTCGGCGGCCGATGCACGATCGCCGCTGCGTGCGCTTTGCGCTCTGAGCGCGTCTAGGTCGCCCAATGCGCGCGTGAAGGGCGCCCGCGTTCTCTCAAGTTCTGCCAACGCGCTCTGCGCCGCTATCCAGCTCTCGCTCTCAGGCTGGCCAGAAGAGGCGGCTTTTGCCCGGGCGACGGGCTCCGCGGCTGCGAAGGCCGCGGCCGCGTTGCGCGCTTCGGTCAGCAAGGCTTCCAGTCTCGCCGCCAGGGCAGGATCCAAAGGGCGGGAGTCGACGGCAACATCCACAGGCAGACGCGGGTCGATCGACTCCGCAGACCGCCGGGCAAGCGAGGGTTCCTTCTGCATCGTACTGGTCTCGCAGGCAGCGAGCGGCAGGATCAGCAGGATGGCAAGTAGCGGACGGATCATCTTGCGTTGTCTAGGGGCGCGGGCAGTGCCGCGCAATTGCCTGGAAGGACCGCGCACGAGGGGGTTGCGCGTCTTGGCCGCTGCCCCTATGTCGCCGCCAGCCTGCGCGCCCGTAGCTCAGCTGGATAGAGCATCAGACTACGAATCTGAGGGTCGGACGTTCGAATCGTTCCGGGCGCGCCATTCTTTTAAACCCGGCCCATTGCGGCCGGGTTTTTCGTTCCAGGCCGCTCGCATTCAAGAAAAAGGCGCCTTGCGGCGCCTTTGTTCGCTCGACTGGTGGTTCTTAGGCAGTCATCGCGACGGGCATGCAGGCTTGGGCGCGGCTGGCGAACTCCTGCGCGAGATGGGCATGGCGTTCCCGGGCCTGCGGAGTAACAGATCGGGTCGCGAGGGTACGTTCCTCAGCGGCACGACGAAGATAATAACGCAGGTCCGATTCCATGGGTCGCTCCCCCGATTGCGACTCGAACATGCGACTCTTGCCCTAACAGATGGTTAATTTCCACATGCACAATTCAAGTTTGTGAAATCGCGCAACTTCCCTTTCCTAGGGTCCGGAAAATCATTATATTTCCGTTCGATGTCACTCCGTTTGCTCTTCCTTGCCACGGGAGTGGTTCTGGTCGCCGTACCGGCGCTTGCCGAATCCACCACGATCGCGCTGATCAATGCGGTCGGCGAGGATGCTTCCGCGCTTGAAGCGCGCAAGACCGGAACGGCGAACTGGTCGGCCCTTCCTTATTCCGCGCGTTCGGGCGCAAGCGGGCCTGTGACGTTCGACACGCAGGATTGCGCGTGGGACTTCCGCCTGAAACTCGCTTCAGGGGCCGTCGTGAATTACGGCAACGTCAATGTTTGCGAGGTAAAACTCGTGACGCTGCATCGGCGTAACGGAACTGTCTGGGTCGATTACGACTGACGCGCGAGCGCCGGACCCACTCCTTCGAAGCTCGCGAAGCCATGACGGGGCCGGTCGCCGGAGCCGGGTCAGGGCGGACGGAATCGAGCAGCTTTGCGCCCGCGACGAAAACCACGCCCGTGCACAGGACCGCAAAGACCCAGCCCAAGGTGCCGGGGTAAATCTGCATGTAATGCTGACCCCGTTCGACGGCCCCGACGGCGATGGCGTACGTCACGAGATACGCTTCGAAGCGGGTCTTGATGGTGAACAGTCGGGCGAGGCGCTTCAACATGACTATGGTTAAGCAAACGCCGTGCCATTGGCGGAGTTCCGCCAAAAACCCGTTAACACCCAGCCGCAGTTGTTAACTATTCCGACTCTTCGAGTGTCTCCAGCCCAAGCTCGGCCAGCAATGTGCGCCGCGCAGCGACGACAGTCTGGACGAAGGCAGGGTCCTGGATCGCGCCTGAATGGGCCTCGCTCGGCCAATGCGCCTCGATCACCTTTTCCAGACGATCAAGCTTGGCATCGTCGACCAAAAACCGCGGATCGACCTCGACCGGATCGCACTGCACACGAAGGCGCAGGCAAGCCGGGCCTCCCCCGTTGGCCATGGATTGGCGGACATCGACATATTCGACCCGGCGGATCGCGCCGTTGGAGGCGAGATGGCGGTCGATCCATGCCTTCACGCTTGGCGTCTCGGCGCATTCGGTCGGCGCGACGAGGGTGGTCGTTCCATCTTCGAGGATCACCAGCTGCGAATTGAAGAGGTAGGACGTGATCGCGTCACCGAGCGAGACGTCGGCCGCCGCAACCTCGACAAGCTCGAACCCGTCGATCCGTGCTTCGCACCAATCGAACAATGCCGCCTTGTCCGCGAAGGCCTGCTCGTGCGCGAAAAGCACGCGCCCGCTGGCAACTGCGACGACATCGTTGTGGAAGGCCCCGGCAGCGATGGCCGAATCGCTCTGCGCCGCAAAATATGTTCGGTCAGGATCCAGCCGGTGAAGGCGGGCGACGGCTTTGGATGCTTCGAGATGCTGCCGGGCGGGGAAAGGACCGCCTGAAACGCCGTATACGAAAATCTCGACCCCCGGCTGGCCATGCGAAGGAGCAAGCCGCATGTGGTTGGCCGCCCCTTCGTCACCGAAGGAGGGCACGGGCGCATGAACCGTGAATGCCGGGGCGGCGAATGCCAGCCGCAGCTGCGCCAAGGTCGCCCGCCATTCGTGACTGCGATGCGGCATGGTCTGGAGATTGGCGACGGTAAGATGGCAGCGGCCGTCAGAGGTGTCGGGGGCCGGGCTTACCGTCGCGGCGTTGGCAGCCCACATTGACGATGCGCTCATGGCATTGGCCGCAAGCACCGGCTCGGCATCGTCGAATGTCACGCCGAGGCTTGCCAGCCATCCGGTGGCGGGTCGCGGCTGCGGAACGAGAATGCCTTGGGCGAGGCCGAGCGCCAGGTTGGCGCGCATTTTCTCAATGCCCTGCAGAGCCGCTGCACGCGGCCTCGAAACGTGTCCGGCGTGGCGTGAGGAAGCGAGATTGCCAAGGCTCAGTCCGGCATAATTGTGACTCGGGCCGACAATCCCGTCGAAATTGATTTCGCGGATCATCGCGGCGCGACCAGCACCCGGTCGCCGGGGCCGATGTCAAGCGCCCGAAGGGCATTGTCGTCGACGAGAAGCTCGCCGTTGGCAGTCCGTTGCACTTGGCCATAGCAAGCGGCGAAGTGGTGATATGTGCCAGCTGCGATGATCATGGTCTCGCCGCCGCTGGCGCTGCCGCCCACGAGTTGCCATTCGGAATCGCGCACCGTGCGGATCTTGTCCGTGCGTGCGGTGACTGTCGGCCCTCCGTCGAAGATGTCGACATAACCGTCCCAGTCGAAATTTTCGTGCTCCAGCATCTTCATCGCAGCCCGGCCGGTGGGATGTGGCTGACCAATTACGGACTGAGCGCTTTCCGGAAGCATGGAGACGTAAATCGGCGATTTCGGGAACAGGTCGGCGATGAACTGGGTCCCATGGACGGCATTGAACTCGTCGGCTTCCGGAAAGCTCATTCCAAAGAAGCGACCGCCGATCGCGTCCCAGAAGGGCGAGTTGCCGCCCTGGTCCATCACTCCGCGAAGCTCGGCGAGCACGACATCCCCGAAGCGCGGCCGATGCTGCTTGATGAACAGATAGCGCGAGCGTGCGAGAAGCATCCCGAGACCGCCTGCCCGTTCATGCGGGTGGAGAAAAAGGCCGCCGACCTCGCTCGACCCCTCAAGGTCGGTCGTGAGGTTGAGGGTCTGGTTGCGAAAAATCCGACCGAGTTCCTCGCTCTTCTGGGTGAGGGTCGAAATCAGGTAAGAATAAAACGGCCGGTCGGTGCCAACCGCGCCGAACACCTGGCAAGTGCCGCGGATCGATTTGCTTTCGATATCCTCGAGCACGAACACGTAAAGGTCGTCGCCCGCAGTCTCGCCTTTCCGGCCGAAGCCGGCTTCCGACCGCTCCAGTTTCTTTTCCAGCGTGGGCCGGTCCGCGGGAAGGTTGGTGAACCCGCCGCCGGTCAGCTTGCTGAGATCGTAAAGCGCGCGAAGGTCGTCGGGCCGCGCAGCCCGAATCCGTCGGGTCATGCGTCCTCCGCCAGCCGAAGGATTGTGAGGGCCGACAAGGCTGCCCGCTCTTTCAATGACTCGACGATCAGATATTCCTCCGGAGAATGAATTTTGCCGCCGCGAACGCCCATCGTATCGATGACCGGCACTCCGCAGGCGGCGATGTTGTTCCCGTCACAGACCCCGCCGGTTGGCTTCCAGTCGATCGACTGGCCGAGGTCGGCGCCGGCCTGACGGACGATACCGAACAGCGTCTCTATTGCCGGGGTCACCGGTTTTGGCGGACGAGCGAAATGGCCGTGAACCTGAATCGTGACTTCGTGGTTGGCCGCGACCATCGCCACCGACGAATCGATCAGGGACTGCGCTCTGGCCTGATCATCAAGCGTAGCGGGCCGGACATTGACTCGGAGCACCGCGAGGTCCGGGACGACATTGTTCGGACTTCCCCCATCTATCCGCGCCGGATTGACGCTTAGCCTCGGACCCATTCCGTCCTTCAGCCGGATTGCGAGCTCGGCAGCGGCGACCAGCGCGTTCCGGCCGTCTTCGGGATTGCGGCCTGCGTGCGCCGACCGGCCGTGAATGGTGAAGTCGAAATTACCGCTTCCCGGCCTTGCGCCCGCCAATGTTCCGTCGGGCAAGGCGGCAGGCTCGTAGGTCAGCGCTGCCCGCTTCCCGCGAGCCGCCCTCGCCAGAAGCGCCGCGGATCCCAGGCTGCCGACTTCCTCGTCGCTGTTGATGACGACCTCATAGCCGATGTGTTGCTCGTCGATGGACTCGACCGCCTTCAGTGCTGCGAGCATGACGGCAATCCCGCCCTTCATGTCGGCGACGCCTGGCCCGCCGAGAATGCCATCGTCGAGCCAGCTGAGTTCCTGAAACGGATGGTCCGGACCGTAGACCGTGTCCATATGACCCGTGAAGAGAAGCTGCACCGGGGCATTGGGACGCACCGTCAGGTGAAGGTTGCGGCCATGCTCCAACGGGATCTTGCGGCCCGCGGCATCGACGGACTCCACTGGTGCCGCCGCTTCCAGCACCAGCTCGCAGGGAAGTGCGGAAAAGGCGTCGGCGAGCATTGCAGCGGTGGTCTCGAGGCCGGCGAGGTTGCGCGACCCGCTGTTGACTGCGGCCCACGCCTCGACCTGTTCGAGCATCGGCTCTGCCGAGGCCCGCTCGACCGCTTCTCGTTCCGTGTTGGACAACGCCCCCATGGGCGCACTTCCTAGCCGCGCAACGCCCTCAACGCCACACCGTGCGGCGCTGCAATTTGCTCAGCGCGCCACATCGTCCTTTATGACGTCGAGCTTTTGTCCGGGGCTGCCGGCTTTCAGCGATTCGGGAGTGACGATGACCACGCTTCCCGGACGAAGCACGCCGGCGACCGCGTGGCGGAAGCCGGCCGGCGCTTCGAAGCGCCGTCCCTCCTCGGCCGACACATCCATCCCGGCGCCGTGGCCCGAGAATTGAAGTTTCATCCAGTGCTGACCAGTGGTGTCCCAGGCGCGCAGGACGTAGGCGAGGCCCCCGCCGAGATCGCCATTCACCCGGACCGGAGCCGATCCGATCTCCACCCCGCCACGCATCACGATGGCGCGCCGGTCTGCAGCGCTGACGACAACCGACACCATTCCGCTGGTCGAGCGATCCGGGTGCCAGGAATAAGCCGCTTGCCCCAGTGGGGCAGCATTTTCCGCCGCGGACGCATTGGACAGCAGCTGCGGCGCCCTGGCCGTCTCCGGAACGCCCGGGATGCTGGTGATGACCACTGTCATGCCGAGTTTCGTCGCGCCGAAAAGCAACTCAGAAAAACCGTGCGGAAGCCGGATGCAGCCGTGCGATGCAGGATAGCCCGGAAGCTTGCCGGCATGGAGAGCGATGCCTTTCCAGGTCAGCCGCTGCATATTGGGCATCGGCGCGTTGTCGTAGGTCCGCGAATAATGTTCCTTCGCTTTTTGAAGGATCGTGAATACTCCCGTCGGGGTCTCATATCCCGGCTTTCCGGTCGAAACGCTCGACGCCGCGATCGGCACCCCATTGCGGAAGAGGACGGCTCGCTGGGTTGCAAGATTGACGATCAGCAGCGTCGGCCCGGCAGGGCTTCGCTCAGGGGCCCAGACGAACTGACCGTTCTTCAAGGTCGCCGCGGCCTCGATCAGCGACCGGTCGCCGAGCGGGACCTGTTGAGCGGTGGCGCTCGTGGCAAGGATGAAGGCGGCGGCGAGGGGGAGGATTCGGATAATCATGATAATGATCTTTTGGAATGGCGCGGATCACAGCCGCTATCGGGAAATCCCCTTAGGGCTCACATCAGCGGCGCGAAATCCTCGACCAATCGGCGGTAGAGGTCACGCTTGAACGGCACGATGATGTCGGGAAGGTGCGTCGCCTCGATCCACTTCCAGTGCGAGAATTCGGGAGTTTTGGTGCCGATGTTGACGTCATCGTCCGTTCCAAGGAAGCGCGCCAGGAACCAGTCCTGCTCCTGGCCGACCCACTTCTCTTTCCAGATAACGCCGATCAGCTCCTCGGGAAGGCGATAGCGCAACCGCTGCGGATGGCAGCTAAGCTGTTCGATCAGGTGCGGGCGGATTCCGGTTTCTTCTTCGACCTCGCGAAGCGCGGCAGGCCAAGGCTGCTCACCCTTGTCGATTCCGCCCTGGGGCATTTGCCAGGCCTCGTCGGTGTTATCGATTCTGCGCCCGACCCACACTTCCTTGCGGTCGTTGATCAGCATCACGCCGACCCCGCGGCGATATTGCTCTTTGTCGCTCATACGCACCGATTAGCGGATGAAGTTGGCACTCACTAGATGATTTACGGACCGATCCCTTGTGTCACGAATGGCCTTAAGATCACGTGTCCGCGCCGATCCTTTCAGTAACGATCCGGGCCGCCTCCTTGATAATGTTCGCCTGCGTAATCTGATTGGCAACTGCGGCCCGATGCCAATGGAGCTCCCCGGCGAGATCGGTTCGGGCGCGAAGGCGCGATGCCGTACGCTCCGATTCCTTCGGCTCTAATTTAATATTGCAGGTAGATGGGAGTTCGTAGCCAAACCGCGCATCGCCTATCACGCGGTCTCCACAGCGCTCGCGGATCTGGGCCTGGATCGACCCCGGGATGATCTTGCGGACTTCCTCGCGATAGCGGCTGGAGACGGAATCGAGGTCGATTATCGAATAATCGTACGACATGACCACGGCGAGATTCTGGCGAAGCAACGGATCCTTGATGTCCCGCAAATGGTCCGCCCCGAAGATCGTCGCCCAGACGTCCGTGTTATTGCCAATGCCGTTGATCTGGCTTGCTTGATAGGCGGCAATAATGAACTCGTCGTCGGTGATTGTCGGATCACCATTCCAGGCCGCCGCAGCTCGGTCACCGTAGGCGCCGGCGGAGCGATAGTAGCGCTCGACTCCGTCGATGTAGCGGACGAAAATCCCTAGTTCGCGATCGAGCTGCTCGAGCAATTCAGCCGTCTGCCGCCGTTGCAGCCGTTCCTGATTCCAGTTCGCGGCAACGATTCCAAGGAACACGCCCGCGACGATCAGCACGAATTCGATTGCGACGGCGGTCCAATTTTGTGTTCGTAGGTGATGGGTGACTCGGCGAAGGATCATGACAGGGCAGGCTCCGTCTTGCCGTTTTCGACAATCCGCGCGACTACCTCCCGCGTTTGCCGTTCGAACAGGTCCATGTTGGACAAGAAGGCTGCGACAGCGGCGCGATGCCAACGCAATTGCCGGGCCAGGTCGGGTTCCGCACGGAGCGCAGAAGCAGCGCTCGCCCATCGGCTCGACGGAAAATCCAGGTCGCAAGTTGCCGGAAGGTGCTGGGTCAGAGGCTTATCCGGGGTCACCGTATCGCCACAGCGCGCGCGTATCGCGTCCTGTATGTCCACTGGAATGACCTGGCGGACGTTCTGGCGGTAAGGCGTGTCGACCGCGGGCATGTCGATCATGTCGAAGTTCAGGGTCATCAGATTTGCCAGGCCTCGCCGTAATTCCGGATCGCTGATGTTCGCGAGCTGGTCTCCGCCGAAGACGCGCGTCCAGTTCACGGCGTTGACTCCGAAGGTGTAGACCTGGCTCGCTTGATAAGCCGAGATCACGAACTGCTCGTCGCTGGTCTTGGGGTCGGACTCCCACCCCGCGAACGCCGTGGAGGCATAGTCGCCGGTGATAGCGTAATAGGTCTTGGCGGTTTCGAAGAAGTCGATGAAGCTGCGCAGGCCCGGCTTCAGTTCCTCGATCATTCGCTCAGTCGCGCGCCTTTCAAGACGGGCCTGGTTCCAGTTCGAGACCTGCGTTCCGATGAAAACGCCGATAACGACGATCGCCAGTTCGATCCCGATCGCGAACCAGTTTTGGGCACGAAGATTCGCTGCGAAGCGCTTGTAGATCATGCCGGCCCCCTGCCAGGAGCCGGCACAATGCATGTCTTTCGAAGTTTTCGAAAGTCTTGGGCGTCAGGCCGCCTTCAGCTTGCCGCCCATGTCGTGCACGGCGGCTGCGTTGAGCCGGTTGCCGCCAATCGCCCAGTCGCCCTGTTCGACCTCCATGATCCGGACCCAGGTCACCGGGCGCATCTCTTCGCCTTCGACCTCGATCATCGCTTCGGTCACCTTCTCGATCAGCTCGGCCTTCTTCTGCGGGCTGAAAACATTCTTGATTACGTCGATCGTCACGAGTGGCATTGTCTTGCTCCATTCATTGGGCGCCGGCCAATCCGGCGATGACGATCAAATGGCTGAATGGAGGAGCCGCGAACAGTTCACTGAATGAAGCAACGCACTACAGATTTTGAAGTATCGCGGGTGGTGCAGGCGTCGTATCTTGCCGCTTGTCATCCTTGAAGGGAGAACCCGATGAGATACGGCCAGTTCTGCCCGGTCGCGAAAGCAACCGAACTGCTCGGCGAACGCTGGACGTTCCTGATCGTTCGCGAGTTACTGATGGGAGGACGTCGCTTCAGCGAGCTCCAACGGGGTCTTGGCGAGATTTCGCCGGCGCTGCTCACGGCGCGGCTGAAGATGTTCGAGGAGCAGGGACTGGTCGTCCGTCGCCAGATACCAGGCCAGCGCGGTTTCGAATATTTTCCGACCCAGGCATGCGAAGCATTGCTTCCGGTGATCGTCGCGCTTGGTGAATGGGGGCTTCTATGGGCCCGGCAAACGCTAAGCGCCGACGACTTCGACCCTGAATTCCTCATGTTCTATCTTGAGCGGAGCGTCGATCCTGCTGCGCTGCCGGGCGGGAAACAGTCATCCAGTTCCGTTTCCTTGACCTCAAGGACCAATGCAAATGGTGGCTTATCGTCAAGGGCGAAAAGACCCAGCTCTGCCTGGTCGACCCGGGCCGCGACGTCGACGTGTGGATCAACACCACAGTTCGAACCATGCATGATGTTTGGATGGGCGATCGCTCATACCGCTCGGCGATCGACAGCGGCGACCTGGTGATGGAAGGCGACCCGACACTGACGCGGCGAATGTCGACTTGGATGAGACCCAGCGCCTTTCATGATTCGAAACGCGTCCCTGTTCCCCAGCAGCTTCGAGCGGCAGCCTGAACCGAGCACAAGACAGTGGCATAAGGGCGCTCGCGGTCTTATGAGGCATCGCGTTCTCTAAGTTCAGGAATTTTCATGGCCTCGGCCACTCATATTGTCACCCCAGAAGACGCCCGCGCCAATCCGCCCCGCGACGCGGTCGTCGTCCGTTTTGCCGGCGACAGCGGAGACGGCATGCAGCTGACCGGCGGCCAGTTCACGCTCTCGACTGCGCTTGCCGGCAACGATCTCGCCACCTTCCCCGATTTCCCGGCGGAAATTCGTGCGCCGCAGGGGACGACGTTCGGCGTGTCTGCCTTCCAGATCAATTTCGGATCGACGGCGATCGAGACCGCGGGCGATCAGCCGGACGTGCTGGTAGCGATGAACCCGGCAGCACTAAAGGTGAATGTTGGCCAGCTTCGGGACGGCGGGCTGATCATCGCCGACGAAGGTGAGTTCACGGCCCGTAATTTGGCCAAGGCCGGTTATGACGCCAATCCGCTTGAAGACGGCAGCCTCGCGCGTTGGACCCTCGTCAAGTTCAACATCAGCCAACTGACCCTCGACGCGGTGAAGCCATTCGGCCTCGGCAACAAGGAGGCCTTGCGCTGCAAGAACATGTGGACGCTGGGCCTCGCGCTGTGGATGTTCGACCGGGACCGAGCGCCGATCTTGGACTGGCTCAAGACCAAGTTCGCCAAGGCGCCGGAGCTTGCCGAGGCTAACATCGCCGCGCTCAACGCCGGCCATGCCTATGGCGAGACGGTCGAAATCGGTGGGCAGGTTCACAAGACCCATATTGACGCCGCGCCTTCGGAGCCTGGCCTCTACCGAACCGTGACAGGCGCCGAAGCGCTTGGCCTGGGACTCGTTGCGGGTGCGCAGCTTGCGGGCCTGAAGATGTTCTTTGGCTCCTATCCCATTACGCCCGCCAGCCCGATCCTTCATCATCTCTCGCGTCTCAAGGAATATGGAATCATTACATTCCAGGCGGAGGACGAGATCGCGGCCATTTGCGCCGCGCTCGGCGCATCTTACGCGGGTCAGCTCGGAGTTACCTCGTCATCGGGGCCCGGCATCGCACTAAAGGGCGAGGCCATGGGCCTGGCGGTTATGACCGAGCTTCCATTGGTCATCGTCAACTCGCAGCGCGGCGGGCCTTCGACCGGCCTGCCGACCAAAACCGAGCAGTCCGACCTCTACCAGGCCGTCTATGGCCGCAACGGCGATGCACCCATGCCGGTGATTGCGGCGCGCTCGCCGGCCGACGCCTTTGACTGCGCAATAGAGGCTTGCCGGATCGCGACCCGCTACATGACGCCCGTAATGCTTCTGACCGACGGCTACATCGCCAATGCGGCTGAGCCGTGGAAGGTGCCGGACATGTCCGGATACGCTCCATTCCCGGTCCATTTCTTCGATCGGGAGCCCGCAGAAGGCGATGACGTCATGCCCTATGCCCGCAATGCCGATCTCGCTCGCCCGTGGATCAAGCCGGGCACGCCGGGCCTCGAACATCGCATCGGTGGAATTGAAAAGGCGCCGGGCAGCGGAAACATCGACTATTCGCCGGCCGCACACGCGGAAATGACCCAAACTCGGGCGCAAAAGATCGCAAATGTCGCTGACTCCATTGCCGATCAGGACATTTGCCTCGGCCGCGAGGGCGCGGCCCTTTGCGTCGTTGGCTGGGGCTCGACTTTCGGCCCGATTCACCAGGCGGTGCGGCGAGCACTGGCCCGCGGGTTGGATGTTGCGCACGTCCATATCCGCCACATCGCGCCGATGCCGCACAACATGGCTGGCCTGTTGAAGGGCTTCGGCCGTATCGTTGTTCCGGAAATGAATACCGGCCAACTCAAGACCCTGCTTCGCGACCAGTTCCTTGTCGATGCGAAGCCGATCAACAAGGTTTCCGGCCAGCCGTTCACGATTGCCGAGATCGAGGCGGCGATTGAGCAGGCGCTGAAATGAAACCCATCAATGCCTGGCCGATGATCGCCCTGCTGATCATCGTCGTTTTCATGATCCTCTGGTTTGGCGGATATTTGCGATGAACGACATGACCACCGTCACCACCGCCAAGGACTGGGCGTCCGACCAGGAAGTGCGCTGGTGCCCCGGCTGCGGCGATTATGCCGTCCTGAAGGCGGTCCAGCGTACGATGCCCGATCTTGGCACGGCCCGTGAGAAGACCGTCTTCATATCGGGAATCGGCTGCTCCAGCCGCTTTCCTTATTACATGGCGAGCTACGGCTTCCACACCATCCACGGCCGCGCCTGCGCGGTGGCGACCGGCGTCAAGCTCGCCAATCCCGAGCTTGATGTGTGGATTATCACCGGCGACGGCGATGCGCTGAGCATCGGCGGCAATCACACGATGCACCTGCTTCGCCGCAACCTCGATTGCCAGCTGCTGCTGTTCAACAACGAGATCTACGGTCTGACCAAAGGGCAATATTCGCCCACCAGCCGGATCGGCACACGCAGCCCTTCCACGCCGTTTGGCTCGGTCGACCGGCCGGCGCGCCCCTGCGCCTTCGCGCTGGGAAGTGGCGCGCGCTTCGTCGCCCGTGGCATCGACGTCCACAAAAACCTCGTTGACGTGATGAAGGCGGCCCATGCTCACAAGGGTGCGGCGTTCGTCGAAATTTTCCAGAATTGCATTGTCTACAACGACGACGTCTTCGCGCCCTTCACCGACAAGTCCGTCGCGTCCGAAAAGCAGCTTTGGCTTCAGGCGGGCGAGAAGATGCTGTTCGCCGGCGGCACCAAGGGGATCGCGCTCGACCGCCAGGCGCTCGCGCTGAAAGTGGTCGATGGCGACAGCGACGAGGTCCTCGTTCACGATCCGCGCAATCGCAGCGTCGCGCACATGCTCGTGGAAATGCCCGGCGAGGGCTTCCCGGTCGCCCTCGGCGTCCTTTACGACGACCCCGCGCCGACGTTCGAAGCAGCAGTCCTGGAACAAAATGCCGCTGCGAGCGAGGGCAAGTCACCCGATATTCAGAAGCTGGTGAGCAAGGGTCAGACCTGGCAAGTCGAAAAGGAGCCGAGAGCCGAATGAGCCTGTTTTTGCTTTTGCTTGCCCTGCAAGGCGCCGAGCCCGTTTCCGATCCGCCACCGCTTAAGGTGAAGCCGTCGCCGCAAAGACCGGCCCAGCCTGCAGTCGTAAAGGCGCCTGGCGGCGCGAATCCCACGATCACTTACGTTCCGGCCAAGCCGAAACCTGACGACGCCCCGACCAGGGCGGTCGTCATTCAGACACCTACCCCAGCCAGCGATGATTCTCCATTGGCTTCCGTCAGCGAAGCCGCGCGAGCCCGGCTTGCACAGGAAAGGCAGGCGGACGCCGCGCGCCGCAGCGAACTTCGACGGGAGATGATCGCCGCACAGGACGCGATAGCCAAGGTTCTTGCCGCCGAGCCGCTCGATCTCGGTGCGCTCAAGGCCGCGCTCGAACGCCGTGATCAAGTCATGGCCCAGTCCCGTTCCAAGGTCACACTGGCGGTCATGGACCTGCTTGGCGACATTCCGGCGGACGAGCGCCTGACCGTCGCCAAGGCGCTCATCGAGAGCGAGGGGGCTTCCTCGCGCCCCGCGCCGGAACCGAAGCCGAAGCCAGCGCCCGTCGGCCGCTAAGCGCCGCGAACCGGGGCAATGGACAATTTGACGCATAGCCTTGCAGGCTGGGCGCTCGGCCAGGCAGGCCTGAAATCGACGACACGCAAGGGTCTCGCGGCACTTATCCTCGGCGCGAACATGCCCGACATCGACGTATTCTTCGGCGGTTTTGCTTGGGAACCGCTCGAAACGCACCGCGGCTTCACGCACAGCATCTTCGGCGTTGCCGTTCTTCCGCCGGTCCTTTTTGGCCTGCTTCTTCTTCTCGACAGATGGCAGGTTTCTCGCGGGGCAGTTTTCCAGAGTGGCCTGGAATTGCACAAGGGCTGGCTCTTCGCCCTTTCTTATCTCGGCGCGCTCACTCACCCCTTGCTCGACCTGCAGACAACCTACGCAGTGCAGCTCTTCTCGCCTTTATCCGGCCTTTGGTATCACGCCGACAGTCTTTTCATCATCGATGTGTGGGTCTGGAGCGCGCTATCGCTGGCCATCGCCTGGTCTCGGAAAGCGCAAGCCAAGGGTCGCGAGTGGCGCACATTGCCGCAATACGCCCTTGGCGCGGTGCTGGTTTATGTCGCCTTCAATTTCGGCCTCAGCGACACGGCAAAATCACGTGTGATGGCGCGGTCCGCAAACGCGGACGCCGTGTTCGCGTCGCCTGAGCCGGTCCTCTCCTGGCACCGGCAGCTCGCGTGGCGGGAGGACGGCAAATATTATTTTGCATTCTTTTCCCCCCTTGGCGGCCTTGGCCCAACCCATGGTCCAATCTTTCCGAACATGGATCATCCGCTCGTCGAGGAAGCGCGGCAACGCGACCCCGAAATGCGCCGTTTCCTGCGCTGGTCCGTGATTCCATTTGCCTGGGCGAGCCGGGAGCGTTGCGCGGTCCGCCTGTCAATCGGCGACGCCCGCTATCTCGATCCGGAAAACGGTTCGCGATTGAAGCGGGACACGCTGCTTCCCCGCCCTTGCCAACCTGCTCCGCCGGCTCGATAGGCGGCGCGATGGCCAGCCGGGGCGAACATTTGCTGCGCACGGGCCTGCTGTTCGGGAACGGCAGCGGCATCCTCGGCCGTTTGTTCGCGCGCGGCTTCGCGCGGGTGCTCGACCATCTCGACGAACGCATTGCGCAGGGCGGGATCGAGGCCACCTTGCCCGACGGCAGCCGCCGAAGGATCGGCTTTCATTCGCCCGGCCCCGTGGCGGTCGTCCGGCTCAACAGCTGGTACGCGCTGGTGCGGCTGGCAACTTCGGGATCGATCGGCTGGTACCGGGCATGGGCGAAAGGGGAGTGGACTTCGCCCGATCCCGTCCCGCTGTTCGCCTTGTTCATGGCCAATGCGGCGTCGCTCGGCGACGCTGCCAGAGCCAAGGGGACCGTCCGGCTGTTCAACGCTCTCAAACACCGTCTTAAGGACAATGCCCCCAGGCAGGCTCGCGACAATATCGCCGCCCACTACGATCTCGGCAATGATTTCTATCGCGAGTGGCTCGACCCGACGATGACCTATTCCTCGGCGTTGTTCGGTGGGAACCGCGACCTCGAAGCCGGCCAGCGCCGCAAGGTCGAAACGCTCCTCGACCGGCTGGACATCAAGCCCGGCGATCGTTTGCTGGAGATTGGATGTGGCTGGGGATCGCTGGCAATCGCGGCCGCACAGCGCGGCGCCAGGGTCACAGGCCTGACATTATCCACCGAGCAAAAAGATTGGGGGGATGCAAAGGTTCGCGAATGCAATTTGCAGGACCTGATCGAGATCCGGCTCCAGGATTACCGCGATATCGACGAACGGTTTGATGCCATTGCTTCGGTCGAGATGGTCGAGGCCGTCGGCGAGCGCTGGTGGCCGGCTTACCTTGATTGCATCGCGCGCAACCTCAAGCCGGGCAGCAAGGCGGCACTGCAGATGATCAGCATCCGGCATGAGCTGTTCGCGGCTTATTCGACCAGCGCGGACTTCATCCAAGCCTATATCTTCCCTGGCGGCTGTTTGATCGATGAGCAGCGCTTCGAAGTACTCGCTGCCGACCGCGGCTTGAATTGGCAGGACCGCCATGGCTTCGGCCTCGATTACGCGGAGACGCTGAAGATCTGGCGGTCGCGCTATGACGAGGCGGTGAGGGGCGGGCGGCTCAACGAGTTCGCGCCCGCCTTCCATGACCTCTGGCGCTACTACCTTATGTATTGCGAGGGTGGATTCCGGGGGCGCGGAATTGACGTCGCACAGGTCACGCTGGTGAAATCTTGAAGACGGTAAAGGATTGGACGGGGGCACTCGCGTCCGGGCTCGATGCGATCCGGCTGCAATACCAGCTTCCTTCGGCGTTCCCGGCGGAGGTCGAGGATGCGGCCAGGGCGGCTGCTCGCCGTCCGCTCACCGGCTTCGCGGATCGCACCGCAACGCCGTTCGTGACTCTCGACCCGAAAAGCTCGGTCGATCTCGACCAGGCATTCGCGATCGAGCAGTCGGGAAGCGACATCGTCCTCCACTATGCAATCGCCGATGTCGGATGGTTCGTCTCGCCGGCCGATCAACTGGACCGCGAGGCATGGGCGCGCGGCGAGACCATTTACCTGCCGGACGGCAAGGTCCGTCTATACCCGGCAACGCTGAGCGAAGCCGCTGCGAGCCTGCTGCCCGATGCGGACAAACCCGCGATCATTTTCACTGTGCGCGTTGCGCCGGATGGCGAGGTCGCACTCGAGTCCGTCGAACGGGCGAAGATCCGCAGCCGGGCCAAGCTTGCCTATGCGGATGTGCGGCCGTCGGACCTGCCTGCCGGGTTCCCAGAACTGGCGGAGCGGATCGCCGCGGCGGAGCTTCGCCGGGGCGCGGCGCGGATCGACCCGCCGCAACAGGAACTGATCAAGGTCGACGGCGGCTTCGAACTAGGCTTCCGCCCAATGTCGCCCATTGAGCAAAGCAACGCGGCCATGTCGCTGGCGGCAAACCTGGCCATCGCCAGGATGCTCCATGACAACAGGACCGGCCTGTTCCGGACGATGGCCGAGCCGGGAAAACGAGCCATCAAGCGGCTTCGCCATTCCGCGACGGCATTCGGGGTCGACTGGCCCCGACGATGAGCCTCGAGGAACGCGAGCGAACGCTCGATCCTTGCGACAGAAAACATGCCGCTTTCATGCTCGCAATCCGGCGCGCGGGTCGCGAGGCCGGCTATACCCCTATCGCGAGGGCGAAACTGCCTGGCATTCCGCGGTAGCGGCGACGTACGTGCACGCCACCGCTCCGCTCCGCCGCCTTGCCGATCGCTACGTTGTCGAAGCCGCGCTCAGCGTGGCGAACGGAAAGCCCGTTCAACCGGAAATTGCGGCAGCATTCGAGCCACTGGCAGAGGTAATGAAAAAGGCCGACGCAAAAGCCGCGCAGGTGGACTCATCCGTCATCGAACTGGCCGAGTCCGTGGTTCTCAGTGACGACGTCGGCAGTTCGTTCGAGGGGCGCGTTACCGATCTCGATCAGCGCGGTGCGAGAATCCAGCTTTGCGACCTTCCGGTCATCACACGGGTGGCGGAAGACAGTCTTGCGCTCGGGGACAGGGTTTTCGTTCGGCTCACCGAAGTCGATCCCGTCCGGCGCTTGGCTCGATTCGCAATCGCCTAGGACCCGACGCGAACCCGTTCGCCGGTCACCGCATTGCTCGTCAGCCTTTCGACGATTGCCTTGGCGACGGTTTCGGGCGGCTTTAGAGTCGAAGGTTCCTCGCCCGGAAACGCCAGCTGCCGCATTCGGGTCCGTGTCGATCCTGGGTCGACAATGTGGACCCTGATCTTGCCGGAATGCTCGGTTTCTTCGGCGTAGCTCAGAAGCAGGTTCTCCAGCGCGGCCTTCGATGCCCCGTAACCGCCCCAGAAAGCGCGCGGCTCCGAACCCACCGACGAAGTGATCCCGACAATGTCTGCTTTCTGCGATCGACGAAGCATCGGGTCAAAGGCTTGGATCAGGGCCTGGTTCGCGAAGACGTTGAGCTTGAAAACGCGCTCAAGCTCCTTGGCGTCCAGGTGCTCGACCGGTGAAAGACTGCCGAGCAGGGCCGCGTTGAGCACGAGGATGTCGAGGTTCCCCCATCGTCCGCCGATCGCTTGTGCCAGCTTGGCGACATTCTCCCGGTCTGCGAGATCCATCGGCGCGATCGTCGCGGTTCCGCCAGCCTGGTGGATCTTCTCCTCGACCTGTTCGAGCGCCTGCGCGGTGCGGGCGACCAGGATGACATGCGCGCCGGCCGCAGCGAGCGCCTCGGCCGTTGCCGCGCCAATCCCGCGGCTGGCGCCGGTGACAAGCGCGAGTTTGCCGGAAAACGGCTGATTGTCCGTCATCGATACTTTCCTAGTTTGCGTCGGCGCTGGCAGCGAACCGGGCTCGCATCGCCTCTTCCTGGCTGATGTCGCTGGCCCCGGCCGGATGGTCGGTTAGCGTGGTGGGATAGGCGCCGGTGAAGCAGGCATCGCAACGCTGCGGCGCATCCGGGTCGCGCTCGTCGCCCAGCGCGCGATAGAGGCCATCGATACTGATGAAAGCCAGGCTGTCGGCCTGGATGAACTCTCGCATCGCCGCGATGTCCATTCGGGCCGCTAGCAGCTTCGACCGCTCCGGCGTGTCCACGCCGTAAAAACAGGAGAAGGCTGTTGGCGGCGACGCGATCCGCATGTGCACTTCGGTCGCGCCGGCATCGCGCATCATCTGAACAATCTTCATGCTGGTCGTTCCGCGAACGATCGAATCGTCGATGAGAACGATTCGCTTGCCCTGATCAGCGCCTGATTGGCGTTGTGCTTCAGCTTCACGCCGAGCCGACGGATTTCCTGGCTAGGCTGGATGAAAGTGCGCCCGACATAGTGAGAGCGGATGATCCCGAGCTCGAACGGGATTCCGCTTTCCTGGCTGAAGCCGAGCGCCGCGGGCACTCCCGAATCCGGCACCGGGACGACATAGTCCGCATCGACGGGGGCTTCGCGCGACAGTACCGCCCCGATCTGCTTGCGAACTTCGTATACGGACTTGCCCTCCGCAATGCTGTCGGGGCGGGCGAAATAAACATGCTCGAAGATGCACGGGCGCGCGCGAACCGGGGCGAAAGGCCGGATCGACTTGATTCCGCTTTCGCTAACCAGAACCATTTCTCCCGGCTCGACTTCGCGAACGAAGCTTGCGCCAATGACGTCGAGCGCCACCGTCTCGCTGGCAAAAATCGTCGCGCCGTTCAGCTCACCCATCACAAGGGGCCGAATGCCCAGCGGATCGCGGCAGGCGATCAGCCCGTCGAATGTGAGGCAAAGTAGCGAATAGGCGCCTTCGACCTGTTTCAGCGCATCCACCAGGCGATCGACTGGCGCCTCATATTGGGAGGTCGCGGCAAGGTGGATGATGACTTCCGTGTCGCTCGTCGACTGGAAGATGGAGCCGCGCTTCACCAGCCGGTCACGAAGGGCCATCGCATTCGAAAGATTGCCGTTGTGCGCGACCGCGAATCCGCCGGCGGCCAGCTCCGCGAATAAGGGCTGCACGTTGCGAAGCGCCGTCTCGCCGGTAGTCGAATAACGGTTGTGGCCGATGGCGACGCTGCCGGCCAGGCGCTGGATAACGTCTTGCCGGTCGAAATTGCCCGCGACGTGGCCCATCGCCCGATGCGCATGGAAGTGCGTGCCGTCGAAGCTGACGATCCCGGCCGCTTCCTGGCCGCGGTGCTGGAGCGCATGGAGACCGAGCGCGACAAAGCCGGACGCGTTTTCCGCGCCCCAGATGCCAAACACGCCGCACTCTTCGTGCAGCGTGTCGCCGTCGGCTTCGGCAAAGGGCAAAGTGGTGAACATGACCTCGGCGATTCGTCGTCGATGGCGCGCCTATAGCTGCGCTTGTGCGGGTTGTCGCCTGCCATCCGTTGACCTTTACGGAAACGTAAAGTATTTGACCGCTATGCTCTCAGCCAGACGCTATTCTATCGGCGAGATGTGCGAAGCCTTTGCGGTGACCGCCCGTGCACTTCGATTCTATGAAGACGAGCAGCTGATTGCTCCCGAGCGCCGCGGAACCACGCGACTCTACACGGACCGCGACCGGGCAAGGCTGGCGTGGATCCTGCGCGGCAAGCGGGTCGGTCTAAGCCTCGCCGACATTAAGGAGTTGCTTGACCTTTACGACGTTGGCGACGGCCGCGAGACACAGCGCGTGAAGACCATCGAACGTTGCCAGGAGCAGGTCGACCGGCTCGAAAGGCAGCGGGTCGACATCGATGCGACTCTTGCAGAGCTCAACGAATTCATCAGCCTTTTGAAGGGCCAGGAGAGGAACTGAGATGCCGGTCTATTCCGCCCCAGTGCGCGATACGAAATACGTCCTCGATCACATCGTCGAGCTTGGCAAGTATGACAATCTTCCGGCCTTCGCCAATGCTTCGCCTGACATCGTCGAGGCCATCCTGACTGAGGGTGGGCGATTCTGCGACGAGGTGCTGGCACCGCTGAACCGCGTCGGCGACCAGCAGGGTTGCAAGCGCAACGACGATGGTTCGGTGACAACCCCTCCTGGCTTCAAGCAGGCGTGGGATCAATTCGTCGCCGGCGGATGGACAACGCTTCATGCGCCCGAGGAATACGGCGGGCAGGGCCTGCCTTCAGTTATTTCGACCGCCATCGCCGAATATATGTGCAGTTCGAACCACAGCTTCGAGATGTACAACGGCCTGACTCAGGGCGCGATCGCTGCGCTTTTGGTCAAGGGGTCCGATGAGCAAAAGGCAAAGTATCTGCCGAACATGGTGAGCGGTCGGTGGACCGGTACCATGAACCTCACCGAGCCACATTGCGGCACGGATCTCGGGCTGCTCAAGACCAAGGCCGTCTCCAATGGCGATGGAAGCTATGCCATTACCGGCACCAAGATTTTCATATCATCGGGCGAACACGATCTCAGTGACAACATCATTCATATGGTGCTCGCGAAAATCGAAGGCGCGCCAGACAATGTGAAAGGGATCTCGCTGTTCCTTGTGCCGAAATTCCTCGTCCACGACGACGGGTCGCTCGGCGAACGCAATACGCTTCAGTGCGGTTCGATCGAGCACAAGATGGGGATCCACGGCAATTCGACCTGCGTCATGAATTATGACGGAGCGAAAGGCTGGCTGGTCGGTGAGGCGGAAAAGGGCCTCGCTGCAATGTTCATCATGATGAACGCAGCGCGCCTTGGCGTCGGCCTTCAGGGATTGGCCCAGGGCGAGGTCGCTTACCAGAATGCCGTGGCCTACGCGAAGGATCGCCGCCAGGGCAGGGCACTCAAGCCCGAGGACCGCGACGATAGCGCCAAGGCCGATACATTGTTCGTCCATCCCGACGTTCGTCGCATGCTGATGAGGGCAAAGGCCTTCAACGAAGCCGCGCGGGCGCTGATCTTGTGGGGCGCGCTTCAGGTCGATCTCGTCCGCAAGGCCCAGACCGATGAAGAGCGGCAAATGGCCGACGACCTGGTCTCCCTCCTGACACCGGTGATCAAGGGCTACCTCACGGATCGCGGCTTTGAGACCACGGTCGACATGCAGCAGGTGTTCGGCGGCCATGGCTATATCGCCGAATGGGGCATGGAACAGTTTGTCCGGGACGCTCGCATCGCCCAGATCTACGAGGGTACAAACGGTATCCAGGCGATGGATCTCGTTGGCCGCAAGCTTGCCAAGGATGGCGGCCGCGGGGTGCGTGCGTTCTTCGAAACGGTCGCTCGAGACATCGCAGAATCACGGGCCGCCGGGGACCCGGCCGGCCTTGCCGGACCGCTCGAGAAGTCGCTGGAGCACCTTCAGGCGGCGACGATGTGGATGGCTCAAAACGGAATGGCTGACCCCAACAACGCGGGTGCTGGCGCTTACGCCTATATGGAACTCATGGGTTTGGTCAGCCTCGGCTGGATGTGGCTTCGCATGGCGGCTATTTCGGAGCGGCTTCGTAAGCAGCCCGACGAAGACAGCGCATTCCACGATGCGAAGATTGCCACGGCACGATTCTACGGCGCTTACGAATTGGTCGAGACAGGCGCGCTGCTGCGCAGAATTGAAGCGGGAGCGGAGACGGTAATGGCCTTGCCGGTGGCCGCTTTCTAGGGATCAGACGGCGGCCCTTTCCTGCCCGACGTACCAGGGCTGGAGCATCGTAACGTCGTTCCGCTTTTCGCGCCGGGGAGTCAGGCGCTTGAGGTCGAAGTCCTCGTCGAACTTGATTCCGAACCGGTTGGACTGGGCCCAACGAACAGCTCCGATTACCGGCCCCACGCCGACGATGTCGAGCGTCAGCCGGGTGCCGGGAGCGACCGGCTGCATGCACTCCACCAGCGCTCCGTTTGCCGAGATGTTGCGGAGGCGCACCTCGATCCGACTGCCGTCTATCGCCGTGATCGCCCGGCGCATCAGGCTCTGGCGCGGCTCACGGACGCAGGAGAAGCCTTCCGCCTCGACGCTGGATTGACGGGTCAGTTCGCGCGCCTTGTGGGGGCTGCCGGGTTTGCCGAAAATATATCCCTGGATCTGGCTGACCCCGAGTTCGCGGATCAGCTGAAGGTCGTCGTGGGTCTCGACGCCTTCCGCGGTCGTGTCCATGCCAAGGCTCTCGGCGAGGCTGACGATGGCACGAATGATCGCGGCATTGCGGTTGCTGGTCGACGCCGCGCCGCGAACGAAGCTCTGGTCGATTTTGATCTTGTCGAACGGCGCTTTCTTCAAATAGCCGAGCGACGAGTAGCCAGTGCCAAAATCGTCGAGGGCAAGCCGCACGCCAAGAGCCTTGAGATTGGCGAACGTCTCTTCGGTCGCGTCGCTGTCCGCCAGGAACACGCCTTCCGTGATCTCGAGCTCGAGCCGCTCGGCGCGCAACCGGTGCATTTCGAGTGCGGCCGACACTGTCGCGACGATAGATGGATTGTTGAACTGGATTGGCGAGAGATTGACGGCGACGCGCACCGTGTCGGGCCAGTGAGTGGCTTCCTCGACAGCGGTGTCGAGAACGAAATTCCCGATCTTCTCGATCATCCCGCATTCTTCGGCGAGCGGGATGAACTTCGCGGGCGAAATCGAACCGCGAACCGGGTGTTCCCACCGGACCAGCGCCTCGAATCCGCAAACGTCTTCTCCCGCGGTGCGAACGATCGGCTGGTAGACCACCGACATTTCACCTCGGTCGATGGCCTGCCTGAGGTCATTCTCGAGCGCCTGCCGGTCCGTTGCTTCGGAATGCATCGACTGTTCGTAGAAGCAGTGCTTGCCCCGGCCTGCGGCCTTTGCTGCGTAAAGCGCGAGGTCTGCGTTACGAATGAGGGCATCGGCGCAGCCGCGACCCGGGTCGCCGATGCATATCCCAACCGAAGCACCGATTGAAACCTTGTGACCTTCGATCATGTACGGGCGCGACACCTGCTCGATCAGAGTCTTCGCTAGAGCTTCGAGAAGACCGGTCTCGACCGTTCCGGGAAGCACGGCCTTGAACTCGTCGCCGCCAAGGCGTCCGACCTGGCCGTGATTGCCCATGACGGATTTCAGCCGCTCGGCGACCTGTCGCAAAAGCGCATCGCCGATCGGGTGGCCGAGCGTGTCGTTGACGTTCTTGAAGCGGTCGAGATCAATTAGGAACAGGGCGCAACCCTTCTGCCTGCGGGCGGCGTTGCGAAGTGCCTCTTCAAGGGTCTGGCGCATCATGGCCCGGTTGGGCAGCCCGGTCAGCGAGTCAAATCGCGCAAGACGGGAAATTTCCTGTTCGGACCGGCGCTGTTCCGTGAGGTCGGTTCCGATGCCGCGAAATCCCATAAACCGGCCGTTGGCGTCGAAGATCGGGTTGCCGGATAGCGACCAGTGAATGTCCTCGTTGGTGGCAGCACGAACGACCACGTCGCTGAACGGGAACCGCGCGGACAGGTGAAAGCCCAAGGTCCGGTCTTCACGAAGTCCGTTATCGGCGCCGCTGTCGACGGATAGAAGGTCCGTGAACTGGCGACCGAGCAGCGCTTCCGGCTGGCATTCAAAATCGTCGGCGAGCTGCTGCGAAACGTAGGACAGGGTTCCCTGGCTGTTGGTCTCCCAGAACCAGCCGCGGCCGCTCGTCTCGAACTCGTTGACGAACTGCAGGGCCTTGTGGGCTTCTTGGTCGAGGGAAAGCCGTTCCCTTGCCACCTTGATCGTCGTCCGAGCGCTGAGCACACTGTAAACCACGAAGACCAGTGACAGCATGGCGCTGCCGATGGTCATCATCGCTGAATCCTGGAAATAGGCCGCGCAAATCGTTCCGGTCAGGGCGCATGTCACGGCGAGCGGCGGAGAGGCGATGACGGCGACGACGCAGGCCACGATCCCACCACCGACAAGCACGGCCAAACCGACATCCTGCATCGTCGCGCCTTGCGCGGCGACATAGCCGAACAGGCACCAGGCCGAAGTGCTGACAGCTGCCATTGCGCACATCCACCATGTCACCGTTCGCGCGCTGACGTGCATCCGGTCGAGCCTGCGGTTGCAGAATGCCCAGCAGCAGTCGAGTGCGAGGACTGCTCCGGCAAGGAATGCCATGGAGGCGATGTCGCTGGTCGCACCAGTCAAGGAGCAGTGAAGCAGGATGAGCACTGCCGAAACGGCATGAGCGAGAGCAAGTAGGATTGGGATGTGGCCAAGATGGGCAAGGCGCTGGGCAGCGATGGAATGATCGCTTCCGCTTGGCGTCCGAACATCGAAAGATAGCGCCTCGAGCCAGCGGGCCTGGGCGCTCAATTCCTGTTCTGCACTGGTCGCGAATCGACTCCGACGCATGTTCACCTCAGTCCACGCGCCGATTATTCGTTCATCCGGGTTAACGGCTCGGCGAACGAAAAAGGTTGTCGATAATTTAGGGATGTTTTTTTGGGCGCTCGGGCGGACCTTACGCCATTTCCTTCGCTACCTCGTCGGGCGGAAGGAAAGGGGGCGGATCGAACGTCTTGGCTCGCCTCAACTCGGGGAAGATGACGCTCCAGAGCCCGGCAACTCCGATCGCCGCAGCTCCGCCGAAGACAACAGCCCCGACCGGGCCCAGAAGCGCCGCCACTAGGCCGGACTGAAGCTCACCGAGTTCGTTGGAGGCCGAGATCGCCAGCCCCGATACTGCCGATACCCGTCCGCGCATCGAATCGGGCGTGTGCAATTGGACCAGGCTCGAACGGACGTAGACCGATAACATGTCCAGCATGCCAAGCAGGGCGAGGGCGACGAGGCTCAACGTCATGGATTTGGAGATGCCGAACAATATAGTCATGGCGCCGAAGCCCGCGACCGCCAGAAGCATCTTGATGCCGACATTCGAGCGCAGCGGATACCAAGCATAGTAAAGGGCCAATAAAGCGGCGCCGGCCGCTGGTGCGCCTCGAAGCAGGCCGAGGCCCTCCGTGCCGACTTTAAGGATGTCACGGGCGAACACCGGAAGCATGGCCGTGGCGCCGCCAAGCAGGACGGCGAAAAGATCGAGCGTGATAGCGCCGAGCAGGAATCGGTGGCCGCGCACATAGCTGAGACCGTCGATCATCTGCCGGAAGGGATGGGCGTGACCCGTGATCGCCGGCGGCCGTACCTTGCGCACCGGCGTCAGAAGCAGGATCGCAAGGGCCATCAAGCATGCGGAGGCCCAATAGGGCATGGCCGGATCTGCCGCGTACAGGAAGCCTCCGAGGGCCGGTCCGCATACCGAGCCGACTTGCCATGCGATCGAGCCCATGGCGATGGCCTCGGGCAGGATCTTGGCGGGCACGATATTTGGCGCGATCGCCGCCATCGCCGGCCCCACGAACACCCGGGCGACGCCATGAAGGGCGGCGAAAGCGAACAGGATAGGAAGGGTCAGTGCGTCGTTCGCGGTCAGCCAGCCTAGGGTCAGTGCGACGCATAGGTCGATTCCATTAGCGATCCGCGCCACAGTCCTGCGCTCGAACCGGTCCGCGACCCAACCCGCCACTGGCGTAAGGATGGCAAGCGGGAGGAACTGCGCCAGGCCCAGCAGTCCGAGCTGCAATGACGCCTCGCGGATCGACATGCCATATTCGCTGCGCGCGACATCGTAGACCTGGTAGCCAATGATGACGACCATCCCCATCGTCGCGAGGACCGCGGAAAAGCGTGCCAACCAGTAAAGCCGGAAATCACGGATTCGGATGGGTGCGGGGAGGGCAGGCATTGCCTCGGCGCCTAGCGGCTCGACAAGCATGGCGCCAGTGCTAGACGAGGGCGACAATGGCCAAATCAAAGTCCCGTTTTGTTTGCCAGTCCTGTGGCTCGATCACCTCGCGCTGGCAAGGCCAGTGCGGGGACTGCGGCGATTGGAATAGCCTTGTCCAGGAAGTCGCGGCCGCATCGACGGTATTCGCCGCGAAGCATGATCTGTCGGCGGGCGGCCGAGTCATCGCGCTCAGCGCGCTGGATCGTGACGTCGACCTCCCTGAGCGCTTGCAAACCGGCATCGCCGAGTTCGACCGGGCGGTCGGGGGTGGTCTCGTTGCCGGCTCGGCTGTCTTGATCGGAGGCGATCCCGGGATCGGCAAATCCACGCTGTTGCTCCAGGCGGCCGCGCGGATGGCGAAGAATGGTCGCCGGATCGTCTACATCTCCGGAGAGGAAGCCGCCAACCAGGTTCGCCTGCGAGCACGCCGGTTGGGGCTTGGCGATGCGCCGGTCGAAATCGCCTCCGCTACGAACGTGCGTGATATCCTGACCACGCTTGGCGACGGCGATGCGCCGGCACTGCTAGTCATCGATTCCATCCAGACCATGCATAGCGACCTGATCGAGGGCGCGCCGGGGACGGTCAGCCAGGTTCGTTCCTCGGCGCAAGAGCTAATACGTTTCGCCAAGGAGCGGGAGAGCGTTCTTGTCCTTGTCGGCCACGTCACCAAAGACGGGAGCATCGCCGGGCCACGCGTGCTCGAGCATATGGTCGACACCGTGCTTAGCTTCGAAGGCGAGCGCAGCCATCAGTACCGGATTCTTCGTGCGATCAAGAACCGCTTCGGCGGGACCGACGAGATCGGCGTCTTCGCGATGGAGGGCGCCGGCCTGACCGAAGTCGCCAATCCGTCCTCGCTGTTCCTGACGCATCGCGACGAAGCGGTCAGCGGAACGGCGATCTTCCCGACCCTCGAAGGGACGCGACCATTGCTGGTCGAGATTCAGGCGCTGACTGTTCGCTTGGCAAGCGGCGCGACGCCCCGTCGTTCGGCCGTAGGTTGGGACAGCGGCCGTCTGGCGATGATCCTTGCCGTACTTGAGGCGCGCTGCGGCCTCTCGTTCGCGGCAGTCGAGGTATATCTCAATGTCGCGGGCGGCTATCGGCTTAGCGACCCGGCCGCCGACCTTGCGGTCGCTGCGGCGCTGGTCTCGGCTCTGTCAGAAAGGCCGATACCGACAGATGCCGTCATAATGGGGGAAATCGCCCTGTCCGGCGAGGTCCGGCCGGTCGCCCATTCGAACCTTAGGCTCAAGGAAGCGGCCAAGCTCGGTTTCGGCCGTGCCTGGGTTCCAGTCGGTTTCAAGGCCGAATCGATCGCTGCGGCGAGCTTCGCCAATCTTCGCGCTTTGGTCGACCATATCCTGGGCCGCTAGGGACTGGCGCGGGGATTGATCGCGCGCTAGCGCTCCAGTCGGTATGACCGGCCTCGACATCTTCGTTATCCTGTTGCTTGGCGGCGGCGCTCTGGTGGGTTTCGTCCGGGGCTTCGCGCAGGAGGTGTTGTCCCTCCTGGCCTGGGTGGTGGGGATCGTCGCCCTCAAGATGTTTCATGCACCGGTTGCGGAAAGCCTGCTAGGACCGGTCGGAAGCGAAGCCGGTGCTGCCGCCGTCGCTTTCGGTCTCGTTTTTCTTCCGACCTACCTGGCCTTCAAGATTTTCGCGCGCGCGGTTGGCGGGAAGGCCCGGCGCTCGATGCTTGGGCCAGTCGATCGTATCCTCGGCGGCGGGTTCGGGATGCTCAAGGGCCTCATCGGCGCGACGCTGTTCTTCCTTCTCGCCCACTTCGCGATCGATATCGTTCATGGGCCGGATTCGAAGCGGCCGGAATGGATGGTCAGTTCTCGCACCTATCCGCTGCTTAATGCCAGCAGCGAAGCCATCGTCGGCTGGGTCGAAGAGCGCCGGCGTCCAAGGATCGAGGCCCAGGGCGAATGATCCGCCTTCACGACACGCTCGGGCGGGAGAAGCGCGATTTTGTTCCCGCCGACCCGAACCGCATTACGATGTATGTGTGCGGGCCGACGGTTTATGGCCGCGCGCATATCGGCAATGCGCGCCCCGCCGTGGTGTTCGACCTGCTCCGCCGAGTATTCGAACACGCCTATCCCGATGCCGAAGTCGTCTACGCCCGCAACGTCACTGACGTTGATGACAAGATCATCGCTGCGGCGGAAGCGGAAGGCGTCGATCCCTCGGTGATCACTGAGCGCTTCGAGCGTCACTATCTTGAGGACATGGGCGCGCTCGGCGTGAATCGGCCGACCGTTGCGCCACACGCGACCCGCGAGATCGGTCCAATGATCGCCATGATCGAGATCCTGATCGCAAAGGGCCATGCATATGAAGCGGAGGGCCACGTGCTGTTCTCCGTCCCGAGCGACCCCGATTATGGCGCCTTGTCACGGCGCGATCGCGAACAGATGATCGCAGGGGCCCGGGTCGAGGTCGCACCTTACAAGCGCGACCCAGCCGACTTCGTGCTGTGGAAGCCCTCGCCAGAAAATGTCGTTGGCTGGGGCAGCCCATGGGGTCGCGGGCGGCCGGGCTGGCACATCGAATGCTCGGCAATGATCCGCGCGCATCTCGGCGAGACAATCGACATTCATGGCGGCGGACTCGACCTCATCTTCCCGCATCACGAGAATGAAATCGCGCAGAGCCGCTGCGCGCATGGCGGCGCGCCCCTCGCCCGCTATTGGGTTCACAATGGCTTCGTCGACATGGGCGCGGAGAAGATGTCCAAGTCCTTGGGCAACATTGTCACGCCGGGGGAGCTTCTTGCTGCGGGCCACAAGGGGAGGTTCTTCGGCTTGCCCTGTTGTCGGCGCACTACCGCCAACCGCTGCCATGGACAGAAACACTGCTCGGTCAAAGCAAGGCCATCCTCGACGGACTCTACCGGAAGGCCAGCGATGCCGAGGCGGGCGAAATCGACAAAACCGTCCTCGATGCGCTCTATGACGATCTCAATACGCCTTTGGCCGTTTCGCGCCTCGGCCAGATTGCTGATGCCTCCACGCTGGTGGCGACGGCCAACTTTCTTGGGCTATTGCATGATAGCGAAGAGGCTTGGTTCCGTGGGGCGGTGACGGGTCGAAGGTCGATGCTCGCATCGAAGAGCGCAACGCGGCGAAGAAAGCGCGCGATTTCGCCACCGCCGACCGCATCCGCGACGAATTGAAGGCCGAGGGCATTTTGCTTGAGGACGGGCCGGGAGGAACGACATGGCGGCGGGCCTGAGCTTGCGCGAGCCGCCATACACCCGCGACATCCTGCGTCTCGCGGCGGCCATCCCATACCAGCAGGATTTTGCGTCCATGGAGGACGGCGTTGAACGCCGCTCGCGGACGTGCGGAAGCCGAGTCCGGGTTGCCATCAGGCTCGATGACCAGGGCCGGGTCGTCAACCTCGTCCAAGCGGTCGAAGCTTGCGCTTACGGCCAAGCTGCGGCGGCGCTCATGGGCGCCCGCGCCATTGGCCGCGACCTGGCGGAAGCCGAGTCCGACCGCGACTCGCTTAAACGCTGGCTCAAGGACGGAGCGGTTCCGGAAGGCTGGCCCGAGCTTGCTGCGCTCGAACCGGCGCTCCAGCGCACCAGCCGCCACGGCGCGATCCTGCTGCCGTTCGAGGCACTCGCCGCCGCAATCGCCGAGGCTGCCGCATGAGCTTCGTGGCACTGCTTCCCGCTGCCGCGGCGACGGTCGCTGCCGAGGAAGCGGCGCGGACCACCGCCACCATGCTTGAATATGGCGCGATCATGCTCGGCACGGCGCTGCTGTTCGTGACCGTGTTTCGAAAGCTCGGCCTCGGTGCGACTCTTGGCTACATCGTCGGGGGAATCGTCATCGGCCCGCAGGTGCTCGCGCTTGTGACCGAGCCCGAGCGGCTGTCGGCCATCTCCGAAATCGGCATCGCGCTGCTTCTTTTCATCGTCGGACTCGAACTCAACCCGAGCCGGCTGTGGCGGCTCAGGAACGACATTTTCGGACTCGGCCTTGCCCAGGTGGTGATCTGCGGCCTGGCGATCAGCCTTTTCGTTTTCTGGGCGCTCGGCGTATCGCCGGCGGCGGCGCTAGCCATCGGCTTGCCGCTAGCCCTCTCCTCGACCGCGCAGGTTCTGCCGATGCTCCGGGCGGAGGGCCTACTCAATACACCCCGGGGCGAACGTGCCTTCTCGATCCTGCTTTTTCAGGACCTTTCGATCGTACCCTTGATCACGATCGTGGCCGCCATGTCGCGCGCGCCGCCCGATCCGAGCGATCCCAGCGGCTGGACGCTGGCCCTTTACACGGTAGCGGCGATCGTCGGTTTGGTGCTCGCCGGACGTTACCTGATAAGCCCTATGTTCCGCCTCATCGGCCGTATCGGGGAGCAGGAATTCTTCATCGTTGCCGGCCTGTTCACGGTATTTGCCGCGGCTGCCCTTATGCACATGCTCGGCCTGTCGGTGGCGCTGGGCGCGTTCATCGCCGGCGTGATGCTGGCCGAATCGCCGTACCGGCACGAGATCGAGAGCGATGTCGAGCCCTTCCGCTCGATCCTCCTCGGCCTCTTCTTCCTGTCCGTTGGCATGCTCCTCGATATCCGGACGATTTTTTCCCAGCCGGTGTTCGTGATTTCGATCGCGCTCGCTGTGATCGTCATCAAGGGGGTAATCATCGCAGCTTTGGCGCGCGTTTTCGGCAATGACTGGCGGCGCTCCGTTCGGCTTGGCCTGCTGCTCAGCCAGGCGGGCGAATTCGGCTTCGTCCTCTTCGCACAAGCGACGGCGGCGCAGCTGATCCTTCCCGAGGCAGCCTCGCTACTTGGCGCTGTCATCACGCTGTCGATGGTCACCACGCCACTGCTGATGCGCCTGACCGACTGGCTCGACCGGCGCGAGGAGTTTCGCGACGATCTGGAAGGCCCGGAAAGTTCGCCCGACACGCCGGCGATCGTCGTCGGCTACGGCCGCTTCGGACAGACGGTTGCACAAATGATGATGGCCAAGCGCATTCCAGTGACCTTGATCGACAAAGAAGCGAAGATGATCGAACGGGCCGGAGAGTTCGGCACCAAGGTCTATTATGGTGATGGTACCCGGGTGGACCTGCTGAAGACCGCCGGGGCGGATAACGCCCGGCTGATTGCATTCTGCAACGATAACAAGGACGGGGGCTCAACCGCGCATCCCTGTCCGCAGTTCTAGAGGCCTTCCCGCAGGCGTCAGTCATGGTTCGCGCTTACGACCGCGTGCATCTGATGGAGCTGGACCGGCTAGACCTCGCCTATGCCGGCCGGGAAATGTTCGAGAGTGCGATCGGCATGGGTCGCGCTGCGCTGAGGTTGATCGGCCTGAAGGGCGAGGAGATCGAGCGAGTCGATCAGGAATATCGCAGCCGGGACTGCGAGCGATTGGAGCGGCAGAGCGCGACCGGCGACCTTCACGCCGGTCAGGACCGAAGTTTCGCGCCCGACCGGCCGCTGCTCGATGAGGAACCCCGGTACGGACCACTAGAGAACGGAGAGGAAGTGTCGAAGAGCGGAACTATCGAGCGCGCGGCTGACGAAGGCCCGGCCGATCCCGTGCACAAGAACGAGGACTAGTTCGTCTCCGACGTTCTTCTTGTCGTGAATCATCCAGTCGAAAAGTGCAGGTCCCCGAACGCCCGCATGGTCAAGGCGGGTCGGCAGCCCAACCGACGATAGATGCGCGGCCACCCGGTCGACGTCCGTCTCAGGGCACAGACCGGTGAAGGCCGAGAAACGGAAGGCGAGGACGAGGCCGATCGCAACGGCTTCTCCATGGAGCAACCCGCCGAGCCCGACGGCGGCCTCTATCGCGTGCGCGAAGCTGTGACCTAGGTTAAGAAGCGTCCGGGTGCCGCCGCGATCGAGATAATCGCCCCGGACCATCCGGGCCTTGGAAGCGAGGCAATGGCGGACAGCGTGCATGCGTGCTTCGCGATCGCCGGCGATCAGCGCTTTTCCGTGGCGCTCGCACCAGGCGAAAAAAGCGGGGTCGCCGATCAGGCCGTATTTGACCACCTCAGCATAGCCAGCACTCATCTGGCGCTGGTCTAGCGTGTCGAGCAATGACGGGTCGGCGACGATCAATACCGGGCTGTGGAACGTTCCCGCGATATTCTTGATTCCCCCGGAATCGATGGCTGTCTTGCCTCCGAGCCCGCTGTCGACTTGCGCGAGAAGCGTGGTGGGGATCTGGATCACCGGCGTGCCGCGCTTGAAGAGAGAGGCGGCGAGGCCGGTGACGTCCCCAACCGAACCCCCCCCAACGCAACAATAGGCGTACCGCGCGCAATCCCTCTCATGGCCAACTCGTCGATAATCCGGGCCAGTACCGGCCAGGTCTTCGCCTCCTCGCCGCGCGGGACGAGGATCGGCGGGCGATCGGCAATTTCGGCGAGGCTCTGACCGTGCAGGCCGTGTACGTAGGGATCGCTGACTACGGGGACCGGGGCTCCGTTCGCGATTTCGGCAATCGCGTCGAGCGCGGAGCGGATATCGCCGACGATCAGCCTTTCCTTTTTGCCGGCTTCGCGATTCATGGTTCAGCTGTCGAGGTGCTGTTCGACCGCGGCGATGATCCGCTCGACCACGTCGTTATGCCCACCGCGGCTGCTTTTGACGCGAATATGGGCTTCCGCATAGGAATCCCGCCGCTCTTGGGCGAGCCGCTCGAGCGTCGCCTTGGGGTCCGCCGTTCGGAGAAGCGGCCGCGTATCCCGGCGAGCGGTGCGTTCGCTAAGTACGTCTACGGGCGCGTCCAGCCAAACTGTGATTGCCCGAGAATTCAGCAACTCCCGGGTACGGGGATCGATGAACGCACCGCCGCCAGTGGCGATCACGCCGACCGTTCCGTCGATCAGCCGCGCGACAAGACGGCGTTCGCCGTCGCGAAAGTCACGTTCCCCATAGCGCTCGAACACTTCGGCAGCGGAAAAACCGGACGCATCCTCGATAGCCGAATCGCTGTCGACGAAGGGCAGTCCCAAACGTCTGGCCAGACGCCGCCCGACCGTCGACTTGCCGGCACCCATGAGGCCAACAAGGACGATCGGTCGATCGAGACGCTCGGACAGCTTTTCCACGAAGCGGGGCTATACATTGGGTTCAATGGTCGGGCAAAAGGCAGTGGACCGTTGAATCGAACTCGGGAATTCCATGCCAAGAGCTATCGTCGTATTGTTCGTCCTTCTGCTTCTGCTCGTCGGGCTGCTCTATCTCCTGTCGTCGAGCGTCGACGAGGTGCCGCAGACCGTTATCGAAGAGAATGTCATCGCCAATGCGGGCAATTAAGCGGCTTTCAGTGGCTGGAGTGATTGCTGCGGTGGGTATTTCCGCTGCGGTCCTCGCTCAGGACAACCCGCAATCGATCCTTCCGCCCGGCTTCAATGAGCAAGTTCCAGCCGCAGCCACGAATACGACGATTGCCGGCCCCACAACCTCTCAACCTTCCCAGTCGACCCGATCCGAATCCGGCTCGGTTGTCGTTTCCTCGCTGTCCGAGCTGACAGCTGAAGAGCAAGAGCTGGCCCTGCTGGAGCCAGTCCCGCAGATCGAATTGCCGGCCGGTTCGGAACGTGACCCCAGGCTGGCTGGGCCGATCCCGGCCGGCGAAGCTGGTTTCGGTGAGACGATGTGGGGCGGATCCAGCGGCAAGTTCCTATCGCGTTTGATGCGTTCGAACGAGACACCGCTGGCTTCCCGCTGGGGCCACATCCTTCTTCGCAATGCCTTGTTGACGGCCGCACCGGCGCCATCGGACGTGCATCCGGCGGATTGGGCCGCCGAACGGGCGTGGCTGCTCCTGCGAATGGGCGAGGCGGATGGCGCAAGGCTACTGGTGTCCGGCGTCGACGTCGCGGATTTCTCGCCGAAAATGTTCCAGGTCGCGGCGCAAAGCGCTCTCGCCAACGGCGATCCCTCGGCGTTATGTCCTCTTCAGGACGGACTTGAAAAGGTCGAGCGCAAGATCCTCCCGCTGGTTCGGGCCATGTGCGCCTCACTCTCCGGTAGTAACGAGGTCGCCGCATCCGACATCGATAGCGCGAGGCGCCGGGGATCATTCCAGCCAATCGACCTCGCTCTCGCCGACAAGGTTGTCGGCGCCGGCGCTGACACATCACGTTCATCGACGGTCGAGTGGGAGCCGGTTGATCAGCTCAATATCTGGCGGTTCGGGCTGGCTACGGCAACGGGCGCAGTCCCGCCGGAACGCCTCATGGGCCGGGCCCCGCCGCGGATGCTGGCATGGCAGGCGCGGTCGCCGATCATCTCGCCGGAGGCGAAGCTGGCCGCGGCGCGTGTCGCGACCGGCCTTGGCGTCTTCTCCTCGCAGGCGCTCATCGATCTCTATTCCCTGATTTACGACACGACCGACGCCAGCGATCTGGGGGAGACGGACGCTTGGCAATACCGCTTGGCAATGGTCGGCCGGGATCAGGAGGAGAGAGTCGGCGCCATTCGCAAGCTGCTCCAATCGGCGAAAACCCCGCTCGAGAAGGAAGCGACCCGCGCCGCCCTCGCTAGGGCCGCGAGCCGCATCGTTCCGAATTCGGATCTCCAGGATATCGCGCCTGACCTCATCGCTGCGATGCTCGCTGGCGGGTATGACCGCGAGGCGCAAAAATGGGCCTCGGTCATTGACGACATGGATGACGAACAGGGCGACCGCTGCTGGGCAATGCTAGCTCTCGGGGCGCCGGACTTCCGCGTAGGCGGCGGCGACCTGGCCGGTTTCATCGGCAATGACGAGAGCCCGGGACGGCAGCGCAGCGCATTACTCGTCGCCGGCCTTGCTGGCATTGGACGGATCAGCGCTGCGGAAGCCGGACGGCTCAACAAGCGCTACGGATTCGGCCTGGGCCGCTCCAACGAGTGGACCCGGATGATCGACGGAGCTTCCAGCCGCGGACAGTCGGGAACGGTCGCGATCCTCGCCGGCACCGGACTACAGGCCGACGACTTCAATTCAGTGCCGGCACTGCATGTCTACCATTTGGTCACCGCACTAAATCGTAACGGTCAGCAGTTTGCGGCCCGGATGATCGCCGCCGAGGCGCTGGCGAGAACGTGACCGGTGAAGACGGGGCGCTGGTCGACCGCTTCCTCGACATGCTCGCGTCCGAAGCCGGAGCGTCGCAAAATACGCTGTACGCTTATCGCAACGATCTCGCTGCGGCAGCCTCCGGCCTTTCGCGCGGCCTCGCTAATGCCTCCGCGGAGGATTTAGCGACCCTCGCTCCGGAATGGCGTAACCTCGCCAATTCGACAGTTGCACGCCGTTTGGCAGCGCTGAGGCGATTCTTCGACTTCCTCCAGGACGACGGAATTCGCACCGACAACCCGGCAGCGTCGCTTGCCCGCCCGCGGATCGAGCGCCCGCTTCCCCGGATTCTCGACAGCGACGAAGTGTTGGCTTTATTCAGAGTGGCCGAGGACAAAGCCGCAAGTGGAGAGCCAATGGCGCTTCGCAACCTGACTCTGCTCGAGTTGCTTTACGGGTCGGGGCTTCGCGCGACGGAACTCGTTTCCCTGCCGCGTTTGGCCGTGCGGCCTGGGCAGCCGTTCCTGATCATTCGCGGCAAGGGATCGAAAGAACGGTTCGTCCCTGTCTCCACCCGCGCTGCCGCGGCTGTCGCGCGCTGGAGCGAAGTGCTCGGCGGCGATTCGAAGTGGCTTTTTCCAAGCCGGACCAAGCATCTCAGCCGGGTCAGGCTGTTCCAGATCCTACGCTCGCTCGCTGCCGAAGCCGGTCTGGCCCCCGAGCGCGTCAGCCCGCACGTGCTTCGCCACGCGTTCGCGACGCACCTCCTCGCGGGCGGTGCCGACCTCAGGGCCCTCCAGACGCTGCTTGGCCATGCCGACATCGGCACCACGCAGATCTATACCCATGTAGACAGCGACCGGCTGGTTAGGCTGGTTAACGAACGCCACCCCCTCGCGCGCCTGCGTTGACGAGCAAGGCGGGTGCCCTTAGGCGGCGAGCCTGTCATGAAGACCTACTTGGAATTCGAAAAGCCGATTGCGGACCTGGAAACCCGGGTGGCGGAACTGCGCAAGACGGCGAGTAGTGGCTCGCTCGACATCGACCCGGAAATCGCGAGGCTCGAATCCAAGGCAAGCAAGCTCCTCAAGGACACATATTCTCGGCTTACGCCGTGGCAGAAGGCGCAAGTCGCTCGTCACCCGGACCGGCCTCATTTCAAGGATTTCTCAGCCAGCCTCGCGGATGATTTCATGCCGCTCGCGGGCGACCGCGCCTTCGGCGACGACCAGGCCATCATCGGCGGGCTTGCACGGATCGGCGGTCGCAAGGTGATGCTGATCGGGCATGAGAAGGGGGACGACACGGCATCCCGGCTCAAGCATAATTTCGGCATGGCCAAGCCGGAGGGGTATCGCAAGGCTATCCGCCTGATGCAGCTCGCCGACCGCTTCGGCCTACCGGTCGTGACCCTGGTTGACACGTCCGGCGCTTTTCCGGGCGTTCAGGCGGAGGAGCGCGGTCAGGCCGAGGCAATTGCCAGATCCACCGAGCAGTGTTTGGCGCTAAACGTTCCGCTGATCGCCGTGATCACCGGTGAGGGCGGTTCCGGCGGAGCGATCGCGCTTGCTGCGGCGAATCGCGTGCTGATGCTTGAGCATTCCGTCTATTCTGTGATCTCGCCGGAAGGTTGTGCATCGATCCTGTGGCGGACCGCGGACAAGGCGGCAGATGCCGCCGAGGCGATGCGGATCGCCGCCAGCGACCTGAAGAGCCTCGGGGTCATCGACCGGATTGTCGAGGAGCCGCTCGGTGGCGCTCATCGCGATCGCGAAGCCGCGATCGAATCGCTTCGCAACGCCATCAGCGAAGAGCTGGCGCGCTACGAGGGCATGACTGCTCCCGAAATCATTGCCGAACGCCGCGCCAAGTTCCTCGCAATCGGCGACTGACAAACCGGAACCAGGGCAAGGCCAAACCCGTTCAGCGGAGCGAAAAACAGCACCGCGTACGGAAGGTACTATGCGCCGCCATCTCATCACGCTCGCAGCGAGCGCCTCCATCCTCGTTCCTGCCGCCGCACTGGCGCAGTCGCGCTATCTCAATCAAAGGGACGTTGCTGAAGCGCAGCGCCAGCATGCTGAGCTCATCGAGGAGTTCGGCGGTACGGAAACCGGGCCGAGAGCCAATTATGTGGCCAGTGTGGGGAGACGCATCGCGGACCGCTCCGGGATCGCCAATGGCGGCAATGCCTTTCGCTACACTGCACTCAACAGCGCGGTCGAGAACGCCTTCGCTGTCCCGGGTGGTTACATCTACATCACGCGCCAGTTGATGACCCTTCTCGATGACGAAGCGGAACTGGCTTTCGTCCTCGGACATGAAACCGGTCACGTCGCAGCCAACCATGCGCAGGCGCGGCAATCCGCGGCACGGCGCAACTCCGTTCTCGGTATACTCGGGGCAATCCTTGGAAGCGTCGTGGGCGGCGATGCCTTTGGCGGACTGATCAGCCAGAGCGCGATGCGTTACGCGCAGCTTTCCACTCTGAGCTTCTCGCGAGAACAGGAATATCAGGCCGACACCTTGGGGACGCGCTACATCACTGCCGCCGGATACGATCCATTGGCGGGCACGCGCGTGCTTGCGGCCCTGACACGCTCCAGCGCCCTGGAAACGCGTCTCCAGGGACGTGAGAACCGCTCGTTGCCGGAGTGGGCGAGTACCCATCCGCTCAGCGAGAACCGACTGCAGCGCGCGCTCGCCGAAGCCCGCCGAGGGACCGTGGCCGGGCAGGGCTTGCGCAACCGCGACCAGTATCTGAGCGTCCTTGAGGGCGTTTACGTCGACGACGACCCCGCGCAGGGCATTATCGACGGGCAGACGTTCACTCACCCCGATTTGCGTCTGCAGTTTGCGGTTCCGACGGGTTACCTGATGCAGAACGGCACGAGCGCGGTCACGATTTCAGGCTCTTCAGGCCAAGCGCAATTCAGCGGCGGACGATATTCTGGTTCGCTGGAACAGTATATTTCGCAGGTCGTCGCCGCTTTGACCGGCGGGCAACGGCAGGTACCGATGGCGCCTCCACGCCAGACGATGATCAACGGCATCCCCGCGATGTACAGCGTGGGCCGGGCGAACACGTCTTCTGGTGCTCTTGATGTCAGCGTGATGGCCTATCGCTGGAATCCGGACACCGTTTACCACTTCGTCATGCTGACCAGTGCGGGCCAGGGGATTGGGCAGTTCACGCCAATGGTGAACTCGCTCCGCCGGATCAGTCAGCAGGAAAGCGCCTCCATCCGGCCGCGGATCCTTGACGTAGTGACGGTGCAGCGCGGCGACACGGTCCAGTCGCTCAGCCGGCAGATGGCCTATCGCAATTTCCAGGTCGAGCGTTTCCTGGCGCTGAATGGACTGCAGCCGAATGCAGCACTCGTGCCGGGCAGCAAGGTCAAGCTGGTCGTTTACGGAACGCGGCGCGCCTGACCCGAGGGTCCTTAGTTTCGAGCGGGTCCGTCTATCCAGGCCGGACCAGTCACTACATGTTGTTCGAAACCTCGTTGCCGAGCTTGCCCCACATGCCATTAGCGCCGCCGCCAAGCGTCCGCAGGCCGCCCATCATGGCAATCACGATCAGCGCCGCAATGAGCCCATATTCGATGGCTGTTGCTCCGCGACGGTCACGCCCGAGCATGCGCAATGTCTTCCGGATAGCGTGCACGCCACCCTCCTCTGGTCTTGGTCCACGGAGACGAAATTAAATGCCGGTGGTTAAGAAACCTTGCGCGGAGCAGGTTAACGCACACTAGACCGTCATTTTCGCGATCCCGGAAAAATGAAGGATTTCGAACCTTTCCTCGACCCTCTCCCCGCTGGAAAAGAGATTGCGCGCATCCCGGTAAACGCCCCGATCGAGCGCGGGGATGGCACCTGCGAGGCTGTTCGTGCAGCCCATGGAGCGTAGGTCGCGGACGATGCTGTCCAATCCGCTGTAGCGGACGTCGAAGCTATCGACGTCGACCACCACGTCGGTGAAGCCCGCGCCGCTGAGCATCTCGCTCAAAGTCGCCGCATCGAGCATGGCATGGAAACGTTGCGCTGCCCGACCGCTGGCGCGCTCCGCATCGAGGAAAGCACGCCTCATCCTCGGCAGGCTGCCGCTGCCGATCGAAGCCCCTATAAGCCTTCCGCCCGGACGCAGCGCATGTCGCGTGATGAATGCCGCAATCGCAGGATCGTCGGCGTAATCGAGGACCCCGACTGCCAGGACGAGGTCGGCGCATCCCGGCTCAAGTGAGGATAGTGCAAGACTTACAACGGACGCCGCACCAGGAACAACCGGCCCGTCCTCTTGCTTGCCGGGACCTTCGAGAATCACGAGGTCGCCAACTGGGCCGGGCAGGAATTGCAGTCGGTCAAGGCAATCTTCAATCGCGCGCCGGTAGAGAAAATCATCACTGCCCAATCGCTTGGCTCGGGACTGCTTGGCGCAAAGGCGACGTGGATCGAGTTTGACGCGAGTCATGGCCGCGCTTGTGCGCAACCGAATGACGGGCAACAAGAGGTGATGAACGTCCTTGAGCGCGATATTCCACGATGCTGCCTTTTTGGCGATCGACTTCGCTCACCCGCCACGCTGCGGCGGCCGCGGAATCTCCTGCGGTTTTGAGCAAGCCGGAGGTATGCGCCAAAGCATTGTAGGGTCGGGCGCAAGGCAGGCGGATCTATTATGTTCCGCGCGTGTGGTGTGGTCATCACTGCTCGTGCGTTGGTGGGCCAGGCTGTATTAATGGAGCTGTGATGGCGGACGTGGAAATCTATACCCGGGCAACCTGCGGCTATTGCATGCGGGCCAAGCGACTGCTTGCGATGCGCAATGTCGACTATCGGGAAATTCCGATCGATAGCGATCCGCAGGCCCGGATGGCGATGATCGCGCGCGCCAACGGCCGCTCGACCGTTCCGCAGATTTTCATCAATGGCCAACATGTCGGGGGTTGCGACGATCTTTTCGAACTCGAGCAGGACGGCAAGCTCGCGGGAATGCTGGACGCCTGATGGTTCGGATTGCGCTTTACCAGTCGCGAACTGGCATCGATCCGGAGGCGAGTGCCGGTGCGTTGGCTTCCGCGGTTGAGGAAGCCGCGAGCGGTGGTGCGGCCATGCTCTTCACGCCGGAAATGTCGGGTGTGCTTGATGGCAATCGCGATCGCGTGGCTCGAAATGTCCGGGCGGAAGCGGACGACCGGGTTCTCGCGACCGTCGGCGAGGCCGCGCTGAGGCATGGTATCTGGGTTCACCTCGGCTCCCTCGCGCTCCGCGACGAAGGTGGCGAGAAACTCGTCAATCGCGGTTTCGTCATTGACGACCGTGGCGAGATACGGGGCCGCTACGACAAGATCCACTTGTTCGACGTCGATTTGCCGACAGGCGAAAGCTGGCGAGAATCGGCCAGCTATCGCGGCGGCAAATCATCGGTTGTCGTCCGAGGGACTCCGGTGGGCGATCTTGGCCTCGCCATCTGTTACGACCTGCGCTTCCCCGCCCTATTCGAACGACTGTCGGAAGCTGGCGCGCAAGTGATTTCCGTACCCGCCGCTTTCACGGTTCCAACGGGTATGGCTCATTGGCACACATTACTGAGGGCGCGGGCGATCGAGGCGGGGCTGTTCGTCATCGCCGCAGCGCAATGCGGAGAGCATGCAGATGGCCGCCGGACGTTCGGGCACAGCCTGGTCGTCGACCCTTGGGGTGAGGTGCTCGCCGATGGTGGCGAGAGGAACGGACTGATCTTTGCCGAGCTCGATCTCGCGCGCATCGAGGAAGTGCGTTCGCGGATCCCGGTGTTGTCCCACCGCCGCGCGATTGGTCCGGTTGTGAATTGATTTGGGCAGGGGCGGCCTCTATCTCACCGCCGCAACGGCTCCGTAGCTCAGCAGGATAGAGCAATGGTTTCCTAAACCAGAGGTCGCAGGTTCGAATCCTGCCGGGGCCACCAGGAAGGCGCATGAAAACAATGACTTGCAGCCCGGACGATGGAGATCTTGTAAGCCCGCAGCCGGATATCGCGGTTCCCGAAGAGGTGGCCGACGCGGTTCGCACGTTGATCCGCTGGGCGGGTGACGATCCGGAACGCGAAGGCCTACTTGATACGCCGAAGCGGGTAGCAAAGGCATGGCGGGAATATGCCAGCGGCTATCGTGAGGACCCCTGTGTCCACCTGTCGCGGACCTTCGAGGAAGTGGGCGGGTACGACGAGATCGTCCTGCTGAAGGACATCCCATTCCAGAGTCATTGCGAGCATCATTTAGCGCCGATCATCGGCAAGGCGGCGATCGCTTATCTGCCAAGCAACAAAGTGGTCGGCATCAGCAAATTGGCTCGGGTGCTGCACGGCTTTGCGAGGCGTCTCCAGGTCCAGGAGCGGCTGACCGCCGAGGTCGCGGACTGCATATGGAAGCATCTGGAACCCAAGGGCGTGGCAGTTGTGATCGAGGCGAGCCATGCCTGCATGACCGCGCGTGGAGTGAAAACTCCAGGTGTGATGATGACGACGAGCCGGATGATGGGGACGTTCCGCAAGGACGAACGAAGCCGCCGCGAAGTGCTCGCGCTGATGGGCTACTAAGATCATTTCAAGTCCCGTTGCGATAATCGGCGCCGGCTTTTCCGGGACGCTGCTGGCGCTTCAGCTCGCGAGGCGCGGTGTGAAGCCGCTGCTGATCGACCGCGCCGAAGCGTGGGGCCGGGGAATTGCCTATTCGACGGGCGACCCCGCGCACTTGCTGAACGTTCCGGCAATGAAGATGAGCGCCTGGCCGGACGCTCCGAAGGATTTTGCCGAAACCGCGAACCTGCCCGAAGGCGCTTTCGCGGAGCGCCGCGCCTATGGCGATTATTTGCGCGTGCAGTTGGAGCAGGCAGTCGCGGACGGAACAGTAGCAGTCGCCGACGCGTATGCGGTTTCAGCGGCTCGAAGCGATAACGGCTGGCGGATCGCGCTCAACGACGGCCGCGGGATGCAGGCAGAGCAAATAGTGCTTGCGACGGGCAACGGCAGTCCGCACGCCGTCGAAATCCCCGGCTGGCCGGAAGATGACATGGTCCAGGATCCATGGAGCGCCGAGACCCAGGCGCGCCTGGCCTGCGCGGCGAAGGAGAATTGGCCGATCCTGCTGATCGGCGCAGGGCTGACAATGGTCGACCTGGTGCTGACGCTCGACCGGATGGGACATGGTGGGCCTGTCACCGCGGTTTCGCGCCGGGGACTCGTCCCGTGCGCTCATCAAACGCCTTCGATCCCATTGCCGGCACCAGAGCTGGAGGAAATTCCCGAGCGCTTGTCTCATATTGTGCGATGGCTGAGGGCGCGGGGAGCACATGGCAATTGGCGGGCGGCAATCGACAGCCTTCGTCCCGCGACTCAGGCGCTTTGGGCGAGCTGGCCGACGGAGCGCAAGGCCCGCTTCCTTCGTCACGCCCGGCCATGGTGGGACGTCCATCGCCATCGGATCGCACCGCAAGCGGCGGCGATCATCGATCGCTGGAGCAGCGAGGGCCGGCTGAAAGTGATCGCTGGGCGAATCCGCGAAGGTGCAAGCGGCAAGGTGACAATCGGTCTCAGAAATGGCGGACTGGCGACGATCGCGACGATGCTGGCGATCAACTGCACCGGTCCCAATGAGCGGATCACCGAGTCCGGGAACAGGCTGCTGCGGCAAATGCTGGACGACGGGCTGATAGCGCCGGGCCCGCTGGATCTCGGCGTTCGAGCCGACGACGACTCCAGGGCCGGCGAGAACCTGTGGGCGCTGGGGCCGATGACCAAGGGCGAATGGTGGGAAATCACGGCAGTCCCAGACATCCGGGTGCAGGTCGAAAAGGTGGCGGCTGCCATCGCCGCCTGCATCTAGGGAAGCGCTAGGCCGCGGAAACTTCCGAATCGTCGAAGCCGGTCATCCGCCTCTCGATTTCCTGAATCACTTCGTCGGTGGCTTGCTTGATGACGATTTCCCCGGACTCAATGGCGTCGAGAATTTCACGGAGCCTGTCGTGTTCGTCGGCGGGTGTTCGAGTCATAAATGCTCTCACGCAAGATCAAGCGGGAGCATGACTAAATTACTCTCAGTCGCCGGCGTGCTCAGAAGGAAAGTCCGACGATGGGAGCATCGTATACGAATGCACAGCGAAAAGATACGCTTCCGGCACGATCAGGCGATTAGAGGAACGCGGGGTCGAACGGGTTGGATTGGAGCGTGGGGACGGGTGCGCGCCGAGATGCGACGACCGAGTGAGCTTGCCGGGCTCCGCGCGCAAAAGTGCCTCCGATAATGCGCGTGGGGTCCGCGGCTTCATTGCGCTTTCTTGAATTCACGGGGTGTCCACTTCGGGTGGAACACATTTCGCGTCGTCGCTCTTCGCCTGTGCCGCGTCGATAGCAGCAAGCAGGTCTTCGAAGCCGGAGGAGTTTTCCACCGGCCACAAACGCGTAAAGGCATCGCCCAATCGGGATAGGTCGTCGTCCGTGAGCAAGCCGATCGCAACAATGCGATCCATGGCCAAATCGTTTCCCCTAGCTCCGGTTAAACGAACGGGCGCGCGGCAAGTGCCGGTGTCGGCCTAAGAATGTCCGGGAAAAGCATGTCTGGAACGCCTTCATGGCCCGGTCGTTTTGATCTTTGGGTGCGACTTCCTCCGCCGCGTAGAATGGCAGCATCCCGGTAAGTCGGGCCTCTTTCTTCGCGTTCTAGCCCCCTGTACGCCCGGGAAGAGGCCCGACCCGCCATTCGTCTTCATATTCCATTCCACTAATCGAAGGTCGTTGACGGCCGGCGTCGCGACCCAGCGACAATCGACTCCGCCGGGCAGCGTTTGCCCGATGTCCCGAAAACCTCGGAAACGATGAGTCGATTGCGCCTGGCATTCATTGCCAAAAGCAGGCCCATCGAAGACGCTGTGACTGGCCCCCGCGTTTCGCAAGGTTGGGACGAAGGCCGGCCAACTTCACCTGTTCCAATCCGCGTGCTGGCGAAGCATCTAGAAAGCCTTGGTCGAATGGAAAGATGCACGTTGGAGCAGAACGTCTGGCCGCCGCGCAGCAAGCCTCGCGAGAAGGGTCGCACGAGAGAGCGGTAAGACCCTAGGCCGGACCGATTGCGCTGAGGGGGTGACTCAGCGGCTTGGGACTGTGGCGGCCCGCGAGCGGATGGCGGTACAGGGTAATTGCCGATGGCAACGCGCCGCTGACCCCCGTTACGGAAGTCGGAGACTTCGGGTGGAGGGCGACGATGACGGCCGGATTTGTTAAAGCGATCCCATTATTTGCGATGCTGGCAGCATGCGAGACGACGCCGCCATCCGCCGCACCCACCAGGGTGCAGACCCTCCACCTCATTTGTGCCAAGACGATCGCTCTTGACATCAACTTCGACAGCGAGACGGCCGTTGTAAAAAGCGGTTCAGGGCAGCTAGTAATGCTTAAGCGCGATCATTCCTCGGCGGCCCCACGCTTCGCCGGCTCGGGCTATGCCCTGATGCTCCAAGACGGCATTTATATTCTCACCGCTCCGGACGGTGCGGCCCGGGACTGCGAACCTCTGGGCGAGTAATGGACGGGTCGTCCGCTGTCGGCTTACAATGTGATCAAGTCCAAAGGCGCGAGCTTTGGGTGGTGGCTGACATTGGCAATTGGTTCGTATAGCGGAAGCGAACCGCTCCTAGCTCAACCGGATAGAGCGTCGGGCTTCGAACCCGAAGGTTGGGGGTTCGAATCCCTCGGAGCGGGCCAGAAATCGTCCAAGATTATTGGCGTGGGATAGAGAGGCGCGGGTAATCCTTGCTGCTTTTCCAGCTGGAAAACCGCTGGTGCGCCGGAATATCGTTGCCCCCCTGCGGTAGAGCTTCCATGCGTTCGGCCAGCCACTGTAGCCATTCGAAGAGCATCGGCCATCCGCCTTGCCTTTCTTCTTCGATATAGCGGCGAAACTTTCTCCAGCAGAGCAATGTCGGGCCGCGATAGAATTCGGCGTACATCTCGATAGGAACGTGACCGCGAGCGACGATCGGGCCGAGACTTTCGAACAAGGCAAGGGTTGCGAGGGTTCCCCTGAACTTCTCGCCAAGGCGCTGGCGCAACTCCGCGCCTGTCAAATTCTCCGGCAGGCCGTGGATGAGCAGCATGGTCTCGGCGCTGTCGGGAGTCTGAAGAGGAGCGAGCAGTTGCAAACCAGCCTGCACTTCACGCTGATGGCTGAGCTGCCGGAGCTGGGCGAGGCCGAAAGCCACGCCAATCACCACCGCCAGGGTCTGGATCAGCTGGAGTGCCAACTCAAAAGTCATGCCGCTCTCCCCAGCCACCTGCTTAGCGGGGCTGCGGCCGTCCGCAATGGCCCTGGGGACGTGGCGGCCAAATCGAGGCGAGCAATTCTGCTGCCCAACATCAGGGCTTGTACGTATAGTGGCATGCTACAGGATGGATCATCATCGCCACAGTTGTGAGGGAGAAGGCCATGCGCGCATTTCCCCTGGTTGCCGCGTTAATGCTGACGGCTTGTCAGTCGGTCGGCGTCCAGACGGATTTCGACCCGTCCGTCAATTTCGCGTCCTACCGGACCTATCAATGGCTGCCGAGCGAAGCGCCGCGGGGCATGAACCCGCTGATGTTCCGGCGGATCCAGGATTCCATTGACCGCTCGCTCGCCGCGCGTGGCTATACGCAGGCGCCCAACGGCGACTTCGCGATCACCTTCACGGTCGACGAGCGCGACCGCCTTCATGCCGACGACTGGGGTTATGGCTGGGGCGGCTGGGGCTGGGGGGGCTGGAGCGGATGGGGAGGCTATGGCTGGGGAGGCTGGGGCTGGGGGCATCCCGCGCTCGACGTCTACACGACCGTCCAGCGGAGCATCGTCATCGACATCTACGACGGAAAGACTCGCCAGCCGGCATGGCACGGCGTGGTCAAGCGCGAAAGCTATTCCGAGCGGCTTAATTACGGGCGGCTCGACCAGGCTGTGGATACGGTCCTGTCGAAATTCCCGCCCGTCGCCGAGGGTCGCTGAGCCGAGATTCGCGACTGCGGAAATGACTGGATAGAATTGAGGCGCCTGTGTCTTGCGCGCACGCACGAAATAAGTGCCGATATGCAAGATGCCGGCCGTTGAAATTCGGAGCATCATGCCCATATCGCTAGGGCTACCAGTCGAAATCGACGGTTTTGGGCGCTAAGCCGCACCTTCCTCCATCTTTTACGTCTCCTAGCGGCTACGCGCTGCTCTTGGCGCGTGCCAACAAAGGAAACTCACCATGAAATATTTTGGAACCGTCAAGTCATTCGATCCCGAAACGGGCCACGGTGAGATCAAGCAGGAAGCGGGCGGCGACATGTTGCGCTTCGACCGGAGCGCCTTCTCGTGGGCCAAGGACATCGTCCCGACAGTCGGCCAGCGCCTGTCGTATGACAAGGGCACAAGCAATCAGCAGCCAGCAGCGCTGAATCTCCAGACGATCTGATCAGGGGAGAGCGGGGGCGTTCGCGTCTCCGCTCAGCATCCCGAAAGTAGCGGGGGGATATCGCAATGATCGAAACCAGCTGGCTGATGAAGTTCCTGCCGCTGTTTCTGACAGCGGTCACGGTTGGAGCGGCGCTGGCGATCGCATTAACCTGACCAAACAGGATCCACCTAGCTCAACGGCGCGTCGGGGTCATTCGCCCTGTCGGCGTGACATGTCATTTTACAGACGTGCCCTGCTGCGCTTTAACGCGGCGCCATGACGGATCACGCCGAACTCACGAATATATTTGCCGACTTGTCGAGGCTAGCCCGCCAGAGCGTTCAGGCGGTCAGTGCAAGAGTGACCTTCGAGGACAAAGGGGCGGGTTCGTTCGACCCGGTCACCGCGCTGGACCGCGACATCGAGAAGCTGATGCGCGACTACCTGCTCGCGAAACATCCCGACCATGGCGTGTGGGGCGAAGAGTTTGGCTGGTCGAACGAAGGATCACCAATCCACTGGAGCATCGACCCGATCGATGGAACGCGCGCGTTTATCTGCGGCCTGCCGAGCTGGTGCGTGCTGGTCGGCTATTTGCGCGAGGGACGGCATCAGGCGGGGATGATCGACTGCCCCTCCCTCGGCGAGTTGCTGGTCGCGGTCGGCGGAACGACGCTTCGCAACGGTGAGCCTGTCGTGGCTAGCAATTGCATGTCGCTCGCGACAGCCCGGCTGGCGACGACTGATCCCTGCCTCTTCGACAAAGACGAGGCGGCGTCGTTCTCCGCCGTGCGCCAGCGGACTTTGGTCACGCGCTATGGCCTGGACGCGCTCGCCTACGCGCGGGTTGCGACCGGCGATCTCGACCTCGTCATCGAAAACAAGCTGCAGCGGCACGACCTCGACGCGCTCGTCCCGGTCGTCCGCGGCGCCGGCGGTCATGTCGGTGACTGGAGTGGGGGCGAGGACTGGGACGTGGGGCGGATTGTCGCAGCCGCCAGCCGAGCCCTTTACGACGAGGCGGTAGCCGTCCTCTCGCGGTGACGGCGCTCGAGTTCCTCGCTCACCTCGCGCCAGTCGATCCCGCGTTCCGAGAGGAGAAGCGTCAGGTGGAATGCGAGATCGGCCGCTTCGCTGACAAGCTCGTCGCGGTCCCCGCTCACTGCTGCAAGGGCGACCTCGACACCTTCCTCGCCGACCTTCTGCGCGATTCGACTCCGCCCTTCGGCTGCCAGACGCGAGGTATAGCTTTCGCTTGAGCCTGCGGCGGCGCGCGCCCGCACCACCCGTTCGAGCCCGCCGGGGAAGAAGGGCGGAGAGGAGCCGAAGCAACTGGGCGCGCCGGTGTGGCAGGTCGGTCCCTCGGGATCGGCGCGGATTAGCAGGGCATCATTATCGCAGTCGGCGGCGACGGAGCGCAGGCGCAGGCGGTTGCCGCTGGTCTCGCCCTTCACCCATAGACGGCTCTTCGAGCGGCTAAGGAAGGTGACGAAGCCCGCTTCGATGGTCGCCTTCAGTGCGGCGCGATCCATATAGCCGAGCATTCGCACCATGCCTTCCGCATCCTGGACGATAGCCGGAAGCAGGCCATCGCTCTTGCTCCAGTCGAGGCTGTCGAGATCGATCACCGGCGCACCTCCAGTCCTTCCATTTCAAGGGCCGTCTTGAGAGCAGGAATGGCGATCCGGCCATCGTGGAAGACGGATGCGGCGAGCGCACCGCTGGCGCCGGCGCGGAACGCATCGACGAAGTGCTCGGGCTTTCCGGCGCCGCCGGAGATGACAATTGGCACGTCGACCGCGGCCGCCAGCGCCCGAAGCTGGTCGAGGTCGTAACCCTCGCGCACCCCGTCGCGGTCCATGCAGTTAAGCACTATTTCTCCTGCGCCCAGCGCGACTGCCTCTCTGGCCCAGTCGAGCGTTTCGCGGCCGCTGTCGCGTGTCGCCTCCGGCCGGCCAGTGAATTGCTTGACGCGAAGGCGGCCGTCCGTGCCGCGAAAGCTGTCGATACCCAGAACCACACATTGGCGGCCGAATGCGCCGGCGAGTTCGGCGATGAGCCTCGGACGACGCAGGGCAGGAGAGTTGATGCTGACCTTGTCGGCGCCGGCACCAAGCACTTCGCGGGCATCGTCGACGCTGGAGATTCCGCCTGCAACGCTGAAGGGAATGTCGAGAACCGTGGCGATCCGCCCGACCCAACGCACGTCGAGTCGGCGGCCGTCGGCGCTCGCAGTGATGTCGTAAAACACCAATTCATCGGCGCCGGAATCGCGGTAGCGAGCGGCAAACTCGACCACGTCGCCGACATCGCGGTGGTCGCGAAAGCGGACTCCCTTCACGACCCGGCCGTCGGCAACATCGAGGCAGGGGATGATCCTAACAGTCGGCATGGATCACGCCTTCTGCCACGGTAAAGCGACCTTCCCAGATGGCCTTGCCGACGATTGCGCGGGCAGCGCCGCAAGCGCGCAGAGCGTCAAGATCGGCAAGACCGGCGACTCCGCCCGAAGCCTGCAGTTCGATCGCGGGATATCGCGAGGCTATGACCTGCATCAGCGCGAGGTTCGGGCCGGTCATCATTCCGTCGCGGGCAATGTCGGTGACGAGCAGGTGGCGGACCGCCGGGAAGCGGGCGAGGACGGAATCGAGCGTCTTGCCACTGTCAGTGGCCCAGCCGTGCGCCGCGACGCGCGGCGTTCCGTCGTCGAGCCGGACATCGAGCGCCAGCACCAGCCGGTCGGCGCCGAAGCGGTCGAGGAGCGCATCGAAGGTGTCGGGATCGTCGAGCGCGAGGCTGCCGAGAACGACCCGGGCGACTCCGGAATCGAGCATCAGCGCGACCTGGGCCGCATTGCGGAACCCCCAGCGACTTGGACGGCCAGTGGAGCGCTTGCAGCGAGCGTTCGGAACAGGTCGTGCTGGCGTGGCTCTCGGGCCCGGGCGCCGTCAAGATCGACCACATGCGCCTCGCTTGCGCCGCCTTCCGCGAAACGGATGAGCGCGGCCATGGGATCGGAGTCGTAAGTCGTCGCGCGGGCGAAATCGCCCTGCGCGAGGCGCACGCAGCGGCCGCCGGCGAGATCGATTGCGGGGAGGAGAATCATGCCGCGAGGAACGCCTTGAGGAAGTTCGCACCCGCTTGCGACGAACGTTCGGGGTGGAATTGTGCGCCCCAGCGCGAACCGTCGCGAAGTGCGGCCGGAAAGCTGCGCTGCCCATGGCGCGCGCGCGCGGCGGTTGCCGGACCGTCGGCACAAACGAAGCCGTGCGCGAAATAGAGCTGGTCGCCGTTGGCAAGGCCGAGACCGGGCGCGACATCGCGCAGCGCGCACCAACCCATGTTGGGAACGGGCACACCGGGCGCGGAGGCGAGCGCGGAGACCGTGCCGGGCAGAAGGCCGAGAAGCGCAGTGCCGCCATCTTCCTCGCTGCGCTCGAAGAGCAATTGCATGCCGAGGCAGATGCCGAGCGTCGGCCTCGTCCGCTCGGCAACGACCCAGTCGAGGCCGGTCTCGCGAAGGCGGGACATGGCGCTTGCGGCCGCACCCACTCCGGGCAGGACGAGGCGATCGGCCTCCTCCGCCTCGCGCGTAGAATGGGTCAGCACGGGAGTGGCACCGAGCCGCTCGAACGCGCGTGCGACAGAGCGCGTGTTGCCGTAGCCGAGGTCGAGGATGGCGAGGGCGGTCACAGCACGCCCTTGGTCGAGGGCAGGCCGTTGCCGGCGGCGGCGACGGCCTGGCGGAGCGCGCGGCCGAAGGCCTTGAATGCGGCCTCGACCTTGTGATGATCGTTGTCGCCGGCAACGCGGACGTGAATCGCCGCGCCCATGGAATCCGCTAGGCTGCGGAAAACGTGTGGCACCATCTGCGTGGGAAGATCGCCGACGCGCTCGGACAGGAACGCGCCCTCGAAGCGCGCGAACGGGCGGCCGGAAAGATCAATCAGCACCTGGCCTTCGGCCTCGTCCATCGGCAATGCGAACCCAAAGCGGCCGATGCCGCGCTTATCGCCGAGCGCCTGGCGGATGCCGGTGCCGAGCGCGATTGCGACATCCTCGACGCTGTGGTGGGCATCGACATGCGTGTCGCCCTCGCACTGCAGGTTGAGCGCGAAGCCGCCGTGCGCGGCGACCTGGTCGATCATGTGATCGTAGAAGGCGATTCCGGTGGAGATCGTGCGCGGCCCGTCTCGGTCGAGGTCGAGGCTGAGGGCGAGGCGAGTTTCGCGCGTGTCGCGGACCAGGTCGGAGCGGCGTGCGGGCGCCGCATCGGCGACTCCGAAGACGGCGAGTAGCGCGGCATTCTCCCGTGCCGTTCCGACAGTGACCCGGACTCCGCCTGGCGCGGCATTGGGGCGAAAGCGCACCCGCACTCCGGCGGCCGCAAGCCGGCGGGCGAGGGCGGCGGGATCTTCGACTTGGAGGAACAGGAAATTGCCCCCAGCGCGGACGGTTGCGATTTCGCAAACATCGTCCAGAACTCCGGCGAGCCGTTGCCGCTCTGACAGGATTTCGCCGATCCGCTGCTTGTGGATCGGCATTCGCTCCGGTCCGAGCGCCGCAAGCGCGGCTGCGATGCTTGGCGCGGGCAGCGGATAGGGTGGCGACACGCGCGAGAGTAGACCGATAAGCTCCGGCGAACCGATAGCGCAGCCGATGCGCGCTCCGGCGATGCCAAAAGCCTTGGAAAGGGTGCGCAGGATAACGAGATTGCCGCCGGCCTCGCAGGCAAGGCCTTGGCCGTCTTCGAACTCCATATAGGCTTCGTCTGCGACGACGATCGTGTCGGGAAGCTCGCGCGCAATGCGGCGGACGTCGTCAGCATCGACGCAGGTTCCGGTCGGGTTGTTGGGGGTGCAAAGAAACACGAGCTTGGGCTTCGCCGGGGTCATCTGTGCAAGGACGGCTTCGGCGTCGAAGCGGAAGTCTTCGCCCAACCGGGCGCTGACCACGCCTGCCCCCTGAACGCGGGCGAACTGGGCGTAGGCCGAGAAGGTCGGCTCAACTATCCCTATCGAATCCTCGCCGGCTTCGCAGAAGGTGCGAATCAACAGGTCGATCGCATCGTCGCTGCCGCGCGTGACCCACAGGCGGTCGGGAGCGACACCGTACAGGTCGCTCATTCGGTTGCGAAGCGCGGCGGGCTGCGGTTCCGGATAACGGTTGATCTCCGGCTGCCCGTCGACCAACGCGGCATAGGGGCTTTCGTTAGCGTCGAGCCGGATCGTCCCCGCAAGCGGTGCGCCGGCGATGTCGACAGGTGGCAAGTCGCGGACCGCGGCCCGGGCGAGGCGGAGTGCGATGCTCACGCCGTCGCCCTCGCTTCGGCGGCGCGAGCGTGCGCCTCGAGGCCCTCGAGTCTTGCGAGTGCTGCGGCCGGGCCAGCTAGCTCGGCGGCAGTGCGCTGCGTGATGCGCTGGACGGTCATTGCCTTCATGAACGTCATGGTCGCCACTCCGCCGGTGAAGCGGGCGGCGCCGTCGGTCGGCAAGACGTGGCTCGACCCGGCGAGATAATCACCGAAGCTCTCGGCGGCGCAGCGGCCAACGAACACAGCGCCGGCATTGCGTACGTCGCCCACCCGTGCCGCCGCTTCCTCACAGGCGAGCGAAAGATGTTCAGGGGCATAAGAATTGGCGATGGCAATCGCCTCGTCGAGGTCGCCGCAGCGGATCGCCCGCATGGGCGCGAAGTCGCCATTGAGCGCTTGCGCTTGCTTCTCGACCGCGCCCGCGACCGCCTCGATCAGTGCGGGGTCGGGAGTCACCAGTATCACCTGCGCCTCGCGATCGTGCTCGGCCTGGCTAAGCAAGTCGGACGCGATAGTCGCTGCATCGCCGGCCGCACCCGAAACGATCAACAACTCGCTCGGGCCGGCCGGAAGGTCGATACCCGGGCCGCCGCTGTCGGAAGCGACCATCGCCTTGGCTGCCGAGACCCAGGCATTGCCCGGTCCGCAAATCCGGTTGACCGCAGGGATTTCGCCTGCGCCAAATGCCATCGCGGCGATCGCCTGAGCTCCGCCAAGCGACCAGATGGAGTCGATCCCGCAAATGTCGGCGACAAGGGCGATGGCCGGATCGAGCCCACCGTCCGGGCGCGGCGGGGTCGTGACCACCAGCTTTTCGACCCCGGCGACCCGTGCCGGTATTGCCAGCATCATCAGCGTCGAGAACAACGGCGCCCGCCCGCCCGGGACATAGAGCCCGGCGCGGTCGAGCGGCCGCCAGACTTTCGACACGCTCAATCCCGGAGTGGTAAGCACTTCCACCGCATCGGGCCGTGTGCGGCGATGGAACGTTTCAATGTGCCTTGCTGCGAGCCGCATCGCGTCCTGTGCCTCGGACGGCAAAATGGTGCGTGCCTGCGAAGCGAACGGGGCGACGTCGAGCATGACCGGCGGCGCTCCGTCGATCTCGGTGGCAATGCGGACCAGGGCATCCCAGCCGCCATCGCGAACGTCGTCGAGCGTTCGTCGGACGCCGGCGAGGATGGCCGCGTCGGCGCGCCCCCCGGCCTGGCAAGCGCGGCCTTGCGGATCGCCATGTCGCTCCAGTCGAACCGGATCACAGCATCATCTTTTCGATTGGCATGACGAGGATCGCCGATGCGCCGGCGCCTTTGAGGCGCTCGAGAGTCTCCCAGAACACGGATTCCTGGCACACGGCCTGGACCGCGACATGGCCCGGCCGACCGACCAGGGGCACGACGGTCGGCGCCTCGGCCCCGGGAAGGATTGCGCTGATGGCGCCCAATGCATCTTCCGGCGCATTGAGGACGATATATTTGCTTTCCTGAGTGGCGATGACGCCGTCGATACGCTGCATGAGGGCGTCGGCCTTTTCGAGATGCGCGGCGTCGAGTGGCTTCAGCGAGCGTACCAGGACGGCCTCGCTCTCGAACACGTCGGCGACTGCAGCCAGGCCGTTGGCATCCAAAGTCGCGCCTGTGGACACGAGGTCGCAGATGAAGCGCGCGATGCCGAGGCGAGGCGCAAGCTCGACGGCGCCGCGCATGGTGACGATTTCGGCGCGGATGCCGTTGGATTCGAGGAAGCGGCGCAGGAGATTGGGATAGCTGGTGGCGATTCGCTGACCCTCCAGCATCTTGAGCTGGAAGAAGGTCAGGACGTCGGGCGCCGCGATCTTGAGGCTGCAACGGCCGAAGCCGAGGCGGGCCACTTCCTTGATGCGCCGCTCCGGCTGGCCGAGCGCATATTCCTCAAGCACGTTCTGGCCAACAATCCCGAGCTCGCAAACGCCGTCGGCGACGAACGTCGGGATGTCGTCGTCGCGGACCAGCATGAGGTCGAGCGGGAAATTGTCGGCGCGGGCCGAGAGGGACGACTTGCCGCCGCGCGACAGGCGAATGCCCGCGCCGCGTAGCAGCGCGAGCGAATCTTCGCTCAATCGCCCGGACTTCTGGATCGCGAGGTGGAGGCGATTGCGGTCGGGGCTCATGCTGCGCCCCGAAGCCGGTCGAGGACGCGGCGGTAACCGCCATTGACTTCCTGCTTGAGGAAGCGGGCGACGCGAACCACCGTTGTCGTGCTGACCCCGGTCGCGTCGTGAATCTCGCGATAGGTCATCGCCCCCTGATCGAGCAGTCGAGCGACATACCAGCGCTCAGCCAATGCGTGGATCTCGGCAGGCGTGCAGAGGTCGGCAAGGAAGGCGCGGGCTTCCTCGGCGGTGTCGATCGCGGCGATCGCGACCGCAAGATCGTCGGCGAGGGCCGTGCGTGCATCGCTGAGCGACAATTTCAACTCCCGATCTTGTTACAGCGTAGTGTTACAGTGAAACGGGCAGTTAGAGACGATCGGCCGGTGATTCAACCCCCGCTCGAAATTTCGCGGGCCCAGGCGAAGGTGCATTGCCGGCGTGATGCGCCACTCACATTTGTGAGATTATTTTTCGGATTAGGACTCGGGACTAGTGCTGGAGAACAAGAGCTTTCGCTTCTTGAAATGCGCCGAGCGGGCGCATCGGAGGCAATGCCGGACGTGCATCGCATTCTTGCCAACATATGGGGACGTTGCCAGAAAGTACCGGCCAAAGCTGACGGTCGCCTGGCCGGCCGGTCGTCGACTATACTGCCCTTTAGCGGGGCCGATGTGACAGGGTCTTCAAACGCCGTTGGCCACGCGCCTTTACCGCGCCTTCAAGCAGATTGTCGGCGGTTTGCTCGGCGGCTTCGGGAGTCACGCGGACATCGACAGCGTCAGGTCCCTCGAGGAAGACTTCCCCGTCCTCGGCCGTGACGTGGGTCGCCTCGTCGTATAGTTTGTCGCGCGTCATAAGCTCAAAGCGAAGCAGACGAAGGAAAGGTTCCGCGCAATCGCCGGGCTGAACGCCAGGGAGCGGTCTTGCGTCAGTGCAACGAGTTGGCCGCGTGGTCGTTTTCGACCTCATGAGCAACCACGAATCCGAAAATGAGAGCAAACTTCCCGAAACTCCGGGGAGTTTGCCGCAAGAGCCCGTCGAGGCGCGGCCGAACGTCGGCCAGGTCAGTCCCGACAATTATCCCGAACCCGCGAACGCCGTCGATGTCGCTGGCTCTGGACGTGGGGAAGGACCGGGCGAGTCCAGTCAGAATTATGCTCCGGGCGGGACGTCAGTGGGCGCCGCAAAGACGGACGAAGTGGCTTCTGAGGATTGAACCTGGCTTCCGGACCATCGGCTTACATTTGTTAGCGACTCCCGCGGGAACCCGCCAAAGGTTCCCGGCTTTTCTTCGGAAAAGGAGAAATAATCATGCCCCGCGAACTCATCGATACCGGCACCGACAAGCGCTACGTGCGCCGCGACAAAGAAGGCCTCTTCAAGGAAAGCGATGACGTTGGCCGCAGCCTGGCTCAGGACCAGAAGCGCGATGCCAAGACGACGTCGAAAAAGGGCGATGGCGACAAGGGCGACCGCTGATGATCCCATGGTCTCGACCCCACCGGCATCGCAATCCCTGGATGGAAGAAGAAGTGGAATACCTTTGCGCTGCGTTGCGTCCCGAAACTCCTATCTCTGAAATTGCGCGTCAGCTCGGGCGCACCTGCGAGGCCGTCTCCAGCATGGCGCGCAACGTGACCGATAATTGAATCAAGCCGGCGTCGGGTCGTCCGGAGAAGGAGGAGACGATGGTCTTCAAGAAATACGCCTATGCGTGGCTCACGGTCGCTTTCTTTGCTGTCTCCCTTTTCCTGCACTGGTATTTCGGGTGGCGAAGCTACGTTGACGAAGCGATCGCGCACGGCCAGGCGCCGCAGCAGGCGGAATATCTCAATGAGATGATGCGGGACACGTTCGAGAACTGGCAGTCGGAGTTCCTCCAGCTCCTGTGGCAAGTGGTTGGCCTAGCCTATTTTCTTTACGTCGGGTCGCCGAGTTCGAAAGAGAATGACGACCGGCTGGAAGCCAAGGTCGATGCGCTGCTGATCATGAAAGGGCACAAGGGCCAAGAAATCATGGAGAAGCTCGACCGGCACTATCTGCGGGTCCAAGGGCATGCCGAGCCGCACGGACATTCCGAGCTTGAAGACATTCTCGGCACACTCCGAGAGAAGGGTCGACGCTAACGCGGCTCACGACGGGTGCCGGGTCAAAAAGCATCACGTTCGTCATGCTTCCTTGTCGGTACGCAAAATCGGCCCGGGCCGTCGGCCAGCGAACCTCCCGGAGGCAAGAGCGGATCGGCGCCGGTGGTGAAGTTTGGCGAGATGGAGATGACGAAGCGACGTTTCCGGATCTTCGGCGACGAGCGCTTTTTCAAGCTCATGCTCGGCGCGGCGGCGATGGAATTCGGTTTCAGTGGGACGCGGACGAAACACGGTGTCTCCTTCTTAATGGCTGCGGGGTGATGCCTTCATTTCTGGCATTCAACGGCGCGTCGCGCAGACTCGTTTCCGTCGACTCACAAAGGTTACACTGCTTCTAGTTCGCGAGCGCCACCTGGGGATGGCAAGACCAGCCCGTCATCGCCTCCTCGTCAAGCTTCAGATAGCCGGGATGGAAATCGCCGGCCTTAACCAGGCCCTTCCAATCGAGAATCCGGTGAATCGAGCGATCGATCGTGTCAATCAGCCCTTCACTGCGCAGGAGCTGGAGCGTGCGGTTGACGTGCACCGGGGTGAGCCCGAGGATGTCGGCGAGGGCGAACTGTGTGACGCCATAAGGAATTCGCGAGCCGTCCGCCGGGGTCCTGCGATGCGCGCGATAGGCGAGCTCACAGAGAAAATGCGCTGTCCGGCAGCGGGCATTGCGCTGGCCCAGGTTCATCACCCATTCCATCAGGATGGCGGCGTCCAGAACGCTTTGCCGCCAGAAGGCGAATGCGATTTTGGGATAGCGAGCCGCAATGTCGCGAAGCGCCGGGTGCGGCACATGGAGCACGGTCGTCGCAACGAGCGACTGAAGTGCCGCCGCGGTTTCGGGAACCGGGACGCTGTGCAGGTCGACCATGTCGCCCGGGATGTAGATGGAGACGACCTGCCGGCGGCCGCTTCTGTCCTGTTTGAAGGCGCCGACCATTCCGGAAAAGACGAAGGTGCTGCAGTCGACGGGCTGGCCTTCGCGGAGAAAGTCGCGATTGGCCTCGATCTGCATGGGCGTGAAAGGAAGTGCAAGAATCGCATCGCGTTCCTCGCCGGTGAAGGTGCAGCCGCGCTCCAGCTTCTGGAGGAATGGAAGCAGTGCCGGCGATTGTCTGGCAGACATCATCAAACTCTCCGACAGCACAAGCGGCACCGCTTTTCTTCAAGCCGCTGTGCCCTGCAGCCCGCGCGAACCGGCGGCAACAAAAGCAAATGTTTTTGGCTGGAGCTTGTTCCGCATCCGTCCCGAGCCGGAGTGCGGGCAAAGACGGCCGCGCGGTCAGTCAACCGGGAGCGGAGGTCTTGATGAACCCGGTCGGCGCCCGCGCTTCATCAGCAGCAGGAGCGGCAAGACCGCGAGACAGACAATCATCATCAATTTGAAATCGTCGAGGTAGGCAATGAAGATCGCTTGACGAGTCACTTCGGCGTTGATGATCGAAAGGGCCACCGGGCCTTGCGGGGCGATGGTCTGTAGCAAGGTCGGGTCGGCGGTCGGGATGGTGTTGGCCGTCACGTGGCTGGCGATATCGGCATGCGCGACCTGGCTCATCCGGACGAGTTGGGCGCTGACCACCGAAATGCCGACCGAGCCGCCGATGTTGCGCGACAGGTTGAGCAGCGAGGCGGCGGTGGTGCGCATTTTCGGTGCAAGGGTCTCGAACGCCAGGCTCTGCAGCGGCACGAAGATGAGACCGAGGCCGAGGCCCTGGACGACCCCGCTGACGATGACTGGCCTGGACGGCTGGTCGAGCGCGAAGCCGGTCATCATCCACAGCGACAGCGCCATCAAGGCGATTCCGATGCCGACGAGCAGTCGGCTGTCGATGCGGCCGACGAGGCGCCCGGCGAGCAGCATCGAGACCAACGTGCCGATGCCGCGCGGAGCGGTGAGGAAACCCGACTGGAGGACCGAATAGCCGTAGAGGTTCTGAAGCAATGGGGGAGCAGCGCGAGGCCCGCGAGGAGAAGCACACCGGTGACGGCCATGAACACCAGGCCGGTCGAGAAATTGCGGTCGGCGAACATGCTTCGGTCGAACAGGGGGTTCCTGGCGGTGATGATGTGGACGACGAACATCCAGCCGGCGGCAAGGGCTAGCCCAAGCTCGACGATGATCTCCCAGCTTTCGAACCAGTCCTTCTGCTCGCCGCGATCGAGGAACATCTGCAATGCGCCAAGCGCGATGGCGAGAAGTGCAAACCCGAACAGGTCGAACTTGCGGCGGTGGATCGCGGCGCGAGGCATGAAGCGCAGAAGCATGACCGTACAGATTACGCCGACCGGAAGGTTGACGAGGAACACCCAGCGCCAGTGATAATTGTCGGTCAGCCAGCCGCCGAGGACCGGGCCGAGGATCGGGCCGATCATCACCCCGCCGCCGAACAGGGCCATCGCCTGCCCGTGCTTCTCGCGCGGGTAGATATCGAACAGGGTCGCCTGAGCGAGCGGAACGATGAAGGCGCCGCTGACGCCTTGGAGCGCGCGGAAGAAAACCATTTCCGTCAGTGAAACAGCGGAGGCGCAAAGCACCGAGGTGACGGTGAATCCGACGACCGAGATGAGCAGAAGCCGTTTGCGCTCGATGCGGTCGGCAAGCCAGCCGCTGATTGGAAGCGCAATGGCTGAGGCGACGATGTAGCTGGTCAGCACCCAGTTGATGCTTTCCTGGGTAGCACTGAGGCTGGCCTGCATGTGCGGCAAGGCGACGTTTGCGATGGTCGTGTCGAGCACCTGCAGGAGGACGGCCATCATCACGCCGATGGTGACGACGATCCGCTCCGCAGGCGGAAGCGGGTGGCTGGCCTGCTCTGCTGCGCTTGCCATCGTTGCCCTAGTCGCGGAGCGAGACGGTCGCGGTTGCCGACAGGCCGGCGATCAGCGGCTTCTTCGGATTGCCATCGATGGCGATCCGGACCGGTACGCGCTGGCTGACCTTGACCCAGTTGCCGTTGGCATTCTGCGCCGGAAGGATCGCAAATTCGCTTCCGGTGCCGGCGCCGACGCTTTCGACGTGGCCCGTGAAATCGACACCCGGATAGGCGTCAATCTCGATCCGCACCTTCTGTCCCGGTGCGATCTTGCCGACGTCCTTCTCTTTGAAGTTGGCCTCGACCCACGCGTCCTTGCCATGGACGAGCGAAAGCATGCCGAGTCCCTGGGCGGCCATCTGCCCGATCTGGAGGCGGTCGGCATTGGCGACGACACCATCCATCGGCGCGCGGACGACCGTCCGGCTGAGATCGAGCCGGGCCTTGTCGACGGCGGCCTGCGCCTGGGCGATCGACGGCTGTTCGCCGGGCGCGATCGCGGCATTGGCATTGGCCGCGCGGGCGCGCGCATCGGCAAGCGCGGTTTCGGCGACCCGCACCTCGGCCAAAGCGTCCTCATAATCGGCGCGCGTGGTGAAGCCGCGCTTCAGCAGGGCCTGCTGCCGGGCGAGCGCGTTTCGCTTGATTTCGAGCTCTGCAGCGGAACCGCTGATGTCGGCGCCGGTGCCCGCGGCCTGAGTGCGAAGCTGGCTGGTCTGCAGGCGGGCCGCGGCTAGCTGGGCCTCGGCCTGTTCCAGAGCGACCTGAAACGGTGCCGGATCAATCCGGAACAGCACGTCACCGCGCCGGACCTGGTCGCCGTTTTTCACGTCCACCCCACTGATCGGGCCGTTCACGAGCGCGCTGACGGAGACGATGTCTTGCTTCACGGCGGCATTGTCGGTCTCGACGGTCGCGCCGCTGGTGATCCACCAATAAAGGCCGATGCCGATGAGGATGAGCGGGATAGACAGCATCGCTACCCAGCGCTTCGTCTTTTTCGAATCGCGACGACGCTTCGCAGGCTTGGCCGCGGTCATGTCTTCGGTGATGGTCTGGGGCTTATTCATGCGCTGATCCTGCCCGGCTGACTTGGGGCGCTAAGATTGTCGCGGACCTGCGCGAGCGCGGCGCGAACCGTATCGAGCTGGTCCCGCGGGATGCCGGCGAAGGCTTCCTCGGTCATGGCCTCGCCAAGCCGCCGCAACTTCGCGACGAGCGGCGTCGCCCCCTCGGTAACGTAAAGGCGCCAGGCGCGGCGATCTGCGGGGTCGGCGCGGCGCTCGACCAGATTGGCGTCGGCGAGCCGGTCGACGATACGGGACAGAGTGATCGGCTCGACATCCAGCATGTCGGCAAGCTCGACCTGGCGCAGGCCGGGCATTCGGCTGAGACGGAACAGCACTTTCCACTGCGCGCGTGTGACGCTGAGCGCGGCGGCGCGACGATCAAAGGCGCGGCGAAGTGCGTGCGCGGTCTCGGCAATTTCAAAAGGCAGGGATTCCATAACCCTACTTATAATAAGCCTGCTTACTAATTCAAGTCCGTGCTCGGAACTTACGTAGTTGTGCGGATTGTGAGGCAGGGACGCCGATCCTACTTCCCGGTGCAGCAGGGGTTGAAAGGAGCGGTCAATGACACGGCTTCTCGCCACGTTCGTCGGGTTTACCGGCCTCTTGTCGGCTATGCCGGCGCTGGCCGACCCATACGACCATTATTATCATGATGACGATCGCGACGACGAAGCGGTTGCTGGAGCAGTGATCGGCGGCGTGCTCGGCGCGGTGACCGGCTATGTCGCCGGACATAATGGTGGATATGGCTATGGGTATCGCGGCTACGGCTACGCCTATCCGCGCTACGGTTACGGCTATGCGGTTCCCTATGGCTATGCGGTGCCCGCTTACCCCTACCCGCCGCCTCCCCCATACAACTATGGCGTGCCCTACGGCTATTATGGAGGGCCGGTGGTCGCTTACGGTCGGCCCTACGGCTACTATGGCGGCTATCGCGGCTACGGATACGCCAGGCCCTATGGGCACCGTCATTACCGCCGCTATCGATAAGCACGAACGGTATCGGTAAAATGTCTGGGTACCGTGACGCTCAGCCCTTCGTCCTGGGCGTGCTCGAGCGCGGGATCGTCAGGAAGACTGTTGTGGCGACCCCTGCGTAGGCGATGGCGCCGGATCGACGAGATAAGGCTTGCGGAAGCGCAAGACCGGCTGCTCGACAAGCTTCCAGCTGATGCTGCCAATGACCATCATGAAGCCGAAAAAAAGGATCGCCCAGGGCAGCGCGAGAATCAATGTCGGGATCGGCATGACGTATTGATCGACCAGTCGGGCAGCGGCTCCGACGAAGAAGAAATGAAGGAGATAGATCGAGTAGCTGTATTTTCCGGCCTGCTCGAGGACCCAGGTCCAGCGACCATGGAGCGGATGCCGGTCGTACCACGCGATCATGGTCGCAATCGTCGCTGCCTCGATTGTGGGGAGGATGATCCAGATATAGCGATGCGGGAAATCGTAATAGCCGCCGGACCCGTCAAACCAGGCGTAGAAAAGCCAGAGGACGGCAAGAGCGACCAGGGCCATCGCTCCGGTGACTCGCTCGCGGAGGTAAAAGGCCATCATGCCGAGTGCGAACTGGTCGAACCGGCCAATGATGGTCTGATAGGCAAGACCCTGGACCTCCCAGCCACGGGCAACGATGAACAACCGGAAAAGCAGGAAGAGGGTGACCAGGCCAAGGGCGATCACTGGTTTGCGGCGGAAGGGAAGAAGCAAGGGGAGGAGCAGATAGAAATGCACCTCGGTGGTAATAGACCATCCGCCATTGGGGAGATGCGGCAGCAGCAGGCCGAAGGCGACGTCCTGAAGATACGACATCTTGTCGTGGACGAGGAAGCCGATGTACAAAAGCACCAGCGACAAAAGCGGCAAGAGCCGGATCGCGCGGTTCCAGATGAATGGCCCGAAGCGGATATCCCGCTCGCCAATGAGCTTCGCGAACAGGTAGCCGCTGAGCGTCATGAACACGGCGACACCAAGATGCCCCTCATCGAGCGGTCCGAGCCATGGTGCCTGGTGGAAGGGGACGGGATAGCCGTCGTAGCGGTGGGAGAAGTGCCAGACGACGACCAGAAAGGCCGCAATACCACGGACGTGGTCGAGTCCGGCAAAGTATGCACCGCCACTTGAACGCATCGACGTGGACTAACGGGCAGGGGAGGCGCCAGCAAGCCGCCGTCAGCGCCGCCGCACTTTCGTTTCGTTTGGGCGAAAGCGAGTGATTGGAGCGCTGCAATTCGCGATCCCCGATTATCCGAGCGATGGCACGGTCAATGCCATCCTCGCCGGCGCTGCGTTCTCACGGACTGATTGCAGCTTAAGCCTGCTTGCTCGTTGCGGCCTTGCTGCCTAAGCCAGCCACATGTTGCTTGCCATGCTGATGCTCCAATTGGCTGCGCCCGAGGGCGTGACGATGGTCTTTTTCGACTGGGGGAAGACCGAAATCAGCCGCGACAGCGAGGCCACACTTGAGAAAGTGGTGCAGGATTACAGGGCGAACCGGGCACCGCTATTGCTGACAGGGCATAGCGACCGCTCGGGGCCCTCGGGAGCCAATCTTCAATCTTCGCGACAGCGCGCACAAATCGTCGCGGATTATCTGGCGAGCAAGGGGGTACCGCGCTCGGCAATGACCATCGAAGGGCGCGGGGAAGAGGCGCCGATCATCGCCACAGAGGATGGCGTCCGCGAAGTCCAAAATAGAAGGGTCGAAATTCGCCGCCGCTAGGGCGCGGGACTCATGAAAAAGGCGATCGCCTTGTCGCGGATTGCGGCCGGGACCTCATGACGGCCGGGGAAGGCTTCGAACTCCACGGTCATGCCGCGCCCGCGAAGCCGCGCTGCAATTCCGCGGGCATTTGTGAACGGCAATACCTCGTCCTTTTCGCCGTGGCTGATGAACACCCGCTGCCTCTTGTCATATTTCTTGGTGAATGAATGGCCTGGCGAGAATGCCATCACGTAGGTGAACAGCTGGGGGTTAGCGGTGCCGACGCTCAGCGCGTAGCTCGCACCGTCCGAGAAGCCAGCGATTCCGACATGCCGCGTGTCGATTGCGACTTTGCTGAACAGGTCCGCCAAAGCAGTGTCGAGCGCTTGCAGATCCTTGCCGTAGCGAGGCTGGACATTCATCTCCGCGCCCAAGCGGGATTTCAAGTCCTCCACCATGTCCCAAGTGCCCTTGATCGAGCGCGGGATGACTAGGACGATACCGTTAGCATCGGCATGAGCGCGGAATGATTCCAAGACGTTCGCTGGCTCCCCGCCAGCGCCGTGAAGGACGACGAGCAGCGGGCGGGGCTTTGCGGGCCCTGCGGGCAAGTAAGCGTAGACGCCCCCGGCAAGCGTGATGACTCCGTTGCGCGTTTCGGGAACGGCCGGGGCCGCGGTCGGAAGTGGTGTTTCGAGCTGACCGGAGCGGGTTGCCGCTGCGGCCGGGCTCGTGAGCGCAAGGAGTAGAAATGCCTGAACCAGGCGGGCAAGTGAGCGACGAAACATAAGCGATTATTCTGGCAAGCCCGCGAAAAATGGCAACGCCTTTCGTGACTTACTTCGCAGCTATCAGGTCCGGTTCCTCAACTGTGGCTTTCGACTTGCGCGCACGTTTGGGTTTTACCGGCGCAAGCGAGACGCTCGCGCGCGGGGCCTTGGCCAGCGTATCCTTGAGGTACTGGCCGGTGAAGCTGCGTGGGTTCGCCGCGACGGCTTCAGGCGTTCCTTCGGCGACGATCTCGCCGCCGTTCACGCCGCCACCCGGACCGAGGTCGAGAATCCAGTCGGCGGTTTTAATAACGTCAAGATTGTGCTCGATCACCACTACCGTATTGCCTTGCTCGACGAGCGCGTGGAGGACTTCGAGCAACTTGCGCACGTCCTCGAAATGGAGGCCGGTGGTGGGCTCGTCGAGAATGTAGAGAGTCTGGCCGGTTGCGCGCCGCGAGAGTTCTTTTGACAGCTTGACGCGCTGCGCCTCGCCGCCGCTGAGCGTCGTGGCCTGCTGGCCGACCTTGATGTAGCCAAGACCAACTTCTGCAAGCATCGCCATCTTGTCGCGAATGCCAGGCACGGCCTTGAAGAACTCGACCGCGTCCTCGACGGTCATGTCGAGAACGTCGGCGATGCTCTTCCCCTTGAACTTCACCTCGAGCGTCTCGCGGTTGTAGCGCTGGCCGTGGCAGACATCGCAAGTGACGTAGACGTCGGGCAGGAAGTGCATCTCGATCTTGAGAACGCCATCGCCCTGGCACGCCTCGCAGCGGCCGCCCTTGACGTTGAAACTGAAGCGGCCGGGTTTGTAGCCGCGGGCCTGGCTTTCGGGGAGGCCGGCAAACCAGTCGCGGATATTGGTGAAGGCGCCGGTGTAAGTTGCCGGATTGGAGCGCGGGGTGCGGCCGATGGGCGACTGATCGATGTCGATGACCTTGTCGAGATGCTCGAGACCCGAGATTTTGTCGTGCTTGCCGGCGAGTATCCGGGCGCCATTCAACTGCCGCGCCGCCGAAGCGTAGAGCGTGTCGATGGTGAAGCTCGACTTCCCAGAGCCCGAAACGCCGGTGATGCAGGTGAACGTGCCAAGCGGAATGGACGCCGTGACGTTCTGAAGGTTGTTCTCTCGCGCGCCGTGAACGGTCAGTTTCTTGCCCGAGCCCTTGCGTCGTTCGGGCCGCATCGGGATTGCGCGACGGCCGGACAGGTAATCGGCAGTCAGGCTGGATTCGCAGGCAAGCAAGTCGTCCAGCGTTCCTGCACAGACCACTTCGCCGCCATGGACCCCGGCCCCCGGCCCCATATCAATGACGTGGTCGGCGGTGCGGATTGCGTCCTCGTCATGCTCAACAACCAAAACGGTGTTGCCGAGAGATTTCAGGCGCTGAAGCGTCTCGAGAAGCCGGTCGTTGTCCTTCTGGTGAAGGCCAATCGACGGTTCGTCCAGGACGTAGAGCACGCCCGAAAGGCCCGAACCGATCTGCGAAGCGAGCCGGATGCGCTGGGATTCGCCGCCAGACAGGGTGCCACTGGTGCGATCGAGGTTGAGATAATCGAGCCCGACATTGTGGAGAAAGCCAAGGCGCTCGTTGATTTCCTTGAGGATGGCGCGGGCGATCTCGCGTTGCTGCGGCGTGAGCTTGCCTTCAAGCGACGAAAACCACTCGAGCGCATCGGCGACGGAACGGCGGGCCGACTGCGAGATATCCTCACCGGCGATTTTGACTGCAAGGGGTTCGGGCCTTAGGCGCGCGCCGTGGCACACCTCGCAGGCGTGGGCTGCCTGATACTTTGACAGCTCTTCGCGCATCCACGCGCTTTCGGTAGCGAGCATCCTGCGTTCGAGGTTTCCGAGCACGCCTTCGAACGGCTTCTTGACCTCGTAGCTCTTGCGGCCATCGACGAACCGCAGTGCGACGGGCCGTCCCTTGGTGCCGCGAAGCACGACCTGCCGCGCTTCATCGGACAAGTCCTTCCACTTGGTGTCGAGCGAGAAGTCATAGGCCCGAGCGAGGCTGCCCAGCACCTGCATGTAATAGGGCGAGGGCGGGTTGCTCTTCGCCCACGGCACGACAGCGCCCTTGCCGATCGAGATGTCGTGGTTGGGTACGACGAGGTCTTCGTCAAAGACCAGCTTTTCGCCGAGCCCATCACACGCGGGGCATGCACCCTGCGGTGCGTTGAAGGAGAATAGCCGTGGCTCAATCTCGGCAATGGTAAAGCCCGACACCGGGCAAGCGAACTTCTGTGAAAAGACGATGCGCCCCGGCACACCATAGTCGAGTTTCATGCCGGACTGGGCGGCCTGATCCGCTTCCGAAGGCGGATCCGCCGGATCGAGATAGGCTAGCCCTTCGGCTAGCTTGAGCGCAGTTTCGAAGCTGTCGGCAAGGCGGCTTTCGATGCCTTCGCGAACGACGATCCGGTCGACGACGATTTCGATGTCATGCTTGTATTTCTTGTCGAGCGCAGGCGCGTCTTCGATCGCATGGAACTCGCCGTCGATGCGGACCCGGGTGAAACCGGCCTTTTGCCATTCGGCCAGCTCCTTGCGATATTCGCCCTTACGACCGCGCACGACCGGCGCGAGCAGGTAATGACGGGAGCCCTCGGGGAGCGCCATCGTCCTGTCGACCATCTGGCTGACCTGCTGCGCCTCGATGGGCAGCCCGGTCGCCGGCGAGTAGGGTATTCCGACGCGCGCCCACAGCAAGCGCATGTAATCATAGATTTCGGTGACCGTGGCGACGGTCGATCGCGGGTTGCGGCTGGTTGTCTTCTGCTCGATCGAAATTGCCGGCGACAGGCCGTCGATATGCTCGACGTCCGGTTTCTGCATCATCTCGAGGAATTGCCGGGCATAGGCCGAGAGCGATTCCACGTAGCGTCGCTGCCCCTCCGCATAGATCGTATCGAAGGCGAGACTCGATTTGCCCGAACCGCTGAGGCCAGTGATGACCGTAAGGCTCTCGCGCGGAATCTCGACGTCGATGCCCTTGAGATTGTGCTCGCGTGCGCCTCTGACGGATATATGGGTCAGCATCGGTGAATATGTTCCAGCTTTGTTCTTGGTTTACGCGAGGGACCTGTCCGGGTCAACGCGGAGCCTCTGGATATGGGTTCCGCCTAGGCGGATTCAAACCAAGGCAAAGGTTGCAACCGGCTCATAATGGGCACCGCTCTGGCCGAGGCGGCTTTCGTAGAGGATGAAATCGGTGGCGGTGAAAGGTTCGGACCGTAGTCCGGCATGTTCGTTGAGCCAGCTGTCCAGCTGGGGCTTGCCTCCGTTCCAGCGCGCCAAGGTGATGTGAGGGTGGTAGGCACGCCGTTCGGGCTCAAGACCCGCCGACTGGCAAGCGCGTTCGACCTTGCTCGCGAGAGCGTGCAGGGGGTCCTTAGGCCTCACCCCGGCCCACAATGCTCCTCGCCGGCCACGGTCGAATCGACCTACGCCTTGAATGGCCAGGTCGAACTTAGGGAAAACTATAGTAGACAGCGCGGCAGCGAGATCGTTGGCGAGCGGACGCTCAACCTCGCCGACGAAACGTAATGTGAGGTGAAGCTGATCGTCGTCCTGCCACCTTAAATCGACACCTTCCATCGTATCGATCAACAGGTCGCGGACATGTCCGGGTGGGCGAAGGGCGACGAACAGCCGGTGCATCGGATTTCTTTCTCTTGGATGAACGCCGCGGTGCATGTCCGGTTTCGCTTGAACATGCGTCGAACATTTCCGATATTACGCCCATTCGGGGATGTGTCGTCGAGGCCCCCCAGAAGAGGAGAGAAAATGCAGAACCAGTTTGACCCCCGCACGAGGACGTCCGGCTTCGGGCCGGCGGTGACTGTCGGCGTGCCGACCGCCACCCGCGACGCGGGGCTGCGGTCCTACATGCTCAAAGTCTACAATTACATGGCGTCGGGCGTGCTGCTTACCGGCATTGTCGCGATGCTTTTCGCCAACAGCGGAATGGCAGCCCAGGTTTTCCAGGGTGGCGGGCTGCTGCCGTGGGTGATCATCCTCTCGCCGCTTGCGATCGTCTTCGCGATGAGCTTCGGCCAGAACCGCTTCAGCGCGGCAACGCTCCAGATGATGTTCTGGGCATTCGCCACCCTGATGGGCCTGTCGATGTCGACCATATTCCTGGTCTACACCGGCACATCCATCGCGCAGACCTTCTTCGCGGTGACTGCGGCATTCCTTGGCCTGTCGCTCTACGGCTATACGACGAAGCGCGACCTAAGCGGCTTCGGCACGTTCCTGATCATGGGCGTCATCGGCCTGCTGGTCGCCATGCTGCTGAACGCGTTCGTGTTCAAGTCCGGCGCCATGGCAATGGCAATCAGCGCAATCGGCGTCCTGATTTTCGCCGGCCTGACTGCCTACGATACGCAGCGGATCAAGAGCATCTACTACTATGTCCAAGATAGCGAGATGCTTGGGAAAACCGCCATTCTCGGCGCGCTGAGCCTATACCTGGACTTCATCAACATGTTCCAGTTCCTGCTCAGCTTCATGGGCAATCGCCAATAGCCTTGCAGGCTGCGAGTGAAAGAACGAAGGGCCGGCGGAGCGATCTGCCGGCCCTTTTTTATGTCGGGGAAATTGTGAGAGACGCGCCGAAGTCGAAGGCGCGCTTGATGTCCGCGTCGTGTCTTGAGACCAACATTCGAGGGGCTTCCATGAAAATGACCGCTCTCTTGTCGATGCTCGCCTTGGCCATCCCGTCCAGTCTTGCCCATGCGGAACCGGCCGCCGAGGCATGGCGGACCTTTGCCAAGATCGATTCCGCCGCAGCGATTGAATTGATCGAGAAAAATCATCCGGGCGCGTCTCCGGAACTTGGCGATCTCGCCTTCCAGAAACGCCTGGCGGTGGCCCGCCGGAATGCGGGCGAACGTCTCCCGAAGGTCGTTGATTATCCGTCTTACGCCGCATTGATGAACGGTCTCGCCAACGATTTTCGCGATGGTCACATCTGGTCCAATGCACGATTATCATCGTCCCAGCGGCGTTGGGCCGGAATCATCATTGCGAGGCGTGGCGGGCAGTGGGTCGTCGGCGCCCAGGATGCGGCACAGGGCGAGCAGCCCCTCGAAGGCGCGCGGTTGATAAGCTGTGACGGCGTACCCGCCGACCGGTTTGCTCGCGAGAAGCTCGGCGAATTCTACGCCCATCCCGATATCGAAGCGGACATGGCGACCCGCGCCGCGCAATTGCTGATCGACGACGGGAACCCGTTCGTAGCGAAACCGGCGAAGTGCCAATTTGCGACTTCCAGCGGGACCGTCACCATGGACTTGAACTGGCGCGATATTCCGCTTCGCCAGCTCGAGCCCATCGTGCTTCGGTCCTATCGCCCTGCCGAGATCGCCATGGGTATATCCGATTTTGCGGGAGGCAAGTGGATTTCCGTCCCCACTTTCGGGAATGCCGCTGCCAGCCTGGTTGAAAAGGTGCGCGAAAGCGGGAGCACGCTACGGGCTGCACCGATGATCGTCCTGGACTTGCGCGGGAATAGCGGCGGCAACAGCGGATATGCCGAGGAGATTGCCCGGATCCTGGTTGGAGAAGCGAGGGTCTCGGCGCTGTCTTCTAGCGCAAGCGGTTGCTCGGGCCTGTATTGGCGCGTGAGTCCCGACAATCTCACAGCGCTCCGCAACTTCGTCGAAGCGCTCCCGGAAGATCGAAAGCCGAACTGGAACGGTGAACTGACTGCGATGAAAAGGGCATCCGAAAGAGGGGAGGCATTCGCTCCGGCGCTGCCCGCATGCGCCCCCAAGGCCATCGCCGTCGGGCCGCCGCCACCGCCTAACAACTTGCCGCCCTCCGCCTACAAGGGCAGGCTGATTCTCCTTACCGACCGGGCCTGCTTTTCAAGCTGCCTGATCGCGGCCAATCTGTTTCGTAGGCTGGGCGCTCTCCATGTCGGCGAGGCAACTGACATGTCGACCCGCTATATGGAGGTCCGTGAGATCGTCCTCCCGTCTGGTCTACGCACTTTTTCGACACTTCAGAAGGTGGCGCTCGGCCTCGGCGATTTCGGCCCTTATGAGCCGTCAGTCGTTTACCCCGGGCAGCTTCACGAGGATGACAAGGTCAAAGCGTGGGTCGCTGCTCTCCCGCGCTAACCAAGATACCGCTTGAAGAAGCGGATCGTGCGCTCCCACGACAGCTCGGCGGCAGCTTTGGCATACCGTTCGGCAGATGTGTCGTTGTGGAAAGCGTGATTGACGCCCGCGTAGCCATGATATTCGACTGGCTTCTTGGCCGCCCTTAGCGCCTTAACCCAGGGATAGGCGGAGCGATTGACGCGCTCGTCCAGCCCGGCGAGGTGGATCAGGAGCGGAGATTGTACTTTCGCGGCTTCGGCCGGGCTCGGCGCAGTGCCATAATAGCTTACGCCTGCGTCGAGATCCTTGCCTGCGAGCACGGCAAGTCGGTTGATGAAGGCGCCGCCCCAGCAGAAGCCGACTGCGCCGACTTTGCCGCCACGACTCGATTTCGCCAGCTCGCGCACCATTGCCGCACCGGCTGCCGTCACTGCTCCCAAGTCGAGCTTCCCGATCATTTCGCGCGCCTTGTCCTCATTGGCTGGTGTGCCTCCGGAGGCAGAGAGGAAGTCGGCCGCGACGCCCCGGAACCCTGCTACGGCGAGACGGCGCGCAACATCGCGTGTGTAATCGTTGAGGCCCCGGTTCTCGTGGATGACCAGCACCGACGGTTTTAATGAACGAGTGCGCGGTTCGGCGACATAGGCCTTGTAGCCTCTCGCCGCCCCTTCGGAGAAGGTCATCGTTCGCGTGGTGAGTCTTTTGTCGTTGGCGGGAACAATGGCGGCGGCCGCAGGCGATGCCGCGATTCCGGCGATGAGCAGCTCCGCAGCAGCAGCGCTTCCCGCAATGGCCGTCATCCGCGTCATGAAATCGCGGCGGTCCAGGCCTTCGTGCGTGAAGCGATCGTACAGCAGGATGGCTTCCTGGCGCTTGTCTTGGTCGATCATGCGTCTGCCTCCTGCTTGGACTGCATTTCGGCGATCAGCTTGCCGTCGATCTCCTTGCCACGCTTGTACGCTTCCCGGCCCGACAGTCGATTTGCATAAGCCTCGAACGCCGGCAGTTTCGGCATGGTCTCGAACTGAGTTCCCCACAGGACCTGGCTTCCAACGTATATGTCGGCGGCTGTAAACCGGTCGCCGCATACGTATTCATTCTTCTCGAAATGCGCCGCCAGCGTTTCCATCGCTCGGTCGTAGCTGCCATAACCGAACATCCGTCCCCGCTCCGGTGCCGGATCCCACCCATTGGCATGGTTGGTCACCGCCTGCTCGACCGGGCCGGCGGCGAAGAACAGCCAGCGGTAATAGTCCGCTTTCTCCTCGTCACGCGGACCCAGTCCGGCTTGCGGGAAAACATCCGCCAAATAGGCGCAAATGGCCGCGCATTCCGTCACCAGCTTGTGATCGTGGACGATGGCCGGCACCTTGCGCATCGGGTTAATGGCACCGTACGAATCGCTTCCCATCACCGAATAGTCGATGATGTGCTGGGTGTAGGGAACACCGACCTCTTCAAGCATCCAGCGGACGATTTGCCCTCGACTCATCGGATTGGTGTAAAAGTCGATGCTCATTGCGGCTCCCCTTTTAGCTTGGCTTATCCACGCTCTCCCGGCCGGCTCGGCGGTGTTGTCTGCGTAACTGGCGCGGACGGAGCGCCTCGCTCGCGTGCGGTTCGATCACGGGCTGCACGGAACTCGCTCTCCGTGCTCCAGTTCGGCCAGTCGGTGCTGTTTGCGAGCCGCAATCCGACCGCATGGAGCAATTCGGCATCCTGTGCCATGCCGGTGAAATCCCAGTCGGGCGAAAATTCGTCGTCCGGCTGATGATACATCTTGGCCGTGTAATTGGCACCCCACGCCTGCGCGCGGGCGACGCCGCCGTTGACCAGATCTTGCCCCGGGCCAAAGCTCATCGCGGGGATTCCGGTCTTGGCCATGGTGAAGTGATCTGAGCGGAAGAAACCGCCGGTTTCCGGCTTTGGATCCGGCGTGTAGCGGCGGCCGCGCTTGGCGCCTTCCTCAACCAGAATATCGAGCAGGCCGAACTTCTGGTTGCCCCTGATCGTGAAATCGCGCGCCGGGCCGAGCACGCCCATCACGTCGGTGTTGATCACCCCGGCGGTCTTGGCTGGGGGATAAAGCGGATTGGCAGCGTAATATTCGCTGCCCAGCAGACCCTTTTCCTCGGCCGTGACGGCAAGGAACACCACCGATCGCTGCGGGCGCGGACCATTTGCGAATGCGCGTGCCTGCTCGATTAACTGGGCGAGGCCGGTGCCGTTGTCGATGGCGCCATTGTAAATCCGGTCTCCATTGGCGTCGGGCAATCCGATGCCAAGGTGATCCCAATGCGCGGAAAAGATGACGGTCTCATCCGGCCGGGCGGCGCCGGGCAGTAGGCCGACAACATTCTGGGACGTGATGACCTCAGTCTTCGCAGCGCCATGAACGTCGAGCTTCGCCTTGAGTGGGACCGGCTTGAAATCCTTGCGCTTGGCCGCCGCCTTCATCGCCTCGAAGCTGGTACCGGATGCCGCGAACAGCTGCGCGGCGAGGTCTCGCTGAATCCAGCCCTCGAGCGGGGGATGCTCGGCGCGTGGGTTCTGACGGACGATGTCGAACATCGCATTGGTGTTGCTGTTCTTGACCGTCGCCCAGCCGTAGCTGGCCGGCTCTGTCTCATGAATGACCAGAACGCCCGTGGCATTTTGGCGGGCACCTTCTTCATATTTGTACGTCCAGCGGCCGTAATAGGTCATCGCCTTGCCGCCGAAGTCGCCTTCGCCACCCTCGAAATCCGGGTCATTGACCAGCATGACGAGGATTTTCCCTCGCATGTCCTGGCCCTTAAAGTCGTCCCACCCGCGCTCGGGCGCCTTTACGCCATAGCCCACGAAGACAAGCTGGGCCTTGTCGATCTGCATCGCTTTGTCGCCGTTGGTCGGCGCGCGGACGGCAATCTCCTCTCCTTGGGTCAGCGGGACGGGCTTGCCGGCCAAATCCAAACTAATGTGCGGCGCCGCCGAAAACTCGGATCGGAGCAGGGGGACGGCCTGGGTCCAGGAGCGCTTGCCATTCTTGATATCCCCGCCCGGCTGGAGACCGGCCTTAGCGAACTGATCGGCAAGGTAAGCAACAGTTTTGGTTTCACCGGGGGTCGCCGGAGCGCGGCCTTCGAAAGCATCGGAGCCGAGAGTGCGCGTATGTTCGGCAAGGCGGGCAGGATCGAACTGTGCAGTCTGGGCGAGGAGCGGCACGGCAAATAGCGCCGCGCCGGCAAGGAAAACGCTGGGTCGAATCACTTGGGGATCTCCATCGAAGAGGACGGGCGTCTCATGCGCGCCCTCGCGAAGTGAGAAAAGACCCTATTGCGCTTTCGGTTCCGCGGAAGTTCCGTCGTGTTTCCGGTACTTGTCGAACCAGGCGATGATCGCACTGGCCTTGGCCGCCGACTGGCTCGGGCGCGCGGCGATTCCGCCATGACTTGCGTCGGGCACCTTGACGAGCGCCGTAGGCACTTTGACCAGCTTCAGCGCGGCGTAGAGCTGCTCCGCTTCGCTTACCGGCGTGCGGTAGTCCTCACTTCCGACGACAACCAAAGTCGGGGTTTTCACGTTGGCCATCAGGGACAAGGGCGAACGGCTCCAGTAGCTCTGATAATTCTCCCAAGGCATGGCGCCCATCCAATAGCGCCCGAAGAAAGGAACGCCGTCCGCCGTCAACGCCATGCTGGTCCAGTTGATTACCGGCTTTTGCGCGGCGGCCGCTTTGAAGCGGTTGGTCTTGCCGACAATCCAGGCTGTCAGGATACCGCCGCCTGAGCCGCCGGTCACGAACAAGTTCTGCGGATCGGCGATCCCAGCCGCGACTGCCGCATCGACGGCCGCCATCAGGTCGGCATAGTCGCTGTCCGGATAGGTCTTTTCGATTCCGTCCGCGAAGGCTTGTCCGTAGCCGGTGGAACCTCGCGGATTGGTGTAGATGACCGCGTAGCCTGCTGCCGCGTAAAGCTGATAATCGGTCGAGAAATGCGGTCCGTAAGACGCGTAGGGACCGCCGTGAATCTCGAGGATGGCAGGCACCGCAGTGCCAGGCTGCCAGCCGGGGGGCGTAAGGATCCAGGTCGGCACGTTGCCGCCATCAGGCGCGCGAACATCAAGCGTCGTAAGTCCGCCTAAAACTTTTCCGGAAAGGGCGAGGTCGTTAAGTCGTGTGAGCAGACGCGGTTCGCCGCCTTTCGTTACTGCGACATCGGCTGGCCGGCCAGGGGAGTCAGTCGTGAATGCAAGGGTGCCATTTCGCGAAACGCTAAAGCTCCCCCCGGCGTAAGGCCGGTCCAGTCCGCCTCCGCCTACTGACCGGGTAATCGGCGAGACCGAACCATTGAGTCCAATCCGCGAAACGGCGACCGAGCCGTTTTCCTCGTACGCCGCGTAGATCGACTTGCCGTCACTTGCCCATTCCAATTGCTGAATGTCGCGGTCGAGTCCGGGCGCAATCCTGCGGATGCCACCGCCGCTCGCCTCCATCACGTACAGTCCGGACTGGTTATATCCCTTGCCCGTGTCGTCGAAGCCAACATAGGCGATCTGCCGTCCATCCGGCGAAACCGTTGGTGCGGCATCCGGGCCGTTTCGGGTCGTCAGCGGGGTAATCGAACCGCTGTCGATATCCAGTCGGTAAACCTCGCTGTCGAACGCGGTGAGTTCCCAGTCCGGCTTGCGGATTGCCGAGAAGTAGATGGTTCGCCCGTCGCGGCCCCATTCCGGGCTGCCGTCATGGAAGTCGCCGAAGGTCAGCTGTCGCGGGGCGCCACCCAGCGCATCGACCACGAACAGGTGATCGAAGCCGGGTTTGATGTACCCGGCCCCATCGGCGCGATAGGTTACCTTGTCGATCACCTCGAGGGGTTTGGCCCATTCGGCCCCTTCCGGCTTGGCGGGGGCGCTTCCTAGTTTCATTCCCTCGCCGGGGACGTTCATGACGTAGGCAAGGCGTCGCCCATCGGGCGACCACGCGAGGCCCGACGGACTGTCCGGAAGGCCGGTCACCCGAACGCTTTCGCCATTTTCCATCCAGCGCACGAACAACTGCGGGGCGCCGCCCTCGGCGGTCGAGGCATAGGCTAGTCGCCGGCCATCTGGTGACCAGCGCGGGCTGAAATGATTGCCCGTACCCGCCACGAGCGGTCGCTCGGCGCCGCTGGCCACGTCGATGAGCCAGATTGTCGAACGGGCACGGTCGGTCATGATGTCGTTCGATCGGCGCACATAAGCGATCGACCGCCCATCCGGACTGATCTGCGGATCGTCGGCAGCGCTCAGGTTGAACAGATCGCGACCAGTGAAAGCCGGGTTGGGCCCGTCCGAAGGCGCCGCCAGTGCCACTCCGGAAACGCCTAGCGCCAACCCCGCCATTGCGACTCGCCAATTCATCATGCCCCGCTCCTTCGATAGGAGTGGGACCAAAGCAGAATGGGTCAGCAACGCAAGAGCCGGTTAGTCGGCCGATTTCTCCGACTTGGCGATCTTTCTGACCTTTTTGGGTTTGGCCTTCGGAGCCTTCGGCGGTGCGGGTGTGATCTCGAATGACGGAGCCCCGTCCTTCATCCGCACCTTGACCTCGCCGCCATCGACAAGCTTGCCGAACAGGAGTTCCTCGGCGAGCGGCTGCTTGATCTTCTCCTGCACCAGGCGCGCCATCGGACGGGCGCCGTAGAGCTTGTCGTAGCCCTTGCCGACCAGCCACTGCCGCGCCTCGTCGTCCAGCTCGATATGAACGCCGCGGTCCTGCAGCTGCAGTTCGAGCTGAAGGATGAACTTGTCGACGACCCGGGAGACCACGGCCGGCGGCAGGTAGCCGAACGGCACGACCGCATCGAGGCGGTTGCGGAACTCGGGCGTGAACATCTTCTTGACAGCGTCTTCCTGTGCATCCTCGCGGCTCATCGCTCCGAACCCGATGCTCTCTCGCGCCATATCGGCGGCGCCGGCATTGGTCGTCATGATGAGGATGGTGTTGCGGAAGTCGACGGTCTTGCCGTGGTGGTCCGTGAGCTTGCCGTTATCCATCACCTGCAACAGGATGTTGAACAGGTCCGGGTGCGCCTTCTCGATCTCGTCGAGCAGCAGGACGCTGTGCGGATGCTGGTCGACAGCGTCCGTCAGTAGGCCGCCCTGATCGTAGCCTACGTAACCCGGAGGTGCGCCGATCAGCCGGCTGACCGAATGGCGCTCCATATATTCCGACATGTCGAAGCGCTGGAGCGGAATGCCCATGATATGGGCTAGCTGGCGGGCGACCTCCGTCTTGCCGACGCCAGTGGGCCCGCTGAACAGGTAATTGCCGATCGGCTTGTCGGGATCGCGAAGACCGGCGCGGGACAGCTTGATCGCGCTGGCAAGCTTTTCGATAGCAAGGTCCTGGCCGAAGACTACCCTTTTCAAGTCGGCTTCGAGCGACTCGAGTACGCGCTTGTCATCAGTGCTGACCGACTTCGGCGGGATACGCGCCATCGTCGCGACGACCGCTTCGATCTCCTTGACGGTGATAGTCTTTTTGCGCCTCGAGGGCGGCAGGAGCATCTGCATCGCCCCCACCTCGTCGATCACATCGATCGCCTTGTCCGGCAGCTTGCGGTCGTGGATGTAACGGTCCGAAAGCTCCACGGCGCTTTTCACGGCGTCAGGCGTGTAGCGCACGCCATGATGCTCCTCGAAGCTGGAGCGCAACCCGGCGATGATCTTGATCGTCTCCTCGATCGTCGGTTCGTTGACATCGATCTTCTGGAACCGGCGAAGCAGGGCGCGGTCCTTCTCGAAGTGATTGCGGAATTCCTTGTAAGTGGTCGAGCCGATGCAGCGGATCGCTCCGCTTGAAAGCGCGGGCTTCAGCAGGTTCGATGCGTCCATTGCGCCGCCGCTGGTCGCGCCTGCGCCGATGACGGTGTGGATCTCGTCGATGAACAGGATGGCGTTCGGCAGCTTTTCGAGTTCGGAAACCACCGATTTCAGCCGCTCCTCGAAATCGCCGCGGTAGCGCGTGCCGGCGAGAAGTGCGCCCATGTCGAGCGAGTAGATCACCGCTTCCTTCAGGACGTCCGGAACTTCGCCAAGCACGATCTTGCGGGCGAGTCCTTCTGCAATAGCGGTCTTCCCGACGCCGGGATCGCCAACGTAGAGGGGATTGTTCTTCGAGCGGCGACAAAGAATCTGCACCGTCCGGTCGACCTCGCTTCCGCGGCCGATCAGCGGGTCGATTTTGCCGGTCTTGGCTTTCTCGTTGAGGTTGACCGTGAACTGGGCGAGGGCGCTCTCCTTCTTGTCGCTCTTCCCTTCGGTCTTCTCTTCGCTTCCACCATTGCTTTCGCGTGGCTCGGCCGCGGCCTCGCCTTTGCCGACACCGTGGCTGATGTAAGTGACCGCATCCAGCCGGCTCATATCCTGCTGCTGCAGGAAGTAGACGGCGTAGCTTTCACGTTCGGAGAAGAGAGCGACCAGAACGTTCGCTCCAGTTACCTCGTCCCGTCCCGAAGACTGGACGTGAAGGATCGCGCGCTGAACAACGCGCTGGAAACCGCTGGTCGGCGTGGGATCGGTCGCGCTGTCGGCAACCAGAGCGCCAAGCTCGTTGTCGAGATAGCCCTTTACCATTGCCTTCAATTCGTCGCGGTTGACTCCGCACGCGGTCATCACCTGACTGGCGTGCTCATCGTCGATAAGCGCGATCAGCAAGTGCTCGAGCGTTGCGTACTCATGGCGACGCTTGCTCGCTTCCCCGAGAGCGTTGGAGAGGGTCTGTTCAAGCGCGCGAACGAAAATGGCCATATCTGCTCCTTAGGGCCTCAATGTCGGTAGAAGTGACTGCACGATCAAGGGCTTCGAAGCGCTTCGGCGCCTCAGTTCATCGCTTCTAGGAACGCTTGAACAGCTCATCTGCCGCGCTGCGATGGGCCGATGCGCGGGCCTTGTGGGCCTCGACGCGGGCGATTTCCGCGCGAAGGCGCGCAACACGCTGGTCTAGCTCTTCGATGGAAAAGGGGTCGAGGTCTTCCTTGCCGAGCTCGACGATCGGCTGGCCGGGCTTGAAATCATCTTCCTCGTCCATGGCACGTAGCGTTGACCCGCCGCCGACGCCTGTCAATAAGTCTGCGCGTGGTTATCCCCAGCTCAATGCGCGTCATCGCCATTTCCTCGCCAGGCGGCCCGGAAAGCCTTGTCATGGAGGAGCGGCAAGTGCCCGCGCCCGGTCCGGCGGAGGTGCTGGTCAAAGTGGCAGCCGCCGGCGTTAACCGGCCTGACGTTCTTCAGCGCCGAGGACTTTATCCGCCGCCGCCCGGAGCCTCGGATATTCCGGGCCTGGAAATCGCGGGGACGGTCGTTGCGGCCGGGAAGGGCGCAGTCCACCTTGTCGGAAGCCAGGTCTGCGCGCTTGTCGCCGGTGGCGGCTACGCGGAATATTGCGTGGCGCCGGCCGGCACCTGCCTGCCCGTACCCGAGGTGCTCAGGCTGATCGAAGCCGCGGCCATGCCCGAAACATTGTTCACCGTGTGGATCAACCTCTTCGAACGTGGCTTCGCCGCCGACGGCGATACAGTTCTGATCCACGGCGGTACCAGCGGCATCGGTACGATGGCGATCAAGCTCGGCAGCCTGTTTGGACTCGACGTCATCGTCACCTGCGGTACCGACGAAAAGTGCGATGCTGCGCTTAAGATGGGTGCGACTCACGCTATCAACTACACCACCATGGACTTCGTTTCCGAGGTCAAGCAGCTGACCGAGGGCGGGGAGTCGACGTCGTCCTCGATATGGTTGGCGGGGACTATGTGGCGCGAAACCTCGCCTGCCTGGCTGATGATGGGCGCCATGTCTCGATCGCCTTTCAGCGCGGGGCCGAGGCACAGATACCGATCCCGGAAGTGATGCGCCGCAGGTTGACGCTCACCGGATCGACCCTTCGTCCCCGCGATCTCGCCTTCAAGGCGATGGTAGCCGATGAAATCGGCCGGACCGTCTGGCCTTACGTGGAGGGCAATCGGCTCAAGCCGGTGATCGACTCAACCTTCCCGCTCGCCGAGGCCGCCGCCGCCCACGCCCGGATGGAAGGTGGAACACACATCGGAAAGATCGTTCTCACCATCGACTGACCTTGCCCTATCGGGCCAACCGGACTAGGTGAATTTCCGACTTGGCCGCTCCTTCGATGGGGCGGCCCTTCTTGTTTTCGGAGAATCGAGATGGCTCAGCCGCTCATGCCCCACGCGACCGCCGCCTGGCTGGTCGACAACACGTCCCTCAGCTTCTCGCAAATCGCGGATTTCTGCGGTCTTCACATCCTCGAGGTCCAGGCGATCGCGGACGACACCGCGGCAACGAAGCTGACCGGCCGCGACCCGATCCGTTCGGGCGAGTTGACCCACGAAGAGATCGAGCGAGGCCAGGCCGATCCAGATTACGAACTTCAGATGATCAAGGCGCCCGACGCCGTCACCCGCACTAAGGGGCCGCGCTACACGCCGGTCTCCAAGCGCCAGGACAAGCCGGACGGAATCGCCTGGATTATTCGCAATCATCCGGAGGTTTCGGATGGGCAGATCGGAAAGCTGATCGGCACCACCCGGACGACCATTGCGGCCATTCGCGACCGCAGCCACTGGAACATGGCCAACATCCAGCCGAAGGACCCGGTTACGCTCGGCCTCACCACGCAGCGCGAGCTCGATGCGGCCGTCGCCAAGGCCCAGAAGGCAGCCGGCATGGAAGCGCAGGGCGACACGCGATTTGAAGGCGATCGCGACGCGCTTATCGAGCAGCTTCGTGCCGAGCGTGAGGCTCACGTTCGGGAGGTGGAGGCGGCGCTGGCCGCAGCCGAAGCCGAGGCGCGCGGAGAGGAACTGGCCTCCGACGAGATCGTGCCGGGCATCAAGGATCCGTTCAAGCGCTGAACGGCGGCTTGCCATTCGTCGCCTCCCGCTTCAGGATTTAAGTTATGGACGGCGACGACGACATCGGTGCGATGAGCTTCGAGACAGCGCTTGGCGAGCTCGAACAGATTGTACGAACGCTTGAGCAGGGCAGCGCACCGCTCGACCAATCCATTGAGCTCTATCAGCGCGGCGACCGCCTTAAGCGGCACTGCGAAGCGCGGCTCAAGGCGGCGCAGGAGCGGATCGAGAAGATCGCACTCGGGCCCGACGGACAGCCGACCGGTACCGAGCCGTTCGATGCCGATTGAGATGGTCGATCGGCCGCTGCCCTCCGTACTGGGCGAGAGCCGGCGGATCGGAGGAGCGGTCGATGACCTCTTCTCTTTCTTTCTCCCGGTTCCGGCCGACGGCCGTGCGCGCCTTTATGAGGCGATGCGGCACGCGGCAATTGGCGGCGGGAAGCGGCTGCGCCCGCTGTTGACCGTGGCTGCCGCGCGCCTTTTCGGAATAGACGAAGGGCGCGCCGTTCGCGCCGGGACGGCGATTGAAGCCATTCATGTTTACTCCCTGATCCATGACGATTTGCCGTGCATGGACGATGACGACCTGCGTCGCGGCAAGCCGACCGTTCACAAGGCCTTCGATGAGGCGACTGCCGTCCTCGCCGGCGATTGCTTCCATGACCTCGCGTTCGAAATCATGGCCGATCCGGCTACGCATGAGGACCCTTTTGTCCGCTGCGAATTGTTGATGGGTCTTGCGAAGGCATCGGGTCTGGAAGGCATGGGCGGCGGCCAGATGCTTGACCTAGCAGCGGAAGGGCAGGCGCTCGACGTCTCGGCGATTACCCGGATGCAGCAACTCAAGACCGGGGCGCTGATCGAGTTCGCGGTCGAAGCGGCGTGCATCATGGGCCGCTTGCCCGATGAATCCCGGACACACTGCCGCGGCTATGCGCGGAATATCGGCCTGGCCTTTCAGATCGCCGACGACCTCATAGATCACGATGGGAACGAGGAAGCGGCAGGCAAGCGTGTCGGCAAGGATGCAGGTGCGGGGAAAGCGACATTCGTCTCACTCCTCGGACGAGACCGCGCTCGGCAGCAGGCTGAGTTCCTTGTGACCCAAGCCATTGAGCATCTTGCCAGCCATGGCGAGGAGGCCGACCTCTTGCGCGCTATTGCTCGTTACATAACGGAGCGTGACCGATGACCGAGCGGGTGGCTGTCTATCCCGGGACTTTCGATCCCATCACGCTGGGCCATATGGACATCATTCGCCGCAGCACGCACCTCGTCGACACGCTGGTGGTCGGGGTCACAACCAACCCTTCGAAGTCTCCCATGTTTTCGGTCGAAGAGCGGCTGGCGATGGTCCAGAGGGAGCTGGCGGACCTGCCGAACGTCCGCGTTGTCACATTCAATTCCCTGCTGATGGATTTTGCCGAAAGCCAGGGCGCAAGCGTCATCTTGCGTGGGCTTAGGGCAGTCGCCGACTTCGAATACGAGTATCAGATGGCCGGCATGAACCAGAAGCTGAACGACAACATCGAAACCGTATTCCTGATGGCGGACGTTTCGCTGCAGCCCATCGCATCGAATCTGGTCAAGGAAATTGCGCGCTATGGGGGCCGATCGACAAGTTCGTTAGCCCACCCGTTGCTGCCGATGTCGCCGCAAAGCTGAAATCCTGAAAAACCTCTGTCCCGGGGCCGACGATCTGCCAATGCATTCGGCCGGGGTTCAGCGTCTGTTGGGCACTTGGCAATCATGCTCGACAGCGCGAACATTGTGATCATTCGCCGTGGGTAAGGGACCAACTCTCGTGATGAATCGTGCCTTGATTTCGGCTGCCGCTTTCTTCCTGACCGCCGCGACGCCAGCGGACCAGTCCAAGCCGGCGTTGTCGATCACTCCGCCGGCGGAAGTCGCAGCTGACCCGGCAAACCGACTGAATATCGAACTGTCGAGCGGCGGCACCGTCGTGGTCCAGCTTCGGCCCGATGCCGCGCCGAACCACGTCTATCGGGTTCAGCAACTGGCCACTTCGGGTTTTTACAACGGGCTTACGTTCCACCGCGTCATCCCCGGTTTCATGGCGCAGGGCGGCGATCCTCAAGGGACTGGGGCAGGCGGCTCGCAGCTTCCGGATATCGCGGCGGAGTTTAACAGTCTGCCGCATATGCGCGGCGTCATTTCGATGGCGCGCTCGGAATCGCCCGACAGCGCTAACAGCCAGTTCTTCATCGTCCTTGCTCCAACGATGCGGCTCGACAAGAAGTATACCGCATTCGGCCGGGTGATTTCCGGCATGCAATATGTCGATGGCATCGCGCCGGGCGAGCCTCCCGCCGCGCCGACCAAGATCGTCCGCATGTGGATTGATGGGCCGCTTCCCGCTGCGCCGGCCGTTGCGCAAGCGACGGCGGAGCCCGCCTCAGCGCAATAATGCGCGTCGACGAATTCGATTTCGACCTGCCGCAAGATCGGATTGCCCTCCGTCCGGCGCGTCCGCGCGATTCTGCGCGAATGCTGGTGGTGGAGGGCCATGCGATTAGCGACCGTGTGGTCGGTGACTTGCCGTCCCTGCTTCGCGCTGGCGACGTCCTGGTCTTCAACGATACGCGCGTCATTCCCGCTCAACTCGAGGGAAAGAAGGGTGAGGCGAGCATTGGCGCGACACTCCACAAGCGGGAGGGTCCGCGCGAATGGTGGGCCTTTGTTCGCAATGCCAGGCGAGTCCGCGAGGGTGACCTGGTCGACTTCGGCGAGGGCGTTCGGGCCAGTGCCGTGGCTAAGGACCAGGACGGAGCTATCCTGCTTGCCTTCCACGGTGAGGAACCCGTTGAGCTGCTTCTCGAGCGCGCAGGGCAAATGCCGCTTCCACCATACATCGCCGGCAAACGCCCGACCGACGAAGCGGATCGCAGCGACTATCAAACGATGTTCGCGCGGGAAGAGGGCGCCGTAGCAGCGCCCACAGCCGCACTACACTTCACGGACGCCCTGATATCAGCCCTAGATTCGCGGGGCGTCCGTCGCGAGACGCTGACCCTCCACGTTGGCGCCGGGACGTTCCTGCCGGTCAAGGCCACCAATACCGCCGATCACAAGATGCACAGCGAGTGGGGCCGGATCGATGCTACCACGGCGGAGCGGTTAAACCGTACACGCGCTGCGGGCGGCCGGATAATCGCGGTAGGAACCACGTCGCTCCGGCTGCTGGAGAGCGCGGCGGATGAAGATGGCACGATTCAACCGTTCGAAGGCGACACGGCGATCTTCATAACGCCGGGCTATCGGTTCAAGGCGATTGACGGGCTGATGACCAACTTCCACCTGCCCAAGTCGACGCTCTTCATGCTGGTCTCCGCCTTGATGGGCCTCGACGTCATGAAGTCGGCCTATGCGCATGCGATCCGCGAAGGCTACCGCTTCTATTCCTACGGCGATTCCTCTCTACTACTGCCAAACGCATGACGCGCTTTGAATTTTCGATTGCCGCGACCGACGGTAAGGCTCGTACTGGCACGATCGCCATGCATCGCGGAGAAATCCGCACACCGGCCTTCATGCCCGTCGGCACGGCTGCCACGGTCAAGGCGATGAAACCGGAAAACGTCCGTTCGACGGGCGCCGACATCATCCTCGGTAATACCTATCACTTGATGCTTCGGCCGGGAGCGGAGCGGATCGCAAAGCTCGGCGGGCTTCATCGCTTCATGAACTGGCCGCGTCCGATCCTCACCGACAGCGGTGGCTATCAGGTCATGTCCCTAAGCGACCTCACCAAGGTAACGGACGAGGGCGTTGCCTTTCGCAGCCATCTCGATGGTTCGAAGCATTTGCTGACGCCCGAACGCTCGATCGAAGTGCAACGACTTCTCGGCTCCGATATCGTCATGCAGTTCGACGAGCTTGTCCGGCCGGACTCGGAGCCTCGCAAGCAACGATCGGCAATGGAACGGTCCATTCGCTGGGCAAAGCGAAGCCGGGAGGCGTTCGATGGCGGCGGCGAGCATGCGGAAAGCGCTGCCATCTTCGGGATCCAGCAGGGTGTCCTGGACGAAGGATTGCGCCGCGAATCGGCTCAGGCGCTGATTGAGATTGGCTTCGACGGATATGCGGTCGGCGGCCTTGCGGTGGGTGAAGGACATGACGCGATGCTGGCCTGCCTCGACTTTGCGCCTGACCAGCTGCCCTCCGATAAGCCGCGCTATCTTATGGGGGTCGGCAAGCCCGACGATATCGTCGAGGCCGTTCGGCGCGGTATCGACATGTTCGATTGCGTGCTTCCGACCCGTTCGGGACGTACGGGGCAGGCTTTCACCGCCGACGGGCCGATCAACATTCGCAACGCGCGCTTTGCGGAAGACCGCGAGCCGCTCGACCCTAATTGCGGTTGCCCTACTTGCGCGACTTACAGCCGTGCCTACGTTCATCACCTTGTTCGGTCAGGCGAGATCCTCGGGGCGATGTTGATGACCGAGCACAACCTCACCTTCTATCAACAGATGATGGCCGCCATTCGCGGTGCCATTGCCGAGCAGCGGTACGACGCGCACGCAGACGCCTTTCTAGCTCGCTATCGGGCCCGATCCACCTGACCTAGCGGCTTGTGGTTAGGCCCCGGCTTAGCCTTTTGCTTCAGATTAAAGCGCGCTTTGCGACAGAAAACCGGGGATCGGGCCGCACCAGTCGCCATCGGTCGAAACGCTATCGACCTTCTGCTTCGGCCCGTCGCTCCGCGGCTTTGCGGTGGCTTGCGGTGCTCGAGTGCGATCGTGTTTGGAATCGCGTTCCATGGGCGGCTTGCCATCGCTTTTCGGCTCGTCTCGGCGCGCCTTCGGTAATTCCGGATCGGGGAGATCTTTGGAACGCGAAGGACTCTCGCCTTCAGCGTCGCGCGGCGCCTTTGCGGCACCGTCGCGCGGGATCGGCATCCCGACCAGCTTTTCTATTCCGGCTATGGCTTCGGCGTCGTCCTTGGTCGCTAGCGTGTAAGCCGTCCCGAGGGCTCCCGCGCGGCCCGTTCGGCCAATGCGGTGGATATAATCGTCGGGCTGCCAGGGTACGTCGAAATTGACTACATGGCTGACACCCTTGATGTCGAGCCCGCGAGCAGCGACGTCGGATGCCACCAGAATATTGATCTCGTCCGCTTTGAAGCGGGCCAGTTCGGCCAAACGATCCTTTTGCTCCATGTCGCCATGGATTTGCCCGACGCGGAAACCGGACCGCTTAAGACTGGTTGCGAGCTCGCGCACCGTTGTCTTGCGGTTGCAGAAGATGATGGCGTTGCGAACTTCTTCCCCACGCAGGACCGAACGCAGGACGTCGCGCTTCTTTGGAGCCGCCACGAGTATCAGCCGCTGGTCGATATTGATGTTGGCGGTCGCCGGCCTTGCGACTTCGACCGTCTTGGGATCAGTCAGGAACTTGTCGGACAACTTTTTGATCGGCGGCGGCATGGTCGCCGAAAACAGCAAGGTCTGGCGGTTCTTCGGAAGCTTCGAGCAAATGCTTTCGATGTCCGGAATGAAACCCATGTCCAGCATTCGGTCTGCTTCATCGATCACAAGCAGGTCGCAGCCGGTAAGGAGTATCTTGCCCCGCTCAAAAAGGTCCATGAGGCGGCCGGGGGTAGCAATCAGGACGTCGACACCCTTCTCGAGTGCCTTGACCTGGTCTCCCATCTGCACGCCACCGATAAGGAGAGCCATCGAGAGCTTGTGATGTACGCCGTATTTCTCGAAGTTTTCGGCGACCTGGGCAGCAAGTTCGCGCGTCGGCTCAAGGATGAGGCTGCGGGGCATTCGCGCGCGTCCACGGCCTTCAGCGAGGATGTCGATCATCGGCAGGACGAACGCGGCCGTCTTTCCGGTTCCGGTCTGGGCGATGCCGATCAGGTCCTTGCCCATCAGGACGGCAGGAATGGCGGCCTTCTGGATCGGCGTCGGCTGGTCGTAGCCGGAATCGCCGACGGCGCGCAGCAAGTGGTCGGAAAGGCCGAGGTCGGCAAAACTCATATGATCGAATGTCCGGAAAAAGTATGGGGCCAAACATTCGGGCCGCCGTACGCGCGCTAGCCTTGCTGCGCTGAAAAATCAAGGAATCAGGCCGTCATTCCTCGTTATCGAGGTGAGGAACAAGCATTCGAAAACGCCTGATGCCGCAGACTGCCCCTACTCTGGAGCGAATCTCGTCCCGTCCGGCGCAGATACGGCGGTCTTCTGGCTGAACGTAGAAGCCCTCCCAAAAATCGAGCCCGCCGCAATCGTCGTCGAGCTTGGCGCGGACGCGCTGTCGCCCACGGAGCACAAAGTCGATCCCGTCGCTTCCCGCCAGCGACGCGCCGGCCAAGGCGCCAATGGGCAGGCACTTCGGGCCGTGGTCGGCCTCCTCCCACCGAAGTCGGCCTTTCGCTCGCGGACGCACCGGCACCCGGACGATCAGTCGCTGTTCGACGCTCATGATTCGCACGCCCTGAGGAGGCTGAGGCTCCGGATCCCCGCCCGCCAGAAGCGCAGTCAGGAAGGCGAGAATTGAATGATACAAGGGATGGGCCGTTCATTGCAGTCATGGCAGTGTCAGCCGAGGATTGAACAATCGATGAATTGCCGCAAGCGTCCGGAAAGACTTGCGCGCTGCAGGGGGCTTTCCTAGAGCCTGCGGCGAACTTTCTACCGGTCTTTTCGTGCCTTGCCGCCGTTCGCCGGAATCTTGATGGAGACCAAAACATGGCTACTCAACCGCAGGGCAATGCCAACCTGCCGCTACTCTACCGCGGACTTGAGCCGCTGAATTCCGGCCAGCATTCGAAAATGAAGCTCAAGCGGCAGCAGACCATTCCGAATGTGGGCCAGGTCCATGCCATTCCGGTCACGATCGACGAGTTCATTCCTGCGCAGCGCACCTACCCGATCATCTTTTCCGCGGGCGAGGTTCCGGTTCCGCTGGCGCTCATGGGATTGAATGAGGGCGTCAACACGTTCATCGACGGCGAAGGCAAGCCGATCGACGATCAAGCCTACATGCCCGCCTATCTTCGGCGTTTCCCCTTCATGCTTGCCAAATTGCGTCCTGACAGCGACGAGCTGTCGCTCTGCTTCGATCCGACCGCGGGTAGCTTGGACGAAAACGAGGGCGATGCTCTTTTCGATGGCGACCAGCCGAGTGACCTCACTCGCAACATTCTCGCATTCTGCGAGCAGTTCGAAACTGCGGGGCAGCGCACCCACGCCTTCATCCAAGAGCTCCAGAAGGCCGAACTGCTGATGGAAGGCGAGGTCTCGGTCCAGCCTGAAGGTGCGGACCAGCCATTCGTCTATCGTGGCTTCCGCATGGTCGACGAAGAAAAGCTTCGGAACATGAGGGGTGACGAGCTTCGCAAGCTCAACCAGAACGGCGTGCTGCCGCTGATCTTCGCTCACCTGATGTCGCTCGGCCTAATTCGCGACCTGTTCTACCGCCAGGTTCAGCAAGGCAAGGGGCCGGTCGCCTCCGTTCAGCCGGCCCCTGCCGGTAAGACCAAGAGCGAAAAGATTGGTAACGACGCCGAGGCGTGATTTTCCTGCGTCGGAGCGACGGGCTTCCCGATTGAACCCAGCCGATTCGGCCCCATTTGATTATCATGCCGTTCGGCGGTGTCTTTTCACCCCCTGGACATCGTGGCGGCAGCGCATTTCGTTTTGATCTGCGTTCCTCCCTGAACTCAAGGCCGCTCCGGCATTCGCCAGAGCGGCCTTTTTTTACTCTGCGGCGATGGCTTGCAGGCGAGTGAGGCCTTCGCCCATTCTAGCCGCCAGGTCGGCGAGGAACCTCGCTGTGCGATCGAAGCCTGGTCCAGGGGATCGTAAGTCCGAGGCGCAATAGCAGCGCCTGTCGATCTCAATCTGGAGCGCGTGGACGTCGTTGGCCGGATCGCCGTGACGCTCGACGACATGGCCACCGGCATATGGCTCGTTCAAGGCGACGGTCCAACCTGCGGAACGAGCGATGCGTGCGGCCTCGTCCGCAATCCATTGGGACGTACTGCTGCCAAACCGATTCCCTATGACGAGCTCGGCTTGGCCACGTCTCGGCGGCATGGAATGGCAGTCAAGCAGTAAAGCCGTGCCGTGCACAGCAGAAATCTGCCCAAGTTTCTCCTCGATAGCGCGATGGAATGGCTCATGGGCCTCAGCCAAACGAAGCTCTAGTTCTTGGCGCTCGATAGGCGTCCGCCAGAGATTGCCGGAAGCTGCCGTACGCGCTGGGATGATGCCGAGTCCCGCTGCCGCGCGCTTCGAGGGCGCAAACGATGCGACACCGGTCACCAGGTTAGGGTCGACTTCGTGGGGGCGCGGTTGCAGTCGATTGCCGCTCGGGCGGCCGTTGCGATGACCGCACCATGGCCTGCGGAAATGGCGCGCCAGGCAAGCCGGTCGACGAGCGGATCTTCAAGACCGACAAGCGAGCGAAGTCCCGAAACGGCGGAGTCCACGAGCCAATCGGGGTAAGTCCGCCCGGAATGGGGAATGGAAAGAAGGACCGGCAGGTCGCTGCGATGCTCGATGACGATCGGGGCGGGGAGAGGCACGCGTTTCAAGCGAGCAGAGGTAGCCGTGCCAAATTCGGACAGCAAGCGGAGCGGCGATGGAGCCGCTGGTAAATTCCGTGCGTTCAGAGCATAGTCATGGCCATGGTTCGCATCCTCCTTGCTGAAGACGATCAGTCGATGCGCGAATATCTGCAGCGCGCGCTGCAGCGCGTCGGCTATGAGGTCGAAGCCGTGGGTTGCGGGACAGAAGCCTTGCCCTTGCTCCAGCCTGGGCGCTTTGACCTGCTCCTGACCGATATCGTCATGCCGGAGATGGACGGGATCGAGCTCGCACAGAAGGCCAGCGCGATCGATTCGGCAATTCGTGTCATGTTCATCACCGGTTTCGCTGCCGTTGCGCTTCAGGCTGGACGGACAACGCCAGAAGCCAAGCTTTTATCAAAGCCGTTCCACTTGAAGGACCTTGTTGCGGAGGTTGATCGGCTCTTCCAAAGCGAAGATCAGCACGGACGTCTCTAAGGGCCTTGCCCTTCGCGGCAGGCTTGCCTAAAGGCCCCGCCAGATGATCACGTCGCAGACCGCGGCGGTTACCCCAGAGTGGGCGTGTAGCTCAGTGGTAGAGCACTGTGTTGACATCGCAGGGGTCGCAAGTTCAATCCTTGCCACGCCCACCATTTTTTCTCCATATATTTCAATGTCTTATGAGGCATCTGTCGGCTTACCGTAAATTTCGGAAAACCCAAAACGGGGCGTTAAACGGGGCGTTTCGATTTGAAACGGATTTTTCTGTTTAGACTCAGCCGTTTATCGTCCTCCGATCCTTGTATGTCGGCTTCCTTTCGCTGTTGGTTGGTGAGCTGACAAAATCAACACAACTGAAGCGGACGGGTGCCGGCGAACTAAGCCGAGTTCGCCAAGCCCGCAGCTTTTGCAATGAGGACCATTTTCGCGGCCGAGAGGTGTAACGCGTAGGCGGCAATATAGCCTGGCACAGTTTTCGGGACGGCGCCCTGTCCATGCACGGCATCGTCATTCCGGACTTTGGGTAAGCCCGAAGCCAGGGTCCCGAGCAATTGATCAAAGCTAGCGTCGAGGTAGTCGGGCCAAAGATTATTTGTTCGCAGCACCTTCAGCAGATCACTTGCCCTCGCGCCCTTTGGAAAATCCCAGCCCTTTTGATTGCATACTGCCTTCATCAGGCTTTCAAATGCCTTGGCAGCTTCGGTGATGGCTTCTTTGTAGTGGCCGGATCGATAGTGGTCATGAGCGCCAATGAATTCTGCTTCCGGTCCCTCAAATCCGGCTTGATTGAGTAAAGAGAGCGCAGGCTTGATCGCTTCCGCGTGAAGAAACTGAGAATCTACTCGGATCAAGCGGTCACTTTGAAATTCAAAGCCGACGCCAGCATCCCGAAGGCGGAAATTAATTTCGTCAATTGCCTCACTCGGCGAGGTTCGTTTCCACCCAATTCCTAGCGCCGGAGTGTGGTCGACAATGGCGACGCAACAAACTTCTAAGACATCGATAAAATCAGGATTCTCGCACTTCTGAAGGAACGCCAGCAGATCTGACTGGGGGTGCTTCGCGTTGTATCCAAAATGGTCGCGGCCCTTTTCGCGAGTGAGTGTTTTATGTGCCCAGACGCCCGCCGGGTTTTCATGCCAATCTTTCGCGAAATATCGATAGTTTTCGCCGAGCGCGTCACTAACGATCTGGCGAACTTGCACCCTTAGTTTTTCGGGGAAGTAGTCATACTCATAGACATCGGCTTCTCCGGCCTTTTGGGCGTCCTTTAAACGATCAGAATACAAACGATACCGGCCCATTTTCGATCTCACTTCTGGCTTGGGTCGGGCATTCACTTAGCAATGTGAGGTTGTTCGGCAATGGATTCCGGTCAGCCGTAGTTGCGGATTATCCCGGCATACGGATCTCGTATTCGAGTCCGAAAAACGGGCGCTAAACGGGGCGTAACGCCCAACGGGGCGTATGAAATGTCGGCCAACGGCCAACAATGTCCACCCAAACTAAGAGGGAATTGGCGGTTTTCCAACGTCCGATTTGTCGGCCAAACGTCGGAATCCAAGTGTTGACATCGCAGGGGTCGCAAGTTCAATCCTTGCCACGCCCACCATTTTCCCCAGTGATATCATGGCTTTGGACCCTCTTTAGCTGCTTGCCATCAAACCAGGTGATCAGACATCCGGGTGTAATTCGGGTGTTGTGGGAATTAGCGGCTATGCACAGACTTCGCTGTAAGGACTCCGAGCAGCCGGTGGCGTTTGCACGCACTTGAAACCAGCGACGTCGGAGCTTGCGGCGGCGATGCGGCAGATCACGTAAATGAATCCCGAATCAAAGTAGTAGCGGCCTCTGTCAAAAGGCTGTTTAAGTCCACGAAAGACTGTGGGGGTCGGCGTGAATACGATTGAGATCGAGGAAAACCTCGACCAGCTCGTTCAGGATATCAATACCGGGGCTTGCAGCCTCCATGATTTCCCGTTCCGCATCATGGAAGCCTACAGTGCTTCACGCAACGAGGTCGCCAAGCTTCGGATGAAGTATCCCGAGGCGCTCGTTGCCTCGGACATCACCTGGCCCAAGAAACTGCTGTATCGCCCTGCTGTGGCTGGCCAAGTTCAGAATACGGTCGCCTCACTCCGCGCTTCGCTTATTGGGAAGAAGGGCGCTGCGGCCAAGAATGCGCCTCGTTTCCTCATGAGCACCGACGGCGACGAGTTCCTTGCTGTCGACCTTAAAACCGGAGAGACTTCCGGCTTCGACCGCCTCGCCGAGCTCCCCATCAATTATGATTTTCTCCAGCCCATGTTTGGCGTGGAGCGCTACAAGCCAGCCCCCGAGACGGCCGCAGACGTGCGAGCGGCCCGACACATGGCGAAGTTCCACGACGCCATCAAAGATGCAAACCCCACCTGGGGTGACGAGCACACGCACGACCTCAACATCTTCATGACCCGCATCCTCTTCTGCATGTTTGCAGAGGATACCGGCATCTTCCCGGCCAAGCTGTTCGCCAAAACCCTCGATCGGGAAGCCATGCAGATCGACGGTTCGACCACCAAACGGGTTATCGAGGACATCTTCCTTGCCCTCGACATCGCCGACAAGGAAGCGCGGCGAGGGCAGGGGGTGCGCTCCCAACGCATCGCAGCCGACTTTCCTTATGTGAACGGCGGTCTGTTCCGTGATCGCACGGATGTTCCCGTCTTCAATCGACGCGCACGCAGGCTTCTGCTCGAGGCAGCCGATCTTCATTGGGACCAAATCCACGCCGATATCTTCGGCTCAATGATCCAGGCGATCGTCCAGACTGACATGCGCGCCGACTTCGGCATGCATTACACGTCTTTGCCCAACATCATGAAAGTGCTCGAGCCGCTCTTTCTGAATTCGCTTCGCGAGCAGCTCACGGCGGCGGGTGATAATGTGAAGGCGCTGGAGAAGCTCGTCGATCGCATCTCGCGCATTCGCGTTTTTGACCCTGCCTGCGGTTCGGGCAACTTCCTGATCATCGCTTATCGCGAACTTCGGCTGATAGAGACTGAGGCGTTCCGGCGCCTGCGTGACGTCAAGCGCAAGGGCCAGCTCGCGCTTGCGGACTATCATACCGGCATCAAGATCAGCAGCTTCTACGGCATCGATCCGGTAGATTTCGCCTGCGAGACGGCGAAGCTGTCGCTTTGGATCTCCCAGTACCAGATGAACAAGAAGCTGGACGAGATATGCACCACGCCAGCCCCGGCGCTGCCGCTTACCGATGCAGGCAACATTGTTGTTGGTAATGCCCTGCGTCTGGATTGGGCAGCCGTTTGTCCGCCAGCGAATAGCTTCGAGGTTTATGCGATTGGAAATCCTCCATATCTAGGCAGTGCTTATCAAGACGTGAGCCATAAGGCCGACATCAGATCGCTGTTTCAGGGCAAAACGAAGTCGTACAAGGACCTAGACTACGTCGCCTGTTGGTTTCTGAAGGGCGCGGAATTCTGCTCGTCGGGCGCTACAGGCCTAGCTTTCGTAAGCACAAACTCGATTGCACAAGGCGAGCAGGTTTCGATGCTCTGGCCAGCGCTGCAACGCTACGGAGTTGAAATCGGGTTTGCCTACGAGCCATTCAAATGGACAAACAACGCTTCCAAGAAAGCTGGTGTGATCTGCGTGATCATCTCCTTGCGGCGCTCATGTCTGGCACCAAAGAAAATCTTCGGAGCCGCCGCGTCCAGAACGGTTTCAAATATCAATGCTTACCTAAAGGACGCACCGAACGTCTTAATTGCAAAACGATCCCGTCCGATCAGCTCGCTCCCGACCGCAACGAAGGGCAATGCGGCGACGGACAATGGAAACCTGATCTTAGATGATCTCTCTAGAAGCCAGCTGACTGCAGCTGGCGTTCCTGATACTTTCATCAAGCCTTACAAGGGATCTAGCGAGTTCATAAGAGGCCTACAGCGGTGGTGTCTTTGGATTGAAGATCATCAGATTGACGTAGCACTGAAGTACCCCGAGATTCGGCAACGCTTGGAAAACATCCGAGCGTTCCGCCAGTCCGCCGGGGCGCAGGCCAAGCAGTTTGCAGACGCCCCACACCGGTTTGTCCATCGACCTCACCAATCAGGGCAAGCATTACTTGTTGCTCGTGTTTCCTCGGAAAGGCGGGACTACATTCCGGCTGGCATCGAAGAAGATGGCGTAATCATCAACGACAATGCCGTGGCGGTTTACGATGCTCCTACGTGGCTGCTCTCGATTGTTTCTGCTCGGCTCCACACTGCATGGCTTCGAGCAGTAGGTGGACGTCTCAAGACTGACTATCGCTACTCGAATACCCTCGTTTACAACACCTTTCCTTTGCCCGCGCTTTCAAGCGACCAGAAAGACGCTCTCGAAGAACACGCTCTCAACATTCTCCGCGCCCGGGAACCCTACATCGCCCACAGCAAGACAATCGCCTGGCTCTACAATCCAGAAACCATGCCGGCCGACCTCCTTCAGGCCCACCGAGATCTCGATAACTACCTCGAGACCATCTACATCGGCCGGCCCTTCAAGGACGACGCCGAGCGTCTCGAACACCTGTTCAAGCTCTACGCGCGCATGACCAAGGTCAGCGCCACCAAGGCGGCCTAACCGGAGACCGACATGACCGACTTCATCACCGTCGAATACGGCTCCACTGGTGCCAGCAAGACTACCAACGAGCTCGGCATGCGTGCCATGCAGGCCCGCGCCTATGATGCACGCAACTCGCAGTACCTGCTGATCAAGTCGCCTCCGGCATCCGGCAAATCGCGAGCGCTGATGTTCCTCGGCCTGGACAAGCTTCACAATCAAGGTTTGAAGAAGGTCATCGTCGCGGTGCCCGAGCGCTCGATCGGCAACTCCTTCCGCTCTACCAACCTTGCCGATCACGGCTTTTTTGCCGATTGGGTAGTCTCGCCCCGAAACAACCTCTGCGACATGCTCGGCGGCGAGGGCGGCAAAATCAACGCGTTCGTCCGGTTCATGGATTCCGACGACGACGAGATCATCGTCTGCACCCATTCCACCCTGCGTCATGCGTTCGACCGCATCATGAAAGAGGGCAGGGGGATCGCCGCCTTCCACGACTGCGTCCTGGCCGTCGACGAATTTCACCATGTCTCGGCCGATGCCGACAATCGCCTGGGCGAACTGATCCGCGCCGTCATGGCCGAAGACTCGATCCACATCGTTGCGATGACAGGCTCCTACTTCCGCGGCGACCAGGTCCCGGTCCTACGTGCCGAGGACGAAGAGAAGTTCACCCGGGTCACTTACACCTACTATGAGCAGCTTTCGGGCTACGAGCATCTCAAGACGCTCGGCATCGGGTACCACTTCTACCACGGCAACTACCTTGCCGCGATCGGCGAAGTCCTCGACCCGTCAAAGAAGACCATCATCCATATTCCCAACGTCAATTCGCAGGCCGCCCTTGGCGACAAGATCCGCGAAATGAACGGCATTCTCGACGTTCTCGGCGACGTTGAAACGGTGGATCCCGCAACTGGCTTTCAGCACCTAAGGACGCCTGACGGTCGCATCCTTAAAATCGCCGACCTCGTCACGCCTCAGACCCAGCAAACGGTCCTCTCCGGCCTTCGTACCGTAGAGAACAAGGAAGACCTCGACATCGTCATCGCCCTTGGCATGGCCAAGGAGGGATTCGACTGGATCTGGTGCGAGCATGCGCTCACCGTCGGCTACCGTGGTTCGCTTACCGAAGTAGTCCAGATCATCGGCCGGGCTACCCGTGACGCGCCAGGCAAGGCCCACGCCCAGTTCACCAACCTCATCGCAGAGCCTGACACTACCGACGATGTCGTCCGCACCGCTGTCAACGACATGCTGAAGGCCATCGCCTGCTCGCTGCTGATGGAACAGGTCCTCGCGCCGAATTTCAATTTCAAGACCAAGCCCAGCGATGACCGCTTCGATGGCGCCTCGCGGCCTGGCAGCAAGATCGACCTTGCCGATCCGGAACCCACCATCGAAATCAACGGCCTGAAGGAACCAGCCAGCAAGCGCGCAAAGGAGATAATCCAGACCGACATGACCGACCTCATGGCAGCGGTACTGCAGGACAACCAGGTTCTGCGCGCCAGCCTCATTCCCGGCGAGTTCCCGCCGGAAACGGTCAATCAGGTGCTGATCCCCAATCTCATCGCCAAGCGCTATCCTGACATCGCCGAGAACGAGGATGATATCGAGGCCATCCGCCAGAATGTCGTCGCTCGCCGCGCGGTCCTCGCCACACTCACTGGTACTAGCTCTACCGCCAGCAACAACGCCGACGGCGATGAAGCCACCGAGGGCCAGAAGGCTCACGCCCAGTTACTCAAACTGACCTCGAAGTTCCTGTCGTTGCCAGAGCTCAGCATCGATCTCATCGACCAGGTCAATCCCTTCCACGGCTCTTATGAGATCCTGTCGAAGGCACTCGGCGAATCCGTCCTGCGGCGCATTCACCAGACCATTGCCGAGACGCGTATCGAGATCACAGAGGCGGAGGCCATGGCCCAGTTGCCACGCATTCGCGCCTTCGTTGACGAACATAATGGGAGGGAGCCGAGCATTACCTCTGCCAATCCCATCGAACGGCGCATGGCCGAAGCCCTAGCGTGGATACGCGCCGCCGCGGTTCGTCGCCAGAAAGAGAAAGCGAAGGACCAGGCTGCCTGATGAGCCGGTCCCAAACCACGTTCTACGAAGCGCTCGACGAGCTCATCGCAGCAAAGGACAGCCTGTTCGTTCCTGTGGTGAAAGCGCCGTCTTCACCAGCCGATGAACTTGCGCGCCTCTTCCAAGACATCGTGGCTTTCCATGAGCGACACGGACGGGCGCCCGACAGGCTTTCCCGCGCACCAGACGAAATGCGCCTTGGGATTCGGCTCGAAACATTCCGCAACGATCCTGAAAAAATTGCCAAGCTGGCACATCTCGACACAGCTGGCCTCTTGGCTGCTCCATCGCTGGCCCCGGTACCAACGACCATCGACGAATTGCTCGCCGCCGGCGATGACTACGCCGATCTGCTCGCTACGCCGGACGACCATATCTTCGATTTCAAGGAAACGCCGGCGCCGCAGCCCAAGGCCGAAGCGGATATTATTGCCGAGCGCATTCGCTGTCGCGATTTCGATCGATTCCGCCCTATCTTCGATGCAGCCATCGCGGATATCGCCAATGGTATCCGCTCAACCACGCCTACCTCAAGAACATCCCAGATCGAGGTGGGAGACATGTTCATCCTCGATGGACAGTTCGCTTACATAGCCGACGTCCGCGAGCGGGAGACATCCGACAGTAAGGACCGGGGCGACAAGTCCAATATCCGTCTCCGCGTCATCTACGACAATGGCACGGAGAGCGATCACCTGCTTCCGTCCTTCGGCAAGGCGCTCTGGCGCAGCGACAACAGCCGCCGCGTCATCAGCCCAGAAGCCGGGCCGCTGTTCGACGGACAGGAAGCCCCCATTGCCGGCCGGGTCTACATTGCCCGCACCCTTTGTCAGAGCAGTGAGCTGGCCGATCTCGCGCAGCATATGATCAAGATCGGCTCGACCACGGGAGATGCCCAATCTCGGTTGGCCACAGCCAAGACAGACCCGACCTTTCTCCTCGCCGAAGCCAAGTTGCTCGTCGAGTTCGACACGCGCGTGCAGCCCGCCAGGGTCGAGCGCATCCTTCACCGCTTTTTCGCTGATGCCTGCGTCTCGGTTCGCGTTCCTGATCGCTTCGGCAAGAGCGTGGACCCACGCGAGTGGTTTCTGGTCTCGCCAGAGGCGGTCGAGCAGGCAATGGAGCTCATCAACCAGAAAAGCCTGCATCTCTACCGATACAATGTTCAGGACGATCGTATCGAGCTGAAGACGTGAGGCCGTATACGATGGGATTATTACATTCGTCGATTCTGGGACACCAAGATGGCTAGTGAGCAAAGAATCTGGGGCGTTCACATGCCGAAGGAATTCGGCGATGACCCGGTCGCACAAGGTTATGTCGCTATCGGCTGGCCCGAACTTGGCGATCTTTCTGCGATCCCGCCAACGCGTGAGGCCTTCAAGACCGCTTATGCTGCCGCCATCCCAAATTCGAAGCCTGGAGCGGTGCCTGTCTCCGCAGGACAGCTCTACCGCTTCGTGCATGACATGCAGCCGGGCGAGATCGTTATCTTTCCATCGAAGCACGATCGCATGGTCAACATTGGCGTCATCGCTGGGGGTTACGTCCATGATCCGGCCAATCCGGATTACGCGAACAGACGCCCGGTTGAATGGAAAGCATCTCTGCCACGCAACAAATTCACTCAGGCCGCACTCTATGAGATCGGATCTTTCCTCTCGGTCTTTCGGGTGTCCGCCAATGCCGATGAGTTTATTGCGGCCTTGGAAGGCACGCCATTCGTCGCCGACGTTGGCGACGAACCTGACGAGGCGGCATCAATAGCGGAACAGTTCGAGGAGAGCACCGAGGACTTCGTGATTGGTCGTCTGAAAAATGCGCAGACCTCGCTCGAGTTCGAACACTTCGTCGCGCACCTACTCCAATGCATGGGATATTTCGCGCGCGTGACAAAAGCGAGCGGAGATGGCGGAATCGATATCATCGCTCACCATGACGAACTCGGTTTCGAGCCGCCGATAATCAAGGTTCAATGCAAGCAGATGCTCGGCACCATCGGTCGGCCGGAGGTCCAAAAGCTGAACGGTGCGATCGAGAATGAAGAAAAGGGGCTTTTCGTCACTTTAGGCAACTTCTCGCCAGACGCCCGAACCTACGAGCAAGCGCGACCAAATTTGCGCCTAGTCGATGGACGAACCTTGGTCGAAATGATTTACAATCACTACGATAAGTTCTCTCCACGGTATCGAGCCTTGGTCCCGCTGAAGCGGACGTTTTCCCCAAGTATTTGAGCGGGGCTATACCGTCCCCACGTCCGCATGAGGATGTCTGACAATGAGGTCAGGCTCCCTCATTGCGCAACGTTTTGAGTCAGGTTGGCGCTTGAGAGTTCGAGCTCGCTAGCTGCCAACTCAACATCCACCGCAGCGCTATCTATGTCCGGAACGACGTCGCGCCAATTTTCGGATTGGAGGCGATCGATTTCAACACGCAACATCGCTACTGCAGTTTGAAGATCGTCGACATCATCGGCAATCGCCTCAGCGTCTTCTCTAGCACTTTCTAAGTGAACGGCGCGTTCTTCTGCCGCCATCTCCTCGGCTTCTTCCCAGGCAAACTCCGATGCGCCGTTTTGGCAGCCGCAAATGAGAGAAACGCATCCCCCTATCATCATAAGACGGCCGAAAGTGTTGAAAGATGACGACATCGGCAGTGATTTGGTTATGACTTTCACTAACAATTTCCTTGGAACAACACGCGCGGAAAGGAGCGTGCGATCTGTTTGATCGCTAACGATAACGTTCGCCACCTTTTTGGTGCGCAGTGAGGCAATTGTTTTGGAGGTGGCCTAACCGCACTGTCGCTTAGTCCACCCCCATCCTGCGGCTTTAGGTGATCGCTCTCTTAGCAATCGACGTCGTCGTCGAATTGCCGTCCTCTGCTTCTTCCACTCTCCCTGATTAGACATCTTGACCTAGGGTTATATAGTTATACATATGGTACGTATGTAGGTACTAAAAAGAGGAGCCCTGAATGTCTCGAGAAGCGCTTATGCGCGACGCAGCCCGGCGCGGGAAATACGCGCCCTTGTACCGCCACTTGGACCAGATGCGCGGTGACGAATGGGCGACGACATTCCGCGAACTCGAGCAGATTCTCGGTTTTCGGCTGCCTAACAGCGCGAGGCTTTACCGCCCTTGGTGGGCGAACGACGTGAAGTCCGGACACAGCCAGTCGATGGCCTGGTCTATGGCTGGCTGGAAAACGGGCAACGTTGACCTCGATGCGGAAACGCTCGAGTTCCGCCGGGATAAGCGATGATGGCGATCATGCGTTGCAAATCCCATGCTCCGCGGAAGGCAATTCGCAACTACGTGTGGGCAGTGGAGCCGGTCGGCTATCCCGCCACAGCGCTGGTGTGCGGGTCCGTTCACTGCATGGAGCCGGCATTCATTTGGCTCGAGGAAGAAGAGGCTCGCCAGTTCGATGCGGGTGAGCGTGTCTTTCGTGCCTTCACTGCAACCATGAAAGTCCGGGCTGCGTAGTATGAGTGTTGTCGACTTCCACATCTCAGCAGAAGCAAGTTCTCCTCGTTGGTAGGCTGCCTGAAGATACTGCTTGGGGTGGCTGGAGGACTAATCATCGGCAGCTTGCTGGCGATCGCATTCCTGTTCGCGTTAGGCCAGCTCTTCGGCTGAATAAGAATCCAACTTGGTAGGGCTTGGAAGTTATTTCCGCTTAATTTGCTTCACAAGACTGTGCTGACCGATAAGGTAGCGAGAAAGCGGGGTGTATTCATGGCGACGTTGGTAGAGGTACCGAACGCGGAAGAACGCGAGCGCGTGGGAGCTCTTGCTCAATTCATTGAAGAAGAATGCGGAAAGCGCCTCGCAGCCTATTCGGCTCAACCGCGTGACACCAACGAGCACTATGAGACGGAAATCGAAGTCCTCTCGGGCGGCTACGCCTATCGTCAACTATTCGAGCTGGTGCAGAACGCAGCTGACGCAGTTCTAGAAAGCGACGAGGGTGCCGGCCGCATCTATGTTCGTCTCGAGGCTGATCGACTAATTGCCGCGAACACGGGTGCCCCGCTCGATTCCGACGGCGTTATCGCGCTACTCAACGCTCGTAGCTCCTCCAAGCGTACAGGGCAGATCGGGCGATTCGGTATTGGCTTTAAATCGCTACTGAAGCTCGGTGGCACCGTTGACCTGATTAGTCGGTCTATTGGCATGCAGTTCGACCCTGAGTGGTGCCGAACGAAGATCCGTCAGCACTTAGTTCTGGGTCCAGATGCAAGGGCTCCCGGAATGCGTCTTGCCAAGGTGTTGGACCCCTTGGACGATAATAGTCCGCTACTACCTGGTCGGCCCTTCGATTGGGCGACAACGGTTGTGACTTCCCAAATCCGCGATCCAAAAGATCGCGAGCGGCTAGCCGAAGAAATGAATCAATTTCCGGCCGAATTTGTATTGTTCCTAAGCTCGGATATCGACCTTGAGCTCGAGGTGGTAGGGGAATCGAAACGCACCATTTCTCGTCGGCATGAGCAAGATACAATCATCGTTGGGGACGGATCGAGCGAAACCCGCTGGCGCCTCTTCGAAAAAACCGTGCGGATCGACGATCCCGATGCAAGGGCTGATGCGCTTCATCTTCAGGCGCGCGACGAGGTCCCTTTGTCCTGGGCTGCACCCGTATCGGCAAAAGAAGCGGTGGCTGCCGGATCCTTCTGGGCCTTTTTCCCGACCCAGACTGCAACACTGGCATCAGGCATTCTCAATGCGCCTTGGAAGCTCAACAGCGACCGGACCAACCTCATTCCCGGTGCCTACAACCGCTTACTGATGGAAGCGGCGGCGGAGCTCATGGCCGAGAATATTGCCAAGCTCGCAACCGAAGTAGATCCAGGAGCGCCAATTCTTGCACTACCCCGGAAGGTGGATCGGTCCGGCGAATTGGCAGCGCCGCTGGTCGAGGCACTGTGGGATCGACTTGTGGAAACCGAACTAGTCGCAAGTGCTGCCGGTAGAATGTGTCTCCCGCGGTCGCTCTTTCGGCATCCGATCGAGGAAGACGAGCTCATTGCGGAGTGGGTCGCGCTCGCCGACGACGTAGTTCGCGCGAGGGTTGCTCACGCGACGTGCCAATCGGGAAAACTGCGGTCTAGCCGTCTTGACGCGTTGGCTCGCGAGGCAACCGAACGGGCAGAAGATGGCCGCGAGGCCCTTCCGAAGTTTTCGCTGTCGGAATGGGTAGAGTTCGTCGCAAGCGAAGATATCGATAAGGCCGCTAAGCTGCTTGGCTTCCTAGACCGGCTGATTAAGCGACACGGGACAACTGGATACGAACTTAGGCGGACCAAGTTCATTCCGTCGGCTCGCGACGGGCTGATTGCCCCAACTCAGGCAGTCATTTGCCCGCCGGATCGCGCGCCCACCGGCAGATCTGCCGTCGCCTCTGAGATCGTTGAGCGTCCGGAACTCAAGCGCTTACTCGTCGAGCTGTTCGACGTACCCGAGATGGACGAGGAGCTTTGGGACAGCGTTCTTATTGATTCTTATACCCGGGCACTAGTGTTCGGCGGCGACGAGAATTGGGCCACCTTCTGGGCAAATTTCGAAGAAGCCCCGCGAGAACGAGTGGCGTCCTTCCTGACGGACGAAGATCCGCAGGAGTTCTCCTTCCGCTCCAAGGCCGGGTCGTTTGAACCGCGCCATGACTTGGTCCTAGTTGAAGGAGAGGAAAGCGATCAACTCGACACCGATATCATTCTCGACCAATCCTATCATGCTGTTCATTGGGACCGCCTCCCAAAGGAATGGACTGGTCTTTTCGGCCCCATCGAGGTCGACGAAGTCGGCACCTGGGAAGGAAGAGGCTGGGACCAAATGTCCCCCTACCTTCACACCATCAACGACCTCGGCCGGCGGAGGATGCCCTACGGCCCGCGCGAATATTTGCTCGGCGTTTTGAGGAAAGACTGCATTTTGATGCCGTCCGGATGGCGAATTCTTCCAGAGCTAACGGACGCTCTGGCTTCCAGGCTCACCGATGAGCTAGTCACGGAGATGTGGAGCCTCGTTTCGGCGAGCTGGATGCGCGACCGTGACACTTCGCATCCTTATCCCGCCATCACCTTTGGCCACACCACGCGCCCGGACTCATATGCTGAATTCAGTGCTCCGCACCCTTTCGCGTACTGGCTGCACAAGTTTGGCCGAATAGAAGTTGGTGAAAGAACGGTGCCTCTCAGTGCGTTCGGCGAGGCGGAGCGCGACGCGCTCAACCTGTTGGAGCCCAAGATTGGCGGAACGCTTATCCCTTATTTCGACAGCCTCGCCGAGGATACCGACCTACATTTCAGTTGGACACAAACCTCGGCTGAGGAAGAAGTCTGGGGGGGTCTCTTTGAGCTCGCCTGGGAATGGACCGACAACTTCGCTGCCTTAAGACCGGTTTGGGAGGCTGGCGCGCGGTTAGGCCAGGTCCCGGATCTCGTACCAACAGACGACGGCCCGGTTCCGATTGCCGAGATCTTCGTCACCGACCATCCGACATCTGCGAGCGACGTCGACGACGGTCACATCATTATTCTAAGCGAAGAAACAGCTTTAGCCTGGCAGGCAGCCGGCGCGCAGCTCCTCGCCGACCACTCCGAGCTCACCTACGATGCAAAGCTGGGCGATCCGCTGCGATTGAGCAGTCTTTTCCCTGAGCTCGCGCCCATCCTCAAGACCAGGCTTGCGAGACGACTCGACGCGCTGTGGGTTCAGGGACTCAAGGAGCGCTCGGGACGGCATCTCGTTGAGCCTCTCTTGGCCTATGATCATTCAGGGCTGATCCTAATCGACCGCGCCAGATTTGAATCCGAGGGCTGGAACAGCCGCACCAAGCAGCTCCTAGAATTTTTAAGTTCCCAAGATCTCATTGATATCACCGCCGAAGAGGCCATGGCCAAGCTCGTGAGCCGTCGGGTGGTCGAAGCGAGGGCGCGCGTTCGAGCTGGAAGCTCCTTAGAGGAACGACTCCTTTTGGCAGTCGGCGGATCACGTAACGCGCTTTTCGGTCAACTTACCGAAGCCACACGGGAGGCGATCCCGGCGAGACTTTCGGACAAGGAACTCGCCGCCCTGACGCTTGCCGTGCATGGTCCGACGATATTGTCGCGGCTAAGGGACACCCTACAAACAGAGGGACTCGATCCACCGTCTAGATGGGCTGGCGAGGCCGCCCTGACATTTGTCTTGGAACTTGGCTTTCCACCCGAGTTTGCAGCAAGCTCAAATCTTCGCCGGACGGCCGAATGGATCGTAAATGGTCCGATCTACCTCCCGCCACTGCACGATTACCAAGACGACATCCTCGAGGGTCTGGAGAAACTGTTCGAAAGTGGCGCTGGGCGTCGACGCGCAGTTGTGAGCCTGCCCACCGGTGGGGGCAAAACCCGTGTCGCAGCTGAAGCCATCGTACGACTCATTTTGAATGGGGAAGGCAAGCGAACCGTACTGTGGGTCGCGCAGACCGACGAGCTTTGCGAGCAAGCGGTTCAATGTTTCCGGCAGCTCTGGGTGAACGTAGGAGCGCTCGAAGAGGATCTGAGGATTGTTCGTCTGTGGGGTGGACAGAAGAACCCAGCAGCGCCTGAAGCCAATGAGCCAGTTGTCGTCGTTGCAAGCATCCAGACCCTCAACGCTCGGCTGGACGTGGAGCAACTCGATTGGCTTGCCCAGCCAGGAGTTGTCGTGATCGATGAGTGCCACCATGCCATTGCTCCAAGTTATTCCTCCCTGCTGCGCTGGCTCGACGTTCAGACTGGCCAGGAGATTGAACGTGAAGAGGAGCCGCCGGTCATTGGTTTGAGCGCCACTCCTTGGCGCGGCTATGACGACGATGAATCACGCCGGCTTGCTGCACGCTTCGATCAGCGCTGGCTTCCCAAGGACCAACATCAACTACACCAGGACCTGCTCGAACGGAAAGTCCTGGCGAAACTTGCCTATCATCCCGTTCGCTACGACAAGGTCGTTGAGCTGAGCGAAGCGGAAATCCGCCACCTTGACCAATACAAGGAACTGCCCGAGTCCTTTGTGGAACGCATCGGCGCCGATCCAGACCGCAACGACCGGATAATCGAAAGTGTTCTGAACAGCCGGGCGTCGTCAATCCTCCTGTTCGCCAACTCGGTGAAGCACGCCCAATATCTTGCTGCTCGACTTCATCTAGCAGGGTGTCCGGCTGCTGCGGTCAGCGGCGAAACAGACCGCCTGGCCCGTCAGCATTTCATTCGTCGCTTCAAGTCAGGCGAGCTCAAGGTCTTGTGTAATCACAGTGTCCTCACCACTGGGTTCGATGCGCCGAAGGCCGACATGATACTGATTTCGAGGCCCGTACTGAGTCCTGTCCGATATATGCAGATGGTCGGACGTGGGCTCCGTGGACCTAAGAACGGCGGAACGGAGAAGTGCAAGATCGTGACGGTCGAGGACAATATCCTCAACTACCGCGACCGTCTTGCCTATCATTTCTGCCGTCGATTCTTCGAGGTCTGAGCGAAAGGTGCGCGGAGCTACGGTGGGGACTTAGGCCCTGTGTGTCGGTCAACGAACTCAAGAAATTGTTGGAGTAGAAAGTTCGTTTTTCGCGGCTACCTTGCCGCCTTTTCGCGAACTGTGTCTCCGAAAAAAGCGCAATAGCCGTTCACTGGGCAACTCTCGCACAAAGGCCTCGGCGCCTTGCACACGAGTGCTGCGAAATCGAGTACCGCCCAGTTCTTCTCACTCGGTCGTGGCCCCCTGACGAACCACCTCGCCGCGGCCTGCAGCCAAGGATCGTACCTAATGTCCGCGAGGCGTCGCGGCCGCACGACGCGCTCAATTACGCGCGCCATGTTGACATCTAGGAGCGGTGCAGCCTTGCCGTGCTGGAACAGGAGCACCGCGTTAGAGACGTATTGCCCACCGCCGGGATCGGTGCGTGCTCGACCGGGTTGGAGGGAAACTTGCCGTCGTTAGCCGCAGCATACTTGGCTATTCCGAGCAGTGAAGCCGCCCGCCGACGCCACAATCCCAGCGGTCTTAGAAATTCTTCTAGGTCCCCTGGGCTGGCCTCGGACAGCGCTTGCCAGCCGGGAAACCTTTCCATGAAAGCCGGGTAAAACCGCGAGACCGCCGCAGCGGTAGTTCGCTGTAGTAACACCTCGACGACGATCTTCTCGTATGTGCTCGCCTCGTCAGTGCGCCACTGGTACTCGCGTCCGTTCGTCGTCCACCATCGCGCCAGGTCACGCGATAGTCGCGTTAGCTTTTTCTTCTCTGCCGGGGTTAGCGCGTCGGCCGAGCCTGCGTACTCAAGCTTGAGGGCCACTTTCGCTGTTTCGGGTGCGACCATTGCTCCAACGCTTAAGCGGCGAGGTCAAAGTCCAGCGGCGACTTGAAAAGGAGGGGCAGGTCCGATTGCCTGATCTTGAACAGGTAACCCTGATCCTTCGCCGTGCCGGTCTTCGTCTCCTTGATCGTGTAGTCGAGGGTGATGACGCCCGCTTCGAGCAACATCGGCAGCCTCGCCTCGCTCACGCCCGACGTGTACCTCGCCGCTACGTAATGGAACTTCTCCGCGGCGCCGGTGCCCTGCGTCTCGGCCTTAACCCAAAATGTTTGCCCGTGCTTTTCTGCTAAGCGCGCGAAGAGCTTCTCGAACTTCCACGTCGCGTCCCGGACAACGCTAGTGCCGTCGGTCCACGACTGGTGCAAGAAGTCGTTGCCATCGACCTCGAGCAACAGCCCATAGCTGTTACAAGTCGACGCGCACATCTCGTGGAAGAGCTGGTTTCGCCCCTTCTTCTCACTGAAGCGACCCCGTTCGCGGAGGATGTCGGCCGATCCTTTTAACCGGCTGATGCTCCAGTCCGGAACCTGCGAGAGGATCGTCGTTCGTCCCCGCTCATGCGATCCCTTGCGGCCGGCCTTGATCTCGATGCCCTTGTAATCGGGCGCCTTGCTGCTGTTGCACCTGATACCGAGCAGGCTTTCCAACGTGAAACCAACGCCCGTGTCGCCTGGTCTCAAGGTCGGCACGAAACCGCGTGAGCCCACCGATTTCAGCATGGACAACAGCTCGAGCGCCTCTTGCGACAATGTGCCCGGTTGAGTTGAGCGCCCTGGCTGCTCCTCTGCCATCGCTAGTAATGGCGAGGGCGCTGCTTGGCTGCTTGGACACGAAGTGTAGCCAAGGAGGATCTCGGTCGCCTCGGCCGCGCTCATCCTCGCCAGGATCTCGGGCGTAGGCCGCTCGGAACTCCACGCGCGCCAGAATGGGGAAGCGCGATTGTCGAGTAGGGAAGGGAGATCACTTCTCGACGTGTTTACAACTAGCAGCTTCTTGCCGGCGGCGCATATCGCCAGCAGGTCCCCGGGCCCAGCGAACTTCGCGAGCGACCCGAACCAGATTCGAGGATCCCCCTCCTTCGCGTTCGGTCGGTACAACGACGTGCTCGTCTCGATCACCTCCCCGCTCGAAAAGAGAACGGTGTCGATTAGAACCTTGGAGTCGCGACCCTGCAGTTGACCCGCGTAGTCGTGGATTCCTTGCTCGCGAAGCCACGCGCGCACGCCATATGTCGCGTCCATGATCGATTTCTCGAGGCCGGTGGCGGTGGGTACTATGAACGCGCAGTCAATCCCGTGATCCGCGAAGACACGCAGGGTCGCGGCGACGTCGCGGTTGGACGAGCTCAACACGAAGTCCGCTCCTGAACGATGGCGGCGAGTCGACAAGCGGTAAACAACTGGCTCATCCCGCCCTGCTAGCGGGCAGACGATCTACGTGTCTACGGTGGCGTCACTTGTCCGCAACGGACTCCTCAAGGATGCGCTTGAAATGTCGACCGACGCGCTCCGCTAGGCGGACCGGCACCGCGTTCCCAATTTGCGTATACTTCGGTACCTCGCGGTCGAAGTTTCCTTCACGTGGATTGCCAGCGCGCCGGAGGCCGCCCGTCGTTCGCTTGCCTTCGAACCGGTACCAGTCGGGAAATGTTTGTAACCGTGCCCATTCGCGCACCGTGAGCGAGCGTGGCTGCGCGTAATGCACGTAATCGTCCGGCAGCGATGTCGCCGTGATACTAGGCGGCTTGTTGCCCCACCTCTTGGGGAGCACTCGTTGTGCAAATTTTTTCGTGCGCGCGTATTCCGGGATCTCGCCCTCGTTGTCTATCATGTGCCGGAACTTCTTCACGATGTTGGGGGCATGCTTGGAGTACTCGTGGTCCGTCACTTCACCTGGGCGCCTATGCTCGTGCTTTGGCGCCGGGACCCGCATAGCCCGTTGTTCCCTCGTGGTGGCCTTTCCCGGATAACTGTTGGTCGCGAGACGGCCCGGCGGGTAGACGCCCGTGGCGAAGTACTTGTCCATTTCCGGGTCCACCAAGTCATCGAGCAAGTCGATCAGGTCTGGGCACTCGGAGGGTTCACCCTTCGGCAAAAAGCCGCACTTGACCGCGTCCTCCAAGTCCGCCTCGAGATCGAGCAGGGGGTTGTCGAGAACGATGTCGTCGCGGATGCCGACAAGTAGGACCCGCGGCCGGTTCTGCGGGACTCCGTAGTCGCCGGCGCGGACGAGTGTCCAGCGCACCTGATAGCCGGGGATATTCCGAAACTCGTCCCGAACGTCGTCCCAGATCCGGTGCTCGCCGTCCCTAGTCCACTTGGAAGTTAGTAGGCCGCGCACGTTCTCGAAGAGAAAGATCCTCGGTCGCAATCGTTGGATGATGGCGGCCATCCGCTGGTAAAGTTGGTTAGATGGCAGGTCTTTCTTGTCGACCGAGTAGGACCTCCGGTGACCAATGCCCGAGTAGCCCTGGCACGGCGGTCCACCAGCTAGTAGGTCGAGGGTACTACCACCTTTTCCCTTCTTTGCTTCCTTTTCCGAGGGGAACTCAAGGCCAATAGCCTCGAGGTCTGCGACCATTTTCTTGAGACGATCGCCCTGGAGCTCGTGGGCATCGTGGCAGCGCAGGTGTGCCTGTTCGGCGAATGGCTTTCCACCCACGACGTGGTGCCGGTTCGCTAGGTACGTGGCCATCGCGTGCTCGTTGAGCTCGTTGACGAATACCGGCGTGAAGCCCGCGTTTTCCATCCCGAGCGAGAGCCCGCCGCAACCGGCGAAGAGGTCGATCATCGTCAAGCTCATATCGTCGCTCATGGTCCGCACTAATTTTCCTTAAACATCTCTTGCCGCGACCATGGCCGGTAGTCACGACGAAGTCCAGGGGGTTTTGCCTCGATCTCAGAATTTCCCGGTCCCGGGGCGCAAGTGCGCTACCCTCATATCTCGAACCACGGCAGCGAAAGCGTCAGATGCCAAGCCCTCCAATCAATAGTCGGCCAATGACCGTAAAGACCTGCAGGGTTGCTCATCGCTAAACCGCTACTTAATAAAGTCTCGCCAAGCCTTGGGGCGTGTTTTCATGATGGCTTGGCTTGTTGGGGGGCGAAAGTGAGGCTTGTACCGTCGCAGGTGCTGAACTGTGAATCCGCGGCGGAGCGGACAATCTTCGGGTACCTAGCTGAAATTGGCTTTAGCTCATACGACATCGGGCTCCATTCACTGAACATTGGCCACCACGAGTACAAGCGTTGGGGAGAGGCCGATTTTTTTATCATCAGCCGCCGGGGAATACTTCTCCTGGAAGTGAAGGGTGGGCGCGTCGCCTGCAAGGACGGCATTTGGGAATTCACTAACCGAAACGACGAGACCAGCCGAAAAAGAGAAGGACCAGCGGAACAGGCCAAGTCCGCATACTTTTCCCTTGAGAAGAACTACCTACACCCAAAGTTCTACCGGGAATTAAAAGGCGTTCCTTGCGGCTGGGCTGTCGTGTTCACCGATATACCAAGGTTCGCAAGCGACGGGTCGACCTTGTTGCCTGAACATCCAGACGAGATCACGGCCTACGAAGAAGATTGCAAGGGACATAATAGCTTCAGAAAGTTCCTCTCGGGTGCCTACGACCACTGGGCGTCGAAACAAAGGAACCCGGTCGATCTCCCGCCCGAGATTGTTAGGGCTATTGCGAGCTCCTTGCGCCCCAACTTCGAGCAGGTCCCGTCTCTAAACAGCCAGCTACGCGAGGTAGAGCAAAGGCTCTACCAGTTCACAGACGAACAGTACGAGAAGCTCGACGCGATCTCCGAAAACGACCGGATACTCGTCACCGGTGGCGCCGGCACGGGGAAGACTTTCGTTGCCGCCGCTTGCGCTCGCTACGAGGCCGCGGAGGGCAGGTCCGTGCTCTTCATCACCAGGAGCCATTACCTTGCCACGTTCCTCGCGAACCAGGGACTGCCGGACGACGTCACGGTCATGACCATCGAGGAGTTGCCGCAGTCCCTAGATAACGGTCAAAAGTGGGACGTCGTGATCGTGGACGAGGGACAGGACCTCTGTTCGTTAGAGTGCCTCGACCTGGTTGACGGCGTTCTCGAGGGAGGGTGGGAACGGGGCCGGTGGCGCTGGTTTGGCGATCCGAATTACCAGGTATCCCCCAGCTTTCCCGTCGACCAGGACTGCCTTGACTACTTGAAGAGCCACGGGGTTGCCACTTCCCTAAAGAACAACATCCGCAACGCTGGAAAAATCGTCGAGGCCATCAAGCTTCTCGCGGGCGCCGACGTTGGCAAGCCGAGTAGCCGGCCCGACAGCGGCACGGTCGATCTGCAGCTGGTCGAGAACGAGAACGAGATCTTGCCAAGAGCTGCCTTAGCGGTACGCAAGTGGTTGAGCGATAACGATGAGTTGCAGCGCAACTCCATCGCTCTTCTCGTCTCCAATCGCACCGACGCAGAGAAGGCAGTCGAGCTTCTCTCGGCGAAAAGCGTGCGAGCAGAAACACTGAGCAAACGAGCATTGGGGGGCAGTCCACGCGACTGCGTCCTCGTCGCGACGGTCGAGGATTTCAAGGGATTGGAACGACCTCTTGTCTGCGTGGCCGGCCTTGGCGCCCGGGAATTCGCTTCAAGCGCATACAAGGCGATCTCGCGTGCCAACCACGCCTTGGTACTTGTGGCCACGCGAAGCTCGGTTGCCGAGCTCACCGAGAAAGCTGCTTCGGGTGGAGCAGGGGGAAATTGAAATGCTAGGTAGGGACAAGGTTCTCAAAGAAGCGCGAAACCGGCTTATCGGGCCGGGCCTAGGGAGCCCCGGGCCAAGCGGCACCCATGACGACGAGATCATCGAAGGTCGCATGAGCCTGGCATACATGATGGGGATGCTCTTCCCCCGGGCCAAGCGGTCCGCGAATGACCTCGGTGGAGACGAGGCTGAAGCTGCGTCGGACGAAGATGCAGAGGATCCCCTCAGCATGTCGAATGCCATGCTTCCGTCCGCCATCGGTACGTCATTGTGCATCGCCCGTGGAAGCAGGATCAGGATACGCGTCGACGCCGCAATCTATTCGCCACTCCCGGTGGAGAAGAGCGCCGGTGGTTCGGATGAAGGTGCGTCGTCAAAGCAGGTCACTGTCGAGGCGACTCCCAGCGCAGACTCGCAAGCGGGAGATGTCGCTGTCGCGACAACCCCAGTTGAAACTGAAGAGCGCGCTAAGCAAGACAAGCCGATCCAACGATGGCAGCGTTGCCAACTAGAGCAATCCAATAAAGAGGTAGACACAGCAGGGCTCGAGCCGACCCCGGTTCTCGAAGGGCGCGCGATCCTCGAGGTTCTTTCGAGGGAACTCCCTAACGGTGACGCCCTCCTGACGGTGAGCGTATCTAACACGGGCGAGGCCCGGAACGCCAAGTCCAGCGAGGAGACTCTTTACCAAGTATCGATCTTGGCCGAGCCCGTCGAAGGTCGCATTCTCAAGTACCCGTCGGCCAGATACGTGCCACCGACAGACGAAGAGCGTGAACTTCGTGTTATTTATGGCCAGCAGAGGCCATACGCTGTCGGGCACGGCGTTGCGGCCGATTGGAAGATAGATGATGGTCGATGCGCTTGGGTCAAGACAGAAGCGCTCCCGACTGCACACGTCTGGCGGCCAGACTTCGATAACTTATCGCTAGCGGAGAACGGGTCCCGCCTAGTCTTCCCGGACGAGGAACTTTTCAAAGTCGCGCCCCTGGCTAGCGGCGAGCTCAGCGGTCCTGAGTTAGTTACGAGGCTTACCGGACTGGTCGACTTCTACGAGAAGTGGATCGAGACCCAGGCCAAGATCTCGATAGACGAGGAGTTGGCGGACGACGCCGAGAGAATGTTAGGGCGATGCCGCCGCAGCGCGGATCGTATGCGACAAGGCGTCGAGATTCTCCGCGATGAAGATACTGCTCGGTGCTTCAGGCTAGCCAACCAGGCCATGCTAATGGCCATGTCACACGCGACGCGAGCGTCGGGGCGCGGCCGTCAGGATGGCCTGCAAGGCCCATTTGAGCTTGGAAAGGCCGACACTGACCCAATCGATTATCTCGCAAACGATGCGAAGTGGCGCCCGTTCCAGCTTGCCTTCTTTCTACTCGTACTCCCGTCGTTAGCGGGAGACGAGCTGCCCGATCGGGACCTCGTGGACGTCATCTGGTTTGCTACCGGTGGCGGCAAGACTGAGGCATACTTGTTCGTCTCGGCGTTCGAGCTTTTCCGACGGCGGATCGTCGAGCGGAAAGCCGGCGGTGGGACAGGGGTGATCAATCGCTACACGTACCGGTTCCTGACCGCCGACCAGTTCCAGCGAACCGCCGGAATGATCTGCGCAATGGAGATGATCAGGCGAGAGTTAGCTACGAAAGGCGACACGTCCCTCGGTGACGAGGAGTTCTCGATCGGCCTTTTCGTCGGCGGAGAAGTAAGCCCAAATTCCTTTGCTGGTAGCGAGGACGGGGCCCTCGGCCGGACACAAGAACTATTCGACGCGGCTAACCCTCGTGACGCGAATCCCTTTCCAATAGAAAGTTGTCCCGCATGCGGCACGTTGCTGGTCCCCGAGAGCAGGAAAACGAAGCCCGACGGTAGCCCTGACGAAGCATATTACGGCTTCCTGGCCACGGCCAATAGCTTCGTTACTAGGTGCCCCGAGGAAGACTGCGCTTTTCATGGCGGTTTGCCCGTCTACTTCGTCGACGAGCAGTTACTCAGAGCGCCACCCTCTTTTCTGCTGGGAACAATCGACAAGTTCGCGATGATTCCTTGGAAGGAAAACGGGGGCGCCTTGCTGGGCGTCGGAACCGGCCGATCACCCCCGTCGCTAGTTATCCAAGACGAGCTTCACCTGATATCTGGTCCACTCGGCACCTTGGCTGGAATTTACGAGGCCGCGTTCGAAACGCTAATGTCCGCGGGCGGCACCCTCCCGAAGGTGATTGCCTCGACCGCGACGATAAGGAACGCGTCAGTGCAGTGCCGCAGGATATACGGCCGCCCCTCTGCAGTTTTCCCGTCGCCCGGCTTGCGAGCCGAAGACTCCTTTTTCTCGAAACTCGATACGGGCAACAAAAACCGTTCTCGGCTCTATGCCGGCGTTATGGCCCAGGGGCTTCGCGCGACCGTCGCCGCCTCGTGGACAATGGCGACGCTCCTCCAGTCCTCGTACGAGCTCGCGGAAAAGGGCGATCTTACGGAGGACGAGACGGATTCTTATTGGACGCTCGTTGCTTACCACAATAGCAAGCGGGAGCTCGGTCGGATCGTCAATGCTACTCGCGACGAGATTCCCACGAGGATGAAAGTCTATGCCTCGGACGAGCCATTTGAGCGTCCCTCCAATTTCGATGTCCTAGAACTCAAGGCGCATGCTGAGACACCTGTCCCGAGAGCCAGGCAGCTACTGGCTCGACGTCATAGTGCGGAACAGCCCGCAATTGACGTGGTGCCTTGCACGAACATCATCTCCGTGGGGGTCGACATCGATCGGCTGGGCCTGATGATGGTCAATGGCCAACCTAAGCTCAGCGCGGAATATATCCAGGCAACGAGCCGCGTGGGCCGTGGCAAGGTTCCTGGGCTCGTCGTTGCGGCCTATTCACCGAGCAAGCCGCGGGACCGATCACACTACGAGGCATTTCGCGATTACCACGAGCGCTTCTACAGCTTCGTGGAGCCTACGAGCGTGACGCCGGGCGCTTTGCCAGCGATTGAGCGCGGCCTCCATGCTGCGCTCGTGACCGTGGTTCGGCACGGGGCAGGCTTACGAAAGAATTCAGCCGCGAAACAATTCAATCCGTCACTGCCCAGGGTCGCGGCGGCGATCGAACGCCTCGAGCAACGACTATTGGATGCCTACAACGGCGAGCAAGAGGCCGAGGAACGCGAGCGCATCTCGAGCAAACTGGCCGAAAAAGTGGCGGAATGGGCTGGCTGGGCCGAGGCCATCGAAGGGCTCCAGTATTGTTTCGCGAGCCAGCAAAGGCGGCCTCACCTGTTGGTTCGCTATGGAAACAAGAAAATCGACGGTGCCGGCTGGCACACGCTGCAGTCGATGAGACACGTCGACAAGGAAATCACGCTGGAGGACGTCGGCATTGCCCAAGCCAAGCATTCGTAGCGGCCAGTTGATTAGCCCTTTCGGGGTGGGCTCGCTCTGCGAGATCGACGGCCAATCTTTCTTCGTTCGCGGAACAGGCAGTTGGCCAAGAGGCTATAACCTCGAGAAAATCGAGGTTGGCTCGCTTACCAACCGAGTGAGGCCGCGCCAGCTCAAGAAGCCCATGGAATCCGTTGCCATAATGCGTTTCCCGCATTGGCACTTCTGCCCCGAGTGCCGGCAAATGACGAGATGGACGCCGGACAAGGACAAAGAGCTGGCCAAGGACGATGGCACGCTGCCGCGACCGACGTGCGACGGGCGCAAGTGCAAGAATGCCCGCCTAGTCCCAATGCGATTTGTCGCAGCCTGTGACAACGGGCATTTAGACGAAATCGATTGGTACGGGTGGGCTCACCGCGGACACCAGCCCGCGAAACAGGGAACATGCGCCCGGAACACCGCGAGACTCAGCTTCGAAGTCTCTGGAAAGAGCGGTGGCGACTTTTCGAGCATGTTTATCCGCTGCAGCTGCGGTGCCTCCGGGGACCTAGAGGGGATCGCAGACGGTCCGCTCCCACAAAAATGCCGCGGGTACCAACCTGGAGAGTCTACCGCGACTTGCATTGATGCTGACAACAAGAGCAGTCCCGGCTCACCTGCGCCGCTTTTCATGGAGCCGAGGGGATCCAGTTCCCTGCACTACGCCTCGGTCATTTCAGCGCTCGATATCGACGGAGACGCGCACGTGGATGCGTGGGAAAAGCTGCGCTCCGATGAAATCTATCGCAACCTGGTCCAATCGGCTTCAAACCTCGTCGAATTCAACAAGGGCGACACCAGCGTCGCGGTGCAGGCGTTTCGTTTAAACGTTGAAGCACGTGGCCAAGAGGTGGGATTGCCTGCTGACGAAGCCATTGAGTGTTTTACGGCCGACATCTCCGCTCGAGATGATGAGGGGTCGGAGAATTCGATCGATGAAATTAGCCAACAGGGGATCCTCGACGACGAATTCCCGGTTCTGGCTAACCCCACGGGTCAGCAGTCGCGCTGGCTGATTGCACGCCCCGCCATGCCGACCTCGCGCTTTAAACTCGACGAGCTCTTCGATCGCTTTGTAAGGGTCGAGAGGCTCCGCGAAGTGCGGGCGTTCCGAGGCTTTCAACGGCGAAACGTCTCGGAAAAGCATGCGATGATCTCCCCCTCTCTGGGGCGCGACCAACCTGACTGGCTCCCGGCCATGATGGTCCTCGGAGAAGGTGTATTTCTCCAGTTCTCAAACGCGGCGATCGAGAAGTGGCGCACAGAGAACAAGAAGGCGATCGAGGAGTTCACTGATTCCCACCTGGTAAATTCCGAGAAGCTGGGTCTCCCTTCGAGGATGGGCTTCAACGCGAACCCGACCTTCATCATGGTCCACACTTTTGCGCACTTGCTGCTGAACCAGTTGTCCTTTGACTGCGGTTATTCATCGACCTCGCTCAGGGAACGCATTTATTGCGGCACGGACTCAGAGCCTTATGCTGGCCTCCTCATTTACACGGCGGACTCGGACGCGGAGGGATCGATGGGGGATTGAGCGAGATGGGCGCCCCGGAGAGATTGGAAGACGTCATCTACCGGGCAGTGTCCCGGAGCCAATGGTGCTCGGGTGACCCGGTTTGCCGTGAACTCGACGCCCAAGGCATTGACGGGCTTAATCGCGCTGCTTGCCACGCGTGCTCATTGGTTGCCGAGACGAGTTGCACCTTCTCGAATATTCTTCTCGACCGGGTTCTTGTCTCTGGCGATGGCCGGCAGAACGGTCGAGGCGTAAACGAACCAGTTGGCTATTTCAGCCAGGTACTGGAGGTCTAGGAATGCGTTTCCCATCCTATAGCGACTTGGACCGCGAACAGCGCCGCATATACGGGGAGGCGCCGGGCGACGGCGCCATTCTCGTTGTCGGACCGCCCGGCACTGGCAAGACGGTGATGGCCTTTCATCGCGCGCAGAAGCTCCAGAAGCTGGGGCAGAAGCCACACGTGATCATGTTCAACAAGGTTTTGGCCAAGTACACCTCGACCCGCTCGAACGTGGCACCAGATGTCGGCGTCAGTACGATGCATTCCTGGGCTAATAGTTGGTGGCGCGCGGCTACTGGTGCCCGGATACCTAATGTCGCCGATGATCGCTGGACCCACGATTGGAACGAAATCTGTGCGAGGGCCCTCAAATCTTGCCACGAGGGCAGAGCAGCAGGGTTGTCTTGGGGTCATCTAATTGTCGACGAAGGCCAGGACTTCCCGCCGCAGATGTACATGGCGCTTGGAATGATTCTGAAGCAGCTGGAAGCGACAGGTGTGTCAGCTCAGGTTACGATCTTTGCCGACGACAACCAACGTCTCCAAGCTGATCGCAACAGCCGCATAAAAGACATCCGGAACAACCTGCTAATTTCCGGGACAGCTGAGCGAAACTTCGTCCTGAAAAAGAACTTTCGGAATACTCGGCCAATTGCCGAGTTTGCTCGACATTTCCAGGTCGGCAATGAAAGCGGGATCTCGGAGTTGCCGGACGCGGATGGTGAGCATCCCGAGGTGATCTTCGCTTTGAACGACCGTGACATCGCCGACTTCATAACCCGCAAGGCAAGGTTGAATCCGGGAAAGCAAGTCGGGGTCATCGTCTACGGCGGGAAGCGCGAGGTCCAACGGGCCTACAACCAGGTGAAGTCGCGTCTCGAGGGAGTCCGAAAAGCTCCTCGTTTGCAAATGTACCTCAGCAAGGACAAGAAACATACCGAAGATGCGCTAGATTTTGATAGCGGCAACACGATTACGTTCCTGCATTGCCAGTCCGCTAAGGGCCTCGAGTTCGACATCGTGTTCTTCCTTGGAATGGAAGCCATGAGCGTTGATACGTCGGGCTTCCTGAATGAGCGAATGGCTCTTTATGTCATGAGCTCTCGCGCTCGCTCAGAACTTTATCTTGTCTTCAAGGATATCGATCCGAGGGCAGGGTTGCCTGCTTCTTCGAAGCTCCTTCCACGTCCCTCCAGTAAGTTGTGCCGATACGTCGGGCTCGGCTCGCTCGACCAAAACATCGGTGATTTCCAAGACATGATTGAGGCCAACGACAATTTCCACGAAATGGAGGCGGCCGAGTGACGGACGAGAAGCGCACGCTCGAGCTGGACTTCGAGGCAAGGGAGAGTGGCGTTAGCACTTCATGGGAGCTTCTCGTTCCGATGCATCTCGACAATTTCGCACTGGCGTTGGCATCCGGGTACATTGGCGGTTCTTTGAAAAAAGACGCCGCGCAGGACATCCAGTCATTGGTCGGCGAAGGCGTCGTCGGGTTCATCGAGATAGTACCCAGTTGGGCACTTACTGAGGGAGAGCCGGGGGACAGGGTCATCGCCGTAATCCAACGAGAGGGACCTTCGCCAGCGCAAGGCCAGCCAGAGCTCTGCGCGGGGCCGATTAGGATAACCCAAGTCAAACGCGCTTACTTCAAGGATGACGCTTCACTTGCCAACTTCGTCGCTTCTTACGACGCCTTTCCGGACGTCGCTACGAACTTGGTCGACAAAGAAGTCAAATGGCCTTCCGGCGGAGACGCGGAACGCCCGGATGGCCTTGATTTTAAGCCCCTCCTGGGAAAAGCCGGGCGAGCGGAACTTGATTTCTTCGGCGGCCTTGGAGCGGGCGTCCTCGCCCTTCTGGCGGGCAGCGAGCTGGACGATGCGCTTCTCAGTTTCCTGCAAGAACCCGGGCGTGGCGTTGCAGAAAATGCTCGCAATTTGCTGCTTGCGCTCGAGCCGCGCTCCTCCAGTTTCGACGTTACCATCTGGAGTGTTGCGGTCGAGGCACTACGCAGGCGGTTCGGAAAAAAGGGATTCGATCGCCGTGAGTTTCTGGCGGAGATCGAGGGCAGCGTGGTTGGCTTCGGCCCGGAGGCTGATGCCTGGCTGAAAGGTTGTCAGAAAGTCGTCGACGCCGAGATCGACATTCCGAGCCTCGCTGATAATGAAAAGATCGGCCGGAGGGCCGCGCTGGCCGTCATTCTCTTGCACGACCCTTCGAGTTTGGACGAACTCGAGGACAACCTCGAGGCCGGGCCGATGGTCCGGGCGCTTGTCACCGCGGCGGTGTATGCATTTAATGGACTTTCCCGCGCCGACGAGGGGTTGAAGACCCCTGCGGCCCGGATGGATGCGGCCCTCGAGATTGGTGAGCAGCTTTTAGCCGGCAATCCGGTGAACGTTGAGGTCGAGACGAGCCGGATTTCAACTGACCTTTCTCGCCATCAACTGGTCAACATCGCCGGCAAGAAGGCACTTGAGAAGGTTGTCGAGCCGCCTGCATACCTGGTCATGCTCAAGGCAAGGATCCAAGAAGCCGGCTACAAGGTGGGACTCGACGCGGCGTCTGGTCGGATCGGAATCCGGTCCGGCAAGGCCAACGACGAGCTCATAATAGTGGAGCACTGTCGGCGCTCGACACCTGCAAACCCGATCGTGAACCTAGTTCTCCCCATTTCGGCCCTGGGGGCCCGGCCGAGCGTGGCCGCGCTCAAGAAGTTAATGTCGACGGCTTGGGAGCACGGTACCGCTGTCGCGCTGCGGGAAGTCGAGGGCGTAGAAGAAGTGGTAGCCTTGGCAAGCCTGCCACTTGCCACACTTGACCGCGACGAACTGAATTTTCATGTCGAACGCTTGCTCCTGGTTTTCGCCGACCTGGCTGGAAGGCCGAAAAAAAGCCGACGCGTGAGGAAGGCAGCCTAGTGGGGCGGAGCAGAGCGCATCTCCGTGGCACGAACTAGCCTTACCCACCCCCTTGAGATCGCAGCCATCCAGGCTGGCGAAGGGCTCGGCCGCATCGGGCTGACCTTCTGCCCGGGGAAGGTGCAACCGAACGCCGTCTCAGGTTCGTGGGAGCGGGACTTGAACGTTGATCTCGACGCGGTCGAGGCCTGGGGGGCAGCGGCCGTCGTTACACTGATCGAGCCTGGAGAGATGGCGGCGCTCAAGGTTGAAGCGCTCGGTGAGCAGGTCGCCAACCGTCACATGACTTGGTTCCACTTACCCATCCCTGACGTCGGCATTCCGGGTGCGCAGTTCGAGTCCAGCTGGGCTGCCGCTGGGGAAGCCCTCCGCGCGCTTATTCGCAGCGGCTTCGATGTCGTCGTCCATTGCAAAGGCGGCTTGGGGCGCGCGGGAATGATTGGCGGTCGGCTTCTTGTCGAGCTGGGCTGGGATCCCACGATGGCTATCCAAGCGGTGCGCAGGGTGCGACCAGGCGCTATCGAGACAGAGGCTCAGCGACAGCACGTTCTGAACACGGCAAGTATCGACGAGCCCTTTCGGGATGCTTCCAAGGACGCGGTCGAAGATCGTGCCCTCGGCTGCCTGTTGGGTCTCGCGGTTGGTGATGCCGTCGGAACCACCCTCGAGTTCACCGCGCGCGATAGCAATCCCCGCCTGAAGGACTTGGTCGGAGGTGGCCCGTTTGGACTGGATGCCGGTGAATGGACCGACGATACCAGCATGGCGCTCGCGCTTGCAGATAGTCTTCTCAAAAGCGAGCGGCTGGACGAGGTCGATCTCATGCAGCGCTTCGTGCGCTGGTGGAGAGACGGAGATTACAGCTGCCGTGGTACATGTTTCGACATTGGAATTACCACCCGGCAAGCCTTGTCGAAGTTCGAGACGACCGGCGAGCCGATCGCAGGATCAACCGATCCTCAGTCCGCCGGCAACGGGTCGCTGATGCGGCTAGCGCCCGTGGTCCTTCACGGTCTTGCCATAGGCGAACTTGGAGGCACCACGGCCGCGGTTCAGCAGAGCCGCACGACCCACGGAGCGCAGACTTGTATCGATGCCTGCGACGGCTTCGCGTTTAGACTCTATCTTGCGGTCACGGGCAAAATGCGGTCGTATGTGTTTGATTTCAAAGGCCACGGGGCAATCGATCCCGCGATCGGTACCATCTTTGAAGGTTCGTGGCGCGGCAAGCGACGCAGCGTGATTAAATCGAGCGGTTATGTCGCTCATTCGCTTGAAGCGGCGATGTGGTGCGTTGCGCGAACATCCAACTTTCGCGACGCGGTGCTGCTTGCTGCAAACTTGGGCGACGATGCCGACACGACCGCTGCGATTACGGGGCAGCTAGCAGGAGCATTGTATGGAAGCTCGGCCATCCCCTCTGAATGGCTGGAACGCTTGGCCTGGCGCGAGAAAATTCAGGATGTCGGCTGGCATCTCATATCCCGGCCAGGGTCAGGACCTCGTCTCCACCCAACTTGACGATCAAAACCGTAGTGGTGACGGGGGCGCCTAGAGCTTTTTGCCATTCCTGCCGATGATTGGGGCAAGGTTGAACGACGAGTACCTGCAGGATTAGGTCAACAAGGCAGACGTAGGTAACTGCACAGCTGGCAGGAACATTGACGTGCAAGACCAAGACAATCCCGGCGTCGTCGTGCCTCCCCCGTTGTTAATCTTTGCTGCCCTTCTCGTGGGACTTGCCATTGATCCGGGTCTCCGTATTTGGCCGGCAATTAAAATCGAGACTGCACTCCCTGCTGCTTTCCTAGGGACAGCAGGTATCGCGATCGGTGCAATTGCACTTGGCCTGTTCAAGCACTTCAAGACGCGGCCAGAGCCGTGGAAACCTGCGTCCGCCTTGGTCACTACGGGCGTGTACAGTTTTACTCGGAACCCCATGTATCTCGGAATGCTGCTGATCTATGCGGCGATCGCGCTGTTGTTCCGCAGTGTCTCTGCGGGTGTCCTTCTAATTCCACTGATCCTAGCCTTGGACCAGCTCGTTATCCGCAGGGAGGAACAGTATCTCGGCCGCAGGTTTGGGCCGCAATATGAGGAATATCGACGACATGTGCGCCGATGGTTTTAGGGGTGACATAACGAGGTGATGGGCTGCTGATTAGCACCAGGGCCGCTTGCTACCTTCGTACCAGCGAGCAAGCCCTTCGCTGACCAGGACTTCACCGACGCTTGATCCGTCAACCAGCACGAGGCGAAGCTTGCGGCCGAACCTGTCGGCGTCGCGTCCGATTGATTCGACGGTGAGTTTTCCCGAGTTCACGAGCTCGTGGAGCCGCTGCGTCGCTCGATTGCCGAGCGCCAGTTCCTCGGAGCAGCGAGGACTATGTGTCTCGGGGGCATCAATGTCGGCGATTCGAATGTTCTGACCGTTGAGCCAGATCGTGTCGCCGTCGACCACGCAATTCGTTCCTCCGCCTGTATGACAGAAGCCGAAACTCGCGGGGACGTTTGTCGTTTCTCCCGTTCCTGCCGGGGGCTCCTCAGTTGCCTGACCACGAGATGCCCATTCCAGGTCGCTGCTATCCGCAACCGGCTGGCGAGCTGCCTGGGTCTCGTTCCACAAGATGGCATTGTCCGGGACAGCAACTGAATGGCCGCTCGGCCATAGCCCCACGGTTAGGCCAACAATAATTGCTCCGCCCCAGAGCGGTAAGTAGCGCGACCAGCCGGGCTCACGCTTGGCATCTGGCCAGAAACGCAGGGGGTCACGGCGCCCACCCCGAATGACACTGAATTTCCTACGCGAACGACTCATGCAATTAACCTAGCCGTCGGCTTGTGGGCCTGTCACCAATCTTGCCCGGCAACGGGCGTTCACGAATCGTTCTCGTGCAGATAAGACGAGGAATGTCCACGAAGCACGTACGCACGGTCGCCGATCTCGTCAGATTTGGTTGTGGCTTGAGGATCGAGTGCGAGGAGTGCGGATCAGCCAGGAGCCTGGATGGCTACCAGGTCGGAGCGAAGGCAGGCGCCGGCGCCTTGTCGGCAGTAAAGCGGCGGCTCAGATGTTCCCGGTGCGGAGCAAAGGCCGCGCGGCTGACCGTATTGCCGCCTGTCTAGCGAGGTAGTTCAAGCAACCAGCTAGATTCATGCTTGCCGCAAGCGTTGGCGGAACTGGCCCAAGGTCGATCGTAGGCGGCTCCCGTCTCTCTCGACGGCGGTCAAGGTTTCCGAAGCTTCACTTTCTGTAATCACCAGCAGGTCCGAAGACTCACGACCTGCACGAAGTGAGAGCACACGAGCAGCGAGGTGCCAATTGCCCCGATGATCCAAGGTCACGGTAAAGGTACCGTGCGCTAGTTGTGCCCGGAGCGTGTCATGCTCCTTGAATTTAATCAGGGCATCAGCAGCTATCCCTGCCTCTTCGGCGAATTCCCCACCGGCGCCGATAGCGTTCCAGAGGGCGTCATATCGCTGGCCGAGCAAGTGGGGCAGCTTGATGGATTTGCCTCGCTTATCGACCGTTGCCAGGAAAAGGAGCGTTTGCGTTACCGCAGTCTCGCTTCGAGCGAATGCGTCCAGGCAGCGTCCCCGCCAGGTAGCAGCCGCATCGCGCGCTCTCTCGAACGCTGCGCGCGGCATGGCTGCTTCGATGGGACTGGCGGCGTTCATGGAGAAGATGTAGCCACACCAAGGTTTACGTGACGTAAGCGCGCCTAGGCGGATCGGCGGCTGGATTATCAATCCGTCGACGGAGGTGATCTGATGATACTTATTGAGTATTGCTTCGCCGGCCTCGCAAAATCTTTGAGGATTTCTGAATGGCGGTCAGCAAGAGCCTCGAATCTGCCTTCAACAACGCGATGATGGATATCTACGTTCGCGCAAAGAAGGAAGCGAAGTACACGGCTTCAATCTTCCATCGCATGCTCTGCGAAAAGGGCGGTCTGGCGACAGCGAAGCAGCTGTTAAACGATGCAACCGTTTCCCAGGGATATACAGCACTTTGGGAGAGAGGCCGACTGGATCTTACCGTCGAGGCAGTGGTCGTCGATAACCCTTCCTGGCACCAACTTTTCACAGACGAGGAGTTGAGCAGGGCGCGGAAACGCCTTTCCGACTATGGGTATTCGTAAGGCGGCGGGTTGAGTCCGGATGCCCAGTCAGAAACTCGCGAGCGATGCAAATTGACACCTCATTTGACGTCAGGTTCGACGCCGGCGGCAAAGACCCTGACACGCACAGCCCGACCCTGCGCCAATATCATCGGAAACTTTGGAGCAAGCCGCTGCCTAGCGGCAGGCCCTTCGACCTCAGTGACAAAGTGCCCGGTGTTTACCTCCATCACCGTTCCGACCTTGGAGAGTTTTTTCTGTCCAGTGACTCGATTGTAAATTCGCTGACGCGGTGGAAATCGATGGGACACATTTGCGCGCTTTTCTCGGAGGAAGAAAACGAAGCATTTCGAACAATTAACTCCACAGTCGGCGCGACGATCATCTTTCCGGGCAACTGGATTGGCGGGAAAAACACGATCAATGGTGCGCGCGGTTTCATCCGAAAGATCGCTGACAGGATGGACCTCACCCTCGAATCCATCCGTCGTCACTACTTGGGCGAGCCGAGTCCGCTTGGTGAGACCCTCTCAAGGTACGACGATTTTTTCCAGTTGTTCGAAGACTTCGAAGGGTACGTCGACTTTTTCCTCCTGCAAGACCTCGTGGACGAGGACTCCGGAGTAAAGTTCTTCATGCCGTTTGATGATTTCGAAGGACCATCGGTTCCGCAGGACTTGGACACCTATAGGACATACCGACATCGCAGCATCGAGTTTGTCGCGGCGCGCAATAGTCGGATTGAGGGACAGTCTCTTTGATTTACTTACCATAGCTTCGTGGACTGTCCAGAATTGCCTTCCCTCGCCTCGGTCATTGTGAGTGCCATGATTCAGCGAGGGGTAGTTGGGTGGGCTCGGCTCGACGTTCGCCTTACAAACTGCCGAAATGATGCCCCGAGAAGAAAATCACTTAAAGCTTTCCAGCCCGTCCCAATCTTCGAAATGGGCCCACTTCCGCGGAGTGTCTCGCGCGAGCGGATGAGCTAGCCGTCCTTCTTCGAGCGTGCTTTCCATGCGCCCAAAGTTACAGGGGGCACAGGTCACCACCATATTTTCCATTGTGCTCGGTCCACCCCGACTATTTGGGAGAATATGATCAAACTGCATCCATAGGCACTGGAAGGCAGCATGTTGCGAGGCGTTCGTCGTCCCCCATGTCACTGCCTGGGGATACGCTGCTTGAAAGCGCGCTCGCACAGAAGCCCGAATTACCGGAAGACCACAGAAACGACAGTGGAAGCCATCCCTGCGGATTAGCAATGCCCTTGTCGCCGCCGACGGCATCCGGGGCTTTGGCCGATCCGCGACAGGATAGTACGGCGGCGCATCTATCACGTTGATGAAAGCGTGACGCTGTTTCCCACCCGGCCCCCAGACGGACTCCGTGAAAGCCTTCACCTCTGGCATATTGGCCGCGATAATCAGTTCCGCCGCCGCTTTCATATTGCCGTCACGATGGGCAGCGGCGGCCGATTTCAAGAGAGCGGCCGCCTCGAAACATGCTCGGATCGGTTCAACGAGGCATTGTCGCAGAGGCGGCATCACTTCCATCCCGAGAGTCTATCCGACGGGACGTGGGCTTTCCATCAGCGCACAAAGACACCGAGTTGATGGGTCAATCTTCCGCGTGCTGATCGCACAAAGTCCGACAATGTCCCTGACGGTTGGTCTGAGTGTTCGCCACCGCACCGCATTCTTCGCACATTGAACGGGATATCGCCGTCGCGGCTTCGATCAGCCGATGCGCTTCGGGTGAGCCGCGATTAAGATACACTCGAAGCTCACCAAACTTCTGCTTGGCCTGTATGACAGCCAGATCGCTATCGACGCCGGCTAGGTCCGAGACCAGTTGATCGAATAGATTTCGCCAACCGTTCGGGATCGACCAGTGTCGCAAGGGAGAAGTATTCGCCATTCGCCCGTTGTAATTGATGGTGGATACATTGGCGAGCATTGGCCGATTGCGGACCGGCAGTTTTCGGAACATTAATAAGAAAATTTGCCATTTGCTCACGCAGGAAGTGGCAGCATCTGTCCACCGGCGAGTCTTGCCTTCTCTTGGAGCGCACTCTTGGATCTGACGACAAAGACCGACCCCGAGATCGAAACCTGGATCAGAAATTACGAAAATGCGGGCAAGACATCCGAAACGTTCTACCTTGAGCTGCTGGAAGAGCGTGTTCGACGTACGCAGCTAAAGCAAAGGCTGGATTTCGACCGATCGCTAGAGCACTTGAAGCAGGCGGCCATTGACCATGCCTGCATCTCGTATGGCGAACTGGCGAAGGCAAGCGGCGTGGAGTGGTCCAAGGCCAGACACCAGATGAACGGCTCCAGCGGCCATCTCGATCGCCTTCTAGACCTTTGCTACGCTCGCGGCCTGCCTCTGCTAACAGCGACATGCGTCAATCAAGATAACGTCGCGGATGGAGAGCTTGGAGAGGAGGCCTTGGCAGGCTTCGTTGCCGGCGCGCGCAGGCTTGGTCTCGTGGTCCACGATCCGCGCGAATTCCATCATCGATGCCGCGACGAATGTTGGGAATGGGGTGCGAAGGAACAGTCGGGCGACTGAGGCTCGATCTTTTTCCGGCACTGGGCGGAAGACCGAATGTTCAAGTTGCGGCTTACTATTCGGCTACGGCGAAGGTTACATCTCTGAGGAGGTTTCCCTCTGTGACTCTTGCGACGGGGGTTAATGGCGCAAGCGGACCAGACGGGTGTTGGGAAAGGCATCAGGGTTTTCAGCCGGCCCCTGCAAGAATTGATCTTTTTCCCTTTCCATTAATGGCGTGCAGAAATCGCGGCCTGAACCGAAACTGGCTGCAAACAGACCGAGCGCTTTAGTGACCTCGACGGCGAAGCAGTCGATGGGCACCAGTCATCACAAGCTAAAATCGAGCACCAAAGCGATCACTTTCCGAGAAACCCTACGTAAAAATGCCTCACCTGGCTGGTAGCACCTTTGCGCTTTTGCTAATCGGAATTTCTCTGCTGATATTATGGAACGAGAATGGCGACTTTTACTGAGCAACTGGTGCGGGAGCGCGCACGCCGTCAGACCACCTTTAGGTCTGCGGATGCCCTACTTAAGGAAAGCTCTGTTAGGTCTCCACCATCTCAGAATTACGACATCTTTCTTAGCCACTCGGTGCTAGACGCCGAGATCGTCCTCGGTCTGAAGCTAATGCTCGAAGACCTCGGCCGCAGCGTTTACGTTGACTGGATTGATGATTATCAGCTTGATCGATCAAGAGTGACGCCCGCCACTGCCGATAGACTAAGGCAAAGGATGCGGCAGTGCCGATCGCTGATGTATCTTTACACACAAAACTCGCCCAGTTCCAAGTGGATGCCTTGGGAGCTAGGGTTTAGCGATGGACATCATGGAGCCGTCGCCATCGTACCCGTAACCGTCCAGCCGCAGCAGAACTTTCAGGGCCAAGAATATCTAGGGATCTACCCGTGGGTTGGCGTTGCAATACCCCTCGCTGGGATACCTGAGCTTCGTATTCAGAAGAACCAGTTCGATTATCGAAGCTGGCAGACGTGGAAGGTGGCCCCGCGAGATTTCCGGGTCACCGCCTGAGAATACCCTTTCAATCAGTTCGAACGGATCAAACGATGGCACGCCGTACCTTCTTCTCCTTTCACTATGCGCCGGATGTCTGGAGGGCGTGGAACGTCCGCAACAGCTGGGTTGTGCAGAACTCGCGGGAGAGCCAAGGCTTCTTTGACAGTAGCGTATTCGAGTCGAAGAAGCGCGAGAGCGAAGATGCGTTGAAACGCTTCCTGACAGCGGGTCTTAGCAATACTTCCGTGACCTGCGTTTTAGTAGGCACCGAAACCGCCAGCCGTCGATGGGTGCGCTACGAGATCGCCCGCACCGTCTTGAAGGGCAATGGTTTGCTGGCCGTCGACATTCACGGCGTTAAGAATAAGGATGGGAAAACCTCAACTAAAGGCGCCAATCCGCTCGCCTCGATGGGTCTCTACCTGGCCAACGGGAGTATATACCTAGCTGAATATAGTGGCGGGAAGTGGGTGAAGTACTCGGATTACACGCTTGCCATACCGGCTCGGGACTTGTGGTTACCGGCACCAACTTCGTCTACAGTTATACCGTTATCCAATCATTGCGAGCGTTACGACTACTGCACGCAAGACGGTTACAACAAACTCGCTGGGTGGATTGAGGCTGCGGCCAAGACGGCAGGTAAGTAGGACTGCGTGGCCTTCTATGAGCTCTTGATCCTGGGCAAACCAGAGAAGTGGCAAATGGCCGCGCTAGCTGATCGCCTTACCGAAGCAGCTCAGGTTTTCGATTTGGATGTGCCGTCCCAACTCGCGTGGAGGTCCGCCGATCAAGCCAGCCATCGCGAGAGGAAGGCTGCAACGGCAGCGGTGTTCTTCGGGGGTGATCTTGATGCCGACGGTGAACTAGTAGCCGAACTGCAGGCCGATGAAATCCCCGTCATCCCAGTGGTGGCGGCAGGAACGTCCTTCAACGATCAGGTGCCCGACGCTCTCCGGTCTACGAACGGATACTTCATCCCGGACGGCGACGATCAACTGGAAGCGCTTGCGGCGGTACTCCTTGAGTCGGTTGGCCTGCTGCACGAGCAACGGCGAGTTTTCGTAAGCTATCGGCGGACGGAGTCGCGCGAAGTCGCGGTGCAGTTACACGATCTGTTGAGCGCACGGAATTTCGACGTCTTCTTGGACACCCACGATATCCGGCCCGGCAAGCCCTTTCAGGAGATGCTGTGGCATCGACTAGTCGATTGCGACCTAGTCATCGTGCTAGATACACCTGACTACTTCGGTAGCAAATGGACCACACAGGAGTTCGGTCGCGCCTTGGCCAAAGGCATTCACATCCTAAGACTAATCTGGCCGGGACACGCGCCATCGAGACACTTGAGTCTCGCCGACAGTATTCCTCTTAGCGGTCTCGACTTTACACCCGACAACCGCCTCACAGCGGCGTCCATTGGCCATATTGTACAGCGCGCCGAACGACTGCGCAGTCGGAGTATCGCCACCCGCCATCTTGAGATCGCCGGTAAGCTTAGACTGGAAATTGAGCGTATCGGCGGGCGCTTCGAAGGCATCGGAGCACATCGCTCGATATCTCTATCGCTGCCCTCCGGTCGGCGCGTCTGGGCTTATCCGGCTGTGGGCATACCAACCGCCGACATACTCAACGACGTGCAGAGTAAGGCGGAGAAAGCCGTCACGAAGGGTTTTCCGCTACTCATTTATGATCATGTCGGCATCAGGGACGCATGGCTTGATCATCTGAAGTGGCTCGACACTCATATCAGTGCTGTCCGTGCCTTGAGGGTCATGGACGCAGCTTGGGAGCTCGTAGCTTGGGACAATTAAGCGGATCAGGGGCAATCTTCCTGTCGGCTGGTGTTCCCGATCCGGATGCCAAACATTTCATGGGTGAGGGTGACTCGGCCGCAATCACAGCCGCTGTCTCAGCATTACTCTACGTCGCACTTGGCCGCCGTCGATTGGTTTGGGGTGGGCATCCCGCGATCACGCCTATGGTTTGGTCCGTCGCAGAAGCGATGAACGTTGACTATAGTGGGTGGGTTAGACTCTATCAGACGCTCGCCTTCAAGGACGACTTCCCGGAAGAAACTGCAAAGTTTCAAAATGTGGTTTTCACTGAGGCCGTGGGGTCAGATATTCCACTAAGCCTCGAGGTCATGCGCAAGAAGATGATCGGAGACACCAGCTTTGATGTGGCTGTCTTCATCGGAGGAATGGCCGGTATCATGGAGGAATACGAGCTCATTCGCGCATCAGCATGCCCTGTTAAGATCATTCCGCTCGCGTCAACAGGCGGAGCTGCTTTGTCTCTCCATCAGCAGGTTCAAGCAGATCCCGAGCTTGAAGAGGAGCTCGATTACGTCTCGCTCTTCCATAAGCAACTCGAGATTGATCCAAACGAGAGACGCTATCGGACGCCGAGTGAGCAGCCAGTAGAGATCGCCGATCGAATAACCGTCCCGTTCTCAAGGGAGTGACCGTTGTTGGGCGCGCGCGGTGCAGCTTACCGCGGCCGGGTTGGGCACAAAGCGGCCATTAGGGGACGAAGGATTGAATTTGGAAAAATCGTAACGATTCCATCGATCCAACGCTCGGGTGTAATCCGGGTGTAACTCGGGTGAAAACGACGAAAAAGGCCCATTTGAGCTCAATTCGGGTGAGATTCCTTTAAAATAAATCGCAGATTTCTGCTATTTTTTAGCGGCTGCCTTCGTTGACATCGCAGGGGTCGCAAGTTCAATCCTTGCCACGCCCACCATTATTTATCTCAGTAAACGGCTGACTCGACGCGATATGCCGGCTCATATGCGGCAAGAAATCCATCTTGCCGATGTCTAGTCCCGCGTGGCGCAGCAACGCGTAGGCCATAGTCACGTGAAAATAGAAGTTCGGCGCGATCCAGTCCCGAATATCCTCTTCCGACGACATCACGAAACGGACCCCATTGGGCAATGTTAGATCGACGGTGGTGTCCGCATCTGCCCAGTCGGCCGCATCGCATTGATCGACATGCGCTCGAACCGCTGAAATGCGTTCACGGACCTCCGCGAGCGAACCGTATGAGTTCTCCTCAAGGGGAAGCGTTTTTCCGGCGACTTGATTTAGTGCCAGCAGTACTTGGTTGAGGGCGACACGGAACTGCATCTCAAGCGGGAACATATCCTCAGTGAGCTTCCGACTGAGCACATTATCCGCCATTCCGGCATCTTGAGCCTTACAGGCAAGGTGATCCAAAGTGCCAAGCATGTTGGCGAAGACCGTTCGAGCCGACTGTGCGTAAGACATTCCCGTGCCTTCTGGAGGTTTTTCGGAGGGCTAGAACATCGCGATAGTTCGTCAACGAAAATTACCTGCGCTACCGGCAGTCGGCGTTTGAAATTAGCTCTTAGCTCGGGCGGTACCGAGGCATTCTGTAGGGCAGCATGAACTGCACGATCGGTGAGCGAAAGCGGTCTAGGTTCAGGCTTTCCTGGACCATCTGTACAGGCTTCCCGAGCAGGCGGGCAGAAACGGTCGAAGCGGAGGGCGCTGGCAAAGTGGGAGCCAGCGCGGCGGATTCCTTCATAACAAACCACAGCACCACCTGCGCGATGCGTCCGGGACCAGGTCCAGACGCGGAATACCTCTTCAAGCGATTCCTTTCCGAAGTTGGAATCCCGTTAGGCCGAGCCGCTCCAGCGGACGGAAGGGGTCGGCCGTCAATCTGGAATCAGCGAAGTCTGCGGCTAGGAAGTTGAGGCCATCTCAATTCATCACTTGCCCTGACCTGGGTCACCTCGCGCATGAAGAGACCCCCGAATTGATCAGCTCGGCGATCAAGAACTTACTGGAAGGATACTCGAGCGGAAAGGTCGACAATTCTGCTCAAAAACAAAGCACCGCTCCGATGCCTTGTAATCTTATGGCTGTCCAAGACGCGCTCATTACTTACGGCGGGAGCGATCGACTGGTAAGTTTGAAACTACTCCACGCCCACCATTTCTCCGTTTTTACCGCGGCTTGACGAACTTCAGCGTCATCCTGTCGCTTTCCCCGATGGCGAGATATTTCTCGCGGTCCTGATCCTTGAGCCGCAGCGACGGCGGCAACGTCCACACACCGTCCGGCCAGTCAGCTGTATCCTTGGGATTCGCGTTGATCTCACTCGATCCGGCGAACTTGAACCCTGCCGCTTCGGCTAAGCGCCGAACCGTCGAGACCTTGATGTAGCCGCTGGTGCGCTCGCGCTCGGCGTCGGCGCTCTCTGGAAGCCGATGATCCTCGATTCCGAGCACACCGCCTGGCTTCAGCATGGCGTAGATCTGACGGAAGGCTTCCGCGCTGTAATCCTGCTTATTGTCCCGGCGATAGCCCATCCGCCAATTATGCACGTTGCGGAAGGTCAGCACTGCATCGGCCGTTCCCGCCGGAACCTCGGCGGCTTTTCCATCGAAAACAGGGAAGTCGGCAACCTTCAGTGCGCCGTAAGTCGCGGGATTGGCCTGCTTCAATTTGTCGATTCCGCTTCGACCCCAATCAGGCGCAGCGGTATAAAGGGTGCCTCCGCCCGCTGCGAGGTAGGGAGCCAATACCTCCGTGTACCAACCGCCGCCCGGCCAGATCTCGACGACGGTATCGCTCGGCTTGATGCCGAAAAAAGCTAGGGTTTCGGCGGGATGGCGATAACGGTCGCGTGCACGGTTTGACTCCGTGCGGGTCGGCGCGGCCACGGCGGCCTTCAATGCGGACTTCTGATCGCCGGTCAGGGCACTTGGTGCCTTGGCCTGGGACGATGCCAGCGGCATTGCGGCTGCGAGCAACAAAATGGCGTAATGACGGCCCATGACGATTTCCCCTCACTAATTGCGTCGATATTGGCGACGACAAGCGGAAGGGGCAAGGGTTGGGGCGTTACAGGCAGGCTTCCAGATACGGCTGGTCGAAACCGAACTGCTTGGCCTTTTCCAGCGTGTAGGGGCGCAGGCCCATGGCGCGGTATTCGCCGATGATCTTCCCGTCCGCAGTCTCATCCAGATACTCGAACTTGAACAGCTCCTGGGTGACGATGACTTCGCCTTCCATGCCGATCACCTCGGTGATGTTGGTTGTGCGGCGTGAACCGTCGCGAAGGCGCTTCACCTGAACGATCAAGTCGACCGAGTCCGCGATCTGGCGAGAGATCGCTTCCTTCGGAATCTTGATGTCGCCCATCATGACCATGTTTTCCATACGGGCCAGGCATTCGCGCGGGCTGTTGGAGTGGAGTGTTGCCATTGAGCCGTCGTGACCCGTGTTCATTGCCGCCAGGAGATCGAAGCACTCCTGGCCGCGAATTTCGCCCAGGATGATGCGGTCAGGACGCATACGCAGGGCGTTGATGACAAGGTCGCGAATGGTGATCGCGCCCTGGCCCTCGAGGTTTGGAGGCCGGGTTTCGAGCGGCAGCCAGTGCGGCTGTTGAAGCCGAAGCTCGGCTGCGTCCTCGATGGTGATCACGCGCTCGCCCGGGTCAATCATCTTCGACAGTGCGTTGAGCATCGTCGTCTTACCAGAACCGGTACCACCGGAAATGACGATGTTCATGCGGCAGGCGCCGGCGATCTTTAGGCAAGTCGCCATCTTCTCCGACATCGAGCCGAAGCCACGCATCATGTCGAGCGTGATCGGCTTCTCGGAGAACTTACGAATGGAGATGGCAGTGCCGCGAAGTGACAGCGGCGGGATAATGACGTTGACGCGGCTGCCGTCCTGGAGGCGGGCGTCGGCCAGCGGTGTGGTCTGGTCGACGCGGCGGCCGACTTTGTTCACGATGCGCTGGGCGATCTGGAAAAGATGCTCCTCGTCGCGGAACTGGATCTGCGCCAGCTCCAGCTTGCCCTTGCGCTCGACAAAGCACTGGTCTGGGCCATTGACCATGATATCGCTGACGGCCGGATCGGCAAGCAGCTCTTCCAACGGACCGAGACCTAGAAGCTCGTCGACCAGGACCTTTTCAAGCGCAAACTGCTCACGCCGGTTCAGGTTGATCTTCAGCTCGGTCAGGACCTCGGAGATGATCGGCCGGAATTCCTCCGCCAATTCGTCCTTGCCGAGGGTCGCGGCAGCTTCCGGGTCGACGCGCTCAAGGAGGCGCGGAAGCACCTGTTCCTTGATGCGGTGGACCGAAGCCTCGAAACCTTCGGATTTGGACGAGGCTGCTTCACCGCTGGCATTCTGGCGCTGGTTCAGGCGGTCGAGGGCACCCATGGGCGGCCCGCCCGCAGGCGAAGGCACGTCTCCAGGAAGATCCTCGATCGGCGGAAACTGCTCTCCGCCTTCCTCAGGCGCATCAGCGCTTGCAGGCGAGCTGGGACCGCCCTTCATCGGCCTGGCCACGCCAAACTGCGGCCGGGAGCCCATGCCGTTGCGCTTACCGAATGCGTTCATGTCCAACTCGTCCCGATCGTCCGTTATGGAAATCGGGATGGTGAATAAGCGCCAAACTTTTAGAAAAGACTAACCGCGATTAAATTCGTCGATCACGGGTCGAGCCGAGTTGATAGCCGCAAGAGAGAAGATATCAGCGCCGCGTCGAGGCATGCGCAACGTCGTATACCGCCTCTGAATCTAGCTTTCGATGCTCTCCGCGAGAATCGTGAGGCCCTTGTCGTTGACCTCGGCGAAGCCGCCGGAGACCTTGATGCTTTCGGGCGCCGACCCTTGCGTCTTGTATACCTTCACTTCGGCGCGCTTGAGTGTAGTCATCACAGGGGAATGGCCGGCCATGGCGCCAAACTCACCCTCTGTGCCGGGCACGACGACCATGTAGACGTCTTCTGAGCGGACAAGCCGTTCGGGGGTCACCAGTTCGAAATGAAGGTCGGCCATCTCAATTCTTTCCCTGGACGGCGGAGTCGAAGGCCGCGGTCGCTTGCTCGAACTTGTCCCGGCAACCCGGGTTGCAGAAACCGACGACCTTGTCCCGATAGAGCGTCAGGCTGTCGGCCTCCACCGGGTCGCCCGACCACGGGCAGACCCGGTTGATGCAGTCATCAAGGCGGAGATTGCGGTCCGCCATGTCTGACTAGGCGTCCTGCGCCATCTTCTCGGCCTTGGCGACCGCTTCTTCGATGCCGCCGACCATGTAGAAGGCCGATTCGGGCAGGTGGTCGTATTCGCCCGACACGACGGCCTTGAATGAGCGGACCGTGTCTTCGACCTGGACGAACTTGCCAGGAATGCCGGTGAAGACTTCCGCGACGTGGAACGGCTGGCTGAGGAAGCGCTGGATCTTGCGGGCACGCCCGACCACCAGCTTATCCTCTTCACTAAGTTCATCCATGCCGAGGATGGCAATGATGTCCTGTAGGCTTTTATACTTCTGAAGAGTTTCCTGGACGCTACGGGCGACCTCATAATGCTCTTGCCCGACGACTGAAGGGCTAAGCACGCGGCTCGTCGAGTCGAGCGGATCGACCGCAGGATAAATGCCAAGCTCCGAGATGGCGCGCGAAAGGGTCGTGGTCGCGTCCAAGTGGGCGAACGACGTCGCCGGGGCCGGATCGGTCAAGTCGTCGGCTGGCACGTAAATTGCCTGAACCGAGGTGATCGAGCCCTTATTGGTCGACGTGATGCGCTCCTGAAGGGTGCCCATGTCGGTGGCGAGCGTCGGCTGATAGCCCACCGCCGACGGAATGCGGCCCAGGAGCGCCGACACTTCGGAGCCGGCTTGAGTGAAGCGGAAGATGTTGTCGACGAAGAACAGCACGTCCTGGCCTTCGACGTCGCGGAAATACTCCGCCTGGGTAAGACCCGAGAGGGCGACGCGGGCACGGGCGCCCGGCGGCTCGTTCATCTGGCCGAACACCAGGGCGACTTTCGATCCTTCGGGGGTCGGATTACCGTCCTTGTCCGTGGCGATGACGCCCGCCTCGAGGAACTCGTGATAGAGGTCGTTGCCCTCACGGGTCCGTTCGCCAACACCGGCGAAGACGCTGACGCCACCGTGCCCCTTGGCGATGTTGTTGATCAGTTCCTGGATCAGAACGGTCTTGCCGACACCGGCGCCGCCGAAAAGGCCGATCTTGCCGCCCTTGGCGTAGGGAGCGAGAAGGTCGATGACCTTGATGCCTGTGACGAGGATGCTGGCCTCGGTCGACTGGTCGACGAAGGCGGGAGCGTCCGCATGGATGGAGGCCGAGAGGTCGCTGCCGATCGGCCCGCGATCGTCGATCGGCTCGCCGATGACGTTCATGATCCGGCCGAGCGTCTTGGGACCGACCGGAACGCGGATCTGCGAGCCGGTTGCAGTGACGCGCTGTCCGCGGGTCAGTCCTTCGGTCGCGTCCATGGCGATGGTGCGGACCATGTTCTCGCCAAGATGCTGGGCGACTTCGAGAACGAGACGCTGGCCGTTGTTGTCGGTCTCGAGCGCGGCGAGGATCGGCGGCAGTTCGTTCTCGAAGACGACGTCGACGACGGCGCCGATGACCTGGGAGATCGATCCGACGAGATTGCCGCTCGAAGTCGGGGCAACGGTGGCGTCCGACTTCTTCGGCGCGGCCTTCTTGGTGCGGGTCTTGGGTTCAGCGGCGGTGGCCATGATCTCTTCCTTGCCTTCCAATTTCCGTTAGAGCGCTTCGGCGCCCGAAATGATTTCAACGAGTTCGGTGGTGATCGCAGCTTGGCGCTGGCGGTTGTACTGGATCGACAGCTTGTTGATCATGTCGCCGGCATTCCGCGTCGCATTGTCCATCGCAGTCATCTGACTGCCGTAGAAGCCTGCGGCATTCTCCAGCATCGCGCGATACAGCTGGATAGTGATGTTCTTGGGCAGCAGCTCAGCGAGGATCTCGTCTTCGTCCGGCTCATATTCGACGGCGGCTGTCATCGCGCCCGACTTCGCTTCACCGGCTTCGACCTTGACCGGAATGATCTGGTCGATCGTCGGCTCCTGGACGAGAACCGATCGGAACGTCGAATATGCCAGGTGAGCAACGTCGAACTGGCCACTGTCGAAGCGATCGATGATGTCGTCAGCGATTTTCTGCGCCTCCTCGTACGTCGGCGCCTTCATTTCGCTGGTGTCGTGCTGACCGACGATGGCTTTTGGATAAAGCCGCTGGAACATCGGTTTGCCCTTGCGGCCGACGAAATAGAACAGGACCTTCTTGCCCTGAGCTTCAAGCCCTTCCGCTTTCTTGCGCGCGGCACGCACGACGTTGGTGTTGAAGGCACCGGCAAGGCCGCGGTCGCCGGTGGCTACGATGATCAGGTGAGTCTGATCATTACCGGTTCCGGCGAGCAACTTTGGGCTTTGCGGGCCGGGCGTGACTCGGCTCGCAAGCGATTCCACGACATCCGCCATGCGCTCCGAATAGGGGCGGCCGGCCTCGGCATTCTGCTGGGCGCGGCGAAGCTTCGCCGCGGCGACCATTTTCATCGCCTTGGTGATCTTCTGAGTCGACTTCACCGAGCCGATTCGAAGCTTCAATGCCTTGAGGCTGGCCATTGCGCGCTACCGACCTTTACGCGAACTGCTTGCCGAACGCGGTAAGCGCGTCCTTCAGCTTGGCGGCAGTATCGTCGTCCAGCACCTTGGTGTCGCGGATCGTCTTCAAGATGTCCTTGTGATCCGAGCGCAAATAGCTGAGCATCGCTGCCTCGTAGCGCGTGACATCGCGGGTTTCGACGCTGTCGATAAAGCCCTGCGTGCCGGCGAAGATCGATGCGACCTGCTCCTCGATTGGCATCGGCTGGTACTGCGGCTGCTTGAGCAGCTCGGTAAGGCGCGCGCCGCGGGCCAGCAGCTTTTGGGTCGAAGCGTCGAGGTCCGAGCCGAACTGGGCGAAGGCGGCCATCTCGCGATACTGGGCGAGCTCGAGCTTGATGGAGCCGGCGACCTTCTTCATCGCCTTGGTCTGGGCCGAGGAACCGACGCGGCTGACCGAGAGACCGACGTTGATCGCCGGACGGATGCCCTGGTAGAACAGGTCGGTCTCGAGAAAGATCTGGCCGTCGGTGATCGAGATGACGTTGGTCGGAATGTAGGCCGACACGTCGCCCGCCTGAGTCTCGATGATTGGCAAAGCGGTGAGCGACCCGTTGCCGTTGGCATCGTTCATCTTGGCGGCGCGCTCGAGCAGTCGGCTGTGGAGATAGAAGACGTCGCCCGGATAGGCTTCGCGGCCCGGCGGGCGGCGCAGCAGGAGCGACATCTGGCGATAGGCCACGGCCTGCTTGGAAAGGTCGTCGTAAACGATGACCGCGTGCATGCCGTTGTCGCGGAAATATTCGCCCATCGCGCAACCGGTGTATGGCGCGAGGAACTGCAGCGGGGCCGGCTCGGACGCGGTCGCGGCGACGACGATGGAATATTCCATCGCCCCATTCTCTTCGAGCGCGCGGACGATCTGGGCGACGGTCGAGCGCTTCTGGCCGACGGCGACGTAGATGCAGTAAAGCTTCTGCCCCTCGTCATTGCCGGCATTGGCCTGCTTCTGGTTGATGAACGTGTCGATCGCGACGGCCGTCTTGCCGGTTTGGCGGTCGCCGATGATCAGCTCACGCTGGCCGCGGCCGACAGGAACGAGCGCGTCTAGCGCCTTGAGGCCGGTCTGCACCGGCTCGTGAACCGACTTCCTCGGGATAATGCCGGGAGCCTTGACTTCGACGCGGCTGCGCTCCGTGGCTTCGATCGGTCCCTTACCGTCGATTGAATTGCCGAGCGCGTCGACGACGCGACCGAGCAGGCCCTTGCCGACGGGAACGTCGACGATCGTGCCGGTACGCTTGGCAGTCGAGCCTTCCTTGATGGCGCTGTCAGAACCAAAGATGACGACGCCGACGTTGTCGGCTTCGAGATTGAGGGCCATGCCCTTGGTGCCGTCGTCGAATTCGACCATCTCGCCGGCCTGGACGTTGTCGAGACCATGGATGCGGGCGATACCGTCGCCGACCGACAGGACGCTGCCGACCTCGGAGACCTGGGCATCGGCGTCAAAGTTCGCGATCTGGTCGCGAATGACGCGGGAGATTTCAGCGGCGCGGATGTCCATCATTAGCCTTTCATCGGTTCCTTTGGCGTAGGGGCCTTCAGCCCTTCATCGCCAGGGCGAGCGTGTTGAGTTTGGTCTTGATCGAGGCGTCGATCATCTGGCTTCCAAGCCGGACGACGATGCCGCCGAGGAGAGAGGGGTCGACCGTCGAGTCGATCGTGACGTCGCGGCCGAGGCGGGCCTTGAGCTTGGCCTTCAGCGCTTGCACTTGGCCGTCATCGAGCGGATGCGCCGACGCGACTTCGGCAACGGTTTCGCCGCGGTGTTCGCCGGCCAACTGGCGGAAGAGCCGGATGACCGGCTTCAGTTCGCCCAGCCGGCCATTTTCAGCGAGTACGCCGAGAAAGCGGGCCGTGGTCGGGTCGAGCCCGAGAGTGGGGGTGAGAGCCCTGATCGCTTTGCCAGCTTCGCCGCGGCTGACCAGCGGACTGGAAACGAGCGCGCGAAAGTCGCCGGATTCCGCGACCGCCGATTCGAGCGTGTCCAGGCTGCGGCTAACCGCATCAATTTGGTTTTCGTCACGGGCAAGACCGAACAAAGCGGTGGCATAGCGCCCCGCTAAGCTGGCCTGAATGCCGCCGGAATTCTCCACGCGCCGATTGCTCCAGACAGAGAGTGTTGGCCCATGTTTTCGATGGATGCAGCGATAGAAAATCACGCGCCCGCCATGGGTTGGCGCGCCACTAGCAGGGGGTAGTAGCGGATGCAAGGCGGGTAATTACTGGTTTGAAAGCAAGGCGCGGGAAGCGCCAGCCCGACGACGTCGGGTAGGCCGGATCCATGACCTACCGAATCAAAGGCCTGGAGCCCGCCACCTTCTCTCCCCTGTTCGAACTTGGCGATGCCGAGCTGGAAGACATGGGTATGACCCGCATGCGTGTGGACAATCCCAACTTTCCCTGCCGCGTGTCGCTTCGTGACGCCGACATTGGCGACGAAGTGATTCTTTTGAATCACGTCAGCCACGAGGGCAACAATCCCTATCGCGCAAGTCACGCAATTTTCATCAGCAAGTCCGCGACCGAGGCGGCCGACTACGTTGACAGCATCCCGCCAGCCCTCGATCGCCGGATACTTTCGCTTCGGGCATTCGACGGCGAGGGCATGATGATCGACGCCGCGATCGTGCAGCCGGGAGAGGCGGATCCGGCGATCCGCCGGATGCTCGGCAATTCGAAGGTCGATCATATCGACGCCCACAATGCTATTCGCGGCTGCTTTGCCGCACGCATCGACAGGAACTAAAGATGACGACCGCTTGTGCTATGCTTGAGCCAATGCCGACCATCGACCTCGAAGCCGCCTGGGCGGCCTTCGAGCGGCGCGACCGCCGCTGGGACGGGCGAGTCATTGGCGCGGTCAAGACCACCGGCATCTATTGCAAGCCGAGCTGCCCGGCACGCCGGCCGAAGCGCGAGCATGTCGAATTCTTCGCAGGGAGCGACGAGGCCCGGGCTGCTGGCTACCGAGCCTGCCTGCGCTGCAAGCCGGATGAGGTCGGCCGCGATCGCGAGGCGATTGGCCGCGCGATCGAACTGATCAATCAAGCGGAAGACATTCCCAGGCTCGAACAGCTGGCGGCGGCAGTCGGTTACGCGCCGCATCACTTTCAACGGATTTTCACCCGCGAGATCGGCGTGTCCCCCGCGGCCTATGCCCGGGGCCTGCGCGCCGAACGCGCCGCAAGCGCCCTCAACGAAAACGGGACGGTGACCGAAGCCATTTACGATTCCGGTTATTCTGCGCCGAGCCGCTTTTATGCCGACGCCAAGGATCGTCTCGGAATGACCCCCTCGGCATGGCGCGATGGCGGTCGGGGGGAGACGATCCGTTATGCTTTTCTCGACACTCCACTCGGAAGGATGCTGGTTGCCGCTACAAACAAGGGGATCTGCCGGCTGACCTTCGATGAGGATCTGGCTGCGCTGAAGCTGCGGTTCCCGAATGCAACTATTCTCCCGGCGGATACGGCCATGGCGTCCCTGATATCCGGGGTGATGAGCGCGATTGAAACACCCACCGCGGTCCACGACTTGCCGATCGACGTTGTCGGGACTGGCTTTCAGGAACGGGTCTGGGCCGAGCTTCGCAAGATTCCGCCGGGCGAAACGCGCAGTTATGCAGACATCGCTGCGGCCGTTGGCGATCCCAAGGCGACGCGCGCCGTCGGCACGGCCAATGGATCGAACCCCGTCGCCGTGCTCGTGCCCTGTCATCGCGTGATCCGTTCGGACGGCAGCCTCGGGGGCTATGCCGGCGGGCTGGAGCGCAAGCGCAAGCTGCTGGCGGCGGAAGGCGCGACCTGGAAGGAACAGGCCGCGTTCGACCTTTAGTTCGTGTCTTCGTCGCGCTTGGGGAAAAGTTCCTTTTGCGCCAACGCAAGTGCCTCCTGACCCTGACCTTTTTCGATCAGGTTCAACACCTTGAGCGCGTCATTCTGCCGTGTCTGTCCGGCGTGAGGAAGATAAGCGATCGGCTTCAGCGCATCCGCCGCCGCCTTCAGATTATTCTGCCGAAGGTGCTCGGCGACCAGCTGGATAGCGGGGTAAGTGTCCCGTGGCGCGAGCACCGTGGCATAGTGGAGCCCGTCAATCGCCGACTTCGGCGCAGCAACGTTCGCCGCGCGATAGCTCCGGTAGTAAAGGTAGAGCGGCTCCGGATCTTCAGGGTCGATCTTGTTCGCGGCCACGAACTGCTTGCGCGCCTCGCTAAAGAGCGTGGCGTCGTTGGCCTTCTTGGCCTTCGCGAGCAGGGCCCGGCCTTTGTAGATCAACCCTTCGGTGCTCTTCGGATCGATCTTCAGCACTGCCTCGGCCGCAGCGATGCTCTCGTCGAAATTCTTGGCGTCGAACTCCGCTTCGGCCAATGTCCGCAAGACCAGCGCGTCGTCCGGGTAGCGCTTGGCGGCATCACGAACCTTGCCGAGCACCGAGCTTACCGAGACCGACGCATAGCCGGTCTTCGACTGAATCCGGTACGGCATCACGGCCTGTGCGCCCGGCGACAGGCGGGTGATCGTGACCGGCGGCACATTGAGTTTAGAAGAGTCGATCCTAAGGAAGGGCAGGTCCTTGCGCTTGATGTAACCGCGCAACTCGCTCTCTAGCTGACCCAGGTCGCCAAAGGCTGCGCGCGCCGCGTCGAGCGCGTTCTGTCCCTGCTCGATACCGGCGACATATCTTTCGACCTGACCTTTGCGGGACGGTTCGAATGCAAGATAATGATTGAGCAGCCAGCCCTGGGCATAATTCTGGATCCAGTAACCGGCAGAGCCGAGCCGAAAGGCATTGCCCTCCATAAGGTCACCAATCGGCGCCCAGCGCTCGTTTACGAGCTGCTCAGCGCGCATCATCGCCGGTGCTCCGATCCCCACTGAGCCATCCTTGCCGAAAACGGGATTTCCGAGGAACTCCGCGAAACCCTCCGTCAGCCAGGCCGGCATCGGCTTTTGCGTGCTCTGGAGCTGCAGGTGGTGAGTATATTCATGGAAGAACACCACCTCCGGATCGATCCGGTCGGTTCGGCCATTCAACAACCGTATCTTGAGCGGAGTGACAATGAACGGACCGCTCACCAGCCCCTGGTAATAGCCGCCAATTCCCGCCTCGGCGTCGCCGTACAGTCGATTGACCTCGAGCATGCTGGGGACGACGAATACCTGCACGCGATTTCCATCGCCGACGACCGGGTCGGGCTGGCGCCGGATAAGCCGCGCGGCAGCGTCGAACTTCTCGAGACGCGTCGCGTAATCGCGCAACTGTCCCTCAGGCATGTCGCCGTAGATAATGAAGTGCTTCGACGTCGCCTGATGCCACTCAGCTGCGGCCGACACCGAGAACAGCGCCGACCCAGCGGCCAGCGCCAAAACGATTTTCCCCATTACGCTAACTCCCCCGAATAGTTGCAGGAGAGTAGCGCTCGTCATTCTTCCTGCAAAGTCCTGTTTTAAATTGAAATTATTGCAAGAGCCTCAGTTTTGGCCACTGGCTGTACCGATACGCTGCAGCAATTCCTGCGCTTCGTCGGCCAGCTTGCCGCCGTGCGGACTATAGGCGACCGGAATCAGCATGCGGCGGGCTTGGCCAACCTTGCCGTCGACGAGATACTGGCGCGCCGACTGAAGTCTTAGTCCCAAGTCGTGCGGTGCGAGTTCTGCCGAGTAATGCAGTGCTGCGATAGCGTTGGCCGTGGGCCGTGCGCCGCTGCCAGTGAAGGTGCGGTAATAATAAAAGAGCGGCTCGGGATTTTCAGGATCGAGCCGGTTCGCACGATTGAACCAGCCACGGGCATTCGCGAAGGACACGCCTGTTGAACCGGCCTCGGCCTGGGACAACAGCGCTCGCCCTTTCCATATGTGAGCCTCGGCGGACTGAGGCTGGAGCGCGATAGCCTTGTCGGCGGCGGCCTCCGCAGCCTTGAAGTTTCGCGCGTCCCATTCCGCCTCGGCAAGGGTCATCATGACGAGCGGGTCGTCTGGATGCACCGCGGCTAGCGCCCGTGCAGCAGCGGCATTGTCGGCGGCACTGCCTTCCGTGCGGCTTTGAAGGCGCATGTAAAGGGGCATCGCCGCGTTAGCGCCCTCGCCAAGACGTTCGATTTGGACCTCGGAAGCTTTGATCTCGCTTGCTGGCAGGTTGAGATACGGAAACTTCTCGTCGCGCAGGTAGTGCGTGAGATCTTGTTCGAGATCTCGAAGATTGCCAAAGGCGATCCGCGCCGCATCAATAGATGACCGTCCGCGCGCAAACTCCGCAAGATAAATTTCGAGTTGCCCCCGTCGCTTCGGTTCGAAGGTCAGATAATGGGTAAGCAGCCAGCCCTGGGCGTAGAATGCCATCTGATCGAAGCCGCCGCCGATCTCGCCACTTAGCAAGCTCGTCAACGGCATTGTCGCGATCTTATGCCTGAAAGTCCCTTTCCGGTGAGCGGCCGCTTCCCCAATGCCGACCGAACCATCGGGTTCGATGTTCGCGGTGGAATAGAATTCGGCGAAACCCTCGACCAACCATCTGGGAATCGGTGTCGCCAGGTCAGCGAACATCAAATGGTGGGCATATTCGTGTTGAAACACGACGTCCGGCTGCAGACTGCCATTGGTCGCGCGTGGAACCACTGCTATCGAACCGCTCACGCGGGGCAGGTAGAAGCCGGCAACATTCCTACCTCCGCCACGCTTCAGTTTTTCGACCTGCACATTGTTTCGGACGACGAATACCGTCAGGCGGTTTCCGTCCCCAACCGGCGGATCTTTCATCTTGCGTAATACCCGAACAGCAGAATCAAATCGCTCGAGCTTGTTGGCAAAGGCCCTGAGATTCTCAGGTTCCTCTTCCGAATAAATGATGAAATGGCGGGACGACGCTTTGTGCCAGGCGGCCGAGGCGGGGGACAGAGATAGGACTGCGACTGCGGCTGTCAGGATAATACGCAACATGTGAATAACTCCCTGAGAGCCAAGGATTAGCAAAGGCCGCGGCAGTTTCAATCGGGGGCGCGGTGGGTTAGCCCAGTCCTGCATGGAGGCTTTGCAAGATGACAGGCCGCGATTGGTCGGCCGATTATCCCGGGCGCTGGAATGGGCTTGGAAGCGGGGAGTTGCGACGCGGCCTGTCCTTGAAACGGACGCCATCGTCGAGGCGGCCGCCAGCCGCGGCTGGGGCCGCCCACAAGACGGGGAGTGGCGTGAGCGGCTCAACATCCTGTGCCGGTCGCTTCGATTGGAAGCAGATCTCAACAGCTTCGGCCACACGGTCGCCTACGGACAGCTCGTCAAGCTGGTAGCGGCCCGGGCACGCGCTGGCCGATGGCGTAGAGCACATCCTCAAATTGCCGCGACGCCAGTCGCTCAGCCCCTGATAATCGTCGGCCAGATGCGATCCGGTACAACTCGAATCCACAGGCTCCTCGCCTGCGATCCTCATTTCGCGGTCAATCGATTCTACCACCAGCTCGACCCTGTCCCGCCTCTCGGCTCAATCGATCCGCGTTCGACCCGCGCGGTACTCGCCGGGGCCTTGCTTCGCGCTATCGATCCCGCCTTGGCATCGGTCCATCCGACTGGACCCAACCAGCCGGAAGAAGACTTCGGTCTGCAGGCCTTTTCGATATGGGGCGCACAGTTTGAAGGCCAATGCCGAATCCCGTCTTTTGCGACGTTTGTCGAAAGCGCGGACCCTACCGACGCCTATCGGGAATATCGAAACCTGCTTCAGCTTCATGCCTACGCGGATGGGGCGGATTCGTGTCGCACCTGGCTCCTTAAAGCCCCGCAATTCGCCCAGGATCTCGACGCAGTGCTCGAAGCGTTTCCCGACGCTAGGCTGGTTGTCCTGAGGCGCGACCCCGCCGAGGTGGTGGCATCGTCGGCAAGCTTGGCCTGGCACCACGCCAGGTTGTTGTCCGACAGCGTCACGAGGGAAGAGGTCGGCCGCGAATGGCTGCGCAAGACAAGGCTTCGCTCGGAACGGATGGAAGACACTCTGCGCCGCCTTCCCGACACCCCTCGGGTCGAGCTCGATTACGAGGAGGTTTCGCACGACTGGCGAAGTTCGATGGCCAGGATCTACGCCCTGTTGGGTCGACCGCTGGAAGGACCTGTCGAGCGAAGAATGAGCCGTTTCCTCGATCGCTCTGTCGGTCATCGCAGGCATCGCTACCGCGCCGCCGATTTCGGCCTTAGCGAAGGGCAAATCGCGGAAGCGTTCGCCTAGAGGAAGCTGTAAGGGTCGACGTCCACTGCCACGCGGACCTTCGGTCCCCACTCGATCGCACCGAGCCAATCGCGAATGACGTCCTGAACGTCCAGCTTTCGCTCCGCATGAACCAGGATCCGCTGCCGAATGCGGCCGCGAAGCATTGCCAGCGGCGCAGGGGCGGGGCCGTAGACCGCCATGCCCTCGACGCGCGGCGCCGCCTGACTGATTCGCCGGGCAACGCCCTCCGCCTCCGCCGAGTCTTCGGACGACACCACAATTGCGGCCAGCCTCCCAAATGGCGGCATCGCCGCCTCGCGCCGCGCTTCGGTCTCGGCTGAATAGAAGCCGGGCCCGTCGCCACTTGCCAGCGCGGCAATAACCGGGGCGTCCGGATCGTGGGTTTGGACAAGCACCCGCCCCGGTTTTTCGCCACGCCCGGCGCGGCCGGCGACCTGGCTAATCTGCTGGAAGCTACGCTCCGCGGCGCGGAGGTCGCCGCCCTGCAGCCCGAGATCGGCGTCGACCACGCCGACCAGCGTCAGGTTCGGGAAGTGATAGCCCTTCGTGACCAGTTGGGTACCGATAACGATGTCGATCTCGCCTTCATCCATCGCACGCACGAACTCCGCCGCACGCGCCGGCGACCAGATCGTGTCGCTGGTGACGATCGCGGTGCGCGCATCGGGGAACAGCGCCGCTACTTCATCGGCGATCCGTTCAACGCCGGGACCGCAGGCTACGAGCGAGTCCGCCTCCCCGCATTCCGGGCATTGCGCCGGCGGCGGCATGACGTGACCGCAATGGTGGCACGCCAAGCGGTGCATCAGCCGATGCTCGACCATCCACGCCGTACAATTCGGGCATTGGAAACGATGCCCGCAATGGCGGCACAGGGTGAGCGGAGCGAAGCCGCGGCGGTTGAGGAACAGCAGGCTCTGCTCGCCCGCTTCAAGATTGGCCTCGAGCTCGGCAACGAGACTGGGAGCCAGCCAACGGCCGCGCGGCGGCGGGTCCTGCGTCAGGTCGATCGTCCGAATTTCGGGGAGCGTGGCTCCTGCGTAGCGGCGGCCGAGCGTAACCTCGCGATAGCGGCCGATCTCGACCATGTGGCGGGTTTCGATTGCCGGGGTCGCGGATGCGAGGATGACCGGGATCTCCTCGAAATGGCCGCGCATCACGGCTACGTCGCGGGCATGATATTGTACGCCGTCTTCCTGCTTGAAGCTCGGCTCATGGGCTTCGTCCACCACGATAAGGCCGAGGTTGGGATAGGGCAGGAACAGGCTCGAACGGGCTCCGACCACTACCTTCGCTTCGCCCGAGGCGATGGCTCGCCAGGCGCGCCGGCGCTGGGAAGATCGCAGATCGCTGTGCCAGGCGACCGGCTCGCAACCAAAGCGCGCGGTGAAGCGCGTGAGGAATGGCTCCGTAAGGGCAATCTCCGGGAGCAGAACGAGCACCTGGCGACCTTGGCGTACGGCTTCGGCGACAGCCTCGAAATAGACTTCCGTCTTGCCGGAGCCGGTGACGCCGTCGAGCAAAACCGGATCGAAGCCTTTGCCGATGGATGCTGTGAGACTGTCGGAAGCGTCGCGCTGCTCGTCGTTCAGGACCGGCGGCGCGAAATCGGGATCGGGGCGGGGGAAGGGCCGGTCGGCATCCACCTCCAGTCTTTCGAGTGCCCCCGCGTTCACGAGGCCGCGCATCACGGCATCGCTGACCTCGGCGTGGGCGGCGAGCTCGCGGATCGTTCCCTGGCGGCCTTCGATCCGCTCGAGCGCTTGCTCGCGCTGCGGAGTCAGGCGCTCGGGCCGAATCCCGGTTGGGCCGTACTCGGTCAAGGTCCTTGGTCCCGCGAGCGCGGAGGATGACGGCAGCACCATTCGCAAGACACTGGCGAGAGGGGAGAGGTAATAATCGGCGGTCCACTCGGCGAGGCGTCGAAGCGCGGCCGGGATCGGCGGGACGTCGACCAGTCCGGCGAGCGGGCGAAGTCGATTGTCGCCAACTTCTCCGGTCTGCAGCCGCTCCGGCTCCCAAACCACTCCGACGAGCAGACGCGGGCCGAGCGGCGCGACGACGACGCTACCCGGTCCGGCATTCATCCCGTCTGGGACTCGATAGTCGAGCGGACCAAGCGCGGCGTTCAATGTGACGACGCGAGCCCTTGGCAGGGCCACGGCTTACTTGCCCCGCTTTTTCCGGTGGCTGTCGAGATCGAGGACGGCGCTGTCATCGCCCTCTTCGGGAAGCAGGCCGAGCCGGCGTGCGACTTCCTGGTAGGCCTCCTCGACCTTGCCGAGGTCCTGGCGGAAGCGATCCTTGTCCAGCTTTTCGTTCGACTTCATGTCCCACAGTCGGCAGCCGTCCGGGGAGATCTCATCGGCCAGGATGACGCGCGAATAGTCCCCGTCCCAGACCCGTCCGAACTCCAGCTTGAAGTCGACCAGCCGGATGCCGATCGCTGCGAACAGGCCGCACATAAAGTCGTTCACGCGGATCGCCATGTCGGCAATGTCGTTCATCTCGTCCTGGGTCGCCCACCCAAAGCAGGCGATATGCTCGTCGGCGATCATCGGGTCGCCCAGGCTGTCGTCCTTGTAATAATATTCGATGATCGTCCGCGGAAGCTGCGTGCCCTCTTCGATGCCGAGGCGCTTCGAGAGGGAGCCGGCCGCGACGTTGCGGACAACCACCTCGATCGGGACGATCTCGACCTGCCGGACAAGCTGCTCGCGCATGTTAAGGCGCCGGATAAAGTGGGTCGGAACCCCGATCCCGCCGAGCGAGGTGAAGATCAGCTCCGAGATGCGATTGTTGATTACGCCCTTGCCGGCGATCGTCCCGCGCTTTTGAGCGTTGAAAGCCGTCGCGTCGTCCTTGAAATACTGGATCAGCGTTCCCGGCTCCGGGCCTTCGTAAAGGATCTTGGCCTTGCCTTCGTAGATCTGGCGGCGACGGGACATGGGGCGGTCGGTTTCCTGCCTGATGGAATGAAGGCCGCGCTATAGGGCGCGCCGCATCCCCCGGCAATGGAGCTTAGGGCGCGACGACCTTGTCGAAGGGCGCGACGACTTTCCAAACCAGACCGCCGGGCGCGTAATCGATGTCGACCTTGGCAGCGAGGGCGGCGCGGACATTGCGCTCGATGAGGATGCTTCCGAAGCCGGAGCGGCTTGGCGAAGTCACTGGGGGACCGCCACTCTCTTGCCAGGTCACCTCGAAGACAGGCTGTTCGGCGGACGCATCGGCTTGCCAGTTTACGCGAACTTCGCCCTCGTCATTGGAGAGCGCCCCATATTTGATGGCATTCGTCAGAAGCTCGTGCACCGCAAGGCCAAGCGCTTCAGCGGCACGCGGCCGAATGACAAGGTCTTCCGGGCCAACCAGACTGATCCTCTTCCCGACGAGCTCGCCCACAGGCTGCAGCTGGGAATAGACGATCTCGCTCATCGTCGCGCCGCTCCATCCGCGGTGAATGAGCATATCCTGGTTGGCGGCAAGGGCGGCAATCCTCTTTTCGAAGCCGGCCACGAACTCCGGCGCGACATCCGCCGCTGTCCGGTGAAGTATCGACTGGACGATCGCCAGCATGTTTTTCGAGCGGTGGCTGACCTCCCCCATGAGGAGCTCGATCTGTTCCTCATGTTCTCGCTGCTGCGTGATGTCGGTGTTGGTGCCGAACCACATCGTGACATCGCCGGCAGCATCTCGGATCGGCTGTGCCCGCGACAGGAACCAGCGGTACTGACCATCTTTGTCACGAAGCGGGAAGACGTCTTCCCAGCCCTCGCCGCGGGCAAGCTCCTGCGTCCATTTCTCGGTAACGCGCTCAAGATGTTCGGGGTGGTGAACCCTCGACCAGCCCCAACCTTCCATCTGCTGGAAGTCGGTGCCGGTGTAATCGTACCAGCGCTGGTTATACCAGAAGAGGTGTCCGTCGGCGTGCGCCATCCAGGCGAGCTGCGGGATGTTGTCGGCAAGCGCCCGGAATCGAAGCTCGCTGATCTCGAGATTCTGCTGAATCGCCGCCTGTTCGCTGATGTCGTGTGCGATCTTTGATGCGCCAATGATCGTCCCGTCCGCTGCCATTATGGGGGATACGGTGATGGCGACCAGGACGATGGCGCCGTCCTTGCGAATGCGGACGGTGTTGAACTTGGGGACGAGCTCACCGGTGCGAACGCGGGATAGGATAGAATCCTCTTCTTTCTGGCGGTCCGCGGGGATGATGCGGCGGATCGATTGACCAATCATCTCTTCGGCGGTCCAACCGAAGATACGCTCTGCTGCACGGTTCCAGCTCTGGACTATTCCGTTCAGATCCTTGGAGATGATAGCGTCCGACGAGGATTCGACGATCGCCGCCAGGTGCGCGTCGGCGAGGGTTGAATGCCGGGCAAGATCATCGGCGCGGGACATCTTAGTACTCTCTTACAAGGACGCCGTATTTTAGAGGTCCTTGAACGATTGTCACGGATTGAGCGACGAAGTTTTACGCCGCGAGCGCTCCGACCGGTATTGTCGGCCGCACTTTACGGAACGGCGGAGCATTGCCGTAAGTCAGATAACGCCACAGCCATTCGACCGGGCCAAAGTGAAAATTCCTGAGCCAGATTGGACTGATGACCAGCTGCGCAGCCCATACTGCGAAGACGATGTAGTAAAGCTGATGCCGAGCGAGCGCGCCCCAATAACCTAGAAACACGAAGATGATCAGCGCGACCAGCGAGTGCGTCAGATAGTTGGTCAGCGCCATCCGGCCGACGGCCGCCATCGACTGGCGGAGCCAAGGCAGGATTCCCGACTTAAGGAAAAGGCCTAGCAGGCCCAAGTGACCGATCGTCTGGGCAAGTCGAGAGAAGTCGTAAGTAATGTTGGCCTGGTGATAGGCGAGCCCGGAGAAGCCGTGGCTCATGATCCAATTTGCTTCATAGAGATTGAGCGGGACCCCAATCGCGTAACCGCCGGCCATCATTGCCAGATAGGTGCGGGTTTTTGCCTCCAGCGTCAGCACGCCGAGCTTGAACAGGGCCATGCCCATCATCATCATCCCGAAGATGTCAAAGAAGTAGCGGTAAGCCCACCAGCTCTGCGCCTCGGCGATGCGCGGGGCGCGTGCTTCGAGCGCACTGAAATAGCCCGCAGTAACCTGCTGCTTCATTTTCTGGACGGCGGCGGGTTTGGGAGCGCCGCGCGCTTCCTCCTTCCACTGCTCGATCACCTTCTTCTGTTCTTCCGTGCGCTTGGCGGCTGGCACTTGCTCGGCGGCCACGGCGCGGGTGTGTAAGTTCAGAAGATTTCGGGTGTCGAGCCCGCTCCAAGCGGCACCAAGGACGAAGCTGGCGATCCCGATGGCGAGTAACTTCTTCCCGGAGAGGTGTCTGAAAGCGAAGAGGAAAAGGGCGGTTAGCCCGTAGAAATAGAGGATGTCTCCGCTCCACAAAAGCACCCAGGCGTTGAAAAGCCCGAAGGCGATCAGCCAGAGATTTCGGCGGAAATACGCGTCTGTAGAATCGGGCCGGCTGGTGAAAAGGATCACACCGGCGCCGAAAAGAATGGAGAACAGGCCGCGCTGAGTGCCCTCGAACGTCACATTGACGGCGAACCAGGTCCAAAGGTCGATGCCTTTGTCCCCGCCCAGCACAGTCGGATTGTCATAGGCCGGGCCGAGGCCCATGCCGACGATGTTCATGATGAGAATGCCGAACAACGCGCACCCGCGAATGAAGTCCAACGACTCCAGGCGCCGACCGGTCGGCGCCGTAACGGCCTCAGTCATAGACATGGCCCCCTGTGGCGACGGGTTATCTGCTTATCCGTCCGCCTATGCAATTAAATTCGCGTTTACCGGGTCGCTACCGTCTGCTGGCGAAGGCGGGCCTGTTCGAGTACTTCCGCAAGCCACGCGGGCTCCGGCTGGTCGATATCGTAATATTCGAAGATGAGGTGAATTCTGGGCGTCTCGCCCTCGTTGGCGACGGCATGAAGGCCCATGTTATTGACCTCAACCGCCTCGCCTTCGGCAAAATGGTAGCCCTCGCCTCCGACAAAGAAGGTGACCTTTTCATTGGTGGTCAGCGGCACATGGATCTTGTGCGGCCATTTGGCGGACGCATTCGTGTCGCGGTGAGGGTGAATGATCCCTCCGGGCGACATGTTGGCAAGCATGATCCGCGGGTAATCGCCTCGCGCATAGCCGTAGTTGGCGGTAGCCGAGGTGAGAACGGGCTCTAATAGCGGACGCCACTCCTCCATTAGCGGCCGGTCTCGACCGGTACGCCAGTCGGAAAGGCGTTCCGGGAAACGGAAAAGGATATGGCGGGTGGCGTCGAGTGCCTGGAAGCGGTTCGGTTTTCCGGCGTTTTCGGCATCCCACAGAGCTTCGGGTATCGCCAGAACGGCTTCTCGAAGGGCGACGATGTCCACGGTGCCGAGCGTGCGGACGGATGTCGTCTTGCGCGGGTTGGGCCGGATCTCAGAAGTCATAACCGAACAGCTCCAGGTCGCGAGCATAAAGCTTCGCCACCGCATCGCGAAGCTCCGGAGTGTAATATTGGCGATAGTCGCCTCGGCGCGAGGTGTTCACCCGGTCCAGTGGCCGCGAGGGGATTCCGATCCGGCGGCACGCTTCGTCATAGCTCGACTGCATCTCTTCGACCCGGCCGACATAGTCAGAGAGCAACGCGTCCCCCTCACCGCTGAAGAAGATGTGCTGCGGTTGATAATGGATCTTGTTCGCGGGCGGCTCAACGAACAGGAAATGGTGCATGACGCGCTGGGGCTCCCGGTCGAAATAGCCGTGCTGACGAGTCATGAATGCGCAAAAGGAAATGAAGCGGTCGAACGGGTTGCGGACGAACCCGAACTTGAAAAAGCGGTCGAAGTCCTCCGCCGGGAGGTGCGGTTTCACCTCGGCGAGCGTGATGTGGCCGTGCCCAATCTGGGCCAGTTCCGGCATCGGGAAGCGCTTGGTGACGAATAGGCCGACCTGTTCGAGATCGTCGGGTCCGAGATGCTCGCGCAGAGCCTGGCGGACGGCGTGAGTCCCGGTTTTCGGAACAGCCGCGAAGATGAACTTGTGGGCAGCGGATATGATCATCGGCCGGTGAAAGTCGCCGGGCGTTTCTCCAGGAAGGCGGCCACGCCCTCACGATAATCCGCGGTGAAGCCGAGGCGGCGCATCTCGTCCCGCTGCAAATCGAGTTCTTCGTTGAGCGATCGGTCCCAGCTGGTGCGGATGATCTTCTTGATTGCGGCGAGCCCAAGGGCGGGAGGGACGCCAGCTTGGCGGCGAGCTTGTTCGTTTCCTCGTCGAGCCACTCGCCTCCGACGCATTTCCAGATGAGGCCCCATTCTTCGGCCTTCGGGCATCGAGCGGCTCGCCGGTCAGCGCCAGCCCCATCGCCCGCGCCTGGCCGAGATGGCGGGTGAGATGCCAGCTTCCGCCGGTATCCGGCACCAGTCCCAAAGCAGAGAAGCTTTGAATGAACTTTGCGGTGGAGGCGGCGATGACGATATCGCAGGCCATCGCGAGGCTCGCCCCGGCGCCTGCGGCAACCCCGTTGACCTTGGCGATGACCGGCTGCGGAAGTTCGGCAAGCGTCCGGACCAGGGGGTTCCAGCACTCTTCGACCGTCTCGCCAAGATCGACCGCTTCCCCCGGTGCGACGGCGCGATCGTTGAGGTCCTGGCCGGCGCAGAAACCACGGCCCGCTCCGGTCAGGACGAGAACGCGGGCGTCACCGAGACTTCCGAGGGCGTCGCGAAGCTCGGCGTGCATCGCCCGCGTGAAGCTGTTGAGCCGGTCGGGGCGATTGAGCGTGATCGTTGCAATGTGCCGGCTGCGCTCGGCGATAATCGTTTCGTAGGCCATGGCGCGGCTCTACCCGCGCTGCTCGCGCGTTTGAAGTGCGCAAGCGAAATGGCTAGGGAAGTCTCATGTACACGACCGAGCTTCAGAAGAACGTCAAGTCGATTGAAATCGCGGAGGACCCGGCGCTGCTGGAAGCGTTCGAGGCACGCGTCGCGGCGGACGAATTCATCGAGCCCAAGGACTGGATGCCGGAAGCCTATCGCAAGACCTTGGTGCGGCAGATCTCGCAGCACGCACACAGCGAGATCGTCGGCATGCTGCCGAGGGCAATTGGATCACGCGGGCGCCAAGCTTGCGCCGAAAGGCGATCCTGCTTGCCAAGGTCCAGGACGAGGCGGGGCATGGCCTCTATCTCTATTGCGCGGCAGAGACGCTGGGGACGAGCCGGGAGGAGATGATCGAGGCGCTCCACAGCGGCAAGGCCAAATATTCGACGATCTTCAATTATCCGACGCTGACCTGGGCGGATATCGCGGCGATCGGCTGGCTGGTCGATGGCGCGGCGATCATGAACCAGGTGCCGCTGCAGCGCACCAGTTATGGACCTTATGCCCGGGCGATGGTCCGCGTTTGCAAGGAAGAAAGCTTTCACCAGCGGCAGGGCTATGAGGCGATGATGGCGCTTGCCGGCGGATCGCCCCAGCAAAAGCGCATGGCTCAGGATGCGCTCAACCGCTGGTGGTGGCCGAGCCTGATGATGTTCGGCCCTCCTGACGAAAATAGCCCGAACACCGAGCGGTCGATGCGCTGGCGGATCAAGCGCGAGACCAACGACGAGCTTCGGCAGAAATTCGTCGACATCACGGTCCCGCAGGCGGAATTCATCGGCCTCAAGGTGCCGGACGAGGATCTGGCCTGGAACGAGGCAAAGGGCGGCTACGATTTCGGCGAGATCGACTGGGAAGAGTTCTACGCGGTTGTGCGCGGTGAGGGTCCGGTCGCGAAGGAGCGGATGAAGGCGCGCCGCGAGGCATGGGAAAATAATGCATGGGTTCGCGACGCTGCCGCCGCATACGATCAGAAACAGCGCGCCCGCGCCGCGGCCTGACGCATTAACAAAGCAGGGGAAGAAGGATGTCCGGTCATGACTGGCCGCTTTGGGAAGTGTTCGTCCGCTCGAAGGGCGGGCTTAGCCATCGCCATGTCGGCAGCATTCATGCTCCTGACCCGAAGCTCGCGCTGGCCCACGCCCGCGATACCTATACGCGGCGGATGGAAGGGGTGAGTCTGTGGGTCGTTCGGTCGACAGACATTGTCGCCAGCGACCCCGCCGACAAAGGGCCGATCTTCGAGCCTGCGGAAGACAAGGTCTATCGTCACCCGACCTTCTACGACATCCCCGACGACGTGAAGCATATCTGATCCGTTCATGCCCAGCCTTCCCCCAATCCGCCCAGAAGACGAGGCCGTCGCGCGCCGCGCGCCCGACCATGGCGCGTTCGACGAAGCGGCCGAGCTCGTCGCCGACCCGCTTGAAGACAATTACTACGACTATCTGCTCCGCCTTGGCGACGACTCGCTGATCCTCGGCCAGCGGCTGAGCGAATGGTGCGGTCATGCGCCCTCGGTGGAAGTCGATCTCAGCCTTGCCAACATGGCGCTCGACCTGATTGGCCAGGCCACGCACATTTTCGAAAAGGCCAACAACGGCGATGGCGATGAGCTGGCTTTCAAGCGCGACGTGCTGGATTTCAAGAATTGCCTCCTGGTCGAGCAGCCGAATGGCGATTTCGCCCAGACGATGGCCCGGCAATTCCTCTTCTCGACCTGGCAGCACATTCTCTATCGGGAACTCAGCGAAAGCCCGGACCCGTTCCTCCGCGCGATCGCTCAGAAGGCGGTCAAGGAAGTCGCCTATCACCGCGAGCTTGCCGGCGACTGGGTGATTCGCCTCGGCGACGGTACCGAGGAAAGCGCGCGGCGGATGGCCGACGGGCTCGACTGGTGCTGGCGTTTCGTGCCGGAACTGTTCGAGGTCGACGCCTGCCTGGAAGAGATGATCGCGTTCCAGACCGTTCCCGACCCGCGCAGCTTCGAGCGCGAATATCGGGCGGCGATCGGCGACGTGCTACAGCAGGCCAAGCTCGCCGTGCCTGCCGACGAGCGGCCGATCCTGGGCGGCCGTCGCGGTCACCATAGCGAGCATCTCGGTCACCTGCTGGCGGTCATGCAATATCTGCCCCGAACCTATCCGGGCGCCAGCTGGTAATGGCCGAGCATTTTCATGCCCTTACGGTCGCGGAAGTCGTCCCCGAAACCGACGAGGCTTTGTCGATTCGCTTTGCAGTTCCGTACGAACTGCAGGACCAGTTCCAGTTCAAGGCCGGGCAGCATTTGACGTTAATGGCGATCGTCGACGGCGAGGAGGTGCGGCGCAACTATTCGCTTTGCACTTCACCGGACGAGGGCGAGCTGATGGTCACCGTCAAGCGTATCGCCGGCGGCGTTTTTTCGAACTGGGCGGGCGACAATCTGAAAGCCGGTGATCGCGTCGCCGTCATGCCGCCGCATGGGAGCTTCACGGTTCCTTTCTCCCCGGATCAAAGGAAGCATTACGTTGCGTTCGCCGGCGGGTCGGGGATCACTCCGATTATGTCGCTGATCAAAACCGCGCTGAGCGTCGAACCGGACAGCCGCTTCACGCTCTTCTACGGCAACCGCGACAGCCGCTCGATCATCTTCCTCGAAGCATTGGCCGACCTCAAGGACCGCTATCTCGGCCGCCTAGAACTGTTTCATTTCCTGGCGGAGGAAGAGGGGACCTGCCGCTGTTCAACGGCATGCTCGATGCCGAGCGCTGTGGGGAAGCGGTGGAACACCTGGTCGACGAGGCGGAAGCGGTCGACGAGTGGTTCATCTGCGGCCCCGGACCGATGATGGACGCCGCCGAACAGGTGCTACTCGGAAAGGGCGTCGCCAAGGAGCGAATTCACATCGAGCGATTCACTGCGGAGCGTCCCTCGGCCGGTGAGGCGGCCCAAATCGCCAAGGTCCAGCAGCAGGCGGCCGGGCTGCAGATCGCGGTCACGCTTGATGGGCGCACGCGCAAGATCGCATTCGACGGCTCCAACATTCTCGATTCCGTGCGGAAAGCCGGCATGCCCGCACCGTTCGCCTGCAAGGCCGGCGTGTGCGCGACGTGCCGGGCCAAGCTGACCGGCGGCAAGGTCGAAATGGCGGTTCAATACGGGCTTACTGACGAGGAAGTCGCCGAGGGATATGTGCTGACCTGCCAGTCGGTGCCCTGCGGCGAAGGCGTGGCCGTCGATTACGACAGCTGAGGTCATTTTGCCTGTGCTTGCGATTGCGGCTAGAGCCGTCCCATGCTGACGACTTCGAGCCATCCACGCCTAAGCGACCTTGAGGACATCAAGAGCGACAGCCTTCTTGCGCTGATCGCCTTGGCCAATTCCGATCCTCGTGAAGACAAGATCGACGTCGGTGTTGGGGTCTACAAAGACGGGACCGGAGCGACGCCGATTTTACGCGCGGTGAAAGTGGCAGAAAAGTTGTTGTGGGAGCGGCAGGAAAGCAAGTCGTATCTCGGCGGGCGCGGCGACGTAGAATTCCCGAAGCTGATCGGCCAGTTCCTGCTTGGCCCTCATGCAGGGGACCCGCGCATCGATGGACTTCAGACCCCTGGGGGCTGCGGCGCGCTGAGCCTGGCGTTCAAGCTCATAAACGCGGCCAATCCTCAGGCTCGGGTGCTGGTCGGAGTTCCGACCTGGCCCAACCATGAGCCGATAGTCACCGGTGTCGGCCTCGAATTACACGCCTATCCCTATTACGATCGCGAAGCGCGGAGCATCCGATTCGACGCGATGATGAAGGCGTTGTCGAGTGCGCGCGCCGGCGACATTGCCCTTCTTCATGGCTGCTGCCACAATCCGACCGGAGCGGATTTGAGCGCTGCGCAATGGGCCGAAGTCACGCGGGTCGTAGTCGAGCGCAACCTGCTTCCGGTGGTCGACATTGCCTACCAGGGGCTCGGCGACGGGCTCGACGAGGACGCGGCGGGCCTGCGCCGCATCCTCGACGCCTGCGACGAGGTTCTCGTTGCGCAGAGCTGCGACAAGAATTTCGGTGTTTATCGCGACCGCGTCGGGACCCTGTTCATCAAGACCGCGTCGGCTGAGTCTACGGCGCGAGCCATGGCCCATGTCCTGCAGATTGCACGCGAGATGTGGTCTATGCCGCCCGATCACGGCGCAGCGGCAGTGCGTGTCGTCCTTCAGGATCCCGCCCTGAAAGCCGACTGGCTTGCCGAGCTTGGCGAAATGCGGGCCCGGATAAAGCGCATTCGTTCCGCCATTTCCGCGGCACATCCTGGACTGGCCTATATCGGCGAACAGAAGGGCATGTTCTCGATGCTCCCGATTTCGCGAGATCAGGTGCTGAAGCTGCGCGAGGATCACGGGATTTACATGGCGGACAGCGGACGGTTCAACGTCCTCGGCATGGCAGACGACGCGGTGGATCGCTTCACGCAAGCGATCGTCGCGGTAATCGGATGACGCTGGTGGCGGAGCGTGAGAAGAAGGTCGCCGCAGACCCTCATTTTACGATCGATTGGCAAGAGGTAGCGAGGTTGGTGCTGACCAGCCGGGCGATGGACGAGCTCGAAGAGCAAGTCCTCGTCCCCGAAAAGAAGGTGCTCTACCAATTTTCAGCACGCGGCCACGACATGGCGCAGGTCATCCTGGGCCTGCACTTGCGCGACGGTGACGCGGCGTGTGGCTATTACCGTTCACGGCCGATGTTGCTCGCGCTCGGGGTCGATCTGGCGGATGCCCTTGGCAGCGGTATGGGCCGCGAAGGCGGATATTCGGACGGCCGCGATATCGGCGTCGTATTCAACTACCCCAATCCCGGTGGAGCCCATGCCTTACCAATGTGCGGCGGAGTGGGCGCGCAATATACGCCCGCGGCAGGCTGGGCGCAGGCGATCGCTTACAAAGCCAAGGTTCTAGGCGAGAGGGACGAAGGCGCGATAGCGGTGGTGCTCGGCGGAGACGCCAGCTGTGCGACAGGCGGATTTTGGTCCGCGCTAACAATTGCAACTACACAACAGTTGCCTCTGCTATTTTACGTGGAAGATAACGGCTACGGCATTTCTGTGACATCTGATTACCAGACGCCGGGTCGCGACATTGCCGCTAATCTGGCCGCTTTCAAAGGCCTGACCATCTGGAACGGGGACGGCACGGAACCCGCGGAAGCGGGGAAACTGATCGGCGAAGCAGTCGGCCATGTTCGCGAGCGGAAAGGACCGGCGCTGATCCGGCTGACCGTGCCGCGTCTCGAAGGTCATAGCGCGCAGGACACACAGGCCTACAAATCGGCTCAGGAAATCGAGGCGGAGTGGGCGCGCGACCCGTTGCCGAAGCTGAAAGCGTTCAGCCACAATCTCGATTGGGGCCGGATCGCGGCCTCGGTCGAGGCCGACGTTGAGGATGCGCGCAAGCGGGCCGAGGCGAGGGGCGTTTCCTCGCCGGACCGGGTAACCGATCACGTTTATTTCGAGGGCAGACATGCCGAGGTCGGCGGCCGCGCGGGGCTCAGCCTTGAAGGCACGGCAGACCAACCGCGGCCGGATGGGCAGCGGATCAACATGGTCACGGCCATCCGCCGCGTGCTCGATCAGGAACTCGAAGCCAATCCGAAAATGTGCGTGTTCGGAGAGGATGTCGGGCCCAAAGGCGGAGTCCACGCGGTCACGCTTGGATTGCAGGACAAATATGGCGTGGAGCGCGTGTTCGACACGTCGCTCAACGAGGAAGGCATTGTGGGCCGAGCCGTGGGCATGGCGCTCGCCGGCCTGCTACCGGTCCCAGAGATTCAGTTCCGTAAATATGCCGAGCCTGCAACCGAGCAGATCAACGATTGCGGGACAATGCGCTGGCGCACCGCCAACCGCTTCGCGGCGCCGATGGTACTTCGCATTCCGGGCGGATTCTTCAAATGCGGGGATCCATGGCACAGCCAGACAAACGAGGTTCAGTTCGTCCATAACCCCGGCTGGAGAGTGGCCGTGCCTTCCAATGCCGAAGATGCCGTCGGGCTACTTCGAGCAGGCCTCCGCGGTAACGACCCGGTGATCTTCTTCGAGCATCGCGCCATGCTCGATGACAGTTGGGCGAGGCGACCGTGGCCAGGCGATTCCTATGTGCTTCCCTTTGGACGGGCGAAGAAAACCCGCGAAGGCGACAGGATCACGATCGTCACCTGGGGCGCGATGGTTCCCCGTTGTGAATCCGCGGCGGAAGGCACATCCGCCGACGTGATCGACCTGCGCACACTGAACCCTTGGGACCGGGAGATGGTACTGGACAGCGTTAAACGAACGCGCCGCTGCCTGATCGTGCACGAGGATTTGCGCACCGGCGGTTTCGGAGCGGAAATCGCCGCCGTCGTCGCCGACGAGGCATTCCTCGACCTCGATGCACCGGTCGCGCGGGTGACGATGCCCGATATCCCCAGTCCGCATCACCCGAAGCTGCTGGAATGGGCTGTCCCATCGACTGCCGATATCCGCGCAGAGATCGATCGGTTGATAGGGTTCTGAGATGATCGACGTTCGCGTCCCCGATGAGCAGGAAGGCACGAAGGCGGTCGTCCGCGCCTGGCTGAAGAAGGTCGGCGAGGCGGTCGCCGTCAATGATCCACTTGTCGAGCTGGAAACCGACAAGGTCACGCAGGAAGTGCCATCGCCTGCTTCTGGCGTGCTGAGCGAAATCCTGTTGGATACCGATGATACGGCCGAGCCAGGCGCACTTCTTGCCAGGATTGATCCCCACGGCGCATCGCAATCCATTGCCGAATCCAAGCCAGCGCCCGCTCCGGCACAGGTTCAGGCTCCGATGCTCGATTCCAGCTCCACGCGCGAGTTGCGGTTATCGCCGTCGGTCAAGCGCGCGATCCTCCAGCACGGGCTCGACCCGGCAGGTATAAGCGGCACCGGCCGTGACGGGCGGATCACTCGCGACGACGTCGACCGATATGTCGCGTCGGGTGCCAAGCCCGCGCCGCGCCAAGGGTCTGCCTTCGTCGGTGGCGACATTGCGCACGACCGGATGCGGCTCAAGATCGCCGAGAACATGGTGCGTGCGGTCAGCGACGCGCCGCATGTCACAGCTCTGTTCGAGGCCGACTTCAGCGCCATCGCCGCACACAAGAAGGCAATGGCCGAGAAGGGGGTTAAGCTCAGCTACACGGCGTATATCGTCAAGGCCGCTGCCGAAGCGATGTGTGTCGCGCCGGCGATCAATGGCCGCTGGGAAGAAGACCGGATCGCGGTCTCCCCAACGATCAACATCGGCGTGGGAACGGCGCTTGGCGAGAAGGGCCTTGTCGTCCCGGTCGTCAAGGACGCGGGCTCATTAAGTCTAGAGGACATTGGCCGAAAACTGGAGGACCTTACTGCGCGTGCCCGGAACGGCCAGCTCGCTGCTGCAGACGTTTCCGGCGGAAGCTTCACCATCTCCAACCATGGTGTCTCGGGGAGCTTGCTCGCGGCGCCGATCATCCTTCATTCCGGCCAGGCGGCGATCCTCGGCATCGGCAAGCTGGAAAAGCGCGTCGTCGTCAGAGAAATCGGTGGGCAGGACGCTATTCTTATAAAGCCGATGGCGTACGTGACGCTGACCATCGATCATCGCGTCGTGGACGGTCATCAGACCAATGCGTGGCTGACCCGGTTCGTCGAAGTGATCGAAGGCTGGTCCTAGAAAGGAAAGACCATCGTGATGGCCGCGACTCCGACGGTCATCGTGATCAGATTCAGCGGTAGGCCGACGCGGACGAAGTCCATATAGCTATACCCACCAATCTGGTAGACTATGACATTGGTCTGATAGCCGAACGGCGTCGCAAATGCCGCGCTTCCCGCCATCATCACCGCGACAAGGAAGGGACGTGGGCTTACGCCCAGGCTCTCCGCCAGGGCCACGGCGATTGGCGTTATGAGGACCGCGACGGTCGCGTTTGACAGAAGTTCGGTCAGAACGAGCGTGGCGCCGTAAAGGATGATCAACGCGGCAAGCGGGCCGACCCCTTCGACGCTTCCGATCAGCAAATTGGACATGTCCTCGGCAAGGCCGCTTTGCTCCATGGCGACTCCAACCACGACCATTCCGGCAATGAGCATAAGGATTTCGGGACGAAGGCCGCCATAGGCTTCGTCCGGCGTGAGGACCCGGAGCAGGATGAGGAGCACGGCGCCGGCGAATGCCGAGGCCGCGATTGGTGCGACGCCAAGTGCCGCAATCGCGATTGCGCCGATGAAGACCGCGACTGAAATCAGCGCTTTGCCACGCTGGAACGGGCGATGTTCGGAGAATTTGTCGGCGGTCCCAATTTGGCCTCCGGATAGATCGATGTCGTGATAGTCGGGCATCGGAAATGGGGGCGGCTTGTGCGCGTCCCGGGCGCCGCGCCCGCGCTCGATCATCGGACCGCTGAACAGGAACAGGTAAAGGCTGCCGGCAAGGGCGATCGCCAGTCCGACAGGCGTGATTTCGAACAGGCCGAACGCCGGCTGGCCGGAAACGCGCGCCATGTCGTTGACCAGCAGGTTGGTCGACGTTCCGATCAGCGTTAGGCATCCGCCCATTACCGCGACATAGGACAGCGGAAGAAGGTAGCGCTGGGGGCTTAGCTTCAACTTCTCCGCAACATCTTTGACCACTGGCGCGCCGAGCACGACGATGGGCGTGTTGTTGAGGAAGGCCGAAGCGCAACCGGCAAAGCCGATCATGATCCACAGGCCGGCGGCGCCGATTCGTTCGCAAAGCCGAACGAGAGTCAGGATCGCCTTGTCGAGTAGTCCCGTGAGCTCCATCGCATAGGCAATGACGAACAGGGAGGCGAGGGCGATGATGGCCGGGCTGGCGAAGGCGCCCTGCACTTCGGAGGGCCGCACTGCGCCGCTCATCAGGAGGATCGCGGCGCCAGTGAGCGCGACAACGTCGGCACGAAGCTTGTCCCAGATGAGCGCTGCCACCACAGCGGCTAGCACAGCCAGCGTGACGACCTGATCAGCATTCATGTTGACATTGATGGCAAAGGTGGAGCCCCGATCCCGATATGCTAACGGGAAGAATGGACAGGTCTCCAAAAGGCTCCCGAGTACGCGATTGGGCCGCAGCAGCGGTCGTTGCCACATCCCTTGCAGGCGTCGGTTATTTGGTAGGTCGGGGCGCCCAGCCCGAACCTCCGCCGCAACCGCCTGTCGTCACGAAATCTAGGCTAGCCCCGGCAATCGTGCCGGACCCGGTTCTAGGCCGCGCTGACCTCATCGCTATCGCCGCATCCGCCGCTGATGCATTCGCTGGCGGGCCTTCGGCCGCAAAATCGAGCGCGGGCCGTCGATTCTCGATTCGCATTCCTTTCGGATGCGGCGGACCGGGCAATGCGAAGTTCAATACGGGATGGAGCTACGACAGAGCCAGCAAGGCGTTGCGTGTCCGAGTGTCGCCGCTCGACTGGAATGAAAAAGACTGGATCGCCTCGGCCTTGCCCAAGGAAGACGATTTCGTTGTCGAGGGTTATTGGTTGCCGCGGCCCTGGACGAGCAGCGAAAGTTGCCCAGTACGACCGGCAGATGCGGAATCGGATGATGCTAAAGCGGGAGTTGAGAATCTGCCGGACCCCATCGAAGCCGAATCGACGGTCGGTCTCGCGCAATTTCTCGGCAAAGACAGCAATCGAAGCCGCCAGCGCCGCGGCCGCCCGTTGGAAGTGGTCGTGAGCATGGAGCCAGAAGAAGTCCCCGCAGGAGGTCTGCAACTCGGCTTCGAGGGGCGGATCGCGAACGTTCCTGGCAGGCGGTCGCCGACATTGTGTCGCGCCGACAGCGTCAATACGCGTCCGTCGTGCCTGATCGCGGTCGAAATGGAGCGGGTTTCGGTCCTAAACCCGGTGACCGGGCAAGAAATCGCCAACTGGCGATTCTAAGCCGCGGCCGCGTGCCTAAAGCGGCGCAACCAGGACTGCACGGCAGCCGCGATGTTCCTTGTCGTATGCGACCTTGCTCGAAAGGCTGTGTGCCATCGCGCTGATCAGCTTGGTGCCAAGACCAGTTCCCTTGGGATCGCCATCTCCGAGCCCGCAACCGTCATCCTCGACCGTTAGCTGGAATCGCTGGTCGTCCGCCTTGGCAAATCGTACGCGGACCTCGCCGGACTGCTTTTCGCTATAAGCATATTTGCAGGCGTTGGTGACGAGTTCGGTAACGATCACGCCAAGCGACACGGCCTTATCGGTGTGGAGGCGAAGCGCCTCCGCTTCGAGAACGATCGTTCGCGGCGCGACCGGAGTCGACCAGGTCGCCTGGAGCTCGTCGACGATCGCCGCGAGATATTCGCCCATCTCGACGCTCTCGACCTCACCGCTCGTATAGAGCTTGCGATGAACCTGGGCGATGGCTTGGATACGCCGTTCGGTATCGGCAAGCGCGGCCTTGGCAGCCTTGTCGCTGAGCAGGCGGGCCTGCATCGCGACCATGGTCGTGACGAGCTGCAGCGAATTGGCGACGCGATGATTCACTTCCCGAAGCAGCGCTTCGAGGCGCTGGTTGGCCGCAACGAGATCGGCCTCGGCGCTGGCCTTGTCCCGCCGCAACCGTGCGGTGTCGAGCGATTGTGCGAAGGCCTGCTCAAGCAGCTCAACGAAATCGTCTCCGACGGATTTCACGACATAGTCGGATGCGCCGGCCTTGAGGGCGGCAACGGCGACCGCGCTCTCCTCCGAGCCCGTCACGTAAACGACCGGAGGGCAGTCGGGCATCTTGCGGAGCGCCTTCAGAGTCGCGAGCCCGTCCATCCCCGGCATGTAATGGTCGACCGCAATGAGATCGAACCCGCCCTTGGCTGCTTCGGCAATTCCTGACGGCCCGCTGTCAGTGGTGATTACGCTGTGGCCGCGGCGGCCGAGAAGTTTCTCGACCAATCGTCGCATTCCGGCGTCGTCATCGATATACAGGATGCGGCGCGATTGCTGCATCAACCTTCCCCGTCGGGGAGCTGGATGACGGACAGGAATAGGCCGAGCTGGCGGATTGCGTCCGCAAAACTTTCGTAATTGACGGGTTTGGTTATGTAGACGTTGCAGCCAAGGTCGTAGCAGCGCTGGATCTCAGTCTTGTCATCGGTCGTCGTGAGCACGACGACGGGCACGCGGTGAAGCCGCTCGTCACCCTTGATCTTGGCGAGGATGTCCGTGCCGCTCATGTCCGGCAGGTTGAGGTCGAGGAGGACGAGTGCGGGGCCGTTGTGAAGGGGCCCGTCCGGCGCGTTGAAAAGATATTCGAGGCCACTCGTCCCGTCCGTAAAGTGCTTGAGGCCGTTCGATATGCCGGCTCGGCGAATGTTCTTCTCGATCAGACGGGCATGGCCTTCGTCGTCCTCGATCATGACGATGTTGACCGGTTGCTGAGCGTTCATCACGCATCCCCCTCGACTTGGTAAGCGATTGGCAAATCGACGATAAATGTCGAGCCTTCGTGAATTTCGGAGCGAACCGTTACGCTTCCGCCGAGGCGATAGGCAAGAGCCCGGACATGGGCAAGGCCAATGCCTTCGCCCTTCTGGTCCTGGACGCCTGAGCGTCGGAATAGGTCGAAGATCCGCTCATGATCTGCCGGCGCGATTCCGCGACCTTTGTCCTCGATTTCGAAAATCGCACGGCTACCTTCGCGTTTGCCCCGGACATGAATGACATTGGGCACATCGTCGCGCGAGTATTTCGTCGCATTCTCGATGATGTTCTGGAAGATCTGATCCACCGCCAGCCGGTCGTGACTGAGATCTGGAAGCTTGCCATCGATTTCGATCGTTGCACCGCGTTCCTCCGCCAGTGTCGCAAGGCTTGCCGCAATCTCTCCGACAATCATGTTCATCGGCAAATGCTCCGGGGTCAGAACCCGACGCCCCTGCCGCGAGAGCGTCAGGATCGCGTTGATCAGCCGATCCATTTTCTGGGTCGATGTCCGAATGAAACCGATCGACTCCGGCAGGTCCTCGCTGGCCGCAAGGCGCGCTTCATTCGTCAGGAGTTCGGGGTGCTTCTCTTCGACGTCAGCGATGAAAGCGGTCAGAGCCTTGTTCGCCGATTCCAGCTCGGCAGTGAAACCCATCACGTTGACGAGCGGCGACCTGAGGTCGTGGCTTACGATGTAAGCGAAGCGCTGGATCTCGTCGTTGGCGCGCTTGAGATCGGCGGTGCGCTCGGCCACGGCGCCCTCCAGGTTGGTGTTGAGCACGTGAAGCCGGGCGCGGCTGGCAAGCAAATCGCGCGTGAACCGGCGCAGGATCCACATCGTGCCTAGCGAAACGATCAGCAATGCCAGGCCGACGCCGGCAAGCAACCACTGAATTGCGCTGAGCGTCTGGCGTTCGGCCGCTAGCCGCTGGGTCAGGAGGGCGTCTTCGGCGTCTTCGATCGAATCGGCGATCGAGCGGATTTCCTGGAGAGACTCGGAATCACTATCGATGTCGAATTGTCGGCGGGCTTCCTCGGCCTGGCCAGCGCGAGCCATTTCCATCGTCTTGCTCATGTGAGCAACATGACCCTCGACGAGAGCCTTCAGGCGGTCGGTGCGCTGTCGCTGCTCGACATTATCCGCCGTCATGAACCGGACCTGGTCGAGCGACGGGACCAGCCGGGCGGATGTCTCTCGAAAAGTCGTCAGCCGGTAAAGCGTCGGGTCCAGCAAATACCCCCGCCGTGCCGCCTCGGCCCGCTCGAGATCGCGGCCGACGTGTGACACGACGTCCTTCACGTCGTAGGTATGCACGACGAGCTGGCTTGCCCGCTGGTTGGCCGCAAAGCCGAGAATTACGAAGCCAAATGCGACAATCAGCAGCAAAAAGCTAAGGGATAGTCCGGCTAGGCCGATCCGATTGATGCGGGTCTCATTATACGGGGTCACCGCAATTGCGCTCCTCACCCGACGGTCCAGGGAAGGCAGGACTTCACCCCGCTCAATGGCGCACCCGACAGGATTCGAACCTGTGGCCTCTGCCTTCGGAGGGCAGCGCTCTATCCAGCTGAGCTACGGGTGCTCGGGCGCCCGCTTAGCTTGGCCGCCTTTTCCCCGCAAGCACGGCATTTCCCGCCTCATGTTGCGGCGCGGCATTGCGCGGTGCTACGCTTCGACATTGATTTTCAAGGAATGAAACAATGGCGAAGTCCGCTGGCGACAAGGCGACGATCAAGAAGTACGCCAACCGGCGGCTCTATGATACGGAGAGCTCCTCCTACATTACGCTGGATAAATTGGCCGCGATGATCCGCGATGGGCGAGATTTCGAAGTCATAGACGCCAAGACAGGTGAGGACATCACGCACCAAGTCCTCACTCAGATCATTGTCGAGGAAGAAGCGCGAGGAAGCACGATGCTTCCTGTCAACTTCCTGCGGCAGTTGATCGGGCTCTACGGGGGCAAGATGGAAGCCGCCGTGCCGCAGTATCTCGAAGCAGCAATGGACATGTTCCACAAGAATCAGGAAGCGATGCGCGAGGCGATGGGCGGAAAGTTCGTGGGCCCGAATCTCTTCGCCGACATGGCCAAGAGGAACATGGAAATGTTCGAGCAGGCCGGCCGCGCATTTGTCCCCAAACAGGCCTCCAGCGTTGATTCGAGCGACGATCGCGCCGGCGAAGTCGAGGCGCTTAAGGCGGAGTTGGCCGCTCTCAAGGCGAAAGTGGATAAGCTGGGGCGGTAAGGAACGGCTCGGCGGCGCGCGAAGGCCAAGAGATTACGCCGATTGACCACCATTACAAGTCTTGTTTCTCCTTTCATCCCACAACATGTTGTGGGTGGCTTCAACGCAGCGAAAGGAGGTGATCCGATGTCTCATGGTTCAGCAGAGAGGTCGGCACAGTTCGCTCGGAGAGCGATGGCCTAACCAGCTGTCCGGGGCTTACCCGGGCTAGAACTCCGATCGCTGACCATGTTTTGGGGAGCCGCGGTGTGGTGCTGCGGCTCCCCTTACTTTTTCCCCAATTTCCGATTATTCCGGAACCGTTCCCTAATTGGACCGTCTTTTGCGGCAATTAAGTGAAACGGGAGGCTAGTGATGGCGAAATCGACTTCCAGAAATAGCGGCGGATCAAGCAAGACGACGATGGACAAGCTGGCAAAAGCGGCGATGAGCCGTGAAATGCTTGCTGCGGGGCTTACTGCAGCGGCTGCCGCGATCGCAGCGAGCCCTAAGGCCCGCAAGGCGATTCGCGATGCTGGCCTTGATGCGGCCGACAGCGCCAGCCAGGCTGCGACCAACATGATGACCAATGCGTCCAAGCTCGGAACGTTGATCGCCGAGGCCGTCGCCGATGCTGCTCAGCGCGTCCTGTCCGGCAAGTGGACGATGGACGACGATTCTTCGTCCGGGTCGTCGGCCAAGCCCGCCGCCGCAAGGTCTTCGAGCGGAACGCGTAAGTCGCCGGCCCGAAAGACCACGGCCCGGAAAACGACGGCGCGGAAAACGACTTCTCGAACGACGACGGCGAAAAAGCCGGCGGCCCGCAAGTCGACCGCCCGCAAATCGACCTCTCGTCGGACGACCGCGCGCAAGCCCGCGACGCCCACGAGCTAACAGTCCGATCAGCTCCAAATCGGGCTATGGAATAAGTCCATGCCCCGTGCCATTGGGCGGCGATGAGTTCGCCGCCCCCATTTTGCGTCGTCGTACTGGCCGCCGGCCAGGGAACGCGCATGCGCTCCGATACGCACAAGGTTCTCCACCCCATCGCGGGCAAGCCCATGTTGCTGCACTTGCTCGACACCGTGCAGGGCATGGGAGCCGCCAAGGTCGTGGTCGTCCTCGGCAAAGGCCGGGAGCAGGTCGAGGAGGCAATTGCCCTTCGGGACGGCGTAACGACCGCCATCCAGTCCGAGCAGAAGGGCACCGGTCATGCCGTCCGCGTGGCGGAGAAGTCTCTGTCCGGATTCGATGGTCCTGTGATTGTGACTTTCGGGGACACGCCGTTCGTCACGGCAGAGACAATGAACGCCATGCTGGAGCGACTCCTGGCAAGTGATGATCCGGGCGTGGTCGTTCTCGCCAGTTCGCCGGACGACGGCAAGGCGTATGGCCGGGTCATCCTGGAAGACGGAGGAGACCGGATCGCCAAGATGGTCGAATACAAGGACGCGACTGAAGAACAGCGCGCGGTCAGGCTGTGCAATAGCGGAATGCTTGCAGCGCGCGCCCCAGACTTGTTCGGCTGGCTCGGCAAGATCAGCAATGCGAACGCAGCTGGAGAATATTACCTGCCCGATGTCGTCAATGTCGCTCATGACGAAGGCAGGCATCCGGTCGCGATCGAAGGCGAGCCGTTCGAAACCGCGGGCGTCAATAGCCGCGCCGAGCTCGCGGCTCTCGAGCTCGACTGGCAGCGCCGTCGCCGCTGGGAGGCGCTGGAGCAGGGAGCGACGCTGATCGACCCCGAATCCGTTTGGTTCAGCGCCGATACTCAGCTCGGCCGAGATTGTACGATCGAGCCGCACGTTGTTTTCGGGCCGGGCGTAAAGATTGCGGACGGCGCGGTAATTCGCGCCTTCAGCCACATCGAAGGCGCGACAATTGCCACCGGCTGCGAAGTTGGCCCGTTCGCGCGCCTCAGACCGGGCGCGGTAATGGAGCGAGGCTCAAAGGTCGGCAATTTCGTCGAGATGAAGAAAACCGTGCTTGGCGAGGGTGCGAAAGCCAATCACCTGACCTATCTCGGCGACAGCGAGGTAGGTGCGAAGGCCAACATCGGAGCGGGTACGATCACCTGCAATTACGACGGCTTTTTCAAGTATCCGACGAAGATTGGCGCTGGCGCCTTTATTGGTTCGAACAGCGCTCTTGTCGCGCCGGTGACAATCGGCGCCGGAGCCATTGTCGGCGCCGGAAGCGTGGTGACCAAGGATGTCGAGGCCGATGAACTTGCCGTAGCGCGCGGCGAGCAGCGCGGGATGAAAGGCTGGGCTTCGCGCTTCCGCGAGCGACAGAAAAAGAAGAAAGGCACGGCGTAACATGTGCGGGATTGTCGGGATTGTTGGACGCGAGCGTGCCACGCGCGACCTGTTTCATGGGCTCAAGCGCCTCGAATACCGGGGCTATGACAGCGCCGGCATCTGCACGGTCGATGGCGGGGAATTTCATCGACGCCGGGCCGAGGGCAAGCTCGAGAACCTCCGCCGCGAACTCGACGAAAATCCGCTGCCCGGCGAAATCGGCATCGCGCACACCCGATGGGCAACTCACGGCGCGCCGACGACCAGCAATGCCCACCCACACATCGCAGGTCCGGTGGCTCTCGTACACAACGGCATAATCGAGAATTTCAAGCCGCTCCGTGACGAGCTGCTCGCGGACGGGCGCAAGTTCCTGAGCGAGACCGATAGCGAAGTTGTCGCCCACCTTGTCGCTCGCGAAATCGAAAATGGCGCCTCGCCGCAGGAAGCGGTCGCAACCGTGCTACCGCGCCTTCATGGCGCCTTTGCAATCGCCTTTCTGTTCCGCGACCATCCCGATACCGTCATCGGCGCGCGCATGGGCGCACCACTCACCGTCGGCTATGGCGAGGATGAGAATTACCTCGGTTCGGACGCGCTGGCGCTCGCACCGCTGACGCAAAAGATCGCCTACCTCGAGGAAGGTGATTGGGCGGTCGTGAAACGCGACACAATCGAAATCTTCGACCGGTCGAACCGGCCTGTCGCACGTGAAATCGTCGAGAGTGGCGCTTCTGCTGTGCGCATCGACAAGGGCAACCACGCCCACTTCATGCTCAAGGAAATCTACGAGCAGCCTGTGGTGGTTGGCGACACGCTGCATTCGTACCTGCGTCCGTTTGAAGGACAGGTCGCGCTGCCCGACTTCGGCTTCGATCTCGAAACCGTGAAGCGGATTACGATCGTCGCCTGCGGGACCAGCTATTACGCGGGCCTCGTTGCCAAATACTGGTTTGAGCAGTTCGCCCGGGTGCCCGTCGACATCGATGTGGCAAGCGAGTTTCGCTATCGCGATCCGGTGCTGGAGGCGGGCGGACTGGCACTGTTCATTTCCCAGAGCGGCGAAACCGCGGATACGCTTGCAGCCCTCCGCCATGCCCGGGAACAGGAGCAGACGATTGCGGTCGTCTGCAATGTTCCGACGAGTTCGATGGCGCGCGAGGCCGACCTGCTATTGCCGACTCATGCGGGGCCGGAAATCGGCGTCGCCTCGACGAAGGCCTTCACGTGCCAGCTCTCCGTACTCGCGGCGCTCGCCGCCAACCTTGCCCGCGCCAAGGGGCGTCTTTCGCCCGAGGAAGAAAAGGATATCGTCGACCATCTCCAGGAGGCGCCCGAGGCCCTCAGCGTCGCGCTTTCCCACGATGAAGAAATTGCGGCGACGGCTCACCTCGTCGCTCCGGCTCGCGACGTGCTGTATCTTGGTCGCGGCCCGGACTATCCGATGGCGCTGGAAGGGGCGCTGAAGCTCAAAGAGATCAGCTACATCCACGCCGAGGGCTACGCCGCCGGCGAAATGAAGCATGGCCCAATCGCCCTTATCGATGATCTCGTTCCGGTTATCGTTCTTGCGCCGTCCGGTCCGCTGTTCGAGAAGACCGTCAGCAATATGCAGGAGGTCCGGGCCCGCGGCGGCAAAATCATCCTCATCTCCGACGCAAAGGGCATTGCCGACGCGGGTGACGGTTGCATGGCCACCATCGAAATGCCGGAAGTTCACCCGCTGATCGCGCCATTAGTCTATGCAGTCCCGGTTCAGCTGCTGGCCTACCACGTTGCAGTACTCAAGGGCACAGATGTCGATCAGCCGCGCAATCTCGCCAAGTCGGTGACGGTGGAATAAGTCAGTCGAGACCGAGTTGGCGCACCCGCGCTGCCAGCCGCTCGTAAAGGAAGTCGACGACTGTCCGGACGGACGGCGAGTGCCGCACGCGCTCGTGTGTGAGTAACCAGACCCAACGTTTCTTTTCGCGGCGCGGCGGCATGCAGCGGATGAGGTCCTCTTCCCCATCGCCAATCAGGCAGGGCAACACGCCAATCCCCAGTCCCGACCGGATACCAGTAAGCAATCCGCCCATCGTCGTTTGCTGAATAACGACTTGGTCCGCGATCCCGATATCTCTCAGGATCGCTTCATAGACTTGCCAAGTCATCGTCCCGCCTCCCCCGATCAAAGCATGGCCGCGCAGCTCTTCGCGTTTCCGTGGGACGCCATGCCGGTCCGCGTAGGTCCGGCTGCAATAGAAGGTCCATTCGTCGCGGCAGATACGCCGGCCAACGACTCCCGCGGCAGCTTCCGAAGACGTGCTCCGGATAGCGATGTCAGCGTCGCCCGCGCCGAGGTCGCGCACCGCGCCGCTCTCATCCAACTCGATCCGTACATCCGGGTGGCGCTCGTGAAGGTCCACAAGCCACTGCGCAAGGAAGGTATTTGCGAACAGGTCGATGGTCGTCACGCGGACTGTACCGGCAGTCCCACGTTGGATTGCGGCCGCTGCTTCCTCAAAGGCTAGCGCAGCCGAGCGCACCGACTGCGCTTTGGCGATGAGCGCCTCGCCTGATGCTGTGAGCGCATAGCCGGCCTGCCTTTTCTCGAAGAGCGGGTACCCGACAGCCTGTTCGAGCGCTGCGATCCGTCGAGCGACAGTCGTCTGGCTAACTCGGAGTGCACGTCCGGCCGCCAGCGTGCTCCCACCCTCTGCTACTGCAAGCAGATACTTAAGGTCGTTCCAGTCGATCACTTGGCCATCGTGCCCCAGGATGTCCCCAATCGCATTCTGCAATTTTGCAGAACAATAACGCAAAATCGTTGCTTATGGAAACTGATCGCTGGGTATAGATGGTCGGTCGCGCCGGTTTCCCGGCCCTCACTAAAGGGGATGCGACATGACCAAGTTCACAATTTTCGCGCTGGCTGCTCTAAGCTCAGGCCTGCTAATTTCGCCTTCCGTTGCCGCCGAGTCCTCGGTGCGCATCATCGAAGTTGCGGATCTCGATCTCGCAAGCCCGACTGGCCAGCATCAGTTCCAAACGCGAGCGACGCGCGCCGCGATCGAACTGTGCGGTGAAGCGTCGAACGTTGACCTAAGCGGCCGCAATGACGTCCGCCAGTGTCGCGACGATGTCATTGCGCAAGCCAACCAACAGCGCGAGGTCAGGCTCGCGTCTCGTAGCGCGGGCCCGATCCGAGTGGCAGCGCGCTGATTGACGGGCAGGCATTACGCGCGCCATGCTCCAGGGCGTGAGCGAACATCGAGGCGGATGTCATTGTGGAGCGGTGCGGTTTCGGTGCCAATTGCCGGAGCCGCCCGTTCCCGCATTGGACTGCAATTGCTCGATCTGCAGCGCGACCGGCTTTCTTCATATCATTGTTCCACATGACCAGTTCGAACTGGAGAGCGGCGAGGATGCGTTGACTAGCTACCGCTTCGGCAGTGGTGCGGCCAACCACCTGTTCTGTTCGGTCTGCGGGATAAAGAGCTTTTACCAGCCGCGCAGTCATCCCGATGCGTGGAGCGTCAACGCGCATTGCCTCGAACAGCCGGTCGACCTCGCAATCGAACGGTTTGACGGACGCGACTGGGCGCGCGCCAAAGCGGCCCTCGACGAGGAAGAAGCCGCTGGCTAGGGCAGGGAGGTGACTCACCGCGCCCTTTGCCTTCGCCTCGACGCCCACGCCCTCCAGTCCAACTGGCGCTGGCTTCAGCGGCAAGGTGGTGCACCAGCTGGAGCGGCGGTAAAAGCAGATGGGTACGGGCTCGGCGCTGTCGAAGTCACCAGAAGGTTGGCGCAGGCAGGTTGCCGCGATTTCTTCGTTTCCACTTGGGCTGAGGCAGAGGCGCTCGGGCCGCTGGGCCAGGGCGTGTCGCTGATTGTCCTTCATGGTGTCGGTACTAACGACTGCGAGGCGGCCTTGTCCGGCACCGCCCGCCCTGTGCTGAATACGCCGCGTCAAGTCGCGCGATGGAAGGAAATTGCGCCGGGAAAACCCTGCGACGTGATGATCGACACGGGAATGAACCGCCTCGGCATCCGAACCGATGAATTGGATGTCCTTGACGGGGTCGATGTCGCGACGCTGATGAGTCATCTCGCCTCAGCCGATGAGGAGAGCGGCCTCAACCAGGCCCAGCTCGAGCGGTTCCGCGCGGTTCGCGCAGCCGTCCCGGCGAAGCGATATTCACTGGCGAACAGCGCGGGCATTTGTCTAGGCACGGATTATGGCTTCGACCTGACGCGGCCCGGCTTGGCGCTTTATGGCGGGATTCCGCGGACGGAGGCGGAAGGCCACATCGCGCAGGTAGCATTCCCGGAGGCCGAGGTCATTCAGCGGCGGATCGTTCGAGCCGGCGAAAGTGTCGGCTATGGCGCGACCTGGGTAGCGAATTCGGATACGGAAGTCGGGGTCGCCAATATCGGTTACGCCGATGGCTACCTGCGCTGCTTTGCCGGCGCCGGCTCCGTCATGGCCCACGGAAAAGTCCTGCCGCTCGTCGGCCGCGTTTCGATGGACCTGATCGCCTTCGATTGCTCGAATGCGCCGGACCTCGCCGAGGGCGATTGGGTGACGGTCGATTACGATCTTCCGGCGGCTTCGCAATCCTCCGGCCTTTCGCAATATGAATTGCTGACCGGCCTCAGCCAGCGGTTCGAGCGGCGTTGGATTTCGGCGGCTTCATGACCTTCGCCTTGTAGGCGCACAGGTCGACGACAGGGCAGCGCCAGCATTCCGGCAACCGTGCCTTGCAGATGTAACGGCCGTGAAGGATCAGCCAGTGGTGCGCTCCGTGGAGGAACGGCTCGGGAACCACTTTCTCCAACTTCAGCTCCACCGCCAGCGGAGTCTTGCCGCGTGCAAGGCCGGTGCGGTTCGCAACCCGGAAGATATGCGTGTCGACTGCAATGGTCGGCTGTCCAAAAGCTGTGTTGAGCACGACGTTCGCCGTCTTGCGGCCGACACCCGGAAGCTTTTCGAGGGCTTGGCGGTCCCTCGGAACTTCGCCGCCATATTCGTCGACCAGGATTTGCGCAGCAGCGATGACGTTCTTCGCCTTGGTATTGAAAAGGCCGATCGTCTTGATCTGGTCGCGAAGGGCGGCCTCGCCAAGTTCCAGCATTGCCTTGGGGTCGCGGACTTTGGCGAACAGGGTGCGCGTGGCCTTGTTTACGCTGACGTCGGTCGCCTGCGCGCTGAGCGCGACCGCGACGAGCAGCGTGTAGGGGTTCACATATTCCAGTTCGGTCTCCGGCGACGGATTGGATTCCGCCAGGCGCCGGAAGAATTCGAACGCGTCCGCCTTCTTCATCGCGCGTCGATGACGTCCCGCATGCTGTAGAGGCCGGCCGGCTTTCCAACGAGGAAACGGGCGGCGGCAAGTGCCCCGCGGGCGAAAATGGATCGGCTCTCGGCGCGATGCGACAGGATCAGTCGTTCTTCCGGACCCAGGAACAAAACGTCGTGATCGCCAGCGACGGTTCCACCGCGAACCGCTGAATAGCCGATGCTGCCGGTCTCTCGCGCCAGCCCGGTGCCGCAGCGGCCGAGTTCTTCTTTGGCATCCATATCGCGCCCCCGCTCCACTGCGCTGCCAAGATGAAGTGCAGTGCCCGATGGCGCGTCGGCTTTCATGCGATGATGCGCCTCGACGATTTCGACGTCCCAATCGTCCTGCCCGAGAATTCGTGCCGCGCGCTCGACCAGGTCGTCCAGCAGTGCGATCCCGAGAGACGTGTTTGCTGCCTTGAGGACAGGAATGATTTTCGCGGCGTCTGCGATCAGGCTGTCGTGACCTTCGCCGAGGCCTGTCGTGCCGACGAGCAGCGGAATGCCGGCGCTGATCGCTCGGTCGATGCTCCCCCGAAGCCCGTCTGGCGACGAAAAATCGACGAGCACGTCACCATGCTCGGCATCGATCGTAAAATTTGGATCAGATGATGCTGCTTCGGCGATGACCCGGCCCATCCGTCCCTCAGGCGCGAACAAGGCTATGCGGATCGGCTGCTGGTCTGTGCGCATCGCGCCGTCATGACCCAGCCAATGACCAAGTGCAACCGGGCGGCGCCACGCTTGGCGGCGCCGCCCCAATCGGTCAGCGTTTGGTCAGTTCGCGATAGAGGATGGACCCGGCAAGTCGGCGCATCTTGCTGCGCACGCCACTGGCGGCTTCCGCACTGTGGTCGTCAAGCTTCATTCGTTCGTTCATGACTGCGTTGCGGCGTTCGCCTTCTGCTACCGAAGGGATTTCGGCAAAGCGGGTGATCAGGATGAGTTCCGGCTCGCCATCGCGTGCGTTGATGTTGTTGAGCACATAATAGTCGCTGATCCAGCCCTGCGACTTGGCGAATTCCTGATTCGGGATCCACGTTTTCGCAACGTAGTCGAGGTAGTTTTCCATTTGGCCTTCTTCGACGTCGATGCGGGACGCAGTCCAAAACTGGCCGTCTTTCATGGAGCTCTGTTGAGCACTCGTCGGCGCTGAAATCGCTACGGCCGCAAGGGCAGCCACCCCGATGATCCAATTTCGCATTTGATTCCCCTGTGCTGCCGGACGCACGCCGGCGTTGCCGGCCGAAAGGACCGGCGCTTACGCACCAACGTGACTGGGAACGGCAACGACAGACGTCGTTCCGGATGCGTAATAAGCATGCTTATCCGAGTCGCGCCTAGCGAAAAGTCGCGGTTTTTCGTTATTCCTTGGGCAGGAAGCGGCCGGCTACATCACGTGCGAGGCGGGCGGGGCGCTTGGTCACCGCGTCGAGGCAGCACCAGGTCGATTTGACCTCAGCGAGAACTTCCTCACCGCGCTTGATGACCGTCGTGAACATGGCTTTTGCGCCTGCGACGCGTTCGGCGATCACATCGGCGACGACCACGTCATCGAGAAAGGTCGGGCGCCGATACTGGATCTCGTGCGCAAGCGCGATCCAAAGGTGCCGGGCAACGGCCTCCGGCGGCGCGACGGTCTCCCAGAATTTGACGACAGCGTCCTGGACCCACTTCAGGTACACGCTGTTATTGACATGACCCATATGGTCGATGTCGTCGGCACGAATGCCGATCGGGTAATGGAAGGTCGTATCGGCCATGGGACTAAGGTGACATAACTGACAAGGGTGTCAACAAGTTGCACGGAACCCCAGAAAATATTGTCATTCTGACCGGCGCTGGAATCAGTGCGGAGAGCGGTCTCAACACGTTCCGGGCCGCCGACGGATTATGGGAAGATCATCGAGTCGAGGATGTCGCGACCCCGGACGCCTTCGCGCGCGACCCGGCGCTGGTCCATCGCTTCTACGACGCGCGTCGCGCCCGGCTCGCAGAAGTCGAGCCCAACGCCGCACATGTTGCTCTGGCTCGCCTCGACGCCGAGTGGCCGGGAGATCTCCTTATCGTGACGCAGAACGTCGATGACCTTCACGAGCGGGCCGGGGCCAGGCGCCTTTTGCACATGCATGGCGAATTGATGAGCGGTTGGTGTCTGTCGTGCGACGAGAAGTTTGGCTGGACGGGGGATATGGGGGAGGGCGCGGCCTGCCCAGTCTGCACGAGCCCGGGGGCGGTCAGGCCGAACATCGTCTGGTTCGGCGAGATGCCCTACGAGATGGACCGGATCGAGCAGGCCCTTATGGGCGCTGACCTCTTCGTCTCGATCGGTACGTCTGGCGCTGTCTATCCGGCCGCCGGCTTCGTCCAGACTGCCCGCTACCGCGGTGCGCACACGCTCGAAATCAACCTCGAGCCAAGCCAGGGGAGCATCTTCTTCGATGAGCGGCGCTTCGGCCCAGCGGGAGTCGAGGTGCCGAAGTGGGTAGGCGAGTTACTTCAGTCGGCCCAGTCGAGGCCGATGTCCTCGTAGAGTCCGCGATCCTCGCCCCAGCGCGGAGCAACTTTCACGTGCAGGAACAGGTGAACCTTGCGGCCGAGATGATCGCCGATGGCCTCGCGGGCGGCCTGCCCGATCGCCTTGAGGCGCGATCCCCCCTTGCCGACGACGATTGCTTTCTGACTGTCGCGCTCGACAAGGATCTGCTGATGGATGACCGCTGATCCGTCTTTGCGGTCCTCCCATTTCTCTGTCGTCACGGCCGCTGCATAGGGCAGTTCGGCATGGAGCTGGAGATAGAGCTGCTCGCGGGTCAGCTCTGCAGCGACCATACGGTCGGTCGCATCGGTCAACTGGTCTTCTGGGTAGTGCCAAGGTCCGACCGGCATCGCCTTGGCAAGATGGTGCTTCAACTCGGCCACGCCGTCGCCGGTCGAGGCGGATACCATGAAAATCTCTTCCGGTTCGAGCCGGCCGGCGAGGGATTGGGCTAGGCCAAGCAAATTGCCTTTATTGGCGAGATCGACCTTGTTGAGCACAAGGACGAGCGGTTCGCTTCGTCCCTCAAGGCCGGCCATGACCTGTTCCGCCTTGCTCCCGAGCTTGACGGATGAGTCGATGACGAGGACTAACCGGTCGGCGTCTTCCGCTCCCTCCCATGCGGCCTTGACCATCGCCCGGTCGAGTCGCCGCGATGGCGCGAATATCCCGGGTGTATCGACCAGCAGCATCTGCGATTCGCCGTCGAGGGCGATGCCCATCAGCCGCGCGCGGGTGGTCTGCGCCTTGTGGCTGACGATCGCCACTTTCTGGCCAACGAGGGCGTTGACGAGGGTCGACTTGCCGGCGTTCGGAGCGCCGATCACGGCGACAAGTCCGCATCGCTGTGTCAATTTTTCAGCTTCTCGAGAAGGGCGGCCGCGGCAGCGGTTTCCGCATCCTGCTTGGACGAGCCCTCGGCCTCGGACTCGCCGCCGCCGCGGACCGTCACGCGCACCCGGAACGTCGGAGCATGGTGCGCACCGGAGCGGCCGATAGTTTCATAAACCGGGATCCCCCAGTTCTTCGCTGCAGCAAGCTCCTGCAATCCGGACTTGGGATGCAGCGGTGCTTGCCGCTGGTTGTCGAGAAACGGCGTCCACTGGTTTCTGATGAAAGCCTTCGCCTTCTCTAGACCGCCATCGAGGAATAACGCGCCAATCAGGCCCTCGACGACGTCGCCGACCACATTGTCACTGCCGGTTGCGCGATCCTCGCGCGCCTGCTTGCCCAGGCGGATTTGCGCAGGGACGCCAATTGCGCGGCCGACGTCGGCGCAAGTCTCGCGCGCAACCAGCGTGTTGTAACGCCGGCTCATCATGCCTTCTTCTTCGTCCGGGAAGCGCTCATAGAGCCAGGCCGCCATCACTAGGCCGAGCACGCGGTCGCCCAGGAACTCCAGCCGCTCGTAGCTAGTGCCGCCATGGCTGCCATGAGTCAGCGCCTGCTCGAACAGGGCCGTATTCGAAGGACGATGGCCGAGCGCCTGCTCAATGAAGTCGCCAAGCGGGCTCATGGCTGGAATCCCTGGCCGATGCGGTTTGACCGGAGCGCGCTGAACCAGGTCCACGGCTTCCAGTAGCTGGCGCTTCCATCAGTCGACCAGAAGGAGAAGGCGGCGCGGCCGATCACCCGGTCAAGGGGAACCATTCCGATCCCTCCTTCGGCGAGCGTGAAGCGGCTATCGGAGCTGTCGTCGCGATTGTCGCCGAGGAGGAACAGATGGCCGGGCGGAACCGTCACGGGGCCGAAGTTGTCGCGCGGAGCGAAAGGTGTCTGGTCAAACGTCACGTAGCTGCGGCCATTGGGTAGTGTCTCCACAAAGGCCGGGTAGCGGCATGTCGACGTTTCGTCGATTCCGCACTGAATATTGCGGCTCGCGGGGAGTTCGAGTTCGCCACGACTCTCTCGGGTAACCCGTTTGCCGTTGATGAACAGCACGCCGCCATTAAGCGCAATACGATCGCCGGGCAGGCCGATGACGCGCTTGACCCAATCGGCCGCTTCGGCGCTGGGTCGCTTGAAGATCACAACGTCGCCGCGCTCGGGAAGCCGTTCGAAGATGCGTCCCTCAAATGCCGGAATCTGCCCTGGGAAGCTGAAGCGCGAATAGCCGTAGGGCCATTTCGAGACGAACAGATAGTCGCCCGGGAGCATCGTCGGCATCATTGATCCGGTCGGGATACTGAAAGGAGCAACGATCAGGCTTCTCAACACCCAGGCTGCAAGAGCGAGCAGGAAAAGAAAGCGGATCGAGTCAAGCCAGGCTCGTCTGCCGGATTGAGCCGCTTCGCGACTGTCGGCAGGTCGGGTGGTCTCATCCATCGGGCCGCTTCTTTCTGCCGCCCGTGCTAACGTCAAGGCGAAAGGGCGAAGCGGGCTGGCAATATCCTTTCGGCTGGGTCAAGAGCAGCGCGATGCCCGAAAAGACAGACGCCTCCGATCCGTTTGCCGCGCTTCACCGGCTTGACGTCACCCCGCTCTCCAACCTGTTCGAGGTCGATCCCGAACGGGCCGAACTTCTGAGCGTCGATGTCGCGGGAATGCACTTTGACTGGTCGAAGACGCATCTCGACCAGGCGTGGCTAAGTACATTTGAAGAGATCGCCGAAAAGCAGGGCTTCGCGCGCAAGAGAGAGGCACTGTTTTCCGGCGAGATCGTCAATCCGACTGAAGATCGCCCGGCAACGCATGTCGCCGAGCGCGGACAAGGCGATCCGGCGCACGTCTCCGCGGCCGCTGCCCGCCATCAGCGCATGCGGTCCCTTATCGACGCCATCGAGGGCGGCGCTTTCGGCGACGTGAGCGGAATCCTTCATATCGGCATCGGTGGATCGGCGCTTGGTCCGGAACTGCTTCTGGACAGCCTCGGCCGTGCGTCTGGCAATGTCGGGGTCAGCGTCCTGAGTAATATCGACGGCCAAGCGGTCGACGATGCGACCGACCCGCTGGATCCCGATTCAACCATGATCTGCGCGGTATCGAAGACATTCACGACCGCCGAGACGCTGATGAACCTGAATTCTGCGCTCGGCTGGATGAAGGAAGCCGGCGTGGACGACCCCTACGGCCGGGTCATCGCCATCACCGCAAACCCGCAGGCGGCAATCGATTTCGGGATCGACGAGACAAGGATACTCCCTTCGATGAAGGTGTCGGCGGACGTTATTCGCTGTGGTCCTCTGTTGGTTTTTCGGCTGCGCTGGCGCTTGGATGGGAGGTCTTCGAGGAACTGCTTGAAGGCGCAGCGGCGATGGACCGCCACTTCCGCCTGGCACCCCCGTCAAAAAATGCGCCCGTGCTCGCAGCGTTCGCGGACCTGCTCTACACGCAGCGGATGGGGGCAGAAACGCGCGCGGTGTTTCCCTATGACGAGCGTCTCAGGCTGCTTCCGTCCTACCTTCAGCAGCTCGAGATGGAGTCTAACGGAAAGTCCGTGACAGCGTCAGGCGAGCCCATTGCCGCGAGTGGTGCGATTACATGGGGTGGCGTTGGGACGGACGCGCAGCACGCCGTCTTCCAGCTACTCCACCAAGGCACCCACCTTGTTCCGGTCGAGTTCCTCGCCGTCGTCGAGCGCGCGGATGACCAGGATCGCGCGCACCATCGCTTATTGCTTCTCAACTGCTTCGCACAGGGCGCTGCGCTGATGGTTGGCGACAAGAGTGACGACGCTTACCGCAATATGCCTGGCAATCGCCCATCGGCCACGATCCTGGTCGATAGGCTTGATCCGGCAACCCTGGGCGCGCTGATCGCCTTTTATGAGCATCGGACGTTCACGGCGGCCTCGCTGATGGGGATCAATCCTTTCGACCAATTCGGGGTAGAGCTCGGCAAGCGCCTGACGCGGGAACTTGACGATCCAGAGCGTGTTGCAAGCTTCGATCCGTCGACCCGCTCACTGATCGAGAAAGCTCGATTGTGAGCCGAACGATCCTTCCTGCCGTAGCCCTGTTTTTTCATGCTTCGTCCGGTGCGGAGCCGCTAATCGTTGATCATGGCCGGTTGTTCGTGCCGATGACCGTAAACGGCCAGCAGACCGAAGCATTACTCGACAGCGGTGCCGAGATGACGGTCATAGATCCGGTGCTGGCCCGCAGGGCCGGGATCTTGGCCGGAGCACAGGTCGAAATGAAGGGCACAGGCGCGACCAGCGCCAAAGCCAATTTTGCACATGACGTTCGGATCGCAGCAATTGGCGTCGATCTCGGACCGAAGGACGTCGTTGTGCTCGACCTGTCCGAGGTTGCTTCCCGGCTGATCAAGCGACCGACGATTGCCATCCTCGGCCGGGACATCTTCGACAGTGCGCGGTTACGGATCGATCTTCAGCAGAAGGATGTGCGGACACTGGGGAAATATGAAGTGCCCAAAGGGATCGCCCTGCCTCTGACTGGGCACAAGGGGATTGAGAGCATCCCTGTTACGGTCGAGGGGACCGCAGTCGCAGCTGAACTTGATTTCGGAAACGGAAGTCTGCCGATCGTCTCGCGCGGCATCGTCAACAAGCTAGGACTGAAGGTCACGGGTAAGAATAGCGCAGGAGGGATTGGTGGCGCTGTCGATCGCGAGACTGTTGTCCTACCAACCCTGATCGTCGCCGGCGCGACGTTTAGGGACGTTACAGCGACCGTCGATGAGAAGGACGAGGGCCTGATGATGAATATTGGGACGACTATCCTCCGCCACTTTGTTGTGACGACCGATTTCACCGGTCGAGCGGCCTATTTCGAACCTGTGGCGGGCATCCGATGAGCGATTTCGACCTGTTCGTCATTGGTGCCGGGTCAGGCGGCGTGCGGGCGGCCCGCATCGCGGCAGCGCATGGCGCGAAAGTCGCTGTTGCAGAGGAATATCGGATCGGGGGAACCTGTGTCATTCGCGGCTGCGTTCCGAAAAAACTGCTGGTTTACGGCGCGCATTTTGCCGAGGATCTCAACGATGCCGCCATGTTCGGTTGGGACATCAAGCAGTGTCAGTTCGACTGGCCGGTGCTGCGCGACAATGTGCTGGCCGAGGTGGATAGGCTGGAAGGACTTTATCGCCAGACGCTGACCAATCACGGTGTGACGATCTTCGAAGAACGCGCCGTCCTCACTGGTCCGAAGTCCGTTCGCCTAGCGTCTGGCAGGGAGATCTCGGCAGACCGAATCCTCATTGCCACGGGGGCCCGCCCACACATGCCGGCGATCGACGGGATCGAGCACGCATTAAGCTCGAACGAGGTATTTTTGCTCGATCAGCTGCCGAAGCGAGTTGTGATCGCGGGCGGAGGTTATATCGCCAACGAGTTCGCGGGCATCTTTCACCAGTTCGGAAGCCAAGTGACCATCGTAAATCGCACGGACGTTATCCTGCGCGGTTACGACGAGCAGATTCGCGATCGTCTGCTGCAGATTTCGATAACCAAGGGCATCCAGTTCCGTTTCAACGCAGCATTCGATCGCATTGAGAAGAGGGAAGACGGCTCGCTCAAGCTTTCAATGACTGGTTGCGACGATCTCGACGCAGACGCGGTGCTGTTCGCAACCGGCCGGGTCCCGAACGCGCAAGGCCTCGGTCTCGAGGAGGCCGGCGTGACGCTGGGCGACAATGGCCAGGTCAAGGTAAATGAGCGGGCCCAAACGAACGTCCCGTCGATCTTCGCGATTGGGGATGTCACCGACCGCGTTCAGCTGACCCCGGTCGCGATCCGCGAGGGACAGGCGTTCGCCGACCGCGAGTTCGGCAATATCGATCGTACGGTCGATTATTCGGCGATTCCGAGCGCGGTATTCAGCCACCCACCGCTCGCGGGCGTCGGGCTGACCGAAGGCCAGGCTCGTAACAAGCTAGGCTCGGTGCGAGTCTACACTTCCGACTTCCGGCCGATGAAGAATGTGCTGGCGGGCCGAAACGAGCGATCGCTTTATAAACTCGTCGTGGACGAGGCGACTGACGAGGTGGTCGGGATTCACATGATCGGACCGGATTCGCCGGAACTGCTCCAGGTCGCGGCGGTCGCGGTCAAGGCGAAGCTCAAGAAGGCCGATTTCGACGCTACTGTCGCACTTCATCCGTCGATGGCCGAAGAATTGGTGCTGATGAAGTGACGATCGAAGCGTTGATCATCGGCGCGGGCCATAACGGCCTGACCTGTGCTTATTATCTCGCCCGCAAAGGTCTCAAAGTCACGATCCTCGAAGCGGCCGACACCGTCGGGGGCGCCGCGGTTACCGACGAATTCCACCCCGGCTACCGCAACAGCGCGGCCAGCTACACGGTGTCGCTTTTGCAGCCCAAGATCATCCGCGACATGGCGCTGGTGAAGCACGGTTTGCAGGTCGTCCTTCGCAAGACCGACAATTTCCTTCCAGGCCCAAAGGGCAATTACCTCTTAGCCGGACGCGACGGACTGACTCGGCGCGAGCTTGCCCGTCACTACGCGGCCGATGGTGCCGCTTACGACCGCTACAATGCCGACATCGAGACCGTCGTAGGTCTGGTGAAGAAATGGATCTTGAAAGCGCCTCCCGGCACGGGCGCCGGGCTTCGCGGGCTTCCGGCATTGGCGTCATTGGGGAAAGATTTGATCGGCCTTTCGACGGCCGAGATCCGGATCGTCCATGAATTTGCGACCAAGAGCGCGGGCGATATCCTCGACCGCTATTTCGAGGGTGAACTGGCCAAGGCCCTGTTCGCGTTCGACGGAATCGTCGGTAACTTCGCCTCGCCATACACGCCCGGCACGGCCTACGTCCTGCTTCATCACCTGTTCGGGGAAGCAGCGGGCGTACCAGGCGCCTGGGGGCATGCGATCGGCGGGATGGGGGCGATCACACAGGCTATGGCGAAAGCATGTCGTGAGGCAGGTGTGGACATCGTCCTGAACTCGCCCGTGAGCGAGGTGATCGTCGAGAAGGGACGTGCGGCGGGGTTGTCGCGGGCGGCAAGCAATATCGTTCATCGACCGTCGTTGCGGGGGTCAATCCAAAGCTTCTTTTCGACAAGCTGGTGCCGCAAGGCGCGATCCCGGCGAAGTCGCAGCAACACTTTCATCACTGGTCATGCGAGAGCGCGACCTTCCGCATGAACGTTGCACTGTCGAGGCTACCAAACTTCACGTCTCTACCCGGACGCGGCAACCACCTGACGGCCGGAATCATTATTGCGCCTTCGATGGCATACATGGAACGCGCCTATCACGATGCTGCGATCCACGGCTGGTCGCCCCAACCTGTGGTCGAAATGCTGATTCCGACAACCCTCGATCACTCGCTTGCGCCGAAGGGCAAACAGGTCGCGTCGCTTTTCTGCCAGCACTTTCGCTATGCGCTTCCGGATGGGCGCTCCTGGGATGACGAGCGCGAAGCGGCGGCGGATGCGATCATCGCGACCGTCGATGCGCACGCACCCGGCTTCGCCAAGTCAATTGTCGCTCGGCAAATTCATTCGCCGCTCGATCTTGAGCGCCGCTTTGGGCTGATTGGGGGCGACATTTTTCATGGCAAGATGGGATTGGACCAGTTGTTCAGCGCGCGGCCGATGATCGGTCACGCCGATTATCGGATGCCGCTTCCCGGGCTCTATCTTTGCGGATCGGGCGCGCATCCGGGCGGTGGGGTGACCGGCGCGCCGGGGCATAATGCCGCACACGCCGTGCTTGCCGACCGCAAGCCTTGGGGCCGAAAGTCATGACCAAACCTCTCGAAGGCGTTCGAGTTCTAGATCTAAGTCGAGTTCTTGCCGGACCGTGGGCGACTCAGTTGCTGGCCGATCTGGGCGCAGACGTCATCAAGATCGAAAAGCCCGGCGCGGGCGACGACACCCGCCACTGGGGCCCGCCGTGGCACGAACAAGATGGCGCCAAGGTGGCGGCCTATTTCCTGGCCGCCAATCGCGGGAAGAAGTCAGTCGCCATTGATATAGCCCATCCGGAAGGAGCTTCACTCGTCCGGCGGATGGCCGCAGACGCCGACGTCGTCGTCGAAAATTTCAAGGTAGGCGGCTTAAGGAAATACGGGCTCGACGCTGAAGCGCTGCGGATGGCTGATCCGCGACTGATTTATGTATCCGTCACCGGTTTCGGTCAGGATGGGCCTTACGCCGACCGCGCCGGCTACGACTATATCATCCAGGGGATGGGCGGGTTGATGAGCTTGACCGGCCTCCCCGACGACGAGCCGGGTGGAGGACCGATGCGCGTCGGCGTCGCGGTCGCCGACCTCTTCACCGGAATGTACGCCGCCAACGCCATACTTGCCGCGCTCTTGCGCCGCGAGCGATCGGGGAGGGTGCGACGATCGACCTCGCCCTGTTCGACGTCCAAATTGCGATGCTTGCCAATCAGGCCTCGAACGCGATGGTCAGTGGGAAGGACCCGATGCGGCAGGGGGCGGGGCATCCCAATATCGTTCCGTACCAGCCATTTGGGGCGGCGGATCAGCCGATCATTATCGCCGTCGGCAACGACCGCCAGTTTGGGAAGCTTGGGAGAATCCTCGGACATCCGGAATGGACGAATGACGATCGTTTCGCCACGAACGCCACCCGGGTCGCCAATCGCAGCGAACTGGTGCCGATGATTGCGGAAATCGTCGCGACGAAGCCGGCGGCCGAGTGGCTCGCCCTGCTCGACGAAGCGGGCATTCCGGCGGGCCCGATAAACACCGTCAGCCAGGCCCTAGCGGACCCACAGGCGCTCCACCGAGGAATGCGTATCGACGTGGATGGCACGCCGATGGTGGGATCGCCCGTCCGTATAGACGGCGAGCGCCAGGATGCGCCGCTCCCACCCCCTGCACTTGGCGAGCATCGTGATTTGCTGGGAGACTGGATTGATCAGGAAACGCTGGCCGAATTCCGCAAGCGCGGGATCGTCGGCTAGCTCAGGCTCTCATCTTTATACCGGGTCTCGATGAAACGGCCTTGGGTCTCAAACGCGTCAAGATGGTTGCGGGCGAGTTTGTCGCCGATGTCCTTCAGGGCTTGCCGTCCGGCACCCAACGCCTCGACTAGCCGCTCGTCCGCGCTTTTTCCGTCGTCATCAGGAGCAGAGCGGTAGGACGCCGGGACGTGGGCATAGCTGTCGATCAGGCCCGGCAAGTGCTTGGCCATGAGCCGCCTTGCATCCTGCGCATTGGGATCGAGGTCAGGAACGCGTTCGAGTGTCTGGCGGAGCGTCGGCAGCATGGCCGACATGGCATCCACTTCTGCCTGAGCTGGCGCCGGAAGCATCGCGCGCGTGCGATAGATATAGCTGTCGAACCGTTGGACCATTTGCCCGTTTGGCAGGTCCGATGGGACCGTCGGCAGTGGCTGCTGGCGCGTGCCGCCGACAGCCAGCATTGCGGCCACTGCGATGGCTATGCCGACGGCGGCCAGGAAGCCGAACATGCCGATCGGCATGATCAGCCCGATGACGATTGTGATGAGGCTGATGACGCCGATTGCGATGGCTACGCGCTTGGCGGTCGTCGCCAGCCCAGCGTTGAGCCGTGCCTGCTCGCGCCTGGCAGCTGCGCGGACGCTACCGTCGCGCTGGTCCAGCCGCGCGAAAACGGCATTGGCGTGATCAATCTTCTGCGTGACCTTGTCGGGGATCATTTGCTCTCAATGGGCTCGAACGGGGAACTCTGGTTGGTCAGCTTGGCCTGTGCCACGCCTTCCGCGCGGGCAATATAGCCCTTCGATTTCTCGACTTCGGTGCCGAGCGTTTCGACGGTCTGCTTCATGTTGCTCAGCGCTGCGAGCTTGAACGCGTCGATCTGGTCCATCGTGTCATAGATGTTCTGGAATGCGCGCTGTAGCGTTTCGAGAGGGATGGTACTCGACGCCGCCTGCTCGTGGATCGCACCCGTCTGGTGCTTGAGGAGCTCGCCGGTCGTATCGATCATTCCGGCGGTCGTCGTGTTGAGCGCGCCAATCTGTTCGAGCACCAGTTTCTGGTTCGAAAGCGCCTGGGCGACGGTCACCGCAGTCCGAAGCGCCGCGACAGTGGTGGTCGAGGCGCGGTCTACGCCCTTCACCAGCTCGACATTGTTCTTCTTGACCAGGTCCAGGGCGAGATAGCCCTGAACCGTCACCGCCATTTGCGTGAGCAGGTCGGTCGTTCGCTGGCGCGTATAGAAAAGAGCACTCTCGCGGATCGCCTTGGCCTTCGCCGGCTCTGTTGCGTCAAGCTCGTTGGCCTTGTCCTCAAGCTGCCGGTCGAGGCTCTTGGAGATGTGGATCATCTGCTCCAGCCGGTGCATGGTCTTCCACAAATTGGCCCGCTCGGTGTCGATGGCGGCGTTGTCCATCAGTAGTTCGTCCTTGCCATTGGCAAGACGCTGCAGGATCGCGCTGATGTGCGTTTGGCTCGACCGGTACTTGTCGAAATACCGGTTTACACGGTTGCCGAAGGGAATGATGCCCAGGAATTTGCGGGTAGTCATGCCCCTGCCGGCTTCCTTCGGGTCGAGCGCCTCTACCGTCCGGCGAAGCTCCGTCAGGTCGGCGCCAATGCCAGTGTCGCTGTCGATCGCCTTCACCGGCCGATCGAGAAAGCGGTTGGAGGCGCCCGCCGCCTCTGCGATTTCCTTGCGTCCCATCGCGGTTAGCTGGTCGACCTTCTTGCCGAAGTCTGGGCTGTTTGAATCGAGGGCCGCAAGCTCTTCGACGAACTTCGCGACTTTGGTGTCGAGCTCGCTCGTCTCCTCATTCTTCAAGGGAACGAGACCCGATGCTTCCTGGACCGAGATTGGCTGAAGCGCGGCCGGCGGCTCAAGCTTGATCTTGGTCGTCGTCGCGGTGGTCGTTTCGGTTGGCTGCTGCGTCGCCATTGTCGTCACTTCTCCCGAGCCTTGTATCGCCCAGCCTGAACGCGCCGGCCCAGCCGCGCAAGCCTTTCCGGTGTATTATAGATATAATACGGAGAGGCGGCAAGGCTATCGCTGTAACGTGGTTAGCCATTCGTCAACCACGCCGCTGAACGTTTCGCTCACCTTGATTGCGTAGGACTTGCGCCAACCAATCTCACGAGTGGGGTCCAAATGCGCAACATTTTCCGCGAAATCTGGGAAGACAAACGCGGCAATTCGCTGATCATTGCGGCTGCTGCGCTTCCTCTTTTGCTTGGCTCGGCGGGTCTTGCGACTGACACCATCCAATGGGCGCTGTGGAAGCGCCAGCTTCAGCGCGCCGCCGATTCCGCGGCGATCGCAGGCGTGTATGATCGCTATCACAACGACGGAGCGACCACGGGTACTGAGGACGCTGTCGAGCATGACCTCGACCTCAACAACAGCCTGAAGGACAAGGTGGCACTCGTTTCCGGTTACCCCAAGATCAGTTTTCCAGCCGACAATACGGCCCTAAAATTCACCGACCAGGTGACGGTCGAGCTGGCAGTGCAGCGGCCGCTGTCGTTCAGCTCCATGTTCATGACCAACGCCCCCGTCATCAAGACGTCGGCGACCGCCGCGACGGTCCCGGGCGGCGACAAATATTGCGTCGTAAGCCTGGAAAAGGGCAACAAGACCGGCATCCAGGGCAGTGGTAATGCGAACGTCAATACCGACTGTGCCTGGATCACGAACTCCATCTCGAACAACGCTGCGGCTGGCCAAGGGAGTGCTGAGATCTGGGCGACGGCGATCGCTGCAGCGGGCGGTATTGCCCAGTCGGCGAACTGGCATGTCGGCCGATATGACCCGTACGCGCCAGCGCTCGACGATCCATATGCGGACGTCAATCCGGACCCCAGCGACGTGGCCGACAAATGCGGCACGGGCTCACTTCCGGCGATCGCAATCCCGAACGGTGGCGGCAAGACCAAGCCGACGACGATGACCTTCAATCCGGGGTGCTACAGCTCGATCAGCGTGGCGTCCGGCGAGACGATTACGCTCAACCCGGGCATCTACTACATCAGCGGTGGCGGCGTCCTTTTGCACGGTGCCTTGATTGCCCAGGATGGTGTGACAATCGTCCTCACCAACCGCGATACTTCGCCAACCGCGACGATCGGCTCGTTCGACATGCAGGCTGGTGCGACCCTGGACATCGAGGCTCCAGACTCGGGCACTTATTCGGGGATTGCGATCTACCAGGATCGCCGCGCAACCGACAAAACCGTTGGTGGCGGCAACATCACCTCATCGAGCCCCAATAAGATCAACGGCAACTCGTCACAGCGGGTCATCGGCGCGCTGTATTTCCCAAATCAGCAGTTGACCTACAACGGCGGGGAACCGCCGCCGCGCAGTGCACACAGTTCGTTGTCCGCCGGATCGTCTTTACGGGCAATAATTCGACCGCGGTAAACCAGTTTACTGCCGACTGCGCGGACAAGGGCATCAAGGACATCGAGGCGTTCCGCGTGAGGCTCGTGGCATGATGCGCAAGCTATCCAGCCTGCGCCGCGACGATCGCGGCGCCGCGATCATCGAACTCGCCATCGTCGCGCCGGTCCTGGCTCTGTTGACTATCGGAGTGGTCGATATGTCAAATGGCTTCGCAACCAAGCTCAAGCTGGAGCAGGCCTCGCAACGTGCGATCGAGAAGATCATGCAGACGACCGGCAATGGAACGGCTGAAGATACCATCATCGCCGAGGCGGCGCACCAGGCCGACGTACCGGTCGAGAACGTTACCGTCACTTATCGCCTGGAGTGTGATGGGACCGTTCAGGACGATCCGGAAGGCGAATGCCTGGAGACCCAGCAGACAGCGAAATGGGTGACGGTCACCGTCAACGACCAATACGAGCCCTTGTTCGCGATGCAGTTGTTCAAGTTCTCGGGCCTCGAGTCCGATGGCACCTATCACATCAGCGCCAAGGCAGGGATGCGGACGCAATGAAGAAGCTTTTCAAGTTGAGGCGCTTCGACGATCGCGGCGCTGCCGTCATCGAAATGGCTTTCGCGCTGCCAATTCTCATCATGATGATGTGGATGATCGTCCAGCTTGGGCTGGTTTTCCGGGCGATGTCGGGAATCAATCACGGCCTCGGCGAAGGCGCGCGGTTGGCCACGCTCTATCCGCAGCCGACGGATGACGCGATCAAAACGAAAATTTCGGATGCTGTTTACGGGATTGGCCCGGGAAGCTTTACCATCAAGGACCCGGTCGCAGGTGTGGATTTGGGCGCAAACTTTCTCGATTTGGAAGTGACCTATACGCAGCAAACTGATTTGCTGATCGTCCCAGGCCCCACAATCAACGTGACGCGGTCGAAGCGCGTCTGGGTAGCCCCGGCCGAAGCTTAAGCGCTGCGGGCGCGCGCGGCGAAAAAGGCCGCGATCGCCTGCTTCACCTCATCGGACGACAGCCGCTCGGCGAAATGTCCGTTTTCCAAGTCCATCCGGCCAAGTATTTCGTCTGTCACTTCGCGGCGCAGGAGCCTCTGCGTCTGGCGCAGGGCCTCGGCCGGCTTAGCGCGTAACCGCTTCACGATGTCGTCAAGCGCCACCGCAAGCTCGCCCTTGGGGACCAAATGACTGGCGATGCCAATGTCGAGCGCCTGCTCAGCGCTAATCGGCTCGCCGAGAAGCAGATGACGTGCGGCGGCTCGGCGCCCGGCCAGTCGCGGCAGGATCAGGCTGCTTGCCGCCTCCGGCACCAATCCCAGATCGACGAACGGCATGACGAGCCGTGCGCCTTCCTCGACAAGGACCAGGTCGCAATGGAGGAGCATGGTTGTACCGATACCAACCGCATTGCCCCGAACCGCCGCGATCGTCGGCACCTGATTCTTCGCCATCGCCCGAAGGAATCGCCACACGGGGATGTCGGTATCGGTACCGGGCGACGGCAACTCCTGTAGAAAGTCGGCGAGATCGTTGCCGGCCGTGAAATCTTCGCCAGCACCCGTTATGACGATGACCCGGACGGCGGAATTCTCCGCGGCGTGTTCGACGGCATCGGCAAGCGCGGCGTACATGGCGACTGTGATGGCATTTCGCCGCTCGGGCCGGTTGAGGCGGAGCGAAAGCACGCCCGCTTCGTTGGTCACCTCGACATGGTCGGTCATCGGCAGCGCCCCTTTTGCCCTATTAAGCCGCACCCGCTATCATCACGCAAATCTCTCCGAAAACGTAAGGACAGCCCGGGCTCATGAAGTTTTTCGCCGATACCGCAGAGATCGATGACATCCGCAAGCTCGCCGAAAGCGGTCTTCTGGACGGGGTGACGACCAACCCGTCGCTGGTCAAGAAATCGGGCAAGGACTTTCTTGACGTGGTTCGGGAAGTGGCAAGCATAGTGCCCGGTCCGGTCTCTGCGGAGGTCGTGGCGCAAGATTATGACGGGATGATGCGAGAAGCCGAGGTGCTTCGAAAAATTGCGAAGAACGTCGCCGTGAAGGTGCCCCTGACCCCCGATGGCCTTCGCACATGCAAGGCGCTGTCCGGTGACGGCACCATGGTCAATGTCACGCTCTGCTTTTCTGCCAACCAGGCGCTTCTCGCAGCCAAGGCAGGCGCGGCGTTTATTTCCCCATTCCTCGGGCGCCTCGACGACATCGGCCAACCGGGTATCGAACTGATCGCTGACATCCGGATCATCTACGACAATTACGATTTTCCGACGGAGATCCTGGCGGCGAGCATCCGCCATCCCATTCACGTGCTCGAAGCGGCAAAGCTTGGCGCCGACGTGATGACCGCGCCGCCATCGGTGATCTGGCAGTTGTTCAAGCATCCGCTGACGGATTCGGGCTTGGCCGCGTTCACCAAGGACTGGGAATCGACCGGGCAGCGCATAGCCTAATTCTTAACCCTGCGGCTTTATTGTGGCCGACGTGGGACAACTGATTTCCTTCGAGCAGCACACCGTGGCGCGGCTTCGCGCGGCGGAGTCGGCCCGTGCCGACTTGCTCGCGTTCGCGCGGGGACATTCCGAAGCCGTTGAGTCGATACACTGCGCCGTCCTCCAGGCGCTTTCAGCCGACGCATTCGAGTCGATGTGCCGTGGAGTGGTTGCCGAATGGCCCGTTCTCCTTGGGGTCGATTGCGCGGTGCTCGCGCTTACCGTCGGCAAGGAAGGTTTCCGCATCGACCGCGATGGCGTTGCCCACCTCGATCCAGCGATTTGCGAACGTGCCCGAAAGGGAATGAGCGGTGCGATCATGCGCACTGTGCGACGCGGCCACGCGCTATTCGGCGCAGATGCGTCGATCGTCCAGGCGGAGGCGCTCGTGCCGATCGGCGGAGGCAACAAATTTCCAAGCGGCCTGCTGCTGCTCGGTCAATACTCCGAGGTCGATCCGGGCGCCTCGCATGGCACGCAATTACTTGAGTTCCTCGGCGACGCCCTCGCGGCTATGATGCGCCGGTGGATGATCGAGACGAGCCAGAAGATCGAGGGCGCCCAGCCTCGGTCATAGCCGAGAGTTCGCGCGCGGAAAGCGATCATCATCCGGCGCGAGCTCTTGCGGCACGCTGGCATGGCCACCTCGCCGACGAGCGTCGCCGATCTCCACATACTGTTCGCGCCTATGTCGCGACCGCTCATCGCTTCGTCCATTTCCTCGAAGGCTATCGCGGTGAGGAGATCGGGCGGTTCGGGCTCCTGGGCGTCCAGGCGGCCGATTTGCGAGCATTTCTTGCGGATCGGCGCGCCGCGGGGCTTGCTCCTTCATCCGCCGCCCGGGAAATGTCAGCCGTTCGCGCATTCCTGACTTTTGTCGCCGAAGATATCGGCAATGTCGCGCAACTTCCGCGAACGCGTGCGCCGAAGCGGCCACGGACCTTACCGCGCCCTGCCAGCCCGGAAGATGCGATGGCGCTTGCCGAAGAGGCCGGAGAGGGTCGAGAAGCCTGGATCGGCGCGCGCGATACGGCAATCCTTCTGCTGCTCTATGGATCAGGCCTTCGTATCGCTGAGGCCATGTCGCTAAAGGCCAATGCGCTGCCGATTGGCCGGGCGCTCCGCGTGACTGGAAAGCGCGGCAAATCCCGGGTCGTGCCGGTGGTCGACGCGGTTCGCCAAGCGATCGGCGAATATGCGGCGCTTTGCCCTTATCCGCTGGTGGGCGAGATGCCTCTGTTCGTCGGAGCGCGCGGCGGCCCGCTCAATGCCGATCTCGTTCGCCGGGCAGTTCGTTCGGCGCGAAAAAGGCTAGGGCTCCCTGATAGCCTGACCCCCCACGCGCTTCGCCATAGCTTTGCGACGCACCTGCTGGCCGGAGGGGCGGACTTGCGATCGCTTCAGGAACTACTCGGCCATGCCAGCCTGTCATCGACCCAGATCTATACGCAGGTCGATGCGGCGCAGCTGCTGGATATCTATCGGCACGCCCATCCCAGGGCCTAAGAAATCAGCTATTGATAATCATTCGCAACTAAAATAGCGGAGCTCCAAACAAGGAGTTTCGATGTCTGTTTCGTTGCGTCTCACGCCGTTTGCCATCCTGCTGTTTTCCACGTCATCGCTTGCCGCCCAGTCCGTCGTCGAGGCGGAAGGGGGCGTAGCCAAGAGCGATTCGCAGACCGCCGCCGATGCCAAATCCGTGGACGATCATGCGATCGTCATCACCGGCGCCCGGACGCGGCTCCCGGCGACAGCGCTTCCGCTAACCGTGGATGTCCTGAGCGGCGAGGAGCTGGAAAGACAGGTGGCGGTGTCGGGATCGGTGATCGACGCGCTTTCCGCGCGGATGCCTAGCTTTTCGCCAACTCGGGAGAAGCTCAGCGGATCGGGTGAGACCTTGCGCGGCCGCTCGCCGCTCTATGCCATCAACAATGTTCCGCAGTCGACGCCGATCCGCGACGGCTCGCGCGACGGCTATACGATCGATCCCTTTTTCATTGACCGCGTCGAGGTAATCTACGGCTCGAACGCTCTCCAGGGGATTGGGGCGACGGGCGGCGTGGTCAACCAGGTTACGCTGGAAGCCCCTCGGCAAGACGGATGGACGGCGCAGACGTTGGTGCAGGGGACAGTGCAGGATGGCCTTCACGGCTCCAACATGGGCGGGAAGATCGCCGGCGCGGCGGGCTATCGAAGCGGCGCGTTCGACGTGGTCGCGGGAACCGCCATCGAGCGCCGTGGCGCCTTCCTGGACGGCGACGGCAATCGGATCGGGGTCGATGGGACTCAGGGTGAAATCCAGGACAGCGACAGCTGGTCGCTATTCGGACGATTCGGATACCAGATTAGCCCAACCGCTCGCGTCGAGGTTGTGGCAAACCGCTTTTCGTTAGAGGGCAACGGCAATTACCTGACGGTATCGGGCAACAGGAATACCGATACCCCGGCAACGACGGTTAAAGGCGACATCTTGGGCGACGCGCCGTCGAACAGGGCCGAGCTCCTGTCATTGTCATTCACCGAGGAGGCGCTGGCCGGCGGCGCATTGACCGCGCAGCTGTTCTTCAGCCGGACGCGCGACATCTTCGGCGGCGGCACGTTTGCGACTTTCCAGGACCCGGCGATCGACCCAAGCGGGAAGCTGTTCGATCAGTCGGTCAACAAATCGCGCAAGATCGGCGGAAAGCTTACTTACGAGCGTTTCGTTCCGGGTCTCGAAGCGCTGACGATGACCGCGGGGCTCGATGCCTTGTCTGACCGTACTGCCCAGACACTGGCTCAGACCGGCCGCGAATGGGTTCCCGAGACGACATTCCGAAGCATCGCGCCATTCCTTCAGGGCAACTTGAAGCTGATCGACGGCAGACTGCGGCTCGTCGGCGGTCTGCGCTACGAGAATGTTGAACTCGACGTGCCGGACTTTACCACTCTGGCCTTTTACGGCTCGCGCGACGTGGTCGGCGGCAAGCCCACGTTCGACGACGTGCTGGTCAATGGCGGAATCGTCGCCGAGCCCATTGCCGGGCTTCGTGCCTACGCCAGCTATGCCGAAGGTTATACAATCGCCGACGTTGGGCGGATTCTGCGTGGAATCAGCACCGACGGAGTCGAGGTCGAGAACTACCTCGATCTGAAACCGGTCGTTTCGAATAATCGCGAAGTCGGGGTCGAATGGAAGCGCGGCGCATTACAGGCCAGCGCAACCTATTTCTGGTCGAAGAGCAAGTTGGGGTCGCTGTTGCTTCGCGGCGCGGACGGCATCTTCAGCGTCCTACGCCAGCCAATCGAAATCGAGGGCCTGGAGGTCAATGCCGAGTGGAGGACGCCGCTGCCCGGATTGACGCTGGGCGGCGCCTACGCTGCCTTGAAAGGGCGCACCGACACCAATCAGGATGGTGACCTGGATGCCGATCTCGACGGCGCGAACATCTCGCCCGACCGGCTGAACCTTCACGCCGACTATCGGGCGTCGCGGTGGGATGCACGCGTGGCAATGCGCAGCTATTTCGAGCGAAAATTCGACGGGCAGCCGGCGGTCAACGACTTTGGCGGCTATACCCTGTTCGACGCCGCTGTCGGCTATCGGGTCGGCGCGCATCGCCTGTCGCTGAGCGCGGCCAATATCTTCGACAAACAGCATACGACTTACTTCAGCGATACGCAGGAGCCGACCACCTTGGCGGGCCGAGCCAACGACATGCTGTTCTTCGCCGGACGCGGCCGAACGATCACGTTCGGCCTGACGAGCAGCTTCTAGTCGTGATGAAAACGCTTTCCTTCCTCCATCGCTGGGCCGGTGGAATCATTGGCCTGCTTCTGGCGTTGATCGGTCTGTCCGGAGCGGCACTGGTCTGGGAAGGGGAGTGGATAAACCTTCCCGGCTCCGGTGACCCCGTTATTGAGCGTGTGGATGTCCTGGCCGAAGTGAGCGAAAGGGCGATTGCTGCCGGTGCCACCCGGATCACTTTCGCGAGCGAGGAAATCGGCCTTCATCATGCGGCCTATCCGGGCGGCGCGGGCGCGTATTTCCGACAGGACGGCAGCATTTCCGTGTCCTGGTCAAGCATGTGGGAGCGGCCCGAATTCTGGCTGTTCGACTTCCATCATCACCTGTTCGCTGGCGAAACCGGAGAGACGATCACCGGGATCGCAGGTCTTGCCGGGTTGCTGTTCGTCGTCACCGGGGTGATCCTGTGGTGGCGAAGTCGGCGTGCCTATGAGTTCCGCCTATGGCCGCGGCGATTCCAGCCGGGGCCCATCGTCCGCCATCATCGCGACCTCGGGATCCTCATCGCGCCGTTGCTGCTCATCTCGATGCTGACGGGGATCGGAATGCTCTATCAGGACGCGGCCCGTGCTATTCTCGGCGGAACTAGGACGTCGCCCGCGCCGAAAGTCGAGGAAGTAGTCTCCACCGAACCCGCAGCGATTGGGCAAATGTTGACCAGCGCAAAAGCGCAATTCCCGGAATCCATGATCCGCCGGCTGACCATCCCTTCGAAGCCCGGCACTGCTTATTCGGTGCGCCTGCGGCAGCCATCCGAATGGACTCCGAACGGACGGACGACGCTCTATTTTGATGCGACCGGCACGCTGCTTCGGACCGACAACCCACTAAGGGGTCCGACAGGGGACTTGGTTATCGAGAAACTCTACCCGGTCCACAGCGGCAAGATTGGGGCCTTGCCTGGAAATTGCTGGTGTCACTCTCCGGCCTTGGACTGGGGATGCTCGGGCTTCTGGCAGTCTATTCCTTTTGGTTTCGGAAGGTCTCGTCCCGACGACGGGGCAGGAGCACCGCCAACGAGCTTAAAGTAAAAGCAGCCTGAAAAGTAAGAAGGCGGCCCCGAAATCGGAGCCGCCTCCTCCCGCCGCAGCGACAGGCGATTTGTCAGAGGGAGATTGCAATCGCCTGAACGCCGGTATCCTTGATGTTGTTCTCAGCCATCAACTGGGCGCGCTGGATGGCCGCTTCGATCTGGGGTGTGGCCTTCGCCCATGCGGCGGTCCGGCAGAAGCCGTCCGACTGGAACGTCGCATAGCTCTCGGAGCCGTCGCACACCGCATATACGGCAGTACTCACGCGGCGTTTGAGAACCCGCTGGCCATCGCGGTTCGCCAGGTCGAGATCGGCGAAGTGAACGAGCCGGGTTGGAATTTCCGTGGCGTGAATCACGACCTGCTCCGCAGAGGCGGGGGAAGCCAGCGTGACGACCCCTCCGGTAGTGACCGCGACCGCGGCGCCGAAAGCGAGAATCTTGCGGAATTTCATGACCGACCTTCCTTTCTGCCCCAAGGGGACGGAAAGGCTTTTCGCGCATCGGGCTTAACCCTGTCATGTAACTTTCGTTAAGTTAGAGGGGGCAGTTTCGACGAGCGTCGCAAACGTCGCCGAAAGGCTTTGTGACGTCGACGAGCGGCCGGGATGTGACGGTTGCGAGGCGGCGATCCGTGGGGACTGACCACCGCCTCGCGATGTCAGCGCAATGCCAGTCGGCCGATGAAAGGGGCCTTACCCTTCCATCCATTATGGATCAGTCGCGTCGACGCCGGCGATGGGTCCAGACGCGCCAGAGATAGCCGAGCGCGAGCACGGCAAGGATCGCGTTGGAGGCCGGACCGATAATGCTGTCGATATCGCGATAATTTTCGCCGAGCTTGTAACCTGCACCGGCAAGGAGCGCAGTCCATCCGGCGGTGCCGAGGGTCGATGCAATGAAAAAGGTCTTGAAGCGCATCCTCAGCAGGCCGGCGGGAACCGAGACCAGCGAGCGGACCGTGGGAAGCATCCGACCGAGGAAGACGAAGAAGGTGCCGTGGTCGCGGAACCAGACTTCCGCCCTCTGCACCTCAGGCCAGGTGATCGTTATCCAGTGGCCGTGCCTGTCGATCAATGGATGAAGCCTCTCGATGCCGAGCGCCCGGGCAGCGAGATACCAGGTGATGTTGCCAAGCATCGCTCCGGCGGTTCCGCAGGCGACAACCGCAGCGAAATTCATGTTTCCCTGACCCGCTGCGACTCCAGCAACGGGCATGATCACTTCCGACGGGATTGGAGGAAAAATAGTCTCGAGGAACATCAGGAACGCGACCCCGAGATAGCCTGTCTGCTCGATCAGGCGGACGACCCAGTCTGCCATTGCTCAGGCGTTCCCGCCGCCGGCCCTGGCCTCGATCGCGTCCCAGATCAGCCCGGCAGTGTCGGTCCCGTTGAACCTGTCGATGGCGACAATGCCGGTCGGTGACGTGACGTTGATTTCCGTCAGCCATTCGCCGCCGATGACGTCGATCCCGACGAACAGCAGGCCGCGGCGCTTAAGCTCGGGCTTGAGCGCGTCGCAAATCTCTTGTTCTCGCGGCGTAAGTTCGGTTTGCGCGGCCTTGCCGCCGACTGCGAGGTTGGAGCGGAACTCCCCTTCGCCGGGGACGCGATTGATTGCTCCCGCAACCTCGCCATCGACCAGAACGATCCTTTTGTCGCCTTCGGCTACGGAAGGAAGGAAAGCCTGGATCATGTGCGGCTCGCGCCAGGCCATGTTGAACATCTCGAACAGCGAGGCGAGGTTGGCCCCGTCGCTACCGACTTTAAAGACGGCTTTGCCGCCGTTGCCGTGAAGCGGCTTGACGACGATTTCGCCATGCTCGGCGAGGAACTTGCGCGCGACGCCGACGGAACGGGTGATCGCGGTTGGCGGCATGAAGCGGGCGTAATCCAGCACCCAGACCTTTTCCGGCGCGTTGCGGACGCTGGCGGGATCGTTGACGACCAGGGTCTCGCCCGGATTCGCTCGAGCAGATGGGTGGCGGTGATGTAGCCAAGGTCGAACGGCGGGTCCTGGCGCATCAGCACGACATCGGTGTCTCGGCCGAGATCGATGATTTCGTGCTCGCCGAAGCGGTAATGATCGCCGGCCTTGCGCTGAACCTCGACGGGACGCGCCATCGTCCACAGCCGTTCGTCGACCCAACTCAGATCCTCTGCCGCATAATGATACAGCCGGTGGCCGCGCGCCTGCGCCGACAGCATCAACGCAAAGGTCGAATCCCCTTCGATGTTGATGGTATCCAGCGGATCCATTTGGACGGCGACAGTGAGGCTCATGGCTGGAGCCGACTAGTGGAGGGGCGGGTCTTTGTCATCCCCGCCGGACATTGGACAGATGGTGCGGCCAGCGGTCAGGGAAGATGGATAAGGCGTCGACGCGAAAGCGCGGCCACCAGGCCACAAGCGATTCCGCGCGCCTCCCGCGCTTCTCATCGAGCAGCCCGTTCAGCTCTCGTCTCCAAGCTCTAGCGCGCGAGCGTAAGCGCGCTTGCGTGGGACGCCCAGCCGGGTAGCAACATCGGCGGCAGCGCGAGAGACGCTTTGATCGGCCATCGCCTCGCGCAGGGCAAAATCGAGTGCGTCGTCGCTGGGCGCTTCGGGCTGGGCGGGCGGGCCGACGACAATGACGATCTCGCCTCTGGGCGGGTTATCCGCGTATCGCTCAGCGAGCTGGGCGAGCGTCCCGATCACCGTTTCCTCGTGGAGTTTGGAGATCTCGCGAACCACAGCGCCGTCGCGCTTGCCGAGGCCCTCGCGAAGCGCCGCGAGGCTTTCCGCGAGCCGTGGGCCGCTCTCGTAGAAGACGAGGCTAGCACGGATGCGCGCAAGCTCGGCGATTGCATCGGCGCGGGCCTTGGCCTTGGCCGGAAGGAAGCCGGCGAACAAGAAGCGGTCGGTAGGCAGACCAGCAAGCGTGAGCGCAGCGATGGCTGCGCATGGTCCGGGGACGGTGTGTACCGCATAGCCGGCGGCGCGAGCCGCACGAACGAGCTTGTAGCCGGGATCGGAGATAAGCGGCGTCCCGGCATCGCTAATCAGCGCCACCGCCTCGCCGCCGAGGCGGGCCAGTACCGAATCGCGAAGCCCCTCGTCACTGTGGTCGTGATAGGCCTGCATCGGCGCCTTGGACCCAGCATGGGCGAGAAGCTTTGCACTGACCCTTTTGTCTTCGGCGAGGATCAGAGCTGCGTTGCAGAGCGTTTCGGCGGCGCGCGGGCTCAGGTCGGAAAGATTGCCGATCGGGGTCGCGACGATATAGAGGCCGGGCGAAAGGGGGGAGGACATTTGCAGGACCGATACATGGCACTTTCCCTCGACAATCGGCAAGCGCGGCGCATTTTTATCGCCACCTTGGGCGCTTCCGTTCTTGCGCTCTCCGCCTGCCAGACTCGCGGCCCGGTTCGCCCGGCTGGGCCGGAAGGACCGGTCGAGCCGAGTGAAATTCCTGAGTCCGCCCGGCATCAGGTGGCGCTGATCCTGCCCCTAACGGGGCGGATGGCGGCGTTGGAACGTCGATCTCGAACGCGGCCAATCTCGCCCTCTTCGACACCAAGGCCGGCAATCTTCGACTGACAACCTACGACAGTAACGGGATCGGCGCCGCCACGGCGGCGGAACGAGCGATCGCAGCGGGCGCGGACCTGATCCTAGGGCCGTTGCTGGCGGAGGATGTGCGAGCGCTTGCGCCGGTGGCGCGCCGAGCGAAGGTGCCGGTCATCGCTTTCTCGAACGATGCAAGCGTCGCCGGCAACGGCGTCTACATCATGGGCGTGACCCCTGCTGGGGCGATCGACCGGGTCGTTCGCCATGTGCGCGGCAAGGGCGCAGCGCGATTCGGGGCTCTGGTGCCGAGCGGCCTCTATGGCCAGCGGGCGGCGCAGGCGATGCAGGCCTCCGTCCGCGCAGCCGGCGGCCAAATGGTCGGGCTGGAGACGTACAACCGGACGCCGTTGGCAGCGCGCGGTGCGGCCGCGACACTCAACAGGCGGGGCACTTTCGACGCGGTGCTTATTGGCGACGGCGGAACGATGGTCACGGCATTGGCACCGGCGGTCGAGGCCGGGCCGACGCTGCTCGGAACTGAGCTTTGGGCGAATGACCGAACGCTTGGTAGGACGCCGCGTCTGCGCGGGGCGCTCTATGCCGCTCCGCCCGAGGCGCGGTTTCAGCAACTCGTGACGCGTTACAAGGCGCGGTACGGAAAGACACCTTATCGGCTCGGAAGCTTCGGCTATGACGCGATGTTGCTGGTGGCGCGCGCAGCGCGCAGCTGGCCGACCGGTCGGCCATTCCCGATGCGTATGCTGACTGACCGCGATGGTTTCGCTGGAGTCGATGGAGTGTTCCGGTTCGGAAGCGACGGGGTCGTGGAGCGCGCGCTAGAAGTTCGGCAGGTCACCGCGGCGGGCACAGCCGTGGTCTCACCGGCAGCGGCGAGCTTCGGTAACTAGGCCGCAATTTCAGCAAGGATCGAGTCGAGGAGCAAGCGACCAGACTCGGTCGTGCAGATTCGGTCGCCTTCCCGCCGCAGCAGGCCGTGGCTTTCAAGCATGGCGGCAGCGCGCTCGTCGATTATCCTGCGGCCGAAGCGGCGGGCGAGGGCCGCCGTGTCGACTCCCTCGGCAAGGCGAAGTCCCATAACCAGGGCCTCATGCGCCGCTTCCTCGGCGGTCAACCGCTCTTCCTCGACAAGGCCGCTGCCGTTGCGCGCAACCGCGCGGACGAAATTCTCGGGCTTCTTATGGCGCACGGTGCGCATTCCTAGGCGCCGTCCGTGGGCGCCGGGACCGATGCCGGCGTAATCGCCGTAACGCCAGTAGGTGAGATTGTGGCGACTCTCCGCGCCTGGACGGGCATGGTTGGAGATTTCGTAGGCCGGGATGCCGGCAGCCGCGGTGCGCTGCTGAGTCATTTCGAACAATGCCGCTGATCGATCAGCGTCGAGCGGCTCGAAGCGATGCTTGGCGACGTCGGAAGCAAAGCGTGTGCCGGGCTCGATGGTCAACTGGTAGAGCGAAAGATGCTCGGTCCCGAGGGACAGAGCGCGGTCAAGGTCGCGGGCCCAGCCGGGCTCATCGTCTCCGGGTAGGGCATAGATAAGGTCGAAGCTGACACGTGACACGGCCGCCTGCGCAGCGGCGAGCGCAAGCTGCCCCTCGTCGGCGCTGTGGGCGCGGCCGAGGAAGGCGAGCTTGTCGTCATCGAAGCTCTGCAGGCCGAGGCTGATGCGGTTGACGCCCGCGGCCGCAAGATCGGCAAAACGCGCCGCTTCTGCGCTGTTGGGATTGGCCTCGAGCGTGATCTCGATGTCGCCGGCGAGAGTCCAAGCGTCCGTCGCGGCGCGGATTATTGCCTCAGCAGTTGCCGGCTCCATCAGCGACGGTGTGCCGCCGCCGAAGAAGATGCTGGTCAGGTGGCGGTTGGGCAGAAGAGCCGCTTCATGAGCGAGATCGGCCAGCAACGCTTCGCGCCATTCGTCCTGATCGATCGACTCGCGGACATGGCTGTTGAAGTCGCAATAAGGGCATTTGCTGACGCAGAACGGCCAATGGACGTAGAGGGCGAGGTCAGTCACCCGAGCGCGGCGACCAGCTTCCTGAACGCCTGGGCGCGGTGGCTGATCGCATGCTTTTCGGCCGGATCGATCTCGGCAAAAGTCTTGTCCATCCCGGTTGCGACGAAAATCGGGTCGTAGCCGAAGCCCTTGTCGCCGCGCGGCGGCCAGACGATCGTCCCGTGGACCTTGCCTTCGAAGCTTTCGATGTCACCGTCCGGCCAGGCAATCGAAAGTGCGCAGGTGAAGTGAGCATCGTGCCCGGCCTCGGGACCAGCTTCCTCGACTTCACGCCAGACCCGCTCCATCGCGCGGGTGAAATCGCGATTGCCGGCCTCATCTTCTGCCCATCTGGCGGAGAAAATTCCCGGCATGCCGTGGAGGGCATCGACACTAAGGCCGCTGTCGTCGCTCAGCGCCGGAAGACCGCTGAGATCGGCAGCTGCTCGCGCCTTCAACTCGGCATTGTCAACGAAGGTGTTGCCTGTTTCCTCGGGCTCGGGGAGGTCGAGTTCCGCCGCACCGACGCATTCAATCCCGTGGGGGGCAAGCAAATCGCGGATTTCGCGCAGCTTGCCGGAATTGTGAGTCGCGACGACCAGCTTCGGCCCGATGATTTTCACCGCCCGGTCGCCTTCAACTGCTCGCGGAAGATGTCCGTGCAGCCTATCCGCGCAAGGCGAAGCAGGCGGAGCAGGCCTTCCTCGTCGAAACATTCGCCTTCTGCGGTCAACTGCGCCTCGACGATGTTGCCGTCGCCGGTCAGCACGAAGTTGCCGTCGCAGCCGGCGGTTGAATCTTCATCGTAGTCGAGATCGAGGACGGCCTGCCCGGCGTGAAAGCCGCTGGAGACGGCGGCAACTTGGGTCTCGATGGGGTCCGCATCGATTTTCTTCTGTTCGAGCAGCTTGTCGACGGCGATTCGAAGGGCGACCCAGGCGCCGCTGATCGCGGCGGTGCGGGTTCCGCCATCGGCCTGAATGACGTCGCAGTCGACGACGATCTGTCGTTCGCCGAGTTTCTTCAGGTCAACGACGGCGCGCAAGCTTCGGCCGATCAACCGCTGGATCTCTTGGGTACGTCCCGACTGCTTGCCCTTGGCGGCCTCGCGGTTTCCACGCGTATGGGTGGCTCGGGGAAGCATGCCATATTCGGCAGTGACCCAACCCTGGCCCTTTCCGCGAAGAAATGGCGGAACCTTGTCTTCCACCGAGGCGGTGACGAGGACGCGGGTATGGCCGAAGCTGACGAGGCAGCTGCCTTCGGCATGACGGGTGAATCCGGGCTCGAATGTGAGCTCGCGCATCTGGTCGGGGGCGCGTCCGCTGGGGCGCATGCATATCTCCTTGAGTTTGCGGGCTCCCTAGACCGTGACGCAAGGCAATCCTAGATGGGCTTGCGATGAACGCGCCGATCCCAGAGTTGACCGACCGGATGCGCCAGGTTTTTGGCCTGGTCGTCGACGCCTATCTCGAGCGCGGCATACCTGTGGGATCGAAGGCGATCGCGCCGAGCATTAGCCTGTCGCCGGCCTCGATCCGCGGCGTAATGCAAGAACTGGAAGAGCTTGGCCTGCTCACCCATCCGCACACCTCCGCCGGGCGGATGCCGACGGAAAGCGGACTCCGCCTGTTCGTCGATGGAATCATGCAGACCAGCCTTCCCGGCGCTGCCGAGCGCTTGGCGATCGAAAAAGAAATGCAGCGCACGGGGACGATCGAGGACGCCCTGTCTGCGGCGACGTCCGCCCTTAGCGGGCTCAGTGCCTGCGCGGGCGTCGTCCTCACTCCGAAGCAGGAAATGCGGCTGAAGCAGCTCGGCTTCGTCCCGCTCGATTCCAATCGCGCTCTCGCAGTGCTGGTTGGAATGGACGGCAATGTCGAAAACCGGGTCGTCAACTTAGGGCCGGGGGCAAGCACTGCCGCGCTTGCCGAAGTGGCGAACTACGTCAATGCGCGTCTCGTAGGCCTGACGCTCGCCGAAGCCGAAGGACGGCTCCGCAAGGAAATCGCCGACAGCCGCGAGGCGGTCGATCGCGCCGCGGGCGAGCTTGTCGCTTCCGGCCTCGCGCAATGGAGCCGGGACGCCATGCAACGCCCGGTGCTGATCGTTCGCGGCCAGGCCAATCTGCTGGACGAAGCCGCCGCCGCCGACCTCGAACGGGTCCGGCAGTTGCTCGACGAACTCGAGGACCGGCAGGAAATCGCCCGGTTGCTGGAAAAGGCACGCGAAGCCGATGGCTGCCGGATTTTCATCGGCAGCGAAAACCGGATGTTCGCGTTGTCAGGGTCGAGCGTCATCGCCGCGCCGTATCGTGATGGTGCGGATCGGGTGGTTGGAGTCGTCGGTGTGATAGGCCCGACACGGTTGAACTATGCCCGCGTGGTCCCCATGGTGGATTTCACCGCGCAGGCCCTCACAAGATGGATGCAATGACCGAAGAAAACGACAAGCTGCACGACGAAGCCGAAGACATCCGCGCAGAGACGGCAGCCGATGCCCCGGAACTGGCCGAGCACGACCGTGTGACCGAGCTGGAACGCCTTCTGGAAGAGGCCAATTCCAAGGCGCTTTATGCCGCCGCCGAGCTTCAGAACGTCCGTCGCCGGATGGAAAAGGAAATGGCCGATACCCGCTCCTACGCGGCGGCCGGATTCGCCCGCGACATGCTGGCCATCAAGGATCATCTCGACCGCGCGCTCGCGGCAGTGAGCGATGAATTGCGCGCTGACCAGACGGCGGCGAACTTCCTCGCCGGGATCGAGGCGACCGCCCGCGAGCTCGAATCTGCCTTCGCCCGTCATGGCGTCGAGAAGGTCGCGGCCAAGGGCCTTCCGCTCGATCCTCATCATCACCAGGCCATGATTGAAATCCCGCACGAGGCCGAGCCCGGCACCGTCGTCGAGGAGATGCAGGCGGGGTACAAGATGAAGGACCGGCTTCTTCGTCCGGCGCTGGTCGGAGTGGCGCGCAAGCCCGACTGAACCGACAGCCGCTGTTCAGGTTTGACTGATTAGCCGCCAGTCCAGCGAAATACAGGGATCGTGGCATGAAGAGTATCGCATTGCTCGGCGCGACTGCGCTGATATCGGCCGCCGCCATCGCGCAGCCTGCCGTGGACTGGACCAAGCGAACCGCCGCCTCGACTGACGGGGGCTTCGTCATGGGCAATCCAAAGGCCAAGGTCACGTTGGTCGAATATGGATCCCTAACTTGCCCGCATTGCCGGCATTTCGCGGCGACGGGATTGAAGCCGCTGACCGCGAACTATGTCCGAACCGGCAAGGTTCGCTTCGAATTTCGTAACTACATACTCAACGGATATGATCTCAGCGCGTCGGTCATCGCTCGCTGCGGCGGGGCGAACCGCTTCTTCCCGGCGGCGGAAACCTTCTTCGCGACGCAGGACAGTTGGATCGATCGGATCCGCAAGACTCCGCGCGAACGTCTGGAGGCGGTCGACGGGTTGCCGGACGACAAGAAGCTTGCGGCAATGGCGGAGGTCGGCGGCTTCAAGGCGATCGCAGCCACCAAGGGGATTAGTCCGGCTGCAGCCGACAAATGCCTAGCCGACCCGGCTGCCGCCAAGCGTCTAGTCGACATGACCAATGCCGCGCAGGAGCGCCATGGCGTCAAGGGCACGCCGACCTTCTTCGTCAACGGCAAGCGCGTTGAAGGTGCTGACTGGGCGGCTGTCGAGGCTGCGCTCAAGGCCGCACTCTAGAGTTCAAACGAAGGGCAGCAGCGCTTCGGGCGGCGATGCGGCGAGCCGAGCGCCGTTTCGCGAGAGGAAGGCGTGGCGCACGATTTCCGCCTGCTGCTCCAGTCCATAGCGGTCGAACGACCAGCCTTCACGAAGCTGATAAGCGTAACGGCAGAATGGGTGGCGCATCAGCGGCAGGTAGAAGCGTCCGCGCTTCTGCGTCTGCCAAACGTGGGTCATCTCGTGGATGAAGAGGCCCTGGGAGGACAGCGGTTCCTTCGAAAAATCGTCTGACCAGCGCGGATCGCCAGGATGAAAATGAATGTTGCCGGTCGGCGCCATGACGATCCCGCGCGGTTGGAAGGGCCACCATTTGCGGCGGACCATGCGAACGCGCCCATAATCGATGGAATCCCCGAACATCGACCGAGCGAGGGCGATTTCTCCGTCTGTCAGGGCACGGGAACTGACCATCGGAACGCGCTCTAGGGTAAGCTCGTTACGCCGTCGAGGAACACTTGCCCAAGCCGCGCGGCGCGGCTAGGGCAACCACGAAATTCGATACAAAAAGGAAGGAATGTCCACATGAGCGAGACCGCCGATCGCGTAAAGAAGATCGTTGTCGAGCACCTCGGCGTCGACGCCGAAAAGGTGACCGAAGAGGCGAGCTTCATCGACGATCTCGGTGCCGACAGCCTCGACATCGTCGAGCTGGTCATGGCGTTCGAGGAAGAGTTCGGGGTGGAGATTCCCGACGATGCCGCTGAGAAGATCACGACCGTCAAGGACGCGATCGACTATATCGACAGCAACAAGGGCTAATGCCCGCCCGGCCGGCGCCAACTGGCGCCTGCTTCAAGGGCTGCGTGGGTCCCATGGAAGTAGCACTTTCATGGGAACCCGTTTACAGGCTCGGCCCGATGGGGTTTGAGCCTGTTTTGCTATTCGGAGAAAGCTGAATGCGCCGTGTCGTCGTCACTGGTCTCGGTCTTGTCACGCCGCTGGGCGCGGACGTCGAGACGACCTGGGCCAACATCCTAGCCGGCAAATCCGGAGCAGGCCCGATCACGCACTTCGACGCTTCCGACCAGAAATGCCGCATTGCCTGCGAAGTGAAGCCGGCCGACCATGAGTATGGCTTCGACCCGAACAAGCGCGTCGACCACAAGGTCCAGCGGCAGGTCGATCCCTTCATCATCTACGGCATTGACGCGGCAGGCCAGGCAATCGAGGACGCTGGGCTTCTCGAAATGGACGAGGCGACCCGTCTTCGCGCCGGCTGTTCTATCGGCTCGGGAATTGGCGGACTTCCGGGAATCGAGAGCGAATCGCTGGTACTCGCGGAAAAAGGGCCCAGCCGGGTCAGCCCCCACTTCGTTCACGGCCGGCTGATCAACCTCATCTCGGGTCAAGTCAGCATCAAGTACGGGCTCATGGGGCCCAACCACGCGGTGGTCACGGCCTGCTCCACCGGCGCGCACTCGATCGGAGACGCGGCGCGGATGATCAAGGACGGCGACGCCGACATCATGCTGGCCGGCGGCGCCGAAGCGACCATCTGCCCTATCGGAATCGCCGGCTTCGCCCAGGCGCGGGCGCTTAGCACCAACTTCAACGACCAGCCCGAAAAGGCTTCGCGCCCTTACGACAAGGACCGCGACGGGTTCGTCATGGGCGAGGGTGCGGGCATCGTCGTTCTCGAGGAATATGAGCACGCCAAGGCGCGCGGAGCGAAGATCTATGCCGAAGTCGTCGGCTACGGCCTCTCCGGCGACGCCTATCATGTCACCGCACCGCATCCCGAGGGGTCGGGCGCCTACAGGTCTATGGAAATGGCGCTGAAGAAATCCGGCCTCCAGCCGAGCGACATCGACTACATCAACGCGCACGGCACCTCGACGCCGCTTGGGGACGAGCTTGAGTTGGGCGCTGTCCGCAAGCTGTTCGGCAATGCGATCGGCAATGTCTCGATGAGCTCGACCAAGTCCGCGATCGGTCACTTGCTCGGCGGTGCGGGCGCGGTGGAGAGCATTTTCTGCATCCTGGCGCTTCGCGACCAGATCGTCCCGCCGACGCTCAACCTCGACAGTCCGAGCGAGGGCACGGCCGGGGTCGATCTTGTCCCGCACAAGGCGAAGAAGCGCGAGGTCCGCGCCGTGCTGAATAACAGCTTCGGCTTCGGCGGAACGAACGCCTCGCTGATCATGAAGGCCGTGTGAAGAAGCGGCTGTCGCAGATCGGCGCAGGCCTGGTCGTCGCGGCGGCGGCGGTCATTGCCTGGATTTGGTGGGGGCCCGGGCCAGCCGAAAAGGCGACTCGTGTCACAATTCCGGACGGCGTGGCGCTTCAGCGCGCGACAGACTACCTCCATTACGCGGGCGTCGTCGATAACCGGACAGTCTTTTATTATCTCGCCCGGCTGCTTGGAGAAGGCGATCCGGTCCAGGCAGGCGAATTCGAGATCCCGAAGGGTGCCAGCTATTCGAGTGTACTGGACATCATCCAGCACGGCCGCCCGGTCGTTCGGTTGATCACCATTCCCGAGGGAACACCATCGATTATCGTACAGGAAAAGCTGGCGGCGATTCCCGAGCTGACCGGTCCGGCACCGTTGCCGCCCGAGGGCTCGGTGCTACCGAGCAGTTACGACTGGCAGCGCGGAGAGAGCCGGGCAGCGGTGCTTGGGCGGATGACGGCGGCCATGACCAAGGAACTCGATGCGCTGTGGGCGAAGCGCAAGGGTGACTGCCCGGTCACGACCAAGCAGGAAGTGCTGACATTGGCCTCGATCGTCGAGAAGGAGACTGGCAAGCCGGCGGAGCGGCGAATGGTTGCCGGGGTCTACTGCAACCGGCTGAAGATGGGCATGAAGCTGGATGCCGACCCGACGGTCATCTATCCGATAACCAAGGGAAAACCGCTTGGGCGTCGCATTCTCAGGTCGGAACTCAACGCCATAACTGGCTACAACACTTATCGCGAACCGGGGCTTCCGCGCGGACCGATCGCGAATCCCGGTAAGGAAAGCATCGCTGCGGTTCTCGACCCGGCGCCGACCAAGGCGCTCTACTTCGTTGCCGACGGCACGGGCGGGCATGTGTTCGCGGACACGCTGGATCAGCACAATGCCAACGTTCGCAAATGGTATGACATCCGCCGCGCGCGCGGGAGATGTAGCGGAGTGTAAAGCCGCGAGGCGAAGTGTCGCGGTGATCTAGCCGGTGATGGCCGCCGCGCGCACGTAGCCGACTTGGCCGCTCGGGGCATATCCCCAGGCCCAGCCGCGGCTAATGTCCAAAATCCGTATTTCCTCGCCTTCGGCAAGCTCAAGGAGCGGCTCGGTGTTATCGTCGGGAATGGCGACGAACTTCGCGGTCGCAACCACAGCGCGCCGCAATGGTTCGGCATAATGCGAGGCGATCACGCGTCCGGCTAGCGCCACGTCAGCTAGGTCCGCGCGGTAAGCATGTGTTGTGGGATCGGGCAGGTCGGAGGGCCCTGAAAGCGGATAGCCGCCGTCAGCTGCCCGCGAATGCGGGCTCGCGAGCTTGACGCTCGCTACTGTCGGATCGTGCGGGCCGGACGGCTGGATCTTCTCCTGCCCGGAGGTAGCGCTTGAACCCTTCAAGAAATTCCGTCCCATCCTCGGTTCGGACGACGAATATATTGCGGCGGTCGTCCGGGTCGCGTTGCCGGCGCAGATAGCCGAGCGAACCGAGGGTGTTCAAGGCGCGAGTGACAACGGGTTTGGATACGCCGAGCGAGGCAGCAAGGCCTCGGACAGTGTGCGGTCCGGATGTGAGGTACACAAGCATCAACAAGGCCATCTGCCGGTTGGTGAGATCGGGCTCGCCTGAGCGGACATATCCGATCAAGGTACGCATCCAGCCGGTGAGTGACCGGTCCGTCATAATTTCTCCACATCGCCGCACTGGCCAATTAACGGAAAAACGACGGATTTGTTGCGTCACGGAAAGGAATAATCCGGTGTCTTAACTTGTCTTTTCTTCAGGATAACGACTTTCGAGGAGGGCAAACGCGGCGCGCAGCCCAAGAGCCTCACCGCCTTTCGGCCGGCCGGGCTTGGCAGCTGGCCGCCAGGCAAAGGTGTCGAAATGCGCCCACGGAAGATCCTTGGGAACGAAGCGACGAAGGAACAGGGCCGCTGTCACCGAGCCGGCCATTGGCGAGTCCGCGCTATTCGAAAGGTCGGCGATATCGCTTTTGAGCATTTCGTCGTAGTCATCCCATAGCGGCATTCGCCAGACGGGATCATGCGACTCCTTCGAAGCTTGCAGCATGTCCCCAGCCAGGCTTTCGTCGTTGGCGTAAAACGCCGGCAAATCCGGGCCGAGGGCGACCCGTGCTGCGCCGGTAAGTGTTGCGAAATCGACGAGAAGCTCCGGCTTTTCCTCGACCGCGCGAGTGAGAGCATCGGCGAGGACTAGCCTGCCCTCGGCATCCGTATTGTCGATCTCGACAGCAATGCCCTTGCGGCTGCGAAGCACATCGCCGGGGCGGTAAGAGTCGCCCGACACGGCATTCTCGGCGGCTGGGATAAGGACGTGAAGCCGGATCGGAAGCTTCGCACCCATGACGAGCCGCGCAAGCGCCAGGGCATGGGCGGCGCCGCCCATGTCCTTCTTCATCAGGCGCATCCCGCTGCCGGGCTTGATATCGAGGCCGCCCGTATCGAAGCAGACGCCCTTGCCAACGATTGCAACCAAGGGATGCTTGGGGTTGCCGGCGCGGATCTCGATCAACCTCGGCTCGCGTCCGCGCGCAGCGCCGCCGCCAACAGCGGCGATCATCGGGAAGTCGCGCGCAAGCGCGTCGCCGGATGCGACCTCGACCGACGCGTCGAAGGCCTTTGCAAGGTCGCGTGCGCAATCTTCCAGCTCGCGAGGACCCATGTCCGCAGCGGGGGTATCGACAAGGTCGCGGACGAGCGCGGTTGCCTCGGCCAGGCGGACATAGGCGGCAACTTCGGCCGGTTGAGCCGTAAGGAGGACGCGATTTCCGCCCTTGGCGGCGTCGTCGGACTTGTAACGGGTGAAGCGGTGTTGAGCGAGCATCCAGCCCAGAGATGCCATTCCGGGCTCGGCGCCGCTAACGCGATAATTGCCGGATGGGAGAGATTCCCCAAGCTTGGCGAGGCACCATGGACCGAGTTCCGAGACTTTCGACACGCAGGTCACGACCTCGAAGTCACCGGCGGCCTTGCCTTGGAGAAGCGCGAACTGGAAGACCGACTTGGCGTCGAAACTGATCGCTTTCAGCATCTCCCGGCGCGAATCGCTCTGCGACTTCGCCCACAAGTCGAAGCTGTCGCTGTCGACGACATGAATGGTCTTCGCCGCCTGGCCGCGGTCGGGTTGAAGCAGTGCTGAGAAATCGGTCATTTCCTGCCCTTAGCGGAGGCTGCGGGCGGGTGACAGAGGCGCCTACTTGCCCAGCTGGCCACGAATGGCACCGCCGGGAAACTCTGAATTATGGACGTTGACGTAAAATGCCTGCGGCGACTTGCGGATCGCGTCTGCAAGTTCGCGATTGATCGTGACGCACCCCGAGCTGCTGCCGCTTGCGGGCGCCGTTAGGGTGACGGAGACCGGGCCCGCCTGCGTTGGCGACCCGGTATGGACGTGAGCCCCTGTCGCGGTAGCGATGTCCTTGACGCTGAGCTTGTAGCACAGCTCCGGTTTTCCAGGATTGATGGTGATCGAAGCCGATCCTTTTCCATCTGGATCGCCCGGCCCCGGTACTTCTGCAGCGCCGGTTAGGGTTGCGCTGAACTTGGCGCCCTGAGCGAGTACGGGAGCCGCCGAACAGGTCAATGCGATCACCGTTAGCGTGTGCATGGCTGGCTTCGCTCGCATGGTGCCTCTCCTGTTTTGAACCTTAAGGTTCAAACTCACCAGGACGGGCTCCTGTTCCCGGTGCTCAGGCCGGCACACCAAACAGGTCGTGCTCGTCACTTTCCTCGATGGTTGCACTAACGATGCTGCCGACGCCGAGATGACCGGCATCGCGAAGGTGAACCTCGCCGTCGATTTCCGGAGCATCCGCCTGCGACCGACCGGTCGCACCACCGGTTTTGGGATCAACCGCGTCGATGATCACGTCCAGCGTTCGCCCGACCTTGGCAGCCAGCTTCTCAGCGCTGATCCTGGCAGTCAGTTCCATCACGCGTGCGTAGCGTTCCTCCTTGACCTCTTCCGGAACCGGATCGGGAAGTGCATTGGCGGCAGCGCCTTCGACCGGCTCGAACCTGAATCCACCGACGCGGTCGAGGCGGGCCTCCGAAAGCCAGTCGAGAAGATAGCTGAAATCGTCCTCGGTCTCGCCCGGGAAGCCGACAACGAAGGTCGAGCGGATGGCGATGTCCGGGCAGATTTCGCGCCAGGATTTCAGTCGCTCCAGAACCTTCGCTTCGTTGGCCGGGCGGCGCATAGCCCGAAGAACACTTCGGCTGGCGTGCTGAAACGGAATGTCGAGATAGGGCAGGACCAAGCCCTCGGCCATCAGTGGAATGACCTGGTCTACGTGGGGGTAGGGTAGACGTAATGGAGCCGCACCCAAGGCGCGATTTTTCCGAGTTCGCGGACGAGGTCGGTCATGTGCGGAACGACCTCATGGCCCTTCCACATCCGCGGTTCCTTGCGGATGTCGACGCCGTATGCCGAGGTGTCCTGACTGATTACGAGTAGCTCTTGTGTGCCGGCCTCCACTAGCTTTTCAGCTTCGCGAAGAATGGCATCTGGGCGGCGGCTGACGAGGTCGCCGCGGAGCTGCGGGATGATGCAGAAGGCACAGCGGTGGTTGCAGCCCTCGGAGATCTTCAAATAGCTGTAATGGCGAGGCGTGAGCTTGAGACCGGCATCAGGCACCAGGTTGACGAACGGCGAGGGGGGCATCGGCGCTGCCTCGTGAACCGCGCCGACAACTTCCTCATATTGATGCGCGCCGGTGACGGCGAGCACGCCGGGAAAGCGGGACCGGATGACCTCCGCTTCCTTGCCGAAGCAACCCGTGACTATCACCCGGCCGTTTTCGGCAATCGCTTCGCCGATCGCTTCCAGGCTCTCTTCCTTGGCGCTGTCGAGGAAGCCGCACGTGTTGACGAGCACGACGTCGGCCCCGCATAGTCGGGCGACATTTCGTAGCCGTCGCTTCGAAGCTTGGTCAGGATCCTCTCGCTGTCGACGAGATTCTTGGGACAGCCGAGCGAGACCATGCCGACACGCGGCGGAGAGGGGATGACGGTAGCCATGGGAAGGCGCGGCCAATAGCGCCAAGTCATGGCAAAATCGAGGCGTTTCTAGATTCCCGGGACTTTCGGGAAGGCGTGAGCGGGGAGCACTTCGATGATCCGGTCGCCTGCTTCGAGGCGGCTAGCCTCCTGTTCCCAGAAGCCGATGACCTGCTGGCCCCGCAGGATCCGCAAGCCCACGCCGACGGCCGTGTCCTTGAGCGATTTGCCGGCCTCGAACGGTTCGATTGCGCGTTCGTGAAGCCTTACTCGACCGCCGGCCGAAGCGAGATCGGTAATGTAGTCGGCAATGCCCGCACCCTCGGCCGAGCCCGCCAGGAGAAGTCCGGCGAAGCTGGCAGGGTTGATGACCGTGGTCGCTCCTGCCGCGCGCGCCGGTAGCTCGTTGTCGCTAGCCCGGACGACGACGCTGATCGGAATTGTCGGCGCGAGGTGACGGATCGTCAGCGTGATGAGAATGGATGTGTCGTCGCGCCCGGCGGAAACGATCGCCTGGCTGGCATGGGCAATGCGCACGGTTTCAAGTGTGGCGTCTCGCGTCGCGTCAGCCTGGATGACGATGCAGCCCAGTGCTTCTGCCTGAAGGATCGACTCCTCGCGCGGGTCGATGACGACGATTCGCTCCGGCTTCACGCCGCGCTCGAGCAGTTCCGCGACCGCTTCCGAGCCGCTGACCCCGAAACCGGCGACGACGACATGGTTGCTCAGTGTTTTCTGGATGCGCTGCATGAGGAATTTGTTCCAAGTTCGCTTGATGACGAAAGTGTAGGCCGTTCCGGCAAGAATGAGCAGGAAGAAGATTCGCACCGGAGTAACCACGAGGGCGTCGAACAGCCGGGCCTGGTCGGTGACCGGGACGACATCGCCGTAGCCGGTGGTGGTTGCGCTGATCATCGTGAAATAGATGACGTCGGCGAAATTCATGTTCCCGTCGAGGTTGTCGCGGAACTGATCGCGTTCGAGCCAATGGACGCCTACGATCACCGCGAGCAGCAGCAGCAGTATGGCGATCCGCAGGCCGAGTTGCGCCCAGTCGCTAAGCGGGCTCGCCCGGCGCAGCAAAGCAGTAGGCGCCAAGCGATTTCCAATGCGGCGTTGCATTGCGGATTGCTAGCGCGCGGCCCGGAATGCCGCAATGGCGGGTCCGCCAAGGCTGGTCATTGGTCCAATGCCCTAGTACATGGCCGCCCGCTCGAAGCCTTTTTCCCAGGAATGATCGAACATGCGTCTGGCAATGATCGGAACCGGTTATGTCGGCCTCGTTTCCGGGGCCTGCTTTGCCGACTTCGGTCATGACGTAACTTGCATCGACAAGGACGAGGCGAAGATCGCTTCGATCCGCGAAGGTCGAATGCCGATCTGGGAACCGGGTCTGGAGAGCCTGGTCAAAGCCAATGCCGAACGTGGCCGGCTCAAGTTCACAACGGACCTGACCGACGGAATAGCTGGGGCCGAAGCCATTTTCATCGCCGTCGGCACCCCGGCCCGGCGCGGCGACGGGCACGCGGACCTCAGCTACGTTTTTGCCGCTGTTCGTGAGCTTGCCCATGCACTCAAGGGGCCTGCGGTCATCGTCACGAAATCGACCGTCCCCGTCGGTACTGGGGACAGGATTGCGGAGATCCTGGCCGAGGAAGGTGCGCCGGCCGGCATCACCGTCGCCTCCAATCCTGAATTCCTCCGCGAAGGCGCGGCCATTCGTGACTTTAAAATTCCCGACCGGATTGTGATCGGGGCCGAGGACGACAGAACCCGCGAGATCATGCGCGAGGTCTATCGGCCTTTGTTCCTGAACCAGGCGCCGATCCTGTTTACGTCGAGGCGCACGGCGGAGCTGACGAAATACGCCGCCAACGCTTTTCTCGCGACGAAGATCAGCTTCATCAATGAGATCGCCAACTTGTGCGAAGCGGTCGGAGCGGACGTCCAGGAAGTGGCACGGGGCATCGGGCTCGACAACCGCATCGGTGCCAAGTTCCTCCACGCCGGGCCAGGCTACGGCGGGAGCTGCTTTCCCAAGGACACGGTGGCGCTGCTCAAGACTGCGGAAGACGCGGGCGTGGAGCAGCGCATTGTCTCGACCGTCGTCCGCGTCAACGATGATCGCAAGGCGGCAATGGCCGACCGGGTCGCCAACGCACTCGGCGGCGATCTGAAGGGCAAGAAGGTCGCCGTCCTGGGGCTGACCTTCAAGCCGAACACGGACGACATGCGCGAGGCGCCCTCTATCCCGCTGATCGAGCGGCTGGTTGAAATGGGCGCGACAGTGTCGGCTTTCGATCCGGTCGGCCGCGAGCAGGCGGAACCGCTGCTTCCGGCGATCGATTATGCGACGGACGCCTTGTCGGCTGCCGAAGGTGCCGACGCGCTGGTGATCGTCACCGAATGGGACGAGTTCCGCGCGCTGGATCTTGTCAAACTCGCCACGGCGATGCGGGGGCGGGTGCTGATGGACCTTCGCAACATCTATGATGGCGCAGAAGCGGCGCGCGCGGGTCTTCAATATTACGGCATTGGCCGTGGGACGTCATCGAGCGCGCGAACACGCCTTGAAGGCTAGATAGTCAGATCTTCGTGTTGCGTAGGAGAAGGAATTGACCGGAAAAGTGGCAAAGAGTTCGGAACGGATCGTCGTTATCGGCCTCGGCTATGTTGGGCTTCCGCTCGCGGTTGCGCTCGCACGTCAATTTCCGACCGTCGGCCTGGATGTGGATGCCGGCAGAATTGCCGAATTGAAGGCCGGCCATGATCGGACCGGCGAACTGGATGCTGCCGCGCTTGGGAAAAGTACACTGGACCTGACGGACAGGCCTGCGGATTGCGCTGGGCGGGACATCTATATTGTCACCGTGCCGACACCGGTCGACGCCGCCAATCGGCCGGATCTTAGCCCATTGGAGCGCGCGACGAAAACGGTAGCAACGCTCATCGAGCCTTCCCTGAGGCCGACGATCGTCTTTGAAAGCACGGTTTACCCCGGGGTGACCGAAGATGTCTGCGGACGGCTTCTTGAGGAACACGGATTCAGGCGTGGCCGCGACTTCCGGCTCGGTTATTCACCGGAGCGTATCAATCCGGGCGACAAGGTTCATACGGTCGACAAGATTATCAAGGTTGTCGCCGGGGAAGACGAGGAAACGTCGGAGCAGCTCGAGCGGATCTACGGGGCGATCACCACCGCAGGGACATTTCGGGCGGCCTCGATCCGGGCAGCCGAGGGCGCAAAGGTCATCGAAAACGCCCAGCGCGACATCAACGTCGCCTTCATGAACGAAGTGGCGCGCATCATGGCTGATGCGGGAGTGTCCGCGTGGGACGTCCTCGAGGCGGCGCGGACGAAATGGAACTTCCTTCCTTTCGAGCCGGGGCTGGTGGGGGGTCACTGTATAGGCGTCGACCCCTTTTATCTGTCGCACCTCGCTGAAGAACTTGGCCACGATCCGGCGGTGATCCTGGCTGGCCGAGAGACCAATGATACAATGGGGCGCTGGATCGTCGACCGGCTCCATTCGCTAAGAGATGAACGGCCTGGGCGAGCCTTGGTCATGGGTCTCACATTCAAGGAGAACGTTCCCGACCTCAGGAACAGCAAGTCGGCCGACCTCGTCGGGAGACTGTCGGAACTGGGCTATGAAGTCTCAGTCGCCGATCCGGTTGCTGATGGTGAGGAAATCAGGGCGCTATACGGCCGCTCGCCGGTCCATCTTGCCGGTGGCGAGTATGACCTGATCATCGGCGCAGTTCGCCATGCCGACTACGAGAAGCTGTCACCCGCGGAAATTGACGGTCTCTTGGCCGCTGATGGAGTCGTCGCCGATATCAAAGCGATGTGGCGTGGGCAGCGGCACGGTTTCCACCGAAGATATTGGAGCCTGTAAGCCATGCTCCAGGCGGTCCCGATCAAGCCCACCAACAAGCAGCGTTTCGTCCTTCGTAAACGGTTTGAGCTGCTTGGTGCACTGTTTCTGGCCGCTTTTGTCCCATGGGCTGGGTTCCGCTGGCTAATCAGCGATACGTCCTTCGACGCGGCGGTCTTTCATAATTCGCTGATCGCCAACGCGATCGCCGTTTTCCTGGCGTTATGGATGCGCCTCTCGGTCGAGACCTACCCCGGCATTCGCGCTGGTCAGACCATTTTCCCAGCGGTTCTTGTCGCCCATGCGCTGACATTCGGCGCGCTGCTAATGATGCGCTTTCCATATCACCGGCCATCGCTGCTGCTCAGTTTCGCTGTTCACCTGATCTGGGCCTACGCGATATATTTCATCGTCGCGCGACGAATTCGCCCACAGATCGCGATCGTGCCGTTCGGCAAGGCCGAGGAGTTGCGGCAGCTCCCCATGGTGGATTGGCGCATCCTCGAGGGTCCGAATTTGCACCGAGCCGATGGGTGCCACGCCATCGTCGCCGATTTCGACAGCGAACTGCCCGACGAATGGGAATCGTTCCTCGCGGACGCAGCGCTTGAACAGAGGGTCGTCTACCAGGTCGAGCAGCTGCGCGAGTCGCTCACAGGCCGGGTCCAGGTCCGCCATCTTTCCGAAAACAGCTTTGGAAGCCTTGTTCCCGCAAGGGCTTATTCCGCCATCAAACATACGGGAGACTTCCTCGCTGCAATCCTCTTGTTGCCATTTGCCCTTCCGCTGATGGCCGTTTGCGCGCTTGCAATTTTCGCCGACGATGGGGGGCCTGCTCTTTTCCGGCAATACCGCACGGGGCAGGGCGGCAGGCAGTTCCGGGTCCTGAAATTCAGGACCATGCACGTCTCGGAATCCGAGGAAGTCACCCGAAAGTCGGCGATGACAACCGACGGCGACCTTCGAATTACGAGAGTTGGAGCTTTTCTGCGCCGCTCGCGCCTCGACGAGCTTCCGCAGCTGTTCAATATCCTGAAGGGCGAGATGAGCTTCATCGGTCCTCGTCCCGAGGCGGAGGTGCTCTCAAGCTGGTACGTCGCCGATATTCCCTTTTACCGCTACCGCCACGTCGTGAAGCCGGGGATCACCGGCTGGGCGCAAGTCAACCAGGGGCACGTCGCTGAGGTCGAGGAGATATTTCTCAAGACGCAGTACGACTTCTTCTACATCAAATATTTCTCGCCGTGGCTCGACCTGTTGATCGTGTTCCGAACGGTGAAAACGATGCTTACGGGATATGGCTCGCGCTGACCCGCCAGGAATGGCGGGTTTCTCCTGACAGTTTCAGGGCAAAACCCGATATTTCAGCTCCTCCTCCGGTCATAGCAACGGAAACGATGCAACGCTCGGAGGGAGTTTCGACGATGAAGACCAAGGGAAAATATGGCGCACTGCTGGCAAGCGCGCTGATTATCGCGACGCCGGCCTGGGCCGAAAGAGTAAAGACGGAAGCCGTCATCACGTCCGTCGACGGGAACACGGTCAACGCGCGTACCCGCCAGGGGCCGCTAACCGTGGTTGTGTCGCCTGACACGAAGATCACCGAGACCAGCGGCATGCTCAGCCGCAAGGCGCGCGATACAAAGAGCCTACTCCCCGGCCTGATCTTCACAGTAGACGGTGACATGCAGGGCAATTCGATCAGCGCGCAGAGCATCACCTTCAAGGATCGTGACTGGCGCGCCGCCGTGGCCACCAAGGCCGGCACGGTCGAAGAGCTTTCGACTCTTCGCAAGGCGATCATCGAAGGCCAGGAGTATGTCATCCAAGCAGAGACCACCGTGTACTTCCCGAGCGGAAGCGCCGTAATCTCGGCTGCTCATAAGGCGGAACTCAGGGCGCTCGCGCAAAAGGCCCCGAGTTTCGGCAACTACCGCATCTCGATCCTCGGCTTTGCCGACCCGAGGGGCAATGCTGCCGCGAACGAACGGTTGAGCCTGCGGCGTGCTGGCGCGGTCAGTAACTATCTGCGCCAGACCGGGCTCATTGAGCCTGGACGCGTGCTTTCGCCATCAGCGATGGGCGAGGGAACGACTGCGCCGGGCGAAGCAGCTCCCGCCGGAAACAACCAGGCACGTCGCGTTGTCGTGCGGATCGTCACGCCTAAAACCCAGCTCAAATAGTCAATCTGCTTTGAGCCAAAAGAAAGGGCGGCCCCGGCGGGACCGCCCTTTCGAATAGATAATCTGAAGAATTAGCGCTTCGAGAACTGGAAGCTGCGACGGGCCTTGGCCTTGCCGTACTTCTTACGTTCCACGACGCGGCTGTCGCGGGTCAGGAAGCCTTCGCGCTTCACGGCCGTGCGTAGCGCCGGCTCGAACCGGCTGAGGGCCTGGGCGATGCCGTGCAAGACCGCACCGGCCTGACCGGAGAGGCCGCCGCCCTTGACGGTGGCGACGACGTCATACTGGCCGACGCGATCGGTGATCCCGAAGGGCTGGTTGATGACGAGACGCAACGTCGGGCGAGCAAAGTAGATCGACTGGTCGCGACCGTTGATTTCGATCTTGCCGCTGCCCGGCTTTAGCCAGACGCGCGCCACGGCGTCCTTGCGGCGACCGGTGGCATAAGCGCGGCCGTGCTTGTCGAGCTCCTGCTCCCGAAGCGGGGCTTCGGGCTGGGCCGGCTGGACCGGAGCTTCGGCGACGGTTTCTGTCGTCGAGTCGGAAGCTGGGGTTTCCGTGACGGTTTCGGCGGCGGCCGGCGTCTCGGCCTGCTGGCCGGTCAGCGCGCCAAGGTCGGAAAGGCTCTTCTTGTCGGCCATGTTATGCGCCCACCTTGTTCTTGCGGTTCATCGACGCGACGTCGAGAGTTTGGGGATTCTGGCCGCCGTGCGGATGCTCGGTGCCATTGTAGAGGTGCAGCGAGCGCATCTGCTCGCGGCCGAGCGGGCCGCGCGGGATCATCCGCTCAACGGCCTTTTCAAGCACGCGCTCCGGAAAGCGGCCCTCGAGAACCTTGCCCGCTGGGGTTTCCTTGAGCCCGCCGGCATAGCCGGTGTGCTTGTAGTAGATCTTCTGCTTCAGCTTGTTGCCGGTGAAGCGCACCTTGTCCGCGTTGATGACGACGACATGGTCGCCGCAATCGACATGTGGAGTGAAGCTTGGCTTGTGCTTGCCGCGCAGGATGTTGGCGATGATCGTGGCGACACGACCGACGACCAAATTCTCGGCATCGATGAGATGCCACTTCTTCTCGACCTCAGCCGGCTTTGCCGACTTGGTGGTCTTCATCAGCGCCTTCATGGCGTCCACCTCTTCTCAAAACAGGAAAACGCCGGCACGAAAGCCAGCGCTTGTGGCGTGCTATTCGCGGTGTGGGGTCAAAAAGTCAAGCAAAAGCGGGCGATTGCAGACGGGTAAAACAATACCCGGACCCGTTTGGTGCGTAAATCGTGAGTTCAGACTTCCGGCATAAATTTTGCTCTGCTCATTCATCAGATGCTGGAGGATTTGATGCGTAAGCTTCTCAAAATTGGATTGATCGGAGTCGCCGGGGCCGCCCTTGCCGGGGCTGCGGTCGCTGCCGAACAGACCGCCAAGACCATGCAGGTGCCGCTTGCCGATGGCTCGATCGTGTCCATTCAATATACGGGCAACGTCGCCCCGAAAGTCACCGTTGTGCCAGCGACCAGACCCGTCGGCCTGCCGTCGTTCTGGATGCTTCCGGATTTCGCCGGCTTCGACCGGATTTTCGCGGACATGAACCGCCGTCATGCGGAGATGGTGCGCCGGATGGAGAGCCTCTCGCGTCAGCCGTTGTCCGGCAACCCCGGACTAAACCTTGCGGCCGCCGGCAACATGCCAGAGGGGTCGACCAGCGTTAGCGTCGTTACCGTAAGCAATGGCGGCAAGACGTGCACCCGGACGACCGAAATCGTCTCGCAGGGTAACGGCAAGCCGCCAAAGGTGGCCAGCGGTGTCAGTGGCGATTGCAGCCAAGGGGCGAAAAGCGATACGAAGCCGGCACTTTTGAACCAGACTTAGCCAACGCTTTCTTCGACCCAATCGCCGTAGGCCGCGAGAAGCTTGGCGATCGGCCAGACGGCGATGGCCGGGACGGAGTAGCTGTGCCGGTCAGAGATGGCCTCGATCAGCGCATCAGCCTGGTGGAGCGTCGTCTTAAACAGGGCCGGCACCTCGCTCCCCGTCTCGATCGCGCCTTCCCAGCGATAGATGCTGCGGCATGGCTGGAGGATGTTGACGCAAGCGGCGAGGCGCTGCTCGACCATCGCTCGACCGATGCTCTGGGCCTCGGCCTGGTCCGCGAAAACCACGTAGACTGTGACGACGCTCACTGCTCGCGCCGCCCAGTGACATGCATTCCCCAGGCGGTCGCGCCGACGACGATTGCTCCAACCGCCTGGTGAAGAACGGCGAGGACGATGCTCATGCCGGTCATGACGGTGGCGATCCCGAGGATGATCTGCGTCCCGAAAGCGCTGTGAATGGCCACCGACGCCTTACGCTCGGTTGTTCGCACCCGGCGCGCCAGGACGACCAGCGCCGCGACCACGACCCATGCCCACCAGCGGTGAAGGAAGTGGATGAGGTAGGGGTCGTGGGTCAGCGCGAACAGGACGCCGCGACCCCAGTCGATGCCGTCCGGCACGAGACGGTCGTTCATCAGGGGCCATGTGTTCGAAACGTAACCGGCGTCGAGTCCGGCGACCCAGGCGCCGAGCAGGAGCTGGACGAAAAGGACAAGCGCCACGGCGAGCGACAGACCGGTCAATCGCGCCGGACGGTTTTCACCAGTTCGTGCGAGCTGCCTCAAGTCGAGGGCGGTCCACACCAGGCCGCCGAGGATGAACAGCGCGGTCAACAAGTGGGCGGAAAGGCGGAAGTGGCTGACGTCAGTACGGTCGACGAGTCCCGACTGGACCATGTACCAGCCGAGCGCACCCTGGCTCGCGCCAAGCGCCAGTAGGGCGAGGAGCCGCCAGCCATAGCCGGACGGGATCGCCCGGCGCAACGCGAACCAGGCGAGCGGCAATGCGAAGGCAAGCCCCACCAGACGGCCGAGTAATCGGTGGACCCATTCCCAGAAGAAAATGAACTTGTATTGCGCGAGGTCCATCCCGGCTGGGCCATTGACTTCAATATATTCCGGAGTCGCTCGGTACAGATCGAACGCGCGCTGCCACGATTCATCGCTCATTGGCGGCAAGGTCCCGCGGATCAGGTCCCAGCGGGTGATGCTGAGACCGCTTTCGGTCAGCCGGGTGATGCCCCCGACGACGACCATTGCGAAAACCAGCGCGGCAACGAAGAGCAGCCAATTGGCGATTGCGTTTGGGCGAGCCGTGGGCGTTGTCATTGTGCGGCGCGATATGGCGGCTCTATCGCTTTCTGCCAATATCCGCGCAAATGCGTGCGATGTGATATTGTAACTTCGCAAGCAGCGATATATATCCGCGGCAGCTATGGCGTTGCGTGCAATCCAGACAGGCAAACTCGACCGGCTGGCCATTGGCCTGTCCGGCCTTTGCCTTGTCCATTGCCTGGCGACGACGGTGGCTTTTGCGCTCCTCGCTAGCGCTGGCAGCGTCCTCGGCGCCAACTGGATCCACGAAGTAGGCTTGGCAATTGCCATGGTCATGGGTGCGGTGTCGCTCGGCAAGGGCATCCTCGAGCATGGCTATGCAATGCCGTCGGCAGTCGGCGGCCTCGGGCTCGGCGTCATGGCCGGGGCTCTTACGCTTCCCCATGACGGTTCAGAAGCGATGGCGACGGTAATAGGCGTCGCGATCCTCGCGCTCGGCCACCGCCTCAACTTCATCGCATCGGAATAGGCGTCCGGACGGCCGCTTGTCCGGCCTTAATAACCGCATTATCGCGAGTTCATGACCGCTCATGCGCATCGGCTTCATCGCGGCGATTCGCTGAAGGCCGCCGCGCGCCAGCAAATGGCCGAGCGCGGCGAGCAATGGACCGCGATGCGGGAATCGGTCTTCGACGCTCTTGCCGGCTTTGACCGTCCCGCTTCTGCTTATGACGTTGCCGAGGCCGTTTCCGAGGCTGAAGGACGGCGCATCGCCGCGAATAGCATTTATCGGATCCTCGACCTGTTTGTCGCCTCGAACCTCGCTATGCGCGTCGAGAGCGTGAATGCCTATATTGTCAACCAGCACCCGGGCTGCCTTCACGATTGCATATTCCTCATTTGCGATCGTTGCGGCCAGACCAAGCATATCGACGATGACACGCTCTCCAACGGCGTAAGGGACGCGGCGGCAAAGGCCGGCTTCGAGCCCGTTCGGCCGATCATCGAAGTGCGCGGCCGCTGCAGCGATTGCAGCTGATCACGGGCGCGGGGGGCAGTCGTGGGTTCGCTTGAAATCGCCGCGGCGATCCTTGGCGTCGTCACGGTGTTCCTGGTTGTCCGCCGATCGGTGTGGAACTACCCGTTCGCGCTCGCGATGGTCGCCCTGTACTTCGTCGTTTTCCTCGAAGCGCGGCTCTATTCCGATGCATTGCTGCAAATCTTCTTCTTTGCCATCAACATCTATGGCTGGTGGGCCTGGTACCATGCGCCTCGGGTCGACCACGGAGTAGAGGTTGTCGCGATGAGTGGAAATTCGCGACTGGCCTGGCTGGCGGCGACCCTGGCAGCAAGCCTCGGCTGGGGATTCCTGATGGCCCGCTTCACCGATGCAGCCGCGCCGTTTGCTGACGCCGCGGTTGCGGGAACGAGCATTGCCGCGCAAATCCTCCAGTCGCTGCGACGGATCGAGACCTGGGTATTGTGGATCGCGGTCGACGTCGGGGCGATCGGCCTGTTCTGGTCGCGCGAGCTCCTCGTCACCGCCGGCCTTTATGCCTTGTTCCTTGTCATGTCCGTGTCCGGACTCGTCGAATGGAAAAGGCGCCTCGCATGACCCTGATTGTCGTTCATGGTGCGGAGAGCACTGGCAAGACGACTCTCGGGCGCGAACTCGCCTCCGCTCATGGCGGGCTTTTCCTGCCTGAGTTCGGCCGGACGTGGTGCGAGATCTTCGGCACTGACTGCACTGCCGAAGATCTGGTCGAGATCGGGCAGTACCAGCAACGCAATATCGAAGAGGCTCTTGCCGACCGGCCGTTCGTGATCAGCGATACTGATTCGTTGATGACCGCCGCTTGGGCGGAGATGATGCTGGGAGCAGTCCCGCCCGAGCTCCTCGGCGCGCGCAAGGCCGACCTTTATCTCCATTGCGCCATCGACGTTCCGTTCGTCGATGACGGGCTTCGGATCTTCGGCAATCCTGTGGAGCGGCAGCGGTTCGACTCCATTGCCCGGCAAGTGCTTGAAGAGGCGGGCGTGCGGGTTCTCGAAGTGAGCGGGAATTGGGATCACCGGCTGGCGATCGCATCTGCCGCGGTCGAGGAGCTGCTTTCCGCCGCCAAAGCCTAAGCAATTCCTGAGGATTTGCTGAAACGCCCTGCAAGTCGTGACTCGAACATCGCGCGCAGCTAAGACCGTACGAATGTCCGACCGACCGAACACTCCGCTTCTGGACCGGGTCCACTATCCGGCCGACCTCCGCACCCTCTCGAAAGACCAGCTTCCGCAGCTGGCCAATGAGCTTCGGGAAGAAATGATCTCCGCAGTGTCCGTCACCGGCGGGCACCTTGGCGCTGGGCTCGGCGTGGTCGAGCTTACAGTGGCCATCCACTACGTTTTCGATACGCCCACCGATCGGTTGGTATGGGACGTCGGCCACCAGGCCTACCCACACAAGATCATCACGGGCCGGCGGGACCGCATCCGCACGATCCGGCAGGGCGGGGGACTTTCCGGCTTCACGAAGCGCAGCGAGAGTGAATATGACCCGTTCGGCGCAGCGCATAGTTCGACCAGCATTTCGGCCGCGCTCGGCTTTGCCGTGTCGAACAAGCTTGCCGGCCAGCCCGGACGCGGAATCGCCGTGATCGGCGACGGGGCGATGAGCGCCGGAATGGCCTATGAGGCGATGAATAACGCTCACGCCGCGGGAAACCGCTTGATCGTCATCCTCAACGACAACGACATGTCCATTGCGCCCCGGTCGGGAGCTTGCGCAACTCGCTCGCCCGTCTGGTGAGCTCCGACAAATATCTCGGTCCGAGACGCGTCGCCAAGCAGATCGCTCGGGCCATGCCTGAACCGGTTCGCCGCACGGCCAAGCGTATCGAGGAATACGCGCGCGGGCTCGTCACCGGCGGGACACTCTTCGAAGAACTTGGCTTCTACTACGTTGGGCCGGTCGACGGCCACGACGTTCGGGCACTCGTCGAGGTCCTGGAGAACGTTCGCGATGCCGAGGATGGACCGATTCTTGTCCATGCCGTCACCCACAAGGGCAAAGGCTATGGCCCGGCCGAGAACAGCGCCGACAAATATCACGGCGTGGTCAAGTTCGATGTCGTATCCGGCAAGCAGGACAAGGGCCCGAGCGGGGGCCGCCAAGCTATACCGGGGTCTTCGCCGACGCCCTGAAGGCCGAGATGGCGCGGGACGAGAAGATCGTCGCCATCACCGCAGCGATGCCGTCAGGCACCGGGCTCGACAAGGTCGAAGCGGCCTATCCCGAGCGTACATTCGATGTCGGAATCGCCGAGCAGCACGCCGTGACCTTCGCGGCTGGCATGGCGGCAGAGGGTCACAAGCCTTTCTGCGCGATCTATTCGACCTTCCTGCAGCGCGCCTACGATCAGGTCGTCCACGATGTCGCCATCCAGAATCTGCCGGTCCGCTTCGCGATGGACCGGGCCGGGCTGGTTGGTGCAGACGGCTGCACCCACGCCGGAAGCTTCGACCTCGCTTACCTGGGCACCTTGCCGAACCTGGTGGTCATGGCGGCCGCGGATGAGGTCGAGCTGACGCACATGGTCCACACGATGGCCATGTACGATGACGGGCCGATCGCGGTTCGCTATCCGCGCGGCAACGGACGTGGTTTGCCGATGCCGGCGACACCTGAGAGGCTCGAGATCGGCAAGGGCCGTATCGTGCGCGAGGGCAAGACAGTCGCAATCCTTTCGCTCGGGACCCGGCTCGAGGAAGCCGAGAAGGCCGCCGAGATGCTCGAGGCCAAGGGCCTGTCGACGACGGTCGCGGACATGCGTTTCATGAAGCCGCTCGACGAGGCCCTGATCCGCAAGTTGCTGACGACCCACGAAGTCGCAGTGACAATCGAAGAAGCGGCGATCGGCGGCTTCGGCGCGCACGTGCTGACCATGGCTAGTGATGAAGGCCTGATCGACGGCGGGCTGAAGCTTCGCACGATGCGCCTGCCTGACAGGTTCCAGGACCAGGACAAGCCGGAAAAGCAGTATGACGAAGCGAGCCTCAATGCGCCGCACATCGTCGAGACGGTTCTGAAGGCGCTTCGCCGCAATGACGTCGGCGTGGAGGCCGACGCGGGAGCGCTCGCCTGAGCGGGAAGGCGAAGGTCCGCGCCGACCAGTTGCTCGTCGCCCGCGGGCTGGCCGAGAGCCGGACCCGAGCCCAGGCGCTGATCATGAGCGGCAACGTCTTCGTCGGCGACAAGCGCGTCGCCAAGGCCGGCGACCAGCTTCCCGAGGACGCCGAGCTCAACTTGAAAGGCCGTGATCATCCTTGGGTGTCGCGCGGCGGTGTCAAGCTTCACCACGGCCTCACGCATTTCGGGATTGACGTCGTGGGGATGACCGCTCTCGACGTCGGAAGCTCTACTGGGGCTTTACCGACGTGCTGTTGAGCCGCGGCGCGGTCCGGGTCCACGCGGTCGATGTCGGCACGAATCAGCTGGCCTGGAAGCTTCGGCAAGATCAGCGCGTCGTCGTCCATGAGCAGACCAACGCGCGCGACCTGAACCGCCAAATCATTCCGGATGCGATCGACATCGTTGTCTGCGACGCGAGCTTCATCTCACTCGCCAAGGTACTCGACACGGCACTCGACCTCGCCCGTCCGGGCGCCTGGTTGCTTGCGCTTGTTAAGCCCCAGTTCGAGGCCGGGCGCGAGGAAGTAGGCAAGGGCGGCGTTGTTCGCGATCCCGAAGTCCACAAGCGCGTCTGCGAGGAGGCAGCGGCCTGGGTCGAATCCAAGGGTTGGCGCGTATTGGGTGTCGAACCGAGCCCAATCACCGGGCCGGAGGGCAATATCGAGTTCCTGCTCGCTGCGCAGAAGGAGGCATGATGGCTACGATAGAAAGGAATGACCGAGGCATCTGGTCAAAGGCGCTGGTCACCGTGCCGCTGATCGTGGGTATTGGCACGCTGATGGGTTATCTGTCGAATAGCGGCTTTTCAAACGACTGGTACGCAGGGCTTGAGAAGCCGGCGTTCCAGCCGCCGGGCTGGGCCTTCGGAGTGGTGTGGACCACCCTCTACACGATGATGGGGATTGCCCTCGCCACCATCCTGAATGAGCCCGACAGCAAACAAAGGCGGACGGCCTTGTCGCTGTTTGGTGTTCAACTTGGCCTCAATTTCGGTTGGTCTCCCTTTTTTTTCGGCGCGCACATGATCGACGTCGCGCTGATCATCATCATTGTCATGCTGCTGACGGCGGCGGCGACAGCGAACCTGTTCCGCCGGATCCGCCCGGTGGCAGGATGGCTGCTCCTTCCCTATCTTCTGTGGTTGTGCCTTGCGACGGCTCTCAACTATGAGACCGGCAGGCTGAACCCGGGCGCCGACGCCGCGCCGCTTGGAATTACTGGAGCTTGAACCATGCAATCGCAAAATCGGATGCTCGACGACTTCGCCAAAATGATGAACGGGCTGGCGGGGACGATGGCCGGAATGGGCCGGGAGGCCGAATCGTCGATGCGCGAGAAGATGCGTGAATGGGTCGGCGGGATGGATTTCGTCAGCCGCGAGGAGTTCGAGGCGGTGAAGGCCATGGCGGTTGCTGCGCGAGACGAGAATGAAGCGCTGAAGGCCCGGCTCGATGCGCTGGAAGCATGCGGCGCAGCCAAGCCCAAGGCGGGCAAAACCGAAAAGGGAGCCTGACCGCTGCCCGACATCGCCGAACAGGACGAGCGCGACGACGGCGCCCCGATCGACATCCTCGAGCAATATTTTGAAGCACGCGGCTGGCCGTCGGAGCGTGCTGGCGACGGCGAAATTATCGCCTACGCTTCGGGAAGCTGGGCGCAATATGAGCTTCGCGGCGTTTGGCGCAGCGAAGACCAGGTGCTTCAATTCCTCGCCTTTCCCGACATCAAGGTCGCTGTCGAAAAACGCAGCGCGATCCACGAGGCACTCTGCCTGATCAACGAGCAGCTCTGGCTCGGGCATTTCGAACTGTGGTCGGGCTCGGGCCTGATCGTTTTTCGCCACGCTGCGCTCGTTGGCCAGTCGGACAGCCTGTCGTTCGATCAAGCCGAGGCGATTGCCGAAGCAGCGCTCGAGGAATGCGAGCGCTTCTACCCGGTGTTCCAGTTTGTCCTATGGGGCGGCAAGTCGCCGACGGAGGCCATTTCCGCAGCGCTGATCGAAACCGCCGGCGAAGCTTGATCCGATGACCGACGGTACACTGTGGTTCGTCGGTTGCGGGAATATGGCCGGCGCGATGGTTGAAGGCTGGCGACGAGCAGGGAAAGATTTCTCCGAAGCCCTCGCAATCCGGCCTTCCGGAACTCCGGTTGAAGGTGTGCCCACGGTCTCCGCCATTCCCGGCTGCGGTGAGCCTGAGACAGTTATTTTAGGGTTCAAGCCGCAAAAACTCGACGAGGTCGTGCCAGCACTGGAGCCGCGCGTCGGTTCAAAGACGCAGATTATCTCCATTCTCGCCGGCGTAGAGTTAGCCAGCCTTCGGGCGCGTTTCCCGCGCGCCGCATCGATCGTTCGCGCCATGCCGAACCTGCCGGTCAGCGAAGGCCGCGGAGTCGTTGCGCTGGTTGGCGAACAACCCGTCGAGCAAGAAACCGCGCAATTTTTCGAGCAGCTCGGTCTTGTCCATCTTGCGCGCAACGAAACGGAATTCGGCGCCGTCGGAGCGCTGGCCGGGGCGGGGCCGGCCTATGTGGCTCGTTTCATCGCTGCGATGGGGAAGGCTGGCGAAGAGCGGGGCTTTCCGCATCGGACTCGGCCCGCATCGCACTGCAAACTGTGCTTGGCACGGCACTAATGGCCGAAAGCAGGGACGAGGACATGGCGTCGGTCGCCCGCCGCGTCGCTAGCCCCAAGGGCACGACAGAAGCCGGGCTTGCCGTGCTTGATGAGGATGGCGCGCTCGATCGTCTCATTGCGCGTACGCTCGAGGCCGCGGCGCGACGGTCGACCGAACTGGCCGCGGCTGCACGCGGTTGATTCCGTTCCGACCGTCGCCTAGGCGGGGCGCTCGCTGACAGGGGAGACGAATGGCCGCGCTGCAACCCTATGACGATCGCGACGGGTGGATCTGGCTGGATGGAAAGCTGGTGCCTTGGCGCGAGGCAAACGTCCACATTCTGACCCATGCGCTCCACTATGCCTCTTCGGTTTTCGAAGGCCAGCGGGCCTATGGCGGCAAGATCTTCAAGCTCAGCGAACATAGCGCCCGGCTACGCCGTTCGGCCGAGCTTCTCGGAATGGAGCTGCCGTGGAGCGTCGAGCAACTCGACGCCGCCTGCATAGAAACGCTTGAGGCCAATGGCCTGACCGACGCCTACATGCGGCCGGTCGCCTGGCGCGGTTCGGAGCAGATGGGCGTCAGCGCGCAGGCAACAAAACCGCACGTGGCAATCGCGTGCTGGACATGGGGCAAGTATTTCGATCCGGCCTTGGCCGAAAAGGGAATCCGCCTCGACATCGCCCCGTGGCGCCGGCCCGCGCCCTACACGGCGCCCACGGAATCAAAGGCTTCAGGCCTCTACATGATCTGCACGCTCAGCAAGCATTATGCCGAGAACCGCGGGTATAACGACGCATTGATGCTCGATTGGCGCGGCCAGGTAGCCGAAGCGACGGGCGCGAATACGTTCTTCGTCCGCGATGGCGCGCTCCACACGCCGACCCCTGACTGCTTCCTAAATGGGATCACCCGCCGCACGGTGATGGACCTTGCGCGGCGGCGCGGCATCGAGGTCATCGAGCGTGCGATCTGGCCCGAAGAACTGGAAACCTTCGAGCAGATGTTCATCACCGGGAGCGCTGCTGAAGTGACCTTCGTAGGCTCGGCGGGTCCATGGAATTTCGAAGTCGGCGATCTCTCACGCCAGCTTGCGAAGGATTATGACGACCTCGTCAACGGCCGAATTCCCAACCGCGATTGAGCCCTTCACAATTCCTTTGCGATTTCTCATTATCCCCCGCACTGAGCCGATGATTATCTGCCTGGGGGTAAGTGAGTAGTTCGTGAGCGCATCGGCGAATCCCTTCAAGATCCGCGAGAACGAACTCGACGTCGGCGCCGAGCGCATCACGATACGTGAACTGCTTTCCGTGCGCCCACCTTCGGAGCCGCGGAAGATGGCAATCCGGCAGGCGCAGCTCGAGGCAATCGTCCGCATGGTGCCGGTAACGGTCGGCGGTCAGTTCGCTGCGATCGCGCTGATCGCATATTCGCTGGTCGGCCAGGTTCCGCTATCCCAGCTCCTGCCGTGGCTCGCATCCGCAGCCATCTTGTGCGTGCTTCGCGGCTATCGCGCGTGGAAGCTGCGGGACGATCGGGACTATGCCCGGTCGAAGCCCGCGGATGCCGCCGTCATCGTCCGGATCGTGGCTCTGCTCGCCGGGCTGTGGCTGATTCCGCCGATTTTCTGGTTTCCGAATAGCGGTCATAACGAGCAGCTCATATTGGTCTTGACCGGCCTCGGTCTGATCAGCGTAGGCGGCGTGACCCTCGTGACGCTTCCGTCCGCAGCATTGGTCTATCTTGCATTTCTCGGCGCCGGAAACATCGTGATGGCTGCCTTTCTTGGTGGTCCGATCCTCGCGGCGTTGGCGCTGCTGCATGCCGCGATCCTTGCCTGGGTCGCGTTGACAAGCGCGCGCCGGTTCGTCGCCCAGGTGGGGTCGCGTTATGACCTGCTCGAACGAAGCGAATTGGTCTCGCTGTTGCGGGAGTTCGAGGCTAGCGGCAGCGGCGGGATCTGGGAGTTGGGACGAGAGCTCAAGCTCACTTACATTTCAGAAGAACTGGCAAACCGCGTCGGCTCGACACAGGAGCGAATGCTCGGGCGGCATGTGCGGAAACTCATCGACCCCACCGGACAGAACGCGCGCCTATCGGAAGGCACTAGGACGCTATTCCATCACCTGGAAAACGGCGTGCCGTTCCGCGATCTCGCCATCCCGGCGAGCGCTTCGAAAACGTGGTGGTCGCTGTCCGGGAAGCCCGTGCACGATCCATCCGGAACGGTCATTGGCTGGCGCGGTGTTGGCTCCGACATCACGGATGTTCGGCTCTCCGGCAATGACGCCGTCAGCGCGGCACGCCGGGACCCGCTGACCGGGCTCGCCAACCGTCTTCTCGTCCGCGAGCACCTCGAAGAGGCACTGCTGGCGCAGCTCGATGGCAATCAGCGTTGCAGCTTGCTCCTTGTCGATCTCGATCGCTTCAAGCTGGTCAACGATACGCTTGGCCATGCGGTCGGCGACCAATTGCTTTGCGCGGTCGCCCGTCGACTCGAAGTCGCGGCGGGTAGCAATGCGCATGTTGGTCGCCTTGGCGGCGACGAGTTCGCGATCGTCGTATACGGCGACCAATCCGTTGAACGGCTTGGTCACCTTGCGGGTCGGATCATCGCTGAGGTGTCTCGCACTTTCGTCATCGGCATTGCCCGGCTCCACGTCGGTGCATCCGTCGGGATTGCCCGCGGCGGCCTCGACGGACAAGCCGAGGAAGCACTCATGCGCGCCGCCGATCTTGCGCTTTACCAGGCCAAGGAGAACGGGCGCGGCAGCTACGCCTTGTTCCGGTCGGAGATGTACGAGCGCGCGGAATATCACCGACTGCTTGAGAACGACGTCCGAGACGCGCTCCAGGAAAACGCGCTTTCGCTGTCGTATCAGCCGCTGGTCGATGCGGCGAGCGGCGCGGTTGTCGGACGTGAAGCGCTGCTGCGCTGGAACCATCCGATTCGTGGTCCCATCCCGCCCGATTCATTCATCCCGGTCATCGAGGACGCGGGCCTTATCCACCAGATCGGCGACTGGGTAATCCGCGAGGCCTGCCGGCAAGCGGCGCGCTGGGACGATGACCTCAGCATCGCCGTCAATATTTCCGCCGCGCAATTGGGTGGGAGCGGCCTTGCCGAAACCGTGCTGACCGCGCTTGCTTCCACCGGACTCCGGCCGGACCGTCTCGAGCTCGAGGTGACGGAGAGCATCTTCCTTGGGGACGACATCGCAACCCTGGCCTCGCTCGAGCGATTGCGTTCGCTTGGCGTTCGGCTTGTGCTCGACGACTTCGGTAAGGGCTATTCCTCGTTCGGGTACCTGTCGAAAGCGCATTTCTCCAAGATCAAGATCGAGCAGGCTTTCGTGCGCGGTGCTGCGGCCGGCCAGCGCGATTGCCTGGCGATCGTGAACGCCATTGTCGCGCTAGCGAAGGGGTTGGGCATCGAGACCACGGCCGAAGGCGTGGAAGACGAGCAGCAGGCCGAGACCATGCGGAGCCTGGGCTGCGATCAGTTGCAGGGCTATCATTTCGGCTTCCCGGTCCCGTCCGCGGAGCTTGCTGACGAGCAAGCCGAGCGCCGTCGCGCATAGCCCGTTTTCGGGGCGTTCGGGCACCCTTGGCATTCCTGCAAGCGCGGCTATAAGCCCGGCTCCCGAGTGATGGGCGAAGCCCCGTCGCATCGCGCCTGCTGGGGCGTCGCCAAGTGGTAAGGCACCGGTTTTTGGTACCGGCATTCGCAGGTTCGAATCCTGCCGCCCCAGCCAGATGATCGAAATGATGGGATTTGCGTCGAACTGGGACGCGACTGACGTCTCGTTAGCTTCACACGCGATCGCAATGAATGTTAACCGTCATCGATGGGAACTGCCTCGGATAGAAGTTGGCTCATTCCTTCCGTTGCCATGACGGGAGTTCTTGCGCTCTTTGTCATTCTCTTCGCGCCCGCGGAGGCTAACTATCGGTCGGCGCTCGGGCTGCTGCCGCTTTGGACGCTCTGCGCTGTGGTTATCTCTCTGTGCGCTGCCCTGCCAATGATTTTTGCCATGATGCGCCGCAAGGAGGAGCGGCCTATCGCGACAATGACTAAGCTGATCAAGCAACGTTGGAAAAAATTGTTGGTCGTATTCGTAGGCTTCGAGCTGGCGGGTTTAAATATGATCGCGTTCATGTGGGCCAAGCCCCTTTTGAACTACCTTGTCCCATTCTGGGCCGATCCGCTGTTGCTCAAAATCGACAGCATAATCTTGCTTGGTGTCCGGCCCGATCGATTTCTAGCGGGTCTGAACACCGACGGTCTAGCTATCTTCTATCATCGCTTCTGGTTTGCAATGATGGTGGCAGCCTTGCTTTACACCCTCACACTGCAGCCTTCGCGCCGCAAATCAGCATTGCTGCTCACGTATTTTGCGCTGTGGACCTTCGTTGGTCCGATCGTACACAGTCTTCTTCCTGCCGGCGGGCCTATTTTCTATGAACGTCTAGGGCACGGTCACCTCTTTGTGCCCGGCGCTCCTAAAACCAACGAACTGGCCGATTATCTTTGGAGCATTTATTCGAAAACAGGTTTCGGTCCTGGCGCTGGCATTTCCGCGATGCCATCACTTCATATTGCGACAATTGTCTGGGTCTGCATAGTTGCGCGCGGTCGTTGGCGTTGGCCAACTTACGCCGCCTCCTTCCTCATCTTCTTACTCTCTATGTCTCTCGGATGGCATTATGCCGTGGACGGAATCGTGGGTGGATTTGCAGCGATCGCACTGTATCGTCTTATGATAAGTGTAATCGGCGACAGGCGCGCGGACCATTCTGCAACCGATGGCTTTACCCGGGACCCTATCCAAGACCCCGCTTGACTCCCGCGGTCAATTAACGGGATGATAACGCCGTCGGTATTTTGGCCGGCGGGCGGGGGATCGATGGGGATCCATACCGATTTTGGAGAGCGGTTGCGCGCACCGGTTCGGGCCGGGGCGGGCAATGCCATGCGCTCGCCGCCGCTACTGATTGCCGGTGGGTGCATCTTCATTGCGATTGCAATGATCGCAGTGCCGTCATTTTCGGGGCGTGCGAAAGCGACTGCATCCGTGCAGGAGACAGCGATCCCGCAGCCAGCCTATCTCGGACGATTGCTCGATGAGGAACGATCGCAAGTCTCGGCCTCGCCGGTCGCCGAGCCTAACCCGATCCAAAGATTTCGCGGCCGCCTCAACGAGGGCCTGGTCGCGGCGTTAGGGGAAAGCGGTGTCCCCGCCGATGTCGCCCACGGTTTCATGAACACCATTTCCGCCCGCTCAAGGGGCCTGGACATCGGTCCGGATGATCACTTTGATCTTGTCATTGACTTGGGCGCCTCCGGCGGACCCACCCTCGTCTATGCGGCGCTCGACCGTGTAGGCGCCAGCGATGTCCAGCTCATTCGAATCGATGGCAGGTGGGTCGAAGCCGATGGTGGGGACCGCCGCACAGTTCGGCCAGTCAGCGGACGCCTTACGTCACGCTTTGGGATGCGCCACCATCCGCTTCTCGGCTATTCGCGTCTTCACAAGGGGGTTGATTTCGCCGCGGCATATGGCGCCCCCGTTCTCGCCGCGGCGTCCGGAAATATCATCGGTGCTGGGTGGGCAGGGGGTATGGGCGGCAGGTGCGGATCACCCACGGCGGGGGACTGTCCAGCAGCTACAGTCATCTCTCCCGGCTGGCGGTTGCGCCGGGGGCTATGTCCGTGCCGGTCAAGTCATCGGCTATGCCGGATCTAGCGGCCTGTCGACCGGGCCGCACGTGCATTACGAAGTGCGGCGAAACGGTGTGCCGATAGATCCGCTCGGCGCCGGGCTTGCTTCCGCCGCACCGATGGACCCGAACATGCAGTCCAAACTTCGCGAGCGGCTCTCGGCCCTGATGCGCCTCGCTCCACAACCGCGCGGCTAAGCATTTAAAAAGTATTCGGCAACGTAACGATTCGACTTTTTGTTCGGAGCCCCGTTGCCGAAATGCCACCGCGCTAGGTTTTCCACACATCATCCACAGAGCGGAGATATCCCAGATTGGGACTCGTGGGACAAGTTTCACGAGACGTGCTCGCGAGGGGAAAACAGGCAAATCAGTATCTTATGAACCACCTGTCAAATATGATTCATAATCTACGTCAACAATTTATAGTTGACAGCAAGTTAACGAAGGGTGACTTTTCCAAACAGCGAGTTGGCCGGGGGCCGTCGCCGCGGGGTTATGTAGCGTTTTCGATACCACGGCTCGACACCCGACCGGGTCGCTGAAGGCGGATGCAAGGGGAACTGCGTCCGTCCAGGCGAAGGATAGAAACATGAAAACGCTAATTCGTATGCTGAAAGACAATTCGGGCGCGGCTGCGGCCGAATATGCACTCATTCTCGCTATTGTCGGCGCCGGCATCGCTGCTGCAGCTTTTGCTCTCGGTCAAGATATTTCGAACGCCATGGGCGCTGCAGGTAATTGCATCACCAATGTCACGAGCAATGCTGCTGCAAGCCAGTGCTGACGTGAGGCGGCTGGCCTTCGGGCCAGCCGCATTTCCCTGAGGCGGGAAGAAGGGGGTGGTGAGTGCGTCGTCAAACGATAATCGCGCTTGCGGTGGCGGTAGTTATTGGCCTCGTCGCCGTTTATCTTGCCAATAGTTATTGGAGCGCCCGCGACGCGCAGGCTGACAGCGCTGCGCAAGGCACGGTGCGCGTGGCGGTTGCTTCGGTTCCGCTCGATTACGGTATGCCGGTAACCGCCGACAAGGTCCGCTTCGCTTCCTATCCCGCGTCCAGCCTTCCGCCCGGCGTCTACCGGACGATGAATGACCTCATTCCTCAGGGCAAGGCGCGCGTCGCATTACGGCCGATCCAGCCCAATCAGCTACTTCTTTCCAGCGATCTCACCGGCGAAGGCGAACATGCCTCGATCGCCGCCCTGCTGCCTGACGGCAAGCGCGCGGCCTCGGTGCGGATCAACGACGTTTCCGGCGTCGCGGGCTTCATCAAGCCGAACGATACGGTCGACGTCCTCATCACCCGTCAGGCGATCGGCGAGAACCGCGACGCGCAGGTCACTGATGTCCTTCTCCAGAACATCCGGGTTATCGCGATGGACCAGCAGTCCGCGAACAAGGATGCCCAGCCGGCAGTGGCGCGGGTGGCAACCCTCGAGGTGGCTCCGCTTGACGCGCAAAAGCTCGCGCTCGGCCAGCAGATCGGAACGCTCAGCCTGGTGCTTCGCAAGCCTGGCGAGGAACAGAATGTCGCCTACGTCGACACCGTCAGCCTCGAAGATCTTCGCTTTGGCGCCTACGGGCCGCCTTCCTCCGCTGCCCGGCCGGCCATGGCAATGGCGGTGGCCGCTCCGGCCGCTCAAGCGATTCGTACAGCCGCACCGGCCCGTCCAAGGCCCGTCCGCCGCGCTGCTTCCGCGTCGTCGCGCCCAAGGTCTCCGGCCTCCGACAGTGTGGTGGTCGTCCGTGGAACCGTGACCCAGAATTACGAGGTGCGTCGTAATGGCCAATAGCTTGCTACTTCGCGGCGCTGCCGCTGCGATGCTCGCCGTCGCTGTGCCTGCCGCGCCAGTGGCCGCCCAGGTCCAGATAGCGTCAGGCGACGACATACGTGCCGGGCAACTCGATGTGCCACTTAACAAGAGCCAGGTGCTGCGGACGGACCGGCCGTTCGCGAAGGCGCTGGTGGGCAATCCGGAAGTTGCGGACGTCGTGCCGCTGACCTCGAGTTCGTTATATGTGCTGGGCAAGAAATACGGCACAACCAGCCTGACGCTCTACGACCGCAACAACATCCTCATCGCTGTCGTCGATGTCGCTGTCGGGCCCGACGTCACTGGCCTCAAGCGCCAGCTGGCCGAGCTTCTTCCGGGCGACAAGGTCGGCGCGCACATGGCAAACGATTCCGTCGTTCTGGACGGCGTTGTCTCTTCTTCGGTTGCCGCTGATCGCGCGATGCAGCTCGCGGAAACCTACGCGCCGGGCAAGGTCGTCAACATGATGGCGTTGGGCAGCGCTCAACAAGTCATGCTGGAAGTGCGCTTTTCGGAAATCCGCCGAGGCGCGCTGAAGGACATCGGCCTAGGCTTCTTCGTCAACAGCGACGATGGCACGTTTAACGGCGTTTCTGGCAATGGTGCTTCGCTCACCCCGGATCCGGACACTGGCGAAGGCGTGCTTCGCCTCGGGTCGATCCTGGACAGCTTCGGGATCCTGACCAAGCGGTTCGGCGCGTTCGGGCTCAACTTCGACGCCGCTCTTAATGCGCTCGAATCCAAGGGCCTGATCACCACCCTTGCAGAGCCAACCCTGGTAGCAATGTCCGGTGAAACCGCCAATTTCCTGGCAGGCGGCGAATTCCCGATCCCAGTCGCCCAGAGCGGCAGTGGCGGCGGCGACAACACGGCCTTCACAGTGGAATTCAAGCCGTTCGGGGTCAGCCTGGCGTTCACGCCGACGGTGCTGGCCGACGGCGTGATCAGCATGATCGTCGCTCCGGAGGTCAGCTCGCTCGACCGCTCGGCCTCGGTGATTATCAACGGCATCTCGGTCCCCGGCTTGCAGGTCCGCAGGGCTAAGACGGTGGTCGAGCTTCGCGACGGCGAGAGCTTCGCGATGGCGGGGCTGCTTCGGCGCGATTTCGCCGACACCGTCCGGCAATTCCCAATCCTGGGCTCGCTGCCGATCATTGGCACCCTGTTCCGCTCGACCAACTTCGAGCGGAACGACTCAGAGCTGGTGATTATCGTCACACCGCGGCTTGTGAAGCCCGTCCGTTCCGGGTCGCTGAAGGTCCCGACCGACCGCGCGACTCCGCCGGCCGAGTCCGACTTGTTCCTGCTCGGGCGCACCGATGGAGCGGTCGATCCGGTGCCACCTGCGAACGAGAAATTCGCCGTGCCGCCGCCAACGACGACCCCGATCCCAGGCGGAATGGCCGCGTTCGATCCTTCAAGGCTGGAGCTGCCCCATGGCCACATTCTTTAAGATCGCGTCCGCGTTTGCGCTACTCGCCGCGACCGGATGCACGTCGGTCGACCAAGGCCTCGGCGAGGCGTTGAAATACGACATGGCGATGCAGACCATCGACCCCGATCCGGTTTACCCGGCGGACGGCGCGCAGCCGGGCGACAATGCCGAGGTCGGAGTTGGCGCCGTGCGGCGATATTTGCAGGGCACAGTCAAAGAGGTCGTGCCGGCAACGACGACGACGTCGACGACTGGCGGGGCGGGCGCTTCGACCGGACCGAAATAGGAATGGCTGGTGAGCGGGATCATCAAGCTGTGGAGGAATGAACGCGGCGCGGTTTCGCCGACTGTTGCCTTGTCGCTCGTCGGTTTGATTGCCAGCGGCGGCCTCGCTTTCGACTATGCTCAGCTGGCAGCGCTCGACACCGAGCTCCAGCAAGCTGCGGACCAGGCCGCGCTCGCCGCTGCAACCCAGCTCGACGGTGCATCTGGGGCGTGCTCTCGGGCTGCCGCGGCAGCCTCCAGCCTGCTCGTCAACCAGACGCGTTTCGCCAACGACGGGTCGAGCGCGACGATCACGGTGGCGTCGGAATCCACGTGCGACGCGAGCGGTGCCGTGCAGTTCTATCAAAGTTACGACGAATCGACTGACGTCCCCGGCTCGGCAGCGACAAGCGACACCAATGCGAAGGTTGTTATCATCCAGGTCGGCGCGAGGCGGGCCCGCTATGCACTGACGCCCATCGTCGGGGTATTCCAGAGTCCGAATATCTCAGCGCAGGCGGTGGCCAGTCTGTCGTCCGCGATCTGCAAGATCCCGCCGCTCATGTTCTGCGCGCCGAACGTCGATTTTCCGCAGGCTTCCGACCTTGGCAAAGGTATCCTGCTTGAGCCTGGCGGCGGAGGCGCGTGGACTCCGGGAAACTACGGCTATCTCGACTTCGGCAACGGCGCGAGCGGGGTGAAGATCAACCTCGGCAAGAACAACGAGGTCGCCGCCTGCAGCGACAACGACGAGGGAACGCCGACCGAGCCTGGCAACCAGGCGTCAGTCACGAAGTTCCTCAATACGCGCTTCGATCTCTATGAGCCGAGCGTTACGGCCTGTAATTCCTCAACCGGCGACTTCTGCCCCGCCGAGGACGTCATGAAAGACATGTCGCGGACCGAGGTCGTCAAGATCGACGCAGGTTCCACTCCACCCCCCAATCCCGGCTGCGGAGCCCCAACGGCGACTGTCTCGGACTTTGCATACGATCCGACAGCAGTGGCCTTCACGCGTGATTCAAACCAGGCCTCCTGCCTTACCAGTGACAACAGTTGTCCGAAGTTTGGGAACAAGGATTGGGACGAGGCCGCCTATGTCGCCGCCAATCATCCCAGCACCACTGCGAGCGCGATCGCAACGGCCATGGGCAAGACGGTGGCAACGCTAATGCGCTACGATGTCTATCAGTGGGAGAAGGCAGACAAGCCGAACCGCCTCCCGCCTAAGCTGCTCAATCCAAGCGATCCGCCGGACGTCAAGCAGAAGGGCAATAGCGGTAACTACACCTACACTTTCACGAATCGCTGTTCCTACCCGCAGCCGAAGAATGGCACGGCGGTTGTGGCCGGGACGAACCAGAAAGACCGGCGCCTCCTGACCGTCGCAGTCGTGGATTGCACCGGCGCCAACGGCAAGTTCAACGCCAAGGTGCTGCGTTTCGCCGACCTGTTCCTGGTCCAGCCGTCGCTTGATCGCGGGTCCTCGACGGGAAAGGACCAGATTTACGCGGAGATTGTGCGGATCGCGGAACGGGCCAATGGCCAAAGCGCCTTCCAATATTATCTCCGCCAGCGCCCAAGGCTGCTCAAATGATGGGCCTGTCGAAAATGCTTCGTGACAGAGGCGGATCGGCGGCAGTCGAGATGGTGATGGTCACACCGCTGCTGCTGACCATCATGTTCGGTGCGACCGAACTCGGCCGCTACTTCTGGAGCGAGCACCAGCTAATTAAGGCCGTTCGCGACGCCTCGATCTGGGCATCGCGCCAGACCATCGACAATTTCAATTGCGCCACTTCGACAGTCAGCACGACTGTCACCAACGCGACCCGAAATCTCGTCAAGACCGGGGTTGCGAGCGGTGGAACGAATCGTCTCCCGAACTGGAGCAACGCCGGCGCGAGCATCACATTGTCGCTCAACTGCGTAACTGCCGCGGGCGGCACGACCTTGGCTGGGATTTACACCGCAAATGCCGGTAAAGTCCCGGTCCTGACGATCACAGCAACGCTGCCCTACAACAGCATCATGCATGGCTTCGGATTGAACCGGACCTTCACCATGCAGGCGAGCCAGCAAACAGCGGTCATGGGCGTATGAGCGGCGAACGCATCTTTCAACGCCTCATGCGCGATGGCCGAGGGGCCGGCGCCGTCGAGTTCGCGCTCGTAATCCCGCTGCTGCTCATCCTGTTGTTCGGGATCATCGATGCGGGTCGCTTCCTCTGGGAGGTCAATCGCGCCGAAAAGGCGACCCAGATGGGTGCTCGCTATGCGATCGTAACCGACGTGATCCCGACGGGAATCGTCAATGCTGACTTCGTCGGCTCGAACAATTGCAGTGACATCAACGGGAACCCAATAACATGTACGCCCGGGGACCATGTCAGCAATCTCGACGCACTCGGCACGTTGACCTGCACGGCTGCGAGTTGCGCTTGCACGGGCTCGTGCCCGACCGCGACCATCCCATCGACCGCGTTCACGAATCTCGTCACCCGGATGCAGCAGATGAAGCCCAACATTTCAGCCGCGAATGTCCGCGTGCTGTTCCGAGGCTCCGGGATCGGCTTCGCCGGTGATCCGAACGGGATGCAGGTCGTTCCGCTGGTGACGGTCGAGCTAACCGGACTGCAGTTCCGGCCGATCCTGCTGTTCAATAGTATCGCAATCAACATGCCGAGTTTCGCAACCACCCTCAGCGCCGAGAGCAGTCTCGGCACTCAGTCCAATTAGGAACGACGATGACGGCGCCTATGACCGACCAGACGCGTAGTAAAAGCTGGAAGCCCGGCGGTGGCGATCCTGTCCTGCTGCTGTTGTCGAGCGAGCAATCACTGGCGGAAGAATGGCGCGACGAGGCCATCGCCGACCCGTCGATCGAACTTGTCGTCGCGCCGCTCGATTCTGAGGGCGATCATTCTGCCTTCCCGCCAAGGACTCTTGCCGCGATCGTCGAGGTTTCGGCCGATTTGAAACAGTCAGTCGAAAAATTCCGCAAGCTCGCCGCAGGCCCTGTTCCGCTCATCGCCGCTGCTTACGACCCGCCGCTGGCCTTCGTCCGCCAGCTCGTGCGCATGGGAGCGCACGATGTCATTCCGCTGCCGATCGACCGATCCGAGTTCGACGCCGCCATTGACCCCATCCGGGTCGCGCGGCGACGCGATGCAAGCGTTGCGAAAGCGGGCGACGGCAAGCTGGTGGCGATCGTGAAATCGGACGGGGGGTGGGCGCCACCGCCATCCTCGGTCAGCTGGCGCAGAAATTCGCATGTGAGGAGGCGCAGCACGGACGTGAATGCTGTCTCATCGACCTCGACCTCCAGTTCGGCGACGCGGCCTTCCAGCTTGGCCTTCAGCCGGCTTTGACGGTCGCCGATCTGATCGCCGGACGCGCGCGGGTTGATGGCGAAATGCTTCGTTCGATCGCAGCCGGCCATTCCAGCGGGCTGCAAGTGATCGCTGCACCGTCGGAAATTCTTCCGCTCGAAGCGCTCGATAGCGATCCGCTGATGCATATCCTCGACGAGGCCAAGTCCGAATTCGGAACCGTGTTCGTCGATCTTCCGAGCAATTGGACGAACTGGTCGCTGTCGTTGCTGGCTTCGGCCGACCTCGTTCTGATGGTCACCCAATTATCGATACCCAGTTTGCATCGCGCGCGCCGGCAGCTCGACCTTGTCATGCAGCATCTCGGCGGCGTCCGCATCCAGCTGGTCGTCAATCGCTTTGAGAAGAAGCTCTTCGGCAAGCTGGGCGCGGACGACGTCGCGCGGGTGCTTGGCCGCGAGGCGGACTACCTGGTGGCAAACGATTACGCAGTGGTCAGCGAAGCGATCGACCGCGGCGTCCCTGTCTCGGAGATTCGCCGAAAGGGCGGCGTGACGCGCGACCTCAATGCCCTGGAAGCGGGCGTCGCAGCGGCGCTTGGGCGGGATCGCTAGAATGTGGCAGATCCGCAAAGCCGATGAGGCCGCTCCGCAGCGGCGCGAAACCGACCGTCGTCTGGAAAGCGGCGATGCGGGTGCACTTGGCGAGGACCACGCCCGGACAGAGCTCAAGGTCGAGCTTCACCAGCGACTCCTCGATGTCATCAACCTCTCCGCGCTCGATTCCATGTCGCGCGAGCAGATCAATGCGGAAGTCGGCGACATCATTGCCGAAGAGCTGAACAATCAGCGACACGCGCTGAACCAGGCCGAACGGCGCCAGCTTACGAACGACGTCCTCGACGAGCTTCTCGGCCTCGGCCCGCTCGAGCCACTGCTGAAAGATTCGACGATCACCGACATCCTCGTCAACGGGCACAATAGCGTGTTCGTCGAACGCTATGGCGTGCTCGAGAAGTCGGCGGTGCGGTTCAAGGATGACCGCCATCTCATCCGCATTATCCAGAAGATCGTTTCAGCAGTCGGCCGCAGGATCGACGAAAGCTCGCCGTTGGTTGACGCGCGTCTTGCGGACGGTAGCCGGGTCAATGCGGTCGTTCCCCCGTTGGCCATCGATGGGCCGCTGCTCTCGATCCGCAAGTTTGCGAAGATTCCGATCGACATGGCCCGGCTGGTCCAGATCGGTTCGATTCCGGAAGGGGTGACCCAGGTCCTTCACGCGATCGTGAAGGGCCGTCTCAACGTCCTAATCTCCGGCGGCACGGGTTCGGGCAAGACGACCTTGCTCAACGCCATGTCGGCGTCGATCGACAATCACGAGCGGATCGTGACCATCGAGGATTCCGCCGAGCTTCAACTGCAGCAAGTGCATGTCGCCAGGCTCGAGACCCGGCCCGCTAACATCGAGGGGCGAGGCGAAGTCACCCAGCGCGACCTCGTCAAGAACGCGCTCCGAATGCGTCCCGACCGGATCATCGTCGGCGAGGTTCGCGCCGGTGAAGCCTTTGACATGCTCCAGGCGATGAATACGGGTCACGACGGTTCGATGACCACGGTTCACGCCAACAGTCCGCGTGACGCCTTGTCGCGCGTAGAGCAGATGATTGGAATGAGCGGGATCGACATTCCGCTTCGCTCGATCCGCTCGCAAATCGCTTCGGCGATCGACGTCGTTGTCCAGGTTCAGCGCCTGAGCGACGGTCGCCGCAAACTGATCTCCCTGTCCGAGCTTAGCGGCATGGAAGGCGACGTCATCACCATGCAGGAGATCTTCCGCTTCCGTCAGACCGGGATCGATCCTGACGGACAAGTGCTTGGAAGATTCGAGGCTGTCGGAATCCGTCCCCGCTTCGCCGAGCATCTCGCCGCGCGCGGTTCGCCGATCCCAGCCGAATTGTTCCGTCCTGAAACGAGGTTCGACCAGTGAACGACATCTGGATCCGCGCCCTCGTCCTCATCCTGCTATTCGCGATGATCGTGCTCGTGGCAGAGCGCATCATCGGCTCAATCCTGAGCGAACGGGCTGCAACCCGCGAACGCAACGCGCGCCTTCAGGCCATTGCCGGCGGGTCGACCCGGGCTGAAGCGATGTCGGCGCTTCGCCGCGACGGGCAGCCGCTCGTCGACCGTGCCCCGGAACGGCTGAAGCCGCTCGCCGCCAGGGCGGAGCGGCTGTTGACGATGGCGGGAACGGCGATTCCGCTTACACGCCTTGCGTTGATCCTGGCGATTGCGCCCTTGGCTGTGTTCCTGCTGCTTTCATTGGGCGTTTCTGCGGCCGGTCTATCTCTCTCCGTTGGCCGGCTGTTTCTGCTTCTCATTGTTGCGCTCGCAGCCGCCACCGGCCTCCCTCTGTTTTGGCTGCAAATCAGGGCGCAGCGCCGCCGGCGCAAGTTCCAGGAGCAGTTTCCGATCGCGCTCGATATCTTCATTCGCGGGCTCCGCGCCGGCCATCCCATTTCGGCTGCGCTGGACCTGCTTACGACCGAGCTCGAGGATCCGCTGGGAAGTGAATTCGGGCTGGTCGTCGACGAGGTAACCTACGGTGCGGAACTGACCGACGCGCTTTATGCCATGGCCGAGCGCTGGGACATCGAGGACGTGCGAATGTTCGTCGTCAGCCTTTCAATCCAGAACGAAACGGGCGGCAACCTTGCCGAAATCCTGGAGAACCTTAACCGCGTGATCCGCGAACGCGCGCAATTGCTGCTGAAGGTTCGCGCATTGTCTTCCGAAGGACGTGTCAGCGCTCTGATGCTGACCTTGCTTCCAGTCGCGACCGTTGTGATCCTCTTCCTGATCAATCCGCCGTTTTATCTGCAGGTTGCCGAGGATCCGATCTTCGTTCCGGGGATGGCCTCACTCGTCGTGATGTATCTCATCGGCTTGTGGATGATCCGCAAGATGGTCGACCTGAAAGTGTAATGATGAACGCATCGACACTCGACATGATCCAGCGCGGCGGCTTCCTGTTGCTGCTCTTCGTCGTGGTTGCGACGGTCGTCTTTCTCGCCTTTGGCTGGATTGAGCAGCGCCGGGTCACTCGTGAGCGTCTCGGCACCGGGGCCACCCCGAGGGCCGGCACCGGGGCTGGCGACGAGGCGGCTGTCGCGACGCTGAAGACCGTGGACAAGCAGAGCGTTTGGATCGGCCTCATCCAGGCCGTCGAGCGGCGCGGAATTCCGCTTATCGATCCAAAGGACAAGTCGCTTCGGGCAAGGCTAGTGTCCGCCGGCTTCGAATCGCCCGCCGCACCGTCGATCTACAGCTTTTCCCGGCTCGCGCTGGTCATCCTGCTGCCGGTGCTTGCGCTGGTGCTGATGTGGCTGAGCGGGCAGGCGCCGTCCGTCTTCAAAATCTACATGATTGGGGCGGGTGCGGCGCTGCTGGGGCTTTACGTCCCAAGCATCTACATCGGTTTGCGGGCGCGGCGATACCAGCAAGAGATCGTCAACGGTTTCCCCGATGCCCTCGATCTCATGTTGGTTTGTGTTGAGGCGGGTCTGGGGCTGGAGGCAGCCTTCAACCGGGTGGGCATGGAGATGACCCGCTCGCATCCCCTGCTTGCACGGCAATTCGGAACGGTGGTTTACGAGCTTCGCGCCGGCAGGAGCCACGAGAACGCGTTGCGACGGATGGCCGACAGGGCTGGCTCGGAAGATATTCGCGGCTTCGCAACTCTGTTGGTCCAGTCCGCGCGCCTGGGATCTTCCATAGCTCAAACCCTTCGCACCTATTCGGCGGAAATGCGCGAACGCCGGCGCATGCGGGCGGAGGAAAAGGCGCACAGGCTGCCGGTCCTTCTCTCCATCCCGCTGGTGGGTTTCATGCTACCTACCATGATCGGCGTGCTGATGCTCCCAGCTTTTATTCGCGTCGTTCGCACTTTGCTTCCGGCGCTCGCGGGAGACGCACCATGAGGTGGACTCTGACGATCTCCTCCGCCGCCGCCCTGGCACTATGCGCCTGCGCATCGCCAAAGCTGGAAATTCGCGAGATAGGACAAACGCACCGGGACCTTAGCGACGGAACAAGTGACGGGCGTGTCGCGCTCGGCCTGACCCAGCTCGCAATGGGTAATGTCGGTCTCGCACTGGAAACCTTTCGCCGGGCGGCTCGGGAAGATCCGCAAAGTTATCGGGCGCTCCAGGGTCTCGCGGAGTGCTACTTGCAACTCGGCAAGCCCGCGCTCGCGCGCCGCTCGCTGGAGCAGGCCTTGGCGCTTCGGCCGGACGTTCCGGAACTCTATCGCGCGCTCGCCGCCGCAGCCCAGAGCGAGGGCAAGCCGGAGGAAGCTGCGGCCCTCCGCCGCGAAGCTCTTACCCGGACCAATCCAACAGTGCCGCTCGCCCCTCCGCCGGTACCGCCGGTCCGTTCGACCGAGGCCGCAGTCATCGCAGTCCAGGACGATACCCGGTCCGCCACCGTCGATCCCGCGCCGGGATCGCTGCCCGACAAGGGACCGCGGCTGGTGCGTCTCTCGCTTGGCGAGGTTGCATTGATGACAAAGCCGGGATCACCTTTCGGGGGGTGACGCGAGAGGCCGACAGCACGATTCACGCGCCGTTGCGAATACTCAACGCCGCCCGGGTCCAGGGAATCGCTGCCCGCACCCGAAACCTGCTTGCAGCTAAAGGAATTGGCCAGGCGGACATCGGCAATGCTCCGGCCCGTAGAGAGAAGAGCGAACTCCATTATTCGAAGCTCGATGCGGAACGCGCGCGCGCGTTGGCCCGCAAGCTTCCCTTCAAGGTGATGCTTGTCGAGCGTAGCGGACCACTGACCCTTCTCGTCGGACGAAACGCCGCGCCATGATCCTGCTCGCCGCGTTGCTCCTTGCTGGATCGACCATCGACGAAGCGGAACACGCACTCGCAGCCGGCAGGACCGAGCAGGCGAGCCAGATGGTCCGGCAAATGATCGAAAGCGGCCTGGTCTCAGACCGGATCGACCGGCTTCGGGCCTCAATCGCCGCTGCGAACGGCCAGGACCAGCAAGCCCTGTCCCTGTTTTCAGGGTTGGCGCGCAAGTATGCGAACGATGCGGCTCTCGCGGAGGGTGCGGCCCGCGCGGCCTTTCGTCTTGGAAGACTTGAAGATGCCAGCCAGTGGGCTGCGCTCGCGACCGCACGGCCCAATGCCGGGTGGCGCGCGTGGAACCTGTGCGGTGTCATCGCCGACCAGCGCCAGGACTTTTCGCGGGCAGACGAATGTTATTCGCGCGCGCTTTCGCTCGGTCCGAATCGACCAGAAATCTTCAACAACCAGGGCTGGTCGCTCCTCCTCCGGGGCCAGTGGACGGATGCGGCCAAGCAGCTTCAGATGGCTCTCGCGGCTGATCCAGCAAACCGGATCGCGCGCGCTAACCTCGAACTTGCCGAAGCCGCGTTGACACAGGACTTGCCTGCGAAGCGCGAGAACGAGACGCTCGACGCTTATGCTGCGCGCCTCAATGATATCGGCGTGATCGCTGAGGCCGCGGGCGACCGAAAACGGGCAGTTGCCGCTTTCTCGCAGTCCGTGTCGATTCACCCGCGGTGGTCAGAAAAGGCGGCCAGCAACCTCGCCCGAGCGGAACAACGATGATCGTCGTCGCCGAAAGCCCGGCGTATCTCCTAATTGTCTTCCTGCTTTCGCTGATCGGTGCCGCGGCAGTCGATGTCTGGAAGCGGCAGGTGCCCAACATCGCGGTCATTATCGTGGCTGTGACGGGTCTCCTGGCCTTTTTTCTAACCGGCAATTTCGACAAGATCTGGCAGCCACTTGCGGTCGCTACCGTGACCATCATCGTCGGTGTGCCTCTGTTTGCTCGTCAATGGGTCGGCGGCGGCGATATCAAGCTGCTCGCCGCGACGGCGTGCTGGTTCACAGCCAAGGGCGCTTTGCAGCTTCTCACCGCGGTCCTGCTGGCAGGCGGCGTACTGGCCCTGACATTTCTCGCCTTGAGATTGGCAAGACGGAGCAAGGTCTCAGCAGGCTCGCAGGGCGGCATCCCGTACGCCGTCGCAATCGCGATCGGCGCCTCAGTTCAGGTATGGGAATACCGCTATTGGTAGCGCGGCGTTATGGCCGCGGAGGTTCACCAGGCGGCGTGTAGGTCCAAGCGCTCGAATCGGCGCCGCTGGCAACGCCATCGTCCTCGCTAGAACTGTCCTTGAGACCCGAGGCGTCGACCACGCCCTCTTCTTCCTCTTCGTCCTCGGTGTCGGGGCGAATAGGGCGAGCACGTAAGTCGGCTTGGCAGGCGGTCCCGGAGGCTGGCCGGGCGGTGACGGCGGCGGCCCCGGGGCTGTCCGGGTGGTGACGGCGGTGGCCCCGGCGGTGGCGGCGGAGGCGGCGGCGGCGGCGGAGGCGGAGGCGGCGGAGGTGGCGGCGGCGGCGGAGGCGGAGGCGGAGGCGGAGGTGGCGGCGGGCTCTGTCCTACATTGCCCTGCGAACCGGCGTTACCGTTGTTGCCGTTGCACGGGTTGCCGTTGCCCTTGCTGCACGGGTCGCCCGGCGGAATCTTGTCATCAGCGCCGCCGCCATTCGCGTTGGCGTTATTCTCGGCGAGCGCGACGCGGTCGGCCTTTTCCGCTTTCCGCTCAGCGACGAGGGTCAACTTGCCGTCCTTGACCATCACGCCGTTTACGGCGTCGGTCGCGGTGAGGTTGAGGAGCAGCGCTGTGGTGTCGACGTTATGCGCGAGCGCATTCATCGGTCCGGAAGCAGCGCCAGCTACGGCTGCGACCGCCACGGGAGATGCCTGAGCCGGCAAAACGGCCGGCGTGACGATGATATCAAACGTGCCGTTGTTGACGACGGACGGCTGATTGCCAGCGGCGATTGCGGGACCCGACGCGGTCGAAGCTGGGACTGGTCCGGCGGCTCCGTTTCCGGCCGAGGAAGCAGAACTGTTGCCGTTGCCCGGACCGTTATTGCTGTGTCCGAGTGCGAGCCCATTGCCGTTACTTGCCGGCGCCGGAGCCTGCGTCGCGGCCGGAGTGGGGGTGATAACCGGCGCAATTATCGGGCTGACATGGGGGTTTGTTACCGAAGCGGCCCACGGAGGCGGCCCGCCGCCCGGAGCACCGCCACGGCCATTGCCGACCCCATTGCCGCCGGGTGCAGCCATGGCTGGAGAGGCCAGCAGCAAGGCGACGAGGGTGATCCCCGGCAGTCGCGACTGGCTCAAAGAATAACGTCTGGACCGCATGAGCCCAATGTTCGTCGACACACGCTTCACGTGCACCCCCGCATGAGTTTCGACGCTTTACAGAACGGCATCGCTATAATCAAAAATTAACCAAGCGGCAATCGGCCCTTTAAGTCACTGTATTTACGTACCAAAACCAGACCCGCGGGTGCAACCTGGGAGCTTCAAGCCCGCGAATCGGCCAGAAAAAGCAACACAGATTTATTTCACCCGATAACTTTCGGAAGCGAGACGATTGCGCCGAGGCGTAGGACGTGATTTAAATTTCGTTATCGCGTGCCGAATCGGCGTACGCGGCGGGAAGGGGGCTGCTCGTGCGTTCACGGCAAGTAATCCCTGTTGCGTCCGGATTTGTTCGTAGGTTGTGTTCATCGACGATGTTGCTGGCGCTTGGTGCCGGCGCAATGACCTCTTCAGCGGCCTCGGCGCAGCTCGCGCCGACCCGTGAGGAAATCGAACGCCGTCAGCCAAGGACTCCGGCACCGCCTACCCAACTCCAGGTTGAAGGCGACATCGAGCGCACGCCTTGCGCGCTCGACGAGCCGCAGTTCGCGGACGTCAAGTTCACGCTTCGGACGGTCGAGTTCGGCGGCCTTCGCGGGGTGGATCCGTCGATCCTGCAATCCGCTTATGCCGAGGAAGTCGGGCGGGAAAATCCCGTGTCCGCCGTTTGCCGCATCCGCGACAAGGCTGCCGCTCTGCTTCGCCAGGCCGGCTATATCGCGGCCGTCCAAGTGCCCGAGCAGAGTATCAGCGAAGGCAACCTTCGCTACGATGTTGTTTTGGCGAAGCTGGTCGACATCCGCGTGCTTGGCGATGCCGGGCGCTCCGAGCGGCTCATCGCCAAATATCTCAACCGGCTTCGGGAGCACGAGGTTTTCAATCGCTTCGAGGCCGAACGCTATTTGCTGCTTGCAAGCGAACTGCCGGGCTACAACGTCCGCCTGGCCCTACGGCCGGCCGGGACGGTGCCGGGCGAGGTTGTTGGCGAAGTCACGGTTCTGCGTACAGCCTTCGCCATCGATGCCAGCATCGAAAATCTTGGATCCAAGGACCTTGGCCGCGGCGGCGCGCAGGTTAGAGCGCAGCTATACGGCCTTACCGGGCTTGGCGATGTAACCACAGCCGGTCTCTTCATTACGCAGGATTTCACAGAGCAGAAGGACCTCCAGCTAAGCCATGAATTCCGTGTCGGCACGCAGGGCCTGAATTTCGGCGCTTCGATGAATTACAGCTGGGCACGCCCTGATTTCGACGGACCGCTGGAAATCAAGGCGGAAACGCTCTTCGCGTCCTTCTGGGCCGGTTATCCCTTCCTTCGGCGGCAGGCGACGCGCCTTAACGGCATGGTCGGTCTCGACATCGTCAATCAGGACGTCGACCAGAACGGCGAAGACTTCACTCGCGATCGGCTTCGGGTAGCCTTTGCGCGGCTCCTGTTCGACTCCTATAGTATGGACTTCCGCCGCCCGGGATACTCACAGATCGAGCCAGTCTGGCGGATTGGGGGCAATGCCGAGATTCGTCAGGGTCTCGATATCTTCGGGGCGACCGAAAGTTGCGATCGCGCTTGCCGGATTGACCCCGGCGTCACGCCGAGCCGGCCCGACGCCGATCCAACCGCGACTGTCGTTCGCGCCTTGCTCTATGGCGAATACCGGCCGGTTCCCAAGCTCACTTTTGCGCTCGGACTGCGCGGCCAATATGCCTCGGAATCGATCCTGAGCTTCGAAGAGTTCGCTGGCGGTAACTATACGGCCGGACGTGGCTATGACCCGGGCGCGATCCTTGGCGATTCCGGCTATGGCATTCAGGCTGAAATGCGGCTGGGAAGCGTTATTCCCAAGTCGGCACGATCGCTTGCTGCACAGCCCTATCTCTTCCTCGACTATGCACGGGTCTGGAACGAAACGGATTTCTTCCTGCCGCCAGGTCAGCGTGACCTGTTTTCGACCGGCGGCGGCATCCGCGCCTCTTTCCGCGGCTTCAGCTTGGACACGGTCGTCGCCTTTCCACTCGAGAGAAGCGGCTTTGCCAACGACAAGCCGTCGCCGCGCCTGTTGTTTTCGCTGACACGACGTCTTTGGCCCTGGGGGCCATGAGCCCGGGCGAACCGGGCGTTTGAACGCGCCCGCATTGCCGGAAATGTGGTAATGCGGGTTGCGCAGAGGAGAAGGTGATGAACCGGCTCGCGCTGGCCTTGGGCGTGGCGACTGCCGCCTTGGTGATCAGCGACGCGGCACTTGCCGCGCCGCAGCCGATTAGTACGCGGCAAAGCTTCCGTATTGGCGGCGGGGGTAGTGTTCTTTGCCTCGCGCAAGGCATGGCAACCCATGCCTCGCTCAAGAACATGTTCGACCGGGGGTGGGAAATTCTCTGCCGCGATGCGGCAGTCCCGATCGGCATTGTGCACGCCTTGCGGGTGGGCGAAGACGATCCCGCCGCCCGGCTCCAGCAAATTCGCTCAGACAAGGTGACTTGCAAGGATTTCGTTTCGGAAGAACTGGAAGACCTTGGCCAGGTCTCTTCCGGCCAATGCACGCTCAATGAGAACCCGGCCGTCGGCTACCGGGTCTACCAGCTTCGCCGGGGCAAGCTTTTCTACTCGGCCGAGGGCCTGTCGGGATATGATAGCGCGCTGCGGCTGGCCCTTCGCAACGTCATCGCCGACCGACCGGTCGAAGGCGAGGTGGAGGTCGCGCTGACTGGGGCAAGCGATCCCGCCGCCTTCGCGAGGGTGCAGGCCGGAACGCTCGATCGTTCGCGGGCGCTCGCTGAGGCCTATCGTCGCAACAATGCCGGCAACTATGCCGAGTCGGCAGAATTTTTCGCTTCCGTGACTCGAGGAGAGCTCGGCCGTTCGGCTCAAACCGAAGCTCTGGTGAACGAAGCGCTCCAGAAATCTAACCTCGGAAGCTATGCCGAAGCTGACGAACTTCTCGAGCGTGCGCGCAGCCTGCTTGGCAATGACGTGCTGGTCGCACGTCAATTGCGCAATTACCGGGCGATGCACCTGCTCAACCAAGGCCTTGCGGATGACGCGCTTGTCGAGCTCGACAAGCCGCTGCCCGAGGCCGCGCAGCTTCCCGATCCGGCAATCCGCCGGCTCGAGATCGATCGGGCGACTGCTGCCCGCCTCAATGCGGACGCTTCTGCCAACGCCCAGATCAGCACCGGCGGCGGATCGCTCGAGATCGAGGAGAAGGCTCAGATCCTGGATGCGCAGGTCGAACTTCTGCGTGGCTCGGCATTGCGGCTGACCGGCAAGCTTGACGAAGCGGCCGCCGCCCTCACCAAGGCGGACGCGCAGTTGGCAAAGGTTCGCGGCGGCCGGCTGACGTCGATCGTCTGGATGAGGGCGCAAGTGCTGAGTGATTTCGGGGCGATTGCGGAGGCCCGCGGCGACCGTGCCGAGGCGGAGCGCTACTACCGGGCGAGCGTAGCCTTGCTGGAAATCGACTATCCCGGCACGGCCGTGCTTCAAAGCGCGCGCGGGCGCCTCGCCACCTATCTCGCCACGATCGGGAATCGAGAAGCGGCGATCGTCCTTTTCCGAGAGATCGTCGCCGCGCATGTGGGCAGCGCCAACAGTCCGCCTTCGCTCGCGAGAATCCTCGCGCCTTACGCTGGGCTTCTTCTCGAAAAGTCCAGTGATCCCGCCAGCGTCGCCGAACTGTTTTCGGCTAGCCAGATTATGCTTCGGCCAGGAGTCGCACAGACGCAGGCAGTCCTGGCCCGTGAGCTTAGCGGGGGCAGCGACGAAGCCGCACGCCTTTTCCGTCAGGCGGTCACCCTTACCCGCCAGATCGAGCGCTCCCGAAGCGAGCTAGCCAGGCTCGAGCTCGCTGCCCAGCCGACCCCGGGCCAGGCGATGCGAATGCAAACCCTCGCGACGAGCATCGCCGAATATCAGAAGGACCAGGTCGCTACCCAGGCGAGCCTTGTCGCCTATCCTCGCTTCCGGGCGGTCATTGGCGATACGCTCCCGATCACCGAGCTTCAGAAGTTGCTGAAGCCTGGCGAGGCCTATTACAAGCTCACGGTTGTCGACAATCTGGTCTTCGGAATTCTGATCACGCCTACCTCGGCGAAGGCCGTGAAGCTTGAATCATCCGCCAACGAGCTTGACGACATCGTCAACCGGCTTCGCCGCACCATCTCGACAATGACCGAGGGTGAGCTCGTAACTTACCCGTTCGATGTCGTGCTCGCGAACAAGCTCTACAACCAGCTGTTCGCTCCGGTGTCGGCGGAAATAGCTGGCATCGATCACCTCGTTTTCGAGCCGGATGGCGCGATGCTCCGGATCAGTCCCAACCTGCTTGTGCGGGACATGGCCAGCATCGAAGCCTATGCCGCGCGAGTGGCCGCCGGGGGCGACCCCTTCGATCTTCGCGGGATCCGCTGGCTGGGCCGCGATCTGGATATCAGCACTTCCGTTTCGGCGCCTTCATTCCGCGATGTCCGCCTCGCGCCGCGCTCGACCGCGACCAAGCTGTATCTGGGACTTGGTGACAATGCCCGTCCAACCGAAGCTGACCGTGCCGTCGATTCCAGCCGGGACGAAGAATGCGCGCTGCCAATCACGGCCTGGAGCAAGCCGATTTCGGCGCTGGAGCTCAATCTTGCGAGCAAAATGCTGGCTGGAGGGAAGCCGTCACTCGCCGAAGTCGTGACCGGTGCCGCCTTTTCTGACACCAGCTTGCTTTCCCGCAAGGATCTCCAGGACTATCGGATCATCCACTTCGCCACCCATGGTATTTTGAGCTCGCCCAAGCCGCGCTGCGCGGCGCAACCGGCGTTGATGACGAGCTTCGGTGGTGAAGGTTCGGACGGCCTTTTGACGTTCCGCGAGATCTTCGACCTTCGCCTGAACGCCGATGTGATCATCCTTTCTGCCTGCGACACGGCAGGAGCGGCCGGTTCCTCGGCGACCGAAGAAGCCGGCTTGGGCAAGGGGGCGAAGTAGCCCTCGACGGCCTCGTTCGCGCTTTTGTCGGTGCCGGCGGGCGGCTCGTCATCGCCAGCCACTGGCCCGTGCCGGACGATTTCGATGCGACCCAGCGACTTATTGCCGGGCTGTTTTCAGTCCCGCCCGGAACTGCGACCGTGACCGCGTTAAGGCGGTCGCAGGTCAAGCTGATGGACGATGCGAAGACGTCACATCCCTATTATTGGGCGGCGTTCGCGGTGGTCGGTGATGGACGTTCGGCGTTATTGCAGGCGGACACGGCCAGAGTAGCCGAGCGGCGCTAACTTGCAGATTGGATTTCGATGAGGCGATGGAGGTCGGCAAGCAGCCGGCGATCGCCCTCAGGGATGTTGAGGCCCGGCCCCTCCTTCCATCGGGCAAGCCCGGCACGAAGATCGCCGAGCATGGCACGGCCTATTTCAGTCAGCTGGAAGCCACCCGGAACCAGTTCCAGGAACCCGGTGTCCGCGAGGCGCTTGAGGGCGGGCTGCCCTAGGTCATCCGCGGGTTGCCTCACCCTTCCATAGCGGCCGCCGTGATAGACGAGCGGTTCCGCGTCGCGGCGCTGAAGGTTCTCGACATGACCGACGAAGATGGCGTGATCACCGCCTTCATATTCGAACGTCGCCTCACAACCGAACCGCGCCGCGAACTCGGGAAGTTGCGGCGCTCCTTCCGGGCCGTCTTCGAATTCGAGTCCGGCGAAGCGATCGGCGCCGGGTGTTGCAAACCGCGCGGAAATCTCTTCCTGACCAACGCTCAGCACGTGGACGGCCCAGGATCGCGCTTCCCGGAACGACGGCAGGCTCGCACTCTTCAGAGCCAGGCTCCACAGCACCAGCGGCGGATCGAGCGACACGGAATTGAAGCTGCTTACCGTGAGGCCGATCGGCTGGCCGTCAGGCGCCCGGGCGGTAACGATCGTAACGCCAGTGACGAAAGTACCCAGCGCCTGCCGGAAGGATTGCGGATCGATTGCGGTCATTGGGCAAGTCCATAGCGTCAGGCGCGCGAGCCGACTATCGCGAAGAAGCGACGAACTGGAGAATGAAGATGGCCGAAGCCTATATTGTTGCCGCAACCCGTACGGCCGGTGGCAAGCGTGGCGGGCGACTGCGCGGCTGGCATCCGGTAGATCTTGCGGCGCGGGTTCTCGACGAACTGGTCGTGCGTGCCGGAGTCGACGGAGCTGCGGTCGAAGACGTTATCATGGGCTGTGTCAGTCAGGCTGGGGAACAATCGGCGCAGGTCGGACGAAGCGCGGTCCTGGCATCGTCGCTTCCCGATAGTGTGCCGGCGGTGACCATCGACCGTCAGTGCGGATCCTCCCAGCAGGCGCTGCATTTTGCCGCGCAGGCCGTGATGAGCGGAACTCAAGACATGGTTATCGCCGCCGGAGTGGAAAGCATGACCCGGGTTCCCATGGGATTGCCGATGCAAGGCGCGGCGGCGGCAGGCGCGCCGGCGATGCCGTGGCCGCCGTCGATCCTCGAACGCTTCCAGGTGCCGATGTTCAGCCAGTTCACCGGCGCGGAGATGATGGCCCGCAAATATGACCTCTCTAAGGACGATCTGGATGCCTTCGCATTAGATAGTCATCGCCGTGCTTCAGCGGCCACCGCCGCCGGTGCGTTCGAGGATGAGATTCTGGTTCTCGACGGCGAGGATGCGGAGGGCAATGCGACCCGCCACGACCGCGACGAGGGCATACGCGCCGATGCGACCCTGGAAGGCATAGCCTCGGTGAAATTGCTTGCGGAGGGAGGCCGCATCAGTGCTGCCAACGCCAGCCAGATCTGCGACGGCGCGTCCGGCGTGCTGGTCGTCAACGAGCGGGCGCTGAAGGCTCATGGCCTGACACCGCTGGCTCGCATTCATCAAATGACAGTCACGGCCGGCGACCCGGTCATCATGCTCGAAGAGCCCATACCGGCGACCAGAAGGGCGATCGAACGCGCTGGGATGGCGATCGGGACATCGATTTGTTCGAGGTGAATGAGGCCTTTGCTTCCGTGCCGCTGGCGTGGCTTAAGGAAACAGGTGGGGACCCCTCGCGGATGAACGTCAACGGCGGCGCTATTGCGCTTGGCCACCCGCTCGGTGCGACTGGGACGAAGCTGATGACGACGCTCGTGTATGCCCTGCGCAGGCGCGGGTTGCGTTACGGGCTTCAAACGATGTGCGAGGGCGGAGGGACCGCCAACGTTACGATCGTCGAGGCTCTTTAATCCGCAATCCAGCGTTCGATGACCGAGCGGCCGTCATCGCTTGAATGGCGGATCATTCCCGGAGTGCGCGACAGGCGCGGCGCTGGGGAGGGTTGTTGCGTTCCGTCTTCATCGACAAGGCTGCTCCGCTCCGCGAGGTGGGGCGTGGCAGCGGCTTCATCCATTATCGCAACCACGGTGACGCAGGCGTCGGTGCCGGCATAGACCTTGCCCCAATCCGCTGCGGTCCGCGTTGCGAAGATCGACTCAAGCTGGCGCGCCTGTGCCGGCCAGAATGCTGGGTCGAAGCGCGGCCCGAAGGCGGCGGCGCTGATCCCCAGCGGCGCAAGCAGCGCCGCCCAGAATTTCTCTTCCAGCGCCCCGACTGCGATGAAGCGTCCGTCGGCACAGCCATAGCAGCGATAGAAGGGCGCGGCGCCACCGAGCAGGTTCGCATTGCGCTCGGTCGCTATGACGCGAGGTTCCCCTTGCGCGTTGAACATTGCCAGCATCGAGACGACTCCGTCAACGATGGCCGCGTCGACGACCTGGCCCTTGCCGGAACGTTCGCGCTCGACCAGCGCGGCGAGGATTCCGACGAGGCAGAACATTGACCCGCCGCCATAGTCGCCGACCAAGTTGAGCGGCGGCGGCGGCGGCTCTCCCGGTCTGCCGAGCGCGGCTAGTGCACCGGTCACGGCGAGGTAATTGATGTCGTGCCCTGCGGTCTTTGAAAGCGGCCCGTCCTGTCCCCATCCGGTTAGCCGCGCATAGATAAGACGTGCGTTCCGGCCGCATAGCTCATCCGGACCGAGGCCAAGCCGCTCCATCACGCCCGGACGAAAGCCCTCCATGACAACGTCGGCCTTTTGTGAGGCGTCCCGAGCCAGTTCGGCGTCAGCAAGATCGGCCAGGTCCAGCGTGAGCCGGTGCCGACCGCGATCGAGCGCGGCATTGGGCGGCTGAAGCCGCCCGCCGGGACGCTGAATGCTCACGATCTCCGCCCCAAGGTCCGCGAGCATCATTCCGCAATGGGGCAGCGGGCCGATTCCAGCGAATTCTACTACCCGTATGCCATTGAGCGGACCTTGCGACGACTTGTTGTCCATGCTGCAAGTGTGGCGAGAGCAAGGGCCGCGAACAAGCCTTGCGACACTTGGCGAGCGCGCCTAGCCGTTTTTTCACCATGAACCCACTCTATCAAACGATGGCGACCAGCGTGTTCGAGCGCATGAGTCTTGCGGCGACAAAGCATGGCGCAGTGAACCTCGGCCAGGGCTTTCCGGACTTCGGCTGGGCCGAAGAGATTCTCGATTTTGCGGCGAACGCGCTCAAGCACGGGTCTAATCAGTACGCGCCGTCGCGGGGCCTCCCTTCGCTCCGTGAGGCGGTCGCGGCCCATTACGCGCGGCACCATGGCTGGGATATGGGCGCCGAAGGCGTGTGCGTCACGTCCGGAGCGACCGAAGCGCTTGCCGCGGCCATCTTCGCAACGGTCGAGCCAGGCGATGAAGTGATCGTCATGACCCCGGCCTACGACGCTTACGCGCCGCTCATCCGCCGCGCTGGGGGCAAAGTGATCGAAGTAGCGCTGCATCCGCCGGGATGGCGGATCGAACGGGCGGCGCTCGAAGCGGCCGTCACTCCGAAAACGCGGGCGATCATCTTCAACAATCCGCACAATCCCACCGGGCGGCTGTTCGAAGCAGACGAGCTGGACGCCGTAGCTTCCGTTGCCCAGGACCACGATCTCGTGGTCATCAGCGACGAAGTCTGGGAGCATTTGTTGATGGACGGACAGTCGTTCGTTCCCTTGGCGACACTTCCCGGCATGGCCGAGCGGACGATCAAGTGCGGCTCGGCCGGTAAGATCTTCTCGCTGACCGGCTGGAAGATTGGCTGGATCGCCGCTGCGCCGGAAATTGCGACCCTCGCCGCCCGCGCACACCAGTTCCTGACCTTTGCCTCGGCGCCGAACCTGCAGGCCGCTTGCGCTTTCGGTCTTTCGGAAGGTGACTCATGGCTCAAGCCTATGCGCGAGCGCTTCGCCCGGTCCCGGGACCGGATGAGCGAGCAGCTTCGCGCGGCTGGCTTCACGGTTCTCCCCGCTGCCGCAACCTACTTCCTGATCGTCGATCTTGCCGCTTCCGGGATCGCTGTCGACGACGAGGCGTTCGCCAAGCTCGCGGTCGAGCAGGCGGGGTAGCGGCAGTGCCGATATCGACCTTTGCCGACACTGGCGAGCCGAAGCACCTCGTTCGGCTTTGCTTCGCCAAGAAGGACGAGACGATCGATGCGGGCGTCGCGGCGATGGCCAGGGCCCGGGAGCTTGCATGCTGAGCCCTGCCGATGAAGCCAGCAAAATCCTCTCCGACTTTGGCGTCGAAGCCACGACGGGGACGATAGAATGCCGTTCTCCGATCGACGGCAGCCTCATCGGCAAAGTTAGCGAGGGCGACGCCGCTGCAGCCTGCGAGGCCGCGCAATCGGCGTTTCTCAAATGGCGCACGGTTCCCGCGCCTCGTCGCGGAGAGCTAGTACGCCTCCTTGGCGAGGAGCTGCGGGCGGCGAAAGAGCCGCTCGCCCGTCTCGTCACGCTTGAGGCTGGCAAGATCATCTCGGAGGGTCTCGGCGAGGTCCAGGAGATGATCGACATCTGCGACTATGCCGTCGGCCTGTCTCGGCAGCTTTACGGTCTCACGATCGCCAGCGAGCGCCCCGATCACAGGATGATCGAGCAATGGCATCCGCTCGGACCGGTGGCGGTCATCACCGCCTTCAATTTCCCTGTCGCCGTCTGGGCCTGGAACGCAGCCTTGGCGCTCGTGTGCGGCGATCCGGTTGTGTGGAAACCGAGCGAGAAGACCCCCTCACCGCCGAGGCCGTGATGGCCATTGCCCGGCGTGCGCTCCAACGATTTGGCGATGCCCCGGACGGCCTGCTTCAAGTCGTTCACGGCGGGCGAGATGTCGGCGCCGCACTGGCCGACGATACGCGCATGGCGCTCGTCTCCGCCACTGGCTCGACCCGAATGGGAGGCGAGCTTGGGCCACGCGTCGCGGCGCGCTTCGGTCGAACGCTGCTCGAGCTTGGCGGCAATAACGCGTTGATCGTTGCTCCGAGCGCAGATCTCGACCTTGCCGAGCGGGCGATCCTGTTCAGCGCCGCCGGCACCGCGGGCCAACGATGCACGTCGCTCCGCCGCCTGATTGTCCATGAATCACTCGCCGACGGGCTGGTCGCGAGGATCCGATCCTTGTTCGATCGGATCGCGATCGGCGACCCGCGCGATCCGGCAACGCTTGTCGGTCCGCTCATCGATCGCGGCGCTTTCGATGCCCTTCGCCGGGTTCATCCTGATGCCGAACAGGTTCAGGCAGTCCCCGGCGGCTTCTATGTCCGCCCGGCGCTCGTCGAAGCCGTGCGCCAGGAGGGCCATGTGCTTGAAGAGACGTTCGCCCCGTTGCTCCACGTGCTCCGATACTCGGAACTCGACGAGGCCATCGCGCTCAACAACGGCGTGGCGCAGGGGCTTAGCAGCGCAATCTTCACGAACGATCTTCGAGAGGCCGAGCGATTCATTTCCGCCGCGGGCTCGGATTGCGGCATCGCCAACGTCAACATCGGCCCCTCGGGCGCCGAAATTGGCGGGGCATTTGGCGGTGAGAAGGAAACCGGCGGCGGACGCGAAAGCGGCTCGGATAGCTGGCGCGCCTATATGCGGCGCTCGACCAACACGATCAATTACGGCTCGAGCCTGCCTCTTGCCCAGGGGGTCAAATTCGAACTGTCCGGGGAAGAGCCCGAGCTTTGACTTTTCCGTCGAGGAATTGCCCGTCGGCCCAGCGCTTCGCCCAGTCCTTCGACCACGCTTCCAGATCTTCGGGCGCGAGTGGCGTTCCTACCAGGTAACCCTGCGCCACATCGCAATCGACTTCCGCGAGATAGCGAAGCTGCTCTTCCGTCTCCACACCCTCCGCGGTCACGGTAAGCCCGAGGCCGTGGGCAAGCTCGACGATCGACGCCACGATGACCCGGCTGTCGTTGGACTGGGCCAAATCCTTGACGAAAAAGCGATCGATCTTGATCTCGGTGAAGGGCAGCTGTCGGAGCTGCATAAGAGTGGAGTAGCCGACTCCGAAATCGTCGAGCGCAAGCCCGATCCCCTTGATCCGGAAGCGCGTCAACGTGTCCATCAGCTTGACGAGCGGCTGTGTCGCCCCCTCCGTCAGTTCAAGGACCAGCCGGTCTGTGGGTACCTCGAGTGCCCGGCACATGCGTTCGACGAGATCCGGAAAGTCGAGATGCTGAAGCGACAGCGCTGAGATATTGAAGGCGATGCAGACATCGAGGCCCTCGTCATGCCAGGTCCGCCACTGGCGCAGGCTGGTCGTCAGTCCCCAATTCGTGAGTTGGTCAATGAGGCCATGACGCTCGGCGAGCGGAACGAACCGCGAGGGAGCGACTGCACCCATCTTTGGGTCATCCCAGCGGACCAGGGCCTCGACCCGCTTCAGGCTTCCGTCGGTTAAGCTGACCTTCGGCTGGTAAACCATGTGCAGGCGGTGATTGATCAGCGCCCGCTCGAATCCGTCGAGTAAAGTCAGATCGGCCGCGGCGATCACGGCTGGGATGTTGGAAGGTTGTTTTTGAGCAATGCCTCAAGATCTTCGAGCCGCGCGGGCTTTTCGATCGGGCCAGTCATCTTGAGGCCGAGCTCTTTGCCGAGCCGGAAGGCGCTTTCGAGGACGCGGCTATCGAAGCCACTGATGATCAGCACAGGCCCGTCGAACTCGTGCTCGGAGAGGAAGCGAAGCAATTCGACGCCATCCATGCCAGGCATTCCGAGGTCGAGAACGACCATCGCGGGTCGGTTGGCCAGGAACTCGTCGCGAAATGCGCTGTCGAGGCTGGTTTCGACGGGCTCAAATCCACTCAGATGGGCAGCATTAGCGACGAAGGCGGCGAGCTGAGGCTCGTCGTCGATCAGCAACAGACGCGGTCGCGTCATCAGCGTTTCATTTCCTCCTGCCGGCCCTAAGGCGCATCTACGCACACCTACTCCGGCTACGGTAGAACGCACGCAACCGCTTATTAACCCCGTCGGTGTTAAAACACCATGTTACGCATGATGTTGAGCTCGGAGAGCAAGCGATGTTTGGTTCACTGATCCGACGCAAGCCGGCGCCTTCATTCGGCGACGATCTTTCGGCGTTCGACTCAACGACCTTTTCACTGAGCACTGCGGTTCCTCGTCCGGCCGAACGCCGAAGCGACGAGCGCGTTCCCGCGGCGCTAAGCATCATAAAGCTCACCACAGCGGCAGGAGAGCAGCTTGCACGCTTGCGCAACATGTCCGCTGGCGGACTCATGGCGGAAGTCGGTCACCCGCTCGAAGTCGGAACAACAGTCGAAGTCGACATCCATTCCCAGAAGGTGCCGTCGACCGTTGTCTGGACGCGCGAGGGCACGGTCGGGATAAAGTTCGACCAGACCGTCGATCTCGGCGAGCTTCTCGCCGGCCGCAAGCCGCGGCACGGGTTTCGTCCGCGTCCGCCGCGCCTAGAGGTCAATTGCAAGGCCAGCCTTCGCGTCGGGAAAACCTATTACACCTGCGAGGTGCACGACATTTCGCTCAATGGTCTTAAAGTTGAGCCGATCGAGGAATATTGCCTCGGCAAGAAAGTCGTTGTCGTCGTTGAGAGCCTCCGCCCAGTGCAGGGCGAGGTCCGATGGTTCTCGGAGCGCAAGGCGGGAATTGTCTTCGATCAGCCGCTAAAGTTCGAGGAACTGGCCGAGTGGGTCGGCAAACGCCTCGAGCTTGCCAGTCTCAAAGCCGCCTACCGCAACAAGTAAGGCAGCGTCCGCCCTTGAGATAGGACCGCCGAACCGCCACATGCCGGCCCAACAAGGCTGGAGATGATGATGGACGAGGTCGCAGTTTTTGCAGGCGGTTGCTTCTGGTGCACGGAAGCCGTGTTTCTCCAGCTTCAAGGCGTAAAATCGGTCGAAAGCGGTTACACCGGCGGCCAGACCGTCAATCCAACCTACAAGCAGGTGTGCGGTGGCGATACTGGCCATGCGGAGGCGATCCGGATCACCTTCGACCCGGCGGAGATCGCCTTTTCCGACCTGCTCGACGTATTCTTCGCGACCCATGATCCGACGCAGCTCAACCGCCAGGGAAACGACATCGGAACGCAGTACCGGTCCGCCATATTCCCGCAGGACGAAGAACAGGAAGCGGAGGCTCATGCGGCGATCAAGCGCGCCCAGGCTGATCATCTCCAGCCGATCGTGACGACGATTGAGCCGAAATCCGACTGGTACCCGGCCGAGGATTACCACCAGGATTATTGGGCCGGCGAGGGGCAGTCCAACGCTTATTGTCTGGCGGTCATTCCGCCCAAGCTCGCTAAGCTCAAGTCGAAATTCGGTGCGCGGCTCAGCGAGGAGCCGCAGCCCTCCTAAGCCGGTCATTGATGGCCGCTCCGATCCCCTCGTCAGGGATCGGCGCGACCGCAATACGCGGCTCGGGGGCAGAGTCAGCCTCGTGCATGAAATCGAATAGTCGCGCGGCGGCAGTCACGAGATTGTCGCCAAGGTAAAGCTCGCCAGCGACAGGGCCATAACCGAGCAGGATTTCGCCCGGTTCGGCTACTTTCGCGTCCAATCTTATAGGTTTTGCGGGCGCATAATGGCTGGCCATCATTCCCGGCGCTTCGATCGCGCCGACTGCTTCCACCGCGTCGATGTCGATCGGTCCCCGCCGTAGCAGCCGGAGCGGCCCACCCGTCGCCGCGACGATAGTCGATTCGATACCTTGCTCACATGGACCGCCGTCGATGACGAGCGGTATCCGGCCGCCTAGCGAGTCCGCGACATGCGCCGCTCGCGTCGGGCTGATCCGGCCGCTGGCATTTGCCGACGGCGCCGCAAGCGGTCGTCCTGCCGCTTTCAGCAACGCGCGCATCGCCGGGTGAGCCGGCACCCGGATCGCGATGGTCTCGAGCCCCGCCGTCACCAGCGAGGCGATGCCGTTATCTTCGCGTGCAGGCACCACCAGCGTTAGAGGTCCGGGCCAATGCTCATTCGCGAGCGCCCGCGCCTGGTCATCGAACTCGCCAAGATGCTCCGCCGTGTCGAGATCGAGGACATGGACTATCAGCGGATTGAAGCTTGGCCGCCCCTTGGCAGCATAGATGCGCGCCACGGCCTCGGCGTTCGTCGCATCGGCGGCGAGCCCGTAAACCGTCTCTGTCGGCATCGCGACCGGCTGCCCGGCGCGAATGAGTTCCGCGGCCTTCTCGATCGCCTCGTCGCTGAAGTTCAGTATTTGTGTCTCTGGCGGCGCCATGGCCGCGTCGCTATGGCAAGCGGCGTGCCGCTTCAAGGGATCGACAAATGACCTTTCGCTGCCCGGTCGAAGACCAGCGCTTCATTCTCACGCACGTTGCACAGCTCGAAAGCCTCGGCGTCGAGCCCGACATCTCCGACGCTGTAATCGAAGGCGCGGCGGCCCTTGCGGAAGGAGAAGTGGCGCCGTTGAACCGCAGCGGTGACATTCAGGGATCGCGTTGGGACAATGGGCGGGTCGTCACTCCAAACGGTTTCAAGGAAGCCTATGAGGCGTTCGTCGAGGGTGGGTGGATGTCGCTGCCGGGACCGAAAGAATGGGGCGGGCAGGGACTGCCCTCGGTGCTCTCCGCGGCGATCATGGATAGCCTCAATGGCGCAAATCTCGCTTTTACGCTTTGCCCGATGCTCAGCGTCGGCGCGGTCGAGGCTCTGACCGCTCATGGCTCGCGCGACTTGCAGGAGCGTTATCTGCCGAAGATCATAAGTGGGGAATGGCCGGCCACCATGAACCTGACAGAGCCGCAGGCGGGAAGCGATGTCGGAGCGCTCAGCACCCGCGCCGAAGCCAATGGTGACGGCAGCTGGCGGATCAGCGGCACCAAGATTTACATCACGTACGGCGAGCATGACCTGGCCGAGAACATCATTCACCTCGTCCTTGCCAGGACAACGGGGGCTCCCGGTGGCACAAAGGGGATCTCGCTTTTCCTTGTTCCGAAAGTCCTGCCGGACGGTGCGCCAAACGACCTTCGTTGCGTATCGATCGAGCACAAGGCCGGAATCCACGCGTCGCCCACTTGCGTCATGAGCTATGGCGATAATGGCGGAGCGACAGGTTGGCTCGTGGGCGAGGAAATGGCCGGCATGCGCGCCATGTTTACGATGATGAACAATGCCCGGCTCAACGTCGCCTTGCAGGGTGTGGGCATCGCCGAAGCGGCGACACAGCGCGCCGTCGCTTATGCCTTGGAGCGAAAGCAGGGGCGCCGCGGCGTCGATGTTGCCGTCATCGCAGAGCATCCTGACGTTCGCCGGATGCTGCTTCGAATGCGGGCGCTGACGACGGCGGCGCGGTCGCTGACCTATTATGCGTTCGCCCAGGCCGATCACGGCCGAAAGGGGGATCGCGAGGCCGCGTTACGTGCCGACGTTCTGACGCCGCTCGCCAAAGCCTGGGCGACCGACATTGGCTGCGAAGTCGCAAGCCTTGGAATACAGGTTCACGGCGGCATGGGTTACATTGAGGAAACGGGCGCCGCGCAATTGTGGCGCGATGCGCGGATCGCCCCGATCTACGAGGGCACTAACGGAATCCAGGCGGCCGACCTTGTCACCCGCAAGCTCGATCTCGACGGTGGCGCCGCATTCGACCAACTGGTTACCGAGATCCGCGATACGGCTTCCCACCCGATCCTGCTCGCGCTCGCAGATGCGATCGAAGTCGCCGCTGCTACCTACCGCCAGGCTTCGTCCGACGATCGGCTTGCCGGGAGCGTACCGTTTCTCACAATGTGCGCGGTATTGGTCGCGGGCTGGCTATTGGAACGGCAGGCCGCGGTGGTCGGCGCCAGCGACTTCATGACGGCAAAGCGGGCGGCCGCTGATTACTTTCTGTCTGTGGTTGTGGCCGAAGCGCTCGGCCTGGGTGCAGCGGCAGAGATCGGGGCGGAGGCGCTTTACGCCGTTCCCGCTGCCGCTCTGGCTTAAACGCTCAGGCGGATTCGCGGGACAGCAGCTCTGCCGGGTCGATACCCAAGCGGCTCATGCGCTCGCGAATGGCCGGCCATTCCCTGCTAACGAACTGCTCGCGCTCACTGTTTTTGAGTCGGGCGGCCGCGCCATTTGCCACGAACATGCCGATCCCACGCTTTACGACGATCAGGCCTTCGTCCTGGAACCCCTGGTAGGCTTTCGCGACTGTCAGCGGGTTGGCGCCCTCTTCGGCCGCCAGTGCTCGGACCGACGGCAACGGGTCGCCGTCCTTGAAGCGGCCGGTGACGATCGCGTCACTGATGACTTCGCGGAGGCGGACGTAAACGGGCTTCTCGTGGGCGTTTCTCAGCGTCATGCTGTGGTAATACAGCACGTCGCGAAAAGTTGCAATGCTTTGAATCGGTTCACTCGGCGGGCGGTACCCAGTTCGAGGCCACGGCGTCGAGCGAAGGGCGGACCCGATCATCCAGCGGAGTGACCGGTGTGCCGACATAGAGGAAGCCGGCGATCCGCTCTCCTTCGCCGCAAAATGCGCTGCTGACGGTCGGGTTGGTCGCGGGCCAGCCGGTAATCCATCCTGCGGCATAGCCAAGCGCAGTAGCGGCGTGGAGGAAGTTCATTCCGGCAGCGCCGCACGTCTGTTCCTGCTCGAAAATGGGGATCTTGTGGTCGGGGACCGGCTTGCTGATCAGGACGGCAAGCGCAGGGGCCGCCCGCGCATTGGCAATGGCCTTGGCGACTTTTGCTTCCGGGGCATTCGGCTCGGCGATGGAAAGAGCCCGGCTATACAGTTTGGCGAGGGCATCGCGTTGGTCTGCTCCGACGATGACAAACCGATAGGGCACGAGTTGCCCGTGATCCGGCGTTCGGGATGCAATGGCCAGGATCTGCCGCAACTCGTCGTCGGTCGGGCCTGGTCCGGCGAGATCGCGCGGCCGCCCGGATCGGCGAGTGGCGAGAAGGCTCAAAGGGCTTGATCGATCGTTCAGGGTCATGTCGTTTGCAGTAGCATTTCACGCTTCTGTCACAACCGGCTTCACAAGCGCGGATTCCCCGTTAGGGTGCGTCGCCATTCAACGAGAACTATGGCGCCCCGCGCGTGGCGCCTGCCTTCGGAGAGGGACAAAGATGGGTTTGAAGCCGGTTGGAACTTGGCAGGAAGCGGACTGGATTGCCGCTATCGCCTCGGTCGTGTTGCTGATCTTCCTTGCCATTGGAGGTAGGGTCGCTGCGCAGAAGGAACCGGAATTCGCGGGCCACCCCAAAGGCCTTTACATGTTGTTCTTCGCCGAGATGTGGGAGCGTTTCTCCTACTACGGCATGCGCGCGCTGCTGATTTTCTACCTGACCAAGCACTGGCTCTTCAGCGACGGCGACTCCAACGTCATCTACGGCGCCTACACGGCGCTCGTTTACATCACGCCGATGCTCGGTGGTTATCTCGCCGACCGCTATCTCGGACAGCGCAAGGCGGTGCTGTTCGGCGCAATCCTGCTGACGCTCGGTCACTTCACCATGGCGGCCGAAGGAACTGGCGGCCAGAATGATGCCACCATCAACATCTTCTGGGCCGCCCTGGCCTTGATCATCGTCGGCTCGGGTTTTCTCAAGGCCAACATCTCGGTGATGGTCGGACAGCTCTACAACCTCACCGATCCACGTCGCGATGGCGCCTACACCATCTTCTACATGGGAATTAATCTCGGCGCCGCGGTCGGCACGATCATCGCCGGCTATCTCGGCGAAACGCTTGGCTGGGCCTATGGCTTCGGCGCGGCCGGCATCGGCATGCTCCTCGGCCTCGTCGTCTTCGTCCTCGGTAAGGGTCTTCTCAACGGCGCTGGCGAGCGGCCTGCTCAAATCCCTGGTGCCCGTCCGGTCAACGAATATGTTCTTTACGGCATCGGCCTCGTCGCCGTCGGCGTCTGCTGGTTCCTTATCCAGTATACGGACGTCATCCAGACGCTCCTGATTATCTCGGGCATCGGCCTGCTGGGCTATGTCCTCTGGCAGGCGACCAAGCTCGAAAAAGAACCACGCGAACGTATCTACGCGATCCTGTTTCTGATCAGCCTCAATCCGATTTTCTGGGCGCTGTTCGAGCAGGCGGGCGGTTCGATGAACCTCTTCACGGATCGCTTCGTCGACCGTCAGGGCGTTCCGGCGTCGATCTTCCAGGCGATCAACCCGATCTACATCATCCTGCTGGCGCCACTGTTCGCCGGCCTGTGGATCAAGCTCGGCCGGATCGGGAAGGAGCCGTCAGCGCCCGCCAAGTTCGGCATCGCATTGCTCCAGATGGGCCTTGCCAATCTCGCGCTTGTGTGGGGCGCGCAGGCGTTCGGGATCGCGGTCATGACCCCTGTGATGTTCGTGTTCCTTTATTACCTGCTCGCAACCACAGCCGAGCTTTGCCTGTCGCCGGTTGGCCTCAGCGCGATGAACCGGCTTGCCCCGAAATTCATGGCATCCCTGATCATGGGCGCCTGGTTCTACATGTCGGCGGTTGGCAACTTCCTTGCCGGCAAGATCGGTGAAGCAACCGGTGGCCACGACGGCGAAATGACCAAGCAGGGACTGCTGGACATCTACAGCCTGTTCGGCTGGATCACGATCGGCATCGGCGTTGCGGTCCTCGCATTGTCGCCGATCGTCCGCAAGTGGATGCACCTCGACTCTCTCCAGGACGACATCGACGCCCGTATCCGCGACGTCGACGCGACTGGCGAGCCGGAAGCGACCGGCCCGCTGCCGGGTAAAGCCTGACAGGGAGTAGCGGGGTGACACGACTTGCAGTGATAGGGACGGCGCTCGTCGCCGTCCTCCTGGGCGGATGCGCGACGACAAAGAAGGAAGGGCCGCCGCCGATACGGATCAACCAGGATCCTTATCCGTCGACCTATCATCGCTATTCAGGCGCAGTCACGGCGATCCGCGGGGCGACGGTTTTCGATGGCGAAGGCGCTCAGTTCGAGAACGGCACGGTCGTGCTTGCGGACGGGGTCGTCCAGGCCGTCGGCGACGCTTCGACGCCAATCCCCGAAGGCGCGGTGATCGTCGATGCGGCCGGCAAATGGGTCACTCCGGGTATCATCGACGTCCACAGCCACCTCGGCGACTATCCCTCGCCGGGCACGGACGGAAACGATGACGGGAACGAGGCAACGGCTCCGGCCCGCCCGGACGTCTGGGCGGAACATAGCGTCTGGCCGCAGGATCCCGGTTTCGCGCGCGCGCTCGCCAATGGCGGCGTGACCAGTCTCCAGATCCTGCCAGGGTCGGCCAACCTGTTCGGCGGCCGCTCGGTCGTGCTCAAGAATGTCCCAGCCCGGACGATGCAGGGCATGAAGTTCCCGGGCGCCCCATATGGCCTCAAGATGGCCTGCGGCGAGAACCCCAAGCGCGTTTATGGCAATAAGGGCGGACCCGCCACGCGTATGGGCAACATCGCAACTACGCGCGCGACGTGGCTGAAAGCGCAGGAATATAAGCGCAAGTGGGACAGGTATGAGAAGAACGGCGGCGAGATGCCGTCGCGCGATCTCGCTATGGACACGCTTCGCGGCGTGCTGAACGGCGAAATCCTCGTTCACAATCACTGCTACCGCGCCGACGAGATGGCGATCATGATCGATCTCAGTCACGAGATGGGCTACAAGATCACCAGCTTCCAGCACGCTGTCGAAGCCTACAAAATCGCCGACCTGCTGGCCGCCAACGGCACCTGCGCCGCGATGTGGGCCGACTGGTGGGGCTTCAAGATGGAAAGCTACGACGGCATCAAGGAGAACATTCCGTTCGTCGACCGCGCCGGTGGCTGCGCGATTGTCCATTCGGACGATCCCAACGGCATCCAGCGTCTGAACCAGGAAGCGGCCAAGGCGCTCGCCGACGGGCGAAGGGCCGGGCACAATGTCACCGATGCTTACGCCTGGCGCTGGCTCAGCTACAATCCGGCAAAATCTCTCGGGATCGCCGATAAGACGGGAAGTCTGAAGACCGGCAAGATGGCGGACGTCGTGCTGTGGAACGGCAATCCGTTCAGCACCTACACCAGGCCGGAACGCGTATGGATCGACGGCGCTCTCATGTACGACGCCAACAATCCGCGATTGCGGCCGGTGAGCGATTTCGAGCTCGGGCAGCCGGGCGAAGGAGACGTCAAGTGAAGCGCCTGTCGTTCCTCGCCGCTCTTCTCGCGGCAAGTGCAGCGCCGCTCGCCGCGCAAACGGTTGCGATCACCGGCGGAACAGTGGCGCTCGGTGACGGCAGCGAGCCCATTCCTGGCGGCACGGTGGTCATCCGTGACGGCAAGATCGCCGGTGCAGGTCTCAACATCGCAATCCCGCGCGGAGCCGAGATCATCGATGCCCGCGGCAAGTGGGTCACCCCGGGCATCGTGGCCGGGTTCTCGCGGCTTGGCATCAGCGAGGTGGACCTAAGCGCTGACGGTTCGACCGACGACCGGGCGCAGAACAGTCCGTTCAGCGCCGCGCTCGACATCGCTCCGGCAATCAACCCGATGCAGACCACGATTGCGGTCAATCGGGCCGACGGCGTCACAAGGGCTGTCGTGGCGCCGAACATCGGCCGCAACATTTTCGGCGGGCAGGGTGCGCTGATGGATCTAGGCGCAGACCGCGACCCGGTCACCCGCGCGCGCCTGTTCCAGTTCGTCGAGTTCGGCGAGCGTGGCGCCGGTGCCGCCGGCGGATCGCGTCCAGCGACTTACGCCATGTTCCGCAATGCTCTTCGCGAAGCTCGCGAACTGTCGCGCTTCGCTGTGAGCAGAGGTGGGCGTGCGGAAACCCAGGAAGACCCGGTTGTCCGCGACCCCAACGAATCGCGTCTCATTGGCCCCAACGTCAATCGTAGCGAAGACATCATGCTGACGCGGTTCGACGCCGCGGCGCTCGTTCCGGTACTCCAGGGCCGTCAGTATCTGATGATCCATGTCGAGGCCGCCAACGACATCCTCAATGTCATCAAGTTGAAGCGCGAGTTCCCGACAATTCGGCCGATCATGGTCGGCGTGACCGAAGGATGGACGGTCGCAGGTGAGATCGCCGCTTCCGGGATCCCTGTTATCGCTTCGGCCGTCAACGACCTTCCCGCAAGCTTCGAGATGCTCGCAGCAACCCAGTCGAACGTCGGCCGGATGCGCGATGCCGGCGTCAACGTCGCCATCGGCATGATCGACGACAACGACACGCGCTACTTGTTCAACCAGCGCCAATACGCCGCCAATCTGGTGGCGTTGGGGAAGGTGCCGGGGGCGGCAGGCGTCAGCTGGGGCGAGGCGCTGGCCCTGATCACCTCACGTCCCGCGCAGGTCATTGGCATGGGGGGCAAAATAGGATCGCTGAACACCGGCGCAGCCGGCGATGTCGTAATCTGGTCGGGCGATCCGCTGGAGCTTGCGAGCGCCACGGAGGCCGTATGGATTGACGGCGTCCGCCAGCCGCTGGAGAGCCGGCAGACCAAGCTTCGCGACCGTTATCAACGGCTTGATCGAAGCGCGCTTCCCGAGGCGTACCGCCGGTGACCCCGCTCGGCCAGCTCGAGCTGGCTGCGGCGTCGTTCGTCGGCACGCATTTCCTTCTGTCGCATCCGCTTCGCCGGCCGATCGCCAAGGCAGTCGGAGAGCGCGGCTTCCTGCTGCTCTACAGTCTCGTCGCCTTTGCGACACTAGGTTGGATGGTCTGGTCGGCACGGGCGATCGGGCTGGAGGCGCCGCGCTGGGAGGTCGGACCTGCGCTGATCATTCTTGGCAGCTTGCTGACTTGGCTAGGCGCGATACTGTTCGTTGGCTCGTTCGTGAAAAACCCGGCGTTGCCGCACCCCGGCGCCAGGCTCGAGACGAGCTTCGGCAATCCGCATGGCGTATTCCGAGTGACCCGCCATCCAATGATGTGGGGTTTCGGCCTGTGGGCGCTCACCCATGCAATGGTCAATCCGACGCCGTCTGGACTGGTTATTGCCGAAGCGATCTTCGTGCTCGCCATAATCGGCGCCGCTCTTCAGGACTTTAAGAAGAGACGCCTGATCGGCAGCGCATGGCGCCAGTGGGAGGGCAAGACCAGCTTCTTCCCCTTCGGCCGCGGCCTTGCCTGGCCGGGGACTATGCCGTTCGTTGGCGGCACCTTGCTATTCCTTCTGGGCACCTGGGCGCATGGCGCTTTGGGTCACATGCCCGCCGGTCCCTGGGCGCTACTAAGCTGAGGTTTTTCCGGCTAAGGCGCGGCTATGAGCAAGTTTTTCGGCACCGACGGGATTCGCGGCCAGGTTAATTCGGAGCCGATGACGGCGGAAATCGCAATGCGTGTCGGGCAGGCCGCGGGCGCGCATTTTCTACGAGGCGACCACCGCCACCGTGTCGTGATTGGAAAAGATACCCGCCTCTCGGGCTACATGATGGAATCGGCCATGGTGGCGGGCTTCACCTCGGTCGGCATGGACGTCGTACTGGTTGGCCCGATGCCGACCCCGGCGGTCGCGATGCTGACCCGCTCGATGCGCGCTGACCTCGGCGTGATGATTTCCGCCAGCCACAACCCATTCGTCGACAATGGCATCAAGCTGTTTGGGCCGGACGGTTACAAGCTGAGCGACGAGGCTGAGCAATCGATAGAACGCCGTCTCAAGAAAGAGCCGAAGCTAGCAAAGGCCGAGCTTATCGGCCGGGCAAAGCGAATCGACGACGCGCGCGGCCGCTATGTTCATTTCGTCAAATCGACCTTTCCGGATCGGCTTCGACTCGACGGCCTCAAGATTGCGGTCGACTGCGCTAACGGCGCTGCCTACCAGGTCGCGCCCGAGGCGTTATGGGAACTTGGGGCGGAACTCGTTCCGCTCGGGGTGAAGCCCAACGGCACCAATATCAATGACCGCTGCGGCTCGACACATCCGGCAGCGCTTAGCGAGGCGGTCGTCGCTTCCGGAGCTGATATAGGCCTAGCTTTCGACGGAGATGCTGACCGGCTGATCGTCGTGGACGAGGCCGGGACAGTGATCGACGGCGACCAGTTGATGGCGCTCATCGCGCTCAGCCAGTCACGCCGCGGCGAGTTACGGGGCGGGGCGGTGGTCGCAACGGTCATGTCCAACCTTGGGCTCGAGCGGCGGCTCGCCGAGGACGGAATACGCCTCAAACGCACCAAGGTCGGCGATCGCTATGTTCTCGAAGAAATGCGCGCCTCCGGCTGCAATGTCGGCGGCGAGCAGTCCGGACACATCATTTTGTCGGATCATGCGACGACGGGCGACGGCCTGGTCGCGGGTTTGCAGGTCCTGGCGGCACTGATTGAGGGCGGCAAACCAGCCAGCGAAATACTCCGCCAGTTCGATCCTGTCCCACAGTTACTGAAGAATGTCCGGTTTAACGGGGGTGATCCGCTCTCCGAACTTTCAGTCAAGAAGCGAATTGCCGATGCCGAACGGCAGATCGAAGGTCGCGGCCGGCTTGTCATCCGCAAGTCGGGAACGGAGCCGCTGATCCGGGTAATGGCAGAAGGCGACGATGCGATAGAGGTCGAGTCCGTCGTGAACTCGATTTGCGATGCAGTGGCTTCTGTTTAGGATTTCGCTCTAAGGTCGCAGGCGTGACCACTCCCCGAATCCTCATTATCGCTGGATCGGACAGCGGCGGCGGCGCGGGCATCCAGGCCGACATCAAGACGGTTACGATGCTAGGCGGCCATGCCATGACTGCCGTAACGGCGATCACCGCCCAGAACACACTCGGTGTTGACGCAGTCCACTCTGTCCCAGCCGAGATGATCCTGGCCCAGATCAATTCGGTCGTGGACGATATCGGTGTCGATGCCATCAAGATCGGCATGATCGGCGGCGGTTTCGCGGCGCGCATGGTCGCGGAGCGTCTCGGCGAACTCTATCCGCGCGTCCCTATCGTCTTCGACCCAGTCATGGTCGCGACGAGCGGCGATGCGCTTGCCGACGACGCGACTGTTGCCGCCTTCGGCGAGCTCATGAAGATTGCGACTATAGCGACGCCGAACCTGCCGGAACTTCGCCGGCTCTCGAGCGAGGAAGACCCAGTCGCGGCCGCGCTAAGCCTGGTTTCCGAGCATGGCTGTGCGGTCCTGATTAAGGGCGGGCACGACGAAGGCGAGGCGCTCGCCGACGCGCTCATCGAGACCGACAATATCACCAGCTGGCAGGGCACTCGGATCGACACAACCAGCACCCATGGCACCGGTTGTACTTTGGCCTCGGCAATCGCTTTCTATCTAGGCGCGGGCTGCCAGCCGGCGCAGGCGGTCGAGCGCGCGCGTTCATTCGTCCGGATCGCCATGCTCGACGCGCCTGGGCTCGGTAAGGGGCACGGTCCCTTGGGTCACCAGAATGTGCGCCTCGACACCGGTCTCGGCCTTCGGCTCAATCAGGTCACGGTAACCGGCAAGGATTTCGCCAAGATGGTCGGTTTCTACCGCGCACTCGGCCTCAAGCAGATCGTCGACAGTCCGGAAAACCTCTATGCGCGGTTCGAGGCCGGGGGCGCGACCTTCTCGATCCAGTGCGATCCTGAAGCCGAGGTCGGCGAGACGGTCGCGGTCTATTTCGAATGCGATGATCTCGATGACCGGGTCGAGCGACTGGCGCGCCTGGGAATCCCGTTTGAGCATGGCCCCCGAAACCAGCCGTGGATGTGGCGCGAGGCCCGACTTCGCGATCCTGGCGGCAACACCGTTTTCCTCTACAAGGCGGGCGAAGCGCGGCGCTTTCCGCCGTGGCGGCTAGAGAATTAATCCACAATCTTTTCAGCGTTCTGCTTGGCAGGACGCGATTGCGCGGACTAGCATTGCGTCACGCATGAAAAGGCCTTGCTTCAAGATCGAACGGCAGTTTCCGACGCCGCTCGCCGGTGTCGACGAGGCCGGCTGCGCACCGCTGGCAGGGCCGGTGGTCGCCGCGGCCGTGATTCTCGACCGGGACAAATTTCCCCGCGGAATCGACGATTCGAAGAAGCTTAGCTTGGAGGAGCGGGAGTCAATTTACGGCCGGCTCCAGAAAGTGGCGGCGATCGGGATCGGTATCTGCACGGTCGAGGAGATCGATCATCTTAATATCTACTGGGCACGGATGACCGCGATGGCCCGCGCCGTCGAGGCTCTTGGCGCAGAGCCGGCCTGGGTGCTTGTTGACGGGAACGCTTGTCCGCGCTGGCAGCGGCCGTCGAAAGCGATCGTTTCGGGGGATGCCAAGTGCCGCTCGATTGCGGCGGCCTCGATCGCGGCAAAAGTGACGCGCGACCGGATTATGGCCGACCATGCGCGGACGTGGCCCGGTTATGGCTGGGAGCGCAATCGCGGTTATCCAACGCCGGAGCATATCCGCGCGATCCGCGAGCTTGGCATCACACCGCTCCACCGCCGGACCTTCGCCAAGGTGCGCGAGCATCTTGAGCAGGAAGTCGAGTTGCCGCTGAATTTGCCGGCCTGAGTCCTCTCAGTCACACCACTAGGGATTGAGTCCGCATGGGCCATGATGACTCAACATCTTGTGGTTTGGCCCGCGCGGATTCCTTTTGTTCTCTGACCCTTCGGGGCGCCTGTTAACTCTTGTTCGCTTGACCCGGAGTCCGGCCTGACTCACCGATAGGGCAAGCAGTGGGGAAGGGGCGTCAGGCGTGAACTACATCGCACCGGTGACCGGTAAGGCCGGCCGTGCCGAAAGGGCGCGCACGTCGATTGCGAAGCGAGAGCTACCGCTCGACCAAATTTTGACCGGGGACTGCATCGCGGAAATGGCGCGCCTGCCCGACAAGTGCGTCGACATGATCTTCGCCGACCCGCCCTACAACCTGCAACTCGGCGGCGACCTCATTCGTCCCGAGGGCGGCAAGGTCGACGCCTGTGACGACGATTGGGACAAGTTCGATAGCCTCACGGCCTATGACGATTTCACGCGCGAATGGCTGGAGCAGGCGCGCCGAATACTGAAGGACGACGGCACGATCTGGGTGATCGGCAGCTACCACAACATCTACCGTGTCGGCGCACTGCTCCAGGACGCGGACTTCTGGATTCTCAATGACATCGTCTGGCGGAAAGCCAATCCGATGCCGAATTTCCGCGGCACTCGCTTCACCAACGCGCATGAAACGATGCTGTGGTGCGCCAAGGACGAGAAGGCGCGCTACACCTTCAACTACCGCGCGATGAAGGCGCTCAACGACGATTTGCAGATGCGCAGTGACTGGGTGCTTCCGATCTGCAGCGGCGGCGAGCGTGTGAAGGACGAGCATGGCGAGAAGGCGCATCCGACTCAAAAGCCGGAGGCCTTGCTCTACCGCGTGCTGCTGGCCTGCACCAAGCCTGGCGACGTTGTACTGGATCCTTTCTTCGGTACGGGCACGACCGGGGCCGTAGCCCGACGTCTTGGCCGGCGCTGGATCGGCATCGAGCGCGAGAAATCCTATGTGAAGGTCGCGATGCAGCGTATCGAGTCGACGCTTCCGCTCGACGAAAGTGCGATGGAGACTGTCCCTGACAAGCGCAGCCAGCCGCGAGTCGCATTCGGCCTCCTGGTAGAGAGCGGCATGGTTCCGGCCGGCTCGACCCTGATGGATTCCAAGCGGCGTTGGAAGGCGAGCGTCCGCGCAGATGGCTCACTCACTTGCGAGAGTCACTCGGGCTCCATCCACAAGGTCGGCGCCGCGCTCCAGGGCGCGCCGTCGTGTAACGGGTGGACATTCTGGAACATCGAGAAGGACGGGGCGCTCGTTTCGCTCGATACGCTTCGCTCGGCCCACCTCGCCGGCCTATAGAGGCTCATGCGCACGCTCATCCGGCCGACCGGCTTCGTCGATTCCCCGTTCGGCCTTGATGGCAAGGTCGCCCGCCTCGCCGGTGGGCTCAACTGGTTTGCACAATGCGAACTTATTCACCCCGATGGCGCGCGCGAGCTTGTCCCGGTCGAAGGCATAGAGAGCCGGCTCGATGGGTCCATGGCCGCCGATTGGCAAAGGCTTATCTCACCGCGCGGGCCGCTCCAGCTTGGCGAGCGGACAATCCGCCTCGACCAGCCGCAGGTGATGGGAATCGTCAACGTCACGCCGGACAGCTTTTCTGACGGTGGGGCCTACGCCGATTCTAACGAAGCAGCCTTCGCCGGCGCTGACATGACTGCCGCGGGCGCAGCGATCCTCGATGTCGGGGGAGAATCGACGCGTCCGGGCGCGAAAGCGGTTTGGGAAGGCGACGAGATCGAACGCGTTCTTCCCGTTGTCCGGCGGCTGGCCAGCGGCGGCAATGCCGTTTCGATCGACACCCGCAAGGCGTCAGTGGCAGAAGCCGCGCTCGGTGGCGGTGCGCATCTCGTCAACGATGTCTCGGCCATGACCTACGATCCGCGCATGACCGAGGTTGTGGCGGCATCTGAGGTCCCGATCATCCTGATGCATCACCAGGGCGAGCCGCAGACGATGCAGGAGGATCCCCGCTATACCAACGTGCTTGTCGAGGTATTTTATTGGCTGGAAGAGCGGATCGCAGCGGCTGAATCGGCCGGCATCGCCCGCGACCGCATTCTCGTCGATCCCGGAATCGGTTTCGGAAAGACCGTCGCCCACAATCTCGCGCTGTTGAACGGCCTGGCACTGTTTCACGGTCTCGGCTGCCCGATCGTTCTCGGTGCGAGCCGAAAGAGGATGATCGGTGCGCTCTCGAATGAGGCTCCTGCCGACCAGCGACTGGCCGGAAGCATCGCGCTGGCGCTCAAGGCCGCGGAGCAGGGCGCGCAGGTCATCCGTGTTCACGATGTCCCGGAAACGGTCCAGGCTCTCAAGGTTTGGCGTGGCCTGAGGGACCAAGCCCTGACGCCCCGGATTGGCTGATCGACCGCGTCAGCCGCGGGTGTCGATGCCCAGTTCGGCAAGCTTGCGGTAAAGGGTCGAGCGCCCGATCCCCAGGCGCCGCGCAACCTCCGTCATTCGCCCGCGATAATGGCCAATGGCGAGACGGATGACGTCGGCTTCGATCTCTTCCATGCTGCGAAGGTGACCGTCGGCTCGGAACAGGGTCAGCTGTGGCCCGCCGAGCGCCGCGTCAGCACTAGATTGGCTGAGATCCGGCTGGCGGTCGCTGCGCCGTCCGCTGAATCGTGACTGGATTGCGATATGCGGGAAATGCTCCGCGCCCAGCGAGGAGTCCTGGCATTGCAGCGCTGCTCGCAGGAGGACGCCAGCGAGCTGGCGAACATTGCCCGGCCAGCCATAGCGCATGAGGATCGCAAGAGCGTCATTGCCAACGCTAAGCGGCTTCATTCCGGTTTGACCAGCTATGCGTTCCAACAGGTGTCGAGTGAGTGCGGGAATATCGGTGCTACGCTCGCGAAGGGGCGGGATCGTGACTGAAACGGCGGCCACGCGCTCCTTCAGCGCTGGGCTGAAGTCCTCCGGCAGTGGAGTGCTCGAGGTGGCGATGATCCGCACGTCGACAGAGTTGGACCCGTTGCAGCCTACCGGCCGGACTTCGCCGGTTGCCAGGGCCCGGTCCAGGAGCGCCTGGGTCTCGGCCGGAAGTGTTCCGATTTCGTCGAGAAGCAAGGTGCCGCCGTCGGCCTCGACAAGTTTTCCGACCTTTTCGCTGAACGCGCCCGGGAAAGCACCCGCGACATGCCCGAAAAGGGTCGAATCGATGATGTTCTGGGGCACCGCCTTGCAATCGATCGTCACCAGCGGCCCCTTGGCACGAAGGCTCGCCGAGTGGATGGCGCGGGCCAGCGTTTCCTTGCCGGTACCGGGCTCCCCAACGATCAGTATCGGCAAGCGGTTACGTGCGCTTTTCGCGGCGACGGCGAGCGCGCTCCGAAAATCGGGCGCTGCGCCCACCAGTTCCTCGAGCGACAAGTCCGTCGCCAGCTTCTCGGAGACCGGTGCGAGCTCACCCGTTGGCCGTCGGCGATCGCGGTGCGAATTGAGTGCTTCAAGCATCCGTTCCGGTGCTACGGGCTTGACCAGGAAATCGCTTGCTCCGGCGCGCATCGCAGCGACCGCAAGAGGGATCGATTCCTGGTTTGCGAGCACCAGCACCGGAAGCTCCGGACGGCCCGAGCGCAATCCCGCGATCAGGTGCGGCCCAGTATCCGCATCCCATCCGGAAACGAGGACGGCGCGGACTTCACGACCCTGCGCACCGGCAAGAATCTCTAGCGCAGACTGACCGTCGGCGGCGGTGAGGCTCCATCCGGCGCGGGAGGCCGTCGCCGCTAGTGCGCGTCGTTCGGCATGGTCTGCGTCAACTAGAAGCAGCGTCCGGAGCAATTCTTCGCGCATCTCGAGTCCCTTTCGGGTCCGACCCTAATCCGGCAGGAGTAAAAGGCGGCTTAAGACGGCGACAAAAGCGCTTGGGGCTGTGCGCTGCGATTGTTAAGAGCGTCGCCGAAGACAATTATGAAAGGGGTCGAGATGGCCGAAGTGTCGAGTGGCGAACATGGGCATGATCCGAACTATCCGGCGCACGCGCGGAATTACGAGGGATTCCTGACGCTGCTGAAGTGGTCGATGCTTGTCATCGCGATCGTAACTGCGATCGTCCTTCTTATCATCGCCAATTAGAGGCGGGGTGAAGGTCGCAATCCTCAAGGAGGTCGCGCCGGAAACCCGGGTCGCGGCCATTCCCGAAACCGTGAAGAAATTTGCCGGTCTCGGGATGAATGTTGGCGTTGAGCGAGGGGCCGGCGAACGAGCTTCGGTTGCCGATTCTGACTTCGAAGCAGCGGGCGCGATCGTCCAGGACCGCGCTGCGCTCGTCGGCGATGCCGACGTTATCCTGTGCGTCGGACCTCCCGAGCCTTCGTCGATAGCCGGTGCCAAGCCGGGCGCTCTGCTCGTCGGCGCTCTGGATCCCGCCCGTCGCGACGACTGGATCGCGGCATACCGCAAGGCTGGACTTCAGCCTCTAGCGATGGAGCGAATGCCGCGGATCACCCGCGCGCAATCCATGGATATCCTTTCCAGCCAGGCGAATCTTGCCGGCTACAAGGCGGTCGTCGATGCCGCCTCGGCTTATGGCCGTGCCTTCCCGATGATGATGACCGCTGCAGGGACCATCAGCCCGGCTAAGTTGTTCGTCATGGGGGTCGGCGTCGCCGGACTTCAGGCGATTGCCACGGCACGCCGCCTGGGTGCCCAAGTCAGCGCGACCGACGTCCGCTCCGCGACCCGGGAGCAAATCCTCTCGCTCGGCGCTAAGCCGATTTTCGTCGAGGGCGTAGCGGGGATCGAGGGCGAGGGTCAGGGTGGTTATGCCGGCGAGACCAGCGAGGAATATCGCAAGGCCCAGGCCGAGCTCGTTTCCAGCCATATCGCCAAGCAGGATATCGTTATCACCACTGCCCTCATTCCGGGCAAGCCCGCGCCGCGCCTGATCAGCGCCGAGCAATTGCGTTCAATGCGCTCCGGAAGCGTCGTGGTCGATCTCGCGGCTGAAGCAGGGGGTAACGTCGAAGGCGTCGTTGCGGGTGAGGAGACGGTAATCGACGGAGTCACAGTGATAGGCGCTGTCCAGCTCGCCCGTAGCCTTGCCGCGGATTCGTCAGCTCTTTTCTCACGCAACCTGGCGAATTTCCTGACCGCCTTCTGGGACAAGGAAACGAAGGCAGTCGTGCTTCCTGATGATGACGAAATCGTCGCTGGAATTCGGCTCACCGAATCTGCCTGAAATTCAAGCGGGCACTCTTTTCAGGCATCGAATTAGTTAATTTTTGCCGGGAATCCGCCGAATCGCTTCGACCGATTCGGTTGCGAGTCGCTGTCCAGTTCGCATCGATTCCCGCAGTGTGTTCCGGCGTGCCGACAGAGCCTTAGCCGCAGAGCACAAAAAAGACCGGTCGAGCATCCGCTCGCCGGTCTTTCCCGTTAACTCTGAAAGACTTAGCGGTCTTAGCCGCCCGTTCCGCTGGCGCCCCATCCGGCGCCAAAGAGCCAGCTCAGGAGACCGCGCTTATTGCCAGCTTTTTTCATCGTAATACCCCTGTCGTTACGTGCTTACAGCATCGGCACAGGGAGGATATTAACCTTAATCGATATGGTTATCAAACGATTCACGACGTTTTGTTCGCAGGTCTGTTTGGACGTGCGAATCCAGCCTTCCCGGGTAGGCGGACCCGGGTAACGCTATTGATGTTGATGGAGGAAGGTTGGCGCGGAGCCGTCAGGCAGCGCGGCGGCGCTTCTCGGTATTGAGTCGGCGGGTGATCTCGTCGAAGCTCATCGGACGCCCGACGATGAAGCCCTGGGCCTGGTCGCAGCCCATCGATTTGAGCTGGTCCAGGCTTCCCGGATCCTCGACCCCTTCGGCCACGACAGTGCGGCCAAGGGAGTGGGCGAGGGTGATCGTCGACTGGACCATGATGAGGTCGGACCGGTTATCGCGCATCCCCTTGATGAAGCTCTGATCGATCTTGAGCTCGCTCGCGGGCACCTTCTTCAGATAGTCGAGCGTCGAAAGGCCGGTCCCGTAATCGTCTATGGCGATCTTCACGCCAAGGTCGCGCATGTTGACCAGCAGGTCGATACCGTTGCCGCTTCCAGTGACTGCTGCTGTCTCGGTGAGCTCAAGGATCAGGCGATCCGCGGGAAGCCCGTGTGTCTTCAGATATTTATTGACCCGGTAGGGCAGGGACCGGTCGCTCAGCATGCGTGCGGAAAGGTTCACGGCAATCTCGAAATGGTGACCGCGCTTGTTGATCTCCGCGGCTGCTGAGATCGCCTTTTCCAGCACAAAATCCGTAAGCCTTTGAATTCGGTTGCTTTGCTCGGCAGCAGTGACAAACTCGGTCGGGCTGATCGGGCCTTTTTCCGGGTGAGTCCAGCGGGCGAGGGCCTCCGCGCCGACGGTCTTTCGGGTTTGAAGATCGACCTTCGGCTGATAGGCGAGCCACACTTCGCCGTTATCGATTGCCTCATCCAGCTGAGAAAGTAGAGACAGCCGCCAAGGCGCTTCCTGCTGTCGTGCCGGATCATGGAATTTCCACTTGAGGTTCTCGGCATCCGCCTCGTCAGCCGCGACGAGTGCGCTTCCCAGCCGGCTGGTGATGGCGCGCTTGCTGCCGAGCTCGACGCCGAAGCTCAAGGAAACGTCACAGGCAATCTTGCCGGCCCGAACCGGGGAACGGAACAGCGCGTGGAGCGCCTCCAGGTGCTGTGCAAACGGGGTATTCTTGTCGGCGAACCAGGCGAAGATGCCTTCATCCCCCTGGTAGATTGTGCGATCCTTGTTGCCGACATTGAGGCGCTGGACGACCTGCTCGACGAATTGACGCTCCTCTTCGGAATCCAGGGTCGAAACGATCTCTGCGTAGTTGTGCACTCGTACAGCAACCAGCGGCCGATCTTGCCCGGTCGGCTCGTTGCCTAGTGCGGTCAGATTAGGCAGGCCGGTCAGCGCATTCTCGAGGCCGCGCTGGCGGCTCTTGCGCCATGCCGCCCGGCTCGCGACGAACGCCAACAGGAACAGGCCCGGCGTAACGTCGGCGAAGACAAGAAAATGCTCTAGAAGAACGGGTAGAGCGAGCAGTGCGCCTGCGGCAAGTACGAGAAAGCTTGCGCGCTCGCGACGCAGCCACAGGAATGTTCCGGCGAACGCGACAAGTAGAGAGGGCAACCATCCGATGTCGACCGGATTTCCTTTCCTCAACGTCTCTGCGCCAAGGACGTGCTGATATACGCCGCCCCGCTTGCCCCATCCGGGAAGCGAGAACTGGTCGCCAATGGCGAAGCTGTCGGCGCCGATTGCAACCATCTTGCCGGCTATCCTGTCCCGGCTCACGCGGCCTTTCAGCACATCACTTGCGCTAATGGTCGGAACAGTCGCCGGGTCGATGCTGTAGTCGATCCGGTACTGGCCGGGTTTCATTTCTAGGCGGTCGGCGAGGACTGACGAAAGCGAAGGGATCCGCCGACCTTGATAGGTATCGGACCGCGACAGCCTCCAGACAACGTTTTGCCAGTTGTACTCGGCAGAGATGGACGCAACATCGACTCTGCCCGCCAACAACGGTGCCATGGTTTGCGCGCGCGTCTTGCCTGCGCCTTGCCCATCCCTGGTATGAACGGCAACGGTGACGTCACCGCGATCCGCAATCGCCTGGGCGAGCGCGCGGTCTTCGGTCGCGCGCGTTTCGCCGAGGTACATAAGGTCGGCACCGATGTGGCGTGCGCCCAGGCGTTCGATCTCGGTGAACAGCTTCGCCTGCTGACTGCGAGGCCATGGCCAGTCTCCGACCTCGCGGAGGCTTTTGTCGTCGACTCGAACTAAAACGATATCGCCGCTTGCCGCGCTCGGGTGTAGCTTGTTGCGAGCCATGCGAAGAAAGTCTTCCGGCGCTTCGCCGGCGCCGATGACTCCGAACAGAATGGCGAAAAGCAATGGCCACAGCAGCATCTTGCGGTGCTGGCGGCTGGAATCCGCGGGAGTATTCAGCGGGTTATTCGGCACCCTCATTTCCTTCTGGTGCCGTCATGCCGCGTAAAGGTTATCAAATCTTAAACCGTCAGTCGGTTAACGCCATTCCGGATCAATTGCCCATGAGGTGGAGCACGACCATGCGGCGATGCGCCGAGCGACGATGTTCGAACAGGAAAATGCCCTGCCATGTGCCGAGGACAAGCCCGCCGCCAAGAAGGGGGATTGTAACGCTCGTTGGGGTAAGTGCCGAACGAATGTGCGCCGGCATGTCGTCCGATCCTTCGTCGTCATGCTCGTAGCCTGCATTTTCAGGAGCCACCCGCTCGAAATAGACTTCGAGATCACGCCTGGCGGCGGGGGCCGCATTCTCTTGGATTAAGAGCGACGCCGACGTGTGGCGGCAAAAGAGGGTTAGCAGGCCGTCGGACATTCCTTGGTCGGCGACCCATCGCTTCACCTCCGCGGTGATGTCGACGAGACCCTTTCCGTGCGTTTCGACGAGGAGCGTGTAATGCGATTGGCGCATGTGCCTCCAGCTAGCGGATCGCATCGCCTCTCGACAGGCCCAATCGAGGTCGTCAAGGTACGCGTCAAGAAGGGGAGGGGCATGGACTTCATCTCAATCCTGTCGATTTTCGTGTTGGCCTGTTTCGTCGGCTATTTCGTCGTCTGGTCGGTCACTCCGGCGCTCCACACTCCGCTTATGAGCGTCACAAATGCAATTTCCTCGGTGATCATCGTCGGAGCGCTCATTGCCTCCGCTGCCGGCGACAGCCCGGTCTCGAAATGGCTTGGCCTGGCCGCGGTGGTGATGGCCTCTGTGAACATATTTGGCGGCTTCGCCGTCACACACCGCATGCTGGCGATGTACAAGAAGAAGGATCGCTAGGATGCACGAGGCCGCTGCGACCCCATCCTGGGTCCTGATCGCCTATCTCGTCGCGGGCATCTGCTTCATCCTCGCACTGCGCGGCTTGTCCAGCCCGTCGTCGAGCCAAGGCGGCAATCGTCTCGGCATGATCGGCATGGTCATTGCCGTCGCGACCACGTTGGCGACGCACGAGATAGCAGGCCTACTCGAGATTTTCGTGGCGATCGCCATCGGCGGCGCGATCGGCCTCGTCACCGCCCGGCGGATCGCGATGACGGCGATGCCGCAGCTCGTTGCCGCCTTTCATAGCCTCGTGGGCATGGCTGCGGTGCTTGTCGGTGCAGCCGCGTTCCTCAATCCGGGAGCATTCGGAATCGTCGATGCGAATGGCGACATTCTGCAGGTCAGCCGCGTCGAAATGGGCCTTGGCGTCGCAATCGGCGCAATCACGTTCAGCGGGTCGGTCATCGCCTTCCTGAAGCTCAACGGCAACATGAGCGGCAAGCCGATCCTCCTGCCGCTTCGGCACGTCATTAATCTCGGAACACTGGCCGCGATCCTCGGACTGATCGGCTATTTCACGATCGATCAGAGTGCGTGGATTTTCTGGACCGTCGCGGCACTATCGTTCCTAATCGGGTTTCTCCTCATCATCCCGATCGGCGGCGCCGACATGCCGGTCGTGGTCTCGATGCTCAACAGTTATTCGGGCTGGGCCGCGGCGGCGATGGGCTTCACGCTTCACAACACGGCGATGATCATCACCGGAGCATTGGTTGGAAGCTCGGGCGCCATCCTCAGCTACATCATGTGCCGGGCCATGAACCGCAGCTTCATATCGGTCATTGCCGGTGGCTTTGGCGGGGAGGCTATCGCTAGCGGCGGCGGAGAGGTTATCGATCGGCCCTATAAGCGTGGGTCCGCTGAGGATGCGGCCTTCCTTATGAGCCAGGCGGACAAGGTCATCATCGTCCCAGGCTACGGCATGGCGGTCGCCCAGGCCCAGCACGCCCTTCGGGAAATGGCAGACCTGCTCAAGAAGGAAGGGGTCGACGTCAAATATGCCATCCACCCCGTCGCCGGCCGAATGCCGGGGCACATGAACGTCCTGCTTGCCGAGGCTAATGTTCCCTATGACGAGGTATTCGAGCTGGAGGACATCAACAGCGAATTCGCGCAAGCCGATGTCGCTTTCGTGATCGGTGCCAACGATGTCACCAACCCTGCCGCGAAGACAGACAAGAGTTCGCCGATTTATGGCATGCCCGTGCTGGACGTCGAAAAGGCGCGCACCGTCCTGTTCATCAAGCGATCGATGGGCGGAGCCGGCTATGCCGGCGTCGATAACGAGCTCTTCTACCGCGACAACACGATGATGCTTCTCTCGGACGCGAAGAAAATGGTCGAAGAAATCGTCAAGGCGCTCGGCTAGATTCTCGGCGATTTTCGCGCGCCGTTAACGCCTTGGATTAACGGAATTGTCGAGTTACCCCTCGGTCCAATCGCATCTGGGTTGAAGCCCCCAGCCGGAGCCCCGGCGGGGTCCGTGAAGGGGTAATGAGTGAGAAAGCTCGGGATCATCGGCGGGACGAGCTGGAACTCGACCGCGCTTTATTACGACCACATAAACCGGGAAATCGCCCGTCGCCTCGGCGGACTATCCAGTGCTCGCCTGGCGATCGAAAGCATCGACCTGGCGCCATACGCTGCGCTTCAGAACAGCGGCGACCTCGACGAGGCAGAACGCATCATCGTCAACGCGGGATCCTGTCTTAAGGCGTCGGGAGTGGAGGCCATCCTCATCGCTTCGAACACCAGCAACCGCTTTGGGAGCGCGGTGGAGAAGGCAACAGGACTTCCGCTCCTGGGAATAGCCGAACCGACGATCGCAAGGCTTAATGCCGATGGCCGCCGCCGGGTCGCGCTTCTCGGCACCCGCTATGTCGTGACCGAGGATTTTCTCAGCCAGCAATACGAGTCCGCCGGGATCGAAGTGGTTCCTTGTGCCGCCGACTGGATCATGACCGTCGACCGTATCATTTTCGGCGAGCTGGCCAAGGGTATCGTACGCCGCGACAGTCAGCGCGCGCTCAAGACTTTGCTGACCGAGTTGTCGCGCCAAAAGGTCGATGCCGTCGTTCTTGCCTGCACCGAGCTGGTGATGGCGGTCGACCCGCGCGCCAACGTCCTGCCGGTGTACGATACGACGGAAATTCACGCCCGCTCCGCGGTCGACTGGATGCTCACGCCGTCGGAGGATGCCCGCGCCGCCGCGTGACTTGCGGCCTACCTTGGCTTCGGCATAGTCTACCCAGCAGGGGAGACGCACGCATGGGGATCAAGCCTTACGGCATCGCGGCGTTGGCGCTGGCTGTAGCATTTCCGTCGCCTGGCATCGGCCAGCATGAAGGACATGGCGCCGAGACTGCGTCTAACGCGACGTCGCACGGCGATCCGTTCAAGCGCGGCCTCTATTTCCTGCATAATTTCGAATATGGAACTGCTGCTGCCGCTTTTCGTGCCGCTCAGCAGGCCGATCCCGGAAATGTCATGGCTTATTGGGGGGAAGCCATGACCTATAACCACCCGCTATGGGCCTTTCAGGATGCGGATTCCGCGCGTGCCGTTCTTGCGCGCTTGGGTCCCGATCCCGCGGCTCGCCGCGCCAAGGCGCGCTCGCCCGGGAAGCGATGTGGCTGGACGCGGTAGAGACGCTTTATGGTGCCGGTTCAAAGGTAGATCGCGACCGCGCCTATCACCTCAAGATGCGCGCCTTGCATGAAGCTGACCCGACCGACATCGACGCCCGAACCTTTTACGCGCTGGCAACTCTTGGCCTTGCGCATGAAGGTAGGAACACGGCTCTGTACATGAAGTCGGCGGCGTTGCTCGAAGAGGCCTTTCCAGATCATCCCGACCACCCCGGCCTGCTTCATTACATGATCCACAGCTATGACGATCCAGCGCACGCGCCGCTCGGTGAACGCGCAGCCGCGCGATACGCCAAGGTCGCGCCCGATGCCGGCCATGCCCAACACATGATCTCGCACATCTATCTCGCACTTGGTCGCTGGGCCGAAGTCGAGCGAGCGAATGTCATCGCCGACCAGGTCGTCGACAAAAAAGCTGCCGAAAGCGGCCTCCCGCCGACCAGTTGCGGCCATTATAACGAGTGGCTCGCCTACGCGCTCGATCAGCAAGGCAAGGACAGCCGGCCCTTGATTGATGCTTGCGGGGCCCAGGCGTTTGCCGCGCTCAAAACGAATAGCGACAAATCCACGCTTGGAGCCGTGCGGAGCCTCTTCAACAACTGGACGACCATAGCTGTCCGCCATGGCGTCGACACCGGGCGCTGGCCCGAGTGGTCCGCGATCCCCGCAACAGGGGGTCTCTCAACGGCCGGTTCGAGCTTGCCTATGGCAGGATGCTCGCGTCCCGACGCGACGCGGATTCGGCTGCCGCAGCGCTGGTCGAGATGAAAGCGCTTAGGCAGAGGATCGTTGCTGCGATGAATACCGAACGCCCTGACGATCACGAATCCGCAGCATGGCTCGATCGCGCCATCGCACAAGGCGAAGCCGTCGTGGCATTGGCTCGCGGCGAACGGGAACGAGGGCTCGATCTTCTCCGCGCCGCAGCTGAGGCGGAACAGTCTCTGCCGCCACCGTTCGGGCCGCCAGTTCTGGCCAAGCCGGGCTTCGAGTTGCTAGCCGACGAATATCTGGCTGCGGGTCGAAAGGCGGAAGCTGCTCAGGCGTATCGCCGGGCGCTCGACGCGGCGCCGGGACGCCGTCGATCCGTCGAAGGCCTGGCCCTCGCTACTCGCTAACCCCCTCGCAAGGCGGCGCATTACTCCCTAAGTCGGCGGTGTGAGCAAGGCTGACCGTCCAGACCACCCGCGCGACAAGCAGCGCTTCAACGAGGAAGCCGCAACCGACGCCGTTCGCGGTGCCGACAAGCCAGACCTCGATGCGGGTGTCGCGGCGATCCGGAACGTATTGAAGACTTTGCCGGTCCGGCCGGGCGTCTACCGGATGCAGGACGCGAACGGGGATGTGCTTTACGTCGGCAAGGCCAGGGCGCTTCGCAACCGAGTCACTAATTACACGCAGGTCACGAAACTCTCGAGGCGGCTCCAGCGCATGATTGCGCAGACCCGGTCGATGACCATCGTGACGACGCGGACGGAAGCCGAAGCGCTCTTGCTCGAAGCGCAACTCATCAAGCGCTTTCGTCCCCCCTACAACGTCCTGCTCCGCGACGACAAAAGCTTTCCCTTCATACTGCTTCGCGATGATCACCCGTTTCCCCAGGTCCGCAAACATCGCGGCGCGCGGAGGACGAAAGGCCAGTATTTCGGGCCATTCGCGAGCGCGGGGTCCGTCACCTCCACGCTCAATGCGCTACAGAAGCTATTCCTGCTGCGCAGTTGTTCGGATGGCTTTTTCGCAAACCGAAAGCGACCTTGCCTGCTCTATCAGATCCGCCGTTGCTCGGCGCCGTGTGTCGGTCGAATAACCGAGGCCGATTACGCCGAGCTTGTGTCCGATGCGAAGTTGTTCCTGGCAGGCAAGTCCACTGGTGTTCAGGCTCGGCTCGGTAAGCAAATGGCCGAGGCGGCCGAGGCCCGGGATTTCGAGTTGGCGGCCGTCTACCGCGATCGATTGCGGGCACTAACGTACGTTCAGGGGTCGCAGACCGTTCATGCCGAAGGTCTGGGTGAGGGTGATATCTTCGCTTTGGCCTGCAAGGCCGGCCAGATGTGCATCCAGGCCTTCTTCATCCGCGGCGGCCAGAATTGGGGCCACAGGAGCTTCTTCCCCGCCCACACCGCCGACGTCCCCGAGGAAGAAGTCCTTAGCGGCTTCCTCATGCAGTTCTACGAGGAGGTGCCGCCACCCCGGCGAATTCTCGTTGATCGCGACCTTACCGAGGCGCCCTTGATCGCGGAGGCCCTATCCGAGCGTGCCGAGCGCAGGGTCGACATCGAACGGCCTCAGCGCGGCGCACGGCGACAACTCATCGAGCAAGCTCGGCGCAATGCCGAGGAGGCACTCGAACGTCGGATGGCGGAGAGCACTACCCAGGGGAAACTGCTTCGCGAACTCGCCGAGACTTTCGAACTTCCCGAACCGCCCAACCGCATCGAGGTTTACGACAACAGCCACATCATGGGCACCAATGCGACCGGCGCGATGATTGTCGCGGGGCCCGAAGGGTTTCGCAAGAACAGCTATCGCAAATTCAACATCAAGTCGGGGTTACGCCCGGCGACGATTTCGGAATGATGCGCGAAGTGCTCGAGCGGCGTTTCGCTCGCCTTGGCAAGGACGACCCGGACCGGACGAAGGGCGACTGGCCGGATCTGGTTCTCATCGACGGTGGCAAGGGCCAGCTCAACGCGGCGCTTGGCATTCTGGAAGAGCAGGGGATCGATGATGTCCCGGTGGTCGGTGTCGCCAAGGGCCCGCATCATGGCCGCGAGGGGCGAGAGGTTTTTCATTTGCCCGGCGGGCGTGAAGTGACGCTTCCGCCGAACTCGGCCCTACTGTTCTACTTGCAGCGCCTTCGTGATGAAGCGCACCGCTTCGCGATCGGCACCCATCGCGCCAAGCGGGCGAAAAGCCTGACCACGTCGACGCTTGACGAGGTTCCGGGCATCGGACCGAACCGCAAGCGTGCGCTGCTGATGCACTTCGGTACGGCACGGGCGGTGAAGGGAGCCGCGCTCGAGGATCTCCAGAGAGCGCCAGGTATCAGTAAGGCCATGGCCCAGCAGCTCTACGACTATTTTCATCCGCGCGGTTAGAGACCGGACATGCGGATCGAAACGAAAGCACTGGTCGTCGCGCTTCGGCCGCATGGCGAGCATGGGGCGATCGTCCGGCTAATGACACCCGAAAGCGGGCTTCAGCCATGCTATGTTCGCGGTGCGCGTGGGAAGCGGCTGCGTCCCGTGCTGGTTCCCGGAAACCTCGTAGAAGCTAGCATCGTGTCCCGGACCGATACCCAGCTCGGCCAGGGAACGATCGAACTTCTCCATAGCCGCGGTCCGCTGTTAAGCGAGCCCTTGCCTGCCGCGGCGATAGACTGGGTCTGTGCACTGACAGCCACCGCGCTGCCCGAAGGCCAGTCTTATACGCGCCTTTTCTCGGCCCTGGAGGGGTTGCTGAGCGCGATCGAGGCCGCGCCGAGCGCTCACGGGTGGGGCGCATCGCTCGTGCGGTTCGAGTTGCTGCTCCTGGCGGAACTGGGCTTCGGCCTGGATCTGGGCAGTTGCGCAGCTTCGGGCTCGACGGAAAATCTCATCGCCGTGAGTCCGCGGTCGGGTCGGGCAGTCAGTGCTGCCGAGGCCGAACCTTACGGCAAGAAATTGTTGCCGCTTCCCGCTTTCCTGAGCGAGGAACGACAGGCTCGCGGCTGGGACGAGATTCTCGATGGCCTGACGCTCTCCGGGCATTTCATGGACCGTGATTTGCTCATCGATCGATCGAGAATTATCGCGGACGCCCGCCAACGGCTGATCGATCGCTTGCGCCGTGCTGCCGGCATCGCCTAGCGTCGTGCCGTGAGCGACACCCTGGCAATGCTGTTTCCCTACGTCGCCAAGACAGGCGCCCTCGTGGTGCGGGTGGCGGTTTCCTATCTGCCGGAGCAAAGCGCGCCCGCCGCGGGCCGTTGGTTCTGGTCTTATCATGTGCGGATTGAGAATGACGGAGACCGACCGGTCCAGCTTCTCTCGCGACACTGGATAATTCGCGATGGCAATGGAACCGAGCACGAAGTTCGCGGCGAAGGCGTCGTGGGTGAAATGCCACTGATCATGCCTGGCGCCAGTTATGACTATGTATCGGGATGCCCGCTTGCGACCGACAGCGGAGCAATGGAAGGAAGCTACCGGATGATCGATGAAGATGGAACGTCGTTTGACGTGGCCATCCCGCGCTTTCCGTTGCTGAGCGCTGATTGAGGCGAGCGCCGCGAAAATTTATTCTGAGCATTCTGACCAGACCTGGAAAATGGCTCGAGCAACGACCTGCGGGCGACCATTTCTGAAGGCTCGGCAACCACGCCCCACGTTGCATCGTTGAGTTCCCGACAATCCAAGTCCGGGAGATCATCGTGGTCGGTAAAATGTGGCGTTCGCTTCTCGCAAGTTCGATTTTCATCGGTGCGGCAGCTCTTTCGCAGCAACCCCAAAGCGCGCAGCCGCAAGAAAAGGGTGGATGGGTGCCCCCGGGCACACCGGGTTCCCCGATCGACGGCACGTTGTTTCACGCCCAGGTTCTGATGTCGGCCAATGGCTTCTCGCCGGGAGTCATCGATGGCAAGAAAGGCGAATCCTTCCGCCTAGCACTGCGCAGCTTCCAGGAATCGCGAGGGCTGGCGGAAACCGGAGAACTAGACGCGGGGACTCGGCGGGCGCTGCTAGAGGCGAACCGTTCCTCGACGGTCAACGTGAAACTGACTGCCGATGATGTCGGAGGCCGCTTCGTCTATCCGTTCCCGAAGCAACCGGAGGCCCAGGCCGACCTCGACTTCCTTGGCTATCGCAACATGCTCGAGAAGCTTGCGGAACGATACCATACGACGCCCGACACCATTGTCGCCCTCAACGGAGGCGACAAGCTGATCGGTCTCGGGCAGGTCCTCAAGCTTCCCAACGTCGTCCCTGCAGCGACTGATTACTCTGGTGTCCAGGGCAAGGGGAGCAATGTGATGCGCGTTCTGAACGTCGATTCGAACCAGCCGACAGGCGATTATGTGGTCGTCGACAAGAGCGACGGCGTCCTCAAGGTTTATTCAGGCGAAGTTCCAGGCAAGGGCGAGTCCGCTGAGGGCAAGCTCGTCGCGGCATTTCCGGTGACGATGGGCTCAAAGCAGTATCCCCTGCCGATCGGGCGCTGGAAGGCTACGACTTATGCCTATCTTCCGCCGTTCAAATACCAGCCGGAGATCCTCAACAATCCCAAGACGGACAAGGAGCTCGATTTACCGCCCGGACCGAACGGACCAGTTGGCGTGGCATGGCTGGATTTGACCAAAGAGCATTACGGGATTCACGGCACTAATGAGCCGCAGACAATCGGCCGGGCCGAATCCAGCGGCTGCATCCGCATGACGAATTGGGACGTGCTTCGCCTGTCGCGGATGATGAAGCCCGGTTTCACGGCTATTTTCCAGGCCTAGCCTTGCTGCAGGGGACCCTATGACGCGCATCTCGAACATCGTGGTCTGGTTGATCCTCGCCGGCGTCGCTGTTGTTCTCTATCTCGGTATTACCGGGCAGTTCCGCAGCGGCACGATTGCCGTCACTTCGCCAAAGGTGATCGATCCCGCTGGTCGAAAGCCGCCGGTGATCTTCGGCGGTGCGACGGTGGGACCGGCCGGCCTGGCGATTCCGGTCGCTGGCGTGGGCGCTGGGCAATTGATCGATACGTTCACCCAGGCGCGCGCAGGTGGAGCCCGTGTCCATGATGCAATTGACATCATGGCCCCGAGGGTGCGCCCGTCGTTGCGGCAGCGCCGGGTCGAGTCGAGAAGCTCTTCTATTCCGATGGCGGCGGAGGTCTTACCGTTTATGTCCGGTCACCTGACGAACGCTGGTCCTACTATTATGCCCACCTGCAGAGTTATGCGCCGGGTCTCGCCGAGGGTCAGCAGGTCAGGCGCGGGCAGTTGATCGGGCGGGTCGGTTATACGGGCAATGCCAACCCGGAAGGTCCCCACCTGCATTTCGCGATCAACAGCATGCAGCCCGGAGAAAAATGGTGGCAGGGGTCGCCAGTCAATCCGTACCCGCTGCTTGCCGGAAAGGGCACGAACCGCTAGGGGCGCAGCGCGTTTATATCGGGACCTGCGCAAACGGGCCCCGAGGCTCTTTCAACCAGTCAAGCGGAAAGCGTGATCGCATGAAGATCAGCGGCGTGGACATTCGTCCCGGGAACATCATCGAATATGAGGGCGGCATCTGGCGAGCCGTGAAAATCCAGCACACCCAGCCGGGCAAGGGCGGCGCCTACATGCAGGTCGAGATGAAAAACCTCATCGACGGCCGCAAGACCAACGTCCGCTTCCGCTCCGCCGAGACTGTCGAGCGGGTTCGCCTCGACACCAAGGATTTCCAGTTCCTGTTCGCCGACGGTGAAGACCTGACCTTCATGGACAAGGAATCCTACGAGCAGATCACGCTTCCGCGCGACACGCTCGGCGACGCGGCTGCCTTCCTTCAGGACGGCATGGACGTGGTAATGGAACTTCACGACGAAAAACCAATCAGCGTCCAGCTTCCCGACACGGTCGAAGCCACCATCGTCGAGGCAGACGCGGTAGTGAAGGGCCAGACCGCGAGCTCCAGCTACAAGCCGGCCCTGCTGGACAATGGCGTCCGCATCATGGTTCCGCCGCACATCTCAAGTGGCACCAAGGTCGTGGTCGACGTCTACGAACAGACCTACGTGCGCCGCGCCGACTGATGGTCGACGTGGTCACCGATGTCGCCAGCTTCCGCGCCGACGAGGCGTGGGGAGGCAAGCGCATCGCGACGTTCGGCGACACGCGCACCGACCTGCTTTGGACGGACAAGCCGTTCCATTGGCACACCAACAGTGCCGATGAAGTCTTCGTGGTGCTCAATGGCCGTGTGGACATGCGCTATCGCGACGCGGGTCTCGAAAAGCGCGTCTGGCTAGAAGCTGGGGACATGATGGTGATCCGGCAGGGCGAGGAGCATGTCGCGACACCCGATGGAGAGGTGCGGCTGCTGATTGTCGCCTCGCCTGCCGAAAAGGAAGATTAATGGTTAGCCACTCCGGCCTCATCACTGTCATGCAGCGCGCGGCCCGCAAGGCCGCACCGCGCCTTCGCCGGGATTTCGGCGAGGTCGAGCAGCTGCAGGTGTCCAGGAAGGGCCCGGCCGACTTCGTATCGATGGCCGACAAGCGTGCAGAGACGACCGTGATCGAGGAACTTCGCAGCGCACGCCCGGACTGGGCGGTGCTCAGCGAGGAGTCCGGCGAGATCGAGGGCGACCCGGACAAGCCACGCTGGATTATCGACCCGCTCGATGGCACGTCCAACTTTCTCCACGGTATTCCCCATTTCGCCATCTCGATCGCGGTCGAGGACCGACGGCCGGGCAGCAAGCCAGAGATCACGCACGGCCTCGTCTATCAGCCGCTCACCGACGAGAGCTTCTGGGCGGAGAAGGGCAGGGGAGCCTGGCTCCAGGACCGCCGCCTTCGTGTTTCCGCGCGCCGCCACCTCGATGAATCCCTGATTGGCACGGGTCTCCCGCACTTCGGTCGCGGGGACGTCTCTAACTGGAGCCAGATCTACAGCGCGATTGCCCCTGAAGTCAGCGGCATCCGCCGGATGGGCGCGGCCAGCCTTGACCTGGCGTGGGTTGCCGCCGGGCGCTTCGACGGCTTCTGGGAAGACGATCTCGACATCTGGGACGTTGCCGCCGGACTGATCCTGATCCGCGAGGCCGGAGGCTTCATCAGCGATTATCGGGGGCAGGACCGGATGGTGGAGCGCCGAGAGTATCTCGCCGCAAACGGCGATGTCCATTCCAAGCTTCATAAGCTGGTCGCCAAGGCCACCCGCAGGTGATTCTTGCCGCGGCTTTTATAGCTGCAGCGCCAGCCATCTCGCCCGCAATCGCCTACCGCATCGATCCCGCTCACCGGATCGTCGAAGGGATAGCCAGCGACGGCAAGTCTCTTTGGGTCTCCTCGATCCTCGATCGGGTCATCCTTCGTTGCGACAAGGTCTGCGCTCCGGCGTTCACGCTCGATGGCCCAGCGCACCCGCTGGGAATTGCCTGGGACTCGGACCGACAATGGTTGTGGATCGCCATGCATTGTCTGGACCTCAAAGGCATCAGCCCGTGCGAGGGTGAGCTTCGCGCAGTCGACCGGAAGGGACGCACTCGATACAGCGGTCGTCCGGTAGACAATTTCAAGCCCGGCGACGTGTCGGTCCATCGCAGCGTGGTCACGGTCAGCGATAGCGCAACGGGGGCAATCTACCGGCTGTACCGGCAGCGCTTCTCGACGGTCCGTTCGGTTCATGAGGGAAAGAGTGCGCAGGGGAGTGCAACGCTTCCCAACGGCCGTACACTTGTTGCTGCAGATTACTCTAAAGGCATTTCGACGTTCCCGGTGCCCTACGGCCCGCATACCGATCCCAAGAGCGCCGACGGCAAGACGCTCCAGGGAATCGACGGTCTCGTGGCGGTCGGAAAGCGCGTATTTGGCGTTTATAATGGACGCGTTCCCGGAAAACTGATCGAAATGACGATCCAAGGCGATCGCCTTGGCTATGGCGAAGTACCGGACGGCGGACTGCTTCCGGATCCGACGCAGGTGACGGTTCAGGGCGATGCGCTTTTTGTTGTTGGCGATTCCGGATGGGCGACGATCGACAAACAGCCAGTCCGGGCAACTGGCGCCACGATTATCCGCCTGCCTCTGCCAAAATCGGCAGAGTGATCACAATTACGGTACTTCACCCGCTTGCCCGACGCGGGCCCGCGTCCTAAAGCGCCGCCAACCTTAGCAAGTTCCCGCTGGAGTTCCCCCTTGGCCGACGTCGCCGCCGGATATCTGCCGATCCTGCTGTTCCTAGGAATCGCACTCGCTCTTTCGAGTGCGTTCGTGGTTCTGCCGATGCTGGTGTCGCGCCTTACCGGCGCCCACAATCCTACCGCGGAAAAGCTCAGTGAATATGAATGCGGCTTCCCGGCTTTCGAAGACAGCCGCGCACAGTTCGACGTCCGCTTTTACCTCGTCGCAATCCTGTTCATCGTCTTCGATCTGGAAGCAGCTTTCCTGTTTCCATGGGCGGTGACGCTCGATGAAACCGGGTGGGTCGGCTGGACCGCAATGATGGTCTTCCTTGCCGAGCTTGCGCTGGGCCTTGCCTATGCCTGGAAGAAGGGAGCGCTCGAATGGGAGTGAGCCCAGACAAGACTGGTCTGCTTGATCCGACCGTCCAGATCAGCCCGGTACGCGATGCGCCGCCGGTGCCGATGACCATGGAGGAGCGCGAGAAGCTCGAGGCCATGCGCCGCGAGCTCGACGAAAAGGGCTTCGCGGTCGCCAGCCTTGAAGACCTCGTTCACTGGGCTCGCACCGGATCGCTCTGGTGGATGACGTTCGGCCTGGCCTGCTGCGCGGTCGAGATGATTCACGTGAACATGCCTCGCTACGATCTCGAGCGCTTCGGCGTCGCTCCGCGCGCTTCTCCGCGCCAGTCGGACGTGATGATCGTGGCAGGGACGCTGTGCAACAAGATGGCTCCGGCGCTTCGCAAGGTCTACGACCAGATGAGCGAGCCGAAATACGTGATCTCAATGGGTAGCTGCGCCAACGGCGGCGGCTACTATCATTACAGCTATTCGGTAGTTCGCGGCTGCGACCGCATCGTTCCAGTTGATATCTATGTTCCCGGCTGCCCACCGACCGCCGAGGCATTGCTCTATGGGATCATGCAACTCCAGCGGAAGATCCGCCGCGAAGGGACCATCGAGCGGTGAGCATATCATCGGCCCCCTTGATCAAGCCGCGCGACGGCTTTGCGAAGACGTTTGCCGCGGCGATCGGTCCTGCGCACGTCGCGACCAAGGACGCGGTAGGCGAGCTGACTTTCACCGTTACCCGCGACGGCTTGGTGGAGGCCGCACGTATCGCCCGCGATGAGTTCGGCTATCAGCAGCTGATGGAAATAGCCGGCGCGGATTACCCCGAGCGGGCCGAGCGGTTCGAAGTCAATTATCACCTGCTGTCGGTGACCCATAATCACCGCATACGGCTCAAGGTAATGACCGACGAGGAAACGCCGGTCCCAAGCCTGACCGGTCTGTGGCCGGTTGCGGGCTGGCTCGAGCGCGAGGTTTTCGACATGTACGGCGTCATCTTCGCCGGCAATGCAGACCTCCGCCGAATCCTGACTGACTATGGGTTCGAAGGGCATCCGCTGCGCAAGGACTTCCCGCAGACGGGTTATGTCGAACTGCGCTATTCGGAAGCCGAGAAGCGCGTCGTGTACGAACCCGTTCGCCTGCCGCAGGATTTCCGCAATTGGGACTTCCTGATGCCCTGGGAAGGCGCGGAATATCGTCTTCCTGGCGACGAGAAGGCCGGCCAGAGCGTTGGTGCGCCGACGCCCTCGTCCGCTCCGAACAGCGCTCCGCCCGCTTCGAAGGCTCCGCCGGCGACGCCCAAGACGACCGACAAGCCGGCCGACACCGGTGGTGGCAAGCCGGCCGACGAAGCTGCGACCAAGGAAGCTCGCAAGCCCGCCGCGAGGAAGGCCGAGGGGCCTAAGGCCAGTGGCACTTCCGAGCCCAAGTCGCCGCGCTCTGCCCGCAAAAAGAAGGGTGATGAGGCATGAGCCAGACACTCGACATCATGGTCGGAGCTCCGGGCGACAAGCCGACCGCGGGCGATCAGACCGTCAGCAATTACACGATTAACTTCGGTCCGCAGCATCCGGCGGCGCACGGGGTGCTTCGGCTGATCATGGAACTGGACGGGGAGATCGTCGAGCGCGTCGATCCGCACATTGGTCTGCTTCATCGCGGCACCGAGAAGCTGATCGAATATCGCACCTATTCGCAGAACATCCCGTACTTCGACCGGCTCGATTACTGCTCGCCGATGTGCATGGAGCACAGCTACGTGCTGGCGATCGAGAAGCTGTTGGGTCTCGAAGTGCCGCTCCGCGCCCAGTACATCCGCGTGCTGATGGCGGAGCTGACGCGCATCTCCAATCACATGCTCAATCTTGGCAGCCACGTCATGGACGTTGGCGCCATGACGCCAAACCTGTGGTTGTTTGAGGTCCGCGAGGACACGATGCAGCTTTACGAGGCGGTGTCGGGTGCGCGCATGCACGCCAATTACTTCCGCGTCGGCGGCGTCCACCAGGACATTCCGGAAAAGGTCCTGGCCGATATGGCGACCTTCCTCGACAAGCGCATGCCGTTGTTCGAGGATGCGATCAGCCTTGTTGCGGACAATCGCATCTTCAAGCAGCGCAACGTCGATATCGGCACCGTGACCAAGGAAGACGCGCTTGCCTGGGGCTTCTCAGGGCCAATGATCCGCGCTGCGGGTATCCCGTGGGATCTCAGGCGCTCGCAGCCCTACGAGGTCTACGACCGGATGGAGTTCGACATTCCTGTCGGAACCAAGGGCGACTGCTATGATCGCTTCATGGTGCGCGTCGAGGAAGTGCGCCAGTCGGCGCGCATCATGCGCCAGTGCCTGAAAGAGATGCCGGCCGGTCCGATCGGGACCGACGACCGCAAGGTCTTCCCGCCTCGCCGCGCTGAAATGAAGCAGTCGATGGAAGCGCTGATCCATCACTTCAAGCTCTACACCGAGGGCTATCACGTACCCGCCGGAGAAGTGTACGTCGCGACCGAGAGCCCGAAGGGCGAGTTCGGCGTCTATCTCGTGGCAGACGGCACCAACAAACCCTATCGCTGCAAGATCAGGCCGACCGCCTTTTCACACCTGCAGGCAATGGATTTCATGATGAAGGGCCACATGCTCGCCGACGTCACCGCAGTGCTCGGCGCCGCCGACATCGTCTTTGGGGAGTGCGACCGCTAATGGCCGAGCGCGCTTTCGCCCCTGACACGCCCGAGCTCCGCGCTGAGTGGGGCGATTTCGCCTGGACCGAGGCCAATGCCAAGGCGGCCGCGAAGATTGTCGCCAAATATCCGGCGGGACGACAGATGTCGGCGTCTATTCCGTTTCTCGATCTTGCCCAGCGCCAGGTCGGCGAAATGACGGGCACACAGGGTTGGCTTCCGATCCCGGTGATCGAGTTCGTCGCGCGCGAGCTCAACATGCCGCCGATTCAAGTGCAGGAAGTCGCCAGCTTCTACACGATGTTCAACCTCGTCCCGGTAGGGAAATTCCACGTCCAGGTCTGCGGCACGACGCCGTGCATGCTTCGCGGATCGGACGACGTGCTCACAGCCTGCTACAAGCGTGGCCTCAAGAAAGGCGACACCACCGAGGACGGCCTGTTCACGTTGACCGAGGTCGAGTGCCTAGGCGCTTGCGCCAATGCGCCGATGGTCCAGATCAACGACGACAATTTCGAGGATCTGACGGAGGACAGCATGACCGCGATCCTCGACGCGCTGGCCTCAGGCAAATCGCCCAAGCCCGGCCCGCAGGTTGATCGACAGACCAGCTGTCCCGAGGGCGGCCCGTCCAGCCTGAAGAAAATGGCCGAGCGGAATTACGATTACAGGGGGCAATGGTAATGGGTACCGCCGTTCGCGCCCTGATCGCGATCCTTCTCCTCATCCTTGCCTTTAAGATCCTCAAGGGCCTTCTCGGCCTCGCGGTCGGCATCGCCATCGCGGCGGTGATCTTCTTCGGCGCCAAGAATCTTCTGGAGAAGAAGTGATGGGCAGCACCTCACCGCTCCAGGACAAGGACCGCATCTTTACCAACGTCTACGGCTTCCAGGGCGCGGACCTGAAGTCGGCACAAGGTCGCGGGGACTGGGACAAGACAGCCGACCTGATGAAGCTCGGCCAAGACAAGATTATCGAGATCGTCAAGGAATCCGGGCTTCGCGGCCGCGGCGGAGCGGGGTTCCCGACCGGCATGAAGTGGAGCTTCATGCCCAAGGAGCCGACGCCCGGCCGTCCGAACTTCTTGGTCATTAACGCCGACGAGTCCGAGCCGGGCAGCTGCAAGGACCGCGAGATCATCCGCCACGATCCGCACAAGCTCGTCGAAGGCGCGCTGATCTCCGGTTTCGCGATGCGGGCGCGCGCTGGCTACATCTACATCCGCGGCGAATTCATCCGCGAAACGCAGGCGCTCGAGAAGGCCGTGGCCGAGGCTTACGAGGCGGGCCTGCTTGGCAAGAATGCCGCCGGCTCCGGCTACGATTTCGACCTCTTCGTACACCGCGGCGCGGGCGCCTACATCTGCGGCGAAGAGACCGCGATGCTCGAGAGTCTCGAAGGCAAGAAGGGCCAGCCGCGCCTGAAGCCGCCGTTCCCGGCCGGCGCCGGCCTCTACGGCTGCCCGACCACCGTGAACAATGTCGAGAGCATTGCCGTAGTCCCGACGATCCTTCATCGCGGAGCGGAGTGGTTCAAGAGCTTCGGGCGCGAGAATAACGCCGGCACCAAGCTGTTTCAGATCTCCGGCCACGTGAACAAGCCCTGCGTCGTCGAGGAATCGATGAGCATCAGCTTCCGCGAGCTGATTGACATCCATGCAGGCGGGATTCGCGGCGGTTGGGACAACCTTCTCGCCGTCATCCCCGGCGGCTCCTCCGTGCCGCTCGTTCCCGGCGAGCAGATCGCCGACGCGCCGATGGATTTCGACGGCCTCAAGGAGCTCGGCTCGGGCCTCGGCACTGCGGCGGTCATCGTCATGGACAAGTCGACCGACATCGTCCGGGCAATCAGCCGCATCAGCTACTTCTACAAGCATGAGAGTTGCGGCCAGTGCACGCCATGCCGCGAGGGCACGGGTTGGATGTGGCGAACGATGGAGAAACTCCGGACCGGCGACGCCGAGCCAGCGACCATCGACCGCCTGTTCGACGTCACCAAGCAGGTTGAGGGGCACACTATCTGCGCGCTTGGCGACGCCGCCGCCTGGCCGATCCAGGGTCTCATTCGACACTTCCGCCCCGAGCTCGAACGCCGCATGGCCGAGCGCGGTAATGCCATTCGCGAGGCAGCTGAATAATGCCTAAGGTCACCGTCGACGGCGTCGAGCTCGAAGTCCCGCAGGGAGCGACCGTCCTCCAGGCGTGCGAGCTCGCGGGCAAGGAAATCCCGCGCTTCTGCTACCACGAGCGCCTTTCGATCGCGGGCAATTGCCGCATGTGCCTGGTGGAGGTCGCGCCCGGCCCACCCAAGCCTCAGGCGTCGTGTGCGCTACCGGCCGCCGATGGCCAGACGATTCGCACCGATACGCCGATGGTCAAGAAGGCGCGCGAAGGGGTGATGGAGTTTCTGCTCATCAACCATCCGCTCGACTGCCCGATCTGCGACCAGGGCGGCGAATGCGATCTACAGGACCAGGCGATGGCCTACGGGCGCTCGGACAGCCGGTTCGATGAGAACAAGCGCGCGGTCGAAGACAAATATATGGGCCCGATCGTCAAGACGGCGATGACCCGCTGCATCCAGTGCACGCGCTGCGTCCGCTTCTCCGATGAGGTGGCCGGCACGCCCCAGATGGGCATGCTGTTCCGAGGCGAGGACGCGCAGATTACTTCCTATCTAGAGTCTGCGTTGACCAGCGAACTTTCGGGAAATCTCGTTGATCTGTGTCCCGTCGGTGCCTTGCTGTCGCGTCCCTACAGCTTCGAGGCGCGTCCGTGGGAGCTTCGCAAGGTCCCTGGCGTCGACGTCATGGACGCGGTGGGCACGAACATTCGCATGGATGTGCGCTCTGGCCAGGTCATGCGCATCCTTCCGCGGATCAACGACGCGGTGAACGAGGAGTGGGCGCACGACAAGACGCGTCACCACGTCGACGCGCTCGTTCGCAATCGCCTGGACCGGCCGTGGCTGCGCGATAAGGGCAAGCTTCGCGAGGCAACCTGGGCCGAGGCGCTCGACGTCTTCGCAAAGGCCTTCAGCAAGGCGGGGAACAAGATCGCGGCCATCGCCGGCGACTTGGTCGACGCCGAGACCATGTATGCCGCCAAGGCACTATTGGAGAGTGCAGGCTCGTCGCTGCTCGAAGGGCGCCAGACCGGGCTGGATTATGACGTGACTTCCCTCGGCGCCGTGCGCTTCAATACCCCGATCGCCGAGATCGAGAATGCCGATACCGTGCTGCTGGTTGGCACCAACCTGCGTTGGGAAGCACCGCTGGTGAATACCCGCGTTCGGAAGGCCGCGCGCAGAGGTGTAAAGGTGTTCGCGATCGGACCCGAAGTCGACCTCGCCTATCCGGTGACCTGGCTCGGCAACGATCTCGGCATGTTGGGCAAGCTACCCAAGGACGCCGCCGACGCGCTCGCAAAGGCGGAGCGCCCGGTGATGATCGTCGGTCCCGGCGCGCTTGCCGCAGGCGGGCTCGGCGCGGCGCTTGCTGCGGCCGGCGACTTCATCAAGGGCGGTTGGAACGGCTTCAACGTACTTCACACCGCGGCCTCGCGGATGGCTGGTCTACTGCTCGGCTATGCGCAGAAGGGCGGCATTGCCGATATCGCCAAGGCCAAGCCCGAGTTGGTCATCTCGCTAGGTGCTGACGAAGTCCAGGATGGCGCCTTCGATAGCGCCTTTACCGTCTACATCGGCCACCATGGCGACAAGGGCGCTCGCAGCGCGGACCTCGTCCTCCCCGGCGCGGCCTATGCCGAAAAGCATGGCACCTGGGTGAACATCGAGGGCCGAGTTCAGCGTGGAGAGCGCGCCAGTTTCCCGCCGGGCGATGCCCGCGAAGACTGGACGATCCTGCGCGCGCTTTCCGACCTCATCGGCAAGCCACTTCCGTTTGATCGCTTCGATCAGCTTCGCGCAGCGATGATCGCCGACGTGCCGGGGTTGGGAGCGGAAGAGGGCACGATCCTCGATCTTGGCTTCAAGGCTCCGAAAATCGGAAGCAAGGCAGTCGGCCCGGTCGCCTATCCGATTGCCGATTTCTACCTCACCAACGCCATCTGCCGGGCAAGCCCGACGATGAAGCGCTGCAGCGAGGAACTCGTCCACGGCGTTCAGTTCCTGGAGGCCGCGGAATGACCGCCTGGTTCCAGTCCTTCGGTGTCAACTACGAATGGTCGTGGCTGCTTGCCACGGTCATCGGCATCCTCGTCATCGCCCTCCCGCTGATGCTTGCAGTGGCGATGATCATCTATGCCGAGCGCAAGATCTGGGCCGCCATCGCCCTTCGCCGCGGGCCCAATGTGGTCGGCCCGTGGGGCCTGCTGCAAAGCTTTGCCGACGGCCTGAAGGTCTTCCTGAAAGAAACGATCATCCCGACCAGCGCCAACAAGGTGCTGTTCCTGATCGCGCCCATCATCACCTTCACGGTCGCGCTTATCGTCTGGGCGGTGGTGCCCTTCGACGTCGGTGTCGTGCTGACGGACATCAACGTTGGCTTGCTCTACATCCTCGCCGCCTCGTCGCTCGGCGTTTACGGGGTCATCCTGGCGGGCTGGGCGTCCAACTCGAAGTATCCATTCTTCTCGGCGATCCGCGCTGCGGCGCAGATGGTGTCCTACGAGGTTTCGATCGGCTTCGTGCTGATCTGCGTCGTGCTTTACGCCGGCACCTTCAACCTGACTGGCATTGTCATGGCCCAGAAAGGCAACATTGGTTTCGGCCTGCTCAATGGCTTCGGCTTCAATCCCCTGCTCTTCCCGATGGCGGTGGTTTTCCTGATCAGCTCGATGGCCGAGACCTTCCGCACTCCGTTCGACCTGGTCGAGGCCGAAAGCGAGCTGGTCGCCGGCCACCAGACCGAATATTCGTCAATGAGCTTCGCACTCTTCTGGCTTGGCGAATATGCCAACGTCATCCTGATGTGCGCACTGAACGCCATCCTTTTCTGGGGCGGCTTCCTGCCGCCGCTCAACATCAGCTTCCTTTACGCGGTCCCGGGCATCCTCTGGCTTTTCGCCAAGATGCTTCTCTTCTTCTTCATCTTCGGGTGGGTGAAAGCGACGGTGCCCAGGTATCGCTACGACCAGCTCATGCGGCTCGGCTGGAAGGTCTTCCTGCCTCTGTCGCTCCTCTTCGTCACGCTCATCTCGGGCTGGCTGATGATCAAGACCCAAGGACTGCCGGTATGATCGCGCGGACCATCAAGGCCTTCACCCTGTGGGAGTTCGTGAAGGCGCACGCCCTGACGCTGAAGTATTTCTTCAAGCCCAAGGCGACCATCAACTATCCGTATGAAAAGGTGCCGCAGTCTCCTCGCTTTCGGGGCGAACATGCGCTCCGGCGCTATCCGAACGGCGAAGAGCGCTGCATCGCATGCAAGCTCTGCGAGGCAATCTGCCCGGCGCAGGCCATTACGATCGAGGCCGAACCGCGCGAGGATGGAAGCCGTCGCACTACTCGCTACGACATCGACATGGTGAAGTGCATCTATTGCGGTTTGTGTGCGGAAGCCTGCCCGGTTGATGCCATCGTCGAGGGGCCGAACCTCGAATTCGCGACCGAAACGCGCGAGGAATTGCTCTACGACAAGGCGAAATTGCTCGCCAACGGTGACCGCTGGGAAGGCGCTATCGCAGCCAACCTTGCCGCCGATGCGGCGTATCGGTAGGGGCCGCGCACTTTCATGATCGCACTTATCGCCTTTTACCTGTTTGCGGGTCTCACCATCGCATCCGCGATCCTGGTGATCTTCGCGCGCAACCCGGTACACAGCGTACTTTGGTTGATCGTCGCCTTCTTCAATGCGGCCGGCCTCATGCTGCTGGTAGGCGCCGAGTTCATCGCCATGCTTTTGGTCATCGTCTACGTCGGCGCGGTCGCCGTGCTGTTCCTGTTCGTCGTGATGATGCTCAACATTGATTTCGCGACATTGCGCAGCGGCTTTTCGAAGAATTTGCCGTTCGGGCTGATGATCGCTTTGGTCCTGCTGGCCGAGATCGCTATCGCCGCCAATGCGCGCCAGGCCGGCCCGCTGATCGGTGACAAGCCGGTCGCGACCGCGCAGCCGAATATCGAAGCCGTCGGCGAAGCACTTTACAGCCGCTTCCTGATGCCATTCGAGCTTGCCGGCCTCATCCTGCTGGTGGCGATGATTGGCGCTATCGTGCTGACCCATCGTAGCCGCGGCGACGTTCGCGGCCAGAACATTTCCCGTCAGGTTGCGCGGCGCCCTGAAGACGCGGTGAAAAACTTGCAGCCCGGCGTAGGCGAGGGGATGAAGCTGTGATTGGCCTCGCGCATTATCTTACGGTCGCGGCGATCCTGTTCACGATCGGCGTCCTCGGCATCTTTCTCAACCGCCGGAACATCATCCTGATGCTGATGGCGATCGAACTCATCCTGCTCGCCGTGAACATCAACCTCGTCGCGTTCAGCGCCTATCTCGGTGACATAACCGGGCAGGTTTTCGCGATGTTCGTGCTGACCGTCGCCGCGGCCGAAGCCGCGATCGGGCTCGCCATCCTTGTCATTTTCTTCCGTCGCCGCGGCTCGATCGCGGTCGACGATGTCAACCGGATGCGCGGATAAATGCACCCGATTATCTTCATCTGCTTCCTGCCGCTTGTCGCTGCGATCATCGCAGGTCTTGGGGGCCGAGTGATCGGCAAGACCGCCTCCAAGCTTGTCACGACCGGCGCGCTGTTTGCCGCTGCTGGCCTGAGCTGGCCGATCTTCCTGTCCTACCTGTCGGGCGACGCTACGGCGCAGGTCGTACCGGTCCTCAAGTTCATTGAAAGTGGCGCGCTCAATGTTGACTGGGCGCTTCGGGTCGACACGCTGACGGCGGTCATGCTGGTTGTCGTCACGACGGTCTCCAGCCTCGTCCACCTCTACAGCTGGGGCTACATGGAGGAGGATCCCTCGCAGCCCCGGTTCTTCGCCTATTTGTCGCTGTTCACCTTCGCGATGCTCATGCTGGTGACCGCTGACAGCCTGGTACAGATGTTCTTTGGCTGGGAAGGCGTCGGCCTCGCCTCCTACCTTCTCATCGGTTTCTGGTATCACAAGCCGTCGGCCAACGCGGCTGCGCTCAAGGCGTTCGTCGTGAACCGCGTGGGCGATTTTGGCTTTTCGCTCGGCATCTTTGGCACCTTCCTGGTGTTCGGCACGGTCTCCATCCCGGCGATCCTTGAAGCCGCTCCCTCGATGGCCGGCTCGACCATCGGTTTTGCTGGTCTAACCGTCGACACGATGACGCTGCTGTGCCTGCTGTTGTTCGTGGGTGCGATGGGCAAGTCGGCGCAGCTTGGCCTTCACACGTGGCTTCCGGACGCGATGGAGGGTCCGACCCCGGTCAGCGCGCTGATCCACGCGGCAACGATGGTTACCGCTGGCGTGTTCATGGTTTGCCGCCTGTCGCCGATGTTCCAGGTTTCGCCCGACGCCATGACCGTCGTGACTTATGTCGGCGCGGCCACCGCGCTATTCGCAGCGACCGTCGGGACCGTCCAGAACGACATCAAGCGGGTAATCGCCTATTCGACCTGTTCGCAGCTCGGCTACATGTTCTTCGCCGCGGGCGTCGGCGCTTACGGCGCGGCGATGTTCCACCTCTTCACGCACGCCTTCTTCAAGGCTCTCCTTTTCCTTGGAGCAGGCTCGGTTATCCACGCCATGCACCACGAGCAGGACATGCGTTACTACGGAGCGCTCCGTAAGGAGATCCCGCTGACCTTCTGGGCAATGGTTGCCGGGACCCTGGCCATCACGGGCGTCGGAATCATCGGCGTGTTCGGTTTTGCCGGCTTCTACTCAAAGGACGCAATTCTCGAGAGCGCTTTCGCCAGCGGCACCGTTCATGGCAATATTGCCTTCTGGGTCGGCGCGTTCGCCGCGCTCCTCACCAGCTTCTACAGTTGGCGGCTCATCTTCCTCACGTTCTTTGGCAAGCCCCGCTGGGCGGCGAGCGAGCACATCCAGCATGCCGTTCACGGCGAACATGAAGCGCCAGACGAGGAGCATGGCGACAGCGGCCATGGCACCGGCATGCCGCCGGAAGGTACGGCCGGCTATCACCCGCACGAAAGCCCTTGGACGATCCTCGTTCCGCTCGGCCTGCTATCGGTCGGTGCGATTTTCGCCGGGTTCCTGTTCCACCACGCGTTTGTCGAGGCGGAGGGCGGGGCGCATTTCTGGGCAGGAAGCCTGGCCTTCAACGAGCATCTCGCTCACGCCGCCCACGAGGTGCCGCTGTGGGTGAAACTAACCCCTGCCGCTGTTATGCTGATCGGCCTCGCAATCGCGTGGCGCAATTACATCAGGGTGCCCGGCGCACCGGCGGCATTCGTCGCCACGTTCCCCGGCTTGCACAAGTTCTTCGTGCACAAATGGTATTTCGACGAGCTCTACGACGTCATCTTCGTCCGTCCGGCGATGTGGCTAGGCAACTTCTTCTGGAAGCGCGGTGACGAGCAGACCATCGACCGCTTCGGTCCGCACGGTGCGGCCTACGCAGTGGGCGTCGGCAATCGCATCACCAGCCGCCTGCAGTCGGGCTATGTAACCAATTACGCGCTCATCATGCTGCTCGGCCTGATCGCAGCCGCAACCTGGGCATTCTGGTGGGTAGCATGAGTGGACTTCCCGTGCTGTCGCTGCTGATCGCGATCCCGTTCGTCGCGGCCATCCTTTGCCTGATGGTCAAGGCGCAAGGCGCGCGCTGGATCGCGCTTATTGCGACCTTGGCCGACCTCGTTCTCGGTGTGATGGTCTGGGGTGCCTACGATCCGGCGGGCCCGCAGTGGCAGTTCGTCGAGCACGTCGGCCTCGGCGGCCCCATCGTCTGGGCGCTGGGCATCGATGGCATCGCCCTGATGCTGATCATCCTGTCGGTGTTCCTGATGCCGATCTGCATCGGCGCCAGCTGGCGGGCAATCGACCGGCGTGTGCCGGAATACATGGCGGCCTTCCTGCTTATGGAGGCGCTGATGATCGGCGTCTTCGCCGCGCAGGACCTCCTGCTGTTCTACATCTTCTTCGAGGGCGGGCTCATTCCGATGTACCTGATCATCGGGATCTGGGGCGGCGCGGAGCGCATCAAGGCCGCCTATAAGTTCTTCCTCTATACGCTGTTCGGCTCTGTGCTGATGCTCATCGCCATGGTCGTGATGATCAATGTGTCAGGGACCAGCTTCATCCCCGACTTGATGGCGTACGATTTCGCGCCGTCGCTGCAATGGTGGCTGTGGCTGGCGTTCTTCGCCAGCTTCGCGGTCAAGATGCCGATGTGGCCGGTCCACACGTGGCTTCCCGACGCGCACGTCCAGGCGCCGACTGCGGGCTCGGTCATTCTGGCCGGCGTGCTGCTGAAAATGGGCGGCTATGGATTCGTCCGCTTCAGTCTTCCGATGTTTCCGGAAGCCTCGGCCGAGCTGATGCCCCTTGTGTTCGTTCTGAGCGGTATTGCGGTTGTCTACACTTCGCTCGTCGCTCTCGCGCAGAAGGACATGAAGAAGCTCATCGCTTATTCGTCGGTCGCTCACATGGCGTTCGTCACGTTCGGTCTTTTCGCCTTCAACCGGCAGGGCATCGAGGGAGCGTTGATGGTCATGCTTGGCCACGGTCTCGTCTCGGGTGCGCTCTTTCTTTGCGTCGGCGTCGTCTATGACCGCCTCCATACCCGCGAGATCGCGCGTTACGGCGGCCTCTCCGACAATATGCCCGCCTATGCCTTCTTCTTCATGGTCTTCACCATGGCGAGCGTAGGATTGCCGGGACTGAGCAACTTTGTCGGCGAGTTCCTGGCGCTTATGGGCACCTACGCCGTGTCGAGTTGGGCCGGGATCGTCGCGACAACCGGGATCATCCTCGGCGCGGCTTACATGCTCTACCTTTACTGGCGGATTTGCTTCGGCACGCAGAGGAACGCCGATGCCGCAGTGATGCCGGATCTCGACAAGCGCGAATGGCTGCTCCTGGCACCGATTGCCGCGGCAGTGTTGTGGATGGGCGTCTATCCCGAGAGCTTCATGAAGCCGATGCGCGCCGATGTCGGCCGCCTACTGGAGCGCATCGAGCGGGCCAGGCCACAAAGCGATGCGCATCTCACGGCCGGAAAGCCGGAAGCTGCTCCGGCGCACGGTGCGGCAGAAGCGCATGAGGGCGCGGAGGCCCACTAATGAATTTCGACGCGATCCTCCCTGAAATCATCCTAACGCTCGGCGCGCTTACGCTGATGATGGTTGCCGCTTTCGGCGGCCGCCGGTCAGCCGGGCTCACCAGTTGGGCTTCTGTCGCTTTACTCGTCGGCGCCACCCTTGCGCTGGTCGGCGCGCCAATGGAAGCCGGCCCTATATTCGGCGGTCTCCTGGCGGCCGACGATTTCGGCGCTTTCGGCAAGGTGGTGATTTTCATCGCTGCCGCCGTCGCAATTGTCGCCGCTCACGGCTGGTTTGAGCGCGATTTCGAACATGGCGCTGAATATCCGGTACTGATCCTGCTCAGCGCCGTCGGTATGTCGGTAATGGTTTCGTCGACCAGCCTGATCAGCCTTTATGTCGGCCTCGAGCTTACCAGCTTGTCGTCCTACGTCCTTGCCTCCTATCGGCGCACCGATGACCGCTCAGCCGAGGCGGGTCTCAAATATTTCGTCCTCGGCGCGCTCGCGAGCGGTATCCTTCTGTACGGAATTTCGCTGCTCTACGGTTTCACCGGTACCGTCGCGTTTGACGGGATCGCCGCGACTTTCGCCCGTTCTGAAATGCCGAGCCTCGGCCTGCTGTTCGGACTTGTTTTTGTCCTCGCTGGAATGGCGTTCAAGATCAGCGCCGTGCCGTTCCACATGTGGACACCGGACGTTTACGAAGGTGCACCGACGCCGGTCACCGCCTTTTTCGCTTCGGCGCCCAAGGTTGCGGCCGTGCTTCTCGCGACCCGTCTCAGTCTTGATGCGCTGGGTCCGGCGATCGAAGCGTGGCGGCAAATCGTCATCGTCGCGGCCTTGGCCTCGATCTTCCTCGGCGCAGTCGCCGCCTATGGCCAGACCAACATCAAGCGGCTTCTGGCTTATTCGTCGATCAATAATGTCGGCTTCGCGCTTATCGGCCTCGCCGCAGGTGGACCGGCCGGCGCCGCGTCGGTGCTGTTCTACATGGCCGTCTATGTCGTCATGACGCTGGGCGCCTTCCTCGTTGTCCTGCGCATGCGAGACGAGAGTGGTCCGATTGAAAGTCTCGATAGTCTCAAGGGGCTCTCGCAGACTCGGCCGTGGCTTGCCGCCGGCCTGGCTATGTTCATGTTCAGCCTTGCCGGCATTCCGCCACTGTTCGGCTTCTGGCCGAAGCTGCTGGTGTTTTGGGCTGCGGTCGAAGCCGGTCTTATCGCGCTCGCAGTGGCTGGCATCGTCGGGACTGTTGTCGGCGCTTATTACTACATCAAGATCGTCAAGCTGATGTATTTCGACGCTCCGGGCGAGCCCTATTCGCAGGTCCGCGCGCCGCTCGAATCCGTGTTCATCGTGCTTGCCGCGATGATCGTCAGCCCGCTTGGCTACCTGCTCATCGGCCCGCTTGGACGCGTCGCCGATAACGCCGCGGCCTCGCTGTTTTGAGCCGTCTCCGGTTCGTCGAAGACACCGGTTCGACGAACACCGACCTGCTGGCCGACTTCGATGCAATGGAGGGCGACTGGCTGATTGCTCGCCGCCAGCGCTCGGGGCGTGGCCGCCAAGGGCGTGACTGGCACAGCCTCGACGGCAATTTCTTCGGCTCGACGATCGTTTGCCTTCGCCGCGATGATCCAGAGGCGCCCACGCTTTCCCTGGTTGCTGGTCTGGCGCTTATCGACGCGATCCACGCCGCAGCGCCGGCGGCTCCCGTCAGTCTCAAATGGCCTAACGACGTGATGCGCGGGAAGGGCAAGCTTGGCGGAATTCTGCTCGAGCGGGCCGGCGACAGGGTGGTTGCAGGCTTCGGCGTCAATCTCGCGGTCGAGCCAGGAATAGAAGGGCGGGAAACCGCAAGCCTGTCGGACATGCCGATCTCTGTCGAAGCCTTTGCTCCCTTGCTCGCTGGCGCCTTTGCACGCTTGCTTGGGGCGTGGAGGATCGCCGAGCCAGCTTCGCTGGCACGCAGCTGGGAGGAGAAGGCGCATCCGAAGGGGACGCCAATAATGGTTCACCAGAACCCGGATGAAGTCGTTCAGGGCCTGTTCGACGGGATTGAGACCGACGGCGCGCTTCGTCTTCGTCTGGCTGATGGAAGCGTCACGATCATTCGCGCCGGGGACGTTGGCCTCGCATGAGCCTCGCCATTTCCCGCCTCAATCGTTAGGGGCACAGCCATGCTGCTCGCCATCGATGCCGGGAATACCAATGTCGTCGCCGCCCTGGTCGACGGGCGCGACATCAAGGCGCGATGGCGGATCGCTACTGACCCCCGGCGGACGGGCGACGAATATGCCGTCTGGCTCCATCAGCTACTCGAACTTGAGGGTTTTGCGCGCAGCGATGTAGACGCCGTCATTATCGGTACCGTTGTTCCGCGTGCACTTCACAATCTCGAAGTGTTGTCCCGCAAGTATTTCGGCGTGGAGCCGCTGGTTGCGGGGCAGGGGGACGCCGCCTGGCCAATCGCACTCGACGTACCGGATCCGGGCACGGTCGGAGCGGATCGCGTGCTCAACGCAATTGCCGCCCATGCTGCACATAGTGGCGACCTGATCGTGATCGATTTTGGTACCGCAACGACCTTCGACGTGGTCGATTTCAATGGTGCCTACAAAGGCGGGATTATCGCACCTGGTATCAATCTCAGCCTCGATGCCTTGGTGGGGGCGGCGGCCAAGCTTCCGCGTATCGCAATCGCCGCGCCAGTCGATGACTCGGTCGTTGGAACGACCACGGAAGAGCAAATGTTGATCGGCATCTACTGGGGTTATGTGTCTATGATCGAAGGTCTGACCGAGCGCTTGCGTCACGAGATCGGTCGTCCGGCCAAGGTCGTGGCGACCGGTGGTCTTGCCGCCCTGTTTGACAAGCGGACCGGTGTCTTCGACGCGATCGAGCCCGACCTTACAATTACCGGCCTTGCGATGCTGGCGGAGACATCGCACCGATGACCCCACGCGACGACGAACTTCTTTTCCTGGCCCTCGGTGGCTCGGGCGAGATCGGCATGAACGTCAATCTCTACGGCACCGCGGGCAAATGGCTCATGGTCGACCTCGGCCTGACCTTCGCGGACTCCGATTATCCGGGTATCGATCTTATCCTGCCCGACCTCGAATTCATCGAGGAGCATCGCGATACGCTCGCCGGGATCGTCCTCACTCACGGTCATGAGGACCATATCGGCGCGATCCCTTATCTTGCGGCGGAGTTGAAGGTCCCGCTTTATGCCACTCCGTTCACGGCCGGGCTTATTGCGGGAAAGCTGGAGGAAGAGGGGCTAACCGGGCAGGTCAAGCTCCACGTTATAGACCGCGACGGCTCGATCGACCTCGACCCGTTCCGAGTGACTTTCGTCGCGCTTGCCCACTCGATCCCGGAAGGCAACGGCGTTCTCATCGAAACGAAGCAGGGCAAGATCTTCCACACCGGGGACTGGAAGATCGACGAAACCCCAGTTCTCGGCGAGCCGTCGAGCGAAGAGACGATGCACGCGCTGGGCGACGCCGGAATCCTGGCGCTGGTCTGCGATTCTACCAACGTCTTCGATACGGAACCGTCGGGCTCGGAAAAATCCGTTCATGACGGACTTAGGCAGGCGGTCGAGACGGCAAAAGGGCGGGTGCTGGTTACCACGTTCGCTTCCAATGCTGCCCGCCTTCAGACGTTGGGCAAGGTCGCCGAAGAGACTGGCCGGAGGGTCTGCGTCGCTGGACGCAGTCTCGACCGCATCCTCCGCGTGGCAAAGGCCAACGGCTACCTGCTCGATTTTCCTGAACCCATCACCTTCGAGCAGGCGATGATGCTCCCCAAGCGCGAGGTGATGATCATTGCCACCGGGGGTCAGGGAGAGCCCCGCGCGGCCCTGGGAAGAATCGCGCAGGGTCAGCACGAGCTCAAGCTAGTAGAGGGCGATACTGTAATCTTTTCGTCCAAGATCATCCCCGGCAATGAGATTCCGATTGGCCGGATCATGAATGGCCTCAGCGATCTTGGCATCAATGTCGTCACGACCAGGCAATTGCACATCCACGTCTCGGGTCACCCTGCGCGGCCCGAGCTCGAGCAGATGTATCGCTGGATCCGTCCCCAGATCGTTGTTCCGGTGCACGGAGAGGCGAGGCATATGCGGGAACAGGCCAAGGTCGCGCTAGCGGCCGGAGTCCCTAGCGCGATCATTCAGAAGAACGGGGATCTCATTCGACTGTCGCCCAACGGGCCAGAGAAACTACGTGAGATTCGAACCGGCCGTCTTGTACTCGACGGGGACGTGATCCTCCCGGCCGACGGCGCGACGATGAACCAGCGCCGGAAGATCGGCTACGGCGGGCTCATTGCAGTCACCCTTCCGGTCGACGGCACAGGAGCGCTGGCCGCCGATCCGCTGATCCGCCCGTTTGGGGTGCCGATCGAGGCTGACCTGGCTGATTTCCTTGCTGATGCGACGGACGCGGCCCGCAAGAGCTATGGTGATGGCTCGGCCGACCCCGAACGCATGCGCGAGACGGTCCGAATTGCAGTGCGCCGCTGTGCAACCCTGTGGACGGGCAAGAAGCCGGTCGTGGATGTTGCTTTGTTGGCGGTTGGCTGATGCAGGTCGGGTCGATCATTGCGATCTACTTCCTGTTTTTCGTGACGAGCGCCTTCGTGCTTCTCCCCTTCGGCGTGAAGACGGACGAAGAGGCGGGAAATCCGACAATTCCCGGTCAGGCCGAAAGCGCTCCCCACCACTTCGACCTCAAGCGCCATGTCTTGCGCGCAATGGTGTTAGCGGCGTTTCTGTTCGCGATTTACTACGCCAATTGGCTCTACGGTTGGGTTACCGTAGACGATCTCGACTTCTACAACTGAGCGGGCTTAGCGCCGACCGCCAACCACTTGCGCAAGCGCGGCGTAGAGCTTGCCCATGTCGCTTGACATGATCGTCACTGCCAAGGGCCCGCCATCGCGCTCGGCCGTTATCCGCCGAAGCATCGCTTCGAAGTCATGAACGTACCGGTTGACCGATTCCTGGAATTCCTGGTCGGACTCGTAATGCGATTGAAGCGATCGCGCTTCGGTTCCGCCGATCAGCCGGGCGGCGCGCCGCGTGAACACGCCGCGATCACCTTTGAGGTACGAAGCCCAGGCTTTGTCGTCGACATCGTCGGAAAGGATCTTTCCGACGTCGATCGAGGCCGAATGCATTGAATCAATGAGCAGCGAGACGCGCTTGGCGAAGGCCTCGCTGTCGCGTTCGCGCCGATCTTCGTCGTTCTGCGTCATATGGGCTTCGAGCGCTGCTGCACTTTGGCCAATGGAAAGCATCTGCTGCATCAGCCGCTCCGAAGCGCCGCGGGCCGCTTCCACCGCTCGCGCGGCGGTCACCTCGACCTCGCGCAACTGCTGGGCAACGCTTTCCTGGACGGCGTTCTCGAGCGCAGTCCTCGCAGCATCGGACAGTTGGCTTGCGCTCTGGGGAATGATCTCCGCTATGGCCTGCCGCGCCCGGTCTGCAGCATGATTTGCAGCCTCCTTTACCTGGACGAGCGCCGCCACGAGCGCCGGGCCGGTTTCCCCTGAAAGCCGTTGCGCCTCGCTTTCGGCCATCGCGATCGACTCCGACAGCTCGGCGAGCCGGCGCTCAGCTCCGCCGACGCCCGTGTCGACCGCAGCGAGTAGAGCTGCGAGGCGGTCGTGCTGCGCTTCCACCGCGGATGAGCCCTCATTGATCTTGTTGGCTGTTTCGGCGGCGGTGTCGCGGGCGAGTACCAGTGCGGGTTGAGCTGCCTGGGCCGATTCAAGCAGCCGCTGCGCGTTACCCTGTGCTTCCCCGAGCGCTTGGTTGATGTCGCTGCTCAGTGCGGCAGCGAGACCGTCGAGCCGTTCACGAAGTGTCTCGGTGCGCTCGGCGAGTTGCGTAAGGCCGACCGTGCCGGCGTCAGAATGGAGATTGATCGTTTCCAGTTCGCCGCGAAGACGGCTCAGGCTCTCTCCGATGGCAGCAGATCGCTGATCGCCCTGCGCCGCAAAGGTGCCGAAGCGCTGATCAAGATCAGCGAGCCCGGCCGAAATCGAATCAACCAGGTGGCGAGACGATTCGTCCTGGCGAACAATATGTTCTGACAGATGGTCGAGTGATGATCGGGCATCGGCAAGCCGGTCGCGAAGGGCTGTGGCGGACTCGATACCTGCGTGCCCAAGGCCTGCCCGCGCTTCATCGACGAGGGCTGTGACCGCACTGGACTGGATCGCGATACCGCTGCGGATTTCCTCGAGCACTTCTGAAGTGCGGACAAGCAGCGTGTCCATCGTCTGTCCGGAGTCGGAAGCAACGGCTTTCAGTTTCTCGGCCGTCGCCATGGCGCTTGAGTCGAGTTCTGCGAGGCGAGCGGAGAGGGTGCTGCTCGCGGAATCGACCCGGCTTTCGGTTTCGCGGGTGGCTTCTCCGAGGGTCGCCACCTGCCGCTCGAACGCGGCGGCCTGGTCGAGGGCCGAGCGTCCTGCCGTTTGCAATTGGTCAGCCATAGCCCGGGCAGTCGCCTCCGCTCGGGGAGATCCTCCAGCAGGACGCCAATATCGACCAGAGCATTATGAGCGGCGCGATCGAAGGTTTCGCCGTGCCCAGCAAGCCGGCGGGCGCCGGCGTCGAGGTCGGCTGAGGCCGCGCCGAGCCGAGAAGCCGCTTCGTCACCCAAGACCATCAACTGATCGGCCATGGAGCGAAGCGCGAGGTGGTTGTCGTCAATCCGTTGGCGGACGACCGCTAGGAGCCCATCGAGCGCGCGCGCTTCGCCGCGCATCGTCACGACAGAACGGGTAAAAGCTTCGGCTTCCCGCCGACGAGTCCGTCCGAACATCAGCCAAGCCAAGCCGAGGAGGGCAAGTGGACCGGTGATAATGGCGACCCATTGGGCTACCGCGGGGAAGGAGAGTGCTTGACCCGCGAGGGCCTGTCCCGCCGACCAGGCACTGAAGCCTAACCACAGAAAAGCGAGCAGTCCCAGGGTCCAACCGAGCACTGCGCGACCGCCTGCACCCGGCACCTCTGGAAGCGTTGCCTCGGCCAGCCACTCTTCGCCAGCTTGGTCTGTCGTCAAGGGATGACGAAGCGTGCCGTCGGGCCCGATCTCGCCCTCCCCGGAATAGGGTTCATATGCGGGCGATGCGTGGCTGGACGGGGTCATGAAAATCAATTTACCACGAATTCGCTCAGGCGGAAGCGCGATTGCGGATCACGGGGTGGAAAGCGAGGCGCGGCCTGGCCTAGAAGGTCCGTCGATGAACGGGGGAGGATCAAGAGCATGGCGCTCGGCGCGCTGATCGGCGCCTATCAGGAAGACGACAATGGCGGCCTTCGAGCGCTCTATCCGCTCGCCGGCCGCACCTTGGTGGAATATCAGGTCCGGTGCGCGGCAGCGGCGGGCGCCGCACCAATCGTCGTGCTGGTCGAACGGCTACCCGTAGCGCTCAACGAGGCGCTGGAGCGGCTCCGAGAGGAAGGGCTGGCCGTAACCGCCGTAAGCGACAGTCACGAAGCGGCCAGCCGTTTCGAGGCTGGTATGCCAATCCTGCTTATGGCCGACGGCCTGGCGCCGGATTTCGGGCTGCTCACCCGTGTGGCCGAACATGCAGAGCCGGTTGTTGCCCTCGTCCCCGACGATGAGGCGCACCAGGCATTCGAGCGGATCGACGCAACGAGCCGATGGGCCGGGATCGCGCTCGTGGATGCTGCGACGCTTGGCTCAACAGTCGCGATGCTCGGCGATTGGGATCTCCAGTCGACCTTGCTCAGGCGCGTCGTTCAGGGCGGAGCACGCCGTCTGATTGCTGGGGAAGGCGAGAGCGGCGCAATCCTGGCGGATAGGCCGGACGATCTTGCCGGCTTCGAGCGTCGCCTGCTTGTCGCCACCAGAGGTGCGCGAAGCGACTGGGCGAGCCGTTATGCGCTCCCGGCCATCGAGGAGCTGGCTACCGAGCGATTGATGGAAAGCCGCGTAAAGCCGAGATGGCTGCTCATTTCCGCGCTCGTCCTGACGGCCGCCGCAGCCTTCGGTTTTACACGCGGTTGGCTATGGCAGTCTTATCTGCTGCTCCTGCTCGCGACCCCGTTCGATCTGGTAGCGGAGCGGCTTGCTGCACTTCGGCTTCGCCCGCTCGCGCCTTCGACTCTCTCGCTGCGGCTGCTCTGGCCATTTGCCGGTGTCGCATTGGTCGCACTGGGCTGGTGGGTCGGGAACCATGGCGGTGGATGGGGAGCAACGCTGGCTGCCATCACGGCTGGGGCGTTTGCACAGGCTGCCCGGATCGAGGCGGAAGGAACGGAAATCCCTGGGGAAATCTGGCTTTTCTCGCGGCGCAACGCGATCATCGGTGCTGCACCGTTCGTGATAGCCGGTTGGTGGACCGGTTTACTCGTCGCTCTCGTACTTTACGCGGGCGGGAGCCTCTTCGCGGCACAACATTTGCGCCATCGGCTCCTTCGCGATTGACGGCGCGTTAACCCAAATCATCTAACAGCTTCAGGTAATGATGCCCGAGGAATGGCCGATCGCTGCATTTGCAGCAGACCGCCCGGTCGACCCCGCGCGCCCGCGCGGACCTAGCCGCTTGGCTACGGTTCGTCGGGATTTCTTCCTCGATCCCGCCGATCGCCTCACCGAGCAAGAGAGGGCGCTCATGTCGGCGATGCTGGGCGATTTCGTTGCGACGCTGGCCGGCGAGATCGGTCTGGTCGCAGGTGATCGTCCAGACGCCACAGACACGTCCAGGATTCTCTCGAAGTTGACAAGGTCGGGCCTGCTCAATCGGGGGGGCTGTTATCCTTGATGCTTCGCCGTGCCGACGAACATCGTATCGCCTCCGCCTTTGCTTCACACGCGGGGCCGCGAAGGTTGCCGCTGCTCTCGCGGCTGGTCGGAGATCCCTCGCCGGCCATTGCGTCCGCCGCGATGGCACTGGTCATAGCACGCGGACGGCGCCGTGACGGTTTTGGACAACCAAGGATCGAACTCAGCGACCTCGCTAAGGACGATGTCATTGCATTGGTTCATGCAGTCGCTGCGGCGATGTGCCCGTCCGGCGCTGCCGAAGCCGTTTATGCGGGGGCTGCTGAACAGACTGTTGAATCGGTCCGCTACGAAGAGGCACTTGACCGGGCAGTCGAGCAGCTTGCGGCCGCACTCGATCAAGGTCCGGACAAAGAGGATCGGCTGATCGAAGAGGCTTCCGGTGAAGGCGAAGCGGCCTTGGCCGCGCAAATCATCGCCCGCCGTGCCGGGATAACCTCGCAGGCCGCATGGGACCATCTTCTCGACGCTGGCGACGGCGGATTGGCGCTGCTCGCCAGAATGGCGGGACTCGGCCGCCAGTCGGCTGCGCGACTTATCGCGGATTTTGGAGCTTTGACCGGGACGGCGTCGATCGAAGATGAAATGGCTCGCTTCGATACCTTGGATGAAAAGGAGGTAGCGGTAGCCTTGGCGCACTGGCGGCTTCCACGACCGTTCCGGATCGCCCGCACCTTGGTGAGAAACGGCAATGGCTAGCGCGGCCGGCAACGGCGACTTGGTGTGTGGACGCGTCGACTCTGCCGGCAGGCTGGTCGAGGCGGACAGCATGCTCGGTCGCCTGCAGCAGGAAGCTGGCGCGCGCGTCGGCGAGAGGTTGATGCTCCCGCAACTCGCGGCAGTCGCGAGGCTCGTTCGCAAACTCGGGATCGCGGTTGCGCGGCCAGCAGTGGTGGCTGGCCGTGACTACGACGTGGAATTGTGGGTGCGCGGCGAGCCCGATGGCGATGATGTCCTCATTACGATCGAGAGCTGGCGACGCCGGCCGCCCCAGGGCCCGAGGCTTGAACAAGCCGCCCGTGGAGAGGACGTTCTACCGGCAACCCGTGGCGAATGGGCCACCGACAGCGAGCTCAGGATCACGGAATTATCTCCCGATCTCGCGGAGCTTCTTGGGGTCGGAATCGGCGAAGCAAGCGGTCAGCCTTTAACGCGGCTTGTTCGCCTGCTGGAAGGCGAAGATGGCGCGATGCCGATGTTGCTTGCAGTAGCGTCCCGCGCTTCATTCAGCGACCAGAGAGCGGCAAGTCGGTCTGGACAGTCAACGCAGCTCGTTCTCGAGGGCACGCCGGTACTTGCCGCCGACGGCTCGTTTGCTGGGTACCGCGGCCGTGCCCTGCCTGAACACAAAGCCAAGCCTGCCGCCGCGAACGAAGCTGGACCCGGGATACTGGGCCTTGATCCCGCTCTGGATCACGCGCTGCGGTCGCCAATTGACCGCATCATTCGCGCAGCAGAGGGTATCGCGGAGCGCTCGGAGGGTCCGCTGCGGAGCGACTACGCGGCCTACGCGGGCGACATTGCCGCCGCTGCCCGCCATCTCTTGTCAGTGATCCGGTCCATGGTCGACCAGCCTCCGGAGCTGCAATCCCAGATCGACCTTGGCGCCTCCGCGGACGAAGCATTCGGACTCGTCGAGGCAGAGGCGGAAGAAAGGTCCGTCGTTCTCCAGCGTGAGGGGGCGCAGTCCCTGGACGCGGTGGGCGACCCAAGGGCAGTCATTCAAATTCTCGTGAACTTGCTGGCCAATGCCGTGCGCCACTCGCCAATTGGCGGAAAGGTGATCCTTTCACTTGTCGCCGGTACGGATTTCGCGTCGGCTTGCATCAGCGACGAAGGTCCGGGGATCGCACCTGCCGACCAGGAACGGATTTTCGAGCGCTTCGAGCAAGCTCAGCCGAGCGGTGGCGCGGGCCTGGGTCTCGCAATCGCTCGTCGCCTTGCGCGATCAATGGGCGGGGACATCACCCTGGTGAGCGCGCCCGGCGAAGGCGCACGCTTCACATTGAGCCTGCCCCTCGCCAGGTAATCAGCGCTCGCTGACAGGAACGTAATCTCGCTGCGTTGCTCCGACATAGAGCTGACGCGGGCGCCCGATCTTCTGCTCGGGGTCGGAAATCATCTCGTTCCACTGCGCGACCCAACCCACGGTGCGGGCGAGAGCGAAGAGGGCGGTAAACATGTCGGTCGGGAAGCCGATCGCATTGAGGATGATACCGGAATAGAAATCGACGTTCGGGTAGAGCTTCTTCTCGATGAAATATTCGTCGCTTAGCGCAATTTGCTCGAGTTCGCGGGCGACGTCGAGGACCGGATCGCTCTTGCCGAGCTCCTTCAGAACCTCTTCTGCAGTCTTCTGCATGACCTTCGCGCGCGGGTCGTAGTTTTTGTAGACGCGGTGCCCAAAGCCCATGAGGCGGAATGGGTCGTCCTTGTCCTTGGCCCGCGCCACGTAATGCTTGATGTTCTTCACGTCGCCAATTTCGCGAAGCATGTTGAGCGCCGCTTCATTGGCGCCGCCATGCGCCGGACCCCAAAGGCAGGCAATTCCAGCGGCGATGCAGGCGAACGGATTGGCTCCCGACGAACCGGCGAGGCGAACAGTCGAGGTCGACGCATTCTGCTCGTGGTCGGCATGAAGGATGAAAATCCGGCGCATCGCGCTCTCGATGACCGGATTGACCTCATATTCTTCCGCGGGAACCCCAAAGGTCATCCGCAGGAAGTTACCCGTGTAGCTCAGTTCGTTCTTCGGATACACGAACGGCTGGCCGATGCTGTACTTGAAGGCCATCGCCGCGATCGTCGGCATCTTGGCGATCAGGCGGTGCGACGCGATCAATCGCTGGTTCGGATCGGTGATGTCCGTGCTGTCATGGTAGAACGCCGAAAGCGCACCGACGACGCCGCACATGATTGCCATGGGATGGGCGTCACGGCGGAAGCCGCGATAAAAGGTCGCAAGCTGCTCGTGCAGCATCGTGTGGTAGGTGATGGTATTCGTGAACTCGTCCAGCTCCGACTTTTTGGGCAGGTCACCGTGGAGCAGGAGGTAGGCGACCTCCATGAAGGTCGACTGCTCGGCCAGTTGGTCGATCGGATAACCGCGGTGAAGCAGGATGCCCTGGTCGCCGTCAATATAGGTGATCGCGCTCTGGCAAGATGCGGTCGAGGTAAAGCCGGGGTCATAGGTGAACTTGCCCGTTTGACCATAAAGCTTGCGAATATCGATGACCTCGGGACCAACAGACCCGGGCAGTAGTGGATAGGAGAAGTCGCCCTCGGCGGTATTCAGGGTGACGGTCTGTTCGGTCATCAATGAGCTCCAGAAATCTGATCGGCGATGCGGGCGAGGCTTTCGTCGCGGCCTAGAAGGACCAGCACGTCGAAAATGCCCGGCGAAGTCGTTTTGCCTGTCAGCGCCGCGCGGAGCGGCTGCGCGAGTTTGCCTAGCTTAAGTTCGTGTTCTTCTGCAACCTTTCGCACCGCAGCATCCGTGGAATCGTGTGTCCATTCCGACACTTCCGAAAGAGCCTGGTGAGCGAGGCGAAGGTGTTCTCGCGATTCGACTGTCAAAAGTGCAGCGGCTTTTTCCTCGACGGAAATCGGTCGGCTTGCGAACAGGAAGGCGGCGCCCTCCGCCAGCTCGTTCAGATTGTGAGCGCGAGCCTTGAGCTCCGGCATCGCCTGGATGAGCAGTGAGAGGTCTTCGTAGCTTAGTCCGAGCTTTGGCGAGGCCAGGGTGGCAAGCCGGGCGTCGTCGGCCTCCCGGATGTAATGGCCGTTGAGGTTTTCGAGCTTCTTTAAGTCGAAGCGTGACGGCGACTTGCCGACGTGATTGACGTCGAACCACTCCACCGCCTGATCGCGGCTGATGATCTCGTCATCTCCGTGTCCCCAGCCGAGGCGAAGGAGGTAATTGAATAGGGCTTCGGGCAGAATCCCCAGTTCGTCGCGGTAGGAATCAACCCCAAGCGCACCGTGGCGCTTGCTCAGTTTTGCACCATCATGACCGTGAATGAGGGGAACGTGGGCGTAGGCAGGCTCGGGCCAGCCCATGGCGCGGATGATCGCCAACTGCCGAAAGGCGTTGTTGAGGTGATCGTCGCCTCGAATCACGTGAGTGACGCCCATGTCATGGTCATCGACCACGACGGCCAACATGTAGGTCGGCGTGCCGTCGGAACGAAGCAGCACGAAGTCGTCGATCTCTGCGTTGGCAACGGTCACCTTGCCCTGGACGAGGTCGTCGATGACCGTCTCACCTTCCCGAGGCGCCTTGATCCGGACCACGAAGGGTTCACCCTCCGGCCAGTCGTTTCGATCGCGCCACTCGCTTTCGATGCGGAAAGGACGGCGATCCGCCTGAGCCCTTTCTCTCCGCTCGGCGAGCTCGGCCGAAGTCAGATAACAGCGGTAGGCAGCACCCTTCTCGAGCAGCTGGTGGGCTACCTCCGCGTGGCGCTTTTCAAACTGCGACTGGAAATAGGGCTCTCCATCGCCTTCGATGCCGAGCCACGAGAGGCCGTCAAGAATGGCATCGATCGCCTCCTTGGTGGAGCGGACCTTGTCGGTATCTTCGATGCGCAGGAGGTATTTGCCGCCGTGGTGGCGGGCAAAGAGATAATTGAACAGGGCGGTGCGGGCACCGCCGATGTGCAGATAACCGGTTGGGGAGGGGGCGAAACGCGTGACGACGCCCTCGATTTTCGGACTAGCGCCCAAGCTGGGTTCCTCTGTTAGATCCTGGCGGATGGATGAGCTGAGCGGCCCCTAACATAGAGGAACAATCGCCGAAACCGGTGCTACTTCACTTTTTCGGACGGGCGGAAAGGCGGGTCCGAGGGCCGATCAATTTCCTGATCTGATGGGTGAAGGCCCGACTGAGCGGATGTCGAAGACCGCCAAGATGCTCTTGATCAGTAGCGGCGGATCAAGCCGGCAAGCCGCCCCTGTATCTGGACCTGGTCCGGGCGATAGCGTTGGGCCTCATAAAGACGGTTCGCAGGATCGAGACGGATCATCTGGCCTTCGCGCCGGAAAGTCTTGAGCGTGGCTTCCTGGTCATCGATCAGGGCAACGACGATCTCGCCCTCCCGGGCAGTATCGACCTTGCGGATGAGGGCGAAATCGCCGTCAAGGATACCTTCCTCGACCATCGAGTCGCCCGACACCTCGAGCGCGTAATGCTCGCCGGGCCCCAGCAGAGCGGCCGGTACCGAAAAGGTCTCGGTGCCCTGCAAGGCCTCGATCGGAGTACCTGCAGCGATCCGGCCATGCATTGGAATCTCGATCGTGTCATTTGCGGCCGAAGGGACGACGATACGCTGCGGTAGAGCCGAGACGACAGACGGCGCGACCGTCTCTGGCATTTTCACGACTTCAAGAGCGCGGGCACGATTAGGGAGGCGACGGATGAAGCCGCGTTCCTCGAGGGCCGAAATCAGGCGGTGAACACCGGATTTTGACTTGAGGTCGAGTGCTTCACGCATTTCGTCGAAGCTCGGCGATATGCCGCTCTCATTCAGTCGGTGATTGATGAACTTGAGCAACTCGTGCTGCTTGGCGGTCAGCATATTCGGCGCACCCCGATGGAGAACGAATGCGGAACGTGTATCGAACGCTTCAAGTCTCGTCAAGAACAGGTAGCAATGAAAGCCCGCATCAGCGCGTGACCATGTTCGGAGGCGACGCTCTCGGGGTGAAACTGAACGCCATGTACCGGCGCTTCAGCGTGGCGCACGCCCATGATTACACCGTCATCTGTCCAGGCGTTGGCTATGAGCCGCGACTGGACAACCTCGGTGATGGCCAGAGAGTGGTAGCGCGTGACGCTCATCGGGCTGGGAAGGCCGGCGAATAGACCGCTGTCGTCGTGGGAAACGCGACTGATCTTGCCGTGCACTGGCCGCACCTTTCCAACAGTCTGTCCGCAAGCGATCGCGATAGCTTGATGCCCGAGGCAGACTCCCAGCAGTGGCAGCTTCGTCTCAATGCATGCTTTCGTTAGGGCGACCGAAATGCCGGCATCTTCGGGTGCGCCGGGCCCGGGCGAAATCATCACGCCCTGAAAGGCCCCGGCGAGCGCCTCTGCAACGCCCAACTGGTCATTGCGGCAAACCGTTACATCGGCTCCTGCCGAAGCGAGATAGTCGACGAGGGTAAAGGTGAAACTGTCGTAGTTATCGAGGACGAGAATCCGCGGTGCGGCCATCAGCTCCCGCCGCCGATGATCCGCCGCTTTGCCTCGTCGATCGCTTCCTGGTTGCGCTTGACGCCCACGTCGGCCTCGATCGCCTTGGTGTACTGCTCGGCATATTCTGTCGCCAACGGCTGCTGGAACTCGCGCTGAATCTGGCTGACCAGATTCGGCTGCAACGTAACGTCGCCGGGCACGACCTTGGTGACCTTGACGAGAACGAAGCCGCGTCCGCCGGGGTCGGCTACCATTCGGCTGCGTCCTTCGGCCAGGCTGAACATCATTTTCAGCGCCGGCGGCACCTCAGCGCCCATCTGCGCGAGCTGGATACGCCTGACCGTCTCGTGCCGGGGGGCGGGTATGGAGACTTTCGAACCGGTCGCTTTAACGGCGTCAGCCATGGAAGCGCCCTTTGACAGTGCGCTTGCCGCCTTGGCCGCAGCGCTCCGGGCCTGCTCGATTGCCTGCTTTATCTTCCAGTCCCGGGCAACCCGGTCGCGGACCTCGGCAATCGGTGCCGGAGCGGCCGGCATGACCTGATCCACGCCAACCAGCACGTAGCCAGCCTTCTCACCGAGCGTTTCAACGACCGGATCGTCGCCCTGACCAAGATCGAAGCCGGCGCGAAGGGCAGGAGCCAGTTCCGCCGGGAACTTGTAGTCTGGCTGGCGAGGAGCAGATCCCGAGGCCGTGATGGCGGGCGTGCGGAGCGGCTGGATGCCCGTTCCTGCTAACGCTTCACTAAAGTTCTTGCCGTCGGCAATGCCGTCTTCGATGCCGGCAATCAGGTCGGCCAGGGCATTTTCGCGCTTGTCCGATGTGAGCTTCTCCGCGATCTCGCCGCGAACGGCTTCGAGCGAACGACCACCGATATTCTGCAGACCGTCTATCTTGATGACATGCCAGCCGAGCGTCGAGCGCACCGGGCCGACAATGGCGCCGCTGCCGGCATTGGCGGCGAAGGCCGCGGCCGCGACTTGCGCGCTGGTGAGCTTGGCAAATTCCTCGCGGGTCTGGGGCCCCACCGAGATGTCCGAGGCGGAATAGCCCAGAGGCTTGGCGGCGTCGGCGAAAGCCTGCCCTGAGCGGAGTTTGGCAGCCAGCGCGTTGGCAGCCTGCTGCGACGGCAGGACGACCTGGCTGATCACCCGCTGTGATTTCGAGCCGTATGTCGCCTGGTTGGCGCGATAATAGTCAGCGATTTCCTTGTCCGTGGCGGCTACTTTCGCCACCTGCTCCGGCCCGATCCGCGCAATGTCGATCACCCTTTGCTCGGGAATGGTGTAGCGCGCGAGGTTGGACCGATAGAACTGCTGCACCTGGGCATCGCTTGGGTCGCCGATCGTCGCGAGGAAGGTTTCGGTCGGGAACAGAGCGACATCGGCCTCTCGCACCTCAAGCTGCATCGCCGCGTACGGCCTTGCGATTCCGACCGGAACGCGCGGCTCCGCAGCTGCCGGCGCAAGCATGATACGGTTGATCAACAGTCGGCTGATCTGCTGGCGCAATTCCGTATCGGTCATTCGGATCTGGTTGAGGAAGCGCGCATACGCCTCCTCGCTGAACCGCCCGTCGAGACCCTTCGTCTGCGGCAGACGCGCGATCTCCGCATCGACCAGTCGCTTCGACAAGGTGATGTCCTGCCCAGATGCGAATGCCGCGAGGGCTTTTTGCTGGAGCAGCGAATCGAGCATCGGCTGGAATTCGTTCGCGAGCGCAGAGTAGTCTGCTGACGGGTTCTGCTGGCGAACCTCGGCGAGCCGGCGCTGAAGCTCGGCGCTGAACTCGCGCTCCGTCAGTTCCTCGCTGCCGGCCTTGGCGAGCGTGTTCTTGGACAAGCTGCCGCCGAAACCGCCCACGGTCCCCGTGATGTCCTGCAGGGCAAAACCTGCGAGGATGGCGACGAAAAACAGGACCATGATAATGCTGCCGACCATCGATTTGGACAGGCGGCGAAAGGAAGCGATCATTCTTGTCTCGATACGTTGAAAAACTCGAGCGTCGCTTTACGGGCGGCTGACAAGGACAGCAAGTCGAGGAAGGAAAGCATATGGCACGGCGATACCTCGTTGCCGGAAACTGGAAGATGCATGGGCTTGCCTCCGATCTTGGGGAGGTTGCGGCCATTGCCTCCGGCGCCGAGAGACGGCCGGACGTCGACGTCGCGCTATGCCTTCCGGCGACCTTGATAGAGCGGGCTGCGCGCGCCCTCCCGGCATTCGCAATCGGCGGCCAGGATGTTCATGCCGAAGATAAGGGCGCGCATACGGGCGATATTGGCGCAGCGATGCTGTCGGACGCCGGGGCGTCGCTGACGATCGTCGGCCATAGTGAGCGGCGCGCCGATCATGGCGAGAGCGACGAGGGGGTTCAGGCGAAAGCCGCCGCGGCGCTTGCGTCAGGGCTCGATGTCATCCTCTGCGTCGGCGAGAGTCTGGAAGTGCGAAAGAGCGGACAGGCGATCCCCGAGGTCGAAAGGCAGCTGCTGGCGTCGCTCCCCGAGTTCGAGGGCAATCCTTCACGTCTGTCTGTAGCCTACGAGCCAATCTGGGCGATCGGGACAGGGCTCGTGCCATCGCTTGAGGATATTGCGGCCATGCATGGCGCGCTCCGCCAACAGCTCGTCGATCGCTTCGGGGCAGCCGGCGGGGACATGCGAATCCTCTACGGCGGTTCGGTCAAGGCGTCGAACGCAGGGGAAATTCTCGCAATCGACGACGTCGATGGTGCGCTAGTAGGTGGCGCGAGCCTGAAATCGGCGGATTTCCTTCCGATTGTCGAGGCTGCACCACAAAGTTGAACTCCCGTTTCGATCTGTTAAAAAATCAGGGCTTTCAACGAGAAGGAACGAAAATTGAAGCTCTTCACGCCGGTCCGCCTGCTTGGAGCCCTTGCCATCGCGTCGCTCGCTCCGGCGATGCCCGTTGCTGCACAACCCGCAGCCTTTGACCCCGCGACGATGGTCGGCCAGGCGGTTCTGGACCCTGCCGGTAAGCCCGTGGGACAGGTAACCGGTCAGCGTGACGGCCTCCTTTTCATCAAGACCGACCGGCACGAAACCAGCTTGCCAATATCGAGCTTCACCTATCAGCAGAAGAAACTCTACATCGCCTTCACGCAGGCCGAGCTCAATGCCGAGGTCGACAAGACGGTCGCGCTCATCAACGCTTCGCTGACGCCGGGCGCAGCCGTAAAAGGCATCGGCGGCAATGTCATCGGCAAGATCCACTCGCTCGATGCGCAATATGTCGCCATCGACCTTACGAGCGGCCAGACCATCCGTGTTCCCCGGAATAGCATTGCCGGGACGGCCCAGGGTGCGGTTATCGGCATGACCAAGGAACAGCTTGAAGCGGCGCTATCCAATCCGAAGCCGCCCGCGCCAAGCAGCAATTGAACTTCAGCCGCCGCGCGTCTATCTGCCCCGCCAACGCTTTCTCTGACGGATAACGCATGTTCACCTTCCTCCTTATCGTCCAGACGATCATTGCTGCTGCTCTGGTCACCGTTATCCTGATGCAGCGCAGCGAAGGCGGCGGGCTTGGCGTCGGTGGATCGTCGTCGGGCTTCATGACCGCCCGCGGCGCGGCGGACTTTCTCACTCGCTCCACGGCGATTCTCGGCGGGCTTTTCGTGGTCATGTCGATCGTCCTGGCGGCGGTCGCCGGCATTAGCCGCGAACAGGCTCGGGTCGACACCTCACTGGTCAACCAGTCGGCCCCGGCAGCACCGGCCGACGTGCAGCCGGTAGCACCTGCCCAGCCGCAGCCGGCTGAGCAGAATTCGGCCGTTCCGCTCGCCCAGTAACCCGAGCTTTTTGCTGCCTAAGGGCCGCCAAGGCAGGACATTTTCACAAAATAGTTGATTCGGGTGCTTGCCAGAGTGCGCAGGCAGTCCCTAAGGCTCGGCTCCCATGGCGCGGTTCATATTTGTCACCGGCGGCGTGGTCTCCAGCCTCGGAAAAGGTCTTCTCGCGGCGTCCCTCGGGGCGCTTCTTCAGGCGCGTGGATTCAAGGTCCGAATCCGCAAATTCGACCCCTATCTGAATGTCGATCCGGGCACGATGAGCCCGTATCAGCATGGCGAAGTCTATGTGACCGACGACGGGGCAGAGACGGACCTCGACCTCGGGCATTACGAACGGTTCACGGGCGTTGCTTCGCGCCAGTCTGACAACATCACGTCCGGCCGCATCTATCGCGACATCATCGCCCGGGAACGGCGCGGCGATTATCTTGGCGCGACCGTCCAGGTCATTCCGCACGTGACGAATGCCATCAAGGAATTCGCTCTCGCCGACATCGAGGGCCTGGACTTCGTGATCTGTGAGATTGGTGGGACTGTCGGCGACATTGAGAGCCTACCGTTCGTGGAAGCTATCCGTCAGCTTCGCAATGACCTGGGCCGCGACAGCTGCTGTTTCGTCCATACGACATTGGTGCCCTATCTTGCGGCGGCCGGTGAACTGAAGACGAAGCCGACCCAACATAGCGTCCGCGAATTGACCAGTTACGGCATCCAGCCCGACGTTCTGCTGTGCCGCGCGGAGAGGCCGATCCCTCAAGGCGAACGGGCCAAGATTGCCCTGTTTTGCAACGTGCCCGCATCCGCGGTGATCCAGGCACTTGACGCTCGTTCGATCTATGACGTCCCCCTCCAATATCATCGCGAGGGATTGGACGACGAGGTCCTGCGGGTATTCGGCATAAGCGATGCACCTGCGCCAGACCTGGCACGCTGGGAAGACATCATGGACCGCGTCGATCACCCGGAAGGGGAGGTCACGATTGGCGTGGTCGGAAAGTATGTCGGCCTTCAAGATGCCTACAAGTCGCTTCGCGAGGCGCTTGTCCACGGAGGCCTGGCCAATAGGGTCAAGGTGAACATCCGCTGGATCGATGCGGAGGTCTTCGAGATGGAAGAGGCCGACCTCGCTGCGGAGCTTGAGCCGCTGCACGGCATTCTCGTCCCCGGTGGGTTCGGCGAACGCGGAAGCGAAGGCAAGATCGCCTCAGTGAAGTTCGCCCGCGAACGCGAGGTTCCCTTTTTCGGAATCTGCCTCGGCATGCAGATGGCTTGCATCGAAGGCGCGCGAAACACGGCCGGGATCGAAAAAGCTTCGACCACGGAATTCGGCGAGACAAGCGAGCCCGTGGTCGGCCTCATTACGGAGTGGATGGGGCCGGAAGGCTTGCAGAAGCGAAGCGCTGAAACGGATCTTGGGGGAACAATGCGGCTAGGTGCTTATGCCGCTAAGTTGAGCCACAACAGCAAGGTCGCCCAGCAATATGGAACGACCGAAATCAGCGAGCGCCACCGCCATCGTTACGAGGTCAACGTCCATTATCGTGCCGCGCTGGAGAAGGGCGGACTGATTTTCTCGGGAATGTCTCCCGACGGTGAGTTGCCCGAAATCGTGGAACGGCCCGACCATCCATGGTTCATCGGCGTTCAATTTCATCCCGAATTGAAGAGCCGGCCGTTCGAGCCCCACCCCTTGTTCAAGGGGTTCATCGAGGCTGCGCTCCACCAGTCGCGGCTTGTTTGATGGTCGCCCGTCGCCCAGTTAAGGTCTCGCAATGAGCAATATAATCTCAACCCGTCTCTTGGTGCTCGGATCCGGACCGGCCGGCCTGACTGCGGCGATTTACGCTGCTCGCGCGGGACTCTCTCCCGTCGTCGTTCAGGGGATCCAGCCGGGCGGTCAGCTGACCACGACCACAGACGTCGAGAACTATCCTGGTTTCCGAGACGTCATCCAGGGTCCTTGGCTGATGGAAGAAATGCAGGCCCAGGCCGAGCATGTTGGGACCAAGGTGGTGTGGGACCACGTCAATGACGTCGATCTCAGCCGGCGTCCGTTCGTCCTGAAGGGCGATAGCGGCGAGTATCATGCCGACACGCTCGTGATCGCGACTGGTGCACAGGCCAAGTGGCTCAATCTTCCGTCGGAAGAGCGGATGAAGGGGAAGGGCGCCAGCGCCTGCGCTACGTGTGACGGTTTCTTCTACCGGGGGAAAAAGGTCGCCGTGATCGGCGGTGGCAATACCGCGGTTGAGGAAGCCCTGTACCTCACCAATCACAGCCAGGACGTAACCCTAATCCACCGGCGCGATTCTTTGCGTGCCGAGAAAATCTTGCAGGACAGGTTGTTCGCCCATCCGCACATCAAGCTCATGTGGGACAGCGAAGTTGCCGAGTTCGTCGGCGGCGGAACGCCCGAGACCCTGGTTGGGCTCGACGTACGCAATGTGAAGACCGGCGACATCACCCGCCTCGATGTTGATGGCGCCTTCGTGGCCATCGGTCACAAGCCCGCCACCGAATTGTTTGCCGGCAAGCTCGAACTCGATGAGGACGGCTACATTAAAGTCGAGACCGGCACGACCCGGACCAGCGTCGAGGGCGTGTTCGCCTGCGGCGACGTCATGGACAAGATCTACCGCCAGGCGGTGACAGCCGCAGGCACCGGATGCATGGCCGCGCTCGATGCTGAAAAATTCCTGGCTGCAGAGGAATTCGCTGCGCTCGAAGCGGCAGAATAGCGCTAAAGGCGATAATCAGGCCCGCAGGTTTAGCTCAAGCCAGTTGAGTCCGCCTTCGCTACGGTAATCGAGACCATCCGCCCAGGCCCTGACAAGCGGGATGCCTGAGCCGCCGCCGGTCTGCGGGTCAGGGTCACGGTCCATCAAGACACGCTTCGGATTGAAGTGCACACCGTCGTCAATCAGCGTCAGGTGAATTCCGGCAGCCAGCTTTTCCATCTTCCCGTCGATGAATACGGCGGAGCCTGACGCCCCGTGACGCAGGATGTTTGCAACCAGTTCTTCGACTACGATGGCCAGGCGGGCAGCCAACTCGTCCGGAAGTGCCTCGTCGCTCGCGAATTCGTGGGCGGCGGTCACTGCGATCAGGATAGCGGCCTGGTCATCGCCGCCGATTTCCCGAGATATTGAAAAGCGTTTCACACCCATCTTACTAATGCTAGATAAGCGCGCAGCCTAGGAGGTGAAGCTTTGGCAAGGAAAATCGCGCTTCTTACGCTGATTGCCTGCCTTGGCATCGCCGCTCCGGCGGCGGCCGAGATTGGCCGGGTGAAATCGAGTGTGGGACCGGTGCAGATCCAGCGCGGCAGCACACAGCTTCCAGTGCGCCCCGGGCTCAAGCTGGAGCAGGGCGATTACATTGTCACCGGCAAGAACGGGCGGCTCGGGATCGCCTTCATCGACGATACGCGATTTGCCGTCGGACCGAACAGCAAGGTCCGCCTCAGCCGGTTCGGATACGACCGGACCCGCCAGACCGGCGAGTTCGTAACCGAGGTGGATCGCGGCTCCCTGGGTGTCGTCTCGGGCAAGATTGCAAAGTCGAAGCAGGACGCGATGAAGGTTCGAACACCGACGTCCATGCTCGGCGTGCGCGGCACCAAGTTCGTCGTGGATGTCAAGTGAGACACGGGGCGAGCCTTGCTGCGGCGTTCCTGCTCAGCGGCTGCGCAACGTCATCGGTGACCTTGCTGGCGGATGACGGCTCGCCGACCAGCGGTGCCCTTGCCGTCATCGAGCAGGATGGAAGCGAAACGGTCCTCAATCAGCCGATGACCGCGGGCAAATTGACAAAAGGCGAGACAAAGGTCCGCCCGGTCAAGGAATTGAAGCCGGCCTACCAGCAACTGGTCGGCGGGCTGCCGCCCGCCCCGGCGCATTTCACGCTCAATTTCGTTCAAGGCACTACTGAAGTGACGGCGGCATCGCGCCCGGTCCTCGATCTCATCCGCAAGGAGGTCGCGAACCGGCCGGGAGCCGCAATCGAGGTTGTCGGCCACACAGATACTGTGGGTTCCGAGGCCGATAACGACCGTCTGTCCCAGGAACGGGCCTCCGAGGTCGTCAAGGTGCTCGTCGGCGAGGGCTTTTCTGAAGACCTGCTGTTGGCGGTCGGGCGTGGCGAACGCGATCTGAAGGTCAAGACCGCTGACAATGTCGCCAACGAAGAAAATCGCCGTGTCGAGGTCGTCGTTCGCTAGGCGGGCGCCGCCTTCAGTCGCGCAACCAGCACCGTCAGATCGTCGCTGGGCTCGGTCTCCCCCTCGAACAGGCGGACGCGTATCGCCAGGTTCTTCGCGGTATTTTCGGCATTTTCGCCCGCCGTATCCTTGGCCGCCGCGATAGCCCCGGAAACGCCAAAGAATTCCCCATTGCCGTTTTCCGCTTCGCTGACCCCGTCGGTGATGAGGATGAGCGAATCTCCCGGGCCTAGCTGGGCATGTTCTTCCTTGTACGGAAAGTCGCATACGCAGAATGGCGGGCCGCCCGTCATGGCCACAGAGTGAATTTCGCCGTTGACGGTCCGGATGATCGGGTTCTCATGACCCGCGTTCACCATGGTGACCTCGCCGGTCGCGCAATCGAGGATGGCGATCAGCATGGTCACGCCCATTGCCTCGTCGGCATCGCGCAGCAGCTCGCGATTGAGCGAGGAAACGGCGTCACCCAGTTCCACCTGTTTGCGGCTCAAAATGCTCCTGGCGAGCCCCTTTGATAGGGCCATGTAGAGAGCGGCTGGGATGCCCTTGCCGGTGACGTCTCCGATGACCAGCAAGATCCGGTCTTCATCGAATTTCGAGGCGTCATAGAAGTCGCCGCCGACCGAGCGCGCAGGATCGAGCTGGCCGCTGATTTCGACGCGCTCGTCGAGCTTCGACAGCCTTTCGGGGCCGGGGACCATTCCGAGCTGGATCGAACGCGCGGCCTGTAATTCGCCTTCCTGGCGCGCCGACGAAATGCGTTGCTCGATCAGGGCTGCCGCGAGCCGCTCACGTTCCGCCTTCGCGCGGATGAACAGCAGGGCGAGAAGGGCTAGTGCTGCCCCCGCGAAGATCGTCAAAGGTCGTGCCGGGTCGAACAGAAGGTTCTCGCGATCGAACGCCGTCCAGGATGCGATGGGAAGTGCAGCGGCAAGCACTGCCGCTCCAAGGAGCCACCATCGACGGGTGAGCGCAGCGAGAACGACAAGCAGTGCGAGCATTGCGCCCGCCAGCCATTCCGCGGCAACGACCCACGGTGGACGCTGTAGCCAGCCGCCTGTCAGGATGGCGTCCACCGCCTGCGCCTGGACGTACACCCCATAGCCTTCGGTTTGCAGTGGCGTCGCGACCAAGTCCGCAGAACCCTCGGCTGCCAGCCCAATCAGGACAGCCTTGCCGGTGAAGGCATTTGCAGGAACTGCGCTCTGCGTCCCTTCCTCTTGCGGGATCATGGCCATGACCCGGTCCGCAGAATAGACCGCCTGTCTCGGTATTTCGCCGAAGCGAAGCCGAATTCGGCCATCCTTTTCCGCTGGAATGGCGTGTGGGCCGATCTTGAGCCGAACACCGTCCCAGCGCATGGCAGGGGCACCGGCGGAGAGCCGCGCGAGTTCCGCAGCGAACCCCGGGAAGGCCCGATTGCCCGCGATTACCGTCAATGGGACTGACCGCACGATCCCGTCGCTATCCGGGGCGCCATTGAGCATCGCGTGTCCGAAAGCCACGTCGTCGAGTTCCGGAATGCTGGTCAGCACCTCAGGGAAGCGAAGCGTCCGTGGCGGGGCTTACCTTCAACCAGTGGGTCGGCAAGCAGGACGTTTGGATCCGAGCCGTCGCCTTTAATGCCGAGGCGCCCAAGCACGGTCGGCGCAGCGCCGAGCGTCTGCGCGAACATCGAGTCCATCGTCGGCAGCTCTCCGATCTCCTCGCGCCGGCTCGAAGGAAGTTCCGGATAGAGGGAAGCGAAATGCTCTGGGTTCAGGCGGTCGTTCTCGGGAAAGATCATGTCGAAGCCGATCGCCTTCGGCTTCTGACGCGCGATCTGCTCAGTCAGCCGTGCGAGATAGTAGCGCGGCCATGGCCATCCGCCGACCGTGGCAAGGGACGCCGGATCGATCAGCACGACGGCGACGCGGTCTGTCGAAATCTCGCGCGGCGCGCTTCGTTGCCACGAGTCGAACAGTATCCTCTGGATCGTCTGGCCTGCGAGCAGGCTGATCATTGCGCCGACCACCGCGCCGAAGAGTACGACTGCCGCACCCTTCAGGCGCGAGGACAGGCTAGAGAACGACTTCGAGCCCATCGTAGGAACAGATCACTTCGAGAGGCTCGGCAAAGCGGGTCAGTTCCTCGTAGCGGATGCTTTCCCGATGCATCCGCTGGATGTCGCGGTCCGAATAGGTCGGTTCATGGTGGAATAGGGCGAGTCGCTTCGCCGCCGCTTCGTGGCAGAGATCGATCGCGGTGATGTTGCTGCTGTGGCCCCAGTCTTCCTTCATCGCGACCGTGTCGGCCAGGGAATACATGGTGTCGCAAATGACCAGATCAGCTTCTCGGAAGAAGGCGACAACGTCGGCCTCGCCGTCCATGCGGTTGATCTTGTGCTCGCTATCCGTGCTGTAAACCGCGACTTTCCCGGCGGCGTCCTCGAAACGGTATCCGTAGCTCGAGTGCGAATGCTGCTGCTCGACCAGGGACACTTTCACCGAGCCAATGTTGTAATCCTGACCGGGCACAAGTGTACGGAAACTGATGTCCGCTTTCAGCCAATCGAACGGAACAGGGAAGGAGATCTCCTCCTGCTGGCGGCGAAGCGCCTCCTCGGCATCGGCATGGCCCGCGTGAATGACAATCTTCGCGCCCGGATCGAAGCCGGGAACGAAGAACGGGAAGCCCATGATATGGTCCCAGTGCACGTGGGACATGAAGAAATGATAGGTTCGAGCGTGGCCCGAAGCGCAGCGCGCCATTGCGTCTAGCCCGAACTCGCGAAGCCCACTGCCCATGTCGCAGATGAGAAACTCTTCGCCGGCTTCGATTTCGACGCAGCTTGTCGCGCCGCCGTAGGTTCCCGCGACCGCGAACTCCAGATTATCGTCGATCCAGGCAGCGGCTTCGTCGTCGGTTTCGAAAGCGAGGCCGTTCGCCGCCATGAGCGCAGCGATGACCTTGTCTCGGACAACCTCGGCCTTTTGCGCGACCGGCAGCGAACCCCGTGTTCCCCAGAAGCGGACGATCATCGCTTGCTCGGCTCCCCTTGGATCGACGTCACCCGGCGATGGCGTCAGCAGTCCTTTCGAATACCGGGAAGATCATGTCGTAGCGACTGATCGCCAGAATCTCGCGCATGATGTCATTCGGCTCGGAAAGCGCGATCTTCACGCCATTCTCGTTGCCGTTGCGCTGGGCAAGGGTGAGGGCCCGAAGGCCGCGCGAGGACATGTAGGCGACCTGGGACAGGTCCAGTGCGAGAAGTGCTTTCCCGTCAGCCTTTGCCGCGCCGATTTCGTGAAGCAGGCGATCCGCGAACTCGGTCGCCGTGGACTCGTCAACCCGCCCTGCTGGGCGAACGACGTGCGCGGCAGTCGCTGAATCGATGTTCCAGCCAAGGCCCCCGTCACTCATCATTTCACCCTAAGCTTCATGCCTTGCTTTTCCTAGTGTGCTCGCCAGTCTTGCAGCCATCAGGCGGATGGGTTAGCGCCCGCCGGACCCACGGGCCCCTGTGGCGGAATTGGTAGACGCGCTCGACTCAAAATCGAGTTTCGAAAGAAGTGTCCGTTCGAGTCGGACCAGGGGCACCAAAATCGCGAGCGTTTGCCGCCTGCGTCCCGGTTGGCCGCCTTTTCACTTCGTCTTGAACGACCTCCTCCGCCCGTAGTTCGATCATTGGCTACGTCCTGCCGGAGGCTCCAGAAATCGGGTTAATCACCGATATCCGCCAAGCCGCAGCTTCCTAAACTGACTATCTTCGCGGCGAAGCTGATGGGGGGAGCGCGTCTCGCGTCAAATGCGTCCGCGATCCCGCCAGTTTGATTCCTATCAAAACACTTTGCCGCAATGCAGCGTAGGTCGACCGCAGGAGACGCCTGATGGATGCCACTTTCACCCGCGGTTTCAGCTGGATCTTGCTTGCCGCGCTTGCGCTGCTGGCAGCGACGGCTGCGCACGACACCGGTTTCATGATTCACATGCTGATTTTCGCGGCCGCCGGGACAATCGCCGCCTTCGCAACTGCGAGCCAATTGGCAATCCTGCAGCCGAGTGCCCGCGATCTGGCCAGCCGTTACGACGACCAGCTGATCCGGATCGGCACCCTGCTGACCGTATTCTGGGGTGTGGTCGGTTTCCTCGTGGGGTTGGTGATTGCCGCGCAGCTGACGTTCCCGCTGCTCAACGTGGAGCCCTATCTCAACTTCGGCCGGCTGCGGCCGCTTCACACTAGCGCGGTCATTTTCGCCTTCGGTGGAACGGCTCTGATAACCACCAGCTTCTACGTCGTGCAGCGGACGTGCCGGGCGCGCCTCGCCTTCCCGAACATCGCCAAGTTCGTCTTCTGGGGATACCAGTTGTTCATCGTTCTTGCGGCCACTGGTTACGTCCTGGGTATCAGCCAGGCAAAGGAATATGCCGAGCCCGAATGGTACGTTGACCTATGGCTGACGGTGGTCTGGGTGGGCTACCTCATTGTCTTCGGCGGCACGATCCTGAAGCGGAAAGAACCGCATATCTACGTCGCGAACTGGTTCTACCTCAGTTTCATCATCACGGTGGCGATGCTTCACATCGTCAACAACCTGAACATCCCCGTGAGACTGTTCGGCAGCGAGAGCTATCCCGTCTTTGGCGGCGTCCAGGGCGCCCTCGTGCAATGGTGGTACGGCCACAATGCCGTCGGCTTTTTCCTGACCGCCGGCTTCCTCGCGATGATGTACTACTTCGTGCCCAAGCAGGCCGAGCGCCCGGTCTACAGCTATCGGCTGTCGATCGTTCACTTCTGGTCCTTGATCTTCCTCTACATCTGGGCGGGTCCGCACCACCTCCACTACACCGCGCTGCCAGACTGGGCCCAGACGCTCGGCATGGTGTTCTCGATCATGCTGTGGATGCCGAGCTGGGGAGGCATGATCAACGGCCTGATGACCCTCAACGGGGCATGGGACAAGCTTCGGACCGATCCGATCATCCGCATGATGGTCGCCGCGCTCGCCTTCTATGGCATGTCGACTTTCGAAGGGCCCATGATGTCGATCAAGTCGGTCAATTCCCTGTCCCACTATACGGAATGGACCATCGGTCACGTTCACTCGGGCGCGCTGGGATGGAACGGCATGATTACCTTTGCCGCCATCTACTTCCTCGTGCCGCGCCTCTGGGGTCGGACCCGGCTCTACTCCCTGCGCATGGTCAACTGGCATTTCTGGCTGTCGATCGTCGGAATCGCCATTTACGCCTCGTCGATGTGGGTTGCCGGGATCAGCCAGGGCCTCATGGCGCGCGAGTATGGCGATGACGGTTACCTCGTCTACGCCTTCGCCGACATCGTGAAGACGATGCACCCCTATTACCTCATGCGGCTCACGGGGGGTGGCATCTACTTCCTCGGCGCACTGATGATGGCCTTCAACGTCTGGAAGACCGTCAAGGGCGAGTTGCGCAACGAGGCGCCGCTCCATTCCGCAGCCTACGACCCCGCGGCCGACAAGCCGGCGGTGGCCGCCGCCAACGCCTGAGGACCGCGAACCATGGCTATCCTGAAGCTCCAAAAGAACCTCGAACGCAACGTCACGTTGCTCGGCCTGGCGTCGTTGCTGGTGGTCGTGATCGGCGGCATCGTCGAGATCGCGCCCTTGTTCTACATCGACCAGACGATCGAGCGTGTGCAAGGCGTTCGCCCGCTGACTCCGCTCGAGCAAAAGGGCCGCGACATCTACGTCCGCGAGGGCTGTTACACGTGCCACAGCCAGATGATCCGGCCCTTCCGCGACGAGGTCGAACGCTACGGCCACTACAGCCTTGCCGCCGAGAGCATGTATGATCACCCGTTCCAGTGGGGTTCAAAGCGAACCGGGCCCGATGTTGCGCGGGTAGGCGGGCGCTATTCGGACGAATGGCATGTCCAGCATCTCAAGGACCCGCGCTCCGTCGTCCCTGAATCGATCATGCCGCCCTACGCCTTTCTGTCCGAGAGCGACCTTACGGTCGAGGGCTACGGCGCGAACCTTAAGGCGCTGCGTCGCGTCGGGGTGCCTTACTCCAAGGAGGACCTTGAGAAAGCGGAGCAGGACATGCGGCTGCAGGGCGGCGGAGACGGTGACGTCAAGGACCTCCAGAAGCGCTATCCCGACGCCCAGGCGCGCGACTTTGACGGGCAGCCCGGTCGCCTGACCGAGATGGATGCTTTGGTCGCCTATCTCCAGCAGCTGGGTACCCATGTCGACTTCCGGAAAGTCGAGCCGCACGAGGTGAAGCAATGACCTACGAAGCCTTCCGGCATTTTGCCGATAGCTGGTGGCTGGCCCTCATGGTGCTCGCCTATGTCTTCCTGGTCGGATGGTCCTTCCGACCCTCAAAGCGGGACTCCAACGCGCGCGCCGCAAGGATGATTTTCGACGAGGACGAAAACGATGGCTGATTCCAAGCGCATCGACGAACCGACCGGCACCGAGACCGTCGGTCACGAGTGGGACGGCATCGAGGAACTCGATACGCCGATGCCGCGATGGTGGCTGTGGACGCTCTACGCCACGATCGCCTGGGCGCTCATCTACACCGTGCTCTATCCCGCGTGGCCGTTGATCAACAAGGCGACGGCAGGCGTCTGGAACTGGTCGAGTCGCGAGCAGTTCGCGGCGGAAATGAAGGCCGAGCGCGACCGCAAGAGGCCGGTAGAATTGGCGCTGGCCCAGCTTCCAATCGAACGGCTGCCTGAGGACAGCAAGCTGCTTAACGCCGCAGTTCAGGGCGGGGCGGCTGCGTTCAAGGTCAATTGCGTCCAGTGCCATGGATCGGGCGCAGCCGGGAGCAAGGGCTATCCCAATCTCAACGACGACGATTGGCTGTGGGGAGGCGATCTTAAGGCCATCCACCAGACGCTCGAGCACGGTATCCGCCAGCCCGGAAACGAGAAGACCCGCGGTGGAGCAATGCCCGCGTTCGGTGGCGGCCTTTCCGATCAGCAGATCGAGGACGTGGCGCTTTTCGTGAGGACCCTCTCGGGCGCGGAACGACCCAGCGCGGCCTCACTGCGCGGCCAAGCGGTCTTCGCGGGTAACTGCGCGGTCTGTCACGGCGCAAGCGGTACGGGCACACGGGCAGTCGGTGCGCCAAACCTTACGGACAAGATCTGGCTCTTCGGCGGTGACCGGGACACGATCATCGAGACGATCACCAAGGGCCGCGGTGGGATCATGCCATCGTGGGGCAATCGGCTCGATGCGGTGACCGTGAAGATGCTCGCGGCTTACGTCCATTCGCTGGGCGGGGGAGAGGCGTTCGTGCCTGAAGTCGCATCTGCTGCAGAGGCCGGAAAGCCGAAGACGGAAGCAGCTGCTGTTCCTGCTGCGATCAAGCAAAATGCGACACGCTGACGACCTCACCAATCGCGCTCGCAACCGCTTTTTCGAGAAGCGCCGCAAGGTCTTCCCGCGTCAGATCGATGGGCACTTCCGGCGCTTCAAGTGGCTGGTCATGGCCATCACCCTGGCGATCTATTACCTGACGCCGTGGCTGCGCTGGGACCGCGGGCCGCACGCGCCCGACCAGGCGGTCCTGGTGGATCTCGCGCATCGTCGTTTCTACATGTTCTCGATCGAGATCTGGCCGCACGAATTCTATTATGTGGCAGGCCTGCTCATCATGGCGGCGATCGGCCTTTTCCTGGTCACGAGCGCGGTCGGGCGAGCCTGGTGCGGCTACGCATGTCCTCAGACTGTTTGGACCGACTTATTCCAACACGTCGAGCGATTCATCGACGGCGACCGCAACGCTCAGCGGAAACTCGACGAAGCGCCCTGGGGGGCGACGAAGATCGCCAAGCGGCTGTCGAAATGGACTGTCTGGCTACTTATCGGCATGGCCACGGGTGGCGCGTGGGTCTTCTACTTCACCGACGCGCCGACGCTGGCACGCGAACTTCTCGACGGCACCGCGCCGCGTGTCGCCTATGCGACGATATTCATCCTGACGATGACGACCTTCATTTTCGGCGGTTTCATGCGCGAGCAGGTGTGCATTTACATGTGCCCCTGGCCGAGAATCCAGGGCGCAATGCTCGACGAACAGAGCCTGGTCGTGACTTACAAGGATTGGCGGGGCGAACCGCGCGGACGCGGGTTGAAGCGCCGCGAGGAGGATGCGACGTCACTGATCCCGCAAGGCGATTGCATTGACTGCCTCGCGTGCGTGGCTGTCTGTCCGACAGGGATCGATATACGCGAAGGGCCGCAGATCGGCTGCATCACCTGCGCCCTGTGTATCGACGCCTGCGACCAGGTGATGGACAAGATCGGCAAGCCGAGAAAGCTGATCGGGTATACTACTATCGCCGACGAGCAACTTGCGCGCGAAGGCAAGGCACCCAAGCCACCGCTACGCCGTCTGTTCCGTCTGCGTACGTTGCTCTACTTTGGCGTGTGGGCGGGAATTGGCTCAGCCATGCTGTTCACCCTCGGCACGCGCGAGCGAATTGAGCTTGACCTCGCCCAGTCGCGGAACCCGCTTTGGATACGCCTCAGCGATGGCGACGTGCGCAATGCCTACACGGTCAAGATCCGCAACATGGAGAACCGCGATCGGCGATTCATAGTCAGCGTTCGGGGCATCGAGGCGGAGCTCTGGGACGAGACGATGTCGATAGAATCGGCGAAGCCGACGCTCACTCTTACAGTGCCCGCGGACAAGGTGCTGAAGCGCTCGATTTACGTTGCGGCTCCCGGAGAAGGCCCAGAGGAGACGCAAATCCTGCTGAGTGTTCGAGCGCTCGACGTGGACGGCGGGGAAGCTGTCGCCAAGGCCAAGTTCAACCGGCCTGATGACGAGTGAGGAGAGTTGCGATGACGAACAGGTTCACCGGTTGGCACATGTTCGCAATCCTCGTCGTTTTTTTCGGGATCGTCATCGCGGTCAATGTCTGGCTAGCCGTTTCGGCCCGCACAACGTTCGGAGGTACCCTCGCCGAGAACGGATATGTCGCGAGCCAAGACTATAACAAGTGGATCGCGGCCAGCGCAGCCCAGGACCGACTTGGATGGTCCGTTAAAACGGCGAGGGAAGGGGGCCGGCTAGTCCTGGTCGCCACCGGCGTAGATCAACCGGATGTCACTGTCCTCCTTCGCCACCCGCTGGGCCGCGAGCCGGAGCGCCTTATGTCTATGCGTTCGCTGGGCGATGGCCGGTTCGAGTCGATTCATCGACTTCCCGAGGGACGTTGGCGGGTGCACATCGATCTAGCCAAGGGCAACAACCGAGCGCGCTTCCTCGAGGAAGTGCGGCAGTGAACGTCGCCACGAAGATCGAGCCTGGATCAGAAGCCTCGCTTTTTGCCGTCGAGGGCATGCGCTGTGCGGCCTGCATAGATCGAATTGAACGTGGTCTTGCCAAGGTGCCGGGAATAGCCGCCGCGAGGGTCAATCTCTCCGCTCGGCGGGTGCGAGTTGAGCACGATCCGGCGCTGAGTGACGAAGCAATCATCGAAGCGTTCAAAACCGCGGGGTTCGACGCTCATGTCTTTGCGGGCGAGGCCGCGGGCCCGCAGCGGTCGACCGAGAGCCGGCGGCTGATGCTCGCGCTCGCTGTCGCGGGATTTGCATCGATGAACATCATGCTGCTCTCGGTCAGCATCTGGTCGGGTGCGATTGGGCCGACCCGGCAGTTGTTCCACTGGATCAGCGCTCTGATCGCCATTCCTACGGTCGTTTATTCCGGCATGCCGTTCTTCACCAGCGCGGTGGCCGCGCTGCGCCAGCGGCGTACGAACATGGATGTGCCGATTTCTATCGGGGTGATCGGCACCACTGCGATGAGTCTCTACGAAACCGCGACGGGCGGCGAGCACGCCTATTTCGACGGCGCGGTGATGCTGCTGTTTTTCCTGCTCGCGGGTCGATTTCTGGACAGCATGATGCGCGCCCGTGCCGAGGATTCCGTCGCCGCGCTTCTTCGCCGGGTTCCGGACGAGGCCACGGTATTGATCGCCGGCCGGCACGAACGCCGCAAAGTCGAATTGCTTGCACCGGGCGACGTGATCTTCGTTGCTGCAGGGGAGCGGATTGCCGTCGATGGGACAATCGTCGACGGGACCAGCGAAGTGGACCGCGCCCTGATCACAGGCGAAAGCCTGCCGGAGAGGGTTACGCCCGGTTCGTCCGTGCTTGCGGGCACGATCAATCTCGGCCGTCCGCTCACTGTTCGGTCGACTGCGGTCGGTGCTGCAACCGCCATCGCCGACATTGTTCGGTTGATGGAGGAGGCGAGCGGCTCGAAGTCGCTTTATGTCCGCATCGCCGATCGTGCCGCCCGGCTCTATGCGCCCGCAGTGCACAGCCTCGCAGCGCTGACGCTGGTGGGATGGCTGATTGCCGGAGCCGGCTTCCACCAGGCGTTGCTGATTGCAGTGGCGGTTCTCATCATCACCTGTCCTTGCGCGCTGGGACTAGCCGTGCCGATCGCGCAGGTTGTGGCCGCAGGCGCGCTGATGCGGCGCGGGGTACTGGTCAAGGATGGTTCGGCGCTCGAGCGGCTGTCGCTCGCTGACTTGGCCTTGCTCGACAAGACCGGTACGGCGACGCTCGGTCGGCTCGACCCATCGAACCTGCCCACCACCGAGCGCGAGCGTTCCATTCTCGCTGCGTTGGCACGGGCGAGCCGGCACCCTCTCGCACGTTCCGTCACCTGCGCTCTGGACGGTGTCGAGCCTGCCGAGGTCACGGCTATATCCGAAATCTCGGGAGCGGGTGTCGAAGCCTACGTCGATGGTGTTCGCTGGCGCTTTGGCCGTCCGGACTGGGTCGGGGCGGAGCGCGAGGGCGGGGTGACGGTTGCCGCTTTTGGTCCGGAGGGTGGCGAATCCCGCCTCATTGCCTTTGCCGACAAGGTGCGTCCGGATGCCCGCAAAGCGATGGGCGAGCTGAAAGCGCTCGCAGTTGAGGCGCGTCTCATCAGCGGCGACGATGCCAAGGTGGTCGAGGAAATCGCCACCCACATGGGGATCGAATGGAAGGCGCGAGTAACGCCCGCGGGCAAGAACGCACTGGTAATGGCCGAACAGGCCGCCGGACGACGGGTGCTGATGGTCGGCGACGGTTTGAACGACGGACCGGCGCTCAAAGCCGCCGACGTGGCCATGGCACCGGCCGCTGCGTCGGACGTCGGCCAGATGGCGGCGGATCTCGTGTTCTTCGGAGATAGCCTGGACGCCGTGCCTGTCGCCGTCCGAGCGGCGCGCCGGACCATGCGCGTCATCAAACAGAATTTCGCACTCGCCATCGGTTACAACGTGCTTGCCGTGCCGCTCGCCATAATCGGCGCCGTAACTCCCCTCATCGCTGCGCTGGCGATGTCCGGAAGTTCGATCCTCGTCGTCGCCAACGCGCTTCGCCTGAGGAGTTCGGCGCGATGAGCGGGATCATAATATTGCTGCCGATCGCGCTTGGCCTCGGGCTGATGGGACTAGCCGCTTTCTTCTGGGCGGCGCGGAGTGGTCAATTCGAAGACCTTGAAGGCGCTTCGATGCGCGTTCTCATCGATGACAACGATGATGACACCAGCAGCTCCTAGATCCGCACGCTACGATCGCTTGAGCGAACGCCGTCATGACGGTGAGTGACGAAGTGACGACACAAGTGCGCGATCGCCTGAGTATGTGGCGCTATCCCTACCTTCGTCGGCTGCCCGATCTGTTTGGCCTTTCCAATGCGAACTAGCCTTTCCAGTGATCTGGTCCTGCTCGCCGGACTATGCTTCGTGGCTCAGCCCGCTCTGGCAGCCCGGCCATCCGGCGAGATGATCTGCACGGCCGCTGGCCCAACGCGATTGCCGTCGCAGCCCGAGGACATGCCGCAGGGATGTCATGTCTGTGTCTTGTGCGCCAGGAGCCAGAAAGACGAAGACAGCGAAGCAAGCTAAGTCTTTGCGATTCCCTTGGTCTGTGGCAATGGCCGGCGATGAGTAACTCGGTAACCCAGCGCTGCAGAGACTGTCTTGTTCGCGACGTTTCGCTGTGTGCCTCCCTGTGCGACGACGAATTGGCGTCGCTCGGAGAAATCGGCCGCCGCAAGGTCGTTCCCAAGGGCGAAGTGGTTGCGTGGGAGGGGGATGAGAACCCACTGTGCGCGAACGTCGTTTCGGGAGCGCTGAAGCTTCTCAAGACTACTCCCGACGGGCGTGAACAGTCGGTCGGCCTGCTGTTCGCGGGTGATTTCGTGGGCCAGCCCTTCTCCGAAAGCGGCGGCCTGACTGCAGTCGCACTCGCCGATACGGACCTGTGCCTCTACCCCCGCGGCCAGTTTGAGCGAGTGCTTGGCGACCAGCCCAAGCTTGAGCGGGCGTTGCTTGAGCGCACGATGCGTAGTCTGAACGAATCGCGGGACCGACAGCTGACATTGGCTCGAAAGGGTGCGCGGGCGCGCGTCGCCGGCTTCCTGCTCGACCTCGCTCGAAACAGTCGCGTGGGCGAGATCGAATTGCCTATGAGCCGTGGCGATATTGCTGATTACCTCGGTCTCACGATCGAAACCGTCAGTCGCCAATTCACGGAGTTGAGGACCGCGGCACTTATATCGGCAGATCGCGGGAGCCGGTCGGTTCGTATCCTCGACCCTGGCGCCCTTCAGTCGGTCGCGGAAGACTGACAATCCGAGCAGCCGAGGGCCAGTCGCTCGATAGCGATAGCCCGTCGCCGCCCGTCGAATAGCGCGCGAAGCATATAAGATAGACATTCCGCATCGGTGTGCGTCGGTTTGCGCCAATAAGCCCAGAGTGCGTCTATGACGTCCTCGGCATGGATCGCGTCCAACAGCCGGCAGTCAAGCGCATGTTCCAGCGAGCGCATCCGGTCTGTGACTTCATTGCTCCCCCATCGCGCCGCAGCGGAGCGGAGCCTTTCGGTTAGCCGCCGCAAGTCGGAATCAGGATGGAGATCCGGGAGGGTGTCGGCCAGCCCCTCTAGATCTGCGCAAAGAGCGAGATCGATCTCATGCTGCCGCGGGATGTCGCATTCGACCCCGCCGATCTCGCACTCGAAAGAGCCATTCGCGGTAGACCAATTGCCCATGTTGCCCGCTATCAGTGGAGAGGCGCCAGCAGTCTTTGATCGCAATCAAAGGCGCAAAAATTACGTGGGCGTGATCCAGATCAACGTACATGGCTTGCACTGCGTCAGATAACCTTCATGCAGACAGTCATGGAAACCCGCGGGGAACAGATGCTCGCCCTACGTCGAGCCCGAATGGCCGCTTCGCCGGCGTTTTTGAGAGGTGGGTTCAGGCCATTCTTTCTGGGAGGCGCAGCTTGGGCCGTAGCCGCACTAACGCTTTGGCTGCTGTCGCTCACTTCAGTGTTGGTGCTTCCTTCCGCGTTTGATCCATTGGCGTGGCATCGGCACGAGATGATCTTTGGCTTCGTGGGAGCTGTAGTGGCGGGCTTCCTCCTCACTGCCATCCCGAACTGGACGGGTCGTTTGCCGATTGCCGGGCTGCCCTTGGCAGGGCTCTTTTCACTTTGGCTGGCGGGCCGCTTTGCACTCCTGTTTTCACTGTCGATCGGCATTCTTCCAGCGGCAATCTTGGATGCCGGCTTCTATCTCGTGCTCGCCGGATTTGCGGCGCGAGAAGTTCTGGAGGGAAAGAACCGCAACCTGCCGATCGTGGGCCTGGTGTTCCTTTTCGGCCTCGCAAATGCCTTTGATTACCTGGCTGCTTCCGGCGTCGTGGATGACGCCTCCCTTCCGTGGAAAACCGCCTTGTCACTAGTGATCATCATGATCTCGCTCATCGGCGGGCGGATCATTCCTTCATTCACTCGGAACTGGCTGATGAAGCGGGGCATTCGTGAGAGCCTCCCCGGTCAGCCGGATCGATTCGATCTGATCGCAATTGGAGTAACCGCTTTTGCGCTGTTCACGTGGCTCCTTGCACCGGCAGGGGAGTTTCCCGCGTCCGTGCTGATGGTGGCTGCCGCTCTCCAATTTCTCCGTTTGATCCGTTGGAAAGGCTGGAAGACTCTTGCGGATCCGCTGGTGCTGATCTTGCACGTCGGGTTCCTCTGGGTGCCCGTCGGACTGGGATTGCTCGCATTGTCGCAGGTCAATGCAAGCGTTCCTCAGTCCGCTGCAGTGCACGCCCTGACAGCTGGAGCGATGGCAACGATGATTCTTGCCGTGATGACCCGCGCGACCCTTGGCCACACGGGCCGTGAACTTCGCGCAGGCCCGGCCACCGCACTGATCTACATATTCGTCACGGCCGGTGCAGTTTTGCGGGTCGCCGCAGGATTTGGTGCGATTGAATACAGGTTGGGTCTGGAAGTCGCAGGCGGTCTTTGGATGAGCGCCTTCGTTCTATTCCTATTCGTTTACGGGCCGATTCTTGTCCGGCCCAGGCTAGGCGAACAAATTTGATTCCTACCGCGATGCGCTAGATCAATTTGTCGATCGATCCTCGCGCTAGCCTTCCCCTAAACCGGGGAGGAATCGATGGGGTTTGAAGTCGCGCTCGCGGAAGAGATCTGGACCGCAAAATATCGTTTCAGGCCGTCAGAAGGCACTGGCGACGAAGATTTTGCAGCTACCGCAAACAGGATTGCGAGCGCGATAGCGACAGCCGAAGCTCCGGAAAGCCGGGAAATGTGGGCGCGTCACTTCCGAGACGCGATGCTGGACTTCAAATTCCTGCCGGCTGGACGAGTGATTGCGGGGGCAGGGACCGCTCGTGCAGTCACATTGTTCAATTGCTTCGTAATGGGCACGGTCCCCGATAGCCTCGGCGGAATCTTCGACCATCTGCGCGAAGCCGCCCTCACCATGCAGCAAGGAGGGGGCGTCGGTATCGATTTCTCCACCGTTCGCCCAAATGGAGCCGCGGTCAAAGGCGTTGGTGCGGAGGCGTCGGGGCCACTTTCATTCATGGATTGCTGGGACGCCATGTGCCGGACAGTTCACTCGGCCGGCCAGAGGCGCGGAGCGATGATGGGTTGTCTATCGATCGGGCACCCCGACATCGAGGCTTTCATCGACGCCAAGCGCGACTCCCATCGTCTCCGCAACTTCAATCTGTCGGTCCTCGTCAGCGATGCCTTCATGGCCGCACTTGGAACCGATGATGACTGGCCCCTCGAATTCGAAGGCAAGACATATCGCCATGTTCGGGCTCGTGATCTGTGGGAACGCTTGATGCGCTCGACTTACGATTGCGCAGAACCTGGCGTGATCTTCATCGACCGGGTGAACGAGGCGAACAACCTCCGTCACTGCGAAACTATCAGTGCCAGTAATCCCTGCGGAGAACAGATGTTGCCGCCGTATGGCGCATGCCTACTGGGCTCGATCAATCTGGCCAGGCTGGTCGAGCGTCCTTTCGAGGATGGGGCAGAGCTCAACGAAGAAGAATTGGCCGCGCTCACTTCAACTGCTGTTCGAATGCTCGACAATGTCATCGACATATCGCGCTATCCCTTGCCGCAGCAGGAGACGGAAGCGAAGGCCAAGCGGCGCATTGGTCTCGGCGTGACCGGTCTTGCCGACGCGCTGCTGTTCTGCGGCAAAGTCTACGGCAGCAGCGAAGCAGTGCATCTGACCCGACGCTGGCTAACCATCATCAAGCGGGAGGCCTACCGCACCTCCGCTCGGCTTGCAGCCGAGAAAGGGCCGTTTCCGCTTTACGACGAAATCATGCTGGACACGCCCAACCTTCTCGCCCTGGACGAGGAGACACGTGCCCTGATTGCTAAGCACGGGTTGCGCAATGGATGTCTCACCTCGATAGCCCCCACCGGGACGACCTCGCTCCTGGCGGGCAACGTTTCGTCTGGAATCGAGCCCGTTTTCGCATATTCCTACGAGAGACGGATTCTTCAGCCGGATGGCACCGCGCGCTTCGAACCTGTGGAAGATTATGCCGCGCGCGTCTGGCGCCATCTGAAAGGCGACGAGCCGCCTCCAGAAAGCCTGTTCGTCAGTGCGCAGACATTGAAGCCGGCCGACCATCTCGCGATGCAAGCAGCCGCCCAGGCGCTCGTCGACAGTTCGATTTCGAAAACGGTCAATTGTCCCGAGGACATTCCGTTCGATGAATTCGCCGACATCTATATCGAAGGCTATCATCTCGGCTGCAAAGGGCTGACCACCTATCGACCAAATGCGATCACCGGCTCAGTGCTGAAAGTTGCTGATCATCCCGGCGAAGCGGATGAAAGCGCCCCAGACTTGCAACTGGCACCAAGACAGGAAGCGCTCGCCGGAAGGACCTACAAGCTGAGATGGCCCGAAAGCGCTCACGCGGTTTATGTGACGATCAACGACCTGGAGGCTGATGGTGACCGGCGTCCCTTCGAGATTTTCGTCAATTCGAAGAACATGGAGCACTACGCCTGGACCCTGGGTCTCACGCGCATGATCTCGGCGGTCTTCCGCCGCGGCGGGGATGTCTCCTTCGTTCCAGAAGAGCTGAAGGCGGTCTTCGATCCGCGGGGCGGAGCATGGATGAATGGACGATACGTGCCGTCGCTGCTGGCCGCGATCGGCGAGATCATCGAAAAGCATATCGGCCAGGGCGGGGACGGCGGTGTCCCCAAAGCCGATGACGTGCCGATCGTGGCGGCCATCAAACCGTGCTGCCCACGCTGCGGCGCCGCAGCGATCATTCGCGTCGAGGGCTGCGATAAGTGTCTTGAATGCGGCCACTCGAAATGCGGCTGACTTGATTCAGATCACCGGACAGGCTTCAACAAGCGTCTAGCCGAATCCTCGTATTACGTCGGAGACGAAACGGGATGGACGCACGAGTGAAGCGTATGATGGGGCCTATGGTCGACACCTTCGGCCGGACCATCGACTACGTTCGCATCTCCGTTACCGACAGATGTAACCTTCGGTGCCGCTATTGCATGTCGGAGCGGATGCAGTTCCTTCCCAAGTCCGAAATCCTCAGTCTCGAAGAGATCGTGGACCTGGCTGATATTTTCATTGCTCGCGGTGTTCGGCGGATCCGCCTCACTGGCGGGGAGCCCCTGGTCCGAAGAGGAGTGGGCGAACTTTTCAAAAGCCTCGGGGAGCGCATCGGCGACGGTCTCGAAGAGGTGACGCTGACCACCAACGGCGTTCTTCTCGACCAATATGCGGCGTTGCTCGCACGATGCGGTGTGAAGCGTGTCAACGTCAGTCTCGACAGCCTGGACCGTGACCGTTTCTCTCACATCACGAGGGGAGGGGATCTTGGCCGGGTGCTGCAGGGGATAGCCGCTGCGCAGCTCGCCGGTCTCAGCGTCAAGATCAACATGGTCGCGCTGGCAGGGCTGAACGATGACGAAATCGAAGACATGCTGCTGTGGTGCGATGCCCATGACTGCGATCTGACGCTGATTGAGACCATGCCCTTGGGAGAGGTGGAGGAGGACCGAACGGACCATTACCTCGCCTTGGACGGGGTGCGCGAGAGACTGGATGAACGCTTCGGATTGATCCCGACATTGCAGCGAACGGGTGGTCCTGCGCGATACTTCGAGGTTCAGGGACTGAAGATCCGTCTTGGCCTCATTACGCCGCTTAGCGCCAATTTCTGCTCCGGCTGTAATCGAATCCGGGTAGCCGCCACTGGGACCGTTTATGGTTGCCTGGGCCATGAACAGAAGGTCGAGCTCAGGGATGCCTTGCGCTCGGGGGCCGCGCTGGCGTTCATGAACTCCTTGATTTGCTCTTGGCTGGGAAGCCGAAGGGCCACGACTTCCGGATTGGCGCGGGTGCTGCGGTTTCGCGGCATATGAGTGTGACGGGAGGATGATTTTTGTCTCGGAAATGATCCTGATCAAACTCCCGGCCCTAGTCTTCCGCCAAGGTTACGGCATGGAAATGGGTTCCAGGGGATCAAGCCGATGACCGATTTCGTCGAAGAGCGCCCGGCAGATGGCGCCAATCGTGTCTTGTGGACCAGCACCGCGGCATTCACCGCCTGTTTTGCCGTCTGGACGATATTCTCGATCATTGGGCTGGGAGTCAAAGATGAACTCGGCCTCAGCGAGACCGAGTTCGGGCTTCTTATCGGAACTCCGATACTTACGGGCTCCCTGTCTCGCGTGTTTCTGGGCGTATGGGCAGACCAGATTGGGGGCCGCCGGGTCTTCGCTCTCGTCATGGTGCTCGCCGCGATCGCGACATTTCTTACGTCGTACGCCGACACTTATGTCGAGCTTCTGATTGCGGCCCTCGGAGTGGGCATCGCGGGCGGTTCGTTCTCGGTCGGCGTCACCTATGTCTCGAAATTCTATCCAAAATCGCGGCAGGGAACGGCACTAGGGATCTTTGGCGCCGGCAACGTGGGCTCGGCTGTAACCAAGTTCACCGCCCCCTTCGTGATGGTTGCCGCAGGTTGGCAGGCCGTGGCTCAGGTGTGGGCCGCCGCTCTTCTGGCCATGACCGTGGTGTTCCTGGCGCTGACCAAGGAAGATCCGGATCAGCAGGCCAGGGCTCGGGAAAAGCGCAAAGCCGAGTCCATGAGAAGTCAGCTCTCCGTCTTGAAAAACGTCCAGGTCTGGCGGTTCGCGCTTTATTACTTCTTCGTGTTTGGCGCGTTCGTAGCCCTTGCCCTTTGGCTGCCCCGATACCTCATGGGGGTTTACGATCTCGACGTGAAAACCGCCGGAATGCTGGCCGCCTTTTACTCGGTCCCGGCGAGCCTCTTCCGGATTTACGGCGGCAGTCTATCGGACCGCTACGGTGCCCGTTCAGTAATGTACGTGACGTTCGGCGTGTCGGTCCTCTGCACGTTCATGCTGTCCTATCCGCCCACGACGTACATCATCGAAGGTGTGAAGGGGCCGATCACCTTCCGTACCGAGATGGGGCTGATCCCGTTCCTGGTGACGATCTTCGTGCTGGGCTTTTTCATGAGCCTCGGCAAAGCCGCGGTGTTCAAACATATCCCCGTTTATTACCCTAACCACGTTGGGGCGGTCGGCGGTCTGGTCGGCATGATTGGCGGCCTTGGCGGGTTTGTCCTTCCGCTTGCTTTTGGTGCGCTCAACGATCTTACCGGCGTATGGACCAGCTGCTTCGTGCTGCTTTTTGTCCTCGTTGGCGTCGCGCTTACGTGGATGCACTTTGCCATCCGGAACATGGAAGCCGTTGCGCGACGCGAAGGGGTTTCCGAAACGACGCCGGAATTGCCCGAGATGCAGGGGCTGGGCGAACCCGGGTTCCTTGCACCGCCGCGCCGGGCAGGTCCGATCGTGGACTGGCGCCCCGAGAATCCCGAGTTCTGGCAGCGCGCGGGTAGGGCAGTGGCGAAGCGAAACCTGTGGGTTTCAACTTACTGCCTCCTGCTTTCGTTCGCTGTCTGGATGGTATGGTCGGTTGTCGTTGCGCGCCTTCCTTCGATAGGATTTGAATTCTCGACGGGGCAGCTGTTCTGGCTTGCGGCGCTTCCTGGCCTATCAGGAGCGACCCTGCGGATTTTCTACGCATTTCTCGTGCCGATCTTCGGCGGCCGGCTCTGGACGACCTTGTCGACGGGCTCGCTGCTCATTCCAGCCTTCGGAATCGGCTACGCGGTACAGAACCCCGATACGCCTTATCTGATCTTCCTGGTGCTGGCGCTGCTGTGCGGACTGGGCGGCGGAAACTTCGCTTCCTCGATGGCCAACATCAGCTACTTCTTCCCGAAAGCCGAGAAGGGCAACGCTCTCGCAATCAACGCCGGCCTTGGGAACCTTGGCGTCAGTGTCATGCAATTCCTCGTGCCAGTCGTCGTGACGATGAGCCTTTTTGGGGCCATCGGCGGTCAAGCACAGGTTGCCAGCGATGGCACCCAGTTGTGGATGCAAAACGCCGGTTTCGTGTGGGTGCCACTGATCATCCTAGGCAGCCTCGCGGCCTGGTTCGGAATGAACGATATCGTTTCCGCGAAATCCTCATTTGCCGAGCAGGCGACGATATTCGGCCGCGCCCACACCTGGCTGATGTGCTGGCTGTACACCGGCACTTTCGGGACCTTCATTGGCATGTCGGCCGGCTTCCCGCTGCTCGCCAAGCTCGTATTTCCCGAGATCAATGCGCTGAAATACGCGTTCATTGGGCCGCTGCTCGGTGCCGTTTCGCGGGCCGGCACGGGCTGGGTGGCCGATCGCTTCGGTGGCGCAAGGGTGAGCTTCTGGGTCTTCATCGTGCAGATGGCAGCAGTCCTCGGCATGATCTCTTTCCTCAACGCCGAGAGTTTCTGGGGCTTCTTCTCGATGGTCCTGCTGCTGTTCGTGGCGAGCGGGGTAGGCAATGCCTCCACCTTCCAGATGGTGCCGGGTATCATGCGCCACGAGGTCGACCGGACTTCTCCGGGTCTATCGGATGAGCTTCGGCGCCAACAGGCGGAGCGGGAATCCGCGGCCGTCATTGGCTTTACGTCTGCGATCGCTGCCTACGGCGCTTTCTATATCCCCAAGGCTTACGGCTCGTCGATTGAGCTTACCGGTACGGCCAATGCTGCAATCTGGGGCTTCCTGGTTTTCTACATCAGCTGCGCCGTGCTGACCTGGCTCGTCTACAGCGGGCCGCGCGGAATGTTGCACGATATCGAGCGTCGATTGGCGCCCGTTAAACAAGCGGCCATGCCGGCCTAGGAGGACCAATCGAATGAGTCATTTTCTTGATCGGCTGACCTATTTCCGCAGGACCCGCGAGAAGTTTTCAGAGGGCCACGGCATTACGACGGACGAGGCGCGCGATTGGGAAGATGCCTATCGTAAACGCTGGGCCGCGGACAAGATTGTCCGTTCCACCCACGGCGTGAACTGCACGGGATCCTGTTCCTGGAAAATCTACGTGAAGGGCGGGATTGTTACGTGGGAAACCCAACAGACGGACTATCCACGCACGCGGCCGGATCTTCCAAATCACGAGCCACGGGGGTGTCCGCGCGGAGCTAGCTACAGCTGGTACCTCTACTCGGGAACCCGCATCAAATATCCGCTCGTTCGTTCGCGGCTCATTCGTCACTGGCGGGAAGCTCGAAAGTCCATGAGCCCTGTCGCGGCCTGGAAGTCGATCGTCCAGGACAGCGACAAGCGGCGTGACTGGGTTTCGAGGCGCGGTCGCGGTGGGTTCGTCCGGGTGGGTTGGGACGAAGTTACCGAACTTGTCGCGGCCGCTAACGCGTACACGATCAAGGAGTACGGCCCGGACCGGATCGCGGGCTTCTCTCCAATCCCTGCGATGTCGATGATCTCTTACGCCGCTGGGAGCCGTTACCTTTCGCTCATCGGCGGAAACCTGCTGAGCTTCTACGATTGGTACTGCGACCTTCCGCCATCGTCTCCGCAGACCTGGGGAGAGCAAACGGACGTTCCCGAGAGCGCGGACTGGTACAACGCCGGGTTCCTGCTGGTCTGGGGCTCCAACATCCCCATGACCCGCGCACCCGACGCCCACTTCTACTCCGAGGTCCGATATCGCGGGGCGAAGAGCGTCGTGATCGCTCCGGACTTCAATGAAGCGGCCAAGTTCTCTGACCTGTGGCTGCATCCCAAGCAGGGCACGGACGCTGCGCTCGCGATGGCGCTTGGGCATGTGGTGCTCAAGGAATTCTATGTCGACCGGCAGGTCGAATATTTTACGAACTATACCCGCAAGTATTCTGACTTCCCGCTGCTCGTGAAGCTGGTCGATCGCGCTGGAACGCTGGTCCCCGATCGGCTGCTGCGCGCTGCCGATATCAAGGGCGCGCTTGGCGAAAAGGGCAATCCGGACTGGAAGGCCGTCGCATTTGACGAGTTGAGCGGGAAACTGGTGGCGCCTGTCGGCTCTGCGGGACATCGATGGGACACCGAGGGAAAGTGGAACCTCGAAGAAAAGGACGGCCGCGGCAAGGACGTAAAGCTGCGAACCACGCTGGCCGACGAGCACGACTCCATCCAGCCAGTCGCCTTTCCTTATTTCGGAGCCGAGGCGCCGCACGACTTCGTTGCCACAGATCACGATTCGGTGCTGCTTCGCAACGTCCCGGTGAAGCAGGTCAAGTTGGCCGACGGCAGCAGCTGCCCGGTGGCGACAGTCTTCGACCTGTTCTGCGCCAATTATGGCGTCGATCGCGGGTTCGGGGGCAGCAATGTTGCCAAGAGCTACGACGAGGACCTGCCGTTCACGCCTGCCTGGGGCGAGAAGGTAACGGGTGTGCCCCGACAGGCTATCATCCAGGTGGCCCGGGAATTCGCCGCCAACGCCGAGATCACCGAAGGCCGGTCGATGGTCATCCTCGGGGCGGGACTCAATCACTGGTATCACATGGACATGAGCTACCGCGGCATCATCGCGCTGCTCGTGATGTGTGGTTGCGTTGGCCAGTCGGGCGGCGGCTGGTCCCACTATGTTGGCCAGGAAAAGCTTCGTCCGCAAACGGGCTGGCTGCCACTGGCCTTCGGGCTCGACTGGTCACGGCCGCCAAGGCAAATGAATGGCACCAGCTTCTTTTACGCCCATACCGACCAGTGGCGGTACGAATCGTTGAGGATGTCGGAAATCCTGTCGCCGCTTGCCCCCGATGGCGACTGGTCGGGCAGCATGATCGATTACAACGTCCGGGCCGAGCGGATGGGCTGGCTGCCATCGGCACCGCAGCTACAGACAAATCCAATCGAACTAGGGCGCAAGATCCACGAGTCCGGTAGCGACGTGACGGCGACTGTGGTCGAAGGGCTGAAATCGGGCGAACTGAAGCCGGCGTGCCACGATCCGGACAATCCAATCAACTGGCCGCGCAACATGTTCTTCTGGCGATCGAACGTGCTCGGCGCGAGCGGCAAGGGCCACGAATATTTCCTGAAGCATCTCGTCGGCTCACTGCATGGCGTGATCGGCACCGATGAAGAGGCCGCAGGGCACGATCGTCCCAAGGATGTGGTCTGGCATGAAGAGGCTCCGGTCGGAAAACTCGACCTGATGGTGAACATCGACTTCCGCATGTCGACGACCAGCATCTACTCCGACGTCGTCCTGCCAACCGCCACTTGGTACGAAAAGCACGACCTCAACACGTCGGACATGCACCCATTCATCCATCCGTTGTCCGCGGCAGTGGACCCGGCTTGGGAGACAAAGAGCGACTGGAACATCTTCCGCGCGATCGCCAAGAAATTCTCGGATATCGCGCCCGAGGTACTGGGGGTCGAGCACGACGTCGTAATGACGCCGATCCAGCACGACACGCCAGCGGAGCTAGCCCAGCCCTACGAGCCGAAGGATTGGACGAAGGGGGAATGCGAGCCAATCCCCGGCAAGACGATGTCCACTATCTCCCTCGTGGAGAGAAACTATCCGGAAACCTATGCCCGCTTCACGTCTCTCGGCCCATTGCTCGAAAAGCTTGGCAACGGCGGCAAGGGCATCGGCTGGGATACCAAGCGCGAGGTGGAACTGCTTGGCGATCTGAATGGCCGGGTACTCGAGGGTCCCACCGTGGGAAGGCCAAAAGTCGATAGCGATATCGACGCCTGCGAAACGATCCTGATGCTGGCGCCTGAGACAAATGGCGAAGTGGCCGTTAAAGCCTGGGAGGCGCTCGGCAAGATCACCGGGCGCGAGCATGGCCACCTGGCGATCGGTAAGGAAGAGGAGAAAATCCGATTCCGCGACGTCGCTGCCCAACCTCGCAAGATCATCTCGTCGCCCACCTGGTCCGGGCTGGAGAGCGAGCACGTTTGCTACAATGCCGGCTACACGAACGTGCATGAGCTCATTCCGTGGCGAACGCTTACCGGTAGGCAGCAGCTCTACCAGGATCATCACTGGATGAGGGCATTTGGCGAAGGGTTCGTGACCTGGCGCCCACCGATCGACACCAAGACCGTCCGGCAGGTTCTGGGCAAATTGCCGAATGGCAACAAGGAGATCCTGCTCAATATCCTGACCCCGCACCAGAAGTGGGGCATCCACTCAACCTATACCGAGAACCTCATCATGCTCAGCCTCAATCGAGGAGGGCCCACGGTTTGGATCAGCGAGGACGACGCTCGCTCGGCCGGTATTGTCGACAACGACTGGATCGAGGTGTTCAACATCAACGGCGCGCTGACCGCTCGTGCGATCGTATCGCAGCGGATCATGCCTGGCTCCGCGATCATGTATCACGCCCAGGAAAAGCTGGTAAACACGGTCGGCTCTGAGATCACGGGCCAGCGCGGTGGCATTCACAACAGCGTCACTCGGATCAACATGAAGCCAACCCACATGATCGGCGGGTATGTGCAGCTCGCCTACGGCTTCAATTATTATGGTACCGTCGGAGCCAATCGCGACGAGTTCGTCATCCTTCGCAAGATGAGCGAAGTGAACTGGTTCGATAAAGCGGCCGACGATTCCGCGAACGTGGAAGGCGGTACCGCTGATTGGGGAACTGGCGTCAAAGGTGCGCAAGCCACCGGAAAGGAGGTGGCGTGATGAAAGTACGCGCACAGATTGCGATGGTTCTCAACCTCGACAAGTGCATCGGCTGTCACACCTGCTCGATCACCTGCAAGAACGTTTGGACCAACCGCGAAGGCGTTGAGTACGCCTGGTTCAACAACGTCGAGACTAAGCCCGGTATCGGTTATCCCAAGGACTGGGAAAATCAGGAGCGCTGGAAAGGAGGCTGGATCCGAAAGAAAAACGGCAAGATCCAGCCGCGACAGGGCGCGAAATGGCGGATTCTATCCAAGATTTTCGCCAACCCGCACCTGCCGGAGATCGACGACTTCTACGAGCCTTACACCTTCGAATACGAGTGGCTGCAAGCGGCGCCCGAACTCCAGGCGCAGCCAACAGCAAGACCGCGTTCTCTCGTGACCGGCCAGACGATGAACAAGATCGAATGGAGCGGGAACTGGGAGGACATGCTCGGTGGCGAATTCGAGAAGCGCAGCCACGACAGCAATTTCGAGGGCATCGAGAAGGAAATCTACGGGCAGTTCGAAAAGACCTTCATGATGTACCTTCCGAGGCTCTGTGAGCACTGCCTCAATCCGACCTGCTTGGCATCATGCCCATCGGGCGCGATCTACAAGCGCGAGGAAGACGGTATCGTCCTGATCGACCAGGAGAAATGCCGAGGCTGGCGAATGTGCGTGTCCGGCTGCCCGTACAAGAAAATCTACTACAATTGGTCGACCGGAAAATCCGAGAAATGCATCTTCTGCTATCCTCGAATTGAAACGGGGCAGCCGACTGTCTGCTCGGAAACCTGCGTTGGCCGCATCCGCTATCTCGGCGTCGTCCTGTACGATGCGGACAGGATCGAAGCTGCCGCTTCTGTAGAGGACCCCAAGGACCTTTACCCCGCACAGCTCGGCGTCTTCCTCGATCCAAACGATGTGTCGGTGCAAGAGGCCGCGAGAGCCGAGGGCATATCCGATCAATGGCTCGAAGCCGCGATCCGCTCTCCGGTTTACAAGATGGCCATGGAGTGGAAGATCGCCTTCCCGCTCCACCCCGAGTACCGGACGCTCCCGATGGTCTGGTATGTGCCGCCATTGTCACCGATCCAGTCGGCTGCAGAGGCAGGAAAGATCTCCGCGAAAGACGGCATGCCGGACGTTCGGAGCCTCCGCATTCCACTGAGATATCTCGCGAACTTGCTCACCGCGGGAGACGAGGAGCCGATAGCGGCTGCCCTGGAGAGAATGCTCGCGATGCGATCCTACATGCGGGCCAAGAGCGTCGAAGGCCGCATCGATGAGAGCATTCCGGAGCGCGTCGGCCTGACGCGTGATCGCATTGAGGAAATGTACCGGATCATGGCGCTTGCCGCCTACGAGGACCGATACGTCATCCCCACGGCTCGCCGCGAATTCGACGAGGACGCATACGTACTACGTGGAACTTCGGGCTTTGGTTTTGGCGAGCCCACGCAGGGAAAGAACAAGGTAAACCTGTTCGGCGGCACGAAGCGGTCGCCCAACAAGCCGGACATGAAAGTTTCGACATGAGGCTGACTCTCAGAGCGCTATCCGCGCTCCTTGGATATCCTTCTGATGACTTGAAGGAGCATGCCGGGGAGTTGCGTACGGTTATTTCGGATGAGCGTGCGTTGCCACGCCGGGAACAAGATAGGTTGGCGGCGCTCCTGGACGCACTGGAAACTGAGGATCTCCTCGACCTCCAGTCGGCATACAGTGAGTTGTTCGATCGCTCCCGGTCGCTGTCCCTCCATCTCTTTGAACATGTGCATGGCGATAACCGGGAGCGTGGCCAGGCGATGATCGACCTTGGGCAGCAATATCTGTCCAACGGGTTCTTTCTCGAGGCCAACGAACTACCGGACTTCGTGCCCGTCTTCCTGGAATATGCGTCCTGCCTTACCGACAGCGAGGCGCGCGAAACCCTGGCGCAGCCGGCACACGTTTTCGCAGCTCTCGCCGAGAGGCTGGATAAGCGGGAAACTCCTTACGCGGCCATATTTCACGGTCTCGTCTCGCTTGCGGGGGTCAATCTCGACGAAGATGCCAAGGCATCGATCGATCAGAATACGCCGGCTGAAGATCCGCAGGACATCGATCAGGAATGGGAGGAGGCGCCCGTGTCGTTCAACAGCTCCGCAGCGCATGAAATGGGCGGGCCAACAGGCGTCGTCGCCAAGATCAGGGCTTCCAACCGTGCGACAAGCCAGGGAGGCCGGGCATGAACGCTTTCATCAATCAATTGGCGTTCGGATGGTATCCATACCTCGCCGTGACGGTCCTTGTGGTGGGGAGCATCTTCAGGTTCGACGCACATCAATTCGGATGGCGGTCGCAATCCAGCCAATTCCTCAGAAGGCGCCAGATGGTCCTTGGTTCGAACCTGTTCCACATGGGCATACTCGTATTGCTCATGGGGCATTTCATCGGCCTTCTGACTCCAATCAACGTGTTCGACGCGTTGGGAGTGAGCCATTCATTCAAGCAAACGACCGCGCTGGTGGTCGGCGGCATCGCCGGGCTCGCAGCATACGTGGGTTGCACGCTGCTCCTCCATCGTCGGCTGTTTGACGCCCGAATCCGCAAGAGTTCCTCTTTGGGCGATATTCTCGTCCTCGTGCTTCTCTGGCTCCAGCTCACTTTGGGGCTGCTTACGACGTGGTGGACGCTCGAACACCTCGATGGCAGCGAAATGGTAAAGTTCATGAACTGGGCGAACGGCATTCTGACCCTGGATCCCGCTGCTCCAGATCGGCTGAAAGACGTGGCCCTGGTGTACAAGCTGCACATCATCCTGGGGCTGACGCTGTTCCTGATTACGCCCTTCACGAGGCTGGTTCACATTTGGAGCGCGCCAATATGGTTCCTGATCCGGCCTGGCTACCAGATCGTGAGGTCGCGACGGCTCGGTCGTAAAGGGTCGCCCACCCGCGGGCCAGCAGGCGTTGCGCCGAGCTATGGCGGCGACACCGTGATGCGCACCGCCCTCGACGAAGGTCGCGCAACGTGACTCGCCCTCTCGACGTCATAAACCTCGAGGATCCCTCGCAGCGACTGTCCCCGCACATGATGAGTTCGTGCGAGACAGGTGGGTGCGGCGGGTCTGAGCCAATGATGCCGCCCCTCCAACCTTCGGCGACGTGAGCGTCAACGGGGTCGAGATTACTCCGGAGGCAATCGCGCAGGAGATCCAATATCATCCTGCTCCCGACGCGGAGACAGCGTGGACGGAAGCCGCGCGTGCGCTTGCTGTGAAAGAATTGCTTCTGCAGGAGGCCAGGCGCCTTGGGATTGAAGGCACGCCAGAGCAGGACGAAGGCGGGCGGGCAGAAGAAAACGAGGACGCGGTCGTGCGAACTCTGCTCGAGGAAGTCATCAAGCCGGCATTGCCGGATGAAACGGAATGTCGCCGGTTTTACGAGGCGAACGTTGCTCGCTTTCGGACCCCGGACCTGTTCGACGCTGCTCATATCCTCATCGAACCCGAAGCCGATGATGAAGCAGGATGGGAAGCCGCGAGGCGCCAGGCAGAAAAAATTATCCATGAAGTCGGCGATAATCAGAATGCCTTTGCCGCTGCTGCACGGTCCATGTCGGGCTGCGCTTCCGCGCAGCAAGACGGGTCCTTGGGGCAGATCCGACGCGGCGAACTGGTGGGATCGATTCAAGAAGGCCTTGAGGCGCTTGAAGATGGCCAAACGGGCCGGGAGCCCGTGCGATCTCGTTTCGGGTGGCACGTCCTGCGTCTCCACCGCCGACTGCCAGGACGGACTCTTCCATTTGAACACGTGCGCGACAAGATCGCGGACACGCTTGAAGCGAGGAGCTGGTCAGTGGAGTCTGCCCGCTACGTCGCGGGGCTCGCTGCGAACGGAAAGGTCGAAGGTGTTCTTATCGACCAAGCTTCCAGCTAATGCCAATGTTGGGCGATCTGCTGGGCGCCGCGAGGGCAGGGGCCGGGAATTTCCAGGCTTGGCTTCGTGTCTCCGATCCTGCCTTGGCTGAAGCGGTCGATCGCGCAGCTGAGGCAAGCCAGGTCACTGCGACCAGCTTCGTGAGAGCTGCGATCGCGGACTTTTCCCGTTTCGCCAGTGAAGAGGACTGGGCAACGCTTTCGTCCAATTTAAAGCGAACCGATGACCCGGGAACAGCATGCCTGCTTGCGATGGTGGATTGGCGCTTGACGGTTAAGACTTGCCAGCAACATGCTCATGAGCCTCACACAGGAGACTTGGCTGATGACCGACCTCAGTAAAGATCAGCCCGTCCAGGCGCCTCTCAACCCGGCGCTGAAAAGCACGACCGAGACTTCACATGACACGGAGACGTCGTCGGAAGCGCCGTTCGACACCGCTTCCGCAAAGGAAGGCGAAGGCGAGGGCTGGCCGGTCATCTGGCTCGTCGTGACAATTCTAGGCGTTCTTCTCGCTGTCTGGTTCCTGGCCTAGGTTCATACTTAGGCCGCGCGAGCTAAACGGGTCCCGTCAGCCGTCTCACGAAGTCGACGGACTCTGCAAATAATCCAAGCTGCTCCAAGGCGCGCCGCCTTTTTGATCCGGGCTTGAACAATCCTCTGGCGTCAAGGTTGTAGACCACCACCGCGCAGCCCATGCGGTCTGCCAACTCGTCAATTGCGGCGGACAGCGCGTCGCGTACCAGCGGCGTGTGACTAAATTCCAGGGTGACCAGCGCCTCTATACGAAGCACTTCGCCATATCGGAGATTGCTCCCCACGACGTAGCCTGCGACCCCGTGAATTCGGCGGTCCTCGGCGCGGGCGGCCAGGACACCTCCGCCCTGTTCCAGCAAATGCTTCGCAAAGTTGATCCATTGGCCAGTTTCCACGCCAGCGAGGCAGCGGATCAGGGGATAGGCTTCCGAGAGTTCGTGTGCTTCCAGATTTGAGACGCTCAAGCTGGGCATCGATCCGCCATTGCAGGTTTCGGGAGTTTGAAGCGTAGGCAGGAAAAGCTATGGGACGTTGAGCCAGATCATTTGCCGGGGACTCGGCGTCAGGAACCGCGATTTTGCCGTACCCAGCTCAAGGACCTCTGCAGGAACTCCCGGTCGGGCATCCCTGCGAAGACTGTCCGATCAGGCCGATCACGATTTGCCGCAGGCTAGATCCAGCTACGCTTGCTGACCTCCGCGCCATGGGCACTATGCAGCGTCTGGAACCAGCGCAGCCGATATTTCATGAGGGCGACGCCGTGAGGCGGGTTTTCATGCTCGCCCACGGGTCCTTGAAAATCTATTCACTTCTTGCAGACGGTCGGCGTCAGATCACGGGGTTCATGTTCCCCGGCGATTTTCTCGGCGTTTCCATCAACGATGAATATGCCTTCTCGGCCGAGGCCCTCGCTAGCAGCGAGCTTTGGTGGTTCACCCGGGATGCTTTTGACCGGTTCGTCGAAAGCCACCCAAACGTGGAACGAGAGCTCTATCGCCTCGCCGCCCATGAGCTCGCCGCTGCCCAGGCGCAGATGGTGCTCTTGGGGCGCAAGACTGCTGCGGAACGCGTGGCGAGCTTTTTCCTGACTCTGCTTGAGCGCCGCGAGCTGGTCGAAGGCGAGAGACTGAGTGAATTCGACTTACCAATGGGCCGTCTCGACGTCGCCGACTATCTCGGACTGACCAAGGAAACTGTAAGCCGGATGCTTGCGCATCTTCGCGACAGAAACCTTATCCGGCTAGTCCGGCAGGACCGGATCGAGGTGTTGGACCGTGATGCGCTGAGAGACATGGCCCAGGGATTTGGCGAATAGGGCAAGCTACTTGAGAGCCCACTCCGCCTGGAGCCAGAGCTTGCGCGTATCGACGCCGTAGTTGTTGGCATTGTAGTCGGCCCACTTGGCGAGCAGCGCGACCCGCCCGACATTGAATCCGAGCGAGGTGTCCCACTCAGTCCCGTATTTGCTGTTGCCTGCGTCACTATCGAAACGATGGTAGCTAAGCGTTGCGACTAGCGGCTTGATCGCGGGAATCTTCTCGGATTTGTACGAAAGGGTGACGTAGCTGTCCTGTAAACCACCTGGGGGCGTGGTCAGGAACACGTCGGCCCAACCGTTGAACTTGTGCAGCGTTGCCATCGGGGTCTGCACAGCCCGGCCGTTATCACTCCCGAGCTTTTCCCAACCGCCATTGAAAGAGAATTCTTTCAGCGTGGCACCAGCGTCTAGCGACCAGTAATCGGCTGAATAGTTGAACGGGTTTTTCCCATAGTCAGACTGGCGCGCGTAGCTTGCACGAAGGTTGAATTTCGCGTCAGCCGTGACCGGGATCGAGGTACTGAGGAAGAGGCCATAGGTTTGGCTGCTGTTCGCAACAAAGAACGATTCATCATAATCCAGGAGGTAAGCGAACACCTTTCCTTGCACGGGTCCGACCTTTGAACCGGCGCCGGCAAATATGAAATCTCCATCATACGCCGTTCGTGGGCCAGCGTCGGAACCAAAGATCGTGCGCTGCTTGATCGCATAAGTGAGGTCTAGACTGGACGGACCAGATTTCAGCTCGCCTCGTAATGCATCGAAAGTCTGCTCGTTCTGACGCCAGCCAACGGATCCTACCCAGCGTTGATCGTCCAGATTGATGCGCTGGCGTCCGAGTGTCACCGTGCCCTTGCCGGCTTTATACTGAAGCTGCAGGCGGTTCAGTTCGATGTTTTGCGGATCGGCAACGACCGAATGCTCCGGTCTCCATTGCCGTTCGCCCGGGAGCGCGAACGGGAAGGCGTTATAGTTGTTCACGAGCGCCGCGGTGCCCTCAGCTTCCGCAAGAAATGACAGGTTGCCGATCATTGCCTCGGCGCCGGCACGAATTCGAAGCGTAAGCGCATCGGCGTCTGCCGAAGGCTGGTCGACGTTCTCGAAACGTAAGCGCGATTCAAGCAGAGGCTTGATTTTGAGCTTTTCACTGTTCGCGGCCTGGGCGGCTCCAACGCCACTCCAACTCAAAAGAAGTGCGCCAAGAACAGCTTTTGTCAGATCGAGAGCCATCAAATCGCCTTTCGCTGTATCGACATTGCTGCTTGGCGCTTCTCATGCTTAGCGCGGCTGGACGCATCTAAAGTGATTTGCGTCAAATCCGATCGATCATAGCAACGCGAAATAAAGGGCAGGGCCAGAGAAAGCCGATTTATGGACGCAACGACTGCCGCATTGATCGCATTGCTGATGTTTTTCGCAGCGGCGCTCTATTCGACCGTTGGCCACGGAGGCGCATCGGCATATCTCGCTATCATGGCGCTATTCGGCGTTGCGCCGGAAACGATGCGGCCAACCGCGCTCGCTCTCAACCTCGTGGTCGCGGCGTTCGCAAGTTGGCGTTATTGGCGAGCGGGAAAGACCGATACCAGGCTTCTACTGCTGTTTGCGGCCACTGCTGTACCGGCTGCTTTCATCGGCGGCGGCATCAAGGTCCCAGACGAGATCTACCGGCCCATGGTCGGCGCGATTCTATGGATCGCGGCTATCCGCCTTTTCTGGCAGCCGCGCCAACTGGCGCACCGCGAAGTCAGTCCCGTCAGTGCGGGCGTGGCGCTTCCATTGGGAGCGGTTCTGGGTCTGCTTGCGGGCCTCACGGGGACCGGGGAGGCATTTTCCTTAGTCCTTTAATCATTCTCTTTGGTTGGGCGGACGCCAGGCGAACGTCTGGGATCGCTGCAGGCTTCATTCTGCTCAATTCCATTGCCGGCCTCGCGGGCAACCTGTCGTCGATGCAGGCATTGCCCGCCGAACTGCCGGTTTTCATTATCGTCGTTGCGGCAGGCGCCGTCATCGGGACGTGGCTGGGGCGGGTCGGTTGCCGAAACCCCGACTGCTGCAAGGCCTCGGACTGGTACTTGTGATTGCCGGAGCAAAGTTGATCCTGACATGAAACGGCAACAGCTCGCGCTGGCCATACTTGCCGGGGGTGAGGGGCGCCGAATTGGTGGCGGCAAGCCCGTAGTCGAGCTTGGCTCGCAGACGCTGCTCGAACGTGCTGTCGAACGAGCAGCAGGCTGGACCGACACGGTCAGCATTGTCCTACGTTCGCGGGATCAGACTGCGACTGGCGGTCTGCCGCAGCTTGTGGATCGTCAGGATATCGAAGGGCCGCTTGGCGGACTTGCAGCTGCCCTTGCCTGGGCAAATGCCGTTGGCGCCGAGTTCTTGCTCACGATACCCTGCGATATGCCCTTCTTCCCCTTTGACCTGTGGCCTAGGCTGCTGGATGACATTGGAGAGGCGTCGGCTGCTATCGCGGCAAGTGATGGCCGGCTTCATCCTGTTTGCGGGTTATGGCGAAGCGATCTGGCTGGACTGATGGAGGATTACGCCTCGACCGGGCGACGTTCACTAAAGGGCTTCGCCGAGATGGTCGGGTTTACACAGGTTGATTGGGTGGCAGATCCGTTCGATCCATTCTTCAACATTAACAGCCCGTCCGATCTACAATCGGCCCGATCGATTCTGGGGCCTAGAAATCGATCACCTCCACCGTGTCACCTTCGTTCAATTCTGGTTCGCCGGCCCGTCGTCGGATCAGTAAGGAAGCTTCAACAAGCATCCGCTGAGCGCTCGAATCCTGGTTCGAGAGAGGCTCCGCGCCAATGACGACATCTCGCGCTCGTACGAAGGTTTCCCGGTTTCCGCAGGCTGCGAGGGAACCGCGGAGCGTAGCGGACCGCCAGTGGAGACCTCTCGAGGGGTCAGATCCCGCGAGCCCGGCAACGAGCGGAGCCAGTAAGAGGCGGGCGGTTACCAGGGCGGACGTCGGATTTCCGGGCAGGCCCATGATGGGAGTCTCGCGCGCCTTGCCGAGCCAAACTGGCTTGCCCGGCTTTATCGCCACCTTGGTGAACAGGAGCTCGAGCGACTCTTCTTCGAACATCGCCTTGGCGAAATCCTTTTCTCCAACTGATGCGCCGCCCGTCACCACCACGAGATCGGCTCTTTGGAGGACCTCCCTGGCTACCCGCTTCATGGAATTCAGATCGTCCGGGAGCCTGATGCGTTCGACAGTCGTACCGCCCCAATCCTCGACCAGCGCGGCTACACCGAATGAAACGCTCTCCGGGATGGACCCCGGAGTTTCCGCCGCTGTTCCGGGCTCTACAAGTTCGTCGCCGGTCCCCAGAATGACGATCAAAGGTCGGCGGAACGCGGTCAGTTCCTTGAGGTCGGCGCCGGCAGCAGCGACAAGTTGGCGATAGCCAAGACATGTTCCGGGCTCGAGGAGCCGAGTTCCCTTCTCGAAGTCCGAGCCGCGGCTTCGGATATGCGTCGAGGGACCAGGGTGAACGTCGATTACGGCGTAATCGTCCTCAATGCGAACCACTTCCTGGATAACCACGCGGTCGGCGCCGGGTGGGACAGGGGCGCCAGTGAAAATCCGGACTGCGCAATCGGGCGGAAGTGACCCGCTGAAGCCTGCCCCCGCAAATGATTTGCCCGCGATCCGAAGTCGGGCAGGTAAACTCGAAAGATCGTCGTCACGAACGGCATATCCATCCATGGCCGATACGTCAGACGGCGGAGAGTTTACCCGGGCAAGCACAGGATGAGCCAGGATCCGGCGGTGGGCAGCAGCGATCGGGAGTCTCTCCTCACCGACTGGTTTCGCGATTTCGCGCACGAGCATTACAGCTTCGTCGAAGCTGATCATTCGGCCTTCCAGTCGCCGGACCTTCCGCCGGATTTTTCCGCGACGCGTACATTATCGACTACCATCATGCGATCGATGGCCTTCAGCATGTCGAACAACGTGAGGCAGGCGACGGAAACGGCTGTAAGGGCTTCCATCTCGACCCCTGTTTGCCCGACGGTACGAACCTCGCTTTCCACCTTGAACCCCGGCAGTTGGTCGTCGATCTCAATTTTTACCTGCACCTGGGTAAGCGCGATGGGGTGGCAGAGGGGAATGAGGTCAGCCGTTTTCTTTGCGGCAATTACGCCGGCGAGTTCTGCTGTTTGAATTACGGCGCCTTTTGGCGTGTTTCCCTCGCGAACTCTTTGCAGGGTGGTCGAACTGGTCCGAAGCTGGCCTGTTGCCTTCGCGATCCGGGCAGTGACTTCCTTATCGGAGACGTCGACCATCCGTGCCCGGCCAGTCTCATCAAGATGGGTCAGGTTAGTCATGCGCACAGATGCCTTAATCGCGGGATCTGCCCGGCAAGAGAGCAGGGGCGATATCGGCTGTCCAGCTCCAGCGCGAGGACGAGATCCCAGCCGTCCCGGCATGCGCCGGTCGAACCAGGCAGGCAAAAGACGAAGGTATCGTCAATCTGTCCGGCGAATGCGCGCGACTGGAGCGTCGAAACGCCAACGGTACCAAGACTTGCCTTGTGAAACACGATCGAAAAGCCGTCCATTTCCCGGCGAAACATGGGCTTGATCGCCTCAGGGGTCACGTCTCGCGGTGCAAAACCGGTGCCACCCGTTGAAATGATCAGGTCTATGCTTTCGTTGCTTACCCAGTCTCGGACCTGGTTCCTGATTATGTCGACGTCGTCTCGCACGATCGCTTGCGCTGCCAGCTCATGGCCCGCGGACTGGAGGCGTTCCGCCAGCAATCCACCAGACGTGTCCGTTTCGGGTGTCCGAGTATCTGATACGGTCAGTACCGCTATCCGAAGGGGTAGAAGGCCAAGTTTTTGTCGATACCGGCCATTCAGGAACTCCATCGTGAGCGGTCTGCTCGGTCTATGATCGTTGGTTCAATCCAAGTTGAACCGTCAACCGTGTCTTCCCGCTTCCAGAAATACGCGTCGGTCTTTAGCCGATCCATGGCATATTCTGCCGCCTCGAACGAGGCGCGCCGATGCGGAGACGCGGTAGCCACAAAGACGATTGCCTCGTTGGGCCTGACGAGGCCGCATCGATGGACAATGCGAATGGCGCTCGTGCCAAAACGCTTTCCGGCGTCCTCAGCGATGCTGTTTAGGGATGCCAGGGTCAGCCGCGGATGATGATCGAGAAACATGCCGGTCACCTTCGCTCCACTGACGGAAGTGGGACGTGCGATCCCGACAAAGGTGACCGCGGCTCCCTCTGTTGTAAGGCCGGACTGGAAAGTTGCGAATTCGGCGATTGGATCAAGATCGTCGGCTGCAAGGCAGGTTTCACACCGCATCTCAGCCGCCTGAAAGAGGGGGGAGGAATTCGACGACGTCCGCATCGGTGATTCTGGTCTCGTCGTTCACGATCGCGTCTTCCACGCAAGCCATTGTCCGTCCGCCAAGATCGGCTGACGCTTCGGGATACAATTCGGCCAAAGTGGCGCGCAGGTCCGAGATGGTCTGCGTACCGGGGGGCGGTTTGAACTCGAGTTGTTCGCCCAGCACTTCACCAAGCTTGCCGTAGAATCTGACTTTCAAGGCACCGTCCTCCCGCTGCTCGAATATGACCACACTTTCTCGAGCCTTTGATCCATATCAACGTGTGGGCGACCATTGGTGTGCAAGCGGCCCCTATGTGGAAATTTCTTCCAGAACTGCTGGCTACACCAGTCCCTCGCTATACCAGCTATCCAACCGCGGCCGAGTTCCATGAAGGCATAGGCGAATCTGAGCAGTGCGCCGGCCTGAAAGGCGTAGGCGCGGAAGAGGAGATATCCTTGTATCTCCATATCCCATATTGCCGCGAGATCTGCTGGTACTGCGGCTGCAACACGGGCGCGGCCAATAAAAGCCAGCGGCTGGCAAACTACCTGGAACGGCTCACGCAGGAAATTGACCTTGTGGCGGCCGGCCTGGATGGCCGCGGCCGCGCCGTCCGCGTTTCTTTTGGTGGCGGCAGCCCCAACGCGATCGCGCCAGAGCAATTCCTGGCTCTGATGGATCATCTCAAGTCGGCCTTTGCACTTCCAAGTTCGACAGAGATTTCGGTTGAAATCGATCCACGTGGTTTCGATGAAGCATTTGCCGAGGCCCTGGCCGGGGCGGGGGTTACCAGGGCAAGCTTGGGCGTTCAGACTTTCAGTCCCGAGATCCAGGCCGCGATCGGCCGAATTCAGCCCCGGCACGCGATCGAGCGATCCGTTTCGCTATTGCGCAGTGCCGGGATCACCTCGCTGAATTTCGATCTAATGTACGGCTTGCCTCGCCAGGACGAGGCAGCATTGGTGGAGAGCATAGAAGAAAGTCACGATTTCGGCGCGGATCGCCTGGCGGTCTTTGGGTATGCTCATGTGCCCCATATGGTACCGCGCCAGCGTCGAATCGACACGGAATCGCTGCCTGATGCGCCGCTACGTTTTCGCCAGGCGAACACCGCCTATGACTGGCTGGTATCGCGGGGTTGGAAGGCGGTCGGGTTCGACCATTTCGCACGTAGTCATGATCCATTGAGCTTGGCGGCCCGAGAGGGAAGAGTTCGGCGGAATTTCCAAGGCTTCACTGATGACCGCTGCGATACGCTGATCGGACTAGGTGCTTCGGCGATCAGCCGATTTCCGGGGGCATTGGTCCAGAACGAGCGAAATAGTGGCCGCTATTCGATGAAGGTGGGGCTTGGGCGACTGGCCGGTGCAAAAGGCGTGGCAACTCCTCCCAGCGAGCGCTTGCGCGGGCGTCTCATCGAGGAGTTATTGTGCCAGGGATCGACCGACATTGGCAAAATGCCCGAACGGCTGACAGTGCGTTATCGGCTGCGCGACTTCGAGGCTTCGCGGCTCATCCGTTGGACGGACTGGCGTCTCGAGTTGCTGGAAGGTGCAATACCCTATGCACGAAGCGTGGCCGCTGCTCTCGATCCTTGGCGTAAGCAATCGACGAAACAGTTCTCCACCGCCGTGTAACGCGCTCGCGCTAGGCCCCAGCACTATCCAATGCGCTTTTGACGACAGGAGCCATTCGCCCCGCGACGATCTCGACGCCGCGCGCATTGGGATGGATGTCATCGCCGAGCATCAGGTCTTTGTTTCCGACCACGCCCTCCAGCGTGAAGGGATAAAGCGAGACGTCATATTTTTCCGCGAGATCGCGGTAGATGACGTTGAAGGCATTTGCGTAATCCGGACCCATGTTGGGCGCGGCGATTATTCCGCTAAGCATTGCCGGGATATTCCGCCGCTTAAGCTCGGCCAGGATCGCATCGAGGTTCTGGCGCGTCTGCTCGGGGGATATGCCGCGCAACATGTCGTTTCCGCCAAGGCCTACGATCACCAGGTCGGGTTTGCGGGGCTGACCGTCGAGCGTGAAGGCGAGGCGTTGCAGCCCTGCCGCACTGGTGTCGCCGGAGACACCGGCATTGACCACCTCGGCCTCGACACCTGCTTTGGCGAGCGCGCGGTCCAGCGCCGGGGCGAGACCCTCATTCTGAGCTAGCCCATATCCCGCAAAGAGGCTGTCGCCGAACGCCACGATCAGCGGCCCCGCTTCCTTGGCTGGCGATGCGATAGGCGGCGGTGCAACGGCATTTTGCGGTGCCGGCGGCGGCGGCTCATCACGAGAACATGACACAAGCGCTTGGACAAGCAGCAGCAGTCCACCATATGAAGTCCACGTCTTCGCCAAGGAACCTTCCCTTCATGACATCGTCGACGACGGCCGATCCTATCGCGATCCGCGCCAAGAATGTCACCCTTACTCTCGGAACGAAAACGGCCCCGGTCGAAATCCTGCGAGGAGTCGACGTCGAGGTCCGCCACGGCGAGAGCGTGGCGATCCTCGGCGCGTCTGGCTCGGGCAAGTCCTCCCTGATGGCGGTCTTGTCCGGCCTGGAAAGAGCGACGGGTGGGAGCGTCAACATCAACGGCGTGGAATTCTCGAATCTTGGCGAAGATGAATTGGCGAAGGCCAGGCGCGGCAGAATCGGAATCGTGCTCCAGGCCTTTCATCTCCTGCCGACCATGACCGCGGTCGAGAATGTCGCCGTACCTCTCGAGCTCGCTGGCCGCGAAGATGCTTTCGAGCGTGCCGCTCAAGAACTCACGGCTGTTGGTCTGGGGCACCGTCTCAACCATTATCCGGCGCAGCTGTCCGGGGGCGAGCAGCAACGCGTTGCGATCGCGCGCGCAGTCGCACCAAACCCGGCCATCCTCTTTGCCGACGAGCCCACGGGGAATCTCGATGCGGCGACCGGTGCGGCGATCATCGACCTGCTCTTCGAGCGTCAGAAGGCCGCGGGTGCGACACTGGTCATCATCACGCACGACCCTGCCCTTGCAGACCGCTGCGACCGGATCCTGTCGATGACCGATGGCAAGCTGGGCGAGCTGGTTTCGTGACACGGCTGAACTGGCCGGCCGCCTGGCGAATTGCGCGCCGCGATCTTCATGCCGGCTTTCGCGGTCTTCGGCTCTTGTTCGTCTGCCTCTTCCTGGGTGTTGCTACGCTTGCCGCTATTGGGAGCCTGACCGCGGCGATCACGAAGGAGCTGGGAAGCCAAGGCCGAACCCTTCTCGGCGGCGATATCGAGATTGCCATGACCCAGCGCGGGGCGACCCCGGATGATCTGGCGGCGCTGCGCCAATATGGAAAGCTGAGCGAGACGGTCCGGACCCGCGCAATGGCGCAGCGGAACGAACCTGCGAACGAGGGCCCTGCCGCCGTCCTGAGCGAATTGAAAGGCGTGGATTCGCTTTATCCGTTGTATGGAAAAGTTCGCCTTTCAGAAGGCGCTTATCGTCTCCCCGGTGCCGACCAGATCCTAATCGACGAGGCGCTGGCTGAGCGGCTCTCGCTCCAGGCAGGCAGCCGCCTGCGCTACGGGACTGCAAGTTTTGTCGTGACAGGCATCATTGTCGACGAGCCGGACCGGGTAGGGGAAGGCTTCACCTTTGGGCCGGTCGCGATCGTTTCGCTCGACGGATTGCGACGGACTGGCCTCATTCAGCCGGGCAGCCTTTATGAAAGCAAATACCGTCTTCGCCTGCCTGTCGGCAGCGATGCCAAGGTCGTGCGAGAGCAGTTCGAAAAGCGGTTCGCGGCGAAAGCCTGGGAATATAAGGACCATGAACGCGCCGCGCCCGGAGCCGGGCGCTTCTTCGAGCGGATGGGCCAGTTTCTTGCGCTGATCGGGTTGGCCGCGCTCGTCATCGCGGGGATTGGGGTCAGCAACGGAGTCGGGTCCTACCTGGGGCAGAAGCGCTCGGGAATTGCGACCATGAAGGTCCTCGGCGCGAGCTCGTCGGATATCGAGCGAATTTACTTGCTGCAGGTGGGCGCAGTGGCCTTGGTTGCCATAGTAGTGGGGCTCACGGTCGGAGCGCTTCTTCCACCACTCATCGTGGCCGTGATCGGTGACGTGCTGCCCGTCGCCCCAGGTTTCCAGATCCACCCTTTGCCGCTGGCGGTAGCAGCGGCCTACGGACTTCTCATCGCCCTCATTTTCACCGTCCCGCCAGTGGCAAAGGCGAGGACACAACCAGCGGCAGCTATTTTCCGGTCCCAGGTCGAGACTCGGACTTCGTTTGACCGCCGAACAATCGGAATCGTTCTTATCGCTGGCGCGGTCCTTGTCGGTATCGTTCTCTGGACAGCGCGCGAGCCGCTGTTTGCGGCAAGCGTGCTCGGCGCGGTATCAGGAACGCTGCTGCTCCTGCTCGTTCTTGGCTGGTCCCTCACTCGCCTGTCCCGCCGCATTCCAAGTCCGCGTCGGCCGTTAGTTCGACTGGCCGTGGCCAATCTTTCCCGACCAGGCGCGCAAACGACGGCATTGGTCGTCGCGCTGGGCCTGGCTTTGACGTTATTCGTAACACTGGCTGGCATCCAGACGAGCCTGGACTCCGAGATCAGCAGGACCGTGCCGTCCAAGGCACCGAACTTGTTCGTGCTCGATATTCCCAAGGACAAGGAAGCGCGTTTCCGATCCCTCGTCGAAAAACAGGCGGGAGGCGCCGAGGTTAACGTCGTTCCCGCCTTGCGCGGAACGATCGTGGCCTACGGCAACCAGCGCGTCTCCGATCTCGAGGAGCTTCCCGACGGTGCCTGGTTCCTGCGCGGCGAGCGCGGCGTGACCTACAGCGCCGGCATCCCGGAAGGCAGCGAGGTCGTTGCAGGGCGGTGGTGGCAAAGTGACTACAAGGGAGAGCCGCTCGTCTCACTCGATGCTGAAGCCGCAAAGACATTGCAGATTGGTGTCGGGGACACGCTCACCGTCAATATCCTCGGACGCGAAATTCGGGCCCGCATCGCCTCGCTTCGCAAGGTCAACTGGGACACGCTGGGCTTCAACTATATCCTGGTGTTCCCGCCGGGTACGCTTGCCTCTGCTCCCCACAACCTGACCGCCACCATCACCATGCCAGCCTCGCGCGACGGAGCGATGACGCGTGCACTGCTGGCGGAATTCCCCAGTGCCTCAGTAATTGCGGTCGGGACTTGATTGGCCAAGTCGGCTCGTTGCTTGGACAGATGTCGAGCGCGATATTTGCTGCCGCTTCGATCGCTATACTTGCCGGGATCGCCGTCCTGGTCGGAGCAATCGCAGCCGCGCGACAGTCGCGCGCTTATGACAGCGTGATCATGAAGACGCTCGGAGCCACGCGCCGCCAGTTGCTCGCGGGCCAGGCCCTCGAATATGGCATGCTGTCGCTCATTCTAGCCGCGGTCGCGTTGGTCCTTGGCCTTGCAGCAGCGTGGACTGTCATCGTCCAGATCTTCGAGTTCGGGTGGGCCCCCGATTGGTCGATCGTTCTTTCGACATTGTTTGGGGGGGCGCTTTTGACGCTCCTGATAGGCCTGGCAGGGTCGCTCCCCTTGCTTTCGGTCCGACCGTCACAGGCCTTGCGGCAGCTCTGACGGCGCTCGCCGATATTGACTGGGTTTAATTCGGCTGGATTGCGGCTCTCGCGGGCGATAAGCATCGGTCCATGGACGCGCGGCGCAAACCAGCAAAGCTTCCCGGCAAGGAAGAGGCCTACGAGGATACGGTTGACGCGAAGCGCGTCCGGCTACTCGCCTCCCTGACGTTGATCGGCGGGGTCGGGCTCCTGCTCGGGCTTCCCTTTGCTCTCCGGGCAGGGGCCGAATTCTTCCTTCCCGTGACCGCAGCACTGGTGATCGCCATCGCGCTGGTTCCGATGCTCGAGTGGTTCGAGCGGCGCGGCGTTCCCTCGAAACTCGCGTCGGCGCTTTGCGTGGTCATCTTCCTTGCCATCGCGACCTTCGCAGCCCTCTCGATTGTTCTTCCCGCGATTGACTGGGTGGCGCTGGTGCCTGAACGGATCGATCGCGTAACGGCCACTTTGCAGCCGGTGCTTGATCTCTATGCGAGCCTCGAGCGGTTCGTGGACAATATCGCCTCGCGAATCGCCAGCTCGGCCGAAACTGGCAGGGAAGTAAGGATTGCCACCCCCAATTCGATGATGGGGATCATCGCGGCCTCCGCTCCGCACGCGGCCATCCAGCTCTTCTTCGCGCTGCTGGTAATCTATTTCTTTCTCGCGGGCTGGACCGGCATGCGCCGTCGCACGATCAAGAGCCGCGGAAGCTTCGAAGGGGCGATGACGACCGCCCGCGTGATCCAGCAGGTCGTCGAAGCAACCTCGACCTACATCGGCACGATTACGGTTATCAACGTTTGCCTGGGTGCGGTTACGGCGCTCATTCTTTGGGGCCTTGGCATGGACTCGGCGCTGATGTGGGGCGGCATCGTCGCGGTCTTGAACTACATCCCTTACCTCGGGCCGATCGTCACGTCCGTCTTGCTGTTCATCGGCGCACTGATGACGTTTCCTGACATCTGGGCGGCAATGCTCCCGCCACTGATTTTCCTCGCGCTGCACACCGTCGAGGCCAATGCGATCACGCCGATGATCGTAGGGCAGAAGATCGAGGTGAATCCGCTTCTGATCCTTCTCTCGCTAAGCTTCTGGGCCTGGGTCTGGGGGACGACAGGGGCGCTTCTGGCGGTTCCCTTGCTGATTATCATCAAGACAGTCTTCACCGCAGCCGGCACGCCGGACATCGCGGGATTCCTTTTCGAGGAAGGAAGTTTGACCCACGTCGGCGACGAGGACGAAAAAGACGACGAGGCCCGTTGACAGCTTTCGGGAGCCAGCCTAGTTGGCCGCCACCTGCAAGGGACTGCGGGTGTAGCTCAGTTGGTTAGAGCGCCGGCCTGTCACGCCGGAGGTCGCGGGTTCGAGCCCCGTCACTCGCGCCATCCTCGTCATGTCGATGGATTGGCCAGGCCTCAGCGAGGCCGCTTCGTCACACGCTTCGGCTGATATTTCGGTTTGGGCCGGGGGTGAGCCATTGGCGGGCGCCTGGTCTGATTTGCCGCGTCCGCTTCGCGCGGCGGCGCCTGCTCGATCATCAGGCCCTCGTCCTCTGGAGCGATGACCGCTCGGCGAAGCGCTTTGATGAACCCGGGCGCCGCGCGCTGCGAGACCTCGAAGTAGCTTTCATTGGCCGCAACGCGGATCGCGCCGATGTCGTTGCGGTTCACGTGGCCGTAGCGACAGATCAAGGGCAGCAGCCACCGCGGATCGGCATTATGGCGCCGGCCGGCATTGAGGCGGAACCAGGTCGAACCTTCGAACCCGGAACGCGGACCCTGCTCGCGCCGTTCTTCGCGGCCACCCGCCGAAAGGATGTCTTCTGGCGCCGGCAAATCGGTTCGCAATGAGCGGACAAGCGCAGTGGCGATCGTCTCGGGCGAAAGCGTGGACATCAGATGTTCGGCGAGCTGGCGGTCGTCTTCGTCGGCTTCGACCGGCACAGATAGCGTTTCAAGCAGCCTGGCCCGGTCCTTGGAGCGAATCTGCTCGGGCGTGGGCGGTTCAATCCATTCGGCCTGGATTCGAGCGCTGCGGAGCATCGTCTCGACATTCCGGCGGCGTCGGAACGGCACTACCAGCACCGCTATCCCCTTGCGCCCCGCGCGCCCGGTCCGGCCGGATCTATGCTGGAGCGCCTCCGCATCCCGCGGGAGCTCGACGTGGATGACCAGCGAGACGGAAGGAAGATCGATGCCGCGCGCGGCGACGTCGGTGGCCACGCAAACGCGCGCGCGCTTGTCGCGGAGGCTCTGCAGAGCGTTGTTACGCTCGCTCTGGCTATGCTCGCCCGATAGCGCCACCGCCTGGAAGCCACGCTCCGTCAGGCTCGCGTGGAGCCGGCGTACGGCATCCCGGGTCGCGCAGAACAGGATTGCCGTCTCTGCCTCGTGAAGTCGGAGCAAGTTGACCACGACATGCTCGATATCGGGCGGGGAGACCGCGACCGCCTGGTAGGCAATGTCGGCATGAGCTTCGCGCTCGCCGAGAGTTTCGATTCGCAGCGCATCTTTTTGGTAGCGCTTGGCGAGGGCCACGATTGGTCGCGGCATCGTCGCGGAGAACAGCAAGGTACGACGCTCGGTTGGGGTGGCGTCGAGGATTTCCTCGAGCTCTTCCCGAAATCCCATGTCGAGCATTTCGTCGGCCTCATCCAGTACCGCGACCCGTAGCGAAGACAAGTCGAGAGCGCCCCGCTCGAGGTGGTCGCGAAGGCGGCCTGGAGTTCCCACGACGATGTGCGCACCGCCATGAAGCGCTCGACGCTCCTTCATCGGGTCCATACCGCCAACGCAGGTGACCACGCGCGCCCCCGCAGAAGCATAGAGCCATTCGAGTTCCTTACTGACCTGGATGGCAAGCTCGCGGGTCGGAGCAATCACCAGGCCCAAGGGCTCGCGCGTCCATGGCGCGCGCTCGCCTTCGAGGAGCTGGCCGGCGATCGCGAGTCCGAAGGCCACAGTCTTGCCCGACCCGGTCTTGGCGGAGACGATCAGGTCGCGGCCCTCGGCCTGCTCTTCGATGACGGCAGTTTGGACCGAGGTGAGGGTGTCGTAGCCGCGCGCAGCCAGCGCTTCGCCGAGCGCGGGATGAATATGGGAATGTTGCATGGCAGGGCGCCTACCTTTTTTCGGCGCCGAGGAACAGGGCTAGAGCGCTTGGGCCGCGGCGTAGGCGCTGGCCCAAGCCCATTGGAAGTTGTAACCGCCCAGCCAACCGGTGACGTCGACTGCCTCGCCGATCGCGAAAAGGCCGGGCACCCGCCTGGATTCCATCGTGCGCGAGGAAAGGTCGGCGGTGCTGATCCCGCCGATCGTTACTTCGGCCTTGGCGAAGCCCTCCGTGCCGTTGGGGAGGAAATGCCAGCCGGAAAGTTGCCGCTCGGCGCCCTCCAGCGTTCGGTCGGGGACATTGCCAAGGTCTCCTTCGACTCGGAGCTGATCGGCAAGGGTCGCGGCGAGCCGTTCGGGAAGTAGTCGCGCGAGCACCCGGCGAAACGTCTGCTGGGGGTGGTCCCTCTTGGCTTGTCTTAGCCAACCGGCGCCCAAGTCGGGAAGAAAGTCGATGATAACTGCGTCCCCGTGACGCCAATAGGAGGAAACCTGGAGGATCGCCGGCCCGGACAGGCCACGATGGGTGAACAGAGCCGCTTCGCGGAACCGGCCCTTGCCAACACTGGCAACGACGTTTGCGGATACTCCGGACAGTTCCTTGAAAAGTGCCTGGTCCACGGGGAGGGTCAGCGGGACCAGCGCGGGCCGGGGTTCGACGATCTTGTGCCCGAAGCGCCTGGCGATGTCATAAGCGAGACTCGTTGCACCGAGCTTGGGTATCGAGAGACCGCCGGTGGCGAGCACGAGCGCCGGGGCTGAAGATTTGCCGACGTGGAATGCGCCGTCACGATGCTCGATCGTCGAGCTCCCACCAAATGCGGTCTCGACACCTCCTGCCGCGCATTCGTCGAGCAGCATCGCAACGATCTGCCGTGAGGAACCGTCGCAGAAGAGTTGGCCCAGGGTCTTTTCGTGCCAGGCGATCCGATGCTTATCGACCAGCGCAATGAAGTCTGAAGGGGTGAAACGGCCGAGCGCGGACTTCGCAAAATGGGGATTGGCGGAAAGGAAATTCTCGGCCTGCGCGCCGACATTCGTGAAATTGCAGCGTCCGCCGCCGGAGATCAGGATTTTGCGGCCCGGCTCGGAATTATGGTCGAGCAGGAGAATTCGTCGCCCGCGCTGCCCAGCTAGAGCCGCGCAAAACATGCCAGCTGCGCCGGCACCGATGATGATTGCGTCGTAGGGACGGTCGTCCGGCATGACGCGGCCCTAGCGTCTTGCCGGGCCGATGGCGACGGTCAGAGGGTTAGTTTGCCTTGATGGCGGTGTCGCTCGCGGCTGGGCGCCCGAGCGCCGCTTCCGCGGGGGCCGTCGATTGCCCGAGAGCGTAACGAAGATTGTCCGAGGCCTGCGCGGTCTCGACATAGGGCTTGCGCACCTGCGCCACCTTTTCGACCGCCTCGCGGGCCTGGGGCGTGAAGAGCACGCGCACGCGCTTGCCGTTATCCGCCTGGCGAACCGTCACGCCTTCAACCTTGCTAATCGGCATGGCCGCTACAGTTGTCGGAGCGTTCAAGGTCGGCGTGCGCACGACAGAAAGAGCCGCGCTGCGCAGAACGGCCGGGTTAGGCTCGTGGCCGGAATATCGTTGGTTGAACGCGGTGGGCTGACCCCATCCACCGGCCCAGCGATAGAAAAGGTGCGCGCCGACGACCGCTGTCTTGGCGAGGGTCGGGGCCCAGTAAGGAAAGACGTAATTCGCATGATAGTGGGTGGCATTGCCTACCGGAGCGTAGACGGCACCGGAAAGCGCCTCCTGCGCAACCTTGCGTGCCCGGTCCCAGCTGTCGCGCATCGGGCCGCGGGTCATCGAACCGTCGCAAGTGAAGGTGAACTGGCAACCCGTCTGCCGGGTGGAACCCTGGTAGACGACGCCGCAGACACTCGACGGAAAGGCCGGATGGCGAACCCGATTGAGAACGACCTGCGCGACTGCGCGCTGGCCATCGGTGCTTTCCTGGCCAGCCTCATAATAAATCGCGCTGGTCAGGCACTCGAGCGCGTTGGCGCGGACTGCGGCATTGGCCGATCCGAGCGAGAATGGCTTTGCCGAACCCGGTGCATCCATGGTGATGGGCAGCGCTGCGTTGAGCTTCAGGGCCTGGTCCGGAGCAACTGGCTCGTAGGCCATGACTGGCGGTGCGGGAGGGGTTTCCGCAGCTGCGGGCGTTTCCATTCCGAAGCTGGTCCCGACTGTCACGGCCACGGCGGACAATGCGACGGCACCAAGCAATCCGATCGCGACGGTCTCGCGCGGATGGGATTGCCACAAGCGGGCCGGATTCAAGGTCAAAGTCGTCATTGGGAGGCGGTGATATAGTGGAATAACACGCCTTCTACAACCGGGTGGCTTAGCCTTGCCTGAACCGTCCGGTCTCCATCCAGCGAAGCAAGGGCTTCAGTGGAAGGATCCAGACGATGCCCGCCACGAGGTAAAATACCGCTTGGACGAGTACCGGCCATTCGCCGACTTCATTCGAAAGGGATGCGACGAGCAGCGCCCAGATTGCGATAAGTGCCAAGATGCCGGCAATGCCAGCCAATTTCCTGCCGCTGGGCTCGATCATCGCTTGAGATCCAGTCCGTCGGGCGATGCGAACCCGTCGAGCGTCACGTCCCATGCTTCCGGCTCGATCGCCTGGTCGAGTCGCTGCACGGGCCAGCCGATTCCGACCAGGAGGGCCCCGCGACGACGCAGTTCGGGAAGGACGCGGTCGTAATGGCCTTTGCCCTGTCCCAGCCGGTTATAGGCAGCATCGATCGCGACCAGCGGGACCAGGATCAGGTCCGGATGCACTTCGATAGAGCTCAGCGGCGGTTGCATCACCCCGAACGGCCCGGTCTCCGTCGGCTCGCCCGCGAGAAAGCGCAAAGTCGCGAGATGGTCGTTGAATGCCGGGAAAGCGATGGTCGTTGAAGACTGACGCGCCTGCTCGAGCGCGGGCATGGGACTGATCTCGTCGGGCATTGGCGCATAGGCGGCGATGATACGCGACGTCGCGATCAGTGGGGCGAGGTGCGCGGCAAGAGCCTGCTCCTGCTTGTCACGCTGAGCTGGGCTCAAGCTTTCGACATAAGCACGCCGCTGCTCGCGTGCCCTGCGCCGAAGCGCGATCTTGTCGCCGGAAAGTGGAAGTGACGGAACCGCCATGGTCGTTTGCCCTTAATATCCTCTGACGCCTCAAGCATCAGGTGGGCGTCATATGCGTCGGGCCCCGATGAGACCACCGTAACCCGGGCAGGGACAACTCCCATAGGATTGATATCGCCTCAGGGAAATTAGCGGCTCGTGCCGGGCAGTCCCGTCACTTGCCTATCTAGGCCTCGTTGCCTGCCTCCTCAAGGGCAGATGCGATAGCTTCCAGCCGCTCGGCCAGTTGTTCAACGCGCGGGGCAACCGTGTGGTCTACGGCTGGGGTCTGCGCCCCGGGCTTCTCCAGGAGCTGGTCGGCAAGAAGCAGCGATGCGAATAGAAATTGGCGGGATTCGCTAAGCGTGCCCAGGCCCGCCAGGGCTTCGCGGCACTTGCCGTCGACGAGCCGGGCTGCAGCCAGCAAATTGTCTTCCTCGCCCGTGCGGCAAGCGACCAGGTAGGCCCGGCCGGCGATGTTCAAAGTCACCTCGGCCATCAGCGGCTACCGCCGGCGATAATCGAATCGAGCTCGGCCACGACTTCGCGAACGGTCGATTTCAGCCGTTTTTCTCTTTCCCGGCTTTCCCGAAGCGATGATGCGGCGCGATCGAGCCGATCGAGTGCACGCTCCGCACGGTCCAACGCTTCCATTAGCTGCGGATTGCTCATCCTCTCTCGCTAAATCAGAGCGAAGCGCGGCACAAGCGCGGCGCGAAGGTTGACGGGTCGCCTGTCTGCGACAATAGGCACCAAACCAACGGCCCCTAGCGAATCCGGTGGTGCGGCCGATCCGACAAAGGAGCGACCATGGAGCCGACCCAGCGCCGACTAGCCAATGCCATTCGGGGGCTGGCCATGGATGCGGTCGAGGCCGCGAACAGCGGCCATCCCGGAATGCCGATGGGCATGGCCGATGCCGCGACGGCGCTGTTCACCAGGCACCTGAAATTCGATCCTGCCGATCCGACCTGGCCAGACCGCGACCGTTTCGTCCTGTCCGCTGGTCACGGATCGATGCTGATTTATGCGTTGCTCTATCTCACCGGGTACGAGCGGCCCACGCTCGAGGACATCAAGAAATTCCGTCAGATCGACAGCCCATGTGCCGGGCATCCCGAAAGCTTCATGCTGCCGGGTGTCGAGACGACGACCGGCCCTCTCGGCCAGGGCTTTGCTGCGGCCGTCGGCATGGCGATTGCAGAGCGCCACCTTAACGCCATCTACGGTGACGACCTCGTCGATCACCACACCTACGTTATCGCTGGCGACGGCTGCCTGATGGAAGGTGTCAACCACGAGGCCGCCGGCCTTGCCGGCCACCTCAAGCTCGGCCGCATGATCGTCCTTTGGGACGACAATCGAATCACAATCGATGGCTCGACGGAGTTGTCGCGCAACGAGGATGTCGTTGCCCGCTACCAAGCCATGAAATGGCACACTTGCGAGTGCGATGGCCTCGATGCTGACGACGTGTCCCGGGCGATCGAAGAAGCCAAGGCCGACCCGCGCCCGTCGCTCATCCGCTGCCGGACGATCATCGGGTACGGCGCGCCGAACGTGCAGGGCACTGCCGCGACCCACGGTGCGGCGCTCGGCAAGGAAGAAATCAACGCGGCGCGGATCGAACTGGGTCTCGAGCCGAAAGACTTTTCCGTACCCGCTGACGTACTCGACGAATGGCGCCAGGTCGGTGGCCGCGGGGCGAAAGCGCGCGCCGACTGGTCGAAGCGGCTGGGCGAAAGCGGCAAGAGGGATGAACTCCTCGCTCGTCTCGAGGGCAAGTGCGATGACGGCTGGCTCGAACCTTATCTCGACGAACTGATTGCCAATCCGCCGACCGTCGCGACCCGAAAAGCGTCGGAGATGGCGCTCGGAAAGATCAACGCGCATCTGCCGGCCACGATCGGCGGTTCGGCTGACCTCACCGGTTCCAACAATACCAAGACCAAGGGAATGGAGCCGCTCGACGCCGAGAATTACGGCGGCCGCTATATCTATTACGGTATCCGTGAGTTCGGCATGGCCGCTGCGATGACCGGCATGGCCCAGCACGGTGGCGTCGTGCCGTACGGAGGCACCTTCCTCGTCTTCTCCGACTATAGCCGCGGTGCGATTCGGCTCGGCGCGCTTCAGGGCGCGAAAGTCGTTCACGTCATGACGCACGATTCGATCGGACTTGGCGAAGATGGTCCGACCCACCAGCCGGTCGAACACTTGCAGTCACTGCGCGCAATGCCGGGGCTCACGGTCTACAGGCCGGCCGATGCCGTCGAAACCGCGGAGTGCTGGGCCGACGCGCTCGCCCAGGACGGCCCGAGCCTGCTCGCCCTTTCGCGGCAAAATCTGAAGCCTGTTCGTATCGAAAAAGTCGGCGAAAACCTCAGCGCGCGCGGCGGTTACCGTCTCAAGGCCGCCGAAAATGATCGCAAGGTCATCGTGATGGCCACGGGGAGCGAAATCGAGATCGCGGTTGAGGTCGCCAGGCGTCTCGAAGAGAATGGAATCGGGGCCGACGTCGTGTCCATGGTCTCGACCGACAAGTTCGATGCGCAGGACGCGGCCTATCGCGAGGACATCCTTCCGGATGTCTCGAACAAGGAAATCCTGCGAGTGTCGATCGAGGCCGGCGTGACGTACGGCTGGGAGCGCTACACCGGACTGCACGGCCTCCGGTTTGGTCTCGACCGCTTCGGCGCTTCGGCGCCCGCAAAGGATCTGTACGCACACTTCGGCCTGACTGCCGACGCAATCACCCCCAAGATTCTGGAGAAACTGAAGAAATGACCAAAGTCGCAATCAACGGCTTCGGCCGCATCGGCCGCCTCGTCGCTCGCGCCATACTCAGCCGCGAAGATCATGGCCTCGAGCTGGTCGCGATCAACGACCTCGCCGACGCCAAGGCCAATGCGCTGCTTTTCAAGCGCGACAGCGTTCACGGCGCTTGGCAGGGCGAAGTCAGCGCTGAAGGCGATACGATGATCGTTGGCGGCAAGCGCATCAAGGTCACTGCCGAACGCGACCCGGCCAAGCTTCCCCACGGCGAGATGGGCGTGGACATTGCTCTCGAATGCACGGGTTTCTTCACCGATCGCGAGGGCGGACAGAAGCACCTCGACGCCGGCGCGAAGCGCGTGCTCATCTCGGCTCCCGCGAAGGGAGCGGACCTCACGGTCGTCTACGGCGTCAATCACGACAAGCTGACGGCTGAGCACACGATTGTTTCAAACGCGAGCTGCACGACAAACTGCCTGGCCCCGGTCGCCAAGGTCCTGAACGACCTCGTGGGTATCGAACGCGGACTGATGACGACGATTCACGCCTACACCAACGACCAGAAGATCCTTGATCAGATCCACAGCGACATGCGTCGCGCCCGTGCTGCTGCGATGTCGATTATCCCGACGACGACCGGTGCTGCCCGTGCCGTTGGTGAAGTGCTTCCCGAACTGAAGGGCAAGCTCGACGGCTCGGCCGTCCGCGTCCCGACGCCCAATGTCAGCCTTGTCGACCTCACCTTCACTCCGGGCCGCGACACATCGCGTGAAGAGATCAATGCCGCACTGAAGGCCGCGGCAGACAGTGGGCCGCTTAAGGGCGTCCTGGAATACACTGACGAGCCGCTGGTCTCGATCGACCTCAATGGGTGCCCGGCAAGCTCGACCGTCGACAGTCTCGAGACCGCGGTCATCGAGGGCAAGCTGGTCCGCGTTGTCAGCTGGTACGACAATGAGTGGGGCTTCTCGAACCGCATGGTCGATACCGCCGGCGCCATCGCCCGGCTGATCTGATCATTATGGCCTCCTTCCGGACCCTCGACGAACTTCCCGCGGACCTCACCGGCAAGCGCGTGCTCGTCCGCGCTGACCTCAATGTTCCGATGGAAGGGGCGAGGGTATCGGACGACACCCGCCTTCGCGCTGTTCTTCCGACGATCGCGGAACTGGCGGGGAAGGGGCCATCGTCCTCCTCTTGTCGCACTTCGGGCGGCCAAAAGGCGAAATTCGGCCGGACATGTCTACCGCGCAGCTGGTGATGCCGCTTCATCGGCTGACCGGCCGCTCGGTCCGCTTCATCGAGGACTGTGCGGGGCCGGAAGCCGAGCGCGGGGTGGCCACCATGCTTCCCGGCAATGTCGGCGTGCTTGAAAACACGCGCTTCCACTCCGGGGAGGAAAAGAACGACCCGGCACTCGCAAAAGCGATGGCCGCACTAGGCGATTACTACGTCAACGATGCTTTTTCCGCTGCTCATAGAGCCCATGCCTCGACTGAGGGACTGGCGCACTTGCTGCCGTCGTTTGCGGGGCGGGCGATGGAGCGGGAACTCAAGGCGCTCGAGGCCGCCCTTGGGGCGCCGGAACGGCCCGTCGCGGCGGTCGTCGGTGGCGCCAAGGTTTCGACTAAGCTTGCCGTGCTCGGCAACCTGGTAGGCAAGGTCGATCACCTGGTTATTGGCGGCGGGATGGCCAACACCTTCCTTGCTGCGCGAGGCGTCGATGTGGGAAAATCGCTCTGCGAGCGCGACCTCATTGGTGAAGCAGAGAGCATCTTCGAGCGGGCTGACGAGGCGGGCTGCACCATCCACCTGCCGTATGACGTGGTCGTCGCAAAGGAATTCGCGGCGAACCCGCCAAGCCTTCGAACCTGCAATGTCCACGAAGTCGCAGGCGACGAAATGATCCTCGACATCGGCCCCGCGGCGGTCGAGGCACTGGCGGATGCCCTCAAGACGTGCAGGACGCTGGTCTGGAACGGTCCGCTGGGCGCATTCGAAACGCCGCCGTTCGACGCGGCTACCGTTGCGCTGGCAAAGACCGCCGCAGCACTCACCAAGGATGGCAGCCTCGTATCGGTGGCCGGCGGAGGCGACACCGTCGCGGCACTCAACCATGCCGGGGTGGCAGCCGATTTCACCTTCGTATCGACTGCCGGCGGCGCATTCCTCGAATGGATGGAAGGCCGCGTGCTCCCCGGGGTCGCCGCGCTCTCAGCTTAAGGCGCTGTCGGCGCGGGTTCCTTTAGGAGCGGGACGATGATCTCATTCATGTCCTGCAGGTCGAATGCACCGGACTTGGCGTAGCGAACAACGCCAGCGCGATCGATGACGATGTTGGTCGGGACTGCGTCGAAGTTCTTGTAGCTACCGCCGATCTTTCGGACCGGGGCGATAGCGAGCGCGTTGAAAAGCGGCTTCAGCTTGGAGGTCGGCAGGCTGTCTTCCGTCGCCACAGCATACACCTTGAGACCATGCTTGCCCTGGATGCGGTAATATTTGTCGAGCATCGGCAATTCGACCCGGCAGGGCACGCACCATGTCGCCCAGTAATTGAGGACGACGACCTGGCCGCGAAGTTCGGACAGTTTGACGGAGCTTCCGTCCACTAGGTGCATGGTCGTGTCGGGTGCCGGCTTGCCGATTTTCACCGAGGCTGCAGAGACTTTAGATGGCAAGGCAAGTGCCAGCGCGATGGCGCCGGCGAGGATCAGGCTACGCATGTACATTCTCCCCCGAGCAGAGTCTGGATGCCCGCGGCGGGGAGCCTCGTCAAGGATGGGCAGCGGACCGTTGCGAGTCGCGGGAAGCCGGTCTAAGTCGCCGACGAATTCAGCCAGTTCCAGACCATAGGATCGTAGCGACCATGACCGAGAAGACGTGCCCGGGTGACCCTCAGCTTCGCGCCAAGATCGAGCAGGGCGATGGCTTTATTGCGGCGCTCGATCAGTCCGGCGGATCGACCCCCGGCGCTCTAAAGGGTTTCGGAATTAGCGAAGATCGCTGGAACAGCGACGACGAGATGTTCGCGCTTATCCATGACATGCGCAGCCGGATCATCAGGTCATCGAGCTTCGGTAGCGGCAAGATCATCGGCGCCATTTTGTTCGAAAAGACGATGGACGGTGAAGTCGGTGGCGATCCGGCCCCGGAGGCTCTCAAGGAGCGGGGCATCGTTCCCTTCCTCAAAGTCGACAAGGGCCTGGAGGACGAGCGTGACGGCGTTCAGCTGATGAAGCCGATCCCGGACCTTGACGCGCTTCTCGACAAGGCGGTCGAGAAGGGAATGTTCGGGACCAAGATGCGCTCTGTCATCAAGCTTGCCAACGAGAGGGGCATCTCGGAAGTCGTTCGCCAGCAGTTCGAGCTTGCCAGGCAGATTCTCGCGAAGGGACTTATCCCGATCGTTGAGCCGGAAGTTTCGATCAAGAGCCCCGAGCGCGAGGCTGCGGACCGCATTCTTCTCAAGGAAATCCTGAACGAGCTCGATCGGCTGGAGGACGGTCAGTGCGTCATGTTGAAGCTCACCATCCCGGCTGAGCCGAACTTGTTTGCGCCGCTTGTGAACCATCCAAAGGTGCTGAAGGTCGTAGCGCTGTCCGGCGGGTTCAGCCGCGAGGAAGCTTGCACCGAACTGAAGAAGAACCAGGGCATAATCGCCAGTTTCAGCCGGGCGCTTCTGGCCGATCTCAAGGACGACATGGACGACGACGAGTTCGACGCTGCGCTGGGCAAGGCGATCGACGAAATCTACGAAGCGTCGGTGGCCTGACGACTTAGCGCGGCTCGAATCCGAACAGATAGGCGGGGAGAGGCGTTTGCGCGCCCGCCATCTTCTCCGGTCGAACGGATGTGAGCGCGATGGCGCCACTTCGGGTCTGATAGGCTTCGCCAAGCTTCAGCCTTGTGGTTTCCCGCCATCCGGCGCCGTCAATGCGGGCCGTGATGATCACTTGTCCGGCCCATACGCAACGTGCGTTCATCGGGCAGCGGCTGTCCTCGACCAGGGCCTTCGGCGTGACGACGACAGCGCCGACCTTGGTTGGCTGGCCAATCGCCGCGAAACCGTCGTTGCGGATAGGGCCGCCGTCGACGATGGGACCATTCGGGTAAGAGGCACACCCCGCGACAGCGAGGATTGCGGTGAGTGGAAATAGCAGTGCTTTCATCGGGCCAACAATCTTCACTGCTGATGAGCAGTCGATTAACGGAGACCCGGTTGTGCGCGGCCAATGTTCGACCGGCCTTGGTGCGGGTCCTGAAACCGGGTTCATCGATCAATAAGGCAGCGCTTTCAGATAGCTGAGGTCTACAGGTCCGAGTTCGGCCCGTTCTTTGGCAAAATGCCTGAGAATGGTTTGGCGGGCACGTTCAAATGTCGGTTCGGATTGCAAGGAGGCCAGCGCGGGGTCCATTGCGAGGTCGGTCTGAAGTTCTGGTGGCTCAGGCACCCAGCCCTGGCGCACCGCCGAAGTAAGGTCGTCCAAGGCGGCCCTCGACTGCCCCATAACGGCTCTCACCCGTGCCCGCAGGGCGAGTTGCCCCGGTACTCGGTCCAATCGCTCGGTCCTGAGTAATCGATCCGCTTCCGCCAAAAGCCTCTGCGCCTCGGCTTCATCTCCCGCCTGGCGTAAACCCAGGGCGATGAAGGGGGCGAGTTTGACGAAATCTACGTCCGATCCGGCAACAAGGCGAAATTGTTCGGGCCGAGAAACCGCTTGTCGATAGAGTTTTGCGAGTTGTTCGCCGCGACCTGAAATCAGATATACGCGGCCCGCGTTCATCGGCAGGGGATGGACAGCGAAAAACTGCTCCGGTCGCATCCCGAGGGCTTCAACCATGTCCAGTCCGCGAGGGTCATTATTCCACAAGGGGGACCAAAGGGCGGCGGTGGGAATGCCTTCCTCGCTTCCTCCGCGTAACCTAATTGAAGCAGCACGCCAAAAAGCGGGAAGCCGACGATACCACGGCTCTCCTCGGGCTGTCGGCGTAAAAGCTCCAACCCGATTCTCGCAGCCTCGGACTGGTCGTTACGGAACCTGGCGATCTCCATGCCGGCGAATGCCTCGAGGACGGAATCGCCCACCTTGGCAAGTCTCAATCTCTCTTTCTCGGCAGCCTTCTGGTCTCCGCTTTCGAGCAGGAGATCCAGGCGATTTAGAACAGCAGGCCAGAAGAGGGGCTCGATCTTTACCGCCCGTGAGTAGAGCGCAAGCGCCTCCTTGTCCTCTCTGCGCGCCTTGTACATGCTGGCGAGCCAGTTGATGCTCTCGAAATCATTAGGATCAAGCGCGATGGCACGGCGCAAGGAGGCCTCGGCGGCGGGTCCCTGCTTCAACGCGAACCCAAGCGCTGTGTGACCAGCGGCAAGATTTGGAGCCAGTGCAATGGCCCGGCGGGCGTAGGTCTCGGCGGCCCGTCGATCGTAGCCGATCTGGTCCCGCCTGGTGCTTGGACCGTACAGTTGCTCGGCAACCGACAGGGTCGCCCATCCCGGGGCGAAGTTCGGATCCTTCTTGACCACCTCTCGCAGCTGATCGCGAGCTTCGGCGTAACGAAGGCTGTCGCGTCTCCGAATTTTTGCCCGCGCATCCGTGTATAGTGCGTACACTTCGCCGGTGGTCGCGAAATTCTCTGGCTTAACCCCACCGCCCTGCGCGAGGCGGCCGCGAATATGACCCTCGATTTCGGTCGCTATTTCGGACTGAAGCGCGAAGACGTCGTCCAGCTGTCGGTCGAAGCTCTGGCTCCAAAGCTCGGTGCCGTCCTTCGTTCTAACCAGATTTGCGCTGACGCGGAGCCGGTTTCCCGCTGAGCGAACGCTGGCCTCGACAAGATAGTCGGCCAGCTTTGCAGCCGACTTGCTTCCGCTTTTCGCGATCTCCTCGGCCGTCTTTGGTCCCAGGACCAATAATTGCGGATTGCGGCCGATGGCCTGGCGGGTGTCCTCCCAAATGCCGGCGACGAGGCTGGCGTCCTTCTTATCGAGGGTCTCGAAGGGAAGGACCGCCACGACCGGCTTCTCCTCTTCGCTCTGAAAATATCGGGGAATCAGAATTGCTGCGAACAGCAGCAGCAAGAATGCGGCCGCTGCCAATCCGATCTTCGGTGTCGTCCACCAACGTGGCTCTGCCTTTGCCTGTCCCGGGACCGCTTCGCCTACCAGTTCCGCAACGCTGTTCCGAAGCTTGCCCCATCCGGCATGGCTGGTTCCGCCCCGCCACCCTTTCAGGCTCGCGCATTGAAGCTGGTTGAAAGGCAGGGGCGGCATTGTCCCGTCGAGGCTAAGCTGAACGAGCTTGTGCGCATTCCGGGCGACGTCCGCTTCAGCGCGAACCCACTGCGAGGCAACCGCGTCTTTCGACCACAGCACGATTACGGCCTTGGCATCTTTCAGATGGGTTTCGATGACTTCCGAGTAGGCGCGGTGGGCCGGGAGGTCGGCGTCCCACCAAACGGAGTAGCCCGATTTCAGAAGCGCCGATGCAACCCGCGCTGCGCTCTTTTCGTCAGACCGCGAATAGCTGATAAAGACGTCCGCCATGCCGACCCTTCGAAGCGATCTTCGACGACGCATAGCATGGAAAACTGCTCGCCTTTATTTCATTTCTGATTGGTTGCCCGGATTCGTGGTTGGCGGCGCCGTTGCCAGCAAGGTTTCCATCATGGCCAATGCCGCTTGTCGACCCATCCAACTGATCCAGGCCCGGTCGGTTTCGTCGCCAATCTCCAAAGTCGCAGTCGGAATGCCGTAGCGTTCGAACAACCGTGTCTTGGCGGTTGGAAGTCCTGGCTGGTGCTCTTGGATGCGATTTACACGATAGCCTGGCAAGCGCGTTCGAAGTCTTGCGATCCAATCTCTCGATACCATCGGTGGGTCCGTCGCAAGCCCATCGGGGATGGAATAGATCAGATCCGTCCGGGTCGAGTGGAAATCGATCAACATCCGCAATCTGCTGCGAGGATTGGATTCGATATCGCGCAGGAGTCGGTCGACCGCCGCCGTTTCGGGCTGAGAGAAGGCGAGCCAATCCCGGTTAAGGTCTTTGTTGCCGCGATTGTTTCGCCAGTAACCGCGCGCAACCCCGTCCGGATTCATCAAGGGCACAGCAATTGTCTCAAAGCGATCGCGATAGGCCCGGGCGATCGGGTCGTTGGAAAGCAGGGTGGCCAGGAAGGAATCCATTGCCAACGCACCGGTCACCTCAGCCGGGTGCTGGCGACCAATTAACAAGACCTGTTCCCTCGCCGGCGCTGTGCCGGAGTGTATGAAAAGGCCGACAATTGGGCGGCCGTCATAGGATTGACCCAGGATCCTTTGTTTGACGCCCGGTCGGGCTGAATAGTTGCCGAACTGGTCTTGGTATTGCGCGCCGACAACGAGCTCCTGGGCGGCGACATAGGTTTCCGGCTGGTCGACGATGAAGACAATTTCGGCCGCTCGGCGGTCTGCTTGCGTGATGGTGACCGACGAAGGCGGGAGCTTTGACCAACGGAGGGTATCAGCGCTTATCTTTGGCGCATAACGATGCCCGCAGGCCGAATATAGGAGTTGCACTCGCACCGGCGTTGGTAACGCTGTGCGCTGGCGAATTCGGAAGGCAAACCAGGGGCTGCAATTGATTGGCGGCCGGTTCTCCGGGGCGATCGTCAGGGAGAAAGAGCTTGGGCCAAGTCGCCGACATTCAACAAAGCCAGCCCCCTCAAAGTCTCCGTCGAGCGTTACAGCACCAATTCCGCAATCGCTGGCAGAGCCCGTCTGTCCGGGCGCGTTGCCTCTGATAAGAGGAATCCCCAGCGCCAGCACAACTGCCAGAAGGCCTCGTTGCCAATGCCATGCCTTCAATAGCTTTCCTCCGCTTACAACGGACTATGGCAGAGGCGGTCATACGTAGCAGTCTTTTTCGCGGTGCGATTGCGGTGACGGCAAGCTATGGAGCGCCTCATGACCGACGACGACATGGATTACAGCGTGTTTCCGCCGCCTCCACGAACTGAGGCGTGCAAGCTTTATCTCATCAGCCCGCAAGATGTCGGTGGTTCCTTTCCGGATCGCCTGAGGGCCGCTTGCGAAGGGGGCCGGTGGCGGCCTTTCAGCTTCGCGCGAAAGAGGTCGACGAGCATGAGCTCGCGCGATTGGCCGATCCGTTGCAGCGCATATGTGCGGACCATGCGGTGGCTTTCATTGTCAATGACAGCATGAAACTTGCGAAGCGCATAGGTGCGGACGGAGTTCACCTTGGCCAGTCTGACGGGGACCCCAAAGAGGCCCGCGCATTGCTTGGCCCAGAGGCTCAGATTGGCCGCACGTGCCATGACAGCAGGCACTTGGCGATGGAAGCGGGCGAGGCCGGCTGCGACTATGTCGCGTTCGGGGCTTTTTATCCGACCACTACAAAGCCATCGAATTACCGGCCCGCACCAGGCCTTTTGAGCTGGTGGGCCAATATCGCAGAAATACCCAGCGTGGCGATTGGCGGAATCACCCCCGACAACGCGAAACCACTAATCGAGGCCGGCGCGGATTTCATTGCCGTTTGCCAGGCGGTTTGGGGCCAGGAGGATCCCGGGAGAGCCGTAGCGGCATTTGAGCGAGTCTTCAGCGATCTGAGCTGAGGCAAGACCTGATCGCTCTCTCCTTGCCGTGCAGGACTTTGATCGCTCGGAAAATCAAGGTTGTGGAAAAATGCCGTGTCCGCCGTCGTCAATCTGAGCGCCAGCCAAAGCCGAGCGAGAGTCAATTTTGGGTCGAAAGCCAACAAAAGCGGATCGCCTGCTAACGGCCACTGCCGGCCAGCTCCTATAAGCACGCCCAACGAGCGGAATCCTTCGACGTTTTCCGACTGGTAATTCCTGAACTGAGTGCAGACACTTGTCAGGGAAAGGAAATGTAAGTGACCGCAGAACAGCTAGACGAACTGATTAGCGAAATGACGCGCCGGCACCGGACGAGCGTCGAACAGCTCACGCGCATGCTCGCCACTGATGAGGGCTCCAATGTTTATGAGCTTGCGGCGAAAGTCGCTGGCCCCGGTGTCCGAGCTGCTGATTGGCTCACCACTGCTCAAATTGGCTTGGGTGGCGCCGTTCCCGCTGTCTTGGCTTTGGAAGCGGACGGTCGAGAGAGGGTAATGACCTTTCTCATGCAAATCGACCAAGGGGTCTTCGTCTAACCAATGGCCATCCAGCAACCTTGACGTCCGAATGCGGACAGTCTGGTTTCGGCCAATGCTCGCCAGAGCCTCCTAATTTAGTCAGAAGAAGCAAATGGCGACTGAAAAACTTCCTTCGCTTCAGGTATCGATCCCGGCAGGCTGGCGAAACCTGTATGATCAGCTGATTAAGGACCTCGCCGGCCTGGAGGATGGTCTGGCAGTTGCGCAGGCCGAGCAAAAATTCGCTGAGCTCAGGGTCTATCTCGCTCGCAGCACACCGGAGGCGAAGCGACTTATCGACATTGCCGCGATGGCTTCGCGCTCCACATGCGAAGAGTGTGGCGCGTTGGCGAGACGCCGGACAAATCGTCAAGGATATAGTCGTGCCTTGTGCGATCAGCACTGGGAAGACTAAACGTCCATGTCAGCGTCCGCTTCCAGTTCAGAGGTGTCCGCACAGCGAACATTCCGCTTTCGGCGAACTACGGCCCCGCTAAGGTACGGATGGACGGGCGGACCCTGCTACCAATAGTCTGGAGAGCAAGAGGAAGCACGCAATGGAAAAAAAGTCTTCACGCAAGGCAGAGCCAGCAGACGATCCCCTGAAGTCACCCAGGAAGCGTACGCCCCTTCGTGGTGAGTGGACTCACATCGAGGATGTCTTTGGCCTGCTGGAGCGGGAGGGACAGCGTACTGTCTCGATCGATGAGATGAACGAGGCGGTGGCTGAGCGGGCCGCCGAAGATGACGAACGCATCAAGAAGGGCTGAGACACCCATGGGCGACGATGATTATGTGTACGACGAGGAGAGCGGCGAGTGGGTGCCCGCGGCCCAGCTATTGCAGAAGCGTGGCGCCGCTGCCCAAATCGAAGTGCGCGATGCGGTCGGCAATATTCTTGCCGACGGTGACCAGGTAACTCTCATCAAGGATTTGGAGGTCAAGGGCGCAGGCCGGACACTCAAGCGCGGAACGCTGATCAAATCGATCCGGCTAACTGGCGATCCGCAGGAAATCGATTGCAAGTTCGAGGGCATCAAGGGTCTCGTCCTGCGAGCCGAGTTCGTCCGCAAACGCTGATGGCGAAGCGCAAGCTGCCACTGCCTGAGGCTGCCGAGGTCAGGGAACGTGTAGACGCGAAGGAGCTGATTGAGGTTCGCGTAACGCCGAATGCATCCGCTGACCAAGTGACCCTGCCGGAGGGCAATACAAAGGTGCTGACCATCCGCACCACTGCTTCGCCCGAGCATGGGAAAGCCAACGAAGCGGTCTTGCGCCTGCTCGCCAGGGTGCTCGATCTACCTGTGTCCTCGCTGGCCCTCGTGCGCGGGGCGACGAGCAGGAACAAGCTGGTCAAGATCGTCGAAGGGCCGTGACTGTTCGAGGCAGGGCAAGGAACCGCCGCTTGCCGCGCTAAGTGCTGACGGGCAGTTTGCGACGTTCGGATCGCTATCTTGCTAGAGTCAGTATTCGCCCACTGCGGAAGTTAGCTGAATGAGAAGGCTTCATGCGCCGGAAGTTGTTGCTCCTCGGCGGTCTATTTCTTGGGAGGCGGTGGGGGCGGCCGCGACTTCAAGTCTTTCCCAGTCGGAGCACTCCATTCAGTGATTATCCGGCGCGAGGGCACGCTGCCCGCGCTTACGTCAGGCTTTGTCCGTACAGTCTCTGCTGCGGGCTTGGAATTCGTAGTGGTCTGGGCGTTTTGTTGCGCAAGAACCGGAGTGGCAAAGAGCATTGCGGGAAGCACAACGCGCGCGCGTAGGTTCTTCATAGGCGCGTTCCTTCAGGTTGATGGACCGAAGCAACTATGAGTCGCCGCTAGCGACGGCGGACAGCAAACATCTACTACTGTTCTGGGTGGAAAGCCATTGCCGCGTCAGCCTTCCAACCAAAGCTGACTGTACGAAAGACCTGGCTTTCAACTTCTCCCCGCAATCAACAAGCGCCCATGTTCACGAATCGTTCTGGTCGTTGTACGCAGTCGGAATGTCCACCAAGCACGTCCGCACAGTTGCTGATCTCGTCCGCTTTGGATGCGGCCTGAAGGTTGAATGCGGGAACTGCGGCGCTGCCAAGAGCCTGGACGGCTATCAGGTGGGCAGCATGGTCGGAGCCGGCCCCTAGTTACGGCGCAGGCCCGGTTCAAATGCAGTCGGTGCGGCGCCAAGGCCGCTCGACTTACCGTACTCCTACCAATCTAGAGCCAGTTCTGGGTGAAAGCTGAATCTAGCTCCGCTAGGAAGCTGTCTTCAATCCCGGAAAAGAAATCGACCTTTTTGGGTGGCTGCGGATCACTAGAGAGGCGCAGTGAAATTCAGGCCGATCCTGCCGTCGCGGATCCAGCGCACATAGCCGCAGACTGGCTTGCGATCTAATATCTCAAGCCGCACGCGCTCGCCGATGTTCGGTGTTTCCGCAAAGCCGACCATTGCGCCCGACGGGGACAGGTTCAAAAGATCCACTGGCCTCCTGGTGCCGCGATATTCGAGAACGGCGTGCTCGGCAGACGGTACAATCCGCTCCTCCGACCGCTGATCGAATGTGCGTCTAATAGATCTTGGGATCATATCCCCAGTGAGACTGAACATCGCTGCCACGCTAGACCCCAACAAGCTGTGCCATGTGGGCAATCTAACATAGCTTGCTTAAAGAATTGTTGGCGTATTCAGTAGCAGACGCTGGCGCCGAATTTGAGGGAATCGGTGTCCCTTAATTCGACGAAGTAACGGCTACTTCCTGAAATCTTGCCGGTCCGTAGTTGCTGCCTGAGCCTTTAGATTGGCGCGGCATTCAGCGAGCAACTCCTGGCAGCGAGCAAGGCTCTTCGTTACTTCAGCGTTCACCTGTGCGAGGCTACCTGATTCTTTACTATCGTGCTGTTTTTGCATGAAAAAATAATCGCCTGTCACCAAGGCGTTAACCATCTCGAAGTCTAGCGGTTCCAGACCCCCAACCTAGCTGAGTGTGCATGGACACCTAAAGACGTTCGCTCCATTCCAGGAGAAGCGGGAAGGGTTTACCGTGCGAAACGATCGCTGCGCTTACCACCCCACAGAAGGCTGTGCGTGGACAGGCCTACAGAGCACGGGGCAGACGAGGGCGAGGATGAGGCGGCCATTTGTTGACTAGGCGGCGAGGCTTCCCAGCTGCTCGCTCGCTTCCAGCCAGCGGGCTTCGGCGAGTGCCAACTCGGCCCCGAGCTTCGCTCGGCGCTGCGAGAGCTCGGTCATTGGCAGCAATGCGAGGTCGGGCTCTGCACCCGCCGGATCGAACATTGCCCGGTCGATTGCCGAACATTGCGCAGCGAGGCGCGCACTTTCTGCTTCCGCATCCGATGCGGCTTTTTTCAGCGCGCTGGCTTCGTTACGCGAGTTGGCGGCGGCCCTGCGATCTGATTTGACGACCTTCCGCTTCGCTTGCGCCTTGGGCTGGTTTCGACCGAGGACGAAGTCGATGTAGTCGTCGATGCTGCCCGGATAGTCGACGGCGGCTCCGTTCTCGACCAGCACGAGCCGGTCCGCGGTCAGTTCGACCATGTGGCGGTCATGGCTGATGAGGATGACCGCGCCGTCGTAATCGTTCAGCGCCTGGACGAGCGCTTCGCGAGCATCCACGTCGAGGTGGTTAGTTGGCTCGTCGAGAATCAGCAGGTGCGGCGCATCCCGCGTGATCAGGGCGAGCGCGAGGCGCGCCCTCTCTCCGCCGGAAAGCTTGCTTGCCGCGGTCGTCGCCTTGTCGCCCGAAAATCCGAAGCGTCCAAGCTGCGCGCGCACGGCACCGGGCGTCTGACCTTTCATCGCGCGGTTCATGTGCTGCAATGGGGTGTCGTCACCATGCAGTTCCTCGACTTGATACTGGGTGAAGTAGCCTACGCGCATCTTACTTGACGCGTTGATAGCGCCCTCCATTGGCGCAAGCTGCGCGGCAAGCAGACGGGCCAGCGTGGTCTTGCCGTTGCCGTTTCGACCGAGCAGCGCGATCCGGTCGTCCGGATCGATCCGCAAGTTCAGCGAGCGCAGTACAGGATTTGCTTCCCCGTAGCCGACGGCTGCCATCTCGAGAGTGATCAGCGGGGGCTTGAGCTCGGTCGGGCTGGGAAAGGCGAAACTCAGGCTGGGATCCTCCGCCATCGCTGCGATGGGCTGCATCCGCGCCAGCATCTTGGCACGGGACTGAGCCTGCTTCGCTGTCGAGGCGCGAGCACTGTTTCTGGCAATATAGTCCTGCAGACGCGCCCGCTGCGCATCTTGCGATGCCTTGGCGGCGGCAAGCTGCGCCGCTCTCTCGGCCCGCTGCCGTTCGAAGTCATCGTAGCCGCCCGCGTACAGCGTGATCTTACCTCGATCGAGGTGAAGGATCGTGTCGACCACGTTGTTCAGCAGGTCGCGTTCGTGACTAATCACGATCAACGTCCCCCCGAAGGACTTGAGGAAGTTTTCAAGCCAGAGGGTGGCTTCGAGATCCAGGTGGTTGGACGGCTCGTCCAGCAGCAGGATATCGGGCTCGGAGAACAGCAAAGCCGCGAGTGCCACGCGCATCTTCCAGCCACCGGAGTAACTGTCCAGCGGACGGCCCTGCATCTCGTCATCGAACCCGAGACCGAGCAGGATCCGGGAAGCCCGAGCGGGCGCACCATAAGCATCGATCGCCAGCAGGCGGTCATGGATGTCGCCCAGCCGATGCATATCGGCGCAGGTCTCCGCCTCCGCCATCAGCGTTGCCCTTTCGACGTCCGCGGCAAGAACGGTGTCGAACGGCGTGGAGTCACCGCTAGGCGCTTCCTGAGCGATATAGCCGAGCCTTGTCCGGCGGGGCATCTCGATGGTGCCTTCGTCCGCTTCGAGTTGGCCAATGATGACTTTCATCATGGTCGACTTGCCCGCGCCGTTACGACCAATCAGGCCGACGCGGCTGCGCGGCCGGATTGCAGCGCTCGCGCGGTCGAGGATTGTGCGTCCGCCAAGGCGCACCGTGATACCGTTGATTTTGAGCATGGCTGACCGCTTAACAGCCGATCGTGGCGAACCCAAGACGCTTTAGCGAGCGCCTAAGCTCGGCAGCTTAGGTTCAAATATCTGCCTTTGGGCGATTTCGGACTCCAGCAGCCTAGCGGCAGCGTGGGTGGAAAACCTCCGCGCGAGCAGTATCGAACTTCCGACATTACCCGTCTCGTCCGGGGCTCATGTCATCGCGGATGAACGACTGTTCAGCAACATTGGTCTGAGACCAACGTCTGCAATGGGTCGAAAGCTGACATTGACTGGAAGCGCGGCCAATTCGAAGTTGCCTGAATGGTCCGCGCGTTTCTCCCATTAGTCGCGATGTTCGGGCTGAGCGGTAGCTCCGATTTCTTCAAGCTCCAATTAGATTACCGAGAGCAGGTAGGCGCCATTACGGTCTCGGCCTTCAACGAGGGATTCTTTAGATCAACTCCGGTTTCCATCTGTTCCGAACGAGTTGTAGTCGAAGAGCTAACAAGCGCGGGACCTATGACAGTCTGGAGTCAGACTCTTGACGCAGAGGGCTGCATGCCGCGCCATCGATGGTTTTTCATTCCGAGGCAAAAAGACGGCACACCGCTGTACAGCCGACGACCCGAACGAGCGATCGGCGTCAGTATCTTCGCGCGTGATGGCGCGTACGCGAGTAGCGGTTGGAAAACTCTCTAACGTCCGCAATGGGTCGAAAGCTGACATTGGTGGACAATGTTGCCATGTCTTCCAGCGCGGGACATCGGCGTTGATCCTCGCCTCGCTCCTCGAGGAGGCGTCATGCGTGGTTTTCGTGATGAATTGTTGGATTGGGCAACTGCCGAAGCAATTGCTTGCAAGTCCGTTCCCTCACTCCTCAACAGCTATTGCCGTTTCCTTTGCGGGCAGGACTTCGCCATCAGGCGCTGCAACATGACGACCGCCACAATTCACCCGCTGATGCACAATTCGCGTCACGTCTGGTTCGACCGCGCAACGGACCCTGGCCCGCTCAATCCGGACGTGATCGTCGCGCGGCGGCAATATGCCTTCGGGGAATCGCAGATCGACGAAGTCTATTTGAACGCTGCGGCCTCCAATAATCCACAGTTCACGGCATCGCCATTCTTCGTGATCGAACAACAGGGCGAGCTTCATGAGAAGATTCGCGGTCCTGGCGAAGCGCAACGTTTTCCGGTCTTCGATGATCTCGGAGCGCTTGGCTGCAGCGACTATTACGGGTCCACTCTGGCGAACTATTCCGGATTGCGTCAGATCATCGGCCTGGCGACCGATCGCCCGGGAGGCTTTGGCAAGCCGGGAGTGGGCGAACTCAAAGTGAGCCTGCGCTTGCTGAGCTTATTGCTCAACACGGTAATTGAATCTGACATCAAGAAGACTCTAGCCAAGGTCTATTTGGGAGAGGATCCCGGGCAACGCGTGTGTGCGGGTATGATCCATCGCGGCGAGGTGGTCTCGATTGAAGCGGCAGTATGGTTTTCCGACCTTCGCAACTTCACGGCTTCGGGTGAGGAGTTGGCTCCCGAAAAGCTCGTTGAGCGGCTAAACGACTATTTCGAGATCGTCGCTCGTGCGATCCACGACGCCGGGGGAGAGATACTCAAATACATCGGCGATGCCGTGCTGGCCATTTTCCCTGTTCGAGAGGAGTTGGGAGTCGAGGGAGCTTGTCTGGCCGCAGTGCGCGCATTGGAAGACGCGACCGAACGGCTCGAGTCCTGGAACGCCCGCGCACAAGAGCTTGGCGAGCCGAGACTGGCCCATGGGGTCGGACTCCACATTGGAACGACCAGCTATGGCAATATTGGGTCGGCTGAGCGGCTCGACTTTACGGTCATCGGCCGAACCGTGAATATTGCCTCCCGGATTGAGTCCCAGTGCAGCTCTTTGGGCGCGGTTGCACTGTGCAGCCGTGAGTTCCTTGAGCAGGCGGGCATTTCGGCACTTTCAGTTGGCGCGTTCACTCTCAAGGGAGTCACTGGCCAAGTCGAGCTTCACGCGTTGCGATGAGCTCAATCCTTGTATTGGCAGCTCCAGCCACGCCTACTTAGGATTGAGCCGAGGCGAACCTGAGATAGGAAGTCCTCCATCGCTGCCACGACACTGTCCTGGCGACCTAATCGGAGCGTAGCGTCTGTTTCTGGCCAACTCGCCCAGACGAAGCCATCACGCGAGCTGAGGACGACTTCTTTTACTGTCTCCCGATCCTCCGGAATTTTGCCATTGTCGGCGGATCCATTCATGGCTTGAGCCTTCCGCGGTTCGTTCAATCCGACCTTACCGATCGACGCAACCCACCGGCTAACCCTCACTATGTTGATCTGACGATCAGCAAAATAGGGAGCAATCCCTAGTTAGCCGTAGGCGATTGCGCGCAAGTCTAAAGCGACTTGTTGGCCATGCATCTAGAACAAAGAAGTTCGTCTAGCGGCCGCTCCCATTGGATGACGAAATTTCGGTCTGGATAGGATGGGCATTCCGGATGCCAATGCCAAAGATCGTTTTTGCGATCACCCACCGGAGCACGGCGGTACTCAACCATGACGGTTACCCCCAATGCGGCACGCTCAGGCATACGCGCCACTCCCCTAGGTTTATAACAAGAATTACATTAACCTGCGAGCGGGCTGAGCATCAGTGAGTATTCGCCTCGGCACAGACGGGAGCGTTGCGTGGCGCAAGAAAAGCTGGGGCTCTTTGATACGCCGCCGGACCGTACGGAAATCCGTGTCGCCCTAGCCATTCTCGCATGTGTGTTGGTAATCGTCCTGACTGCGATACCAGTACAGAATGCCTTTGTGGGCCCGATACCCGGGGTTGTTCCAGCTCTGGTCACGGGGATGTTGGTCTGCGACCTAATCAGCGCCGCCATCCTATACACCCAAGCTCTCGTCTTTCGCTCGCGCTCGCTCACCGTGCTGGCGTCGGGCTATGTCATCAGCGGATTGCTACTCATCCCGTGGGCTCTCAGCTTCCCGGGCGCGTTTTCCGAATCTGGATTGCTTGGCGCGCAAGTCAACACGACGGGATGGCTCGCGACATTCTGGCGGCTCTCGGTCCCCGTTGCCATCTTCTTTTATGCATTGCTCAAGCGCGCGGACGCGGTCGGCAGCCTCGCGGCAGAACGGTCGCCTGCGAAGGTTTTCGAAGGGCTGCTCTTTTCAGTCGCCACCACCATTCTACTCACGCTATTGACTACTCTGGGGCATGATCTGCTGCCCTCATTCTTTGTCGATCAGAGCTCGGTCATCCGATCGACGCTGGTAACTGTAAACGTCGTGGTGATCCTCTGGGCAATCGCGGCCGCGGGCATGCTTTTACGGCAACAGATGTCCGTGCTCGACCTGTGGTTGCTGGTCGCATTATCCGCATGGCTCGGACAGTCGCTTCTGAACATGCTGCTAACGTCGCGATTTACGTTCGGCGCCTACGTTTTCCTGGGTCTCACGCTTGTCTCGAACCTCGTCGTGATGCTGGCCCTGATCACCGAGTCAAATCGCCTTTACGCGCGGCTCGCCCTTTCGACGGCAGCGCGAAGGCGAGAACGTGAAGCACGGTTGATGTCTATGGACGCGGTCACGGCCGCCATTTCTCATGAGGCCGGACAGCCACTAACCGCTGCATCGCTGGAGGCGTCGGCCGCCCTTAGTTGGCTCACTCAGCCGCAGCCCGACGTTACTAGAGCGATCACATCACTACGCGCGATCGGCGATGCCAATAAACGCACCTTCGAGGTCATCAAGAGCGTCCGGGCGATGTTCGCCAAGGGTGCCGGAGGAGTAACGGAATTTAACCTCAACCACTTGGTTCGCGAAACTGCGCATTTGCTAGACCGGGAGATCACCGCGGCAAAGATCTCGCTGGCCTTGGCACTGCATAAAGAGTTGCCGCTTGTACAAGCTGACCGTGTCCAGATTCAGAGGGTCTTAGTGAACCTGATAACGAACGCGATTGAGGCATTCGGGACGACCATGACTGGGCCGAACAAGAGGGCCTCGCGCGAATCTCGCGTAATCGGCATCCGTACGAAGGAAGTGGATGGTGCCTGTGTGTTGGTAGAGGTTGGTGATAATGGGCCTGGGTTAGCAGTTGATGAGGTAGAGCGGATTTTTGATCCGTTCGTCACGACCAAAGCCAGCGGCACCGGCTTGGGCTTATCGCTATGTAAAACGATTGTTGAAGATCACGGCGGACGACTTTGGGCGTCGAATGGCGAAAAGTATGGAGCGGTCTTCCATCTCACGTTGCCGCGCAATGGTTGAGGGTAACACGAGCGCCGAGCCGCATTAGGGGCACGTAAAAGGCTCGGGTCTACGGCTAATGTTCGCCCCGCCGTTCACCCTTGGGCCGTCTGACCTCCGCCAGCGACTGGACGCGGGCGAGCCTGGTCATCGATGGCGACAAAGGTGAATAGTCCTTCGGTCACCTTGCGCCGGATTGCGCCGCTGTCCCGCCAAGCCATCACATCAATCCGAACCTTCATCGAGGTTCTGCCTACGCTTTCGACTTCCGCATAAACCGAGATGAGATCGCGAAGATGGATCGGCTCAATAAATTCCATCCGGTCGATCGCAATCGTCGCCACCGGTCCGCCCGAGTGATGTCGGGCAATTATACCGGCCGCCTTGTCCATCTGGCTCAAGACCCAGCCCCGAAGATGTGGCCATTCGCGTTGATATCGCCAGGTCCCGGCATCAGGCGCAGGATTGGTTCGCGACGGATTTCGTTCATGAGCGACCTTTCCGAGCTTGCCTGGCTTGATGGAGACCTAGGCTTCCCCGACTGTGCGGTTAGCTGCAATGGGTCGAAACCCGGACGTCAACCTATCGTAGCAATGCGCCAAAAGCTGACATGGCAGCTTTGGGTCGAGAGCTGAACACGACAGGCTTGGTCGGAGGCGGGGGCAGGAAAAGCGACCTCGAATCAATGAATTGACTTACGGAGCAAATAACTCGACTTGTGGTCGCGTCGCTTGGGGGCAGTATGGATCGTATCGCGTTGCATGTGGCGTTAGCCGCGTCCGTCCTGCTTCAGGGCTGTTCGTCAAAACCGAGGAATTTCACGCCGACACTGGCTGTGCCGCCGTCGAGCGAGGCGTCGTTCGACCAGACGTCGTTCGATCGTGCTTATGCCGAGTGTAATTCGCTGCTCGTCGAGGGCAAGCTCGACGATACTGGCCGGCTATCCTCCGCCGCTGGTGGTGCAGCTGCAACTGGCGCAACCGCGGCCGTTGGCGGCGCTACTGCAGCCGCGGTCGCGGGTTACGGCGGCCTGGCTGTCGCCGCGGCAACCATCGTGCTGTTGCCGGTCGCGGCAATCGGCGGAGCGATCGGCATGTCGAAGATGAAACGGGCAAAAAAGGAACGAGCCATCAAGGCCAAAATGGCGGGGTGCCTTGGGGAGCGCGGATTTGTGGTCGCAAAGTGGGTCAAAAACTGAACCGCTATTGCGGACCTTCCGCAGCGCAGAGTGTCTGTGTTCGGCCGGTATCAGACTCTAGCGTTCCATCCGGTAAAGCATGTTGAGCTGCACGCCGGTTTCAAGCTGACCGGGCGCTACAATTCCACCTCGTTCAGGGGCCGGGGGCGGAGGCGGGGGCGGCGGCGGCGCGCTGGCGTTTACAATCCGGCTTCCGGTAACAACGATGTCGGTTCCCCTGTACGAAACTCCCTCTTCGACCGACAGAAGTCGCACCCTGGTGAAGCCATTGTTGCGCGCATATTCGGTTGCCTCGGCTTCCCCTCGCGCCATTGCCCGTAAACGGGCTTCACGCCGCAAGGGCGACGGGTCGGCAATGGCAAAGGTTGGACCGTAGATTGTGTCGGCTCCCGCAGCAGTTAAGCTGTCGAGAAGCCCAGTGACCGCGTCTAAGTCCCGCGTCTTGATCTGTACCGAATTGCCGGCGACATATCCGACGAGGACCTGACGCCCGTCGCGTCCCGAAGTCCCTTGTTCCCAGCGATAGTCGGCGGAAAGCTGAATACCTTGAGTTTGAATGTCTCGCTCGCGGATGCCGGCCGAGCGGATCGCCGCCAACAGCCGCTCAGTCTTTACCTTATTGGCCGCTACCGCTTCCTTCGCTGTCGTCGCCTTCGCAGTGGTTCCTACTGTGAGGCTCGCCTCATCAGGCGGGGTGCGAAGGTTTTCTGCAATACTGACCCGGACGAGCGGCGTGTTCGCCATTTCGGAGATGCTCGCGCTTGGAAAGGTCTGCGCAAGGGAGGGCGCGGCTGCGAGCGCTAACCCGAGACATGACAGAGAAAGAGAAAGGCGCATGGATAACCCCAGAACATGGAACCGATAAGCCCAGGTGACTGGCATCGCCGGAATGAACCTAAGTTGACCTTCCAAGGAGCTGACAGTTTTAAGGTCAGGAATAGTGCGGCTGGAGTCAGCAACGGTCGAAACTTTATCTCTTCAGGGCAGGATCTCGGTGCCGTCCCAGGCCAAGCAGCGGCCGGTCTGCAGCGGGGTCAGCCGGCCGATGACATTCAGCAGGTGCGACGCCGATTCCTCAGCCGAGAAGAGCCGGCCAGCGGGTTCGCCCTTCTGAAACGGCTTGCTTAATGCCGTCTCTGCGAGCACGAAACGGCTGCTTAAAAACTAGCTCAGGCTAAGCTCCGCACCGATCCCGATCCGCTGGAGGAACGCGCGATCGTGACTGACCACTACCAGGGCGCCGTCGTAGTCCGCGAGCGCGCTCTCCAGTTCCTCGATGCTGGTCACGTCCATGTGGTTCGTGGGCTCGTCTAGCAACAACAGTTGCGGCGGTCGGGCGGCGCCCATCACGCACGCTAGGCCTGCCCTCAATCGTTCCCCGCCGCTGAGCGAGGAGGCAGTACGCAGCGCATCCCGATTGCGAAACGCGAAACGCGCGAGCACCCTATAGGCGTCGTGGTCGGAGAGCAGCGGTTGGAGCTGTTTTAGATTCTCGATCAGGGTTCGGTCGTCGCAGAGCAGGCCGACATGTTGGTCGAGGTAGGCGTAAGGCACTAGGACCCGTGCCTCGCCTTCGGTCGGCGGGAGCGAACCGCTGATCAGCTTCAGGAGGCTGCTCTTGCCTGCGCCGTTAGGACCGGAGATGGCGATGCGTTCGGGTCCCGTCATCGTCAAGCTGAGTGGGCCGAACAGGCGTTTGCCGCCTGACGTGAGCACCACTTGATTGAGCGACAGCACGGTTCGACTGGCGGGTAGCTCCGATGGCGGAAGCGAAAAGGATAACGGCGTAACGCGTTCGAGCCCGGCTTGAGCGGCTTCGCGAGCCTCATTAGCCTCGCTGATAGCACGGGCGGCAAGCCGCTCGGAGCGACCCGCTGTCGCCTCAGCACGCCTCTTCGCGAGACCCATTGAGATCTTCGGGCACTGCCACTGGCGGCATAGTTACGGCCATCTGAGTCCCGGCGCGCCTGCCGCTCACGAGCAGACTGGGCGGCTCGATTTGCTGCGCGGTAGCCCGACTCCGCACGTTGGGCTGCCTGTTCTGCTCTATCGCGGGCAGCATCGCGAGCTGCCTCGTAAGCAGACCAACCCCCTCCAGTCACACGGACGCCAATTGGCGAAATCTCGAGAATCCGGTCCATCTGCTCCAGCAATGCGCGATCATGGCTCGCGACCAGCGCACCTCCACGCCAGCTGGCTAGCATCGCCGAGACGGCTTGCCGGCCCTGCGCATCAAGATCGTTAGTCGGCTCGTCGAGAAGGATCAGGTCGGGCTCTTCTAATAGAAGTCTTGCGAGGGCGAGCCGCATCCGTTCACCGCCGCTGAAGGTCGAAAGGTCTCGATCAAGCCCTTCTGAAACGAGGCCGACTTTCTCCATTGCCTCATGCACCCGGCCAGGCAAGCCCCAGTCAGCTCGCGCAAAATCCTCCGCAGTCCCTTGTCCGCGCTCAATCCGCTCCAGAACAGTCATCGGTTGCGCCACTCCAAGCAGATCCGCTGCGCAGCCTTTGGCCTCGCCGGAGAGCTGATGCAGTGATCCTATCCTGCCGGTAACAGCGATGGACCCCGACCTAGGCTTCGCTTCCCCAGCGATCGCCTTTAGGAGCGTCGATTTGCCGGCACCGTTCCGCCCGACAACTCCTACGCGCTCGCGTCCGAGCGCCAGCGTCAAATCGGAGAAAAGGAGGCGTCCGTCAGGCGAGGAGAGTGAAACAGCGTCGAGAGTGAGTAATGCAGACATGGGAAACCCGGAACGGAATTGGAGAGCAAGTTGGCGCGGCTCCGATCCTGGTTCATGTCTTCCTCCTTAACGTGGCCGGCGTGCCTACCGGGAGCGATCTGGCGAGGCAAGGCCGTGTGGGTACGAAGCCAAGGTTAGTGTCCACAGAAATCTCAGTCCTACCTTTGCTCGAATTTTCGTGTGCGTTGCCGCCGCGCAGGAACCGGCCTTGGCTCCCGGTCGAGCGCTAACACCGCTGGACTGGGCCGAAAGCAGACATCAGCAAGTTGGCGCGGGACACCGTGCGTGTGCTAAGATTAAGAATAATCAGGGGAGGGGCCAATGACGAAATCGTTACTCCTACTTTCTGTCGCGGCGTTGCTGCTGCCGGCATGCCAACCAGGTGACAAGCCGGCAGACAACACAGCCCAAGTGAACAGTAAGGTTGTTGTCGACACTGGGACGGAGGAAAAGGCAATCCGTGGGCAGGTCGATCGTTGGCTCCAGCTCGTGAAAGCCAAGGATGCTGCACGCATTGCGGAGCTATACACCGAGGACGGCGCCGTGATGCCACCCAATGCTCCGATCAGCAAAGGTCGCGCCGCGATACAGCAAACTTGGGCATCCATGATGAGCACGCCCGGGTTTGATCTAACGATCGATCCCGAACAGATCGTGCTGTCATCTTCCGGTGACATGGCGCTCGATCGAGGAACTTACCAGCTGACGATTGCGCCATCAGGGAAGGCGCAAAAAGACACAGGAAAGTATGTGGTGGTATGGCGGAAGATCGGCAACGAATGGAAAGCGACTGCTGACATCTTCAACAGCGATGTGCCGCCAGCTGCAGGCTAACTTGTCGTCGCCCAGCGCGTTCCGCTTAGGCCGGCTTCGCTGATTGCTCGCCCGTACCTGTGAGCAGACGCCAACAGAATGCGGCTTTGGTCGAAATCTGACCCTAACCAAGGCTGACTGGCAGATCCGGACCAGACACAGGTTCGATGGGACATGTCGCGCCCAGCAAGCCATCCCGCAATTGAGACATTCCCCTGTGTTATTGCGGGCATCGCCGACCTTAGACCGCGCTTAGAGGCCTTCACGTTCGTGTTCTTTCCATGTGCGGCTGCATCGAGCAGGCTGACAATTCCGGCACGCTGGAACGGCGGCGGCGATGATCAAATCGACCAAGCGGGCCTGCCGCTCCCATTCATGCGTTGATGCGCTGATAGGGTGGGGTTCATAAAGGAATTTCAGATGTTTAAGCTTCTTCTCGCCGCGGGCGCCGCGTCGCTCGCGCTTGCTGCTCCGGCCGCGGCTGACCCGGGCAAGAGCAAGGGCCATGGTAAGAGCCAGGCCAAGCAGGGTCAGATGGTTCACAAGAGCCAGACCAACCAGGGCCGGATGGTTCACAAGAGCGACGCCAATTACGCCAAGAACACTCGCCGGGTGTATGACGGCCATGCGGCGGGAAATTACTGGGGAACCGCTCGTGCCCGCCAGGCCTCGCCAAAAAGAACAACGGCTGCCTGCCACCGGGTATAGCGAAGCAGAGCTTTAACGTCGGCGATCGCTGGAACGGCAATTACGGACTTTGGAATTACGACCAGGTCCCGCTCGATTGGCGAACGCAGTACGGGCTGGATGCTGATAACCGCTATTATTACCGAAACGGCTATCTTTACAGCGTCGACCCGCAAACTCGGTTAGTCGAGAGCGTCATCCAGGCGCTTATCCACTAAGCTGGCGTGCCGGACTGCAACCGGCTGGGGCAGTTTTTCAAACTGTTTGTTGCGTCAGAAATTCTACGTTAACGTACCTTGCCGGATCCCGCATCCGGTAACTTCCGGGAGCCCGCCGTGACAACCTTCGCCACGGCGGGCTTTCGGTATCGACTTAGCGTTACCACGCCCACTCAAAGGCATTTTCCGACCATTGACAGGTCGCGGCCGGGGCTTTCAGCGGGACGCAATCTTCGTGGGCACGCAGTCAGACCGGCTCAGCGGTCGCGGAGCAGAAACGAGCAGCGATATTCGCGGCGTCAATTCCGACAGGCGGCGCACATATGAATCGGTGAAGACCGTGGCGCATGCGCGGTTAAGATGTGACCATTCCGGTAACGTGAGATTCTGGGCCTGCGGCAGATCATCCGCATGGACCCCGACACTGCGGGTGTTACGCAGCAACCGGTCCCAACCTGCCGCCTTTGGCACCTGCGCTTCTTCATTCACTCTCAGCTCGGGGGCCGACGGTGGACGAACGAAGACCACGTCCCCGCCGCGGGCCCTGATCTTATCAACCGCCGCCTTGGCTCGTGCATGCCCCTTGGCCATGAGTTGCGGGGTGTAGGGATATTTCTCCTTAAACCCTTTCCACGCCCACCGTGTGCGCGCTCGATATTCGGGGTCATATTCTACGCGGGCCACAACCAGGTTGCGCGGTTCTCGCCCACTTCCGACACTTTCCAGATGTCGTGTTTAGGCCCTTCGACGCCATCGCGAAAATCAGGGTCCAGCCGGTGAGCGACGACGCTGAGACGGTGATTTGAATCGAGAAATGCAAGCCTTCTCTGCAATGCATGGTCGATTTCAATTCCAACGCGGCCGGACGGGGAGGTGAAGTCCCCGCGACGCCTTACATATTCGCCGTAGCCATCGAACGGCTGGAAGAACATCGTGTCGGCGAGGCCTACGATCAGTAGTCCCCGGAAGTTTTCGTTGCTCGCGGCATCCTCCAGCAAAGTGAGTGCGCTCGTGCCATGGATCGCAAGCTGGACCGGTCGAATTCCGGTGAGCGCCTCAAATCGATCGAGGTCGGTGTCAAAGAGGATGCGTGAATCGCCGACGATCGCGACCTGCGCAGTATCCGAACGGATCCGCTCTTTGACCCAGGCAACTTCGCTGTTGTCGAGATCACCTGCATTCAATCCGATGCGCCGGGCATTGGCTTCAAGCGCGGCCACGCTCGCCGACAACACGATGACTACCGAGAGGAGAATTCGCCCCCACGGTTGTTTGGGAACGTCGCGGGTCGGGACCGGCTGCGCCTGGCCCGGGCGGTCTGACGCCGTCAGGCGAAGTCCAGCTGGCAGCGCGCCCTCGCGCTCGACGATGCCTTTGGGGGGATCAGAACTGGAAGTAGATGAAGGCACTGCCTTTCCCCTGTTCGGCGACAATCGCGACCGCCATGACCGAAAGAAGCGCCCCGATCAGCCATGCGGGGGTGCGCTCGACCGCGAGCTCCAGTGTCTTGTCCCGCATCGCCCAATGGGTTCCGACGATTCCACCGACTATCACCAACGCATAAATCATCGGCAGCAGCGCGATCATCGGAACGGGGTTGCCGGCGACCCCGGCCATTGATGTCAGCATGTTTGACGCGACCGTGAAGTCTTTCGCTCGAAAGAAAACCCAGGTGATGTTCACCAGTAGGTAGGTGAGTATCCCCAACGCGAAGATCGATGCCGGTCCAGGCTTCCAGCCGGAAAACTGGCCGCGGAGCCAGCGCTCCACGGCAAGGTAGAGACCGTGGAGTCCGCCCCACACCACGAATGTCCATGCGGCCCCGTGCCATAACCCTCCTAGGAGCATCGTTCCCATTAGGGCAGTGTAGGTTCGCGCAGGACCGTGCCGGTTACCTCCGAGTGGGATGTAGAGGTAGTCACGCAGCCAACTCGACAACGTGATGTGCCATCGTCGCCAAAAGTCCGAAAAGCCGACGGCAGCGTAGGGGAAGCGGAAATTGTCGGGCATTGCGAAGCCCAGCGCCATCGCCACGCCGATCGCGGTTGTCGAATAGCCTGCGAAGTCGCAGAAAATCTGGCCGCTGAATGCCAGCGTTGCCACCCAGGCATCGAGCATCGTCGGCACGCCCTCGCGCGCGTCGTAGACCTTCTCGACCACCGGCGCCAAAAAGCCGTCGGCGAGAACGACCTTTTGGAAAAGGCCAAGGATGATCAGCGCGAAGCCAAAATAGAGCTGGTGTGCGGTCGCGCGGCGGGCCTCCGCGAACTGCGGAACGAGCTCCGTCGGGCGCATGATTGGGCCGGCGACGAGGTGAGGGAAGAAGGTGACGAACAATGCATAGTCGAGGAAGTGCTTGGCCGGCTTTGCTCGGCGCAGGTACACATCGAGGGTGTAGGAAAGGGTAGCGAAGGTGTAGAAACTGATGCCGACCGGAAGGACGATATTCCATTCTGGTGGACGGTATTCGATGCCGAGCGACGCGGCGACGGACACGAAATTCTGCAGCAGGAACTCGCCATACTTGAAGTAGCCGAGCATGCCGAGATTGACGACGACCGAGATGATCATCCAGGTCCGCCGAGTGGCTTGCCGCGTCGAGCGCACCATCCATTGTGCCGCCCACCAGTCGACCACAGTCGACACCCAGAGCAGGATTACGAAGGGTGGGTTCCAGGCCGCGTAGAATAGATAGGACGCCAGCAGCAGGTTGATCTTCTTCTGGTGCCAGGAGAAGATTCGCGAATAGTGCAACGCCAGGACGGCGGCGAAAAACACGACAAAAGTGAGCGAATTGAAGATCATAGCCCGTTACCGGGCCGCTTAGGTAATTCACCCATGGGATACAGCCTCCACCCAAAGCTGTACGCGTTACCGGTGCGCGGAACTCAGCGGCACCTCAAGCCCCCAGCGAAACCGAGGGTCTCGCTATCGTTGGTCACAATACGGCAATGTCGTTCCGAAACAATCCATCGCTTCGATCCGGAACGGGTTGAGGCTCCTCCAGCAATTGAGGCTGGTCTTTTATCGAGACCGGATTGAGCAGGTCGGACAGCATGCCGGCGTCGTTTAGGGAACAGTCGTTCCGCCGGTGATCGGAGAAAGGACTTTCACCGACCGCCATTTGGCCGCTTCAACGCGGCAATTGTAAGGTAAGTCGGGATCAGCGCAGAAGTCCGGCCAGTGGCCTGTTCGTTGCCAAACGTCGACAAGGCCGATGCGCTTGGCAAACCACATGAAGCGCGGGTCGGCCCGAACTTTGGAGAAATACGGTCGAAACAGGATGTCGAGATTTGCGCTGACGGAGTCGGCGGCGATGTCATCCTCGAGGGCCTCGTATATTTCATCGACACGGCCGAAGGTCGCGAGCGTCGATACGTAAGCCGGGGAGTTGACCGGATCCTGGCGAAATCGCGCCCGGTAGTCCTTGATCGCCGCCTCGACCTTACCGGGCGAAGGATTGGCCCGTGCACGAAGATAAGGAAGATAGAGGTTAAGATCGGTATTCCCGCTGGTTACCGAGTGACGAATATATTCTTCGGCAGCTTTCGGATCGCCAAAGCGCAGGTCCAGCCGAAACCGGGCGTCGGCGAGCTGCTTGGAACCAGGCCACGACTTTTCCGCTTCGGAAAGGGCGCCGTACGCGGATTGAATTTTGCCGCTATAAGCGAGAGCGCTGATGTGGGCGTCGAGCAGGCCCGGAGAGAGAGGGTTTAATTCCTTCGCGCGGGCGTATTCCGCAATCGCTTCTCGTAATCGTCCCAACGATTGCAGGGCGTTCCCGCGGGTCGCTCGAAGCAAGGCGGAATCCTGGTTCTTCGCGATTGCCGCGTCCATGATCCGCAGGACCTCTGCTTCCTTCGCTGCCCCGACGGTCTCATGATGGCAACCGCCACTGCGGTTTCAGGAAGATCGGGTCCGAATTGCAGCGCCTTGTCCCGCGCAGATCTGCCAGCCTCGATCAAAGCCCGCTGGTCGCTTGGCAAAGCAGTGGGGACGTTCCAAGCGATGACCATCGCGAGATTTGCCCAACCAGGTCCGAACCGGGGCTCTCGCTCGGTCAGCTGGCGGAAAACCGCAATGGCCTCAGAATCGGAACCAAGGCTGCACCCGCGAAGATAAAGGGAGAGAGATTGCGGACTGACAGTTCGGCGAAGGTCGCCCAGTTCGGCAAGGCAGCTAAGCACCCCGCCGATTTGAGCCGAGACTTGTTGGCGCAGGTCGACGGCTTGACCGCCAGGCTCATCGATCACGCTACTCCAGAGCAAGCCAGGGGTACCGAGGAGAGTGATTGCAACGTCGGCCCGTAAGTCTTTGCCCGTTCCTGACTCCCCGACTTCCACGCGGAACTCGGCCTTGGCCTTACTGTCCATTGGATCGACGATGGTGAGCGAGCCAATCGGCCCAGCGCGCAGCCGGCCCAGGTCGCGCGCCACGGAACGCGCGAGTTCGGTCGATCGCGCATCGTTCAAGCTGGATGGTACGACTGCAATTGTGTGCGTCTCGCTGGGAGATCTAAAGAGCCAAGCAGCGGCGATTGCTAGCGCAATGAGGAAGGCTGCGAGGACGAGCAGGCTGCGGCTTACGGCTGGGCTCGAGCGGGCCAGATCCGTCTGAACATGCATGGCGTCCGTGTCGCCGAGGCGCTTCGCGATTGCGGCCACGAGTGGAGCGGTCGATTGCCGCGAGCGCGTCAACGGGACGGCCTGGTATTGCCGGAAGCCTAAGGGCGGCTCGACCGGCTCGATCAGTACCGGCAATAGTCGGCCGCTGTCGCGGCCGGTGGCAGCTTCGTCACGCACCCAGTCGGAGCCGACGGAATGTTTCGACCAAAGCACAACCACCAGTTCAGCTTCGGCGAGCGCGGTGTCGATGGCACTGGAAAAGCTGGAACCAGCGTCGATATGCCGATCCCACCAGACTTCGTGACCCACTTTTTCGATGACCGATGCAATGCGCTCGGCTCGCCTGCTATCCTCGCGTGCGTAACTGAGGAAAATCTTGGCCATGCGCCCCCGCTGGTAGGCGAGGATGCGCCAATCGGATGCGACCAGCAAGCGCTAGGTTGTCCATGACGGACGGCTCTTGCGGGGCCGCTACGGCCATTCCATTGAGCTGGGAACGGCATTGTTTCGGGGAAAACTCGCGTTTGAGCGCGCCTCTTCAAACGATCGCGCCGACCCTCTCGCCGTCGCGCAAGACGTCGCAAATCGGGCAGTCGCGGTCTTCCGCCGCCTGGCGAATGGCCTCCGCGTCCGAACTCGCCAAGATGTCCTTTCTCTTGACCACGATGCCATCAATCTTGGCCAATTTATTGATACGGTAGTGCTTCATGGAAATCCTTCTTCGCGCATGAATGCAGACGACCCGTTACGGTTCCGACACGTGTGCCGCGGCAATCAATGAGATCTCAACCCAAAGCTGTCTGAGCGCGCCTGCTTCCGTGCAGCACTGCAGAAATCGCGGCTGGAGGTCTCAGCGAGCAACTCGCCATCCTCGGGACGATGTGAACGTGGGAGAATGATCGGATTTCAGTGCGGCTTACGGCGAACGAGGTGGTGGAGCCCCAACTGTACGGGATGCTCCAATCCTGCCACGGCCATCATTTCCGCGGTCGGCTCTGGTTTGAACGGCAAGTCGCGCGAAATCTGGGGGCGCCTCAGGCCAGAGTACTGACATGATTTAAGCCCGGCTAAACTCAGGAGCCCGGGCCTGAAAAAGAGGCCCCGTCATCAACTGGCGGAGCCTCTTCTAGTATAGGAAATTTGGACTTTGATTATCGCGCCGCCCCTTCGGCGGCACGTTAAGCAGGCAGTCGTCCGCCGTGATCAGGCAGGGCTGACTGGCACGAAGTCGTTGCCGTCATCGTCGTCATCCTGAAGGCCGAACAATAGCGCCCAAGCAGCTAGGCCGGAGATGACAAGCAGAGCGGGCAGAATGGCGTTGTTGCCGACCGCCACCATCGGCGAGCGCGGCGGAAGCTCCTGGCCGACTGGAGCAACCGTTTCGACGACCGGAAGGACACAACCGGGGGCAGGAGCCTGGGCTGCTGCGGCAACTCCAGCGGCAGCTGCGGGCGCGGCATTTCCGCACAGTGCAGCGGCCGATGCCGGAGAGCCAAAGGCGCTCATTACGGCGAACGGGTTTACCTGGGCTGGCGCCGAGGTCGCAGCGGCGCTCATCGTTGGATAAGCCGCCAGGCTGACGGAAAGTCCGAGAGCGGCGAGAGTTCTTCCAGACTTTGACAACATGACTGTACTCCGCACTGGAACCTCAGTTGAGGCTCGTTAGAACACGACGATCGACACCGTCTGCCCGATAAATGATTGTGACTCGATTACTTTTACCTGCATCCCGGTTGAAAAACTAGGCCGCATATCCCGTGGTCACTCACCTCGTCGCAAATTTTGGTCGGCGTGGAGGGCGGGGCGTGATGTCTCAATGTCCTGCCCTCGACTGACCAGCGAGTTTTGACCGCACTCGATAAATTTTCAGGAGCTCGGTTTCGGGGGAGGCGCCACCGACAATCTGCGCAACTTCTGAAGGGGACAGCTTGAAGCGCCGAAGTGTCGGAGTCTCCCAGTCACGCTGATGGCTGGTGGACCGCTGAGCAGCGCGCATGTGCCGAACCTCCTCGATTGTGGATTCGGCTACGGCAGATTGCACAGGGGCATCCGCCCAGCAAACGTATTTAATTCCGAAACGGAATGAACGTTTACTTCCCGATAATATCCCGAAGTCGACAAATGGCGCGATCAATATGAGCGCCGATGTCGGCTGGCGCATCGGTAGCATCCAGCTTGTCTAATGCGTCCTGAAGTGACTTAGCCACTTCTTTCAACGTGTTGATGTGTGCCTCGCGGCCCCCCGAATACGCCATAATACTGTAACTCCCGAGACGCTCGCTGTTTACCAAGCGTTAAATAGAAGTCCAATCAGTATTATTCCGTATTCGACTAAACGCGGGACAAGGTTTCGGCGGCAGCTTGCAGATAGTCGTTCATCTTGGTAACGCCCTTCGGCGTGATGCTCACCAGCAGCGATCGTCGGTCTACCGTGTTCTTGCGGCGTTCGACGAGGCCAGCCCGTTCGATGTGGTCCAGCCAGCGGAGCGCAGTGGTCACCGGTACTCGGGATTCATAACATGCATCGGAGACCTTGAGACGGTATCCCCGGCCATGAGCGATGTAGGCTGCCAGGAGCATGTCCCAGCCGGCTTCTCCGAAAAGGTGGGGCTCGAAGAATTTGCTCCGCTCATCGCGTGTGGCCTGCATGTTCATGGCCTGGCGAAGGAGTTCAGGTGGAATGTCCGGGCTGACGTGACCGGAACGGGAATCTGACGGCGCATCTAGATTGCCGCCTTCTGTGGGAGTGTTATTCCAGTCCGACAAAGTCACCTCGAACAATCAGACGGCCGCAGGCCGTCGGCATGGCCGAGCAACGCCTCTCATACCTGGGAAGGTCCCAGGAAGGAACCGATGGCTCCATTTTGAACCAGTTACTGCGCCATTCAGCAGGCTGCCTTGACCGTCTTCACGCCGAATCTGCAAGCCTAAACTCCGGTTCGTCCGCCACGGTGATGCAACGCCTCTTTCCCAGCATGACACCACCAACGCCGTCGAATTGAATGATCGCTCTAGAAGTTTCCACGGGTCAGCGCGGCTGCCAGTCTTCATCACGTGCTTTGCGCTCCTGGACCGCATCAAACGGCTCGCCTTCAATCATCCCGCTGACGCTCTCGGCGATCCGTGGGTCTGTTCCAGCCGCCATGCGATAGTCACCATGCTGACCCTCGGTCGGCCCGACCATAGTCTTGAGATCCCAAGTTCCGCCGTCATTGCAGGCCAGGCCGCTCGAAGCGAGATCGGAGAAGGTCCGGCAAATGCGCCCCTGCTTGTCACGGAACGTGAGGCCGATGCGCACACCGCCGGCCTCTGGTTGGCTGGCGAGACCTTCATCGAGGACTGATGCGAGACGGGGCGAGGCGACAAGTCGACCATTTTCCTGGGCCACCGGCGATTCAGCCCCGCGATCGAGTTGGCCGCCGAGTACGATCCCAAGGACGAGCGTCGCGGCAAGCGCTGCAGCTTGTTGCCACCATTGAGGCGTTGTTCGACGCTGACGAACCTCGTCGAGACTTACGACGTTCGATCGCGGCAGCTCCAGCGGCGTTTCGGCCAATGAGCGGAAGGCATCCTGCAGCTTTGCAGTCATCGCCCGGTGGCTTTCCGCCTGGCGACGAAGTGCCGGGTTGGATGCTACCAGGCGCTCCACCTCCAAAGCTTCCTCTGACGGAAGCTCACCGTCGAGCCACGCGAAGAATTTCCGGTCATCAATCATTTTGAGAAGCCCCCGAGCATGGCGAGTAATGCCGTCCGTCCGCGGACGAGTCGGCTGGAGATCGTGCCTATTGGAAGATCAAGCATCTCGGCAGCTTCGCGGTAGCCGAAACCCTCGATCAGAATCAGCGAAACGACTTCCCGCTGTTCGGCCGGCAAGCGTTGCAAGGCTGCCATGGCCTGGCTCAGCTCCAGCTTGGTGTCGGCCGTAGCTGAAGGATCGGGCAAATGGATCGCCTCCTCCGCGGGCGCCTCGCGTTTGGTGCGTCTGGACTGTATCCGACCGGCATCGATCCAAAGATTGCGCAGAATGCGATAGCACCAGCTGTCGAGCCTCGTACCTTCTTGCCACTGGTCGCGAGAGCGCAACGCACGTTCCGCCGCTTGTTGCACGAGGTCGTCGGCTTCCGAGGGGCTGCGACATAAGGAATAGGCGAAACGCCGCAGCCTTGGCAGCAGCGCAACCAGCTCGTCCTCGAACGCGTTCGTATGGTCCATTGGCCCTCATGTGGATGAAACGACGCGTCGCCACCGTTTCATCCTCAATATCTAATCAATGAGGATATCTGATGCGTAATTTCTCGTACCGCCTGTTGGCGGGCCTTACTGTAACCAGCATTGCTGCCACTGCAGCTGGCGCACAGCTGCTCGGCGGCGGCGGGATTGGCGGGGTTCAGCTGCCGCCGGTGGATCTTCGAGCCGGTGAGGCGCCGGTCGTCGGGCCCGTTCTCGGGCCGGTGCTCAACCAACGAATCAATTCCGGCCAGGCGCAGGAGGTGATCCGGCCAACTCTCAACAGCGTCGCGGGTCTCCCGGACGCGATCGCCGAGGCTGGCCCCGCGACGCTGAGTGAAATCCGGAAGATGCGCCTGCGTGAACTCATTCGTGCCAATCGCCGCGAACTCGAGAGCGATGGTCGCGGCCAACCGGTTCGGCGCGGTGTCCTGATCGTGATCAATCCGGATCCCAGTTCACTTCAGCAGGCTTTGCGCGCCGGTTTCCGGATCGCGGCCGATGACCGGATCGAGGAACTCGGGATGCGCAGCGTGACGTTGGCGGTGCCGCGCGGCGACAGTGCTCCAGACGCCTTGCGAAAGCTGGCGAAAGTCGCGCCTGCGCTCCAGGCGGATTTCGACCATGTCTATGAGCCGGCGGGAGGATCGCTATCTCCGCTCGCCGCTGCCGCTTTGGCTTCCAGCAGCGGGTCTGCGAGCGGGCGGCGGATCGGCATGATTGACGGCGGAGTGGCCAGTCATCCCTCGATGAGCGGCGCTGGGATCGAGCAGCGCGGCTTCGCCGGCAAGGCTGCTGCGACGGGTCATGGGACCGCTGTTGCAAGCCTGATTGTTGGCAAGCAGGGGCCGTTCAACGGCGCAGCCCAGGGCGCGAACCTGCTTGTCGCTGACGTCTATGGCGGAAACCAGGCCGCGGGGTCGGCAAGCACCATCGTCAAGGCGTTGGCCTGGCTATCCGCCAAGGGTCCGGCGGTCATCAATATCAGTCTCGTCGGGCCGTCGAACAAAATGGTTGGGCGCGCGATCGAGATCGTGCGTCAACGAGGTCAGACGGTCGTGGCGGCAGTCGGGAATGACGGACCGGCGGCGCCTCCACAATATCCTGCCTCGTATCCTGGAGTGATTGCGGTGACAGGCGTGGATGCCCGTGGACGGGCTCTGGCGGAGGCCGGGCGGGCAGGGCACCTCGATTTTGCGGCCCCTGGCGCCGACATGGCCGCGGCGAGCCCTGGCAGTGGCTATGCGAAGGTGCGAGGGACGAGTTTTGCTGCGCCCTTGGTGACGTCACGGATCGCAGTAACCGGCAGCGCTAGAGCGCTGGTCGCGGAAGCCAGGCCTGGCCGCGGCAAGGTAGGACGGGGGGTCGTCTGCTCGACTTGTCGGACCGACCCGAAAGCGGTTCGCGTCAAATAATCGAGAAAAGTCGGGATGAAGCTGGAGGGCATCGTCGTTCTCGTCCCGGAAATTCGGCTCGCTGGGCCGTGTTTCGTAGGAACTCGAGGAGACGTATTCATGCATAAGCTCATCCTGACATTCGGTGCTGCAACGCTGACGATCGCCGCGCCCGCAAGCGCGCAATTGCTCGGCAATGTGGGCGGCAGCGTCGGCGGAGCAGTCAACGGTGCCGTCGGAGGAACGCTGGGCGGTACCCTCGGCGGTGGCGGCAGCGGTTCGCTCGGTGGCGTTCTTGGCAGTGCTGGCAACGCCACGGGCACAATTAACGGCGCAACCCGCTCGGCGGGATCGGTTGCCGGAACAGTGGCCAATAGCGTCAGCGGGAGCGCGAACGGATCGGGTTCGGCCGGCGGCAATGCCGGCTTGGCAGGAATCGTGAGCGGCGTTGCTGATACAGCGACAGGTATGGCGGGGAGCGTGACTGGAAACGCCGGCGGCGCAGGCAACCTTGCAGGCTCGCTCACGGGTAATGCGGCTGGTTCGGCAGCGGGCAACGCCAACGGCTCAACCGATGCCGGCCTTGCCGGAAGTGTGAGCGGGGCCGCCAGTGCCGCCGCAAGCGCGGCGGGACAGCTGGCAGGACATGCAAGCGGCAACGGCGCGGGCAATCTCGCTGGGTCGTTGACGGGCCTCGCGAGCGCTAGCGGAAGTGGATCGGCGAGTGGCAAGGCCTCTGCGAGTCAGCGGCGAAACGCGGCTTCAGTCTCAGCCGGCGGCAATAGCAATGGCGGTGTCGACGCTTCGGTCGCTGCCGATCCTGGCCAGTAAGCTTCGATTAAAGGGCCCTCCCTCCTATGGCCCTTGGCCGCCGCCTCAATCCCGGGGCGGCGGCCAAATACTGGGTAGCTAGCGGGGAGTTGGCCTGATGATTCTAGATCAGCATGCGGCGGGGTAATCTCACGGCAGCAAGCAATCAACGACCGGAGCGCATGATGGCGCGAATCTCGGCCATTCTCTCCTCATATCGCTGAGCGACACACCCCTGCGACCGACACTGATCGCGACTACGAAGGAAGTCGTCTCGGCTGCTGGTCAGTAAGCGTCGCTCGCGGGCGTCTGCACGAGAGAGCGCTCGATAATACTCATTGGCCATCTGTCGATCGAGGGCTGCCAACTGGCCGTTCCTGCAAACCGCTATTTCGCCCCAGGTTCTGGCGTATCGGCAGTTGAAGCTAGGGCGACTAACTGGAGCCTGAGATGTCGCCGGCGGCGCGGAAGGCGCCGGTTCAACAGGCTGGGCTACAGAAGGAGAGGGGACAACAGTCTCCTGGGGAGACGATAACGTGGCTCCCGAAACCTGGCGGTCAGGTGGACCGAGTGGAGGATTGGTTCGGGGGAGTTGGGGTTGGTCTGCAGTCCGCACCAAGGTTGCAAGAGGTATGACGATAGGGTCCGCGCCTTCGAGAATGACGACGTCGCCGGTCCGATCTGCTGCGGGCTGGAGCACATAGTCTATGTCCGCCGACAGGGTCCTGCGATTGCCGACCACCGAGACCCCGGGGGGAAGATCCAGGGACAGACGGCCGGTGCAACGGACTGTACCAAGTTGCTCATCGAAATCCGCAAGTAGCGGTCGCTCCACTCGTACAACAGAGTAGGCGGAGAGGCGGTCGAATGCGGAGCGCTCGCTTCCGCGTGTTACTGCCGCCCGACGGAACAGCTCGCCCTTGATCCGATCATAGGTTCGCTGGGAGGCGCAACGGTCTTGCGTGGGGTTGTTGGCTTTTGCCGGACTCGATTTTTTTGGCTCAGCGGAAGCCATCTTCCGGCCGACAAAAATCCCGAGAGCGAGCGCTATCAGCCCTGCTACGACGAGTACGAGAATTACTGAGGAACGACGCATTGGAGGCCAACGCCTCATGGCGCTGTCCGCTCCGGCGCCGCCTCTTCTTTTACTGATACGCGTGCTTTACGCCGCCAAAGTACTCGGGCGGTCTAGCCCGTCCTGCTCTGCGAGAAGTCGGAATGCGCGCTGGCGTTGGCATCGATCGCCACCCATTTCCCAGGCGCCACACGTCGCATGGTGGTCCCGCAAGTCGTGCAGGTGCTGATCCACTCGTAACCTACGCGCTTCGCCTTCTTGGCCGAGCGACGATGCCCAACGATCCGGCAAACTAAGTTACGCATTTCTCGATATTTCCCGACGCACTACTCTATTTGCGGTTTAGCTTAAATCCCGTTAACGTCAAGGGAACAAACGCTTTGTTAACGTGCCCGCACGGGAAGGGGCGTGGGATCTGTGTTAGGCTAAGGTATGTCTAAGTCCGCTGCCGAGTTGGTGTTACAGCGTGAGACTCGGGTCTCGTATGGCGTGGTTCCAACCTATCTATTTGACTCGCCACTCGAACAAACGAGTTGGCAGATGGGTGAGGAAGATTTCCTTCTGCGGGGCGAGGGCAATCATTACTTTTACTATCGGCGCGGCGAAGGAGTGACCGTTTATCGCGGAGCAGATGCAGACCTGAGCGAGGAGTCCCTATGGCTCAATGGCACGGTCTATTCCGCTATCGCGAGCATGAACGGACTTTTGCCCATTCACGCGTCGGCGGTTGCATATAACGGCTTGGTATACGCCTTCACAGGAGTGGCGGGGGCGGGGAAGTCCACCTTGGTTGCCGCACTTGCACGGCACGGACTGCCAATGTTTTGCGACGATACGCTTGTCCTCGATCTTTCCACCCCTGATCGAGTGATGTGTCTTCCAGGACATAAGCGCTTGAAGTTGTGCGAGGATGCGTTCGCGCTGACGAACGCCGCCCGCCAAGAGAAAGTCTCGCAAACGTACGAGAAATTTTATGCCGCGCCGGCCGCGGGAACGGTGCAAAGGGCTTTGCCGATGGGCGAATTAGTGTTCCTCGAGGAAGGACCAGAGGTCAGCCTGTCGCAACTTTCGGGCTCGGAGCGATTCATTAGAATGCAGGACGAGCATCAAACGGCTTATCTGTTCGAAGCGGCACGTCGCTCCAGCCGCGTCGACCAGTTCGCTCATCGCGCACGCCTTGCAAAACAGATTCCCATGGCCCGCTTTCAGCGACCAAGAGACGCAGCGAGATTCGACGAAGGGGTGGCATTTGTGGCCGAACATGTCATGGATAAGCGAGAGCTAAGCGCATGACGTATCTCAGCAAAATGGCTGACCGCCTCACTGAAGCGGAAATTGACGATGAGATTGTCGTCATGCGCACGGATACCGGCGAATTCTACTCGTTAACCGGGACCGCAGCGGCGATTTGGCGCCTAATCGACGGGACTAGGGATCGCGCGGCCGTGACTTGCGCGCTTTCCGACGAGTTTAACGGGCAAAAGGCCAGCATATCTCGCGAAGTGAACGAATTTGTCTCCGAGCTAGAAGAGCTTGGGCTCATTACCCATTCCTGAGCGCTGGAAATCGCGACTGCGTACGGCGACGAGCTTGGCATCCTTGTGTTTGGCCCGGACCGTGGTCGCAACGCTGCCCTTCAGCTGGTGGCGCGATAGCCTTGGCAAAACGAGACCGGGAGACGGGAACAGTGAGGCGGCTTCGGTCGCACAGAAATTTGCGGCACATGTCGAGTGGGCAGCGAGGCTCCTGCCCTTCGAGGCCAAGTGTCTGCCGAGAGCAATGGCGCTTAGCTGGATCCTCCGATCCAGGCGGATCAAACACGCTGTCGTCTTCGCGGTCCGCCCGCCTAGTAGGCGAAATTCTGATGATCAGCTCCACGCTTGGGTCGAAGTGAACAGCGAGATCATCCTCGGAGATTTGCCAGGACCCTGGGTCGAAACGTTGCGCCTGGGGGATAAGCCCCTCTGGGCCAAGTAAATTTGAGTTAATGATAGCTTGCAACCTGCGGGCGGGTCGCGCATTATTGTGATAGTCCGTGCACATGCGTGTCGCCGGTTGCGCAGGGAGCTGAGTATGAACCAGAGTACACAAACGCCGAATAATTGGGCAAAACCGGAAATCCGCCGGCTCGGTACGATCAAGGATGTTGCCGGAAACACCGGGAACGGCACTCAGCAAGGTAACAACAAAAGCTGACCCTCGCACTTTTCCGCGTTCCAGGCCGAACTGCCTTACTGCATTTCGATAAATTGATCGCCTGACCGGCAATGCTGGCCCTTGCTTGGCCTTGGGCCGATTCATCACCGGATAAATTCATTGGGTCCTCTGCGCGACTAGCTGCATCACTTTGTTCGGGTATTGGTGGTTATGCAGGCACTTCCACGATTGCCGAAGTCCACTCCGCTTATCGGCCCTCCGATCGACCCTCGCGCAGAGCAAAGCCTGGCGTCCGGCAACTCTGCCCGACGGGAAGATTGCTATCTTCCATGGCTACTTTGATAATGCCGCGGAGATCGCCGAGGAGCTGGATACGGATTGTGTCGACCGAGGCCACCTATATGCTCTCGCGGTAGAGCGGTGGGGCGACGAGTCCGACCTCAAGATCATCGGTGATTATTGTTCGGTTATGGCCGATCCGCGAGAGCGCCTACTTCGGTTGGCAAGAAGCCCCTTGCGTGCGCCGCCACTCTACTATTCTCATGACGACCATCAGGCCGTAGTTGGCTCTGTTCCGCGAATTTTCTTCGCGGCAGGTCTTCCCCAGCGGCTTAATGAAGATCGCGTGGTTGATAGCGGGATGCTTTACTTTCTCGACGAGGAAGCGAGCTGGTTCAAGTCAATTCATCGGGTCCCGCTGGGTTGTGTCGTAGAGCTTCGTCCCGGGCAACCTCGGATCCTCAAACGCTATTACGATCCGCTAGCCACACCAAAGGTGGACGTTCGAAGCGATGAAGAATGCCTCGCGCGGGTCAGTGAGCTCTTGGATGAAGCGGTGCAGGTTTGCCTCTCTGGTTTCCGAAAACCGGGGGTGACACTCTCCGCCGGTCTCGATTCCCCTCAAATCGCCGTACGGGCTCTGCCTGCCATTCCGGCCGGGCAGAAACTGCCGACATTCACCTTCCATCCAGAGGCGGGATATGACGGCATCGTTCAGGCCGGGATGACCGGGGACGAGCGTCCGATGGTCGAGGCTTTCGCCAAACTACACCCCGGGATCGAGCCGCATTTCACGGCCAACGAGGGATACAGCCATGATCATCGCTGGAACGAATTTTTCCATTTGATGGGGGGGCCCCATCAGGGCTTTGCAACATGTACGTCTTCCACGGACTGTTTGCCGGTGCGGCGAAGGAGGGTTGCGACGTCCTTCTGCAGTCCGACTGGGGAAACAATGCATTCAGCGACAAGGGGGACTGGGGCTTCGTCGAGTATCTGATCAAAGGTCGATGGCGACAGCTCTGGTTGGCTCTGCGAAATAATCCCGGTCCCAAACGATCCATAGCATGGCGCTTCGCCGCGCATTGCATGCTTCCGTTGCTGCCTGCACCTCTCTGGCGGCTCGCCAGAAAGATAACTAGGCCGAATGACGCGCCGATACGCGAACTGATCCAGCCTTTCACACGAAGCTATCGCGAACGGTCCGGGTTCGATGGGCGATTAAAAAATTCGGGCGTCGTTCTCGACCGCTATCAGCCTTGGAGTTCCAGGCATGCCCGCCAATTGCTTCTCCCACGCGAAGACCATGAGGTGGCAGAAATCTACCAGGCCTTTGAGCAGATGTATGGTATTCCGCAGCGCGACCCGATGGCATACCGTCCTCTGGTTGAATATTGCTGGGGATTGCCCACGCGGATGTTCATGCGAGACGGAGAAACCAGGTGGCTTGCCAAGCGTGCTGCCAAAGACCTGATGCCGGAGGAACAGCGCGCAAACCGGCTCAATGGTCGATGGGACGCCGATTGGCATATTCGGGTTGGGCGCCGTCGCGTCGAATATCTCGCCGAGTTTGACCGTCTCGAAAAGAACGAGCGCATTGCGGACATGATCGACTTGCCACGATTGCGGTCTGCCCTTGAAGACTGGCCCACGCAGACCGAAACTGACCCATCCGTTTTCGCGCCCCTAGAGCTGGGAGTTCCAAGAGCGCTATTGACCGCACGCTTCGTGAATTATGTCGAGGGGCGTAACGAGCAGTGAACGCTCGAATGCTCGCGCCCGAATTCCGCCTGCTGGTTCAATGTTGTCAGTGGAATTTCGCGGATGCGAGCAAGAGCTCCGTTGACCTTACGGATGGGCTAGACTGGAAACTCGTTCTGGCCCTTGCTCGGCGCCATAGGGTCCAAGGTTTGGTGTGGAATGCTCTCGCGCAATACGCCAACAATATGCCGGTCGACATCAAGGATGCGCTCGCGTCGGACGCCAGGTCGATTGCCGCGAACAACCTTGCCATCGCTGGCGAATGCCGAGCCATACTAACCGAGTTTGACCAAGCCGGCATTTCTCTATTGTTCGTCAAAGGTCTGACGGTCGGTGCCCTCGCTTATCGCTCACCTCTGATGAAAATGGGGTGGGACATTGATTTGCTAATCGACGCCAGAGATCTGGAAGAAGCCGCGAGGCTGCTTGAAAGGCGCGGCTATGGAGTTCGCATACCTTCGAAACGTGCGCAGCTTCATGCCTGGCACAGGCCGAGCAAGGAATCCGTATGGAGCCGCGACGATCTTTTTCACGTTGAGCTGCACACCCGCCTCTCTGACAACCAAAGGTTGATCCCGACTTTGGGAGTGCATTCCCCGAGTCAGTTTGTCGAAGTTGCGCCAGGCGTCTCGCTCAAGACCTTGGCCAAAGAGGAATTGTTTGCGTATTTGTCCGTTCACGGCGCCTCGAGCGCGTGGTTCCGGCTCAAGTGGATCTCGGATTTTGGAGCGCTCATTTACGGTCTTTGTAATGAAGAGTTGGAGCGTTTTTATCGCGTTTCGCAGAAGATGGGTGCCGGGCGAGCGGCAGGCCAGGCACTACTCTTGGCAGATGCCATGTTCAATTCGCTGGCGTGCAGTCCTGCCCTGAGGAAACAGATAGAGAGTGATCCTGCAAACGAGTGGCTGGCGCGAGCGGCCTTCCAATTGATGACGGGCGAGGTTCGCGAGCCGACAGAGCGGCATCTAGGCACTCTCACGATTCACTGGACTCAGTTTTTCCTGCGATCTGGACTGGGCTTCAAGTTCTCCGAGCTCGCCCGGCAGATTTTGAGTCTAATCTATCGATAGACCACGGATTCGCTCTCTCGGGCCATTTTGCCGCTGCTGCGACATTCTAGGTGAAATCAGATCGAGTGTATCGGAGGGGACTTCATCGTAACCCGCTTGCAGCGCACTTCGACACTCGTCTAGGGCCGCATGGCGGATGGCATACCTGCCGGCCGGAAAAGGACTGTACCTTGTTCGCTTACTGGCTGCTGTTTGGACTCTTTGCTGTTGGGGCAGTGACTGAGCAATCGCGGCGTCCAGGCGATTTTCGTGCCGACCCCGTCCTGATCGTCCTCGGAATCTTCATGATCCTGATGATTGGATTGAGGTTTCACGTAGGTGCCGATTACGAAGCCTATCTTCGAATCTTTGATTACGTCTCGCGTCTGACTTTCCTCGAGGCTCTCCAACGAGATGACCCGGGTTACCACGTCCTGAACTGGGTTGTTGCAAGCTTTGATGGCAGCGTGTGGCTCGTTAATCTGGTATGCGGAGGCATATTCGGCTGGGGTCTCTTGCGGCTTTGCCAGACGGAGCCGTCTCCGCGAACCGCGGCGTTAGTTGCCATCCCCTACCTCGTAATCGTTGTGGCCATGGGCTATACCCGTCAGGCTGTGGCCATTGGTTTCATCATGGCCGGGATTGCGTCACTCGCCCGAGGCGGCTCAAGCATCAAGTTCATAGTCTACGTCGCCTTCGCCGCGCTTTTTCATAAGACGTCGGTAGTCGTCCTGCCTCTCGCCATTTTTGCAGGACAGCGAAACCATTTCCTGAACGCTTTGGCCGTGCTGGTTGCGGCCTACGCACTGTATGATGCTCTTCTCGAGGAGTCTGTTGACCAACTTGTCGCGAGTTACATTGACGCCCGGTACGAGTCTCAGGGAGCGGCCATTCGCGTCGCAATGAATGTTGTGCCGGCTCTAATCATCCTATTCGCAGGTCGCCAATTGTGTTTGGATGAAAGGATGCTGCGATTCTGGCGGCTTGTTGCCTTCGCCGCACTGGCATGCGTGCCCGCGCTATTCCTGTTGCCCTCGACTACTGCAGTAGACCGCGTCGCGCTTTATCTGCTGCCCATTCAGGTCGTTGGCATCGGAAGATCGATTTTCCTTTTTAAATCTTACGGTTTCTCAAAGGCACTGGTTGTGGGCTACTGTTTTGCAGTGCTTTATGTCTGGCTCAACTTTGCAAGCCATTCCTTTGCTTGGCTTCCGTATCGCACGGTAATCCAGTGATGGCTGTTCAATCCAAAATAGTCATAGGCAGAAAATCGTACTGCGAAAGGTGAGCATGTGAAGGGCATAATTCTTGCGGGCGGAAGCGGTAGTCGTCTATTCCCAGCGACGAGAGTCGTCTCAAAGCAGTTATTGCCGGTCTACGACAAGCCGATGATTTACTATCCGCTCGGCGTACTGATGCTCGCTGGTATTCGCGAGATTCTCATCATTTCAACGCCGACGGACTTGCCACGATTCAAAGATCTCCTGGGCGACGGAAGCGCCTTCGGGTTAACGCTTGAATATGCCGAACAGGCTGCCCCTAATGGATTGGCTGAAGCCTTCATCATAGGGCGGGAATTCGTCGGAGACGACAACGTAGCGCTGATACTCGGCGACAATATTTTTTATGGCGCCGGTTTGAGCGAACTTCTTTTGAGCGCCACACAGCAGGAAAAAGGCGCGACGGTCTTCGCTTATCTGGTGGAGGATCCCGAGCGGTATGGCGTAGTGGCATTTGATCCGGATACGGGCCTTGCCAACTCTATCGAGGAAAAGCCTTCTGAGCCCAAGTCGCGCTGGGCGGTTACCGGTCTGTACTTCTACGACAATCGCGTACTCAACATCGCCGCCGATCTTAAGCCGAGCGCGCGTGGCGAGCTCGAGATTACCGACGTCAACCGCGCCTATCTTGAAAACGGGTCGTTGAGAGTGGTGCGGATGGGCCGCGGTTATGCCTGGCTCGATACCGGAACGCACGACAGCCTTCACGATGCGGCGTCGTACGTCCGCACCATCGAGAAGCGGCAGGGCTTCAAGGTTATGTGCCTAGAAGAGATAGCTTTGGAACTCGGATGGCTTCAACCAGAGTCGCTGCGCACCCGGGCCGCCAGTCTTGGGAAGACTGAATATGCCAATTACCTCCGAATGCGCGCCGATGAGCATGATCATGCTTGAGATCCGTCGGCTCGCGATCCCCGACGTTATTGAGATCCGCACACCGCGCCATCGCGACGAACGCGGCTTCTTCTCGGAAACCTGGAACAAGGTTGATTGGAACGATGCGGGCATCCAGCTCGAGTTCGTCCAACACAATCATAGCATGTCCGCCCCAGCCGGCGTACTGCGCGGTCTTCATTATCAACTACCTCCTTACGCCCAGGAAAAGCTCATTCGCGTCACTCGCGGCGCAATATTCGATGTGGCAGTAGATATCCGCCGGTCGTCGCCAACTTTTGGCGGGTGGGTGGGTGCTACTTTGAGTGCCGCCGACTGGAACCAGGTCCTCATCCCGAAGGGCTTCGCCCACGGCTTCCTGACCCTCGAGCCCGATACCGAAGTCCAGTACAACGTGACCGCACCGTATTCTCCGGCGCACGATCGCGCGATCCGCTACGACGATCCGACTATTGGAATTGACTGGCCCTCTAGTGGGTACGACCTGATTCTGTCCTCGAAGGACGCCGCTGCGCCGCTCCTCGCCGACGCGGAGCTGTTTGCGTGAAGACGCTCCTAGTTACCGGCGGAGCTGGTTTCATTGGCAGCGCTGTCGTCCGTCGGCTCGTTGGTGAGGGATATCGCGTCATCAACCTCGACAAGTTGACATACGCTGGAAATCTCGCGTCGCTACGCGACGTCGAAGGCGCGTCGAATTATCGTTTCGTCCAAGCCGACATCGCCGACACCGACCAGGTCATCGGGCTGCTAGCCGAGGAACAGGTCGATGGCATCATGCACCTCGCCGCCGAAAGCCATGTCGACCGCTCCATTGATGGTCCCGCGGCGTTCGTTGAAACCAACGTAGTTGGTACGTTCCGCTTGCTGAACGCCGCACTGAGCCACTGGCGTACACTTGACGACGAGGCCAAGGCGAACTTCCGTTTCCACCACGTCTCGACCGACGAGGTGTTCGGCGACCTGCCCTTCGATAGCGGCATCTTCACAGAAGAAACGCCCTATGCCCCGTCGTCGCCTTACTCGGCCTCGAAGGCATCCAGCGACCATTTTGTGCGCGCGTGGCACGAGACCTACGGCCTTCCGGTCGTGCTTTCCAACTGCTCGAACAACTACGGCCCCTATCACTTTCCGGAGAAGTTGATTCCGCTGATCATCTTAAATGCACTCGAGGGCAAGTCGCTGCCGGTCTACGGCAAGGGCGAGAATGTCCGTGACTGGCTGTTCGTCGACGATCACGCCCGTGCGCTCGAGCTGGTGCTGACCAAGGGACGCGTGGGCGAAAGCTACAATGTCGGGGGCCGTGCTGAGCGCACCAACCTGCAGGTGGTCGAGGCGATTTGCGATCTGCTCGACGAACGTCGGCCGCTGAACGACGTGAAGCGCCGCGATCTCATCAGTTTCGTCCCTGATCGCCCTGGCCACGACCGCCGCTATGCCATCGATGCGTCGAAAATCTCGGCCGAACTTGGCTGGGAGCCAAAGCAGACGTTCGAGAGCGGCCTTGCCGCGACCATTGACTGGTTCCTCGCGAACGACTGGTGGTGGGAACCGATCCGCTCCGGCTGTTACGCCGGTGCACGCCTCGGCACGGTAAGATGAGGATCCTGGTCAGCGGCCGCGACGGGCAGGTCGCGCGCAGCCTCGCGGAGCGCGGACCCGCCATCGATTGGATCTTTGCAAGGCGCCCCGATTGCGACTTAGCCGAGCCCGGCAGTTTCGCCGCCGCCATAGACTACGCGCGCCCTGACCTCGTCATCAACGCCGCCGCCTATACCGCCGTCGACCGCGCCGAAGACGAGGAAGCGCTCGCCCACCGCATCAATGCCGACGCTGCCGGGGAGGGGCAGAGGCCGCTGCGCGGATCGGAATACCGTTCGTCCATCTTTCCACCGACTATGTTTTTGACGGCTCGGGCACTCGTCCGTGGCGGGAAGACGATCCGGTCTCGCCCTTGGGCGCCTATGGTCGCACCAAGGCAGCTGGCGAAACCGTGGTCGTTGCGGCCAGCCCCACGCACAGCGTGGTTCGCACCAGCTGGCTGGTCGGCCCGTTCGGCCACAATTTCGCGAGAACCATTCTGCGCCTCGCCGCTGACCGCGATGAAATCAAGGTTGTCGCCGACCAGCACGGCTGCCCGACCAGTTCTCTCGACCTCGCCGACGCGCTAATCGCGCTAGCGGATTGCGCAATTGCCGGCCGCGCGGGCGGCATCTGGCATTTGGCGGGGCAGGGCACGGCCAGCTGGGCGGACCTCGCCGAGGAAATCTTTACCGTCAGTGCCGCCCACGGCGGCCCTTCGGCCCAAGTGAAGCGCATCGCCACCGCCGACTACCCAACCCCTGCGAAACGCCCGGCCAACAGTATTCTGGATGGCACCAAGGTCCGCGACGCGCTCGGTATCGCGCTCCCTGACTGGCGAGTGGGCGTAGGTGCGTTCGTTCCCCGCTTTATCAACGCATGACCCGCGTCCTTGCCCTGACCAAATACGGACGCGCGGCGGCTAGCACACGGCAACGCTTGGTGCAGTACGTGCCCGCTCTCGCCAATGCGGGCTTCCGCATCGACGTTCGACCGTTGCTAGACGACGATTATGTCGCCGCGCTGGCTTCCAGTGCGTCCTATCCGAAGAGCCGGCTGCTCAGCGCCTTTGCACGCCGCTTCGCGGATCTCGGGCGCGCCCAGGACTATGACCTTCTTTGGGTCTATGCTGAAATCTATCCCAAGCTACCAAGCTTGTTCGAGGCGCTGGCGATCATGGCCGGCCCCCTGTCATTTACGACTACGATGACGCCTTCTTTCACGATCACGAGCGGAGTACGCTCCTCCGGGGTAAGTTGAAGCCGTTGATTGCCGGTGCCGCGGCGGTTACCGCCGGGAACGCTTATCTCGCCGACTATGCACGGCGCTGGAACGCCAACGTCCACATCATCCCGACGACGGTCGACACTGACGCCTACGCCCCTGTTGCGTCGCGTCCGGCCGGCCCACCCGTGATCGGCTGGATCGGCAGCCCGTCGACCTGGGCTTACGTCCGTCCCTATTTGCCCCTGCTGGCCGACCTCTGCGCCGGGGGCCGAGCCCAGTTCCTCGCGGTCGGCGCGGGGAGGGACGCCGAGGCCGACCGCTTCGAAGGTATGGAGGCGCGGGACTGGGCTGAGCATCGCGAAGTCGCAGACGTGCAAGCTATGGACATCGGCATTATGCCGCTCCCCGACGAGCCGTGGGCGCGCGGCAAGTGCGGCTACAAGCTCATTCAGTACATGGCGTGTGGCCTGCCGGCCGTAGCCTCGCCCGTCGGAGTTAACGTCCAGATCGTGAAGGTCGGCCAGACCGGTTTTCTCGCCAACAGTAATAGCGACTGGCGCAGCGCGCTCCAGCACCTCATCGACACCCCGGGCGACCGGGCCCGCCTTGGCGCAGCCGGTCGCGCCCGCGCCATCGCCGACTACTCACTTGCTTCGTGGGCTCCGAGAGTCGTAGACCTGTTCTGTTCAGTCGTCAGCCGATAAGTTCGAGCAGTTGCGTTACCTTGGCGACGTAAGCGTTGGTTCCAAAGCGTCGCCGGACAAGATGGTATCCAGCCTCGCCCATGCGCCGTGCCTCTTCGGGATCGCTAAGCAACCGCCGCATCGCCCCTTCGACCGCCGCGACGTCGCCCACCGGTACCAGTAGTCCGCTGGTTCCGTGATCGATGATCTCCTCCGGCCCGCCGCATTGCGTAGCGATCACCGGCAGGCCGTGCGCGCTGGCATCCTGGCAGGTGAGCGAGAAGGATTCGCTTTCCGAACAATTCACTGCGGCCAAGGTACCTGCGTAGAGCGCAGGGAGGTCATCGGCATAGCTGTCCAATTCGATCCGCTTGCAGCCGGGCCCGCCAGAGGCGATTTCGACCAGCTCGCGTCGATAGGCGTCGTTCTTTGGAAGGCCGAAGGTCGCGCCGTGCAGCGCCAGGGTCGCATTCGGGAAATCGTTGGCCAAGGCGTGAAAGGCGCGGATCGCGACATCCTGGCCCTTGCCGCGCGTGTAATTGCCGACGAACAGCAGACGCTGGCCCGTCGGCTCGACCCGGGCCGCATGGAGCGCCGGATCGTAGACCAGCTCGATATTTAGCTTTGGACTCCGGTCGCGGATGAATTTCGAGACTGCGACCATTGCGTCCGATGCCGATTGCGCCGCCTTGAGCCACAACCGTCCCGCGAGCCCGAAGCGTTTTGGGTCGATCCGCACCCACGTGACAATGCGTCCGCGATAGCCCAGCCGCCGCGCCATCCATCCCTCTGCCAGGGTGAAATCGTTCACCTGTAGCCGGTCGCAGCCGCTCTCGCGGAGCAGATCGCGAAGCAGTCGCCCCGACCGAAACAGCGCCGGGATGTAAGCGATGAGGCTGCCGATCGAGCGCCGGAGCGGGCGGATCGGCAGGTGCACGACCCGTTCGAACGCGGCCAGTTCGCTCGCGGGCGCCTTAAACGCTCGCGGGACTACCAGGAAGACTCGCGCTCGGTCGGCGATGAGTTCCGCTTCGCGCCGCGCCGCCACCAGCGCCCCGGTGACGCCGATGCTGGCATCTAGGATGCAAACTAGTGGCCTCACCCTCGCCACGCTTGGAACATCAGCACCGGCCAGATCGCCAGGCTATCGTCGCGGTGGCCGCTGAGGTGTGTCGCCCAACGGTTGCGAATTACCGCGACGTCGAAATGGTCCGACAGCGCATCGGGCGCCAATAGGGTTTCGGCCCAGTCGCGCAGTGGACCGCGCAACCACTGCCCGAGCGGGATGGCGAAGCCCGCCTTGGGTCGGTCTAGGAGCTTCCGCGGGACGTAGCGGTAAAGGATGTTGCGCATGATCGCCTTGCCTCCATCAGACCCGATCTTCATCGCGCTCGGCAGGCCAAGCGCGCATTCGACCACATGATGGTCGAGGAACGGGGCACGCGTTTCCAAGCTGGCGGACATCGACGCCCGGTCTACCTTCGCTAAAATATCGTTGGGCAGATAGTCGGCCATGTCCCACGCCATCATCCGGCTCGCCTCATCGATGCCGGGCAGCGCCGCGAGGCGAGACGCGCAGGGCGCGGTGTCCAGCACCGGCCGCTCGGATGCACCCCAATGAGAGGTGAGCTCGGGGAACAGCTTCTCGACCGTTTTGCCGTTTCGCAAGAGCGTCGCCAGTTTCTGGCTTTTTTGGCCTGGTTGCGGGAAGCGACGGTCGATCCGTGTCCAACGCCCCAAGCGGTCGATTCGGTCGCTGCCGATTGCGCCCAATGCTGCCCCTGCGGCGCGCCGCAGGGGAGCAGGGACCGCGGCGAGCGCCTTTCGGCTCTTCGCAAAAGCGACGTAGCGATTATAGCCGCCGAACAGCTCGTCGCCACCATCGCCGCTCAGCGCCACCGTCACGTGTCGGCGCGCTAGCCGACTGAGCAAAGTCGTCGGGATTTGGGAACTGTCTGCAAACGGCTCGTCATAAATGGACGGCAATTCGGGGATCAGCACAAGCGCGTTTGCAGAGCTGACTCGCATTTCGTGATGGTCGGTGCCCAGATGCGCGGCCACCGCTCGGGCATGGGGTGCCTCGTCGAAGCCGGCTTCGTCGAACCCGATCGTGAACGTCTCGACTCGCGATCCGCCATGAGCCTGCTGCAACGCCGCGACCAGCGTGCTGTCGTAGCCGCCCGACAGGAAGGTGCCGACCGGCACGTCCGCGACCGACTGGCGCTGGACTGACGCAATGAGCAACTGCTCGAGGAGGGCTTCGGCATCCTCGCCGCCCAGCTCGCTCGGTCCGCGGGCAATAACCTCGTCGATCGACCAATAGCTCGTAATCCGGTTTCCGGCACGCCCGTCGAACCCGCTCGGCATGGCCGTTCGATCCTCGACGCCAAGCGTCAGGATCGTCCCCGGCATGAGTTTGAAGATGCCCTCGTGAATCGATCGCGGTGCCGGCACCGCCAAGAAGCGAAGCAGGCAGTCGAGCGCGGCCCGGTCGACCGGCGGGGCGAATCCCGGCACCGTCCGCATCGCCTTCAGCTCGGAGGCGAATAGGAAGGAGCCGTTCGCCCAGCCATAATAGAGCGGCTTCTCACCTAGCCGGTCGCGCGCCAGAGACAGTGTTCTGGTTTCGCGGTCCCACAAGGCAAGCGCGAACATACCGATCGATTTCGACAGTGCCTCTTCGAGCCCGAAGCGCTCAATCATAGCCAGCAGGGTCTCGGTGTCGCTGTGCCCGCGCCACTGCACGTTTTCCACTGGGTCAACTAGCGACCGCAGCTCGTCATGATTGTAGATTTCGCCATTATAGACAAGTTCGTAGCGGCCGGATGCTGAGCGCATCGGCTGATGTCCCGCAGCGCTGAGATCGACGATTGCCAGTCGCGTGTGTGCGAAACCAACCCCAGCCTCTGCGTCGATCCAAATTCCGTGGTCGTCCGGGCCGCGATGCCGAAGCGATTGGGCCATCGCGCTCAATTCGTCATTCGTGGGCGGTTCAACTCGCCATGTGCCGGCTATCCCGCACATGGCGAAACCTCGCTTTTAAAGCGGATCGATACGCTGACCGCTGCTTGCACCCCAACCGGCTCCTTCCTAAGGCTCGTCCCGCATAGCCGGTTCGGCAAAGGGCGCAATGCATATGAGGACCCCGCTCGAGTGAAGCCGAAAATTGCCCTGTTGGTCACGGAATTGTCGATGGGCGGGGCGGCCAAGGTGGTTCGTGACCATGCAACGGCCTTCCGCGCCTTTGCGGACGTCCGGGAAATCGTCTTCAATCGCGCGGACGGCATCGATTTTGAAGGCGAGGATGTGGTGAGCCTTGAAGTCGATGGTGGGGGAGGGCTGATCAATCGGCTTGTCAACTTCCTGCGTCGGGTTGTTCGCTACGGCAGGTTCAAGGAAAAATGGAAGCTGGATATCAGCATCGCCCACCTAGAAGGTGCGCATTACGTCGACCTCCTGAGCCGGCGTGGCGAGAAGGTGGTGTTGGTGCTGCACGGCTCGATTTCCCACAACCATGATTTCAAGGGCATTTTGGGGCATTTCGCAGGCGTGTTCTTATTCCCCAAGCGCTACGTCGGGCCGACGCGGTCGTAGCGGTAAGCCGCGACATAGCGGCAGAAATGGTCAGAGCTGGCATCGACGGCGTCCGCGTCATCAACAACTATTTCGACGTAGATGGTATCGAAGCGAAGTCTGGTGCCAGTCTAGCGCCAGAACATGAGCACTTGTTCGATGGACCGCCGGTAATCGTCACCGCGGGACGTCTGGCGCAGCAGAAGAACCAAGCACCACTTTTGGAGGCCTTCGCTCGCTTGCGGGGGGATACGGCCTCGCGCTTACTGATCCTGGGCGACGGGCCTCTGCGCGGCGACCTGCTTGCCGAGGCGGCACGTTTTGGCCTGCGGATTAGCAGCCCATGGAATGGGATCGATAACGAAGCTGACGTTCATTTCCTCGGTGTTCAGGCAAATCCGTTCGCGTTCATCGCTCGCTCGGCATTGTTCGTTTTACCGTCCGCATGGGAAGGCTTCCCGCTTGCTTTGTGCGAGGCGATGGCTTGCAGGAAGGCGGTGGTGAGCGCTGATTGTCCAACCGGTCCCCGCGAGATCCTAGCGCCAAGTAGCCCGGTGCCGACCACGCCGATCACTTTTGCGGAAGAGGCTCCGTACGGGATCCTGATGCCGATCCCCGGACACGATATCGGTTCGATCGAAATCTGGGCTGACACACTCGCGTCGCTCCTCGCCGACGCGGACTGCCGCGAACGCATGGCGGAAGTCGCGCGCAAGCGCGTAACCGACTTCACCGCCGACGCCATCGTTCCTCAATGGCGCGCATTACTTGAAGAGTTGCTGGAAACGTAGGTGAGCAGCCGCTCGTAACGTTCCAGACACGCCACCATCGCGAATTTGGCGAATGCGGCCCGCGCCGTCACCGATTGCCTTGTTCGAAGAGCCGTATCTTCCAGCACCTGTCGCATAGCTTTTGCCAAGGCTTCTACCGAGCGCTGCGGAACGAGCTGCCCTGCCAATGATCCATCGGGTGCCCGAATCATCGCCGTGACTTCGCCGACATTGGTGGCGATGACGGGTTTTCCGCAGGCGAGATATTCAATGATCACCGTCGGCAGGCTCTCATGCGGGATCTGGGAAGGCATAAGCCCGACGTTGAAATGCCGAATCCAGTCCACCGGCCGCGCCGCGAAGCCCGCGAAAATCACGTTGTCGGCTTGTCCCTCGGCCTTGAGCGTGTCGAGAAAAGGCCCTTCACCCACCAAAACCAGAACCGCATCGCGGCGATCAAGGCAACGGAAAGCTTCGATCGCTGGGCGCCACCCTTTCCCTTCGATCCCGCGGGCGACCATGCCGAAAATGAATGCGGTTTCGGGCAGGCCCAGGTCGGCGCGACTGGGGCCATCCGAGGCCGGCTGCTCGAGTCCATTGTAGATTAGGTGGAGGCGGTCCAGTTCCACGCCGAAGCGCTCGCGGAACAGCGTGAGATGCGGCTCAGCTACTCCGACGATCGCGCTCGCTGATCGCGCGACTTCCGAGACATGGCGCTCGAGATCGAGCAGGAACGGGTCCGATTTCCCTTCGAGAAACATTGGATAGTCGCCGTGGACGGTCAGCATATGGCCGATGCTCGGGCGCGACTTTCGAACGTCCATCGCAAGCAGGTCCGCTTTTAGCAGGTGCGAGTGGATAACCGACGGCCGAAATTCTTCGACCAGCCGCGATAACCAGCGGCGCTGGCGTGCGTGCTGAGGGCGGAGGCGCATTCCCGCCAGTCGCATCGCCTTTTCGGCCCGCCACCACCATCGCCAGCCTCGGGGAGGGACCAATTCAATTTGAACACGCGGGTCGATCGCCGCGGCGACTGCGGGGTGGATGTTTGGCACCATGACGGCCAACAAAACTTGATGCCCGGCTTGCACCAGCGCGTTGGACAGGCGAACCACGAACGTCTCGGCGCCTCCCGCAGTCAGGGTTTCCGTCAGTTCGACAATACGCACAGGAATGCCCGAGAAACGCTAATCATTTGGAAGCCAAAGGGCTTGGTGCACAAAAAGGCAAGCTTGGCGCTGTCCATCTTGCGCTGAGCGGCTATGTACGGCCGCGCAATGACGCCAGTACGCATAATCTACGGAAACCTCTCGCCTTCGCGACGACGCGAATGCTGGGTTGTGGTCGTTCTACTTTTCGTCAGTGCGTTTGCCGAAACTATTTCCATTGGTGCTATTCTGCCTTTCCTTGCGGTGCTGACCAATCCGGCCAGCCTCGGAGGGATTCCGCTTCTCGGTCCGTGGGCGACGACTCTTCGACCGGGAGCCCAATTGATAGCGATCACAGCTATTGCCTTCATCGCGTTGGCAATGATTAGCGGTCTGATGAGGCTGGCCCTCGCGCGATCGAGCCAGGCGCTCGCCTTCAATGTGTCGTTCGATTTGGCCAATACCGCCTTCGCCAAAGTCCTTCGCCAAGAGTATTCTTATTATGTTGGTTTACATTCGGCTGATCTGATCACGCGCTTTGAAAAGTTGCATCACCTGACTTTTTCGGTGTTAATTTCTGCTATTCAGGCTGTCGTCGCGACTTTTCTTGGCGTGATGATCATCATTCTCCTGCTCTTGGTCAGTCCGGTAGTTGCCCTGGTCGCCGGCGGGGTGCTCGTTGGGCTTTACGTTGTGATGAGCGCTATCGCCCGACCGAGGTTGGTTTCGGCGGGTGAGGATGTAACGTACCACTGGACCCGTAAGATGAAGGTGCTCCAGGAAGGACTGGGAGGTATTCGCGATACACTCCTTGATCGGTCACAGCCTGCATATGAACGTTCGTTCCGCCACAGCGGCGATATCATGCGCCGTTCCTTCATCACCAGCGCTTTCCTTTCTCAGGCGCCGCGCATCCTAATCGAGACGATAGGCATCGTTGCGATTGGTGCCTATGTTTGGACACTTGCCGGCCGTCCCGGCGGGATCGCCGCCGCGCTCCCTACGCTTGGCGCCCTCGCGCTTGGCGCTCAGAGGCTGCTGCCGCAGCTCCAGATTGCCTACAACGGCTGGACCGCGGTTATCGGCAATGCGCCGGGCCTAGCAGAGATTGCCGAGCTTTTGGTACTCGAGGATCGGTTGCCGCCCCTCCCGAGTGGTGAGATTGCGTGCTTCACCGACCAGGTACTGTTCGATAATGTTTCCTTCGCCTATCCCGACGGCACTGCAGTGTTGAGGGACGTCAATTTCACAATCCGCCACGGCGAACGCATCGGTATCGCCGGCCCGACCGGTTCGGGAAAAAGTACGTTGATGGACCTTCTGCTTGGGCTGCTCGATCCAAGCGACGGCCGAATCTTATTCGATGGTCAGCCAATGACTGGGCCCCATCGGGCGTCGTGGCAGGCCCAAGTCGCCCATGTTCCGCAGTCGATCTACCTCACGGACGATTCTTTAGCTTCAAACATCGCCTTCGGAATATCGGAAGAAGACCGCGACATGGACTGCGTTAGGGAAGCCGCGCGCCAAGCGGGGATTGCAGATTTTATCGACGGGCTCCCCGACGGCTACGACACGCAGGCCGGAGAAAGGGGCGTTCGTCTTTCGGGTGGCCAGCGCCAGCGGATTGGAATTGCCCGAGCCCTCTACCGCCGCCCGCGTATCCTCGTTCTCGACGAAGCGACCAGTGCGCTCGACAATGCCACCGAGTCCGCGGTGATGGCGTCGATCGAGGCGCTTGGTGACGATATCACGGTTGTAATGATCGCGCATCGCCTGACGACGCTCGAAAAGTGCGGTCGGATTTTATTGGTGGACAAAGGGTTGGTGAGCGAGGCCTCGGCGACCGTCTCGCACGAAAGTGGGAGATCTTCGAGATGAAGAACGCCAGCTTTACAATCGTCATCTGCACCTGGAATCGTGCAGAATCGCTTCGTCGAACGCTCGACTCCCTTTCCTCGATGACAGTTCCTCAGGATTTGAATTGGTCGATTTTTGTGGTCGACAATGGATCGAGCGACTCTACGCAGGATGTCATCGCGTGCTTCGCCGAAAAGCTTCCGATTCGGACGGTGGTGGAACGAAGTCCCGGCCTGTCAAACGCCCGCAATACAGCTCTCGAGCACGTCAACAGCGACTATGTAATCTGGACAGACGATGACGTCATCGTCGATCGCGCCTTTCTTCAGGCCTACGTCGCTGCGGCGCGCGAATATTGGGACACCGATCTGTTCGGCGGAGCTATCCTTCCGTGCTTCGAGGGCGGAGCGCCTCGCTGGCTTGAACGCGGGGTTGGCGATGTCCCGGCCATTGCTGCCATGCATGTGGTAAAGGATCCGGCGCAGATCGGGCCAACGATCGTCGCTGGTCGCAGGGAGACTTACCCCTACGGAGCGAACATGATGTTCCGAAGGTCTTCGCTTCGAAACCTACGTTTCGATCCCAGTCTCGGTCGGATCGGTAATGATCTCCTCCATGGCGAAGAGACGGAAATCATGGACCGCGTCCTTGACGCCAGTTCGTCGGAGGGCCGATTCGTACCCGGCGCGATCGTTCATCACTGCATTCCTCGCGATCGCCAGACCCTAGCCTTCGTTCGGGATCACGCGGTCGGAACCGGACGAACCGCGGTCAAACGCGGCAACCCAGATGGAAGCGGCTTAGGGGTGATGGGGATCCCCTTTTGGCTGATCGCTAGCCGGGTTCGGAATGCGGTGAAGGCGCAGTTAAAGAGATTTTCTGGGCGTCCGGACTGGCTCGATAATTACATTGATGGCGCAGCCAATGCGGGCGCGATGCGCGAGCTTCTTGCACGGCGGCAATCGTCGAAGGGATAAAGGAGTGATAAACTTGGACACCAGAGCCGCGGGGGAAGAGGTCGATTACGACCATTCGCTCAACCTCCATACGATTGCTGGCGCGCGAAAGGCGCTGTCGATGCTTTTTCCCGACGGCGTTCCGAGACTGATTCTCGATGTCGGTTGCGGCACTGGAACATGGCTTCGCTCCGCGCTCGATCTAGGCGCGACCGAAGTGATGGGAGTCGATGGGGTCACGGTTCCAAATGGGCGGCTCCATATCGACCGCTCACTGGTTCGACAGGTCAACCTTGAACAACCGCTCGATCTTAAGAAGCGATTTGACCTCGTCATATCGCTCGAAGTTGCGGAGCATTTGGCCAAACAGTTCGCCCCGCGATTCGTGGAATCGCTAGTCCGCCATGGCGATAAAATCCTGTTCGCGGCCGCAGCGCCCAACCAAGATGGTATGCATCACGTGAACTGCCAATGGCCGGCATACTGGCAGGCACTCTTCAATAACCATGGATTTGCCTGCGTCGATGCGCCGCGCTGGACTATCTGGAACGAAAGTGAAATCGAGCCCTGGTATCGCCAGAACCTCATTCTCGCGAGGCGGGACGACGCCGCAGGCAGCGAGCCGCGCATCAATCCAGTCATACATCCCGACGCGCTAGAATGCTTTGCACACATCCACACGGAGCGCATTCGCGAGCAAATCGAAGAGGGGTCGCAGCCCTTCAACTGGTATGCGCGGACCACGATGCGCGTGATTTTGTCCCGCCTTAAGGCCAAAGTCCGTAGCCAGTGACTGGTCCGCGAGTCTCGGTGGTAATGGCGGCCCGAAATGCCATGCCCTTTCTCGCCGAGGGTGTGCAATCGATCCTTGATCAGACGCTCGCCGACTGGGAATTGCTAATAGGGGACGACTGCTCAACCGACGGAACTTCCGACTTCATTGCAACGCTTCCGACTGACCCCCGAATTCGCTACTTTCGTAACACCCCGGCGCTTGGGCTTATCGGCAATAAGAATATGCTGATTGCACAGGCGAGGGGAGAGTTTGTAACCCAGCAGGATGCTGACGACCGCTGCGCTCGTGACCGGCTCGAACGTCAGGTTGCAGTGTTCGACGCTGATCCCGATTGCGGCATCGTCGGCTGCGGTTTGAAGCTTATCGACCGGGATGGACGGTGCATAGGGCTTCGGTCCCCGGCCAGTGATCTTTTGATCGAGCCTGGAGCACAATCCGCTTATGAATTCTGGTTCGCGCCAATGATGGTGCGGCGTTCGCTCTTTTGCCAAGTCGGAATGCTCAATAGTTGGTTTGATGGATCTTTCGGCGAAGACTTCTACTGGGCGTTGCTCGCCAGTGAACACGCTAAGGTCCGGGTCATTTCTGACCCTCTCTACGATTATCGCCAACACCAAGGATCAGTTACTACCTCCGTTGCCAAGCCAAGCAACCTAGTCATGACTAGGATACTCGAAATCCTTGCAGCGCAACGTAGGGCGACCGGCTCGGACGATCTTGCCGAGAAACGTTTTGAGACTCTAGTCGCCCTCGAGCGAGATTTTGCTACCGATCGCAGGTACATAGGCGAGATGCTTCGGGTCCAGGCTGCGCGTGCGATCGACCATGGAGAACTCGCCACTTCTCGAACCCTGCTCGCCCGGTCGCTTCGGCTTCACCCGCTCAACCTGTTGGCATGGCGAACGGTCGCTTATTACATTAGGCGTCGTACGGACGCATGAGCTAATTACGGCACTCGATAACGTGATCCTTCGTCCTGCCGATTTTGCCGGTAGCAGTCTCGTCGAAATCTTGGAATTGAACCTCGTCCCGCCGATCTTTCTCGCGGCCGGCGGATGTCTCAGGAGTTTGGCTGGCGAAGGCCGCGCGTTTAAGCAATGGGAGAGGCTGTTCAATTTTTAGAGTACAGCTATAGACCTTCGCCATGTTGCGTTGTCTCACCCGGCAATGAGCCCAGCCGCGGCACAAATTAAATGCCTTCAGGCTGGGCGCGCCATCGCCGCACTTGCCGTCGTGCTGCACCACGCTCAGTTGGCCGCGCGGGACTTTGGGGCCGTAAACATACCGATGCTCGAGCATGGCTATCTCGGCGTCGACTTTTTCTTCGTGCTATCGGGCTTCATTATCGCGCATTCGGTGAGCGGGAAGACGCTTGGGGAATATGTCTGGCATCGATTCCGCCGCGTCTTTCTGCCATATTTACCCGTAGGTGTCGCCTTTGCCCTGCTATACACGGCACTTCCGTCAGTCTCCGCTGGCGACCGCACATGGTCATGGCTCGCGACGCTCACCCTTTTGCCGATCGGTGATCCGGCCTTGTCGGTGGCATGGACTCTGCAGCACGAAGTTGTTTTCTACGCCGTTTTTGCTGCGATGTTGGTTACGCGAAACAATTGGCTGCTCATCATCTGGGCCGCAGCGATCATCCTTGCCCCAACTGAATGGCTGCCCTTCAGAAGTATAAATCTTGAGTTTCTGTTTGGGGTCATATGTCATCGTTGGCAGCGAAACTGGGCAATTTTCCCCCTAGCTATCTTGCCGTTTAGTTTATGGCTCTACCTTGGTGCCCCAAGGGAAGCGTCATGGCTCTTCGGAGCGTCGCTCGCTTTAGTATTGCCCGCTTTGCTAACAGCAGAGCGCGGGGGAATGCGGATACCGCGATGGCTCGTATGGACTGGAGGAGCGTCCTATTCGATCTATCTTGCACATGGCCTAGCGATCAGTGTTGTGGCCCGGATTTATCCCGCCCTTCCGGCACTGGTGCTCGCCGGGACGTTGACAGGCATTGCCTACTTCCTGTTGGTCGAGCGCCCGTTGCTAAGTTTGATTCCGAAATCCCCACCGAGTTCATTCTTACGTTAAATTGCCGACGGATCAGGTCGGGGAGGCCTTGATGCGCGCGACGTCAAGTTTTACTCTGGCCCAATGAATGTCTCGGCGTTTGCGTGGCAATCAATCGAACGCCTGCGCCGTGTATCCCCGTCTCTTGCCGTCCTAGCTGCCAACCTCGCTGGCGGCGGCCGCTCGTTCCATGTCGACGCGGATGGTGACTGGATTGCTCGCCAAGATGGAGTGACAATCGCGTCACCCGATACGGTCGCCAAGCGCCTGTCCTTCATGGAGGCCGAAGTTGCGGATTACTTCCTGCCGTTCTACCAGCCCAAGGCAGATGATGTCGTCGTTGATGTAGGAGCGGGCATTGGCGAGGAAGCGGTAGTTATCTCCCACAAAGTCAAACGTTATATTGCCATCGAAGCCAGCCCGAGGACGTACCGCTGCCTGTCCAAGACAATTGCCCTTAGCGGTTTACCCGCTGAACCCATCCACTGCGCCATTGGTGACATGAATGGCACAACTACTATCGAGACGACCGCCAATCACCTTGGCAACTCCATCGGCCGTGGAGACGCCGTTGTCGAAATGCGCTCACTGTCCTCGCTTTGTGCCGACCTTGGCATCAAGAGGATCGACTTTCTCAAGATGAATATCGAGGGAGCAGAACAATTGGCGGTCAAGGGCCTAGGTGCTCTCGACGTTCGTAACGCGGCAATTTCGTGTCACGACTTTATCAACATGGAAACCAAGCAGGCCGTCAAAGCAGCCATGTGTGACTTTCGTCAGTTGCCTCGCCGTCACCACCTGCCGTGGATCAACGATACACTGTATTTTACTCGCTGATTAGCGGACGAACTTTCCGCTGCAGTAAACTCCGCGAGCTAAGCTCACTATAGCGAAGTTAAGGTTCCACTCCACCCTTGTCGCGCTGCTTTCCGTCCACCAATTCGACATACGCAGCGAAGCAAAGCCGGTCCGGCGGGAAGCGCGTCATTACTTCGCGAGCGCGGGCTCGCGTTAGGATGCTCGCCCTGGTCTCAGCGCCGGCGATGGCGAGTGGGCAGCGAAGATGTCCGGCATAGATGCCGCCACTCAGAGCGCCGCCCAAAACAAGACTCGAAACGACGGAGCCGAAACAGGCTTCTCGTTCGATCGGACAAGGAGTTGCCGATTTTCCTGTAAAGGAGAGACTGGTTTTCATCACAGAGGGGATCCGCCGCCGGGCTCCGAAATCAGCCAGCTGAGCGTTGCAGGCTCAAAAATTGAAGACGACGTACACCTATTTTCCAAATGACCGGCAAGCAGTATTCTCAAACTCACGGGAGACATCGGCTTCACACCTCTACAGCCGGTTTGGGTCATCCTTGCTTCACTATCTGTAAACCAGATTCATCGAGGCAGAGCGGACTAGCTGTTCGACTGCTGGGTAATCAAAATCAGATCATCGCGGTTATCACCAATCGAACTATAACGATAACTATAGCCGTAGCTGCTTGCCTCTTCCGTGGACTTCGTCAGCACAACACCGAGAATATTCGCTCCCGCAGAACTGAGGCGATGAATCACTTCCTTTGCAGCCTTAGTCCGCGTGCGCCCGGACTCGACGACCAGCGCCACGTGCTCGGCCGCACTCGCGAGAAGGACGGCGTCCGCCAGCCCGAGCATTGGAGGGCCGTCGATGATGATACGGTCAAACTCGCGCCCCGCTTCTACGAGGATTTTGGCGAAGCGCGGCGAAGACAACAAATCCGCAGGATTGGGGGGCGTCGGTCCGCAGGGAAGCAGCCAAAGATTTTCGAACTGTGTCTCGTGTAAATGTCCGCGAATTGATTCCTCGTTCGTGAGGAGTTTTGTCAGACCGCGTCCGGACGACTGCGTCTTGAAAATTGGACGACGGAGATCGGCGTCGATCAGAAGGACTTTTTCTCCGCGACGTGCGAGATTTTGGGCAATCGCAAATGCGCTTGACGATTTCCCTTCCGCCGGCGTTGTACTCGTCAGCAACAGTGTGCGCGGCGTACCGTGGTCAGTCGAGAAGCGCAGTGCCGCAAGGACCGCGGAATAGGCTTCGGCGATCCCAGAAGCTTCGTCGGCAAGATCACTGACGATTGAGCCATCCCCTTTTCGTTTGGGGATAACGCCAAGGCAGGAGAGGCCGAGTCTCGTGCGGACATCTTCCCGCGTTTTTAGAACGTCATGGAGCAGGTCGAGAAGGACCGCCAACGCAATGCCGGCGAGAAGTCCCAAGCCTATTCCGGCGAGGAGGTTCAGAAGCGGGTTGGGCTTGAATGGGCCTCCAGGAACCTGGGCGCGGTCAACGATCGATACTGGAGAATCGCCGATGCCGCCCGCGACACCGACCTCCTTATACCGCTGCAAGAGAGCGTCATAGAGACTGCGGTTGGTGTCCACGTCGCGCTGCAGAATGTTGTACTGGATACTGCGGCCCCGAAGGTCTAGCACCGAGCCCCGAAGCTGATTGACCCGCGAGCGAAGGGCGTTCTCGGAAGCGACGGCGGCACGGTACGCTGCGAGGAGGGTGGTTGCCTGACCACCAGCAACGCGGGACTGTTCAGCCGAAATCTGACGATTCAGCTCGTCAATCCGCGACTTTAACGCCACCATATCCGGGTGCTCTGGCTTCAGGAGGGTGCGCTTTTCCTGGTACTCTGCTTCCAGCGCGGCGAGAGTTCCCCTAAGTGCCGATGTGCTTTGCGTCGCTTCGGCGGACCCACCGGCGAGCCGAGCTTGCTGATAGGCGCCCTGAGCCGCGATGCGGCGTGCAGTCGCTTCAGCCAAGGCGGAATTCAACGCGACCAGGGACGCGCCCTGAAGAGAGTTGGCATCGCTGTTTGAGTTCGTATCTTCACCCGATGCCGTGTTGATAATGCCTTGTGACTGCGCGTAGCTGACAAGCGCGCGCTCCGATTTCTCAAGCTCACCACGGGTCTTGTTTAGTTGTCGCTGCAGGAACTCACGGGCGTAGTTCGAGGCATCGTAGCGCCGCTGGAGATTGGAATCGATAAAAGCATCAGCGATACCGTTGGCCACCATGGCCGCGATCTGCGGATCGTCGGCGGTAAAGGTGTAATTGATGAGCTGCCCTTCCTTGGGCATCTCAACTCCTATTCCACCAGCGACCTTCGCGCCGGCCGCCTTCAGTCGGCTTTCCGGATCACCGCTTTGGTCAACAAAGGCGGCGTTTGCCGCCAGGTTCAGGTCCTGGGCAACGCGCTCGCCAAGGCTCTGGCTCTTGAGCAAGCCGACCTGCGTAGCGATGAAGTCCCAGGTGCCGACCTGCTGCGCGCCAGTTGAACGTTCTTCGTCCTCAAGGACTTCCACCCGCGGCGGATTTACCTCGAGCACGGCTCCCGCCCGATAGAGCGGCTTCGTCAGCAGTGTGTACAGGATCGCGAGAGCAGCGCCGGCTAAGACCGCCGCGAGGATGAGCTTCCATCGCTCTCGAACGATCCGGATGAGGTTGGCCAAGTCCAGGCCGCTTTCCTGAGCCTGCTCGTTAAAATGCATTCCTTGGCCCCTGACGGGCCCAAAGGGCTCAGGCATCGAGGGCCGTTCGTAATTCGCGGGGAGGTTGGTGTTCACAAAATGATGTCCGCTTAGAAGGGTCGGAAGATCGAGAACAACGGCAAGCTATTGAGGATCTGTTTTTGCAGGGCCTTGATGCCACTTCCGTCGACGATGATGATGTCCCCGGCATAGACCCTCGGGTCTGCAGCCTCTCCGCGCCGGATCGCAGTCAGGTCGAATGCTGCCGCCTGCCGCTGGCCATTGATTTGCCGGAAGATTGCCACCCGCCGAGGATTGGCCTGCTCGGTTACACCGCCAGCTTGGGCAACGGCCTGCATGAGCGTTGTTGCTGCTCCCGCAGGCACCGAGCCTGGTTTGCCGACCGAGCCGTCGAGAGTGATGCTGGCCCTTGTCGAAGACTTCACGCCGACACTGATGTCGGGATTCTGGAGATATCGCTCGCCGTACCTGGCTTTCAGGCTACGGCCGAGCTCGGCCGTCGTAAGATCCACGGCCTTCACATTGCCCACCAGTGGCATCGAGATCTGCCCGGTCAAATCGACATCATAATCGCCTGAGAGATCCGGCATCTTGAATACTTTCACCGTCAGCGTGTCCAACGGAGCGATGCGGTAATCTTCCGCAAGGGTAAGTGGCTGCGGGCGGTCCGGCGTGCCGAAATCCGATACGTTGTAGGGTATCGGCCCGCCGCGCCTGTCAGCGCAGGATGCCAGCAGAACTAAGGCCACGAGGAGTGATACGCGCGTTACAGACATAGATCTCATCCAACTCATGAGCCATGCGACGCGAACGCGCCGGCGGGGCTGTTAGCATTGCCCGATCGATGTGACCACATCTCGGAATTCGTTGTCTGGATTGTCCAGCGATCGCTTCTACGAAGGCCCAGGGCCGTGAGTGTTCCACTCTTGTAAGCGCCGGTGTCGATCCCAATCCGGTAAGGTTGCTCGTCAACTTCCTGCGTGATCGTATGACCGTGAACGATCATGGCGTCGTGCGGTCCGTCGTGTTGAAGGAAAGGCCCCGGATCCATCGTAAGTCGGTAATGGCCTGCTGGTCGAGGGGTATGCCTGGGCGCACGCCGGCGTGCACGAAACAATAGTCGCCAATCCGGAAGCTGTCGTGGAAGCTTCTCAGGAATTCGACGTGTTCGGCGGGGATGGCCGAGCGGATCTGTTCGATGGCCCGCAAGGCGGGCAGGCGGCGCAGCTCCTTGCCATCCAGGCCGTAGCTTTCGGCGCAAGTGTCGCCGCCAACTCTGAGCCAGGTACCGAGGATTCCAGTATCCCCCTCAATGACGCGAAGGAGTGCCTCCTCGTGATTGCCCATAAGAAATACGCAGTGGGTATTCTCGCGCCGATAGCCAGCCAAACGCTCGACCACTGCGCGCGAGGCAGGTCCGCGATCGATGAGATCGCCGAGGAAGACGAGAATGGTCTTCTCATTCCTGGTTGTTGGCTCCGCTTCGATTTGATCGAGGAGTTCGTGGAGCAGGTCGTCTCGACCGTGAATATCGCCGATCGCGTAAACGCGAACGCCCGGCGGGACAGCCGGGACGAATTCAGATCCTTTGCTCTCGAACCAGTATCGGAACAATCGCTTCAAGCCGGCATCTCTCTTAGGTACGCTTCTGTAACAAGACTCTGATCGTATTTCCGTTCCGCCAGTGCGCGGGATTTTGTGCCCATCCGGACCAAATCGTCCCGACTTAGATCAATCATTCGCGCCATGGCATCTGCGAGTGAACGTGATGAGCGAGCCTGGCAGAGGAAACCATTCACACCGTCGGATACCAAGTCCCGGCATCCTGGCACCTCGGAGGCCAGCAGGGGGCGCGCCATCGCGGCGCCTTCAAGGAGGCTGCGAGGCAACCCTTCGCGATAGGACGGCAAAATTAGCGTGTGGGCCTGCGCGATTATTGGACGCACGTCGTTTACGGGCGGGACGTGCTCGACCAAGCCTTCATCGATCCACTTCCGCACCTCAGAAGCTGGAATAGCGCTCGGGTTGTCGGACCCGATCTCGCCGAGCAGGAGAACACGACAAGTTTTGCCTTCGGCCCGAAGTATCCTCGTGGCTTCGACAAGTTCTCTAACGCCCTTGTCGGCGAGTATCCGGCCAATCTGGAGAAACGTGAAGGGTTTGCTGGTTGGTAGCGAAGCGGCCTTAAATGCGTCGAGATCAATACCTGACCCGGCCACCAACCGTGTCTTTTCCAACTCGACCAGCTTCTCGCGGTGGAAGAGTTCGCGGTCATCCTCATTTTGGAAAAAGACGAGCCTCGCGCCCTTCAGGGCGATTCGAAAAAGAAACTTCGTGATCTTCGGCAATATTCCGCCTGACAGGAAGGCCGATCCCAGCCCGCTAACGGTGGGGTAGGCGGGTGTACCCGAGAGCGCCGCCGCCAGGGATCCATAGATGTTCGGCTTGATCGTAAAGGTAAGGACAGCGTCCGGTTTCGCCTTTCGGATAATCCTTCTGAGCCGGACAGCCAAAAGGGCATCCTCAAAGGGATTTTTCCCGGAAGCGCTGAATTCGAGAGGCTCGAAGGCTACACCTTGCTCAACAAGTAGCGTTTCGTACCCGTCACGAGCAGCACTCACGGTCACTTTCCTGCCCGACCGAAGTAATCCATCGAGTATTGGCTTTCGGAAATGGAAAATGTTCCAGGCGCAGTTACTGACGATGAGGACGTGACCCATGGATTCTTGCGTTGTCCTCTTCGGCAGATAGAGTTGCGCGTAGCAACTTATCTGAAAGTTTTCTGCCAATTGCGTGGTGACGCAACCGATGCTAGGGCCATGCGTTCATGGGTCCGGTGGTGTCAAGGACCCGGGGGCACGGGCTTTCGGCCAGCTCCATCAGGGTAGGAGTGCGTGTATGGCGGGCATTGGGAAAAAGATTAGTGGTGCTGCGATAGCCCTTGCGCTGTGCAGCAGTTCCTCTTTCGCGGCAGTGGCGACATCGGCGCCCGCTGCGGTCAATCCATATGCGGTGATCGGTGTTTACGGCTCGCCCGCTGCAGCCCAGGCTCTCTGCGGTAACGCTGCTACGGCTGCTGCTGCCGGCGCCGCTGCGGCCGCTGCCCAGGCACCGGCTGGCTGCGTGCTTCCTGTCGTTGACGCGGCCCCGGTCGTTGCAGACGCTGGCCCGCCGCCGCTTCCTCCTGTCGCAGCTTCTGGCGGCATCGGTATCTGGCCGGTTCTTCTCGCACTTGGTGCGCTGGCCGGCCTAGCACTGCTGATCTCCGGTGATGACGACGATAACAACGACGGCGTTCCGGTCAGCCCAGCCTAAGCGGGATCATCAACGAATGAAAAAGGGCCGCATAAAGCGGCCCTTTTTTTTGTCTTGGTGAGACGCTCAGCCTTTAGCCGCGTTCGCCCGCGTTCTGTGTCTGCGGCTGGTTCACAGCGTTCGCCGTCCAGGTTGACGAGGCGTTGCAGGTGCTCAGCAAGGTTACGGGCTGACCGGCCTGGAAGGCCTGCGTGTACGGCCAGCACTCGGTGGCAGCACCGGTGTTGAGGCAAAGCCGCTGCGCTGTGGACGTCCAGGATGCATTCACGACGTTGCCGTTCGGCGAAACGATGCGTGCCGCACCGCCCTGATCGAAGTAGATCGTGTTGGTGACACCGTTAGTGGTTACCTGGACCGACTGACCGACGATCTCAGCGCCGGGAGGGAGAGGCTGCGCGAACGCGGTGGCAGACGTCCCCACAAGCGCCGCAGCGAACAAAACTCGGTTCATATAACGCATAGTGACCTCCCATTACGGACCTGACGCCGGCCCACGAAAAGCAAACCCTTTTGGCCCGCCTTAGTTTCATCTTCTTATTGCACAACGTCAACTCAATTGCGGTTTTCTCGCCAAATGGCTTTTCTGACTATTTCAGGTCTTCGAACGTGAGGTGCCGCGCCTCGCTTTTTACCGGGGCTCTTAGAGTCCGAGGCCTTGTCACCATCACCGCGAGGCACCATCCAAAGAGACCTGCCAGAGCCGCGGTGCGAAGAGGGAAGTCCACGACGGAGTGGAGGAGCAACGCGCCGCTCGCAATTGTTGCTGCCCGCGCCAACAACGACACCTCCCTGGATATCCAGATTTGAACCGTCTGCCATGTCCACCAGATGAGGAACGCCACCAGTAGAACCGCGCCGGGTATTCCCAATTCGAGGAGCAACTCGAGATAATCGTTGTGTGCGTGGTTCACGAAGGTCCAGTCGACGCGCCCGAGGTCTTCAGACAGTGGGTAGACCATCGGAAAACTGCCAAGGCCGGAGCCTAGTGGCAAAAACTGCCCCGCCAGATGCCAGGTGTTGGCCCACATTTCCTGGCGCGTGGAGATCGACGTCTGTTGTCCGGTGAGAAGTGCGGAATTGGTGTCCAGGAAGGCGACGACCGCCAGCGCGGATACGACGGCCAAGCCGGCAATTAGCCGTCCAAGGCGCACCCGGCCCGGGGCACAAGGAGAAGAAGTGAGACCGCAATGACCGGCACACCAAGCAGGAGAACGGCGAGGGAGCCGTTGGTCACGATGCCCACGCCGAGTGTCACGACGAGAAGGAGAAGGATGATTGCACCGAACGCCCGCTCGTTCTTGTGTGTGAGCGATTGCGCCGTGCTTGCTCCCACGGCCGCAACGAATGGGATAGCGACGAGCAGGAGCGCCCCCATGTGATTGCTGTTTGCGAAGAAGCCGGTTGACGCTCCGAAATTACTGACCGGGTAGAAGTACAGGCCTTCGTTCCCTGCCTTCTGAAGCACGCCGATCAATACGGCAGCCACGGTCACAGCGAACAGGACTGCCAGCATCGCAGCCGGACGCACTCCCGACGAACGTCTAATCAAGGCGTAAAGTGCAGCCGCAGGAAGGAGTGCAAGCAAGGCAGAAATGGTGCCGTTCGGTGAGAGAGAGACCGGAAGCCATGGCAAAGGCACGTCCGCCAAGCGAAACCCCTCAACCACGACATCGCGGCCCGGCAGGCTCGTCCAGATAGCGGGGGGAAGCGGAACGAGCTGCAGGACACTTACGAGGATACCAAGGCCGAAAATCCACTCGATAGACCTGCTGCCCGCCGAGGGGCAGTCTGCGCAGGTCTCGAAAGAACTGTCGCCAGGATCGCAATGCCCATTATCTGAAGAACGAGGTTCGACCACAGTCCCTGGCCGCTGCCTCCCAGCAAGAGGCAAAGCGCAAGAAAGATCGATGCGGCCCACGCCGAAAGGGTCAGTCCCCGAGCCACGAGATTCCGACCTTTCTAATAACGACCGAAGTAGTGGAGGGCACGTCAGCGGGTTTTCCGGCAAGCATTAGCCATTGGCCTTTACAGTTTTGCGGAACGCGGAAGTCACCGCCCGCGCCTAAAGATACCTCAGCTATGGCCTCTCCCTCGTTGCACTTTAGGCGCCAGACGAGGTCATTCGCCTTCGCCCCGCCTTCCACCGAACTGCGAAGTCTGTACCGCCCGGGTGGCAGCAGGATAAGCTGGCGGGCAAATTCTGCGGGCTCGCGAGCGTAGTAGATGACGGCTAGGCCGCCTTCTTTTCGATATTCGACCAAGCCTGCTGCCCCAGGGGTGAGCTGCCAGTTGAATGGCGGCGGGGCATTCCAATCCACAAAGGTCGAGTTTGTGACTGCGCCGCCGTCTTCCGTCGAGCGGGCAAACCGACGCCACAGCTCCTGCGCTTTCTGCAACTCGCCGGCCCGCACATAACCGTCAACCAGGCCCGCTTCCCATGGCCGCTCGCTTGCTCGCTTCGGCGCGAGTGACACCACGATCTGCGCGTATTTTGGATCCGCGGCGAGAAGCGTCAAAACCTGGCTCTGCAGAGCAGAGTCTCTATCCAATACCGACTTCAGCTTGGCCACGGCCCCGGGGCTTTTTGCGTATTCTGCGAGGGCTGGGGCGATGGGGGCCGCCGACTTTGGACTTATGCGCGCGAGGGAGAGCATCTCTTCGAGGCCCTCTTCTACTTTTCCGGCTCTGAGGAGGCTGTCGGCAAGGAGTAACCGCGGCGCGGCGTCCCTTGGGCTGCGCCGGCGAGCGGCGGTGTACAGGGCCTCGGCCTTGATTCTCTCGTCGCTCATTTGCGCCTGCGCTCCGGCGAAAGTCAGCGCAGCCGAAGAGAGTGGCTCTCTAACGAGAAGGCGCTCCGCCGTTGACCGGCCCTCGTCTGAAACGACGCCTCCGCTCTTCGCGAGCTGCGCGGCTTCGAACTCCAATTTTGCCTTTAGAAGGCTAGGATGATCAGACCAGAGGTCCGCAGCCTTCGACAGCGGATGGCGAGCGGGAGCCCGAACGGATTGGTCTCGAAGAGACAGCAGGGCCAGGAAAGCTCCCGCTAGCAAAAGCGGCGTTACGCGGAGGATATTGATCCTCGAACTCGAAGGTTTCGAACGCTCGACCATTCAGCCCTTCATATCGGGATCGATCGAGAGCGCAACGAGCCTGGCCCAAAGTGGCGATTCGTCCCCCAACCGAAAGTCACAGGGGCTCCTGCTTGCGCTCGATCTCTACGCGACTCCATGCGAGCACTATGAGCAGCGCGACCGTCGGGAAAGCCAGCGTGGCCCAGAGATCGAACGCTGCCTCGGCGAATTGCTGCGTTATGTCGGGCCAACGCTCTGTCGCAATGTCGACGACTTCGTTCCAAATCGCGATCGCGAAAACAGCGAGCCATGCGTAAATCCAGTTCCTGCGCGAGATCAGGAAACCCACGACTAGGAACAGCGAGATTCCCACGACAACATGTATCGCCGCGTTATCTAAGGCCAGGCCTTGCTCGATAATGTCCTTTTCATGTCGCCAGGAGGTGGCCGCAAGCCAGAAGGCGTTCTCAAGCATGGAATTAGACTTGGCCAGGCCGGACCGAGATTCAAGGCTCCTTCCGAACTTGCTCAGCGACCAGCAGACTGATGGTCAGCAAATGATCGGCTGTTCATCATCGGAAACCATGTTGCCGGTGGAGTACAGAAGCATTGCTGCGTTTTTGGGTCTTGGAATCTGGCGCACCCATGAAACCGTTCGGCCTGTTAATCTTTCCTTAAATTGAGACTAATGTATTTTAACTAAGCAGCTCTGTATATGTCGGTAATTGCGAGGGTAAGCGGGAGGCCCTTCGAGCATGCCCGTTCGAGCATTAGAGCCAAACGACCTGCGCGTGCTGCTTTGCTTCACGTTCGATCACCGCGCGACACCGGACGACGTGGCATCGTTCAAAGAGAAACTCATCACCTCCGAGACCGTCCTGCATTCTGTCGAGGTCGCTGGGTCCTTCGACTTTATCTGCGAAGAGCGGTTTCCCAACCTCCGCTCGTATCATCGCCGGCATGCCGATCTGGCAAGCGACATTGCCCGTCTGACCGAACGGTTCGAAGCCTGCTTCGTCTGCAAGCGATTCATCCGCGAAGAAACACCCCAATTGGATGCTCTCTGGGTGTCCTGCCACGACGGCAAGCGGCGGATACCCGTCGAACAGATCCAGGCAATCCACGCGGAGGGAGATTACGTCCGACTGGACGTTGGCCGCGAAGAACTGCTCCACGACGCGACGATGAACGCGCTCGAAGCCACCCTGAATAGCAGTGAATTTGCGCGGCTCCATCGCTCGATGATCGTCCGGCTGGACCGGATTGCCTGCCTCATACACCAGGACCACGGCTGGGCGGTGAGGCTGGTGGATGGAACGGAGCAGCGCATTGCCAAATCGAGGCTGGCGCGCGTCATGAAGGTTATCCGGGAAAGTTCGGCGATGGAGGAGGTCGGTTCGTCGACTAATGAGACTGATCGTCGACTGCACGAATATGCTGAACGAGAAGTCGTTGAACGAAAGCAAAGTGAAGAGGAAAAAACCCCTTCTGGCTAATATCGCCAGTAGGAGGGTAGGTAACGATGTCCACTTCTCATGTGCTTAGCTTCATCGCTGCTTGTGCGATAACGGCGGGGGGTTTCGCTATAGCGAGTCCAGCCTTCAGCCAAGGCCGCGAAGTGATCGTGAGAGCGGCGCCGAAGGATGATGTTCCACGGCGGTACGTGACGTACTCGGACTTGAACCTTGTCCATCCGGCGGGCCTCAAGACACTCAACCGCCGAGTGAACTCGGCCGTCCGGGATGTTTGCCGGGAGTCCGTCGGCCCGAACGGCGACTTCTATATTGAAATGGGTTGCCGCTCGCTCGCGTGGACCGGAGCGCGGCCGCAGATTGATCGAGCCGTAGAGCGCGCACGCCAGATCGCGGCGAATGGGTACTCAACGATCGCGCCCGTTCGTATCAGCCTCTCTGTTCAGTGAGTAGTGTTCCTGGGGACCGGCGATGCCTATGCAGCGCCGGTCCTCGCGCACCCAGCCGACCCCACAACATATTCCGTAGTTGGTAGGGTTTTCAGGTGTCGGCCGGACCTTCTCCGTCGAAGATCCAATTAGAAAAGGAAATGAGCCATTCTCTAGGCTCCTCTATCGCACAACAAGGCCCGGTAATTGGAAGTATCTTCGACTTCGGAGCCCTTTGGCAGGCAAGTTCGAATTTGCGCTTCGAGTAGGCAGTCATTGACGTCTTATTATTCAAATCAGGATCAGACTGCCATATGGTAAAAGTAATCGAAATTAGCTTTGTCCAAAATATTTCAATTCACTTGGATCCATCTACTCAATATGGTGGATTGTACTCAAACATTAGCGAGCGATGGAACCCAAGCAATGGACACGGTCGATCTGTCGATCCTTGTCCATTTTCCTGAGCGCAAGGTTTACGGAACCCTGAAGCGATTGTGGTTCGACGGGTGCGAGTTCACAACCAACCACAACATAGAGGGCGAGACTTCTGCGGAATTAGAAATCCATGGTCTGGGCCGTATCCGCGGAAATATTGCCAGGGTGGAAGAGAGCCGAGTTATATTCCATTTTTCCAGCGAGTGTCCGGTCTGATAAGCTGAAACTGCCGGACGACCAGGGGACGTGCCGAAACCCGCCAGGCCGCGTGGTAAGTAAGTTGCGCCCACGTCCAAATCGTCTCGTGAGATATCAGTCTGACGTTCATCATCTCTCGCGGACGCGTTTGATTGTCACGGCAACGAGGCTAAGGGCCGGGCAATGATCACGGATCGGCCTACCATTCTCGTCTCAGGCGGCGCCGGCTACGTCGGCGCGCACGCCTGCAAGGCGCTAAGCAAGGCGGGCTGGCTGCCAGTCACTTTCGACAATCTCCTCAATGGCCATGAAGAGGCGGTGAAATGGGGACCGCTCGAGCGTGGCGATATCCTCGACAGGGCTCGGCTCGACGAAGCAATCAAGGCGCACCAGCCGGTTGCTGCAATGCATTTCGCCGCGCTGACCTCGGTTTCGGAATCCGTCTCCGATCCAGAACGCTATCGAAGGAACAACGTGGAAGGCTCGCGCACATTGCTTGGCGCGCTTCTCGACAACGGTGTCAATCACATCGTCTTTTCGAGCACGGCCGCAGTCTACGGGACACCGGAATTGGTGCCGATTGAGGAAGACGCCGCGAAGGTGCCGATCAATCCTTATGGCGAAACCAAGCTCGCCGTGGAGCGCTTGCTTGAGGAATTGGCGCGAGAGCGCGGATTAACCGCCACGGCGCTACGCTATTTCAATGCGGCAGGCGCAGACCCGGAAGGGGAAATCGGCGAGGACCATGATCCCGAGACCCATTTAATCCCGCTGGCGCTTTCGGCTGCGTCGGATACTGGGCCCGCGCTCACCTTGTACGGCGACGACTATCCAACTCCGGATGGCACTTGCGTTCGCGATTATATCCACGTCTCGGACCTGGCCGAGGCGCATGTCGCGGCTTTGCGGTCGGGAGCGGGTTTTCGAGCGTTCAATCTTGGAACGGGCACCGGGGCAAGTGTACGGCAGGTTCTTGAGACCGTGGAGCGGGTGACGGGCAGCAAGGTCCCGCACTGGCTTGGTCCTCGACGGAAGGGCGATCCGGCCGAGCTTGTTGCCGATCCTTCGCGCGCCTTCGAGAAACTGGGCTGGAAGCCGGCGCTGAGCGACCTCGAGACCATCGTCGACACGGCATGGCGTTGGTATCAGTCCCGCTCCGCTGAGGCCTGATCTGCCGCCGAACTGACCTTCCGATTCGAGGAACTCTCCGCGAGGGTTGCTGCGCTCGGAGCCGGATCGTTCAGCCGAATTGTGCAGCGTAGACCTTCCGGAGCAAACTCGAGGTGGATCTTGGCGCCGAGATCCCGCGCAACGCCTCGCTGAAGCATCCTCGTTCCAAAGCCGGCAGTCGAGGGCTTGGAAACGAGGGGGCCCCCGTTTCCGACCACCGGATTTCCATCGTGCCGCTATCCGAGAGGCCCCAACTCAGGCTCACTCGCCCGCCGGCCTCCGACAGCGCGCCATATTTCGCCGCATTGGTAGCGAGTTCGTGGAGAGCGAGGCAGACGGTTACGGCGGAAGATGGCTTGAGCTTCCACTCGGGCCCCTTGATCGTGAGCCTATCGGCTGAAGCAAAAGGGCCCAATGCCTTATGCGCCAGGTCGTGCATGGACGCGTCTTTCCAGTTCTCCTGCGTGAGAAGATCGTGCGCGGCTGCCAGCGCGAGGAGGCGGCCCTCGTATGCGTCGAGAGCTTCGACCCGGTCCCGTTCGGACGTAAATGACTGATGGGCCAGGCTTTGCACCAGGGACAGGGTGTTCTTCACCCGGTGATTCAACTCAGCGACGAGTAGCTCACGTACGGAAAGCTGCGACTGAAGAGCTCCGGAAGAATGATCGATTTCACGCTGGTAGAGCGCGACAATGAGTATGAGAGTGAGCTCAGCGAACGTTGCCAGGATTAGCCCATTCCACTCGGTCTGATCGAGGTCGAATGTGTTAGCCATGCCCGTGATGTAATAGGCTGTCAGCGCCTGCGCGATTGCCGTGGCGACGATTCCGCTTCTCCAACCCGCAAGCAAGGTTGCCAGGAGGACGCCGATGAAATTCAGCGCGTAGGGTGCCGCGGAACCCGTAAACGGCAAGATCGCAATCCGTGCGACGACAACCAGCATGGCGACGAGAACGCCAACCAGGAACTCGGTCGCTAGTTCGGGAACGCGTTTTTGCCATCTCTGCGGAAGTCGCGAACGAAGTATGCGGCGCATAGAGTTTCCCGACGGTGCAGACCGCTGAAGTTAGTGACGGGACCGTGATAAACGCAAGAGCAGTATACGCCCGCGTTGACATTAGCCGATATGAAAAAGGCCTCTTATGCTACTGATTCAGAAGGGCCGGTTCGAATTGAAGCGCGTGTCCGAGTGGCTCTCTAAGCTTCTTCGATTGGCATCAACTCCGCCTGCTTGGCACCGTGCGTGGCGGTAAGGCGAAATTCCCGACCGCCTATCCAAAGACGCTCGACGGTAATCCTTTGCCAGCCCTTCGGAAGAACGATCGGCCCACGGCACCAGGTGCCAGAATCTTCGTCGTCAATGACGATGCGCGTCAAACCGAGAAGCAGTCCTGAAAGCATGCCGGCGAGGTTGGCGAAGAACGGCCCGGCTGGAACGGCGGAGTCCGGATGGTCCAAGCGGTATTCGAGACACTGGTGGAACCGGGGAGAGTCGTATTTGGCGTACCCTTCCTCGAACAACTTGAGGGACAGGTCCCGGTCGCCGGCCATGGCTGCCCACACGGGATAAAGCGCCGGCAGCATCGGCGAGCCGATATACTCCTCCCATCGGGCCAGAAAGAACTCCAAAGTGGCCTCTCGCTCTCGGGGGAAAGAGGAAAATCGTACGGGAAAATTCCCGCGAGTGGTGAGGGCGTCGCGCCTTTTTCCTCGTTTGCGCGGAAATCATCGTGCGAAGGAATAACCCCGTCACTCCGGCGAGGAAGATAGAGGGACGACCGCGCTGCATTCCACGTGGCGGGGACGCGATGACCAAGAAATTGTCCCAGGCGCACCGCACGCCCGAGCACCTCGTGAGCCGCCATTTGTGAAAAGGAGTCATTGTCGGGCGGGTTTGGAACTTCGGCGGGTCCAGTGGCCGCCCGCAGTTCGGCGCCCCGGTCAGTCCAGGTCACCCGGCTACAAAACCAGTCCGCGACGCCGGCGAGTACGGGCCACGCGACTTCAGCCGCGAAACGTTGATCGCCGCTCACCTCTGCGTAAAGCGAGAAAGCGCGCGCAACATGAAGCGAAACATGGTCTGCGTGAGCGGCGCCCGATCCCGCGCCCGGCGTGGCTTCCTGGCCCGAAAGCGGTGCTGCTTCCCAGGGAAACTGTATCCCATCGCGGCCGAAGAGACGGGCGTATGACTTCGCGGCTTCCATCCCCCGTCGGCGAAAATCGAGAAGCGACCGCGCGGCATCGGGCTGGAAGAATATGAGGGGAGGGACGCAGAACGCCTCGATGTCCCACATCACGTGGCCGTAATAATAATGGTAGTTCGGCCAGCTGGCTAAGCCAAAGATCGATGTGGCCGCGGGAGACGCCGTGTGAACTGAGGAGTTGAGATAGAAGAAAGCGGCATCCACGAGACGCTGATGCTCGGCTCGGGCGCCCTCGATCACGATACGACTGCGCCACAGGTCTTTCCATTCGGCCTGGTTCAGCTTGCGAAGCTCCTGGAAACCGAGGCGGGCTCCCTCCGCAACGCGACGTACCGCCTCCTCGTCAGGCCGCTCGTGTATTACCGATGGCACCAACGCGGCGATTTGTTGAATTCGCACTTCCGAGTTCGCGGCAGCGTCGACGCAGTAATGGGTATTCAGCGGACCACGCCAATCCCAGTCACCGCCGGACTTGCCTTCTTCGGCGGATTCACATCTCGAGACACAGGCTATTCCGCAGGTCGAGAGATTGCCCTCGGATATCCAGAGAAGGGAGCCGTCACACACAGGCTCGTCCTCCCCGGGCGTAGCTGTTCTGTGTCTTGCACCACGTCCACGCACACCCGCAGGGTCGACATGCGCGCGCAGTTTGATGGCGGCAGTTTTTGCACTCCTTATCGTGGTCTCCTGGAGCACCAGCGCCGGGTGGCTTCGGCTCGCGAGCGTAATTACTTCCACTAGTAGGCGGTTGCCCATGAGCTCGAGCGAGAAGCGTGACGTCAGTTCGCCAGTTGAAAAGTCATACGCTTGTTCGAGATCATCCACCGCCCAGGGCTGATGCGACAGCCAAGCTTCCCCAACACCGATGTCGAGGGCTAGGGGATACGGAACATACGCCGCCGCTTCGATCCGGCGCTCCGGATGGACACCGGCAAAGCCATTCACGATGGCGACGCCGGCCAGCAGCGGAACCTCGCGAATTCTCAAGCCTACCAGGCCGTTGCTCACGTAGGCGGGAAGGTCTCCATCTCTAACGCCGCTCACAGGATCGGGTGAAATCGGGTCTGCAGGCGACTTCGATGGGGCGATCGACTTTCGTTTCACCGCTATCCTTTCTCAAAGTCCGTGAGCGCAATCGACGGATCTGAAAGTGGGACGAATCTCGCGATCGAGAGAGCGCAGATGGCGAAGGACAGTTCCAAGCGATCAGTGAGAAATCCCAGGGCGCAAAGGCCAGGCCGAGATGAAGGAACCGGGACTTCTTGGCGAATGGATCGCCGGTTTCGGCCTCAGGGTATAATTGACCCGTTTTGAGCGACGAGGTTCAGACACGGTCCTTGAGCAACAGCGCATCGCTTGTCGCGGCTGACGACGCCGTATTATCGAATAAGCACCACGTCGGCCGGTTCTTCGCGCTCAAGTCACGCAGCTGTTCTGCGTAGGTCTCGATCCGGTCGCCATATGACGACCGGTACATGTTGGGTGAACCATGCAGCCGGACGTAATTAAAGCCACGCCACCCACCAGGAATGGCAGCATTGGGATGGCGGGCTGGATCGGCCGCCACGCGGGCAATGCCCATATCGCCTAACAGCGCATCGGCATCGGTCTCGAACCAGCCAGCTTTTGACCCAGGCCGCCCACTTGTTCGATGAAGTCGTCGAGCTCCGCCTCACTGCCGACGAGTTTCTGCTGATGACTGATGAGCTTCGGGATCTTCACTGAAAACCGAAAATCTTCCGGCACGCTGTCCCTCCACCGTTCCCACGTCGAAAGGCGATGCGGTCGGTGAAACGAGCTGTTTATTTCTACCACCGGGAAAACCGACGAATAGCGCTCAAGTGCGCTCCCGTCGGTGGGAAAAGCGGGAGCTGCAGATTTCCCGATCGACCAGCCGGCAGTCCCGACCCGGACCGTCATTAGCGAACGCGCTCGACGGCCAGGGATCCCGGCGGCAGCGGCGCCAGTAATTCTCGCTCCGGTACAGTCAGGTCGAGCCAGTCGCGCCACTGGTTGCGTCTCAGCACGACCATCTGGCGATTGTGAATTGGAGCTACATCTTCGCCCGGCTCGGTGGTCAGAAGCGTGAAGGTTTCAGGGAAGCCATCCGACGCCGGTCGCCACAGGCCGGCGAAACAGAACCATGGCTCGCCCACCAAGGTGAAACGAAACTTCGCCTTTGGTGGCTTCGCCCCCTTGAATTCGAAGAAATGCGACGCCGGCACGAGGCATCGTTTGCTTTTGGCGAAGCTCCTGCCTTCGGAGCGGAAATTGATGACCGCGCGACCTTTCCTCGACGAGGGAGGGAACCCCCATTGCAGCTGCGCTAGTTCGACCCCGTCGCCATGACGGCGAAACAGCGGGGCGACCTCGGTCGGCCAGATATCACTTCGAGGTTCAAGATTGGGTGGGCTGAGGGGCGCGCGTATCGGCATCGATAACTGGCGCATCGCCTCGGCATATTCAGCATAGGCGACATCGTTGCCGTAATCATTGCACATGGAGGTCCAACAATCGTGTCCCGCGGTAGTTCACGGATACGCGAAAGCCACTGGGCGGGCCTCGCTCCGGCATTCTGTGATCGCGTGAATTGTGCATAGGTCTCCCCACCTGGCGGGAAAGGAGAATTGATCTGTCGTTCGGCTTGCGCTGCAGGCTAAGCGACCGGCTGGCGCGAAGTCTCTTTTGCTCCGAACAAGCGGCCTTTTTCCGTGACCAGCGTGGCGACGACGGCCACGAGCGCGCAGCCGGCGAGTCCGATCAGGAAGGGGCGGACGGTGCCATCGAAGGCCTGTCCTATGGCAAAGCCGATGATCGCGCCTCCCACCGTGCCCATCACGCCTTGAACCGAGGAGGCAGTCCCGGCGATCGGTGCCATGTTGCGCATCGCCAGGGTCGAGAGGTTGGACGAAGTGAAGGCAAAGCCAACAAATGCCGCCGCCATCATCGTCACGAACAGCCAGAGCGGTTCTTCGATGAGGGACGCGATCACGGCATGCGTCACTGTCACAAACGTGAAGGCAATGAGGCCGGAATGGCCGACGCGCCGAACCCCGAAGCGGGTCACGATCTTGCTGTTGCCCCAGCTTGCCGCGGCCATGGGCGCGGCCACCAGCGCGAAGACGAGGCCAATGGCATTCGGCGCCTCGAAGGCGTCGAACACGATCTGCTGGATCGAGGCGATATAGGCGGTGAGACCTCCGAAGGTGGCGGTCAGCGCCAGCGTGTAACCCAGCGAGAGGCGGTCGCTCAGCGTTTGACCGATAGCCGTGAAAATGTGGCCCAGGTTCAGCGAGCGGCGATACTCAGGATGTAAAGTCTCGGGCAGCCGCAGCCAGCTCCACAGGCCCATAAGCAGGCCGTAAGCGGCGAGCACGATGAAGATAAGCCGCCAGGGACCGGCCATAAGGATCACCTGGCCGATGGATGGCGCGATGACCGGCACGACCATGAACACCATGAAGGTAAGGCTCATGACGCGCGCCATCTCCTCGCCCTCGAAGATGTCGCGGACCATCGCCACCACCAGGACCCGGCTGACCGCGGCCGAAGCGCCCATGGCGAAGCGAGCGGCGATCAAGAGCTCGAAGCTCTTGGCGATCCCGCACAGCATAGCGAAGACCGTGTAGAGCGCGACGCCCGCGGCAAGGATCGGCTTACGCCCGAAACGGTCGGCAAGCGGTCCCCACAACAGCTGGGTCGAGCCGAAGCCGAGCATGTATGCGACGACGACGAGCTGGCGCTTGTTATGGTCCGAGACACCGAGATCCGAACCGATATCGGGAAGGGCCGGGATCATCGAATCGATGGCGAAGGCGTTGAGCGCCATCAGCCCTGCAAGCAGGACAACGGTTTCCTTGGGGCCAATACGTCGCGGAGATTTACTGTCTAACATGAGAGGGGGCGCTCGCTGGCCTAATCAAGCGCTCCATGCAACAAGCCGCGGCGGATTTTCGACGAAAGGCGCGGCTTGACGGGCGCGGCTCAAGCCGCAAACGCAGGTACGCAACAGTGAGGGAGTTGGTGGATGGTCGAAGCGGCGGCGAAAAAGGGCCTTAGCCTCCAGTGGCAGATGCTCGTCGGCTTTGTCGTCGGCCTGGTCCTGGGCCTCATCGCCTACGTCACCAGCGCGGACGCGCAGTGGGTCGAGTTCGTTACCAAGTACATCACCGGCCCGATCGGTCAGATCTTCCTTCGCCTGCTGTTCATGCTTGTCATACCTTTGCTGTTCTCGGCGCTGGTCGTCGGGATCGCGGAGATGGGCGAGGTGCGAGCCCTCAAGCGCGTCGGCATTCGCACCCTGGTCTATACGATCGTCGTGTCCTCCATCGCCGTGGCAGTCAGCCTGGCGGTCGTGAACCTGCTCCAGCCGGGCGCGGGCGTGGATCAGGCCGCGGCCCAGGCGATGCTCGCGGATTCCGCCGGGCGCGCAGGGGAAATCATCAAGGCCGGCGCCGAACAGCCGAGCGGCATCGATGCCTTCATCAACATCGTTCCCAACAACCTGGTCGAAGTGATGGGATCGAACAGCGCGATCCTCTCCGTCATGTTCTTCGCGCTCTTCTTCGGTATTGGCCTGCTCCTGACCGACACGCCCGCTGCGCGCACCCTGCTGCGCGGCTTCGAAGGCCTGTTCGACGTCACGATGCGGCTCATCCTCATCGTCATCAAACTGGCACCGCTCGCGGTCGCCTGCTTCATGTTCAACCTCGCCGCCCTGTTCGGCTGGGACCTGCTCATCCGTCTTTCCGCCTATGTCGGGGTCGTCGTCCTCGCGCTCGGCATCCAAATGTTCATCGTCTTCCCGGCGCTTTTGAAGTTCCTCGGCAACAAGAGCCCGGTCGAGTTCTTCCGGCAGACGCAGGAAGCTAGCGTCATGGCATTCTCGACGGCTTCGTCGAACGCCACTTTGCCGACGTCGCTCCGGGTCGCAGACGAGCAATTGAAGCTGCCGCGGCGTGTGTCCCGCTTTGTCCTGACGGTGGGAGCGACCGCCAACCAGAACGGCACGGCGATGTTCGAGGGCGTGACGGTCATCTTCCTGGCGCAGTTCTTCGGAATCGATCTCAGCCTCGGCCAGCAGCTGATGGTCATGCTGGTATGTATCCTGGGCGGTATCGGGACAGCGGGCGTTCCTGCAGGCTCGCTCCCGGTCGTGGCCCTGATCCTGGCTATGGTGGGCATTGACCCGGGTGCCATCGCGCTCGTTCTCGGTGTCGACCGCTTCCTCGACATGTGCCGGACGACGCTCAACGTCATCGGCGACCTCGTCGCGGCGCAAGTCATCTCTTCGCGTGAGCCTGAGGATGCTGAAGCGACCGGGGCAGTTGCCGCATGACTCTTCCCGACGCGAGCGCCTCGATCCGCGAGTTCGGCCGGCAGATGGTGCACGACGAGGCGCGTGCGCTCGACGCGCTGGCGGATAGCCTGGGCGAAGAGTTCGAGACCGCGGTCCGCCTGTTGCTCGACTGCAAGGGCAAGCTGATCGTCTCGGGCCTCGGCAAGTCAGGCCATATCGGCCGCAAGGTCGCCGCAACCTTCGCTTCAACTGGCACGACCGCGACCTTCCTCCATCTCGCCGAAGCGATCCACGGGGATCTCGGCATGGCCTGCGAGGGCGACGTCGCGATACTGATCTCGCAGTCGGGCCAGACCATCGAGCTTCAGCCGGTTATCGACCATTTCGATCTTATCGGCGTGCCGATCATCGCCATTACCGGTAACGCTGGCTCAATGCTCGGCGAGGCGGCGACGGCGCCTTTGATCCTGCCGCACTGGCCGGAAGTTGGGCCGGAAGCCGTAGCGCCGACGACATCCACGACCATGACTCTCGCCCTGGGCGATGCGCTGGCGATGACGGTCATGCGCGAGAAGGGCTTCAGCCGGAATGATTTTGGCCGGCTGCATCCGGGCGGAACGCTCGGACTGCGTCTGAAGCCCGTCAAGCGGCTGATGCACGCCGGGGACGCGCTTCCACTCGTCGCTGCATCTACCAGCATGCATGATGCGATCGTCGTGATGACCGAGAAGCGGCTCGGGCTGGTCGGAGTCACGGACGAAAACGGGCGCCTGGTGGGCGTGATCACCGACGGCGATCTGCGCAGGAACATCGAGCGGGGACTCGATCACACTGCCGCCGAGTTCATGACCGCCAATCCAAAGATCGTGGCGCCGGAGGCCCTGGTCGACGAGGCGCTGACGCTGTTCGAGGAATATCGGATCACGGCTCTATTCGTGGTCGAAGATGGCCGACCGGTCGGCGTTCTTCACATCCACGACACGCCAGCGGCGCGCTGATGAAGACCGCGATCCTTATTCCAGCGCGTTTCGCGTCCAGCCGCTACCCTGGAAAGCCCCTCGTGGGCCTCAAGGGTGCGGCGGGCACGGAAAAGCCGTTGATCCAGCGAAGCTATGAAGCGGCGAAGCGGGTGCCTGGCATCGCCGAAGTCCACGTTGTCACCGACGACGAGCGGATCGCCAACACAGTGCGCGGCTTCGGGGGAAGCGCGCTGATGACCAGCGAGCACGCGCGCAATGGCACCGAGCGTTGCGCGGAGGCACTCGAGCAGCTTTCGAGCGATGTTGATGCCATCGTCAATTTCCAGGGCGATGCCTTGCTGACCCCGCCCGGCTTCGTGACCGCGCTGGTCGATCATCTGCAGGCTGATCCGGGAGCGGATGTCGCAACGCCGGCAATGCGCCAACGGGCCGATGAAGTGCGCCGTCTCCAGGATGAAGAAGCGGCCGGCCGAGTGGGCGGCACTAGCGTGGTCGTCGATCGCGAAGGCCGGGCCCTCTATTTTTCAAAGAAACTCATTCCCTACTTGCCGGAGAAGGCTCTTGGGGGCGAAATGAGCCCCGTTCGCCTGCACATCGGTGTCTATGCCTATCGCCGGTCCGCGCTGGCGACGTACGTAGCGACCTCGCCGACCGAGCTGGAGGAGCTTGAAGGACTGGAGCAATTGCGCTTCCTGGTCGCCGGAATCCCGGTCCACGTCGTCGATGTCGAGACGCCGGCCTACACCCTTCGCGAGCTCAATAATCCCGAGGATGTCAGTCCGATCGAGGATGCACTGGCCATGGCTGGACTTGAATGAGCTTTCTCGACGCGCTGCCGGAGCGCTATCGCCTGATCCTCTGTGACGTCTGGGGCGTGGTCCATGACGGGGTGACGATCTTTCCGGGTGCTGCCGAGCGCCTTCAGCGATGGGAGGGCGAGGGACGGACCGTCATCCTGCTGACCAACGCGCCGCGGAGCGAAGAGGCAGTCGCGCAGCAGTTGGACCGCTTAGGTCTCCCCCGCGACGCCTGGACGCACATCGCGACGAGCGGAGAGGCGGGGATCGCGGGATTACTGGCGGCCCAGGGACCCGTGGGTTTCATTGGCTCGGAAGGCGACCGCGAGATCCTCGAGGGTCGAGGAATTACCATCGACGCTGGCGGCGAGTTCACCGACCTCGCCGTGACCGGGATCGATGGAATCCGGATGAACGCCATGGATTATCTGCCCGAGCTCGAAGACGCGCTTTCCCGGAATGCGACGATGCACTGCCTTAATCCCGACATGCTGGTCATTCGTGGCGGGGTGCCGGAGGCCTGCGCCGGCGCAATCGCGGAAATCTACGAGAACCTTGGCGGCCAGGTGGAATATTACGGCAAGCCCCACGCGCACATCTACGAACATGCGCTCAAAGTCGGCGGAAATCCGACAAAAGAGGAAGTTCTGGCAGTTGGTGACGGACTCCCGACCGACGTCCTCGGCGCGGCCCGCTTCGGCCTGGATTGCGTCTTCGTCCGCGGAGGGATTCATGCCGGGGAGCCTTTTCCATCCGACTTTGCGTCACAATATGGCCTTGGATCATGGGCACCGGTGGCCCAAGTCGACTCCCTGAGCTAAAGGCGCGCAAATGAAACTCAACGGCCACGACGTCGGGCTGGACAAGCCCTTTTTCCTCATTGCCGGTCCGTGCGTGATCGAGAGCGAGGATCTTCAACTGCGCACAGCGGAGCGATTGAAGCAGATCGCCGACAAGCTCGGCATCTTCTTCATCTTCAAGTCGAGCTTCGACAAGGCCAACCGCTCGTCCGGAACCAGCTTTCGCGGTCCCGGGATGGAAGAGGGCCTGCGCGTGCTCGAAAAGGTGCGCGACGCGCTTGGCGTGCCAATTCTCACCGACGTCCATGACATCCCCCAGGTGAAGCCGGTGGCGGAGGTCGTCGACGTGCTTCAAACCCCCGCGTTTCTCGCACGCCAGACGGACTTCATTCACGCCGTCGCCGCGAGCGGCAAGCCGGTCAACATCAAGAAGGCGCAGTTCATGGCGCCGCATGACATGAAGAACGTCGTCGACAAGGCACGGGCCGCGGCCCAGGCGGCCGGCATCAACGAAGACACCATCATGGTCTGCGAGCGGGGAGCGAGCTTCGGCTACAACAACCTCGTCTCCGACATGCGTGGCCTCGCGATCATGCGGGAGACTGGCTGCCCGGTCGTGTTCGACGCGACCCATAGCGTCCAGCTTCCGGGCGGGCAGGGCACGTCGAGCGGAGGCCAGCGCGAGCATGTGCCTGTCCTGGCGCGCGCCGCCGTTGCCAGCGGGATCTCCGGCCTGTTCATGGAAACCCATCCCGACCCGGCCAACGCCAAGTCGGACGGGCCCAATGCCTGGCCGCTGGATCGCATGGAGAGCTTGCTCGGAACCCTGAAAGCGATCGACGAGACAGTGAAGTCGCGAGGCTTCGAGGAGTCGACCCTGTGAGCCGCAATACCGTCTTCATCCAGGCCAATGCCCGCCAGATGCTCGGCGCCAAGATCAGCGCCGAGAGTTTCAAGAAGGCTTCTCAAAGGCCGGACAGCTTCGACGTCGTGATCATGGACGCAGCCGATTATCCCCGGTTGATGGCTGAAGGGCAGACGATCGTTCGCGCCGGTCACATCCGCCAGTGGGACCCTGACGACCTGCAGAGCTTCACACCACTTCGTTTCGCCCCGCCCAAGCTGATGGGTTACAAGGGCAAGGCAGTGGTAGTCGATCCCGACTGTTTTGGCGTGGGCGATGTCGCCGAACTCTTCGACCGCGACATGGGCGGCAAGGCCGTGATGGCCGTCCCGCGGCCCGGCCATAACAAGCGCAACGATTATATTGCGACATCGGTGATGCTGCTCGACTGCGCGAAGCTCAAGCACTGGAACCCCGACAAGGACCAGGAAGACCTCTTCGCGCACCGCTTCGATTACATCGACTGGATCGAGCTCAAGCGCGAGAAACCGGAAACAATCGGCTTCCTCGAGCCGGAGTGGAATAACTTCGACACGCTCACCGCCCAGACCAAGATCCTGCACACCACCAAGCGCCGCACCCAGCCATGGAAGACGGGACTGCCGGTCGACTTTACGCTCCGAGAGCGCGGACCGCTCGATTTCCTGCGGCGATTGAAACGGCGCCGTTACGAAAAGCACCCGGACCCGAACCAGGAGGCACTGGTCTATTCGATCCTCGCGGACCTGGTGGACAAGGGTAGCCTGTCAAAACACGAGCTCGTCGAGGAAATGGCTGCGAACCATATACGCCACGATAGCCTCGAGCTGATCGAACGTTACCGCGGCTGGAACGGCCTCGCCGCCGTCGCCTAGAGGGTTTCGACCGTAGCTAGCAGCTCCTCGTAGCGGTCCTTGCGGGCGCCCTTCGTCGACCAGATCAGGCTCTCTGGCCGGAAGTCGTAGTCGCTCCATTCAAGGGCAAGGTCGTGGATCGCCGGTCCCCAGTTATTCTGCCGGCACCATTCGAGGGCATAGTGAATGCCAATCTGGTCGACATGGTAATGGCCACCTTCGGCCAGCGCGAGGCCGATCCCGTCGCTCAGCCGCGTGAAGAACTCCGCGGTCATGTCGCCGACGATCCCAAGATAGATCGCCGATGCCAGTATCTTGCGGTAGAGCGGCGCATTCTCCGGTTGGAGGATGAAGCCTGCTTCAACGTCTCCTAATCCCGCAAAACCTGCCGAGAGATGGTTGGCGACGAGGCCGTCGGCGTCGATCATCAGGATCGGCGCGGCAATGTCCTTTCGCATCCGGCTGGCGACCGCGAAGCGACCAGCCGCATAAAAGAAGCTCTTGGGCGCGGGGTGAGGATTGCGATCAAGACCCTCGATACTCACGGTGAGATGGCCCTCGCAGCGCGTCTTGAGCGCATCGATCGCCCTGCGGCATTCTTCCGAAGGGTCGTAGACGTGCAGATGAACCCTGCTTTCCGGGCTTTGTGCGGCGCTCGAGAGAGCGAGATGCTGACCAAAGCGGTAAAAATAGCCTTCGTCGCAAGCTGCCAGGACGACAGGGCTCGGATCGATGGCGTCAGGCCAACCGCCTTCCAACTTCAACTGCTGGTCGAGAGCCAATGGGTTCTCGGCTTCGAAAGCCAGCAAGACGGCCCGCCGGACGCGGGTCTGCTGCCACCACCAGACGGCATTATCGTGGCGGTTGCGAAGCGTCCGCATGAGCAGGCTGGACTTGTCGATCACGTGCGTTCCAATTCGATAAGCTCGCGAACGGCATTGGCGGCCTCTAAGACAGCCCCATCATCCCAATTGCCGGCACGCGGCTCGTCGACGGTGCCGACAAGCTTTTGCGACCGAAGATAGTTCCAGATGTGCCGAAGATCGCGGTTGCGATGGCGTCGCTCTCCCGGCGTGGCGCCGAGCCGCCTTTTGCCCTTGTCGGTAAGCATGATCGGGATCATGCCGACGGGCTTTCCGGTCTGGATGGCTTCAGAAAGCATCGAGATGCTGTCGGCCGTGACGAAGATCTCGTCTGCGTCATGCATGAGCGAGGCGAAGCGGATTGCCGGGTCCTCGATGAGCCGGTGCGGAGAGGACAGGCGTTCGCGAACGACATCGAGCACGTCCGGCGGAGTCCGCCGGCTACCGATCGCGATCACACACCCGCCGTGCCGCCTTGCACGCTCGAGCAATGCATCCACCGCATCGGCCGTGGCGGCCTTGTCGAGTGACCAATATTTGGTCGGCCCGCCCAGCGCGAGAAGGAGGTGCGGTCGAGGAAGAGCGTTGAAAAGGTCAGACTCCGCGGCATTGGGCTCGTGCGGACGGCCGAGCCGGCTCATCGGCATCGGTAAGAGGAGCACATTGTCATGCCGCGGAACCGGGTATTGGCGCGTCGTAATGACCAGGTCGAAGGCCCGGGGGTCGACGCGCGGATGCCCGATCAGGGCCAGCTTCGAGCCGTGATGCTTCTTGAGCCACCGTGCGGTGGCGACACTTCGCCGGCCGATGGCGATTACGAGGTCCGGCCAGGGCGGGGTCAACTGGCGCCTTGCTTCCGGGGTCAGCGAGAGAAGAGATGTGCCGAGGAAGCGCGGCGGAACAGCGCGAGCCAGGTTGTAGGAAAGCTTCTTGACCTCGAACGGCGCGCCAACCAGCTCGGCCAGGGCTAGCAGCTGGTTATTGTCGCCGGTCTTGTCGCCGGTGAGCGCCCAGATGACCTTATCGGTCATGCCTTTGCCCGAATTCGCTTGAGTTCGCGCCGCAGAGCCATCGCCATCGCCAGCATCATGGCGATCCTGCCAGCCAGGAAGGCGGCGCCGGCGCCCACGAGCCCGTAACGCTCGGCCAGCGGAAAGATCAGGGCGACGTAGGTGAAGGCGCCCGTCATGTTGGCGTAAAGGGGAGCGTTCACCTTGCCGACGGCGTGGAGCATAGCCGGGATCGGGAAGGTGACAGTCATCAGGAGCGGCACACCGAGCAGAACGACCATCACCGGATAAGCGCCGACGAACTCCTGTCCAAAAGCAACGCGGAGCAGCCATTCGCCGCCGAACAGGATGATCAGAAGAACGGCAGTTCCAGCCAGCGCAGATAGGGTCATCGTGCGCGCCATGAGCTGCCACGGCGCCTTCTCGCGGTGATCGAGACGCATGACTTCCGGATAAAAAGCCTTGTTGAGGAAGTCGGTCGGCTTCTGGGCAGCGTCGGCGATCGTCGAGGCGACGCGGTAGAGGCCTGCTGCCGCAGGAGAAAGCACGGCACCTACGAGCAGGCGGGCGAGGGGTCCCCAGGCGGTGTTGAGAGAGCTGTTGAGATTGATGCTGACTGCGAACTGCCAGCCACGGTCCATCTCGGAAGCGTCGAGGGACGGTCGGATGCCTTTAAGCTTGTCGTGCCGCTTGAGCTCCCGCCATGCCATCGTCCAGGTCGCGAGATCGCCAAGCAGGTCGCTGACGAACCATATGGCGAGGAATGCGAGGAAGGGCCACTCCTGCCACCAGCCGATAACCGCGAGCATGGCGCGAAGGTTCGGTGTCACCGTTCCCTGCCAACCCAAGAGGTCGAAGCGATCGAACACGCGAAGCACGCCGCTCGCGGCCCCCGCGCCCATCAGCGGGAGGAGGAGGCAGTAAGCGACGGCAGCGGGGATGATGTCCGCGGGAATGCCGAACACGCCCGCCACGAACGGCAGGAGAAGCATCGCCCCGGCCATGGTCAGGATACCGCTGGCGAGATCCAGGCCGACCGCGAAGCCGACCGCCCGCTTGAACAGCGGGATATTGCCTTCCCGCAGGGCCGGGCCACCGTAGCGGACAACGACCTGCCAGCTGTTGAACTTCGTAAGACCGCTGGCCGCCTGCGCGTAGCTGTGAACGAGGATCAGTATGCCGAAAGCGGCGACGCCCAGCGACCGCCCGGCAAAAGCCAGGGTGATGAGACCGCCGACGCCCGCTACGACTTTTGAAACAGCGAGGTAGGAGGTGTTCTTAAGGAGGGATCGGAGGTGCCGATCCTGGAACCAGTCTCTCATCGGCTCATGGGGCGAGGGGTGGCAGGAGGGCGGGGCTTAGCCCATGAGCGCCGTCATTGCGAGCGTAGCGAAGCAATCCGCAAAGATTGCTTCGCCAACGCTTCCTCCTCACCTGACCTCAGGCCGGTTCCGACACCTTCTGCACGACCTTGTCGGCAAGCGTGCCGTTCAATTCGGCCAGGTGGTCGTAGTTCGCTTCGTAGGTCGCAAGACCCTGGCTAAGCGAGCGGAACTCGGCCTCCAGTCCATTGAGCTCGGCTTCCGGGATGAGTGCATCGACTCGGTCCCATCCTGGCCAACCGTCCCGGGGTCCCATCCCCAGCATCTGGCCGCGTCGCGAGGCGACGGTGGAACTGACCTTCGAGCTCGAGTTCGAGGGAGAGACCACGCTGATCTTGTGGACCGGCTCGAGAAGGTGCGGTGTTGCGGCCGCCAGCGCCTCGCTCATGGCGATGCGGCCAGCGGTGCGAAAGGCCAGCTCGCTGCTGTCGACGCTATGATAGCTGCCATCAACGAGTGTGACTGCGACGTCCACCACTGGGAAGCCGAGCGGGCCCTTCGCCATGGCGTCCTTCACGCCTTGCTCGACCGCCGGGATATACTGGCGCGGGATTGCGCCCCCGTGGATCTTTTCCTCGAACTTGAAGCCCTCGCCGCGGCCGAGGGGCCGGATTTCGATGATGACGTCACCGAACTGCCCATGGCCGCCGGACTGTTTCTTGTGACGGCCATGTTGGCGGACCGGTTTGCGGATCGATTCCCGGTAGCCGATGGTCGGGGCCCGGCTCGATACCGCTACGCCATAGCGCCGCTTCAGCTTCGCGATGACCATGTTCAGGTGCTCGTCGTTAACGCCGCGAAGGCGAAGCTCGTGACTGGCTTCGTCGTGCTCGACAGTCAGCGCCTCGTCTTCCTCGGTCAGGCGGGCAAGCGCTCCGGCGAGACGGACGTCGTCCTTGCGGTCGGAAGGCTCAATCGCCAGCGAGGCGTTGCGCGCGACAGGCGGCAAATCGATCATTGGCGGACACCCGCCGGTGCACAACCATTGCCCAGCTTTGACGTCATCCACCTTGGCAATGGCGACGATGTCGCCATTGCGCGCTTCGCCAACCTTTGTTGTCTTCTCGCCCTGGACTGAAAACAAGGCGCCCAGGCGGGCCGAGTCCGAGCCGTTGGCCTTTACGTCTGCGCCTTCGCGAATGGATCCACCGAGCGTCCGCGCCAGTGCGAGTCTGCCGACCGAGCCGCCGTGGCTGACCTTGAAAACGTAAGCAGAGGGCGCCGTGACAGACAGGCGCTCCGCTGTTTGCGCAGGGGTTGGCGTTTCGTGACGGAGTGCTTTCAGCAAGCGGCGAACGCCCCAGCTCGAGGCGGCCGACCCAAAGAGTACCGGAACACCGAGGTTTTCGCTGGTCTCGCGCGCGAGGTCGGCGACGATGGTCGATTGCGCGGGCACCTCGTCCATCAGCAATTGCTCCAGGAGAGCGTCGTCATGATCGGCCAACTGCTCGAGCATCTGGGTCCGCGCCTTCTTTTCGTCTTCGGCGATTTCGCTCGGGATCTCGATCTGCGTCGAGGCCTTGCCGGGCTCATAATGGTAGGCTCGCTCAAGAGCGAGATCGATGAAGCCCGTGACCTTTTCGCCTTCGCGGATCGGGATCTGGCGGGCGATCAGGGGAGAAACGCTCATCGGCTGCAGGGCGGCAAGGAGATCCCGAATGCGGCCACGGGCCTGGTCAATCCGGTTGACGAAAATGAGGTGCGGGATTGCAAGCTCGTCGAGCAATCGAAGCGCGGGCGCGGCGAGCGCGGCTCGGGCAGGGTCGGGATCGACCACTACGATTGCGAGGTCGGCGACGGCAATCCCACGCAGGCCATCGGCCGCGAAGCCAACCGACCCAGGTGCGTCGATGATGGCAAACTTATCGCCGAGGTAATCGAAGTGAAGGAGATTGAGTTCAGTAGAGCCGCCCCGGCCGCGCGCCTCGGGACTGGAGTCCCCGACGCTTGATCCATTATCCGTCGAACCTTGGCGGTCGATTGCGCCGGAAGCGAACAGCAATGCTTCCGCGAGACTAGTCTTGCCCGCGCCGGCCGGTCCGACCAGCGCGATAACCCTCGTGCCTTTAGTAGGTCCGTCAGTTTGGGGCATGCGACTCTCCTTCGTCCGTCGTTAGGGGCGGGCGCGTGAGTCGCGTCGGAATGGCGCACTCACGCGCACTACCGAAACAATCAGCGTCGGACTCTTCCGGGCGAATTGCAAGAGCCGCCCGTCGCACCCCTGCAGCGTCCCGTCGGTGGAAACGAAATCGCCCATTCGCTCCGGTCAAAAATGGGGTTTTCCCCCATAGGCGGAGCAGGTTGCGCAGCCGTAACCTCGCCCGAAAGGAAGCATGGCTTCCTGGTTACGAGGCTTATGCACATGATTTCAAAGACGCGCTTGTTTGGCCGGCCGGTATTCCGCTCGGTGAATACCGCTCTCAGGATATTGGTGGGCTGCGGCATTATCGTCTGGGGAAGCTCTGCCAATGCGACCGAGAGCGGCACCAGCGTCTACTTGCTAGGCACCGGTGGGCCAGGCGCAGCGATCATGCCGCCACTCGAGGGTATTTTCGTCGACAATACATCCTACCTTTACGATGGCAGTGCGGGCGGGAGCCGCGATTTCATACTTGGCGGCAACGTCGCTTCGGGTCTCGAGGCCTCGGCATTCATCAATATCACGTCGGCACTGTGGGTCCCGTCTACCAGCTTTGCGGGTGGAACACTCGCTCTGGGGATGGCGGTCCCGGTAGGCGGGCCGTCTATCGACGCCTCCGCGGTTATTTCAGGTCCCCGAGGTAACCAAGTCGGAGTGTCTGCCGAGGACTCCACGTTCACGCTGGGAGATCCGCTCCTCCTTGCCGCGCTCGGCTGGAAGTCTGGAAAGTGGCATTTCCAGGCGAGTACGATGGTGAACATCCCCGTCGGCGACTATGATTATGGCGAACTGGCCAATATTTCATTCAATCGCTGGGCGAGCGATTTTTCCCTCGCGACAAGTTGGCATGATCCCGAGAGCGGCTGGGACATATCGGCCAAGGCCGGCGTCACCTTCAATGGCACCAACAAGAAAACGGATTACGACAGCGGAACGGAATTCCACCTGGAAGGCGCCATCGAGAAGACCCTGAGCCCGCATTTCTCACTCGGGGTCATTGGCTACCACTTCGAGCAGTTGAGCGGCGACAGCGGCGACGGCGCGGCCCTGGGATCATTCAGAGGCCGGGTGACTGCACTGGGCGGTACAGCCGCTACCCATTTCAAGGTCGGGCCAATCCCCATGGCACTACGGTTGAAGGTCCTTGAAGAATTCAATGTCAAGAACAGGATGAAGGGCACCGTCGGCCTGATCAGCCTGGCCTTCCCCATCAGCGTCAAGATGCCCCCGGGCAGAACCCCGCTGAGTAAAAGACAAGACAAGCGCGGCGGACAATGCAACGTGAGTTGGAACTCAAGCTCGACATAAACGCCCGCGACGCAGAGCGGCTGAAGCACGAGCCTCTGCTCGCTTGGGCTCCCGTTTCCCACAAACACGAATTGACGGTCTTTTTCGACACTCCGAAGCGCAAGCTCAAGAAGGCCGGCTTCATGTTCCGAATTCGGCATTCCGGGCGATCGTTCGTGCAGACGGTGAAGGCGAGCGGCACAGGCGCCGGATTGTTCGAGCGGTCCGAATGGGAATGGCGGGTGCACTCCATGGATCCGGACTTCACGGTCTTGGACCAAACGCCGCTGGGAAGCATCTTGACCGCCCGAACACGCGCCAGGCTCCAGCCCGTTGCGCGGATGCAGATCAATCGAACCACCTGGCTGCTGGACGACGGCGAATGCCTCATTGAAGTCACGGCGGACCAAGGATTTGTAGCCGTGGACGGCACGCAGGCACCCGTGTCGGAACTCGAGCTGGAGCTCAAGCTAGGATCGCCAAGAGTTCTGTTCCGTTTTGCCGACAAGCTCGCGCGCAGATTCGCGCTACGGCTCGGCGTTCTGAGCAAGGCTGATCGCGCTTTCGCCCTGGCTGATGACGAGCCCGTCAAGCCTGTCAAAGCCGGCAAGGTGAAGCTCCGTCCCGACATGTCCATCGCCGATGGCCTGTCGGAGATCGCATTGTCCTGTCTCAAGCAATTCCGATTGAACGAACCGTTGCTCGTTGAGCGGCGAGACGCTGAAGCGCTTCACCAGATGCGAGTGGCAATCCGCCGGCTGAGGTCGGCCCTCCATCTCTTCGCGAGCGTGATTAAGAACGACCGCGACTTCCGCCGGGTGGCAAAGGGAATGCGCAGTCTGGGCTTGCGGTTAGGCGAGGCGCGAAACCTGGACGTCTTCATCGACGGGTTGGGGGATGCCGCCGCTGACCTCGCCCCGCTTTGCCACATCCGCGACGAGCATTATGCGAGGATCATCTGTGGGCTGGATTCGCCGAAGATCCGGCGGCTGATGCTGCGCACGGTGCGCTGGGCGACGGTGGGCGGCTGGCGCGAAAAGAAAAAGGCCAGACTTCCTCTCGGTGACTTCATGCGCGACCGGATCGAAGACGCATGGGCGCTGGTCACCAGTTCGGGAGAAAGCCTGGTCACGCTAAGCGAAAAGGACCGCCACCGCGTGCGGATCCATGTGAAGAAACTCCGCTATGCGCTCGAATTCGCGGGAGGTTTGTTCAAAGGCGTGCCAGATCATCGACGACGCTTTTCTGTCGCGATCGAAGATTTGCAGGAGCAGTTAGGCTATCTCAACGACCTAAGGGTCGCGCGCCTCCTGGTCTGCGAATATTGCGACGACTGGGTCACCGAAAAGCTGCCCGACGCCCGCAAAGAAGCGGCGATACTCGCGAAGGCAGAGCGCTGTTTCAAGCGACTCCTGGAAATTGGGCCTTACTGGCGAGAGCCCGAACCTACGCCGCAGCCAGCAGTCGCTGTTCGCCGGCCAGCTTCAGCAGCGCCGCCTGCAGCTTCTCGAACGCGCGCACCTCGATCTGCCGGTGTCGCTCCCGCTCCCGGCTGACACCCTAGACCTGGCTGAGGTCCTCAAGCGTCTTTGGCTCCTCAGACGTTCTCCGCTCAAGGAGAATATGCTCCTCGCGGTGCTGGTGGACAGGCACCTGTCCAACACCACCAGAATTGCCGCCCACCATCATTCTTCCGAGCCGTTGCGTCCGATAAAGCGAGCCAAGGAAACCATGCGCTACAGCTCTACAGTATGATGGCCCGTGAAGAGCGAATTGGGATCATAGCGGCGCTTGGCTGCAACCAGACGCGGATAGTTCGACCCCCAGTAGGCACGCTGCCAATCTGACCCAAAGTAATCCGCTTCAGACACATATGTGCCCGCCTTGGGGTCCAGCATAATGATCGGCGACATGGCTTGTCGAACGCGGGCGGCCTCCGTTCTCCCGTTCGCAACGTCGGGTTCGAAACCAGCTATTCCAGGATAGGCGGGCGGTGCGTCCGCCGCGCAGATCAGCAGAGCGAATGCTGCCGCAACCTCGGGATTGGTCGCTGTCTCGAGAGTAGCGGCTAGTGCTTCAGCCGATCCCCCCGCCAATCCCTTGTTGGTATGGAGCGTCACGCTCCACGCGCTGCTTGATGTCACCAGTGCGTCGACCAACTGGCCGAGACGGTCAGGTTGCAACCAGGAAGCAGCGATCCACCTCGACTGATATGCGTTCAGTACCTGGCCCACTTCGCCAAGGTTCGTCGCCCAGAAGATGTTGTTGGCACTTGCACCAGGTCGATCGTCGGAGATGGTGATGCCAGGAAGCTTGGTGAGGAATTCAGGATCCCAGAGTTGCCGGCCGGCCAACGAGATCACCAAAGGATCATTCTTCAGCTTCAGCCGGTCACCTTGACTCCTTATCCATGCAAAGAGCGGTTCCCACGCCGCCCGGATTTCTGTCTCGCGGAGCGAATGGCAAAGCATCGAGACAGAAAGGCGCCGCCCGGGATGGAAGCCGATCTGCTCTCCCCATTTGGGGTTGAACAAGGCGTCGCGATAGAATCTCAACATGTGTTCGACAAGTGCACGCCAAATCGAATCATCAGCGGCTGCAACCTCGAACATGACGGCGCCGAACCTGTCCGGCAGCGGATACGTCTTGAGCGTCAGCCGAGTGACGATTCCGAAGGTTCCGCCCCCACCACCGCGGAGAGCGAAAAACAGTTCGGGATCCTGCCACGGGTTTACGACCCGGACGCGGCCGTCAGCGGTGACGACTTCGGCCTCGACCAGATTGGCCGCGCCCGTTCCGAACTGCTTCGAGAAACTTCCAAATCCGCCGCCCTGAATAAACCCGGCTGTGCCGACGGTCATGCAGCCGCCGCCTTGCACATAGCGGCCATGATCGCGAGCGACTGTCCGATACACTTCGCCCCACAATGTGCCGGCACCGATGGAAACGGCAGGAATCTCCGCTCCAGGAGGAGCGCCTTGAGGAAGGAAACGGTCGTGGACTTCAATGCCGCGCATGCGCCGTGTCCACACCAGCAAGGAGTTCGCCCGGTTTGAATTCCCGAAATAGCTGTGCCCGCCGCCCTTCGTTACGAGCGGCACATGGTTTCGAGACGAAAAGCGAACGGCGGCCGCGATATCTTCGGCACCCTCCGCTGCCACTGCCATCAGGCTAGGACGGGTACTCCATGCATCAATCCAGCCTAGCGTCTGCGTCAAACCGGCTTCATCGCCTATCCAGTACGGGTTCTTGAGCCGTCGGAAGAGGTCTTTCGCATCGATCTTCCCATGCTGTGCTTCGACCAGCGGTGAAGCGACCCTGACAAGCCGGTTACCCACCGCATTCCTGAGGGGAGACCAGTCGATCGATCTGGGATTGGGTAGGGCGGCAGGGGCAAATGCAAAGGCGCTCCCGGCGATTGTTGAGCAGAGAAATTCGCGCCGCCGCATCGATGTCATACAAGCTATTTGGGCCAAGTCGTTGCGTCTTGGCAACGACCGTTTTCGTCATACGGAGCTGGGCTGAAAGACGTTCAGAATGTCGCGCACCACGACCGCGACCGACCGGGGAGAGATGTGTTGGCCGCATCTAATGCGACGCAGGAAGGCCCGCGAACCGATGCTCGCGGGCCATCTGTCACGAAGAGTTCGCTCAGGCGGCCGGAAGTAGACGCTGCTCGCCGGCCAGCTTTAGCAGCGCCGCCTGGAGCTTCTCGAAAGCGCGCACCTCGATCTGGCGAATGCGCTCGCGGCTGACGCCATAGACCTGGCTTAAATCCTCGAGTGTCTTCGGCTCTTCGGACAGCCTCCGTTCGACGAGAATATGCTTCTCGCGCTCGTTGAGACTGCCCATGGCTTCGGCGAGCAGTTGGCGACGGACCTGGCGCTCCTCCTCATCGCCGAGCACCTCGTCCTGAAGCGGTGCCTCACTGACAAGGAAGTCCTGCCACTGGCCTTCGCCGTCTTCGCTGCTGCGAAGCGGGGCGTTCAGGCTGGTGTCGCCGCCCATGCCCATGCGGCGGTTCATCGAGATCACTTCGTCCTCGGTCACGCCGAGATCGGTGGCAATCTTCTTGACCGCTTCGGGCTTGAGGTCGCCTTCCTCGAAAGCGTCGATCTGGTTCTTCATCCGGCGAAGGTTGAAGAACAGCTTCTTCTGGGCAGCTGTGGTGCCCATCTTCACGAGGCTCCAGGAGCGTAGGATGAATTCCTGGATGGAAGCCCGGATCCACCACATCGCGTAGGTAGCGAGGCGAAAGCCCCGGTCCGGCTCGAATTTCTTGACGCCCTGCATGAGGCCGATGTTGCCCTCGCTGATCAGCTCGCTGACCGGCAGGCCGTAGCCACGATAGCCCATGGCGATCTTGGCGACGAGGCGCAGGTGGCTGTTGACGAGCTTCGCGGCTGCCTCGGTGTCGTTATGCTCACGCCAGCGCTTGGCGAGCATATACTCTTCCTCGGGCGCGAGGATCGGGAATTTCTTGATTTCGGCGAGATAGCGGTTGAGCCCGGCTTCCCCGCCCGAAGCGGGGATCGAGATCGCGCCTTTAACCTGAGCCATTTTATTCCTTCACTCCCTGCGCCGGGACGGTCGTTTGACCTGTGCCGCCCATAGCGTTTTGAAACCTATACACCAAGCCGGTTGAACAGTTCCTGCATATCCGGCGGAAGGGCGCTTTCGAACGACAAACGTACCTTCGTAACCGGGTGCGTGAATTCCAGCCCTTCAGCGTGCAGCGCCTGCCGGCGGAAGTCCAACGCATTAAGCAACTCTCTGTGACCGCTTTTCCCACTGCCGTAGACCGGGTCACCGAGCAGCGGATGGCCAATTGACGCCATGTGGACGCGGACCTGGTGGGTACGTCCGGTTTCCAGGCGACACTCTACCAGCGCAGCCTGCTTGAGCGCTCTAAGTAGTTTCCAGTGGGTCACGGCGCGCTTGCCGCGGCCTTCGGGGACGATGGCGATTTTCTTGCGGTTCTGCGACGAGCGGGCGAGAGACGCGTCGATCGTTCCGCCAGCCGAGGTCGGCACGCCCCTTACGATGGCGAGGTAGCGTCGGCCGATGCTGTGCGCGGCGAACTGCCTGGCCAAGCCTTCGTGCGCCGTGTCGGTCTTCGCCACGACGAGCAAGCCGGACGTGTCCTTATCGATACGATGGACAATGCCGGGTCGCGCAACTCCGCCAATCCCGCTCAGCTGCCCTGCGCAATGGTGGAGGAGGGCGTTGACAAGGGTCCCGTCGCGGTTGCCAGCGGCGGGATGGACGACAAGGCCGGCAGGCTTGTCGATCACCAGCAGGTGCTCGTCCTCGAAAACAATCTTGAGCGGAATGTCCTGCGCCTCGTTGTGCGCCGGCTCCGGCTCTGGAACGGCAAGATTGAATGCTTCGTCTCCGGAAACCTTAAGCGCCGGATCGCGGAAGGCCTTCCCCTCCCTTGTAAGTGCCCCGGACTTCACCAAGGCCTTCAATCGCTCACGGGAAAGGGACGGCACGGCGTCTGCCAAGGCGCGGTCCAGCCGCCAGCCGGCGTAAGCGTCGCTCAGTGCGACTTCGATAATCTGTTGCCCCCCGGCCATCGGGGAACGATGTCGGTGTGAAATTGGGGCTTTCAAGGGGCCGCAACGGACTTGCTTCAACTTGGGCATTCCCCCATCAGACGCGAATGAACGCGATAGATCTCGCCAGTTTGCTTTGTTCTCGGCTTTGCCATGACCTGCTGTCGCCAGTGGGTGCTCTCAATAACGGCCTCGAATTGATGGCGGACGAGCAGGACCCGGAAATGCGGGAACGCTGCCTCGAACTGCTCGCGGAGAGCGCAAAAGCCAGCGCCAACAAGCTCAAGTTCTTCCGTTTGGCATTCGGAGCCGGGGGCGGATACGGCGCTTCAATCGATACGCAGGAAGCGCGCGCTGCGCTCGAAGGCCTGTTCGGCGGCGATCACAAGGTCGATCTCGGCTGGATGGTATCTGCGGATAGCCTGTCCAAGAACGCCACCAAGCTGCTCCTGAACCTCGCGCTTATCGCAGGGGACGCGCTGGTGCGCGGTGGGCGGCTCGACGTGGGGGTCGAGGTAGCCGATGGACGGCTCGAACTGGTGATCCGCGGGGAGGGACCCAGGATTCTGCTGGATCCCAAGATCCGTGAGACGATCATCAAGGGCAGCGCGAATGGCGAGGTGGAGCCGCGAGCAGCGGGGGCGTGGCTGGCTTATACGCTGGCGACCGAAGCCGGGGGTTCGATCAGGCTGTCCGACCCCTCAGACGATGTCCTGATGATCGGGGCAACGCTCCCCGCCTGAATTCTCACGGCTAACGCGGCATTAACTCCTTGCCGTCATGAAGGTCCGCGACAAAGTTTCGTAGGGCCTGTTGGACAATGGACGACCTGATTGCCGATTTCGTGGCGGAATGCCGGGAAATGCTGGAAGCCCTTGGCGGCGAAATCGTCGCCTGGGAGGCGAGCCCAGACGACCGTGCTCGGCTCGATTCCATCTTCCGCTTCGTCCACACGGTGAAGGGCAACTGCGGCTTCTTCGATTTTCCGCGCCTCGAGGCGCTGAGCCATGCCGCCGAAGACACTTTGGCCGACGTTCGCGCTGGCCGCCGCGCCACCGACGCGGCACTGGTGAGCGCTGTGCTGGCCGTCATCGACCGGATTGGCGACATGGTCTCGTCCATCGACCGGGGTGAAGGCATCCCGGAGGGCGACGACAGCGATTTAATCCAGGCTCTTTCTGCCGAGAGTGAGCCACAAACCGTGGCCGCACCGGTTGTTGCCCCGGAAACCAAGGGCCAAGTGCAGCAACAGGGGGCGGCACCGCGCACCATCCGCCTCTCGGTTGAGCTCCTCGATCGCATGATGTCCGGCGTCAGTGACATGGTGCTAGCGCGCAATGAGCTGGCGCGTCGTCTTCGGGTCACCGAAACCGAGGTCGAGGTCGATGGCGCTTTCGAACGTCTCTCCGGGATCATCGCAGAGATGCGTGACGCGGTGACCCGCACGCGCATGCAAAGGATCGAGAATCTTTTCATCGCCTTGCCGCGGATGGTCCGGGATCTATCGGCCGAGCTTGGCAAGCAGGTCCTGGTCGATATCGAAGGCGGCGACGTCGAGCTCGATCGTGAGATGATCGAGATGATCCGCGATCCGTTGACCCACATCATTCGCAACGCCGTCGATCACGGCATCGAGACGCCCGCCGAACGACTGAAGGCCGGCAAACGGGAAATTGGGCTGCTGAGCGTTTGCGCGCGCCAGTCCGGCAACCAGATCCTGATAGACATCGTCGACGACGGTAAAGGCATCGACGGCTCGAAGCTGGTCCAGAAGGCCGTAGCGGCAGGGGTGATGGAGGCGGCTGAGGCCGCTCGGCTCTCTGCACGTGAGCAACTCGCGCTGGTATTCGAGGCGGGACTGTCTACCGCAAAGGAAGTCACGGCCATTTCAGGCCGCGGGGTCGGTATGGACGTCGTCCGTTCCAACATCGAGCGGATCGGTGGCACCGTCGAGGTGGACTCGGCCACTGGCACCGGTACACGAATGACCCTTCGCGTTCCGTTGACGCTGACGATCATCCCGGCGCTTACTGTGTCCATAGGCAGCCAGCACTTCGCTATTCCGCGTGCCGCCATTGACGAGATCGTGCGCGCCAACGGCTCATCGGTCACGCTCGACCATCTCGGCGGGGCAGGGGTCGCGACCATCCGCGGCCGCCGTGTCCCGGAAATCTCGCTTGCGGAAGTCCTCGGACTTGCCAGCGAAGTGCCTGACGAGGAGCGCACCTTGGTCGTCATTCGACCGGCAGGCGGCGACGTCTATGCACTTGCGGTCGACCGCATCCACGACCACGAGGAGCTGGTCGTAAAGCCAGCGGCTCCGGCGGTGATGGCAACCGGGCTCTATGCCGGCACAACCCTCGCTGACGATGGCAGTCCTATTCTGCTGTTTGATCCTGCCGGTCTCGCCGAAGTCGGTGGAATCCGCCTCGAGGCGCAGGAGCGTGCTGCACGCATCGTCGACAATGCGGCCGACACGGACGTTGTGCGCGATGACAATGTGCTGCTCTTCAAGACGCTGGACGGCCGACGCTGTGCGGTCCGCCTGGCCCTGGTCGATCGCATCGACGAAGTTCCGGCCGCCGCCATTGGGCAATCCGCCGGCCAGACCCGGGTCCAGCTTGGCGAGGCGATCCTTCCGCTCGCCGGGACCGTTCCGGAAGGCGTAGAGAAAATCAGGGTTTTCCGATTGAGCGACGGTTCAAGCGAGATCGGATACGCCTTTGGCGAGGTCATCGACCTCGTGGCCATCGATGCCGAGGTCATCCCCGCCGCGTCGTCTGGCGAGGTCGCCGGTGTTACTTTGCTCGCTGGCGAGCCAGCTGAACTTCTCGACGCCCACTGGCTTTTCGCGACCCACGCCGGGGAAGCGCGCACCGATAGTCCACCGGCAATTTGCCGGATCCCAAGCGGAGACCCCTGGATGCAGAACATGCTCCGCCCGATCGTCGAGGCGGCAGGCTATCGTGTTGTCGGCGACAAGGATGAGTGCGACGCGGACCTCGTCATCGTCTCTGATGACACGCAGCGCCCACAAGCAAAGGATGGCCGGGTGCTGGTCCTTCGCAATGACCCGGAATGCGCCGAGGGTACGGACAGCATCTACCGCTACGACCGAGCGGCCCTGATCCACGCGCTGAAAACCGTATCCGCAAGCGGAGGGGGACGATGAGCCAGCTTCTTCTCATTGCGTCGATCGCCGGCAGCCGCGTGGCCTTGCCTGCCGCGTTGGTCGAATCGGTTGTGGAACTTGAGGCGCTGATCGCTGTTCCACGCGCCCCCGCCCATGTCGCGGGTCTGAGCGCCCTGCGCAGCAGGGTGCTGACTGTGATCGACACGCAGCGTTCGCTCGGGCTCGGTGAGAGCGACTGCAGCGACGGCATCCGCGAGGCCGCCGTCGTCGAGATCGATGGGCATCACTACGCCCTGATCGTCGATAGCGTCGAGGATGTGGTGGAGGGCCTCTCGGAGCCCGTCGCTGTCCGCGCCGCAATGGGCGAAGGGTGGGAACGCGCCTCGCTGGGGATGGTGGAGACCGAGGAGGGGCCCCTGCTCCTGATCGACATCGCCGCAATCGTCTCGGGTGCCCCATCCGAGAGCAAGGCAGCTTAAGCCTATGGTTACCCTTGCCGAATTAAACAGCGGCAATTGCAACGGGATTTGATCATGAAAACGTGCCTGATCGTTGACGATAGCAAGGTGATCCGAAAGGTCGCCCGCCACATCCTCGAAACGCTGGAATTCCAGGTCGAAGAGGCTGGTGACGGTCGTGAGGCTCTGACCCGCTGCGAAGAGGCGATGCCCGACGTCGTCCTGCTTGACTGGAACATGCCAGTCATGAGCGGGATGGAGTTCCTAAAGCTGCTTCGGCAGCGGGGACATGGCGACCAGCCGAAAGTCGTTTTCTGCACCACCGAGAACGACATGGCGCACATCCGCGCCGCGCTCGAAGCTGGTGCCGACGAGTACGTAATGAAGCCGTTCGACCGCGAGACCTTGCATATCAAGCTCCAGCTGGTCGGCGTCGCCTGATCCGGCCCAGATCATGTCCACCGCGCTCGCAGTAGATCGAGGACGCGGTTCGCCCCAGGGGCAGCCGCCGATTCGCCTGATGATCGTCGACGATTCGATGGTCGCGCGGGCCGTCTTGTCGCGGATGATCGAAAGCGACGGCGGGTTCGAGATCGTGGCGGTGGCAGGAACCGCGGAAGACGCCATCGAAACTCTGGCCAAGACGCGCGTGGACGTGGTGATGCTCGACCTCGAGATGCCAGGCGCAGGCGGTCTTCGTTCGATCCCTGCAATCCTCGAGGCCGCGCGGGGCGCCCAGGTGTTGATTGTTTCTACGCTTGCCGAGGAGGGCGCCGACGCGACCGTCGCAGCGCTTTCGATGGGCGCCGCCGATACCCTTCCGAAGCCCGGCACGGGCCGGTTCAACGGCACTTTCTCCGAGGTCTTGCTGGGTAAGCTCAGGACCCTTGGGCGGACGAAGTTCGAGCCGTTCACCAGGCCCGCCGACGAGCCCAGTCGGCCCGCACCGGCGCCGCACCCAATGGTCGATGGCCCGGTCCGGCTGCTCGCTCTGGGTGCATCGACTGGTGGCATTCACGCTCTTGGTACCTTCTTCCATCACCTGCCCGACCGGATCGGAGCGCCGATTCTCGTCACGCAGCACTTGCCCGAACCGTTCATGGCAGTCTTCGCTCGCCAGCTCGGGGTTTCTGCCCGGCGCGAGGCGCTGATCGCGGAAGACGGCCTTCGTCTTCTTCCTGACCGGGTGGTAATCGCCCCGGGGGATGCCAGCATAAGAGTCGACATGCATGCCGGCCACCTCATCGTGAGGCTAGAGCGCGAGCGTTCCGCGAGTGGCTGCCTGCCGTCGGTCGACCCGATGCTCGCCTCTGCGGGTGCAATGCTCGGCCGCGAGGCCCTTGGGGTGGTCTTCTCAGGTATGGGCAGGGACGGGCTGGAAGGCTCGCGAGCCCTGGTTTCCGCAGGTGGCTGTGTCATGGTCCAGGACGAGGCAAGCTGCGCAGTTTGGGGCATGCCGCGTGCCGTCACCGAGGCCGGCCTGCCGTCGGCGATCCTTCCGCCCAAAGCGATCGCGGAGCGTATCGCCGACCGAATTCGCGAGGCCTCATGAACGTCAGTGACAGTAGTTGCCGGATCCTCGCCGGGTTGCTCGAGGCTCGTACCGGCCAACAGCTGACAATGAGTCGACGCTGGCGATTGGAAACTGCGCTTTCGTCGCTGCTTCGCGAACGCGGCATCTCTAATCTGGACGAGCTCATTACCATCCTCGTCATGGGGAAGGAGCCTGCCCTTGCATCCCTTGTCGTCGAGGCGCTGTTGAACAACGAAACCTACTTTTTCCGCGACCGGGTGCCGTTCGACTCGCTCCAGGCAAAAATGCTCGCCGAACTCGCGGACGCCCGAAAGGACAAGCGCACGCTTCGCATTTGGTCAGCAGGCTGCTCGACGGGGCAAGAGACCTATTCGCTGGCAATGCTGTTCGCCGAACAGCCTCTCAAGTGGCAGGGCTGGACCATCGACATCGTCGGGACCGACGTTTCTGGCCAGGCGATCCGCAGGGCGCGGGAAGGGAGCTACACCCAATTCGAAGTTCAGCGCGGCCTCGGCGTGACCCAGATGATCCGCTGGTTCGAGGAGCATGGCGACCAGTGGCGCGCGGCCCAGCAGCTCCGCAGCAATGTCCGCTTTGCCGTTCACAACCTGCTCGATCCGCCGCTCGGCGGTGAACAGAAATATGACGTCATCCTTTGTCGCAACGTGCTGTTGTACCTCAGTCCCGAGAAGCGCACGCTGGCGTTTGAGCGGTTGGCCTCGGCGCTTGCTCCGGACGGAGCGCTGATGCTCGGGGCAGGGGAAACGGTGATCGGGCAGACCGAGCGCTTCGCGGCAGACCGTGTCAATCGCGGCTTCTATCGTCGGACCGACCACGAACAGGCGGATAGGCGCGTGGCCTGAATTCACCTCTTTGCGGGCTTGACGCGCCGAGCAAGCCATGTTGCCTGCTTTTGAAATGAAGATCATCGATTGTCCCTCGCCCAATTTCGACGAGCGGGCGCTCCCGGTCACGATGGTCGTCCTTCATTATACCGGTATGCCCGACTTCCAGGGCGCGCTCGATCGGATGACATCCCCCGATGCAAAGGTGTCGGCACATTACTGCATCGACGAGGATGGTACCGTCTATCGCCTGGTCGATGAAGAGAAGCGGGCATGGCACGCGGGCAAGAGTTACTGGCGCGGCATCACGGACGTGAACAGCGCGAGCATCGGCATCGAGATCGTCAATCCCGGTCACGAGTTCGGCTACCGTGCGTTCCCCGACGAGCAGATTGCGTCGCTTTTGCCCTTACTATCCGACATCAAGGACCGGCACGGAATCACCCGGGGCAACATTGTCGGCCACTCCGATATCGCGCCGGCGCGCAAGGAAGATCCTGGCGAGCTTTTCCCCTGGTGGGAACTGGCGAAACGGCGGCTGGCATTGCCGAGCCCCACTCGAGATCTCTTGGATCCTTTCTGGACCGACGCGGCTTTCCTGCTTGCCCTCGAAAGATTCGGCTACGACGTGACTGACCAACAAAAGGCGGTCATTGCCTTCCAGCGTCGCTTTCGTCCTGATCTGATCGACGGGATCATCGACGGCGAATGCCGCGCGAAGCTCCTGGCCTTGTTACTGCCAAGGCCGCAGTAACTGGCCTGCTCGCTCGCCTTAGTGCGTCGCTAGCTGGAAACTTTCTGCGCGCGCGTGCCTCCAGGCAGCACTGTAGAAATCTCTGCTGTGGTCATCAGAGAGGAGCTCGCCATCTTTGAGGAAGATGTGAAGCTGTGAGAACAGGCGAATTTCCGTGAGGCTTACCCGGCGTACCAGGTGATGGGGACCCAATTGCTCGGGGTGCTCCAGACCCGCAGCGGCGATCATCTCGGCAAGCGCCGCCAGCGTGTTGCGATGAAAGTTGAAGACCCGCTCAGCCTTGTCGGGAACGACGAGAGCACGCTGCCGGATCGGGTCTTGAGTCGCAACGCCAACGGGGCATCGATTGGTGTGGCACGTGCGCGACTGGATGCATCCCAAGGCGAACATGAAACCGCGCGCGGCATTGGTCCAGTCGGCGCCCAAGGCCATGACGGCGGCGATATCGAACGCGCTCACGACCTTGCCAGCTGCGCCGATTTTGATGCGATTGCGGATACCGGTCCCGACAAGCGTGTTGTGTACGAAGAGCAAGCTTTCGCGCATGGGCATTCCAAGGTGGTCGGCGAACTCCAGTGGCGTCGCGCCCGTACCGCCCTCGGCGCCGTCGACGACGATGAAATCGGGATAGATTCCGGTTGCCTTCATCGCCTTCACGATGCCCATGAATTCCCAGGGATGGCCGATGCAAAGCTTGAATCCGACGGGCTTGCCCTTCGATAGATTCCGGAGCTTCTGAAGGAATTCCACGAACTCCAGCGGCGTTGAGAATGCGCGGTGACGTGATGGCGAGATGCAATCCTCGTCCATCGGCACGCCGCGGGTCAGGGAAATTTCTTCGGTGACCTTTTTGGCGGGAAGAATACCTCCGTGTCCCGGCTTCGCGCCCTGGCTCAGCTTGATCTCGATCATCTTCACTTGGGGGCTGGCGGCCTGCTCGGCAAAGCGCACAGGATCGAAGTTTCCGTCGGCCGTGCGACAGCCGAAATAGCCGCTTCCGATTTCCCAGATGAGATCCCCACCGTGCGCGCGATGGTGAGGACTTATGCTGCCTTCGCCCGTATCATGAGCGAAGTTCCCCATCTGGGCGCCCTTGTTGAGAGCGAGGATTGCGTTGGCGCTTAGCGAGCCGAAGCTCATGGCGGATATGTTGAAGATCGATGCGGAATAGGGCTGTCGGCATTCGGAATTGCCAATCACGAGCCGAAAAAGTGCCGGGTCACTCACCGGCGCGGGGCGGGTCGAGTGACCGATGAACTCGTAGCCATTCTCGTAGACATCGAGCAAAGTCCCGAACGCGCGTTCGCTGCTCTCGTTCTTGGACCGGGCATAGACAAGGGATCGCTGGCTCCGAGAGAAAGGCGTCTCGTCATGCTCGCCCTCGATCAGGTACTGGCGAAGCTCGGGCCGGATTTCCTCAAAGAACCAGCGAAGGTGGCCAATGATGGGATAGTTTCGGCGAACCGAGTGCAGCGGCTGAAACAGGTCGTACAGCCCGACCGCCGTGAGAGAAGCGGACAGCAAGAACAGCGGAATTGCCCACACACCCGGAAGGTAATACCCGGAGACGATGGCTGTGACGGCGCTAAGCGCCAGCGCCGTGAAACGCGTGAAAAACAATGGAGAAGCTCCCCGGCTCATGAGCCGTCTTATCGCGAAGGGGGCATCGGCGCGAATCCTAAGCTTTCGCTTCGGTCCGCGCCGGAAGGATTTGGCGCTGCTCACGGGCTAGCGAAGGTTGTCCGGCTGAGTGACCTTCAAGATGCGCAGACGACGATCGTTGCCTTGAAGATCAGGCCATTCAATCGAGCTATTTGCGCGAAGACCATAAAGCGCAATGCCCATCGGAGTGAGGATCGAAATCCGTCCCTCTGCAATATTCGCCTGGCCCGGAAGCACAATTGTGACCTTGTGCAGTTGCCCGTTTCTATCATCGATGAACTCGACTTCCGAACCCATCGTCACGGCGTCCTTGGGCAGGCCCGAGGGCCGTGAAGGGTAGCTCGGTCGAGCTCCTCAAGAAGCATGGCGGCGAGCGCTGGAGAACGGTGCTCGGCCTGCAAGGCGAGGCCCGCCACCACGTCATATTCCGTTTCTAACAGGTACACCGGAGGGCGCAGTGCGCCCGCATTGTTGCCCATGGCAAACTCCATCAATTTCAATTGGCTGCATTGGTTGCCCCGAGTCCGAAAGACTCGGGGTCAAGCTCGCGCGGCGAGCTGACCTGCGTGCAAAAGAAAGCGAGGGAATGCGACTTGGAACACAATGGTGCCTATGTGGCAGTTAACGCGGAGAAGTCAAAGCCTGCAGCGTTTCTGGCGATCCAGGCCTCAAGCGGCTGCTCGTTCAGCCATCGCGGCGGCCAGGATCTCATAGGACTTGAGACGAGCCTGATGATCGAAGATTTGCGAAGTCACCATCAATTCATCAGCACCCGTTCGCTCGACGAACGCGAGAGTTTGGGCCCTTACGGTTTCCGCAGAACCAATTGCCGAGCATTGCAGTAAGCCACGCAGGAGGGCGCGGGCCTCCATTGGAAGGGATTGTTCGTAGTCGGGGACCGGGGGTTTCAGCTTGCCGGGGTTTCCGGTTCTAAGCGCCACGAACGCCTGCTGCAGTGACGTGGCAAGCAAGTGGGCGTCGGCATCCGTGTCGGCCGCGAAAACGTTGAAGCCGAGCATGACATAAGGCCTGTCGAGCTGCGACGACGGTTGGAACTGGGCGCGGTATAGGGCGATGGCTTCCATCATCTGCTGGGGCGCGAAATGCGAAGCAAATGCGTAAGGCAGTCCCAGCTGGGCAGCCAGCTGGGCTCCAAACAAGCTGGACCCCAAGATCCATAATGGGACCTTCAGGCCCTCACCGGGAATAGCACGCACACGCTGACCCGCTCGCGGTTTCTCGAAAAAGTCTTGAAGCTCAACCACGTCGCGCGGGAAGCTATGCGGATCAGAGGCCAGCGTCCGCCGCATGGCTTGGGCCGCTGCCTGGTCGGTTCCCGGTGCGCGGCCAAGGCCCAAGTCGATACGGCCTGGAAACAATGCTTCCAATGTGCCGAACTGCTCGGCGACCTGCAGAGGGGAATGATTAGGAAGCATTATTCCGCCCGCGCCGACCCGTATGGTCGAAGTGCCGCCAGCAACATGGCACAGTGCCACGGCCGTCGCGGCGCTCGCAATTCCTGGCATTGAGTGATGCTCGGCCATCCAGAAGCGCTTGTAGCCAAGTCGCTCAACGTGCCGCGCGAGTTGGAGAGCATTACCGAGCGCAGTGCCAGCATCGCTGCCTTCCGCGATCGGCGCCAAGTCCAAGACTGAGAGGAGAATCATTGCCGTCATATGGGGCGAGGTGAACTGATTGCCAGACACTCAGATCGATCCAGACTGCGTCGGCAACGGAGTTCTATGAAAATCAAGCCAACCCTCAGTCCGGCGGAGATCATGACAGCGGAAGGCCGGAAAGCAGTTCCCGCGAAGCACTCCACGGCTCGTCCCGAAAGTCTTCTGCTAGGTAGAACTGCGGATCGTTGGGCGACCACCCGTCTGGCAAGTAAATCCCGATCAGAGGGTGGGGGGAACAGCATGCAACGCATCCTTGAACTTGCCGGACAGTTGGTCGCTTTACAGGCAGAGCTCGACCAGGAACTTGAGAAACGCCGGCGCAAGTGGGGCTGGGACGTACACAAGCGGCTGGTCACTTTTGAAAACGGCGTCACGGCCGAGCACGAGCGCCTCAAAATCGGCGTCTCTCGCTTCCTTGCAGAGAGCAGATGGCCAACAATCCTCAGTGCACCACTGGTCTATTCGCTGATCATCCCCTTTGTCCTGCTGGACTTGTGGGTCAGCGCCTATCAAGCGGGTTGTTTTCGGATTTATCGGATCCCCCGCGTCAGGCGGTCGGAGTATATCGCTCTCGATCGCAGCAAACTGCGCTATCTCAATTGGATCGAGGCACTGAACTGTGAATTCTGCAGTTACTGCAACGGTGTGATTGCCTATGCCCGGGAAATCGCCAGCCGCACCGAGCAATATTGGTGCCCGATTAAACATGCGCTGCGAATCCCGAGTCCCCATGACCGCTACTGGCAATTCGCCGAATATGGAGACGCCGAGGGTTACAGGGCCAGGCTCAATGAATTCAGGGAAGCACTGCAGGCCAAAGAGGAAGGCAACCAGCCCCAGGGTGCGATCCAACCTGAGTGAGTGCCTAGCGCAAACTGTTTCGCGCCGGCGACACCAGACCGTTAAGGTAGACCGATTAGGCCAATACGTGGACGTAGATCCATGGGCTCTAATCAGGAACGAACGGCCAGCCGCATATTCACCGATGCGACTGGCCAGTTTATGATCAGCTTTGCTTCTTCGCTGTGTAGGTAGTCTTCGATCCGTCGCGTGGGTCGGTGCTCGTGACGGTCACGGATTTTCCATCGGCAGAGGGCTGGATGACGCTGATATTCACTTCCTTGCCGTCCCTGGTGCTGGTTTCGCGAATTCCGTTTGAGCCTTCGCGTGCCACCGCGATCATCGTGCCGCCCGTATCACCTTTGATTGGGACCGCAGGCCCGCCGAGCTGAGCTATGTAGCTGCTCCCCTGCGAATTCATGGTCACTTTGTCCCCGTCGATCTTGAATGTCACTTTCAGCGCTTCCTTCGAATAGTCCTGGAAACGATCGGGGATCCACTGACCGGACACCGCATGGGCCCCCGCGGGTGCAGGGCCGGCGCGTTTCGAAGTTGACGTTCCTTCAATCGCCGGGACGTCTGGGTTAGTCGCGTCCCTGAACTTGGTCGTCAGCACATTCCCGTCCGGCGACAACTGGATGCTCGTCGATGAGACTTCACGATCGCCCTTCCGGCGCCGGAACTCAACGGTGCGGTCGTCAACAGATTTTACCGACATGCTGTCGTAATAGGGACGATCAGCTACCGCGTGAAACTGGCCGTCGGCTGCAACCTTTAGCGGTGGTGTGCAGGTGATGCAGTCATAGGTACCGTTTGCGATTATGAATTCGTTCGGTTTGCCTTCGAACTTTGCGCTGGCCAGATCGACGATCCAGCTTCCTGTGAGGGCCTCAAGGGCGGGCTGTTCCTGGGTAGCGGGAGCGCTTCCTTGATTTCCCTGGTTGCAGGCAAATAGAGACAAACTGAGGCTGGCGAGCAGCATGCTGCGTGTCGTAGTTTTCATCCGTGGATTCCCCCTCGGGACAACACGATTGACCCCGTCGGCCGCTCAAGCGTCGTCCCTCCAACTGCCGCCACGCAACTCAACATGGCCGAGCGAGCGTAGGCCCTCTAAGCGCAACCGCAAAGCATTACATTTAACGCGTAGTTAATTTCGGGCGCCGGTTCGCCCTCTTCGAGCTATTGCCACCAGCTTTCCCTGCTGGCCCTGCGATTTTCAATTGGCGCTCATCACGGATTTTCCGGTTTTAATGGCCGTACGCTCAAGCGCTACGCACTATTACCTAAAGCAATAGCGGTCGCCCACGACTAGATTTGGTGTGTAGCTCGGCAGTTAGAGCTCGGCGTAACCAGAGGCATTCATGAGTGCACTTTCACCGCGACCTCACGCCTACAAGCAGCGGTTAGTAAGCCACGTCGGAATTGTGCGACTGGCTGCCACGACTGGCTCCGCAGCCGGGCTGATCTTTGTTTTTTGTTGGCTGGGAACGTTCGTCGCGCCCTCCGGCCCCACCCACGGTTACATCGGTTTATTCACGCGATCCGAAGCTCAATCGCTGGCCGCATTGATCGAAGGCAGCCTGTGGTCATCGCTTTCCGGATCGCTTTCGGGCGGGTTGATTGCCGCTCTCTACAATCTCTTCGCCGGTCTCGACCGACGCTGAGGACCAGGACCTCTACGCAAGGAGAAGACGATGAAAAGCCTCAGGTCAGGATTAGTGGGATTCGCCGTAGGCATCGGCGTTGCAGCCGCGGGCGCACAAGGGGCCGTTCAGGCTACCGAGCATCAGCATGCAATGCCGTCAACGCCTAACCAACCACCAGGTACGATGAAAGGCATGGCTGGCATGCATGACATGCACGCCATGATGGCCGACCCGGCGATGCGCGAGAAGATGATGGCGAACATGGCGCAATGTCAGGAGATGATGTCCATGATGATGGAACACATGAAGCACGAGGAAATGCAGAAGGCCCAGCCAGCGCCGAAGAAGTGAGGTAGCCGTTGGGCGGCTGAGCCGTCGGGCCTGGCTGGGCCCGGCGGAATGATCGGCGTACTCCTTGCCTACCAAGCTGGGGAGTAGAGCGAGTTGGGCGTCGTCCCCACTAAACCGGGGAGCCGCGCTCCCAAATGCGCCTCAGCTTCACGAAGTCATGACGCCACATCGTGCGGAAGAGGAGCCAGAAACCGGTCACCGCGAGCCACGCCATTGCAAATCCCACCGTGATGATCAGCGGATGATTGAAGCTGGTCCGGTTCGCATAGTCCATGTTGTGGAGCATCCAGAAGAAGTCCCACCATCTCCAGCTATCGTTTCTGCGTTCGAGAATTTCGCCGGTGGTTCCGGATACAAAGTAGCTGCTACGCGCCTCGTCCGTGAAGTCGATCTGCCAAATCGGCAGCTCATGTTCGCGCACCGACAGGACCAATTCCTTGAGTGGGACAACCGTGGCCCCATTGGCGCCCGAAGGATGCGCTGCAACGGCGATGGACTTGGCAGCCTTGGCATCGATCACGATCGGCCGGCCGTTCTCGGCATCGAAAAGGCGGACGCCTTGGGGTGTTGCGACTTCAATTGTCGGCCCCTGTGGCAGCGCACGGAGTGAAAGCTTGGTAATTGGCCGGTCGCCAAGTTCCTTCTGAATGTTTATCCAGGCCTCGCCGCCACTCGGAGGTGGCGGGCTCGGCTGGTCAGCCATTTGGCCTCCGGCGACCTCGTCCATTGGCAGCAGCGCCATCGCTGTTCCGCTGATTGCCCAAATCACGAACTGGAGACCGATAGCGAGGCCGACCCACTTGTGGATCTTGCGGAGCCAGACGGACTTGATTGTCATGCTCGCGCCGCCTTCTTCTTTTTCTTCTTGGGGAAGGCGTAGAACAGCAGCCAGGCGCCGGAGAGAGCCATCAGCACCGCGCCCATGTAACGACGCGGAGTAGCGGGTTGTTCACGTTCTCGCGCTCTTCGAAGTCCATGATGTGAAGCATCCAGACGAAGTCAAAGATTCGCCAAAGCTCATGCCGGCGGGAAACCAGCTCCCCGTGGTCGGTGAGAGGTAGAACGTCGGCTTGTTCCAGTGGTCGAACTCAACCCGCCAAAGAGGCGGTTTGCGGCCGCGGATCTCGCCGGGGATTTGCCTTATCAATGAAATCGAGGCGATTGGCTCGCTACCGGTATAAATCTGCTTTGCGATAGAGCGGATTTCCGCTTCCGTTGGCGGCGCGACCGGCTGACCGGTCCTGGCGTCGACTATTATTTCGCCCGTGTCCTGCTTCACAACATAGGCTGGCTGGTTACGTACCCATGCCAGCCTCACGCTCTGCCCTCGATTGGCGGCGACGACCGTCAACGGATCTGTGAGATCTGCTGGAAAAGCATATTTCTGTGGAAGCGTGCGGACAAGGTGATCGCCGTGAATGGTGTCGATGTGGACCACCGTCATGTAGAGGCCGCTGAGCGACCATATGACCACTTGGACTCCGATAAACAGGCCCACCCACTTGTGGGACTTGCGGGCAATCACATGGGTGCGCATCGGCTACTGAGATTTTCCGATTTGTTGGATGGAGATAGTCCCGCCTAGCGCGCTAGGCGGGGCAATCAACGGTCGCTGCCCATCGAAGCCGATGGTCTCGTCACCGTCAACATCTAGTCATTAGACTTCCTAGCAATGTCCCGCGGCTCGATGCTCAGGCGCACAGGTGGGATCCGCAGCCTTGGGTTCCGCTGTGGGCTTCGTCTCGGGCTCCGGCGGAGCTGGCTTCGGCTTTGCTGGAGGGGCCGTCATTGGAGTCGGCTTCGTCGCTGCAGGCTCTGGTTGGCGCGTCTCGCTCGCCTTGTCTTCGGGCGCGATATTTTCAGCCGGCGCAACCGGAGGCGCTTCCTCCAGGTTCGCGATCACGTTCAGGTCTTCGGCGACGACGTTATTCTCCGGTTGGTCCGCTCTGTCACAGCCGGCAAGCGACAGGACCAGGACTATCGGACTAAAACTCAAGATTATCCTTCTCATTCTTTACTCCGTTCAGATTGGTTGTTGACCGCTCCTGGCCGGGGCCAACTGCGCTCAGAACATAAGATGTTCCATACCGTGCGTAACGGCGGCGCCCAGGAACCCCTGCGCTGCTATTGCGGCGGTCATGAGGGTCAATGCCGCAATCATGCCAGTGCCGCGATCCTCCCATGGCCGTTTCCATGCCCAAACGCCCAGTCCGGCGCCCGCGATCCCAAGCGCCACACCCAGCCATCGATGATAGGTGAGGACTTGGTCAGGCTCAGCACTCAGACCGGCAATCCAGCCTGCCGCCGCTGCGATCGGGGCAAAGATCCCGCCCGCGACCACAAGAAACTGAACCGGGGCCGCGAATGCTGGCCGCCTGCGACCGACGATCGCCGTGAACAGCGCCGCCGGGAAAAAGGCGATCGGGAAATGAACGATCGCCGGATGAAGTCGCCCAAACCAGTCGAGCAGCCTAACGAAGAATGGCATTTCTGATCGGTCCATTTCGGCGTCCGCCATCATGCCGTTTACCTGGTTGTGCCCGGAATGCGTCTGCGTGGCCGCCGGCGGGGCTGGGGCAGCGCCAGGGTGAACTACCTGCGCGGCGGCGGGCTGCTCCTTTTTGTGCCCCTTATGGGCCATCGCTGGGGCCGACAGGCCGACCAGCAGAAGTGCCAGGCCCAGTCGCACGGCGATCAATCTTGCAAGGCAAAGGACGGACATCATTTCGATCCAGTCGCCGACGACCTGTGGATATGGCCGCTCTGACATATCTCGCCTGCTGGCGGCGCAATCGCTCTCATAGTTTCACCCGGTTGAGCCGTAGCGAATTGCCGATCACAGCTACCGAGCTGAAGGACATAGCCGCTCCTGCAATGATTGGAGACAGCAGAATGCCGAACCACGGATAAAGTACGCCAGCCGCGATCGGCACTCCCGCAGCATTGAAAACGAATGAAAAGAAAAGGTTCTCGCGGATATTGCGCATGGTGGCCTGGCTAAGCTTGCGAGCGCGAACGATGCCAGTCAGATCACCCTTGACGAGCGTTACATGGGCGCTTTCCATGGCTACGTCGGTCCCGGTGCCCATGGCGATCCCGACATCGGCGGCAGCCAGCGCAGGGGCATCGTTGATGCCATCGCCAGCCATGGCGACGCGGCGGCCCTGCTTGCGAAGGGTCTCCACCTTTTCCTGCTTTTGGCTCGGCAATACGTCAGCCATGACTTCATCAATGCCGACGCGGCGAGCGACGGCCTCAGCTGTGCGACGATTGTCCCCGGTCATCATCACCACGCGGACACCGTGGCGCTGAAGTTCGGCGATTGCGCCAGCGGCGCTGTCCTTGATCGGATCAGCGACGACCATTAAGCCGGCGAGCTTCCCGTCAATGGCGACGAACATGACGCCCTCGCCTTCGGCGCGATGTTCATCGGCCTGAGATTCCAGCGACGAAGTGTCGATTTTCAGATCGGCGAGAAGCGCCTTGTTACCTAGGGCAACCTTTCGGCTATCGACCGTTCCGGTGACACCCTTGCCGGTTATCGATTTGAACTCGCTGCTGGATTGAAGTTCAAGGCCGCGATTCTCGGCTCCTCCGACAATCGCTGCTGCAAGCGGGTGTTCGCTGCCTCGCTCCAGCACGGCAGCCATGCGCAATACCTCGGCTTCGTCAAAGTCGTTGACCGGCCTTACCGACACGAGTTTGGGTTTGCCTAGGGTGAGCGTACCCGTTTTGTCGACCACCAGCGTGTCGATCTTTTCCATTAGTTCGAGCGCTTCAGCGTTCTTGACCAGCACGCCAACCCTCGCGCCTCTGCCTGTTCCAACCATGATCGACATCGGTGTCGCGAGGCCGAGCGCGCACGGGCACGCGATAATCAGGACGGCGATGGCATTGACCAACGCATGGGCGAGGCGAGGGTCGGGGCCGAAAAGGCTCCACACGATGAAGGCCGCGATCGCTACAAGTACTACGCCCGGTACGAACCAGGCCGAGACCTGGTCGGCCAGTTTCTGGATCGGAGCGCGGGATCGTTGAGCATCCGCGACCATCCGCACGATCCGGGCCAGCATCGTGTCGCGGCCGATGCGCTCGGCCCGCATCAGCAGGCCTCCGGTTCCATTGACCGTTGCTCCCGTTACCGTCTGGCCTGGAAGCTTTTCGACAGGCACCGGTTCGCCACTGATCATCGATTCATCGACCGAGCTGTGGCCCTCGACAACCACTCCGTCGACCGGCACGTTTTCGCCAGGGCGAATGCGTAGCAGGTCACCGACGTGGACATGCGCCAGCGGAATGTCCTCCTCGGTGCCGTCGCGGACCCGTCGCGCTGTTTTGGGGACAAGACCGAGCAAAGCCTTGATCGCAGCGCCAGTTGCCGATCTTGCACGTAGCTCGAGCACTTGGCCAAGCAGGACCAGGGTTGTGATGACCGCCGCTGCCTCGAAATAGACAGGCACGAGTCCGCCCATGGTCTTGAGAGAGGCGGGGAAAACGTGCGGGAAGACCGTTGCGATGAGGCTGTAACCATAAGCCACGCCGATGCCGAGCCCGATCAAGGTGAACATGTTGAGATGGCGGTTCTTCAGGCTCGCCCAGAACCGCTCGAAGAACGGCCGGCCTCCCCAGATGACGACCGGCGTGGCAAGCGCCAGCTGGATCCACATCGAAGTGCGCATGGGCAACAGTTCGAAGCCGAAAAACTCGGAGGTAATAACGAGGGCAGCGAGGGGAACAGTGAACACCGTGCTCACCCAGAAGCGCCGGCTCATGTCCAAAAGCTCGGTATGGGGACCTTCGTGGAGGCTTGGCTCAAGGGCCTCTAGCGCCATGCCGCAGATCGGACAGTTCCCCGGCTGCGACCTCCGGATCTGGGGATGCATGGGGCACGTCCAGACAATCTCGAATTCTTGATCATCGAAGTCTGAGCCTGTTGCCGGCGCTCCGGCAGATGGATCAGTCTGGCGGTGGACGCGCGTGGTGGGTGGGTCGGTCACGCCGAGCGGTTTACGCCGAGGCTAAGGCGAATGCTAATGTCAGCCTTTCCATCGGCATTATAGCATAACTGACCGCCATTTCGACATCTCGATGCAACCGCTCAGAAGCCATGGCGTGGACACGTCGCGAGCGCGGCTATCCCCACCAGACTGCTATTGCTCACGTCAACGGAAGGCCGTTCGCTTTTCCCGCCAAGTTAGCGCTTAAGCGAAGCTAGAACGCGCATAATTCGCGGCGAAATCGGTGACGTCCCAGAAACCGAGGGAACGCCGCGCCGTTTCGCCCGCTTGAAACAGTAGAGGAGAGGCGAAGATGCGCAAGACGACGCTAGCAGGGGCCGCGTTAGGGGCAACCTTGCTCGGAGGTGCCGCCATTTACTATTTCCGGGAAAAGGCGACCCCTGGACCCGAATATCGCGTCCTGATGAGCGATGGCGATTTTGAAATCCGAGATTATCCGTCAATCACTGTGGCCGAAACAGTGGTCCGAGGACCGAGGAAAGATGCTCTCTCCGAAGGGTTTAGAGTTCTCGCAGATTACATATTCGCCAAATCGCGGGGAGGGGAGGCCCTGCCAATGACCGTTCCGGTACTTCAGGACGCCGGCGACCCCATGGGGAGCGATCCTCCTCTCTTCGATGATGCGGTCGAAGGCGGCTGGAGAATGCGCTTTGTTATGCCCGAGGGAAGAACGGTCGGCGACTTACCAGAGGCGCCGCAAGGGGTCGCGCTAGTAGAAGTTCCTGCCCGCCGGGTCGCGGCCGTCAAGTTCGCCGGGGTGGCGGACGATGCTCGTCTCGCCGAGCATGAGAACCTGCTGCGGGGCTGGCTGGCAAAGCGTGACGAGCGCGGTGACGCCGAAGCCGAATTTGCTTTCTACAATTCGCCCATGATCCCGCCGCCGCTAAGGCGCAGTGAAGTGTTGATCCCGCTTCGCTGAGAGTGCCAATCTACCGTTCATGGCTGTCGCCCCGGGCCTGTCCGACGAGGCAGTTTTCGACCGGCTCGCGTCAGCCGCGCATTATGACATGCCCTTCGCAGCGTTCAGACCTCTATCGATAACATCTCCGGAGCCTTGACGATTCACAGCGCAAATCGGCCTCACCACGCGGGCCCAGAAATGGTCAAGCTCGCTAGGCAATAGGCGGGGCAGGCCTGTCGTCAGATTGTCAGAGTGCGCTCGCGACCACGTTCACTGTTAGGGCGAGCACCCCGATATTGAAAAAGAACGCCACAAGGCCGTGAACCGTGCTGACCCGTCGGATATCCGACCGGGTAATGCCGACGTCGGCTGTCTGATAGGTCATACCGAGCACAAAGGCGAAGTTGACGAAGTCCGCGAAGGAGGGATCACTACCACTGGGAAAGGCCAAGCCACCCCTATCCGCGCCGTCTGCGCATTGATCGTAGTACATCCTTGCATAATGAAAAGCATAGACCAGGTTCGCAAACAGGAAGGCCATGACGAGCGTGACCACGACAATCCCGATTTCGGTTGGTCCCAGATGCGTGCGCCGTTCGAGAAGACTGCCGATGCAGCCAAGGACGAGACACAGGATGGCAACCGTCAACAGCAGCAGTGCCGATCGACCCACGTCATCACGCAGCGCCTGATCACGCATGGCCCCAGGTCGACCGGCCCGCCAATTCACGGCCGCGCTTAGAATGAAGATCAGAGAAGCAACATCGAAGCCGACGGCGATTGCGTAGTCCCAGGGGACAGCCATCCGGAAGCCCAGAGTTGCAAAGGCGAATATTGAGACGAACAGTATGTAACGCCCGTGACGGACGTTTGCCGGCCTCGGCATGTGCCGTTCGACCCTGCGCTCCGGCCGCACTCCATCCGTGTTCGTTTCTCGCGGATTGGTCACGTCGCTCAGGATAGAGATAAGCCGAGGTCGACGCGAGCCCCGGGGATAGTTGGGCTTATCGAACGTTAAACGCGCCCACCCACTACACCCAACTTATAGCCTCGGACGGACAAGAGCTGTCGCTCGGGGCCGCAGGAGTGACGAGGGATTGGCGTCAGGACTCCGATAAGCCGTCTTCAAGCGGCACGAGTTCCTATCGTTGATGGCGGATCTCGATCCGTCCGGGCTCTCTCAACTTGACGCGACCCAAGAGGGGAGTGCGCTCTATCATTTTGACGGCCCGCACGAGAACTCTGCCGCCCAAAGTAGCACCAAAATGGATCGAACCTTCGAGCTTTGTTGACCATTCGGACCTAGTCGTCACACGCCTTATTCGAAAGTCCCAGCATGCCTCTGCAAGTTCAGCTGCCGTCGACGAACGGCCGCGCCTCAGAACGACTGTTCGTGTCCTATCTCGCGGTAATCGCCATGATTGTAACCGCGATGATCTTTCACAAGGTGCTCGACCATGCGGGCTTCTTCAGCGAATCCTTTGAGAAGCTTTCCTATCCCCTTGAACTTACGTTGGACCTCTCGCTGCTTGGCGTAATCTGCGCGGCCTTTCCTCATATTCTGCGGGAACTGCGGCGCCGGACAACATCCGCTACCGAGGCGCATCAGGCGCGCGTCCATATCGAGCTTCTGTTCAAGATGACCGACATGTTGCAGAGCGCCCTTGGCCATGCGGACGCAAATTCTGTTCTACGTTCTACCGCCACCTCGCTGATGCCGGGCTTTGGCGGGGCCCTCTATATCTTCAACAATTCCGGTGACCGGCTTGAACTGTCTACGTCGTGGGATTGGCCAGAAAGAGCAATGCCAAGGGAGACAATCTCGCCACAGGATTGCTGGGCAATCAAGCGCGGCAAGCCGCATCTCAATCTCATCGAACAGAATGCCCTGTGCTGCGACCATCAGCAGTCCGAACTTGTAACCATGGAAATACCCATGATGGCCCGCGGGGAAATTTACGGCCTGTTGCTCATTCAGCGAGACGGAGGGGAGGCCGCCGCCGAACTTCAGGAGACAGCCGTCCTCGCGACCGCATTAGCCGACGCGATGTCGCTATCGCTATCGAATCTGGCCCTACGGGAGCGACTACGCACCCAAGCTTTGCGCGATGCACTCACCGGTCTGTACAACCGCAGGTACATGGAGGATGCGCTGGAGCGTTACTCCGATCAAGCATCTAGGACACGGTCCCCGCTTTCGATCGTGATGATCGATCTCGACCACTTCAAAAAGCTAAATGACGAGCACGGCCACGCCATGGGCGATGTGATCCTGGCAGAAGCTGCGACGGCCATTCTGGGCACGATCCGACCGTGTGACATCGCCTGTCGATATGGCGGCGAAGAACTCGTGGTGCTGTTACCGGACTGCTCACTCGAGGAAGCGACAGCCAAGGCGGAGTTGCTGCGCAATCGCATCGAGCGTCTTTCCGATCGCCACGGGATTCCCGTTAGTGCGTCGCTCGGTGTCTCGACGATTTCAGAGACTTCAAAAGCCAAGGACGGAATGGCAGACGCCGACCGCGCCCTTTATCGGGCCAAGCAGGAAGGACGAAATCGCGTAGTTCCTGCCGAGCGCTCCATACGCGAGGTCGCTTCGTCGAAGGCCGCCTGAGAGCTGCAGAAAAGTAGATCATTTCTATTCGCACAGTGACGAGATGTCATTCACGCCGCCCAGTCAGACCTCTGGCTCAGCTTTTCGACCTATTGCTGACCTAACGAACTCCCTCGTTGGTTAGCGAATGAAGCTCCAAGGCGTGGTGCTTTGGAGGGACTACACTGCACGGTATCCCGATTTCTCGTAGATCTCGTTGATGCGCTCACCATCCCAGCGATACGTCAGATGCCTCTCTTGGTTGCAGTCTGCCAGGCAGCGCGGACGGAATACGCCGACGCAGGTGCCACCTGGAGCGCGCACGCTGGCGTAGATCACGCCGTTCGAACCTTCGCTGCGGAGACGACCGCCGAGCTTCTGGCCGGCGGAATAATCCGTCGGATGCAGAATCTCTGGGAAGGTTCCTTGGCAAGTCCGAAGATCGTGAAGGTCGCAGGTAATCGTCGCGACATAGACGCGCTGGTCGATCTCAATCGGGCCCTCGTTGGTGGCAGCGAGAAACACTTCGCGATGGTATTTGGTCTCGACAATCGCTGTCTCTAGTTCCGTGGCGGCGTAATAAACGCCGTAAGTTCCATCAGTGAAGCGCGACCCAGTTGGGTTGAGGTGAGTAAAGGCCGCCATAATCGGGGTCGTGCCCGGACCAGCCACACGGTCTTCGGGCGCAACCAACTGAAGCTGACCAATCTCCTCGCGGACGCGGTCATTGGTGAGATCCTCGACTTGGTAGAGCGCGTCGAGATCCTCCTGGTTCGCGATGTCGTCGAAGATCGAAACGGGCGGGAAGATGGTGGGGATGATGCGATAGACGCGCCATCCCGTTGCCGCCACCGGCGGCTCGTAGCAATGCAGGCTGACCATCTATCCTCGCTGAGCGTCGAGGTACTGGCGAACGACGTAGAGGTCGCTCACGTTCCCGGAGGTCATGCGATCGAGCGCCGTCTGGCCGTTGAATAGCGGCGCCTTGTTGGGCTTGCGCATCCAGGCGTTTGCCCGCTCTCGGATCGGAAGAAGGATGTTGATCGACTTGAAGATGCCAAGAACATAGGAAATGCGCTCCAGCGTATCGCGGCTGATCTTAGAGACATTGCCAGCCTTCCAGCTGTGAAGCGTGGAACGGCTCTTCAGTCCGAGGATGGCCATCTGCTCAGCCTCGGAAAGTTCCCATTGCTTGGCGATGTTGAAGAATCCCCGCAGAGCCGGCCCGCCGAGGTCGTTGGTCGAAATCGCCCTTTCGCGCTGCAATGCTTCGGCCATTGGCGACAGTCACTCCTTTGACCCACAGAACATAAGCAAACTGCCCTGAAATGTCCAGAGTATAAACAATGAGAAGAAGTTTTGATTGCTCGCGCTGCTGCGGGTCGAAATTGCGCGCGCGGCGGTGAATGTCACTTTTGGCGTATTGCAGACATTCGGCGCTAGCCAAGAAGGCTTGCATTGGATTCGCAGTCGCCTCCGGAGCCTGATACTTGTCGCTCTACCAAGTGGTGGAGAAAGACGATGCAAAGGTTCATTCTCGTTGCTGCGATTTCTGGTCTCGCTGCATGCTCGAAGCCCGCCGGCTCCACGATCAACGAAACCAGTTGGGAATATATCGAAGATGGCAAGCCGATGCAGGAGTCCATCGATGCCAAGGGCAATTACATCAAAACCTCGGGCGCCGAACATATCGATCATGGAACTGTAGTGATGAAAGACGGCAAAGCCTGCTTCACCAGCGCCATGACGAAGCAAGAGGAAATTTGTTGGACCGACCCGAAACTCGATGTTGGCGCTTCGGGAGAAACCGTGAGCGACACGGGCGAAAAATTGGCGATCAAGCGAATCCCCTACGTCGCCAAGACGATGTAGCCACGCAATCACTCGGGGAGGTCAGGGGGCGATAGTGGAAATGTCGCTGTCGCTCCTCCTTGCGAATAACTCCGATTGCTTGCCGTTCAGAAAGTTGCCGGTCTCCGCTCATTCCTGACAATGTCAGCGTTCGACCCATTGCGGTCAGGCCCGCGACGTGCGAGCCATAAAGGCCTGTAGCAGCATTGCAGGCGGGGCGGGGCCCAATGAGCGTCAGCGAATATGTCTTGGCATTCGTCACTCTCTTGCTTGGCCTCGCGATAACGGACCTGCTTGCGAGTTTTCATAAGCTGTTGCGCGCTTGGAGGCGGGTTAAATGGGATTGGCTGACCCCACTTCTGGCCCTGCTGATGTTATTCGGTGCCGTGCTCTTCTGGTGGCTTTGCTATGTCTGGTTCAGCGGCGTTCAATCGATCTCGATCCTTCAGTTCCTGCCGAAGCTCGCCTTCCTGGCGGTTAACGTCCTGATGATCGTCTCGGTCCTTCCTGACGACGTGCCCGAACAAGGGATCGACCTGCGGACGTTCTACTTTGAGTCACGGGTGCACATCTGGGCGCTCGTCACGATCGGCTTCGTCCTCAGCATTGCCGTCAACATGATCGATCGCGGGTCGACGGCGTTCGACAGCTTTCAGCCGTACCGAAACTTGTCGGTTTCTCTCCTTCTGTCCCTGCTCGCACTTTCGTCGCGCAAGGTCTGGGTTCAGTTCGTAGCGATGGTGGGAATTTTCGCGGTTCAGACCGCGCCCTTCCTCACCTGGACGCTTTACAACCCGTGAAACGGCTCAAGGCCTGATGACTTGCAAAACGCATTCGCGCCGAGTGCGGCGACCGACCGCTTCCCGGTAGGCTCTCAGGAGAGACGGCCGGATACCGATTGCCAACGGAATGCGACCCGGACCTGCAAGCTGAAGGAACGAGCAGGGCCGCCGAGCGGCTCGGAGCGACCCCACAATTGGCCGACGAGCTGAGGTGGCATCAAGCCGCAGTCGCGACCTACTTGCAGAATGTTGATGCAATTCAATCGCAGATCAGAGCTTTAGCAGAAAAGCTCGATTAGGCCGTCTGACGTGGTCAGCGTCGGCGCTTCAATGGCAGTTTTCGACCCACTGCAGACATTGGCAAGGCGCCGATCTTCGGTCCCTTCAATCGCCTTACTCGTCACCTCGCCAAAGGCAGCAGGCTGCGTCTGAGCATGGCTTACGGGTTTGACTCTATCCCTCCCGGATCTACCAATTGAAAAACTGTTCGGGGTGGGGCATGGACGGTTTGATCGCGCTCGCGGGTAGCTTGCTTCTTCTGTTGACGGTTGGAGGCGCGATCGGACTGCTAGATCGCAGGTACTTCAATCTGCGCTGGCTTCTCGTCGCGGCCCTGTTGGTCGCGGTCAACGACGCATTGCTCACCAATGCTTACGGGCTGCTGCCGAATGTGATCGACGGCGAGCGGAACTGGCAGGGCAAGATCCTCGCTCTAGCGGCGACGCTTGCCATTGCCACTTTGCCCGCCTTCGGCTGGCGATCGGTGGGTCTCACCCTTCGGCAAAATGCCGGAAGTCTCGTGTCCGCAGTTCCCGTGGCGCTGCTCTATTGCGCTTTCTTCCTGGGCGTGGACCTTGCGTTCAGTGGCGGTTCGAGCACAACTGAAGAAGCCGCATTCCAGCTGACAATGCCCGGGCTGGAGGAAGAACCTTTTTATCGGGGATCCTCCTTTTCGCGCTTGATCGCGCCTTCACGGGGCGGGTGCGCTTTCTCGGCGTGGATTGGGGCTGGGGAGCCTTGTTGTCTTGCGCGATATTCGGGCTCGCTCACGCCTTCGGCTATTCGGAGGGCGCCTTCTCACTCGATCTGATGTACATGGCCATGACCGCAATTCCGTCCCTCATCGCGGTGTGGCTACGCCTGCGGACCGGCAGCCTGCTCCTGCCGATCTTGCTTCACAATTTCGGCAATTCGATCGGCCTGTTCGTCTAGGCGCGGAAACTCCGCACTCTGCGCTGTAATTTGGCTATTCTTGGCTCAGCTTTCGAACCAAATCTTACGCTGCGAGATAGTCATTCCTCTTGGTTCGCTTCACTACGGGCACGCTCGATGGCCGCTGCGATATTCTCGAGTTGCTGGGTGGCGCTGCGGTTGTTGTATCTCTGGGAATAGAAGCCCCTAAGCGCAGCTCGGTCAAATCGGCTCATTCGCCGCGGGGGTACCCACCCGGTTCGCTTCTCAAACAACGACAGGATAGAGTCACCATCGGCGGTTCCGGCGTTGGGACGCACGTCGAGCAGTAGGTGGAGTGTTGCGAAGTCAGCCAGCTGGCGCAACGTCTTACCTTCGCTAAGGTCGCGATCGATCACCACGAAGCTTAGTTCGATTTCATCACGGGCGCCGCTTTTGAGCCGTGAGCCGGTGTCGTCGAACGCTGCCTTGGTTCCGGATTGCAGTGGCGTGGTGATGATCGCGCCGGTCGTCGGATCCTGGTAGGTTAGCGATCCGAGTTGGCGGAGTATCTGTCCGCGGCTTCCGTACGTTTCGACCAGTTGCCAGCTGTAGGCAGGCCGCTCTACAGCGGTGAAAATGTCGAACGTGCGAGGGTTCATCCCGAAGAAACTCGGCTCCCTGGCGTTTAGCCCGACTAGCAGGTCTCGTGGTCGATCGACGAACATGACCAGCGCATTGACGTCGCAACCTTTCGCGCCGATCCGTGCGTTCGTCGCGGCAATTTCGGCCCGGATCATCCTGACCATTCTCTGTGCCCAGTCATTGGGAAGACTGATTACACGTGGGCAAACCCGCTTCTCATAGCGTGCCAACTGGCCGCCGTCCGTCCTTGCAATCATTCGCTTGAGCGCTTGGGTGATTTCCTTTTTCTTCTTTTCCCCGGTGACGACTATCTCATCGCCGCTCGGGGTCTGTGCACTGAGCGGAGCGGCGAGAATCGCGGGCAGCGCGGCAAGGAGAGTTATAGAACGTGACAACACTCGGCCCCCATGATTCCGGAATTGTATGAGGCGAAAGTCAGGCGCTCGCCGTCGTTTTCGGTTTCGAATGCGCAGGTGAGTTCGGCTCCCGCTCGCTCCGTAGGGTCATTTTTCGACCCATTGCAGACATTCGACTTAGACGGCATCTAGGCGATAATTGAACAGGTAAGGAGTGCCCGCATGCTTGGCGCGCTCATTGTAGCAGCGTTGTATTCTGTTCCTCCGCCACCCGGGACAATAGTCCGAGAGCCGGAACGCACGACGCCGTTCCCGACCTATTCTGCCAACTGCCGTCTCGTGGGCAATGACGCCAGGGACCAGAGGCTGGTCCTTGTCGTGAACGGTGTAGGTGAGGGCCGCCGATTACGCCTTCGTTCTGCGTCAGGGTCCCTGAAACGGCTCATGGTCTTTGATGCGCGGCCCATCACCTTTTCGACGGGAAACCCAAACGATGCTTTGGCACACATCTGATGCGTTTAAGGCCGCCCTGGGACGCCGGCCCGTCGACATCTGGCTTGAAGTCGCACCGGACATTTCGAACGGAGTATTCATCCGGATCCGCGACCGCGATGGACACTCCGTTGGGGTGCCGCTCTATTCGGGGATGTGCCGGGCGACGCTTACGGCAACCGAGAGTCCTTAGCGGGAAGTCAGTTTTCGACCCAAAACGTACGTAAGCCTATAAGGGAACGCAGCCATCGTCCGACGAGCGCCATGGGCGCCCGCCGGAGGGTGCAGATTGGTTTACTGGCTGACAGTTCCAAGCTTCTTTTGGACTGCAGTCTGAAGCGCCGAGGTATTGTTTTTGGCGGTGCAGGTCGGAGCTTCAGTCTTCTTCTGCGCGGCAAGCACGTTAGCGTTGACGTCGCAGATCGCAGCGGCAAGCCCGATCGGGACTGAGACGTTGTTCAGCGCCGAAATGTCGCTGACGTTGACCTTCAAATTCTGGGCGAGGTTGTTGAGAACGTCTGCATTCGTCAGGTCGACGACAACGAGACCGTTGTTGTTTCCGGCGAGCGCTGGGGCCGCGGAAACTGCCAATGAGGCGGACGCCAAAATGGCGAGGGTTGTACGCATCTTACAATCTCCTGTGTTGAAACCCGATAATAAGGGTTCCAGTTCAAACGCTTATGGGACGCAGAGTATCCGCGCTCGTCGCGATCGACATTGGATTAAACGTAAGTTGGCGAGGACTTGACCCTTTGCCTCTCCGATAAAGGCGGCCGTAGTGTCGCTTCCACCCTAAGCTGTCATGTCAGCTTTCGACCCAAACCGGACACTAGGGAGTGTTATATACTAACGGCCAGCGCTTGCTCTTAGCAGCCAGCACTAGATCGCCCACAGTCACCGTCAAAGTCTCGTCCTTGGGGGCCCACTTTCTGACCGCCAGATTCCAGATGACGACGCCTGCTAGCTCAACAGCCCAGCCCCAAATGGGGGACACGCCGAAAAGCAGCAGGGAAACTGGTGCGAACATGAGAATGAGTAGAACGACAAACGTCTTTGGAGTGCCAAAGCCCTCAGGTCCGAAGTGTCGACCCCAGTTTGCGTAGAGCGGCGACAAGTCGACCCCATACCGCTCTTCGAAGTCTTCAAAGAACTCCACCGCGTCGTCCCCATCCATGCCAATGTCTTGGAGGAGGCGCGTGCTGGCATCGAGCTTTTCGGGCTTAACGCCTGTTTGCTCTGAAACGCGTTCTACGATTTGGGACAGGAACTCGTCCATGGCGCGATATGAGAGAAATGTTGAGTGATTGGCAATGTCGACTTTCGACCCATTGCTGACATTAGAGCTTTTTAAGCATCCGGGTGATTATTGAGCAGTCATGCTCCTGCTTCACATACTTTACTGGCTTCCAATCCCCCTGTTGGCGATCATCTGTATCGCCCTCGTCGGCAAAGTTCGTGCGGGTCGCTACAAAAAGGAATGGCTGGGTTACGGCACCGAAGCACCAGCGCCAGCGAGTGCCGTTGCGGTCGTCATGGCGCCAATATTGGGGGTGATCGTCTGGGCAACCGCTGAAAATCATGTCGGATTGATCGGCCTTGGCTGTCTCGCTCTAGGTGCGAGCGTCCTGGCCTACTTCGTTTACGGAGCCGCCTCGAAGCGACGTTCCGAAAGCAACCACGGCTAGAGTCAGCCTTCGACCCCTTGCTGACACATTCGCATTTTGCTTTGGTGGCCCATGTCGACGGGTGAGGGGCAGCGTAGGTGAAGTGGTGGGTAGCAATCGTGCCGATCGTGTTTCACGTCGGAATGCTCAACTACTTCGACCTGACTGTCTCAGACAGCCGTGGGCGCTCGGTCTTTCGTCAAGCGATTCGAACGCGTTCGCACGCTCTCGCGGTCTTTCTTACAGTCTGTAGTTCAGCCAGCGTCGTCCAAATGGGCGGCAACCCACAAGTGTATTGGTGGATCATCTCATGCATTTTGCTCTCAAGCATGGTGCTTTTTATCGCCCATGCTTTTCGAACATCGTCTCGCGACGGCGCGGGCTAGAGTCAGCTTTCGACCCATTGCAGACATTAGGCCTGCCGTTGGATGGCATCCCGATTGAATGCGAACCACACCAACGCTGATAATACGCCGCACGTTGCCAAAAGGGTGTGCGCTAAAGAGTTTGGCCGGTCGGTGATGGCTAGCAGGGCCACAGTCCCGAACGCCGCTCCTAAAAGCGCTAAAAGCAAAGGATATACTGGCCTTGGGAGCGGCAAGCCGCATAGGAATAGGGCGACTGGAACAAGCAGAACCAAGCCAACCGCTTGGAAGGGCAAAATAAGAAGCACAATAAAAGCGAGGTCGATCAGATCGTGGGAACTAAGGATCATTTTCGCGTCCCTTCCCCACGTTACCCAAACGAGTACAAGGAAGGTGCAGCCGATGCTGCTTACTGCGAAAGGAGCTAAGAAGCGTCGGACTACCCAAAACATTACGGGCGACTTTGGGTCAAATAGCGAGCTTATGCAATGTCCGCTTTCCACACAAAGGTGCTGTGTCAGCCTTCGACCCATAGCTGACATTGGCAGACCGCTTCGAAGCCGCTGATACGGCGTCCATCACTGGCTCCGATACGACCGGATTAAAGCGTTTGTTTGAGCCCATATTTCCGGCGCGTCTTCGACAAATCGCCTGTCGAAAAGGATGGCCCAGTTAACTGGCCCGTCTCGGAAATGCATCCCGCAGTTAAAGTGAGGCCGTGGACCTACTAGGCAATAGACTTTCCCAGCTTTGGTGCTTGTTATCTCGAATTCCCTAAAGCGGATATCAGTGAGGCGAGATATAACAGGAATGTCTTCATAATTACTTGGGTGATCGGCCAATTCATCGAGGACGAGGTGGAAGTTCGCTCCAGGGGGCGCGAGGCGGACATATAATGTACCCTCAGAAGGGCTGACAGCTGTTGAAACGTGACCTGCTGGAAATTGATACTTCACTCCGTGAAGCTCGGCAGATGTTGTTTTCGTGCTTGAGCAGCCAAGGCCGGCGATCGAGGCTATGACGATAGATGCGAGGGGGCGTGACGCTAACATCGATGGGCCTTTCTCGGGTTGCCGGGTGCCAGCCGCAAACGACTGCTATCGCCTAATCGCTAATGTCACGTTTCCACCCAAAGCTGACTCTAGGATCATTGAAGATTTCAGCGGATCCCGTTCCCGCAAATTCGAAGTGCAAGGGATCTCTCAATCAGAGCATTGCGAGGTGTCTGTTGTCGAAGCTGTCACGGTAGTCTGTCGAAATCTGCACCTTGCGCTCGATTGATCCGATGATCGCTTCAGAAAAGTCGACGCCGGCAAGCTCAGAACAGCTCTTCAGGTTGCCTGGCGAAAAGACGTTCACCTCGAGGATCTTGTCGCCGACGATGTCGATGCCGACCAGGAACATGCCGTCGGCGATCAACTTTGGGCGGATGATTTCGGCAACACGTAACTCGGTTTTGCCGATCTCGACGGCTTCCGCCTTGCCGCCGGCATGGATGTTGGAGCGGATGTCGTCTTTCGCGGCAACACGGCGCAGCGCCGCATATTTGCCGTCGACCTGCAGCGGCTGGCCGTTCATCAGGAAGAAGCGGATATCGCCCTTTTTCGCGGCGGGAATATACGCCTGACAGATGATGTAACCGTCGCGACCGATCGATTCGATCATCTGGTTGAGATTGCCGGCGCTTTCCTTGTCGAGCTTGAATACGCCCGACCCGCCCGAACCCTGAAGCGGCTTCAGAATGATGTTGTTCTTGTACTCCTTGGCAAAGGCTTTGATGTCGCGCTCGTCGCGGGTGATGATCGTCTCCGCTCTCGCTTCCTCGGGAAAGCCCTGGAAGTAGAGCTTGTTGATCGCGCGGCCGAGGCTGTCAGGATCATTGAGGACCAGCGTCCCTCGCTTCACCGCTTCGCGCCCGAACAGGATGCCTGCCTCCGCACGCCAGGGCGCGGACTGGGCGTCAAGCGAGGGATCGGACCGCAGCCAGAGCACATCGATCTCGGCTAGATCGACGGTATCGGCCGACGTCTTCGCACCCTTAAGGGCTTCGAAGAAATCGTCGCGGCTGGCCCATTTCTTCTTGGGAATCTGCCGCACATGCGCCCGTAAGCTGTCGTCGCGCTCCATCATGAAGTCGGAGGGCGTGATATACATGACATCGTGCCCTCGCATGGCCGCCTGATGCGCAAGCACGGTCGTTGTGTAGCCGGAATACTCAGTGGCTACGTCGTTCACAAAAAAGGCGATACGCATCAAGCGGGCTCCATCGATAGTAATCGGTTTAGGCCAATTCCGGCTTTCAGCTGGGAAAGCCGCCGCTTGACGTCGGGACGGTCGAGATAGCTGGGAAGAAAGACTGGAGCGTGAACGAGGCCGCGCTGCAGCAGTTCCTCGATTGCCGGCACATCACGCTGCGCAATCTTGCCGAGCCAGAAGGGTGCGAGCGGCCCGCCCGCGGCAATGTGATTGATCACCGACCGGAAACCTTCAAGGTATATGCTGTCCTTGGCGAGCCCGCCGGATCGGTGGACGCGCGTTGCAATGCCGAACGCACCGGCAATCGAGAAACCGTTGTCGTGGCGAAGCAGGCGGTAGGTGTCCATGAACTCGGCGCCATGTTGCATCGCATCGACCGCAATCACCCGCGCGGCGAGAAGTCGTAGCCGCCGCCAAGTCAGGCCTCCAACTGCCCACTCAGCGAAAACGCCGAGGCCTTCTTGAATGCCTTCGTAATTCGCGAGGCCCGTTCGAAAGATCGACAGTCCCTGCATTGATCCGTTGATGAATGTCAGCAGATGCGTCGACACTTCGTGCGAGAGTAGGGCGTCGAGACGTGATTCCGTCATCATGGTCGACGATCCAATCAGCAACCGATTGCGAACGACCATCAGACCGGAGACGTCATCCCGCACCTCTACGGCCGCGTCGAAAAAGGCGTCCTTTCGCGAATAAGAGCCGATTAAGTCCCGCGCGGCGGCGGCGACCTCGGCCGCGCCGATCGAATTGCCGCGAGCGCTTCGCGGCGGGACGGCGGCGAGCAGGAGCTGCGCGTCCTTCAACAGTTCGGCCGAGACCGCGCCGTAGAGAAACAGGCTCGCGGGCCGGAATGCTGGAGTGTTTCGCGTCGCGAGCATGGTCAGCTGGGCGTCGATTTCGTGGCGCTTGTCGGTGAATAGTCGCTGGAGAAGCGGATCCTCGAGTCGTGCGAAGTCTAGACGATAAAGCCGACGCTTCACCTCGTCAGGATCAACCGTCAGCGGGCGGTAGCGGAACTTGGGGGCCTTGCTCTCGCCGTCGGCGACGAATTGCTCCAACGCCGCCGTTGTGTTGATAGGCGAAACCGACAGAAGAAAATCGAAACTTGCCGCGATCGAATCCAGCCGCTCGTCGGCCTTGAGCGCAGCTTTCAGGAACGCACTCCGCCCAAGCGAACGATAGTGCGCCGGGGCATGACCCCGCTCATCATCGAGATAGGCGCAGGCCGCGCGCAGCACAGCATCGCCGCATGCGACGGCAAGATCGTGAACTATCTGTGGGTATATGCCGCCGTCATTTCGCCGGTGAATCTGGGGTAGGCCGATTATGAGTGGGTCGCTGATAGATGAACCGTTGGACTGCATTTGGACCAGCCAATGGTCCTTTGGAATTGATTGCTCTGCGACCTCTGGATGGCGAAGATCGATCTCGACCTGGCGAAGCGCCTTTATCAATGTCTCGCGAGCCCTGCGCTCCCGCGCCGACCGACCTCCGGCAACGATGGCGACGAAGGGGGTCAGGCTCTGGCTGTTGTCACTCTCTGGCGACTGAATGAGATCGTGAACCTCCATCACCAACAACGGCATCTTCGACTTGCTGTGCGCGATCGCGAGTTCTTCGAGCAGGGCAAGCGCGGGTTCGTCGTCGGCCCCTTCATCCCAGATGAGATAGGCGGGACTGTTCAGTGCCACTCGCCGCGCCAGACTGCTGGCAGCCGACTCCCCCACTTTAAGCCTGTTGAGCACGATGAAGGGCAGTCGCCGGTCGAGGTGTAGTCGCCCCGTCTCACCGACCTTGCTGCGGCGCGCGCCGCGCTCACTTGAGGCGGGCAGGTCCGACGTTTGAAGGCTCGCGTTCACCTGGCCAGCAGTTGCGCTGCGGTCTGGGCAGAGAAGGTGATGAACGCGCGCATCGCGGCAAGCTCCGCCGGATCGGGCGCGCCGGTCCATTCGTCCATATAGAATTTCTTGAATTCGAGCGCGATCGCGCAGCCCTTCCCGGGGTATTGCTCATGGACGAAGCGTGTCTGTTCGCCCTTGCCCTTGAAGGCGACATTTTCGCGAACGTCGAGACGACGACCGTTGAAGTCGAAGCCGCGCATCGCCTCCATCAACGGATCGACGAGAAAGGCCCAGTCATCGCGTGGCATGGACGAGGTACCGATATTGATGTCGGGAGCCTTTTCCGGCGCCATCGGAGCTCCGTCGGGTCCTTCGCGGCGATGGTTGTAGCTGTGGACATCGAGAACAACGAAGCGCGGATGTTCTGCCGCGATTCCGTCGAGCAGGTTGCCGAGCATCCGATAATAAGAAGCATGGAGTGCCGTGGATTCTTGGACGAGCCTCGGGTCAGGCTCGTCCTCCCAAAGCTTAAGCCCCAGCATTGCTCGGGAGTGCGATAGACCGCACTCTCGGTCGCCCGATTAAGGTCAAATTCGAAACGCGAGCGGTGAACGATCACATGCGTCGGCACGCCTGTGACGGCTTGGCCCGTGAAGGGATCCTCCTCCCGCATACGTTCATCATCGGGCAGGATCATGGCTTGGGCGACCGCTGGGCGCAGGTCATGGCCATCGTGAATAGCGGTCGCAATGACCGGACCGGGGCCACTCGTGACCGTCCACCAACGTTCGGGCAATGTTTTACTGGTCATCGCGCTACAAGCGGCTGACAGCAAATTTGGTTGCGATCTCACTTGCTAGACGTCTCGGCCATTCGCCCGAGCTTGGCGCTACGAGGAGAATAAAGGCGGTATTTGGCCGCAAAGTTGGCTTGTTGTCCGACACCAAGTGGCATTGACTCAGACCTGGAACCAGCGAAATTCGTCCGCGACTTTTCGGGGGTATAGAGGACAATGATCACAGGTTGGCTCGCAGTTGCGCTTATCGCGGCGCCGGTTCCATCGACACCCTCAAGGGAGATCGTTGCGGCAAATGAGCGGTGGACCGAAGCCGTCGCGAAGAAAGACTTGCCGAGAGTTGAAGCCATCCTTGCACCGGAATTTCGGCTGACGAGCGGCACGGCGACTCCGGACGAGACGATTGCTCGGGCGCTCTGGCTGGCGAATCTGCGCAAAATGAAGATCGCAAGTTACAAGACTGACATCACCAATCTGGAAGTTCACGGCGACACAGCAATCGCCACGGTCAAGGGAAGCTGGGACGTGACAATGGGCGAAAGGAAGATCAGCGAGGAGTTTAAGCTGATCGACGTTTGGCTACGCCGATCAACCGGTTGGCAAGTCGTTCGAAGGCATATGACTGGTGATTATGGCAGGGAATTCCTTTTGCCTTTGTGCTCAGCTTTCCGTCCGAATCTGTGCTGACCGCTGCGACGGGAACAAAGAACGTCGAGGCTAGCTCCAATACCTTCGGGTGAAGCAAACAGTTTATGGGCGTTAATCCCACTGCCCAACCGCCCACTTCGCCTACCGCATGGCCCCCTGAGCGCCCTTGGCATCGCCTGTGTCGATCTTGCTTATCGCTGCCTGGGCTCTTCGTCCCGCCTCCGGGCTGTGTGGCGAATACGCAATCGGTACGAGCGCGCGGCGCGCCTCGGCCAGCTTTCCGCTTTCGAGATACTGATAGGCTGATTGCATGCGCCAACCGTAATCCTGCGGCGCGAGGTCCGACGCATAGTGGAGAGCGGCAATCGCATTGGCATTCGGGCGGCCGCTCTCCCGAACGCTGGCTTGGTAGAAATGCATCAACGGCTCAGGATCTTCGGAATCGAGCGCATTGGCTTTCTGGAACCACTTGCGAGCCTCGGCGAAGGTCTTTGCCTTCTCGCCCAGCCCGGCGCGTTCCATGATGGCTTGGCCTTTGTAGATCATTGCTTCGATTGCGCGCCCATCTGCCGCCAGCGCCCGATCCGCGGCAGCCTCTGCCGCCGCATATTGCGCTGACTGGATTTCGACGGCGGCGAGCGTCGTCTGGGCGAATGCATCCGAAGGGTGACGCGCGGCGACCAGACGGATTGCCTGCGCCAGTTCGGGTAGTTCACCCTTTGTCACGCCTGCCTTCAGCCGCATTCGGTGCGGCATCATCTCTTCGGCGGCGGCGGGCATCTGCTCGACCTTGATCGGCCCTGTTGCAAGCGCCGCTGCGGCAACCTTGACCGCCGACAGGCGCCGCCGGCCCACATAGGTCTTCAAGTCGCGGTCGAGGGCTTTTAGGTCGCCGAAAGCGCGTGCGGCAGCCGCTCCGTCGCTGCCCTTGGCTATGGCTCTGAGATACTGCTCAATCTGCCCTTTACGAGCGGGATCAAAGGTCAGGTAATGGGTCAGTAGCCAGCCGCGCGAATAGAGCGAGTTCCACTGGTCCTCGCTGAGCTGCTCGACCTTCCCCGAAAGCATCTGGTCCAGCGGAAACGTCTTGCTGTCGGTCACGTCCAGAGCCCGTCCGACCGCGGCGCGCCCGAGCGTCACCGATCCGTCCTTGGCGAAGCTCGCGGTCGACATGAACTCCGCGAAGCCTTCAGAGTACCACAGCGGCGTCGGCGCGGTGAGGTCCGAATACATGAGGTGATGGGCATACTCGTGGAAAAAGGTCTCCTGGTCGTCCATCCACGGCTTTTCGCTGTTTCCCGACCGTTTCGGAACCACGGCGATCGAACCCGTGCCGTCAGCGCGATAAAAGCCGGCCAGGTTCGTCGTCATTCCGTGGTTGGTCCCGGCCAGGCGTTGGACGTCCTTGATGTCCGGCACCACGAATACTGTTAGCCTGTTGCCGTCGCCAAGCGCGGGGTCGCTCATGCTGCGGGCGAGACGGACGGCCTTGTCGAACCGCTCCAGGCGGACCGCGAACTCGCGCAGCTTCTCCGCTGAATCGTCCGCGTAGATAACGAAGTGCGGGCTGCTAACTTTCTGCCAAGCTGAAACGGCAGGCGACGACAGTAAAGCGCCGGCGGCGGCGCACACAAAAAACCACTTACGCAACACAAACCCCCAGTCCGAGCAGTCTCAAGCTAGCCCGCAGCCTTGCCCGTTTCAATGAGCAATATGCGTGGCTTGTCGCCCGTTCTTCCGGTTGGGCAGGCGGGTTCGTCACGCTGTACACGGCGTCGGGTCGCGACCCATTGAAGGCGTTGGCGACCGCGATAGAACGGGCGCTGTCAACATTTTGGGGACGCCGTGAGGCTGGCAACTTTTGCAGCGGTTGCTCTGGTTTGCGCCTCGACTCCCCTGCATGCGCAATCACCGTTCGACGGCACGTGGCGATTCGGGCCGGAAGCTACTCATGTCTCAGGCATTCGATACGACATCTCGCTTCAGAACGGCGCCTTCACCTGCCGCTGGTGCAATCCTGTCTGGAGCGTTCCGGCAGACGGCATGTTCCATCCCGTCAAAGGTCAATCCCGGTACGACGCGGCATCGGTTCGGATCGTCGATGCCTCAACCGCCGTGTTTACCCGTAAAAAGAACGGACGGGCTTTCTACCAAGCTGTGGACGTGGTCTCGGAGGATGAGAATTACATGGCCTTTTCGTTCACTGAAATCAGCGCGGCGGGAAAAATCGAAAGCGGTACCGGCTTGTGGAAAAGGCTAACGCCCAAGCCTGTCGGAGCACACCCGGTTACGGGCCAATGGCGCGAATTGTGGGTGAAGGCCACTTCGGATGATCAGGCAAGCTTCGCAATTCGCATTATGGGCGATGATCTTCGAATCGAATATGCGCCCACTGAGGTGGTCGTGGCGAAATTCGGCGGTCCGCCGGTGAAGATCGAGGGTGACTCCCGTGGAACCACGACCACGTTCAGAAGGCAAGGCGAGGACGCCTTCGTTCAGACCGATTATCGCGATGGGCAAGTGGCCTCCATCGTCACCTCAAAGCTACTCAATCCGGTCACGATGGAAGTGATTGTCGAGAACACCCGAGATGGAAGCAGGTCGCGGTACACCGCACACAAGCAATGATCCCGCTACCGTATAGAATCGCGTTCGATGCTAGGTTCAGCTTTCGACCCATTCCGGACATTAGAGGGGCGCTTCAGATTAATACCTTTGCAGGAAGTCCTTTCCGCGGATCCAGCGGCTAGCCAACCACTTCACGCCGTGGCTTACGGGCAGGCCGGCGTGAATCAGTCTGTCGTCCTGCGAACCGTCACTATGAACATTCCGGAAAACCAGCATGTCGCCGAGGCCGCCACGCACCCGAATGTTGAGTCTTGGAAAGTCGGTTTCGCCGCCCTCGAACTGCTCGTTAAGCCAGACGAGGGCCGTCATGATGCGTGTTGTGCCGTCCCCCGACCCGCGGCCATCGTGGTGAGGTCGATATTGCTGGCCCGGCCGATAACGAAGCACGTTCAGCGGCTCGCCCCATTCCGGCTGGGTGCCGGTGGCAGTCGCAATGCAACGATTGATTCGCTGGACGATCAAATCCTCCGTCAAATGCGAAATCGCGCTTGAGTCAGCATCGCGCACTTGGCCAAACTGCGTCCCGCCGCTCTCCTCGGTCACCATCGCCTTTTCCATCCAAGGCGCCGCAAGCACTGCCAGGTATTTGCACTCGGCCGGGCTGAAAAGGCCGGGGTAGAGCGCAATGTAGGGGTCTGCCGAGATGATCTTTGGCTGCACTTCCTTCAGCCGCTGTTCGCAAGCGACATGATCGAGGAAGGACAATTGCACGGCGGCGAACCTGTCCTCTTTCGCGAGTTCTTTGAGCATCTCCATAGCTGCCAAATGATCGGGCTTCGTGCCGATTCCAGCCGCGGTCAGATAGATGCGGGCGCGCCGCCCCTCGGGATGGCCAAGGTGCGCCGCGAGGCGCACGGCATTGAAGGCGGCACGTTGATCGGGTTTGCAGCCGACGCCGTACAGACGGGAGTGGGAAAGCGCCATTGCTGCGGCGCTATCGTTCTTGGACTGCTTTACGAGCAGGGACACGCTTGCCATGGCGCCTGCGACTACCGAAGACTGGCGCGTTTTGGTGATGGGGACCGCACGAATTGTGCGCATCCAATGATGAAGTCAGCGTCGATGCTGCATGAGGCCGTAAGGGATCATGTATGCTCGGCCTCGTCCGGATGACGGACCAGACCTTCCTTCCGCAGCCGGTCGATCGTGGCGGCCATCGACACAAGCTGGCTTCTCACGGCTTCGAGCACTTCCGCCTGTTCCGATATCCCGTCGGCAATCAGCACACCGCCGTCTTCGTCCCGTACAAGGATGCCCCTTTTTTCAAGTCTTACGACTCGTCGCCGGACCATTTCGCGGTTCAGCCCGGTCGTCTCGGCGATCGAGCTCAGATTGCATCTGCGAAGCAAACGAGAATTGATCGGGGTTGACAGGTCTTCGAAATTCTTCAGGTCACCGGTCCGAACCAAATTCTCTGCTCCGATTGCAGTGATGGCCATCAGGATCATGGTCGATTCCACATCCAGCGGCGCACCAAAAAGGCCGGTCTGGGCTCGGCGCCACTCCTCCATGAGCCGCAGGTTCAGGTTCAACATGTGAATTAGTCCAACCCGGCTCTTCGCTAAAGTTGCGTCCGGATCGACACGGAATGGCATGAGTTTCATCTGGGTGGGTAGCCTCGTCAACTTTCGAGCTCTCGCTTTGGAGAAACGCACCTCACAACCCTAGCGACATCAAAGATGATTTCGACAGTCGACCTGAGCTGTCCTGCAGGCGTCCGAATCATCCCAGAAAATGGTCGCCGCGCATGGCTCTTCAAGATCGGACAAGCCTTCTAACCGGCGCTGATGATGTTCGCGCCGAACTTTAACTTCGGAGGTCGACCTGGGTTCGGCTGGCAGGTCGCATTGCTTCACTCGAATTCTCCGACCGTCCTCCCGATTTGACAGGTCCTGCTAACGTCCGCTTTCCACCAATTCCTGCCGTGTCAGTTTTCGACCCAAAGCTGACACTATCGACATTGTTAGTCAGGCGACTAAGCTTGTCCCTCGGGCTGGAGGGGACCGAGATGTTCCGCCTGATAAGAGTCAAACCGCCGAATGGCTGGAATGCCGTAGGGTGGGAGTTGGTAATAGTTACGGCGGGCGTGCTCATAGCACTGGGCGCGCAGGAACTAGCGCAACGCCAGCACTGGAAGCTGGAAGTACGCGAGACGCGCAATGCATTAGACGCCGAGCTAGCGCGAGACCTGGCGGCATTCGAATACCGTCTAAGCCAAAGGCGATGCGTCGACGACCGGCTTGCGGAGCTCAGCGAATGGGGAGAGAGCCTTGAAGCAGGGTCACCCCTTAAGCTCAAAAGCCCGGTGCCCGGGGTACCGGGCTTCACTGTGCGTACTGCTGTTTGGGAACTGACCGACGGTGAGATCGCAGCCCGAATACCGTTGGAAGCCAGGTTAAACTATGCTTGGCTCTATGACGCTCTGAAGACCTTCGACGAACTTCGAGATGTCGAGGGCGACGCGTGGGAGGCGCTGGCTGCATATGGCGGCAGTAGCCGCCTCGACGAAGCAGACCTCCGGGCGATGAAAACAGCAATAGGTAAGGCGGAAGCCGTCAATGCGATTTTGCAGGGCGTAAAGCTTAGCTTGGACAAGTACTCACGCGAACTCAGCGTTCATCCCGAGTCCAACATTGAACGGCGATCGGACAAGATCATAGCCGAATGGAATCGGGAGCTTTGCCAACCGCTATTATGAGCAAACATCGGTCATTCTCATGTCGCTCGCTCGAACATATAGGCGCAGTGTCCCGTTTCCACACGTATCTGCCGTGTCAGCTTTCGACCCATTGCTGACATTCAGAAGGAGGCTTAGCCTTTCCCCAGAACCTATTAGGGGCAGACCGTAGTAATGGACCGCACCTACCTTTTCCTGATTCTGCCGTTTGGCTTTTTTCTATTCCTTTCGTGGCTCACCAGACGCTTGCCCACTGGCATCGGGCCGCGAGACCTTATCTCCGAGGATGAAGTTGGCGCTGACGAGTTTCGAGCACGGTGGCTCGTGGAAGTGATCGTCGCCACCGTCCTGGTGCTCTTTTTGGTTTGGACCGCGAACAATTGAATCAGCTTTCGACCCATTGCGGACATTGAACGCGGCTCTAAGCTTGTTCCTATGAGGTTTGCTGATGACGCGCCCAAAGCTTGGGTTGGGTGGGCGGTCACGCTTTCACTTGTCGCGGTGCTGGTTGTTGTGTTCCGGACCAGCGACGCAATCAATGTTCCGACCGTCGTGAGGGTGCACACGGCAAAGTCAGCGTCTTCCGTCCAAGCCTGCCTACAATCGGAGGAGGGGCAGCAATTGTTCGGGGAGTTGACGCGATTGCACCACATGTCCGGGCGACGCTTTGGCCCACGAGATCGCCTCTATTCGACTTCGAAAGGTCACCTCTTCCTGTTCACAGAAGGAGAGACCGACGAGACAATTCTAAGGGTTAAGGACCTAGATCAGGTGAACGAACAACAACTGGGCCTTCTTTCAGCTTGCGCTGACGAACTGGCCATGTGGTGACAAGTTTGTGCCCCATCCCGCAGGGTCACCTTTCGACCCATTGCTGACATTAGCCGCAGCGGGCTGCGAGGCGGGGGCGCAAAGACATTAGCTGCCCGGTCGCAATCTCGTATTCGGCATCACGCCGTTTGAGGACCAACATGAACTCCCGGCCCTCGCGCATGTAAGTGTGCGCGAAATACCTTACAGGCAGGGTTGGTGAGACGGACGGTCCCCTGACTACAGTTCGGACGTAAAGGGTCGCGGAAATCCAACCGTGCCCCATTAGATCGCTTTGATCATCCACCGGCTGATAAGCCCCATTCTCGACGGTGCCGACCACCACGCTATCCGCGCACCCAAATGCTAAGGTTCGATCTTCGACGCTGGCCTGCGGGGCAGTTGCACAGCCCGTGGCGAGGAGTGCGAGAGCAATGGGTAAGCAGGAGAGGCGCATGGCTGAAGCCCTTTCCACCCATTTCTGCCGTGTCGGCTTTCGACCCAAAGCTGCCATTAGGCTTATTGCCTTGATCGCTCGTGATACACGTCGAGTACCTCCACGAGATTGCCCGAAGCATCGCGATCGAACTGACTGAACATCGGTAGCGTCTTAGTTTGGCCATCGGCAAAGCGACCAGTGACCTGGATCGTGCACTGTGACGTAATATAGAGATAGCTGCACTGCACGTCGCCAACGTTCACCAGGGTGGGCCGCTCGCCTTTCCGTTCGGCAAATCTCGCGAAGACTTCATGCCAGCGCCAATCCTGGCTCCAATGTGCCTCAACATAGCTCCTGACCTCGTGTGCACTGGGTAAAGGTGGTTTGTCCTCAATGGTCAAAGGCGATGCGCAGGCGACTCCGAAAAGCGGCACAGCGATAACGAGCATACGCGACTTCATGGTGTGAAGCTGCCATGCATAGGGTCAGCGTTCCACTCATTCCTGACGTGTCTGCTTTCGACCCAAAGCAGACATTAGGTTCAGCAATCGTCGGCTTTACAGCATCTCGCAGAAGCGAGGAGCGTTGGGTTCTTGGCAAACGTCCGGCTTTGTGCGCGTCGTCTCCCAATATTTCAAAAGGCCGAGCCGTTGCGCGAGCGGTGGGAAGCGCGGATCACGCAACGTTTCGCGCATACTCCGATACCAGAAGATCGAAGGGCTGCCTTCCCGCTCGATCACGATCCGGCTAGCAAGCTGGAACGCGTCACGGCTCGCGCCTAGGCCCGCTAGGAGTCGCGCTACTGCGTTGCCCTGCTGCTCCTTGGGAAGCGCAAGGAGTGCTTTGATAGCCTGGCCTTTTGCGACGGTATCCTTGCGTGAGGCCAGTGCTCGATATCCCTCCAGTAAGGCGGCGCGAAGCTCTGCGGTCATTGGCAGCCCCGGATCGTCCAAGGCCTCGATGTCAGCAGTGTCGGTTGCCTCGGTGAACGCGATCCACTCCGCCATGCCGGGATCCGGTGCAAGGTCGATGGCCGCATCGAAATGGGCTTTCGCATCCTCCGGCATCTCAGCGAGGACGAGCGCCCTTGCCAAACTGAGAGCCGTGTAGACGTAGAGAGCAAGCATGTCGTTGGCCTGACGCAATTGTTCGACCGCTTCGGCGGTTCGGCCAACGCTCAGTAGCATCTCGCCATATTGATGGTGCTCACAGCCGCAATCGAGCGACCTGACCGCGATTGCGCGCTTCAACAACTTCTCCCTCTCGATCCAATCCAGGCGGTCGATCAGCAAGGACTTGATCCACATTGCCTCGCTGTTCTTGCCATCGATTTCGATCGCACGGTCAGCGGCCTGACGCCCTGCCTTTCTTGCCTCCTCAGCGAGCCGATTATTCTCCGCCGCGATTGCAACCTTCCAATATCCGCCGGCGACGGCCGCCCAGCCCCAAGAGAAATCAGGAATCGCGGCCACAACCCGTTGGGCCGGGACCAAGGCTTTGCGCCCATCCTGTATCGAAGGGTCCCAATGGCCCTGGCAGAACTGCAGGTAATCCTGCAGGGCCGCATCAGGCAGAGTCTTGGGATAGGTCGAGGCACCGAATAGCCCGCATCGGATTACATTTCCGGCATCCACGGCGATTCGTCGCGGCACCTTTGAGCCCTGATCGGCCGGATAGTCCCGACTATCCGACCATATGGTGGCGCCGGAACGCTCGTTCGTCAGGCGTGTGATGACCCGAATAACGTCGCCATTTCGCTGAAGCGTTCCGCCCAGCGCATAGGCCGGTGCCTTGCCTTGCGCCGGCGCCGAGGCAGTCGAAACGCCCACGACACCGTCATCATTGAACGCAGCAATAATCTCGTTGGCGATCGCCTCGCTAGTTGTCCCGGGCAGATCCTTTGAGAGCAGCTGAAACTCTGCAAGCCGGATCTCCATCGGGTGATCTGGGGATGGCGAGGGGCGCAGTTCAAACCATGCGCCTCCGGCGATGAGAATTGCAAAGACAACGGCTCCCGCGAGGAGCCGTCGGCGACTGGGTGACGGAACAACGGGACGGGACGTACGCTCAATCGCGGGTGTCCTCGCTCCCGCAGGAGAGATTTCCCCGATGCTGCCAATCAGCAGGTCGATCGACCTGTCCCAACCCTTGAATGCGTCGATCCACTGCCTGGTCGCCAACTCGTAAGCAAAGGCATCGCTCGGTTCGACGTCCTCGATCCGAAGCGTCATCACCGGCACCTGGAGCCGGCTGGCGAGCGATAGCTCCTTTTTAATCTCGTCGCTCTTATTCGCGGCGCCCGAAAAAACCAGCACCATTGCCCGGGCATTACGAAGCGCGTCGACAATCGCTTCTTGATAATTCTGTCCCGGGGCGACGTCACGCGATGCAATCCAGCACTTCGCGCCATGCCGCTCGATCGCCTTGCACACCGAGAGCGCCTTCTTGCGGTCGGCGGTAGCGTAACTGATGAATACCGGGAGGACGACCTGGCGGTCCTGGTCGCTGGCTGCATCTGGTAGGTTCACGGCCTGCCCCCGGGTAAAGAGCGAGAAAGTACGAAAAATTCAGTGCGACGAGAAGCCTATTCGGGGGAATGCATTTGTGTTTCCGTCGCTACCGCTTTCGACCCAAAGCGGACATCTAACCCGCGCCTCGCGGGCTCACTCAAGTCGGGCAAACTGGGCACAGCCGGAGGCTCAGGCGGCCTTCGCTTTGCTCCGTAAGGAGAAGCAGTAACCGGCAGTCACCATAATCCCGGCAAAGATCGCGCCGCAGCCGACCCAGAGCGCGACGTCAAATGGGGCCAGCGCCCACAGCCCGGCGTAGAGCAAGCCACTCAGGGCCATCGACCAGCCTCCAACTCGATTAGCTCGGCGGGCGGAAGCGCTGGGAGTAAAGGTCTTGGGCATCCGGTTGCCGTACCAGGCCACCATCAGGCCGGTGACCGCCAGCACGATCCGGGTGGCGGTGTCACCATCGATCAGCTCAGCCTCGCGAGAGGCGGTTGCGCCCAGAGCCACTGCGATGATCCCGCCGGCCCACATCAGGCTTCCGGTCAGTTCCTTCGTCATTGCATACTCCCCTTCTTGGGTTCGGGCGCATCGACGCCCGTCCCGAATGACTGAACGAAGCTCAGCAGTGCATCTTCGAGCACCGACAGCTTCAAATGATAGATGATCGACTTGCCGGCTTTTTCAGCATGGATGAGGTCCGCATCCTTCAGCACCGCGAAGTGAGCCGACATCGTCGGCTTCGAAAAATCGAAGTGATCGCTCAGCTCGCCCGCAGTTAGCGGTCCCTGCCGCAGCAATTGCAACACTCGCCGGCGGGTGGGGTCGGACAAGGCTTTGAAGACTTGGCTCATGTTTAGATATTTAGCTAAATGACTAATTGAGTCAAGCGCCCAAATTTTAGGACTCGCTAAACTCGCGCCCTATCAACTGGGCCGCTCGAACTTAGGTCTGCATTCGACCCATTGCAGACATTAGGACCGTCGCTACCCTAGACCCGATGACGACCCGCCAGCTTGAGGTCATACGTTGGGCTTCTGCCGTCGCATGCTTCGCTGCTTGGGGCGCCCTCGTATACTTTCAACCGAAAGATGGTTTTGGCGTCCTGCTCTTTTTCGGTGGCTTCATTCTGGGACTACCCGGCGCGATGCTGTCGCTGCACCTGCATCCACCTAAGTGGTTTAAGTATCTGGAACGTCCAGAGCGTTAATGTCACCTTCCGACCCAAAGCAGTCATTCGCCGTCCGCGACCTAGCCGTGAATGGTCTCGCCGCGCTCTAACATGGCGATGTAGTCGGCAATTTTCCTAGCGCGCGTCTCGGGGCGTTTCACGGAGCCGATGCGGTAGAGGATTGCATATCGGTTCGCGCCCTTCAGCGTTGCAAAGAACTTCGCTGCCTCAGGGTTGGCGTCGAGTGCATCCTGAAGATCAGGGGGGACTTTTGCGGAACTTGCGGGCGCATACGCGGCATCCCACCTGCCATCGGTCTTGGCAGCGTCGATTTGCGCGACACCAGACCTTCGCATCCGGCCTTCGGCGAGCAGCTCCATTGCTCGCTTCTTATTCACCTGAGACCATTTGCTGCGAGCTTTTCGCGGAGTGAAACGCACGAGCCAATATTGGCCGTTGTATTTGTCGAGTTGTCCGTCGATCCACCCGTAACAAAGCGCAACATCTACCGCTTCCGCTTTTGTTATCCCAGGCGCGCTCGCCGATTTCTTCGGAAGCATTAGCCATGCCCCGCCAGCGTCCGCAGGTTGATCGTCCAGCCACTCTTCAAAACTTGCGGCCTTGCCAAAGGCCAGAACAGGTAAACCGTCGCGATGCTCAGTCACTCGTAGGGAAATAGCCGATTGGGTTATTCTCGCAACCGCGTGACCGTCCGCCTACGACCGATTGCTGACGCTGGCGCTCACTCGCTACCAAGGCGTCGAGCGGGCCTTGGAGCTACATGTATGAGCGACGGTGTGAAAGGTATGTTAGTCGGGGCGGTCGTCGGCCTCCTTGCCGCTTGGAGCCAGTGGGAAGGCAACTGGGAAACGGCCATCCGCGCTGTCATTGTGATAGCTGCCATCGGGTTCACTGTAGGTTACTTCATCGGCCAACGACGCACGGCTTGAGTGCCGATGGCTAGAGTCAGCTTTCCACCCATTCTTGCCGCGTCAGCTTTCGACCCAAAGCTGACTCCCGGCTTGGCTGGTTCCCTTGCTGGCCAATGGGTAGAAGTAGCGCTAGGCTTCGCCGGCTCGGGCGGAGGTGTCGATGTTGTTGACGCTAGTGGCGTTATTCGCTGCCCAATCTGATTGGGACGATCCTAATCCGACCGGGCGTTGGGCGGCCCCCCACTCGGAAACTCGCAACTGAATTGCTGCCGCCCGATTGGGCTTCGGACGCTGTCTCGCACGTTGTCTCCCGGGGGATCTTCCAGGACGGTCCACCATCGTCGGTTCGTTTCGAGGGCCGTCCTTTCGCCACCGGCGACGGTTTCTGCGCCCGGAAATCCTACTACGTTTCGATCTACGGAGGGCACGGAAGTACGGAAGGCGAACCACAGAAACCCGTCGCTATGAACAAGGTTCGCCTAGGCGGTTGCGAGGGACTCTTTGCTCACATCAATCCGGGCTCCACATTAGAAGAAAGCAAGAAGGTTCTGCGTTGGCTCGAATGGGCTCGCAACCAAGCTCGGGGCGCCGGCCCACTGCCCTTCACGCTAAATTGCAGGGACGAGGTTGGGCACGGTAAGTGCCAAAATGGCGCTCAATCGGCGCTCGCGGCTCTCCCAATCGAGAAGGCGTCTATCATCACGCATTGGACTGTCTCGGTCGTCGAGACGTCACCAGGGCAACTCTACTGGAACGTCGAGGCAAACGACACGCCAGGCCATGCGTCCGTCGACCTAACCTGAAAAATTCCCGCGCCGTTCTGAACGTCAGCCTTCGACCCATAATTGACATTAGCTTCTACTCGTAAAGCCGACGTGGAGGCATTTAGCCGACTAGAAGTTGTGCGGCGTGGCGCGGGATGGAATTATGTGTGTATTAGATGCCCCAGTTAGTCGGCTTCGCTCCTAGGCTCGACCTTAAATGATTAATGAAAGCGATCGCTGTATCGTGCGCCCACTTGCTGGCGCCAGCAGACATACAACCGAGCGGGAATGCATCGGATGGCTTCGCTACGAAAGGACTGAGAGGCACTTTCCATTGGATGAGCTTCTTGGTGAGATCCGCATAGAGAACCAAATCGTCGCTCCATTCCGCCTTGGGGTGTGCCAAGGCGTTCCGTAGCTCTCGGAGAAGATTCAGTTCCTGACTTAGCTTTGCACCCTTATCCAGTTTGGGCTTGCCCAAATGCTGCAGCACCGCATCGCAACGATCAAACAGTGGCTTTTTAACAACCGGCGTCGTGACGGCGTCGGGAATGTCCAGGTCGTCGATGACTTCATCCAAGGCCGACTCTACCGCTGAGAAGCTCATGAGAAAGCAGGCCGATGCATACCAGTTCGCCAAGTCGAAATGGGAGCCGAAACCCGCGTCCTTGTGCTGCGTCTCATGCTTTTCCAGAATTGTCACGAAGTGGCGCGCACCAGCTAGATGCGTGAATGAGAAGTTCCGGCGAACTGTGATCTGCGCTTGTGTCATTGTTGGCACGCCTGTTGTCACCGACTGAGAGACCGAGTTGCACATGCCTAAAGACTACCTTGGGTGGCCGCTCAATCGCCACGCCTCCGGAAAAGGTGCCTCCGGTCTTCTTAACTTATCAGGGTCACGAGACGAGTCTAACAACCTGCCGGAAACGTCCGAAGTATGGTGCAGGGATGCCCTTCCTTAAGGTTTGACAATTGGGTGAGGGTGATCTTCGCTCGCCAATAGAAATACAGCGCTAGGAAGCTCGGATGAAAAGGTGTCCCGACTGTGCGGAACTTGTCCAAGACCAAGCCCGGATCTGCCGGCATTGCCGTCATCAATTCTCGAATGTGCCGCGAACAGCCAAAGAAGCGCGGAATAGGCAGATCGGGATCTACCTCCTTGGCGGCATCCTAGCAGTGGGCATAATTGGGAACATTCTTCAGCCCGATCCTCCTCAGAAGAAGTCCGCGACTGGCGCTCCTTCGTCTGGGAGGGCAGTGACCAAATCCACCTCGAAGGGACCAGACTCCTTCCAGGTCCGATTCATGGCCGAGGAGAAGCTGAAGGAAGCGCTGAAGGATCCAGAATCTGCCGATCTTCGGAATGTGAGAGTTCCTGGTGGGGCATCCTATGCCTGCGGAGAGGTAAATAGCCGGAACGGATTTGGCGGAATGACTGGATACAAACGTTTCATAGCCGGAGCGGGGAGCGGAATGCCGACTGCTATTGAAGGCGAGAATATCGAAGTGAGCGAATTTCAATATGCGTGGCTAAGGCTATGCTGACGAACATTGGGGGCGTGGTAAGATGCTTCAGCTCATCGGCTGGCTCGGATGCTTATATCTATTCGTAAAGGGCCTCGAAATCGCATCCGCGAAATCGGGCGATTTATCCCAAGAGTTGCGCAGCGCAGCGGTTTGGTTATCGCTTTTGGGGTCCGTCGCTTTTGCCGTGCTGTTTTTCCTTCAATTCTCGGGATCTCGCCCACTTGAAGTCGATGACGTGATGCAGGTCGAGAATGTGATGCTGTCCGAGTAAAAGGCGCCCATCGTAGCAAGCGCCCGCTGGGAGTCCTCCTACCCTCGGGGATGAAGTGTAATATGTGTGGAGGGGTTTCCCTAACACGATGTATCGGCAGATTTCTGGGGTTCTTGGAACGCGAGCATACAGCTTTCCCTGACGCTGCTGGCCGCTTCTGCTCGGGTTTCCATGACGCTGTCTGCCATTAGCGCTCGGGTTTCCCTAACCGCGATTTTTTTCTGCTGTTGCTTCAAGTAGCGATCGGGTCGGTGCTCGCGAAAGTGCGTTCAATGTCGGTTGCCGCTTCTTTGCCTTCAGGGACCGGCACACCCGAACACTTCAATACCACTCGATGCATTTTGGCCCCCTTAGAAGCCGTGAATGCTGCCATCGCTAGAGTCAGCTTTCCACCCGTTCCTGTTGGGTCAGCTTTCGACCCATTGCAGACATTGGGCCGCCCCGACTAGCGTGCCAGCGATGGACGATGTTGAACTGGCTCGCGCTCGGATTACCGAAACTCTTCACCGCATGCTCGCCGGAGAGCTTTCCTTCATCGAGGGAAGCCGCATCGTGAATGGATGGAGTCACAACGTGGGCTTTGATCGCTTATCCGAACCGTTCGTCACTTTCGTCGCAATCGACAGCGAAACCGACGACGTTCCAACCGGTAGGGCGCGAGAACAGTGGTCTGAGAAAGCCGTGTCCAGAAAGAACGACGATTGGGATCGCTCCGAGGCGTGGGCTAGAGAGTGCGGCGAACAGGCCTGTCGCGATGCCTTGGCGCTGCTAGGTCAGCCGGACTCCTAGAGTCAGCCTTCGACCCATCGCCGATTATTGTTGTCACTCCGCAGTCGACCTGGATTTGTCCCTTTGAATCAGGAGCCAAGCCATTGCGCCCGTGATAGCACCAAGAAGAAGCCATAAGCCTAACACCACGCTCGTTCGGACGAGGGTATTTTCAGGTCTGCTGCTTGCCCAGACCAAATACGGCACGGCCACGATGGCCACCATGAGGACACCACCTCCGGTGAAGGAGACGATGGACTTGCGGCCCATACGGCGCAGCAAAGCGTAGATCGCCAAACCAAGTAACAGTTGAAGCACGTAGAACTGGAGCAAGTAGAAGACCGCGACAGATACGGGACGCGGATGCCCTCCCGTGGCCCAAGAGACGATCCCGCCAAGCGCAGCGGCTGGTATGGGTGCGAGCACAAATGCTTTGGTGCGATTCATAGGACAGTGGTGGCAAGATTAGGGTCGACTTTCCACCCATTCTTGCCGCGTCAGCTTTCGACCCAAACCAGACATTGGCATTGGCGGATTTACGCGACCTTCAGAAAGGCCATGCAAGGCATCTGTGATGAACACTCTTGCAGAGCTAGTCGAGAAGCTGAAGCGCCACCGTGAACTGGTCTGGAATGAACTTCCGGGAGGCGTCAGGATCGAGCCACCCAACCCCGGGGCTTTGCAGTCGAAGTTCACGCTAATGATAGCGAGTGGACGGTTTTTCTCGGAAATGCTGGATTCCACGAAGCCTTCGAAACTGGCGACGAGGCACTGCAATTCGTTGCTTGGTGCTACTCGGAAGAGGCCCGTTTGCGCGAAGTTTGGCGAGGTGGAAGCCCATCATGGTCCGCTCTTGAAGCTCGCGAAGGCGATGCGTGGCGTCGTGAGTCCGAAACGAGACTTATCTTCGTGCCGTTTTGGCGAAAGCGCCGCGAAGTGATTTTGGAGAATCCGAACCTCTTGAAACCAATCTAATGTCGGCTTTCGACCCATTGCAGACACTAGCGGCTCGCCTAGACTAGCGGAATGATACAAACGGCAACGATTGTTTTGATGCGTGGAATGTTACTGCTCGTAACAGTCGCTGCGCTTGGACTTGCTCTGACGTTTTTCCCCGAGGCCGCGTTCCTGCTTTCACGCGGTCAGGAGATTGGTCATGGCTTTTTCCTGCTAGTTTGTTGCAGCTTTTTCATCATCGCCGCCTGGGCGCTTTTCCAGCCTGCCAATCATCCGCGTGACCTCATCAAGCCTATGATAGTCGCGCTCGCCGGTCCGGCCATTTACACGGTGATGGTGATCACTGGGCTGTGATTTAGCGCCTTCGGCTAATGTCCGGTTTCCACCCAAAACTGACTCTAGGAGTTATTCCTCGCGTCCTAGCGAGGCGGTTGCCCGCAAATCCTCACTGATTGGGTGGGCAGAGTTTGCTCGGGTCTATGCCCAGAGATGCACGCCTTCCTTAGAATCCATCGTGGGCTGCTCGCGCACGTTGCTCATACATCGTCTAGCGGGGAGGCGGCAAGAATGGTCACTAGGAAACCATCGGGATCCAGCGGCTAATCATTCTGCCGGCCATATTTGCAGTGACACGGCCTAGTTGGCGCCCGCCAAGTTCCCAACCGGCGCATTTTCCTTTGACCACGATCGCTGGCTGCCACGGTGGAGCTTCCAACGGTAATTCGGGTCCAGTCTGTCGCGTACGATCATGCCTCTCCGCTCGTTAAAGGCGAAGTGGGCGAGCAGCTGCGGTTTTGGATTGATGGAGTTGCCGCTTGCCCAGGATTTGATTTCGTCAGGGGAGGGGGCACTGCCCCAAAAACGGACTTCGTCCACCAATCCCTTGTAGTCTTCGTACTGGGTGAACGCATAGTTCCAGGCGGTCATTACCTCGGCGCCTAGGCTCCATCCGCCAAGCTGTGTTGGGTCCGCAGGGTGTGCAAGCTTGTCCCAGAAGCGGCGCATGTCCGTCCTGCGGGGGACCTCAGTCGCAGCGACACGCTTGCCGTCGACCCAGAGCTCTAGTGTCGCACCCGTGGGCTCGCGCCAGCGTCGCAGAGCCACTACGTGATGCCACGAACCGTCCAGCAGGCTTGGAGTGGTAGTCGCGGGCCAGGCTTGAACGGCATAGACCATTCCCTTCGGCATGTCCTCGCCAGAGTCCGCGAACATGAAGCGCAGGCGCCCGCCACCATAAAATTGAAGTGAGAAGGTACCCTCTCGGTTGTTGCCGGGGCCGAAGCCCTCCGGGCGCGTATGCCCATCGAGAAGCCAGTTGCCCGACAACCACCAGCCATCGCTGGAGTAGGGCTCCGGATCGGCCTCCGACCAATTGGTTAGCTGATTGTACCCGGACCGCCATACCGGACCAACGGGAAAGCTGTTGTCGGGCTTGATCCACAACTCGAGGGCAAACTCGCCGCGGCCGAAGGAGGCAGGAAGTAGGGGTATGTCAACGAAGTCATACGACGCGGGCGCATTCGCGACGAACCGGAGCGACCCAGCCATCGCTGCACTCGACGCGAAAAGAAACGTGCTCGCCGAAAGCAACATGACACTTCGTAGAGCTGTCCCTCGTGATACCATCTACTCTGACCTCCTCGTCTCCTCGAAAACGCGACGCAACCTTTGCTACACAGACTGGTATTGGCATGCAGCCATCAGCGCTGCGGCAGAGCTTTCTCGTATATATCCGCGAGGCCCCTGGTCTGGCCCGGGCGCTCACGAGTGCTCGAGAACCGTATCTTCTTTCCATCCGAACCGAAGCTTGGTGTGAAGTTGAAAGCGCCAATGTTTATCTCAGCCGACAACGGCACGGGTGGCGACCAGCCGCCGTCTTCGATGTAGGTGATGTGGATAATTCCGCGCTCGCCGATGGAGCGCCAGAAGAGCGCAGCCCGTCCGTCATCGCTGATCGTGAAGTCGCTTTCGCTCGCGGCCGTGTTGAAGGGCCGGGCAGTAGCTCGGGTTGCTCGAACCCATTTCCGTTGGCGCGCGCCCGGTAGATATCTAGACCGCCAAGGCCGCTGCGCCTCGCAGACGAGAAGTACAGTGTGCCCTCGTGAAGCTCTGGCCCGAGTTCTTAACCTGAACTGTTGACGTTTGAATCCAGGCGAACCGGCGTGGACCATTTGCCCTTGATCAGTTGCGATCGCCAGATGTCATAATCCTTGCGCTCTTCTGCACGGCCCGGCGCAGGGCGGTCCGAGATAAAGAAGAGCGTTTTCCCATCGGGCGTGAGCCACGGATCCGAGTCCGAATATCGCGGGTCGGAGAAGCTGATAGGGCGCGGCAGGCTCCAGCGTTTGCCGTGACGCTCGGCAATGTAGATCTTGGCGTTCCGAAACTCTGCTTCGGAGCGTCCGAACACCAACCGTTGTTCGTCTTTGTCGTCGCTGAGGTTGTAGTCATTCAGCTCCGAGGAAACTTCTCTCATGAATCCATCGATGGGGTCGGCGGTGAGCAGCAAAAGGGCGAGGAGGCTCATCTCTTGATCGATCTATTGAGGAAGGTGCGAGGTCGATTATCGCTTGAGCGACTTGATGCACTCATCCGCCGATAAACGGGCAATATTGTTCGACTAGGGCAGGCCAGCAGCAATTAGGCGCAGGCAGGACAGTCCTGGACAAACGTCGACCGCTCCCAGTTTGGAGCTCCAGGAAGTCGATCGGCTAAGGCCCTATTTTCCGTTTTCCACGCCCTCGCCACGGGCAGACCTGAAGCACTTTTCGCAGTCTGTGGCTTGCGTCAGCTCATTCGCATCCCCATTATTGTGCAGTGCAGCAAAAAGCTGTCGGCCAACCGCCGATGCGCCGCCGCGCCAGGAGTAACAGTATGCGCGGCCTAGGAAACATCGTGGCACGTCTCACCTCAGTCCGCCGGACAATGGAAGCGGCAAACGCGAATGACGATGGGCGTCTCGCTGTTCTAACTGATTTCGGGGTCAATCCGGGCAATCTCGATGCACTTTTCTATGCCCCCGCAGAATCACCACGAGCATTGGTCGTCGTGCTTCACGGCTGCACTCAGAGTGCGTCCGTCTATGACAAGGGCAGCGGATGGTCGAAGCTAGCGGAGAAAGAGGGATTTGCCGTGCTTTTCCCTCAGCAGCGTCGAAGCAATAATCCCAACCTCTGCTTCAACTGGTATCAGCCTGGTGATGCCCGCCGTGGTCGTGGCGAGGCTGCTTCGATCAGCCAGATGATCGAATACTTGGCGGCCAAATACGGTCTCGATCGATCAGGCGTTTTCATTACTGGCTTGTCGGCTGGCGGGGCAATGACGTCGGTCATGCTGGCGTCGTATCCAGAGCTGTTCGCCGGAGGGGCAATCATAGCGGGATTGCCCTTTGCCAGCGCCAATAGCTTGCCGGAAGCACTTGAACGGATGCGGGGGCACGGCTTTCCGTCCGGGCCTGAGCTTTGTCGCCGGGCCAAGGCAGCCGCTGACACGAGAGTTGAGCCACCTACGCTCTCAGTGTGGCATGGCACGAACGACAATATCGTCGACCCGATCAACGCGACGGCGATCGTGAAGCAGTGGCGCGATCTTCATGGCTGCGGAGAAATCACTGGCCGGGTTGAAACGGTGGCCGGCCATCGGCGAGAGACCTGGTCGGACTCGAACGGCCGGACGATCATCGAAAGGTACGATGTTCGCGGAATGGGACACGGAACACCCCTCGACACCCGCGGTCATGACGCGTGCGGAACGACTGGCCCTCACATGCTTCAGGCGAACATCTGCTCGACGAGGAAGATTGCCAGCTCCTGGGGCCTGGTGGGAGAGCTTGTATGGGGTAGCGCGCCGGCGCGCAGGCACCTCGACCCCACGCAGGAACCACGAACCTCTTCGTCAAATTCCGCGCCTCATGGAAACTTTGGGGCGTTGGAGCTATCATAGAAGATGCGCTCCGTGCCGCTGGACTGATGCGCTAGAGACGTATTTCAAAAAACGTGTCGGTCAGAGTTCAAGACCGCTTTTCGACACACAAAGCAGACATCGCTCTCCGCCTACGATGTCTCGCCTTATGCTCTGCGACTTGCTCCCCTTCCCAAAGCGGCCCATGCGTATCTGCCGGCTTTAGGACAGCGACTTGCCCAAGACAAAGAGAATGCAGTGGCAATCGGGTCACCTTCGGCTGGCTGTTGAGGCGGCGTGTGTGGCGCTCTGGTCCTGGAACGTGGACGATAACAAGTTCACCATGGACGAACTGGCATTCGATCTTTGGGGGTTGCCCTGGTCGCAGACCGTCGAGTTCGAAGAACTATCTGCCCATATTCATCCCGCCGATCGAGACCGGGTGCGGGCCGCGTTCATAGCCACCAGTTCCGTCGCCGGACCGTTCGAGATCGACTTTCGGATTATTCTTGGGGACGACATTCGTTGGATCTCTGCCCGGGGGCTCGGGGCAGACCAAGGTATCGTAGACCGCCTCAAGTACGGGATCTTCCTGGACGTTACGGGCCGGAAGCAGGCAGAAGAAGGGCACGAATTGCTTGCGGGCGAAATGAGTCACCGGGTCAAGAACCTTTTGTCAATTGCCACTGGGCTTACCGAATTGACCTCTCGCTCCGCGGCCTCGATTTCTGACATGACCCGAGAACTGACCCAGCGGCTGACGGCGCTGGGCCGCGCTCATGATTTGGTTCGACCGCTGCCAGGCGAGCAGGGCAGGGCGGCTCTTCTCGGCGACCTGCTAAGTGTCCTGCTAGCTCCCTATGAAGATACTGCGGCATTCTCCGGCAGAATACGTGTGGCGGTGCCCCGGATGGGTGTTGGCGAGCGTACAGCGACTACATTGGCAATGGTCATTCACGAGCTTGCAACAAACTCCGTGAAACACGGCGCGCTATCGTCTGAAACTGGCGTTCTCGGAATCTCTAGCGAGACCGATGAAGATGACCTCATTCTTACATGGGCAGAAACCGGTGGGCCCCCCATCACGGGTCAGCCAGACATGCAAGGGTTCGGGAGTAAGCTGATCGCTCGAAGCATTTCGGGCCAGTTCGCGGGGCGCATTGTTTACGATTGGCAGCCGACCGGCCTCGTTGTCGCTCTAAGAATGCGTCGGGCCGCACTCGCGAGTTAGGCAAAGCGGATATACTACTGTCCGTGGGGTCTATGGTGACCTTTTCCGTCCGTGCTCGCCAGGGCTGAGTTGCATTCGAACCGATACAGACGTTCTCGATCGGCCAGGAGGGGTTCGAGTAAAAGGCTAAATGCGATGGGCAAAAAAGTCGTCTTCTACGATTGGCCGTACTCGCCGTTCTGCATGAAGGTGCGCGCCATACTCGAATACAAACGGATTGAGTTCGACTCTGTGAATCCGCTGGCGGCAAGCGGAACACTCAACCGGCGGGGTACTGGCAAAGTGCCGGCGGTTGAGATCGATGGCGAGTTCATCACGGACTCCACGGACATCGCATACGCACTCGACCAACGCTATCCCGACCCGCCATTACTGCCGCTTGAGATGCGCGAGCGAGGCGTCGCCCATGCGATTGAGGAATGGGCCGACGAATCCCTCTATTTTATCGGCCTCTATTACCGCTGGTATGAGGCCAAGGGGCGGAAGCCCGTGGCCGCTGTCTTTGGCAAGTCGATTAAGGGGCGTCTGATATATCGTTTCTACTTGCGGCGCATTCTCGCTCAGTTGCGAGGCCAGGGGACGCTACGCAAGTCACCCCAACATGTCGCGCGTGACCTGGAGCGAAACTTGGACGCCGTCGAGGGACTGCTGTCGGCCAGCCCATACGTCCTAGGCGACAGACCGTTCCTTTGTGATTTTGCGCTGATGGCCCAGCTTAAATATCTCGCCCGGACACCGCTCGGGAGTGGCGCAATCTCATCGAGAGAGCGACTGAGGCGCTATATTGAGCAGAAGGGCTAGAGTCAGCTTTCGACCCAAACCGGACATACCGCACTGCGCTGCGGCGTCGCAGCCCAGCACTAACGACAGACTGCGAGCTTGCCATCGGCAATTTTATAGCTCGTAGCTTGTTCTTTACCGGACCGCGTTAGGCGCCCGTTATGAGCAAAATGTTCGATTCCTACTCCTCACTTGCAAGCGCCCTCGGTGCGCAATTCCGAGGTCATGCAGATCGTGACTGGCAGGAATGGAAAGAGTCGCATTACTACGAGACCGCGGCTGAGATACCAGCGGATGCCGCGCGGGCATGGGTTAGCCGTCAGAAGCTGAATTACGGGGGAATTGCGGATAAGAAGGCCTTGGAGCATCTGATCGCGGCCAACGTGGACCAGGCGTTTTTCGAAGAAATTGGTAGGCTTTCCGGGCTTCGCAGGCTGGAACTCGAATGGCCATTCCTGGGAACCGACCTCACGCCGCTCCGTGCGCTGCAGGGTCTTGAGCACCTCAGCCTCGACAGCCCGAGGAAGCTGTCCGATTTCTCTGCTCTTGCGGAACTCCCCAACTTGCGAACATTGATAATTACGAACGCCAAGAAAATGCCTGACATCGAATGGCTGCGTGACGCGCACCACCTTGAAGTCATTGGCATCGAGGGCGCCATCGACAATCCCTATAAGATCGAGAGCCTGACGCCTCTTGCGGGCCTGCGGTCGCTTCGCGCCTTCTTAGGCGTTTCATCGCGACTTGCAGATAGGCGCCTCATGCCGCTCGCCCAATGTCCGAAACTCCAGTACCTTAGCATTGCACGATGCGCTCCTCGTTCGGAGTTCGAGCTACTGCATGAAGCGAGGCCAGATATGGTGTGCAGCTGGTTTGACCCGAAAGCGTGGGGAAAGCCCGTCCTGTCGTAGTCTACCAAATAGTTTCGCTCCCGTCTGACGCCCGCCAGTGGTCTTTGGAGGAGAGATTGGCCGACAGGAGCGGGCCGGCCGCGGTATAGGGATAACGCATTGCTTTCGTCCTACTAGGGCAATCTCCCGATGGTCTGCGGCGTCCTAAAACCGCCCGTCGCGTAAAATGGTTATGTCGCCAAGGCCGCGACTGACGTCGGTGAATGTACCTATAGCCGGATCCTGATCCGCGGGCGTATTCCACAAGCGCTCAGTCAAGTTGCGGGGACCTTCGATGAAACGGATTCTGCTCGGAACAGTCGGTATCGTCACCGCACTTATGTTTGGCTGGCAGCAGCTTGCGCGCGCGCAGGACGCCGGCGAAGTGGACAAAGCGAAGCTGGAGCGGGCCTATGCCCGAGCTTATTCCCCGTATGCGCAGCGCGATTATCCAACACGGCCGTTGTTCGGAGATACCCACCTCCACACCATGGCCTCGTTCGACGCTGGAGCTTTTGGCGCCAGATTGACTCCCAGGGATGCCTACAGGTTCGCGATCGGCGAAGAAGTCGTGTCGTCGACAGGCATTCCCGTTCGGCTGTCGCGTCCGCTCGATTTCCTCGTGGTCGCCGACCACAGCGACAACATGGGCATGTTCGGCGATCTGCTTGCAGGCAAGAGCAACATCCTCTCCAATCCGCAGGGTAAAACCTGGTATGACATGATCAAGGGCGGCAAGGGCGCGGAGGCGGCGATCCAGCTCATCCGGGCTTTCACCACTGGCGCATTGCCGGAAGCCTTGGTCTATTTGCCCGGCAATCCTGGATATTCCGCGGCCTGGCTGGATACGATCGCGGCGGCGGAGGAATATAACTCACCCGGCCGCTTTACCGCCTTCATCGGTTATGAGTGGACGTCGACTCCAAACGGCAACAACCTCCACCGTAACGTCATCTTCCGAGACAATGGCGACAAGGCGCGGCAGGTTGAGCCGTTCGTGACGATGAAGCCGGTGGGCAGCGATAATCCTGTCGACCTGTGGAAATGGATGGAGGGTTACGAGTCCAAGACTGGCGGGCGCGTGCTGGCCATCGCGCACAACGGGAATCTGTCCAACGGCCGCATGTTCCCGCTGATCGACAGCTTCTCCGGAAAGGCAGTCGACAGGACCTATGCCGTCAACCGCGCGAAGTGGGAACGGCTTTACGAAGCGACTCAGACCAAGGGTGACGGGGAGTCGCATCCGTACCTTTCGCCAAACGACGAGTTCGCCGACTTCGAGAAATGGGACAAGGGGAACATGACCCTGTCCGAAGGCAAGACCAAGGCCATGCTGGAGTTCGAATATGTCCGCTCCGCATTGAAGAACGGGCTCATGCTCGAGCGGCTGCTTGGCATCAACCCTTACAAGTTCGGTCTGGTCGGCAGCACTGACGCGCACACCGGCTTGGCAGCGGTGGAAGAAGACAATTTCATGGGCAAGACCGTCGCTGGGGAGCCATCTGCCGAGCGTTTGTCGACCGTGTTCGTCAAGGACAAGAGCGGCCGGATGATCATGGACTGGGAAGTCGGTTCGTCCGGTTACGCGGCGGTCTGGGCCAAGGAGAACACCCGCGCATCAATCTGGGACGCGATGCACCGGCGTGAGACCTATGCGACCACTGGCACACGCATGGTTGTGCGCCTGTTCGGCGGTTGGGATTTCGTGGCGGCGGATGCCAGGAATCGGCTCCCGGCCGAGATTGGCTATAAGAAGGGCGTGCCGATGGGCGGCGACCTGAGCCGCGCCCCGGCCGGCAAGGTGCCGACATTCCTGGTTGCTGCACTCAAGGATCCGATCGGCGCCAACCTCGACCGCTATCAGGTCGTAAAGGGCTGGATCGATGCACAGGGTCGGCTGCACGAGAAAGTCTACGACGTGGCATGGTCCGGCAATCGCAGACCTGGCGCGAATGGCAAGCTGCCGCCGGTCGGCAATACGGTGGACGTGGCAAGTGCGACCTGGACCAACACGATCGGCTCTCCCGAGCTGATTGCGGTCTGGAAGGATCCGGACTTCAATCCGAAGCAGGCCGCATTTTACTACGGCCGAGTGATCGAGATTCCGACGCCGCGCTGGACGGCCTATGACGCCAGGCGGTTCGGAGTAAGGCCGCTTCCGGGAACGCGAATGATAATTACCGAACGTGCCTACACCAGCCCGATCTGGTTTAATCCGGGCTGATGCATGCGCCTGTTCGGGCCGAGCCGCGTAGCTGGCTAGGTAGGCTCGTCCGTGAGCCGCTGGTCCACTTCCTGCTGATCGGCGCAATGCTGTTCGTATTCTACGACGCCGTTCGCGGCGGGGGCGGCGAACGCGAAGTTCGCATCGACGACAATGTCGCTGCCTCGCTCTACGCACAGTTCAGCAAGACCTGGCAGCGCCCGCCCACCGACCGGGAGATGGATGCGCTCGTAGATTCCTATGTCCGTGACGAGATTTTCTACCGCGAGGGCGTAGCACTCGGCCTCGACAAGGACGATCCGACAATTAAGCGCCGCGTCGCACAGAAATATTCCACAATTGCCGAGGAGTCCGAAGCTAGTGGCCCGCCCAGCGACAACCAATTGCAACGGTGGATGCTTGACCACGCGGCGCGTTACGCGCAACCGGCCCTGATAACCTTCGAGCAAATCGCATTCTCCGGAACCAAAGAGGGCGCCTTCGCGCTCGAAGCCGCACGCAAGGCTCTCGCGTCGGGAGCGGAACCGGAGGCGCTTGGAGACGACCGAATGCTGCTTCCGCGCTACGATCTCTACCCGCTCGACCTCATCGAGCGCGATTTCGGGTCCGCATTCGCAAAGTCATTGCCCGAACTGCGTCGCGCCTCCTGGGAGGGGCCCGTCAAGTCTGGCTACGGTATCCATCTCGTGCGCGTTACGGAAATCGTCCCGGGACGCACACCGAGGCTCGCCGACGTCCGTCCAGCAGTTGCCCGCGACTATGAACAGGATCGCCGATCCAGATCGCTCGACGCCGCTTATCGGCAGCTTCGCGACAACTACCGCATCGAATATTCCGGCTCATGGAAGACGGCGCGGTCGAAATGACCCTGCGGTCTCTTCTTTTTGTCTTCCTGGCTCTCCTTCTCACGATTGTCGGCTCGCAGGCCTCCGCCGACTACTTTCGCCCGGCCTATCTGGAGCTCACCGAGCGCGGCGACGGCGTCTACGATGTCCGATGGAAGACGCCAGCGCAGGGCGAAGCAGTTATTATGCCGGTCAAACCGGTATTTCCGCCCGGCTCGCGTATGACGCGCCCATTCGTCTCAGCCTATGCGGACGGAACGGCGGTGATGTCCGGCCAGCTGGCCGTCCCCGGTGGCATCGCCGGCAAAGCAATCCATTTCGACGGCCTTGCCGAAAGCGGCAATCAAGCGCTGGTACGCTATGTACCTTCTCGAGGCGGCGAGGCCCTATTCAAAGTCGCTCCGACAGCTCCCAACGTCACGATCCCGAAGGAACCGAGCTCGATCAGCATCCCGGCGCGCTATACGCAGCTTGGCATCGAACACATCTGGTTTGGCTTCGATCACCTCCTATTCGTCGCCGCTTTGTTCATGCTGGTCGGCAACCGACGAACGCTTTTCTGGACGATCACCGCATTCACTGTCGCCCATTCCATCACCCTGGCGCTCGTAACGCTCGACGTCATCGCTGTACCGGTCCCCCCGGTCGAAGCCTTCATAGCCCTTTCGATCGTCTTCGTGGCCTTCGAAGTCGTGCGGAAGAACCAGGGTTATCCATCTCTCGCCTCACGCAAGCCCTGGGTCGTCGCCTTTTCTTTTGGGCTGCTTCACGGTCTCGGCTTCGCCAGCGCGCTCGCCGAAATCGGGCTTCCACATGACAATGTCCCGCTCGCCTTGCTCTTCTTCAATGTCGGCGTGGAGATTGGCCAATTGCTGTTCGTCACCGCGCTATTGGCCTTTGCTGCGGCGTTCGCCCGCTTTGCCAAGCCGATGCAGCTCCAGCGCTCAGCCATTGCTGGTGCGTACGTGATTGGAGGTTTGGCAAGCTACTGGCTGATCGATCGCGTTACGAGTTTTGTGTAGCCAGCGGCATCGTCACTTAGAGTCAGCTTCCGACCCATAGCGGACCTTCGCATTCGCATGTTACGTGGCGTCCGGGGCTTAAGGTGAAAGGAACTGCACGATGAGTAAGCGGGCGGCGGCTCTGGCAATCTCGGCGCTTCTCTCCGGCTGTACCTCCTCGTCAGTCGCGCGGCAGTTGGACGACCCGCGTGCTGCCGCAGCAGAAGTCAAACGCCTCGAGGAAGGCTGGACAACCGCTTTCAACAACCGGGACATCCGCTTCATGGACGAGGTAATGGCTCCCGAATACGTGCTGTTTAGTGCTGGCGGGCCGCAGGGGGTTAATATCGCTCGCCGCGCGGACTGGATGCGGGTTTGGCTTGGTCAGGACCGGCTCCCTTACGAAGCCAAAATCTTGGATGTGGTTGTCGTAGGCGACACAGCGGTAGCGACCCTCGAGGCACGCTGGCGGCGAGAGTCTTACCTCACCGATACGTGGGTGCGACGACAGGGGCGCTGGCAACTTATCTTTCGCCATTCAGCAGCCCGGCGCTGACAGGAGAGCCTAGAGTCTTCCGGGAGTCTGCTTTCCACTTATCCCGCCGTGTCAGCCTTCGACCCATTGCAGACATTAGCGAATTGAGTCAGCGTGACGGCGGATGTTTGATGAAGTTCCTGTTCGCGTTTGGCTGTTGTTGCTCGTGGGCCTGTTCGCTTGGGTACCCGCGCAATACGTCTTCCAACACGTCCGGAGTTCGCCAGCAAGACGAGATATCACGCAACCGCAAGTAGACGTGAGCTGGAGGACTTCGGAAGCTCTGCTTCGCAACTTGTCCATCTTGCTCGCGCTTGCCGCCTTTGTGGCCTTCATTTTCACGCCATTTGCCGAACGCATGGCGAAAGGACCGCGATTCATGCCGGCTCTCATTGCGGGTCTCGCTGCGTGGGCGCTCTACACCGTACTTCGCGGCTTCCGCAGGGGCAAAATCGAGCCCATGATTAGGGGGATCAGCGAAGAGTATGATCGTGAAACACAACCAAAACGATTTTGGGCGTCACTTATTTGGAATGCAGTTCTCGGCTCCATGATGTCTTGGGGCGCCTATCAACTGAACAAGGACGCCTCGCAGCAAGTGCTCGAAGAGCGGTGCTTCGAAGGAAAATTATACAGCCTTTCGCCGAATGCGAAGGCCGCTTGTGAAGAAGTTCTCTCAGTTTACGACGACGCTGTCGCGGTGGATCCGCGAGATTCATACGCGCGCTACAATCGAGCGCTGGCATACGCGCGGCTCGGAGATTTTCCCCGCGCAATCGAAGATTACTCCGCGGCAATAAAGCTTCGGCCCAACGACGGGGAAGCGTTTAGCAACAGGGGGATTCACTACCTCGATGCGATGGAATATGATTTGGCCATCGCCGACTTCACTCGCGCTCACGAGCTGGATCCGAAGACTTCCTGGCCGCTGGCGCATCGCGGAATTGCTCACGCTTGGAAGGGTGATACGGACGAGGCAAACCGAGACTTTTCCGCCGCTCGAGCCTTAGACCCAGATAATATCGTCGTGATGCGCGGCGAAATTCTACTCGCCATGAATCTTGCCGAGTTCGAGCTTGCGGTGAAGCGGGCAAACATCGTCTTGGCTAAAGAACCTGACGATCTTTGGGCGCTGGCAACGCGGGCCGATGCCTATCGGCGTCTTGGTGAAACAGCGAAGTCACGAGCTGACACCAGAAGAGCTAACATGCTCATTGAGGAAGCAGGACGGTCATAGTCCTCACTGCCCAAATGTCAGCTTTCGACCCATTGCGGACATTAGAGCTTCTTCCAGCCAGTGCTGGCGTGCCAACCATTGCCGAAGAAGCTCACCGACACGGGGCGTCTGCTTGAGCGGTGGACGAATAAGGGCGCGCCGTTTTCGCCTTTGGGAACGAACGACCATCGGTGTCGCGGAACGCATTGCGCCACTTCCTTGGTTCGTTCCCAAATCCGTGTCGGCCCCGCGTGTGTCAGTTCCTCTATGATTATTCGCTCGGGACAAACGCTGACGGCTTCTCTGCCCCAAAGGACGCCTGGCTCAAAGGCCGCGACCGACAGCGACCCACTCGCCGCATTATGCTGGAGTTCGAGCTGGAAGCTCCTGCTACAACTGCTCAAGACCATAAGAGCAACAAACGACAGCACTAACCGCATCCGGCAACCTTACATCGCCAATGTCTGCTTTCCACCCAAAGCGGACATTCAGGGGTATCGTTGAACTGTCGTAACGAGGCCGTTAGTCCGGTCGCGTGAAACCCAAGCTCCTGACGACGATCCGCGATTATTCCTGGGGGATATTCTTTAGGGATGCCCTCGCTGGCCTGACAGTCGCCATGGTCGCCCTTCCTCTCAGCATCGCGATTGCAATTGCGTCCGGTGCCGACCCGAAGGCTGGACTCGTAACCGCGATCATTGCTGGCTTCCTGATCTCCCTGCTGGGTGGCAGCCGGGTCCAGATCGGCGGTCCGACGGGTGCGTTCATCGTAGTCGTTTATGGGATCATCGACCAACATGGGTTCGATGGGCTTCTTCTCGCGACGCTTATGGCGGGCGTCCTCCTCGTCGTCGGTGGGATATTGCGGGCGGGCCGCTTCATAACTCTGGTGCCGGAGCCGGTGATCGAAGGTTTTACCGTTGGCATTGCCCTCATCATCGCGATCAGCCAGCTCAAGGACTTGCTTGGGCTTCCAGCTACGAAAGTGTCCGCCGACTTGGTGCAGGCGCTGCCTGCTCTCTGGGCCGCTCGCGATGCCATCGATCCCATCTCGTTGGCTGTGGGCCTACTCTCGATTGGTGGCATAGCTCTGCTGCGTCGCATCGCCCCTTGGTTTCCAGGATCTCTCTTGGTCATCGCTATAGCATCCGCTGCGATCGCCCTGCTCGCTTTGCCCGTAGATACCATTTACTCGCGTTTCGGCTCGCTGCCCGCCGGCTTGCCGGCGCCTTCGCTGCCGCACGTGAGCCTCCTCCGGATCAGCGCCTTGCTGCCCTCGGCCTTTCTCATCGCCTTCCTCGCCGCCGTGGAATCGCTTCTCTCGGCGATCGTGGCGGATCGCATGATCGGCGGACGTCACCGGTCGAACGCCGAGCTGCTCGCACAAGGAGCGGCGAACATTGCCACACCCTTGTTCGGCGGTCTGCCAGCAACCGGCGCGATCGCCCGGACGGCAACGAATGTGCGTGCGGGCGGGCGTACTCCCATGGCGGGAATCGTTCACGCGCTTGTGATTCTGCTGATTACATTGGGAGCGGGATCACTCACCAATTACCTCGCTATGCCCGCTTTGGCCGCCCTGCTTATCGTCACCGCCTGGGCCATGAGCGAGCCCCACCGCTGGCGCGAGCGCATGAGATTGAAAGCAGGCGATCGCAGTTTGTTGTTCCTGACAATGGCGCTGACAGTCGCCACCGACCTCACGATTGCCATTGCCGTGGGAACGGTTGCCGGCCTGGCGCTTCGACTCATTCGTAAGGACGTCGAACCGGAAGAATGGACGCCCTCGGACCGGTCCCAGCTTTAAGAGGCTAATGTCCGCTTTCCACGGAAAGCTGCCACTAGGCCGCTAGAGTCCGTAATCGACCCGAGAGAGATATTTGAGCCCAGGTTGCCGCGCTTAAGCACTCGCTAAAGCGTCTTGGGTTCGCCACGATCGGCTGTTAAGCGGCAAGCCATGCTCAACATCAACGGTATCACGGTGCGCCTTGGCGGACGCACAATCCTCGACCGCGCGAGCGCTGCAATCCGGCCGCGCAGCCGCGTCGGCCTGATTGGTCGTAACGGCGCGGGCAAGTCGACCATGATGAAAGTCATCATTGGCCAACTCGAAGCGGACGAAGGCACCATCGAGATGCCCCGCCGGACAAGGCTCGGCTATATCGCTCAGGAAGCGCCCAGCGGTGACTCCACGCCGTTCGACACCGTTCTTGCCGCGGACGTCGAAAGGGCGGCGCTGATGGCGGAGGCGGAGACCTGCGCCGATATGCATCGGTTGGGCGACATCCATGACCGTCTGCTGGCGATCGATGCTTACGGTGCGCCCGCTCGGGCGTCCCGGATCCTGCTCGGTCTCGGGTTCGACGATGAAATGCAGGGCCGTCCGCTGGACAGTTACTCCGGTGGCTGGAAGATGCGCGTCGCACTCGCAGCCTTGCTGTTCTCCGAGCCCGATATCCTGCTGCTGGACGAGCCGTCCAACCACCTCGATCTCGAAGCCACCCTCTGGCTTGAAAACTTCCTCAAGTCCTTCGGTGGGACCTTGATCGTGATCAGTCACGAACGTGATCTGCTGAACAATGTGGTCGACACGATCCTTCACCTCGATCGAGGTAAGATCACGCTGTACGCGGGCGGCTACGACGACTTCGAGCGGCAGCGGGCCGAGAGAGCGGCGCAGCTTGCCGCCGCCAAGGCATCGCAGGATGCGCAGCGGGCGCGACTTCAGGACTATATTGCCAGAAACAGTGCTCGCGCCTCGACAGCGAAGCAGGCTCAGTCCCGTGCCAAGATGCTGGCGCGGATGCAGCCCATCGCAGCGATGGCGGAGGATCCCAGCCTCAGTTTCGTCTTTCCCAGCCCGACCGAGCTCAAGCCCCCGCTGATCACTCTCGAGATGGCAGCCGTCGGCTACGGGGAAGCAAATCCTGTACTGCGCTCGCTGAACTTGCGGATCGACCCCGACGACCGGATCGCGCTGCTCGGTCGAAATGGCAACGGCAAGACCACTCTCGCCCGCCTGCTTGCCGCGCGGCTTGCGCCAATGGAGGGCGCGATCAATGCGTCAGGTAAGATGCGCGTAGGCTACTTCACGCAGTATCAGGTCGAGGAACTGCATGGCGACGACACGCCATTGCAGCACATGAACCGCGCGATGGAAGGTCACACGCCGGGTGCCGTGCGCGCACAACTCGGACGCTTCGGATTCTCGGGCGACAAAGCGACGACCGCAGCAAGCAAGCTATCCGGCGGAGAGAGGGCGCGCCTCGCGCTCGCCCTGATCACGCGGGATGCGCCGCACCTGCTGATTCTCGACGAGCCGACTAACCACCTCGACGTGGATGCGCGCGAAGCGCTCGTCCAGGCGCTGAACGATTACGACGGGGCGGTCATCCTCATCAGCCACGACCGCCACATGGTCGAACTGACCGCGGACCGGCTCGTGCTGGTGGAGAACGGAGCCGCCGTAGACTACCCGGGCAGCATCGACGACTACATCGACTTCGTGCTCGGTCGAAACCAGCCCAAGGCGCAGGCGAAGCGGAAGGTCGTCAAATCAGATCGCAGGGCCGCCGCCAATTCGCGCAACGAAACCAACGCGCTGAAAAAAGCCGCATCGGATGCGGAAGCAGAAAGTGCGCGCCTCGCTGCGCAATGTTCGGCAATCGACCGGGCAATGTTCGATCCGGCGGGTGCAGAGCCCGACCTCGCATTGCTGCCCATGGGCGAGCTCTCGCGTCGCCGAGCGAAGCTGGGGGCCGAGTTGGCACTCGCCGAAGCCCGCTGGCTGGAAGCGAGCGAGCAGCTGGAAAGCCTCGCGGCCTAGTCAACGATGGGCCGCCCTATGTTCGTCCTTCTGAGCACTGATTGTCCTGAGTAAGTGGAGTCGGCTTTCGACCAGAAGCTGACTCTAGCTCGCGATCGAATACCGGATCGGTTTAAAACTACCCCCATTGCTGGAGTAGGCAGAACAGGCCGTCAGACCGATGATCAGCGGCATCTCGGCGCGAAGGCGAATGATATCACCGGCCTCGCTGGTGGGTGGCTCCACCGTGAGCGTCCCATCGTCTCTGACGGGAACGTTCATGAAAACGTTGAATGCGACCGGAATATCGTCCGGCTCGATGCCAAACGGTTCGAGAGCTTCCGCAAGGTTGCCAAAGCAGCCGCGATGAACCGGCTGGTCCGGATAGAAGTGGCGGAATGTTGCCTCGCTGCACGGGGTGAGAAGGAAGTCGTGGAGGCCGACCGTATCTTCGACGATTGTCAGCATTGGCCGGGACCGGTTCGAGTAGAGCACATTACCGGTGGTGAGCCTGATGGTCTCAGCGTAGTCGATCGTCCTCCCGTTTGAGACAACCTCGCGAACGTCATGGGCACTGTACGCCAGCAAGTCGGCGACCTGAACGCCTTCGACGTCTGTTACCGTCAATATTTGTCCTTCGGCGAGGCGAAACGCAGTTCCGCTCCTGGGTGGGATGATCTGTCCGGTCATAAGGCCTCGGTATCGCGTCTGTTGAACGGGCATTCCCAATCGCCGGAGATTTGCCGCCCGCTATACTGCCGAGCCTCGCTGACTTCGCCGTGGCGTGCGAGCATCGGGTTGATCGACCCGGCAAGTTGTTCGTCCCGCGCAAGGATAGCGTTACGCAGGCCCTCATAACGACCGCTGTCCCTCAGTTCCTCAAATTGAGCGTGAAGGTTCAGCACCATCGTTGGACGGGGGAAGCGCCTAGCAGGGCGGCTTGCGTTGGGATGCAGACCGACGACGAAAAAGGCCTCGCCACCGAAGCTCAATGAAAAATGCGGATCCTCCGGATCGGAACTGACGCGCTGGTCGGCCGCGATCCCGCGCCATTCATCTTTGTCCGTCATCGACTGAAGACGTTCCCACAGCGCTTCCTCGAAGGATTCCTCTGTGAGCACGGACGGTCCCTCAAATACGAATGCCAAGCTCCGGAATAAGCCAGGATCGCGCTTGTAATTCTGCGCCCACTGCAGCGCGATATCGTGCATCCGCACATCGTCCCAGGAACTCGTTAGTGATCGGCATGCCACCACTTTAAGGGTTCCGCGTCCCAACGCGGATTTGGCGCCGACGCAGGGGAAATCCTGCGAGCGGACGAAAGCGGAGAACTCGCGTTCAAGGGAGTCTTGGTTGTCGTATTTCCAGGGAAACATTCTCTCGCCAACGAGCCAAGCGGAAAAGAGTTTCGCGCTGCTACCGATCCTTCGGCCGAGGCCAAACTTTCCGGATTATGAGCCTAGGCCATCCCATCATACAAACGGCATTCCTTTTGGGTAGAGTGCGCTTTCCAACCAAAATGACTCTAGCCAAGGAGGGCGGGGGCCGGTTGGCATTCCGTTGGGACGCGATCACACCCGGTTTTTCCGCCCAAGCTGAATTGGGGCGCCCGCGTAGAAAGGAGGCTGGTCAATAGAACCGCAAAGTGGCCAGCCTCCTCAGCAATGGGGCCTTCAGTACGTCTCGATCGTGAGTTCGACTGGCACGGACCGAGACACGACATCGTAGACCGGAGAATAGTCAGCCAGTTCGCGAAGCAAGTCCGCGGAAGCCTCGGTCCTGACGCGCATGCGCATGCGAATGGCCTGGTAGCCCTTTCGAATAGCCGGAGACATTCCAAGAAAGCCCCGGACATCGAGGTCGCCTTCGAGCTCGGACTCGACCGCGTCTATGCGAATGCCCCGAGCCGCCGAATGGGCCACGATGCTCGTCGTCACGCACATGGACAGCGCGGAAAGGAGATACTCAACCGGGTTGGCGCCTTCGTCGCGGCCGCACAGGACGGGTGGCTCATCCGCGAGGTATCGGAAGTTTTCTGAGCGCGCATTCTCCATGCAGGCACCGTGAAACGACTTCACGGTGGCTATATTCTGCGTGCCGTCTTTCCACTTGTTGGACGTGCGGAACTCGAACTTGGCGACCTCTGGGTCGGCTTGAATAGCCTCGATCGTATCCATCAGTTGGGTCACATTGATGCCGTTCAGGTTTACGGTGCGCTCGGCGGCGAGCTGGGCAGTCATTGATCTTTCCTTTCGCTATTTCCGCGAGAGACGTTCCTCAGCGGACCGATGGAAAATACGGTGGCCTGCACGGCATCGCGAGTATCGTTGCTGTCAAAAACGGTCGATTCGTGCCATATTCGAAACATGGCAGATAACCGGACTGACCCTCTCGAGGCGCTCATCGTCGCGGTGCCGGAAACCGCCGGATCCGCTCTTTACGGCATGCTCGACGTCCTCGCCGCGACGGGAAACATTTGGCAGCAGCTGGTGGGTGGGGAGGAGTCGAGAAAGCTGATCCGGCCACGGATCGTCTCCGCCAAGCGAAGACCATTTCTTTGCGGCAACAACATCCCGGTTCGGCCCGATTGCTGCATTGCTGATGATCCGAAAGCGGATATCATAATCTTGCCCGAGCTTTGGCTCGGCCCCGACGAAAACATCAGCGGACGATACGACGCCATCGTCGCGTGGATCCGCCAACGATACCAGGCAGGCACTTCGATCTATTCGGCCTGTTCAGGAGCGATCATGCTCGCCGAGACCGGCTTGCTGAACGGTCGGCCGGCCACCTCCCACTGGGGCTACGAGCGGCTATTTCGAACGCGGTACCCCAAGGTTCTTTTCAAGCCTGAACCGGCGCTGCAATTTGCGGATCCAGCCGGACGCATCGTGACCGCCGGCGGTACGACGTCATGGCATGATCTCGCCCTTCACATTATTGCGCGACATTGCAGCCCCGGAGAGGCGGCTCGAATTGCGAAAGTCTACCTCCTAAAGACGCACGACGAAGGCCAGCTTCCCTATGCCGCATTGGTGAAGCAGGCGCCGCACGCCGACGCCGCGGTCAGGGAATGCGAGGCCTTCCTGAAGAAAAATTGTCTCGAAGAGTGCGTTGTGATCAAGGCCGTGGCCCAGTCGCGCATTCCCGAGCGGACACTCAAACGCCGGTTCAAGAATGCGACCGGCCTAAGCATCATTCACTACGTCCAGAACCTGCGTATTGAAAAAGCCAAGCAACTTCTCGAGACGACCGATCTGCCGATCGACGAAATCGGCGGAAAAGTCGGCTACGAGAACCTTAGCTTCTTCCGCCAGCTATTCCGACGGAGGTGCGGGTTGTCGCCTGCAAACTACAGAAGGCTGTTCAATGCCGGTTGAGTGAACGCAAAGATGCGCGCCTGGGCCAATCTGATACCCGTACATGGCCCGTCCACCGTTCCAAAACTACTCGTCGTCGGGAGTAAGCCAGTCGTGCCGGAGCAGGTTAAGTCTTGCAAGAAGCGAAACGAGGAAGGCGGTCGACCACCCGAACATGATGATGCCCGTCGCGCCTTCGATGGCGCCTAGAACTCTCCATTCCAGAGGCATCAACAGGTCCCCGTAACCGATGGCCGCGTAGGTCGATGTCGAGAAATAGAGCGCTGATTCGAAATTCTGGAAGGCCCCCAGTCCAAGGAAGAGGAGGGCGTACAACCAAATCTCGACGGTATGGATTGCGAAGATCCCCAGCGACGCACTCAGCAAGAGGGTGAGGGGCGTGATCCGCAGCTTTCGGATGAAGCGGCTGTGGGAGCGCAGGAGTCGCATTACCATGTTGAGGCCGACGAGATGGACCAACACAGTGATGATCACCATGGCGCTCGAAAGTGCTAGCTGGCTCAGCATTATCGTACCTCCGATAGACGTCTGCACGGTGTTACCCTGATTGCCAAGAAGGCCACCGGGAGTCATCGAACCACGATAATCGGGGGGAGAACTCATGATGCGCATGTCAACCGCGCTGGCTGCGGCTGCTCTATCGCTCGCGGCGCCTTCGCAAGCCCTGGCTGACGGGCACTACCTTTTCGTCTGGGCGGCTGACGAGGCGAAGCAAGGCAACGATTTTCTCGCGGTCATCGACGCAGATCCTGCATCGGCGGGCTACGGCAAGCTCGTAGCCGGCGTCGGCACCGATATTAAAAGCGTGCGGATCCATCACACCGAATATGAGATGTCCGCCAGCGGGAAGCTGTTTGCCAACGATCACGACTCCAACCAATCGGTGATCTTCGATCTTCGTGAACCGCTGAAACCAAAGGTCGCCGCCCGTTTCGCCAGCATGGGCGGTTTTGCCATGCCTCACAGTTTCCTGCGCTTGCCCAACGGTAACGTTCTCGCGACTTTTCAATTTCCGGATAAAGGCGGCCACGAAGACCATGGCTCGATGACCGGAACGCACGGCGGGCTCGTCGAGATAGACGATAACGGCATGGTCGTCCGGTCAGTCAGCAACGCGGACCCCGCACTGCCGGACGAGACATTGTTACCTTACAGCCTTGCTATCCTTCCTGAGGCCGACCGCGTGCTCGTCACCAACAGCCCGATGGGCGACGACTATCTTCTGTCCAGCAATACCTACCAGCTGTTCCGGCTTTCCGACCTCAAACTGCTCGGGACCTACCGGCTCGATCCGGGGCCGACCCGAAACGGCAATGTTTCGCCGGAGGAGGCTCGCGTAGCGGCGGACGGCTCAGTCTACGTGCAAACCCTCTCGTGCGGCATTCAGCGTATAACCGGCATCGACACGGCAAATCCCGTCGCAAAGCTGGTCCACAAGTTCCCCGGTGACTTTTGCGGTGTGCCCACCATCGTCGGCCGGCACCTCGTTCAAAGCGTTCCGTCGATTAAAGGCTTTGCCGTTCTCGATATCGGCAATCCCGAGAACGTTCGGGAGGTTTCCCGGCTTGTGATCGACGACAAGTTCAGCCCTCACTGGACCGCCTGGAGCCCCAAGGCAAAGCGCATCGTCGTGACGTCAGGCAAGGCGGGCGACCGAATGTACCTGCTCAAGCTCGATCCGGCCTCTGGAGCTCTTACGATCGATGATGCCTTTCGCGATACGGACGGAAAGGTCGGATTCAGTTTCGCAAGACGCGCCTGGCCCCATGGGTGGACCGGTCAAGGCACGCCGCATGGCGCGGTCTTTTCGCGCTGAGCCCCGGCTAACATTCGCCGGAGGCAGCCCGTAAACTGTCGAACGTGTTCGCGGAAACGCCTCGGCGTCTCAGTTCTTCCTTGCGCACTTTTCCGGTGCTCGTCTTGGGCAATTCGTCAAGACGCTCGATGAAGCGTGGCCAGGCGTAACGAGGAAGGAGTTGCTGCGCCTGTTCCGATATAAACTGGGCGGTGGGTACAGCCTCGCCGGTCACGGCGATCATGACCTCATCTTCCGCCCCCTCGAAATCCGAGGGCACCGCGAAGGCTGCGACTTCTTCGATTCCCGCGATCGACCTAATCGCTTCTTCCAGTTCGAATGACGAGATATTCTCGCCACGCCGCCGAATGCAGTCTTTGATGCGATCCAGAAAGATTACGTAGCCGTCTGCATCCAGAAAGCCTGCATCCCCGGTGTGGAACCAGAGGTTGCGCCAGGCCTCCACCGTTTTGTCGGGCTGACCATGATATCCAGCCATGAAACCGAACGGTACGCGCGGCCGCACGGTGATCTCCCCGACCTCGCCTGGAACCCGCACCTCGTCTGTTTGAGGATCGCGAATCGCGACTTCAAAATAACGGTCGTAAACACGCCCACACGTTCCCGGTTTTGCCCGGCCTCGCTCGCCATAAAGGGGAATGTTCACTTCGGTCATTCCGTAAAGGCCAACGACGTCTTTAACGCCGAAGCGGTCGCGCCACATTTGTTCGTGATCCGGATGATTTGGTGCCGCAGCTACGAGACGCAACTTGTGTTCGCAGTCGTTGGGACGGGAAGGCTGCGCCGCCACGAAGGCGGTAGTTGCGCCTAGCATGTTGGTAATTGTGGCACCGCAGTCCCGGATATCAGAAACCCAGTTAGAAGCGGAAAAACGGGTCCGTACAGACGCTCTCGCACCGGCGATCAGCACGGCTCCGATTTGCATGAATAGCCCATTCGCGTGAAACAGGGGCAACGTCACATAATAATGATCGTCGGATGCCAGTCCGAGATTATCGATGGTTCCCACCCCAAAGAGGTAGCAATGGGCATGCGGCATAAGCACGCCCTTCGCAGGTCCCGTGGTTCCCGACGTGTACATGATGCAAGCGATGTCCGATGGGACCGGCCACTCGCCATCATATGGGGGGCACTCTTTCCAGGCATCGAAGCTGCCACCGCTTAGGAGGATCGGAATCGTACCTGAGGGCAGCACCTCCGCGATTCCCGCCATGTAATTCTCGTGGGCGATGATCAGCCGCGCATCCGCATCGCGCAGCTGGTGGGCCAGAAAGGTGCCGGAAAGTTCGGTGTTCAGCGCAACCAATACAGCGCCAAGCCGGCCTATACCTGCCCAAGCGCGAAGAAAGTCCAGTCCAGTGGGCAAAATGACGGCGACCCGATCGCCAGCCGCTACACCGAGAGATGCAAGGTGCGACGCCACGCGCTCGGCGTCGGCGTGGAGTTCGCCATAGGTTATCGAGCGCCCCTCGATGATCGAAACGAACGTTTGATCGGCCGCGGCAATGGCGCGATCCCGAAGGGCAAGCGGGAGGGTCCATTCCTGCCAGGGCATGTCGAAATTCATGGGCTACAGCTTCTCCGCAGGCGAAGTGTCGGTCAATGGCAGCCTTTCATTCATTCAAGCCGCCAATTGCCTACTTCACCGGGAAAGAGGGGCAGGGCAGGGCGGGGCAGCACGAATTCTGAATTTCGGGCCTGGTCGAAAGGCGCGGTCGACGCGGCGGCTCGGTCTCGCCCTGTTGAAGTCACCACAGCGAGCGATGGCGAGTTCGAGGTCCGTCGGACGGGCTTTTAGCACTGGAAAACACTGCAGTTCTCTCTTTGACTCGAAAAGTGGAGCAAGCGCGCTATATGGGTCTCGCTAGGGGGCTGGGCGGCCGCGGCTCACGCAAGTGAGGCGAGGAAAGTCCGGGCTCCACGGAACGACGGTGCCGGGTAACGCCCGGCCAGGGGTTCGCCCCTGAGGGACAGTGCCACAGAAAGCATACCGCCCGGCTTAGGCCGGGTAAGGTCGAAAGGGTGCGGCAAGAGCGCACCGCGTCGCTGGCAACAGTGGCGGCACGGCAAACCCCACCGGGTGCAAGACCGAATAGGGGCGGCATATGGGCCTGTTCCGGCTCGTCGCCCGGGTTGGTCGCTTGAGGCATGGGGCAACCCATGTCCTAGAAGAATGGTCGCCCAGGCGCCGCCAGGCGCTGGACAGAACCCGGCTTACAGGTCCCCTAGCATTTTTCTTTGACTGGCGGAGCGAACGGGCCGCCTCTAGGTTGAGGTGGAATGGCTCGGCAAAAGAGATCCGATGACTGGGGCTTTCCCCGCTGGCGGCCCTACGGCGCAAAAGGCCGGGATGCCGTGCAAGTACGCCTGTGCGATCGGGAGGGCTGCAGCCTTCCTGGCGACCGCCCGGCTCCCAAGTCGCCCAACAGCCCAGAAAGATGGATGTTCTGCGAAAGCCATGCGGCCGAATACAACCGCAACTGGGACTATTTCGCCGGACTTACGGCGGAGGAAGCCGCGGCTCGGGCGGCGGAGGAAGAAAGTGGTGCTTCCGCCTTCCGGCGCTCCGCACATTACGGCTGGGCAGGGCCGGGCGACGGGTCGAAAAGCCGCGAAGAGATGCGGGCGCTATCGGTTCTCGGCCTGGAGATCGACGCGGAATACAAGGAAATCCGCACCGCCTATCGCCAGCTTGCAAAAGAACATCACCCCGATCTTAAGCAGGGCGACAAGGATGCCGAGCAGCGCTTTCGCGAAATCCAGGCGGCCTACGATGTGCTGAAGAAGGCGTTCGAACGGCGCGAAGCGCTTAAGGATTGAGCATGAATGTGCCGGTCGCCCGCGCGACCAGGCGCTCCGGGTCGCCTGTATGCGCGAATCCACTGACAAAGGCGATCTGCCTTGTCAGCTTGTCACAGCGGCAGCGCGCAATCACAGTTTCGCCCTTCAGCGCGGGCCGGAAGTAATCGAGCCTGAGATCGATGGTGACAATTGGCTGATATCGGCCAATCGCAAGCCAGACCGACGCACCGCCGCACGTATCGAGCAGGCTGAGGATCGCCCCGGAAGCAAGAACACCGCTTCCTTTCACTCCGACCAGTTCCTCGCGCCAGGGCAGGGCTAGCTCGATCCATCCTTCTTGCGCAGCGCGGAACTCGAGGCCGAGTGCTCGCCCGTGCCCGACGGTCCGCGCTAGCTCGAAGAAACGTTCAGGATCGAAGTCCCCGCCACGTTTGGCAGCGTCCAGTTCAGGAATGTCGTTCATGAGGCCATCCGCGCCGCCGTCTCGTGGACCAGCGCGATCATGTTGGGCACACCCTGCGTTCGGTTCGAGGACAGCTCGCGGCTAAGATCAAAGGGCTCAAGCGCCTGCGCAATGTCGGTATTGGCCACTTCGTCGGCCGGCCGGTCCTGGACCGCTGAAAGCACAAGGGCAACGATCCCCTTGGTGATCGCTGCGTTGCTGTCAGCGAGGAAATGCAGCCGCCCATCTTCTGTCCGCGTCGGATAGACCCAGACGCTGGCCGAGCAACCGCGGACCTTGGTGGCGTCCGTCTTTAAGGCGTCTGGCATCGGTTCCAGCTTGCGCCCAAGGTCGATAAGCAGGCGATAGCGATCCTCGCTTTCGAGGAAGGCATATTCGTCGGCGAGGTCGGCGATTGAGGGAAGGGCTGTCACAGTCGCACGCCCTAGCAACGCCAGGACGCTGCGTCATTAGCTGCCTAGCGGTCGCGCAGTTCCTCGATCTGGCGGGTCAGCGTGTCTTCTTTTTCGACCGCGATCCGCTCGAGGACGTGGATGCGTTCTTTCAGCTGCTTGACCTCGTCGCGAAGACGCATGGTTTCCGCCGTTTCCTGGGTCGAGTCCGACCCGTCGAGCCGACCCCGGCGATGTCCATACTTGGCGCGCATCACGCTCGCGATCATCACCGCGATAACGATGACTGCAACCATCTCGAACGGGTTCATTGCACCTTGTCTCCCTCGATGCGGCGGGGTTCTCGCAAAGCCTCGATCTGGGCTGCGGTTTGCGCGCCGCCGTCCGTCACGATTTTTTCAAGTACTCGCACGCGCGCCTCAAGCTCCTTGTTCGAGGCCGTATATTGCGCCGCTTTCTCGGCCGCCGCCAGTGCGTCGATCTCGAGCCGCCGTTCTTTAAGCGCGAACCAGCGGCGCGTCAGATAGATCAGGAACAGGCTCGGAAACCCGATGGCAATGAACAGGCCGATCGCCTCGCCCGGGCCCATCAGGCGTGCCCGCCCTTGTCAGCTGCCAGGGCGTCGATCTCTCGGGATAGACGGTGCGGCTGGTCGGTGATGATCCGTTCGATAGTCTCCATGCGATCCTTGACCGAGCCGAGCTCAGCGCGAAGCTGTGCATTCTCGCTGGTCAGCAGCTTGATGCGTTCGACCGTTTCCTCATCCTTTTTGGGATGCAGGGCCATGCCCCAGCTGTTCTGCAGTGGATAACCGTTCTTGATCTTCAGCCACGTGCTGAGGAGCGAACCGCCCACGCCGATCGCCACGATAACGACCACCAGCGGGAGGATCTTCAGAACGAAATTAAAGGTTTCCATCATCTCCGGGTCCATCGTCGTCCTCCCTCAATCTCGCAGCTGATCGATTTCGTCCGCGAGGCGCTTCGTTGGATCGGTCGCGATCCGCTCGAGCACTTTCAAGCGGTCTTCGAGCCGCTCGACCGTCGCCCTCAACTGTTCGTTCTCGGCCGCCAACGCCTTGGTCTCGTCGCCTTGGCGGTGATGCAAGCCCCCAAACTCGCCTTCCAGCGGGTAGCCGTGCCGGGCACGGATAGCGGTGGTTACGATCCATGCCAGAAAAGACATGCCGATAATCGCGAGAACGAAACCGGGTCCTCCAAAACTCATGCAATTTCCCCGTTATTCTGGTTCAGCGAAGACTGTCGATTTCGCGCGCCAGGCTGCGGTTCTCGGTCGTCACATAATGTTCGATGTCGCCGAGCCTGCGATCGATATCCTTGAGGCGGCTGCCGATCGCACGCGCGGAGCGGCCAGGCGAAGCGCGCACACCCTGCCAGAAGCGTCGCTCGTCGGCCGTCTCGCTGTCCAACTCATAGGGCCGGTCGGGCGCCATGAAGCCGGCAATGAAATAGACCGGAAGGATCGATCCGCCGCTGATGAACAGGCTGAAGAGGAACATCAGCCGGACCATGTTGACGTCGATTCCGGTGTAATCGGCTATTCCCGCGCAGACACCCAGGACCTTGCCGTCGCGCTTGTTGCGATAAAATCGCGTGCGGCTTGCAGGCTGGCTCATTTCACCTTCCTCCGGCTGCGGCTGAGCGGCTCGTCGAGAGTGTCGAGCGAATCGATCTGGTCGAGCAAGCGCTGGCTGGAAAGGTTCTCGCGACCTGGCAGGCAGTTGCGATTCCAGTCAGGGTTCTCGGCAGTCATGATCCGCTCGATGGTGCACAGGCGGTCGTCGAGGCGTCGCGCGGCATCGTAAAGATCGTCGAGCAATTTCTCGTCGTCGTTGGTGAGGACCTTCGCCGTCTTCCATTTCGTCACGTAATGAAAGATCAGCCAGGGCAGGCCGATGAACAGGACGATGACGACAATGGCCGGTACAAAAACTTCTTCCACTTAAACCCCCTTGTTCTTCAGCGAAGCCTTGAGGGCTTCCAACTCGGCATCGACCTTCTCCGACGCCCGTAATTCCGCGATTTCCTCTTCGAGGCTCTTGGGGCCCGTCATGCCGAGCGCGTCGGCGCGGCCTTCGGCGAAATCGGCGCGGCGCTCCAGCAGCTCGAACTTTGAGAAAGCGTCATCCGTCCGCCCGCCATTGAGGAGTTCGCGCGCCTTGGCCCTGGTCACCGCGCTCTCGATGCGGTTGGCGATCGCGTTCTGCCGGGCGCGCGCCTCGCGAAGCTTGGCCTGGAGCTTTGCGATATCCGCCTCATAGCCTTTTAGCGTTTCTTCGATCTGCGCAATTTCAGAACGCAGGCCATCGGCCATATCCGCGGCTTTCTGCCGCTCCATGAGCGCCGCCTTGGCAAGATCCTCGCGGTCCTTGCTCAGCGCGAGCTCGGCCTTTTCCGTCCAGCTTGTCTGAAGTTCGTCGAGGCGGGCAATCGCGCGGCGCATCTCCTTGCCATCGGCGATCGAGCGCGCCGCGGAGGCGCGAACCTCGACAAGCGTCTCTTCCATCTCAAGGATGATCATGCGGATCATCCGCGCCGGATCTTCGGCGCGGTCGAGCAGCTCCGTCATGTTGGCTGCAAAAATATCGCGTGTCCGCGAGAAAATTCCCATTGAGCGCTCCAAGCAAGGCCCTGTCTTGCGAAATTCTATGCAAGCGATGTGCCATGTAAAGGCGAATCACGAAAACCCGCGAAAAACGCAAATTTCCGTCACTTTTTCCGTTGAAACATCTTGCCAAGTGATGGGGAAAAACACCAACTGATGGGGGATGGAGCGGACGAACCAATTCGTCGGGCAGAGCCTGGCATTTCTCGATGCGGTCGAGCGGGCTAGCCGTGCGGCTCCGCTCAACCGGCCCGTGCTCGTCATCGGCGAGCGCGGAACCGGCAAGGAACTGATCGCCGAGCGTCTCCATCACCTTTCTTCGAGGTGGTCGGGCCCGCTGGTAACGATGAACTGCGCGGCCTTGCCGGAAAACCTCATCGAGGCGGAACTGTTTGGGCACGAAGCGGGAAGCTTCACCGGCGCTGCCAAGACTCGTCATGGACGCTTTGAGGAAGCGGATGGCGGGACGTTGTTCCTCGACGAACTTGCGACCCTATCTTCTCCGGCGCAGGACCGGCTTCTTCGGGCGGTGGAATATGGGGAAGTCACCCGCATCGGCGCTTCGAAGCCCATCAGCGTGGATGTGCGGATCGTCGCCGCCACCAACGAGCATTTGCCGAGGCTTGTGGAGCAGGGTCGCTTTCGCGCCGACCTCCTCGATCGCCTGAGCTTCGAGGTCGTCACGCTTCCTCCGCTGCGAGCGCGCCAGGGCGACATTCCCCTGCTGACTGAGCATTTCGGCCGGCGCATGGCAGTGGAACTCGACTGGGCAAACTGGCCGGGCTTCGGCAGCGACGCCCTGAAGTCGCTGGAACGCTACAGCTGGCCGGGCAACGTCCGCGAGCTCCGCAACGTCGTCGAGCGCGCAGTCTATCGGCACGAGGACCCGGAACGCCCGATCGAGCAGATACAATTCGATCCTTTCGCATCGCCCTGGGCGCCCCCGACGAGCGGCGAATCACCGCAGCTTCCGCCAGTTGGAATGTCGCCCGAGCCGGGAACGGAGGAAGCGCAGCAGCAGCCTTCTGCCCCACTCCCCGAAGCGGGAGAGGTCGACGACTTCCGTAGCGCGGTAACCGCTTATGAAAGGCGGATCCTGGAGGAGGCACTGGCTCGCAACCGCTATAATCAGAAGGCGACTGCATCGGCCCTTGGCCTGAGCTACGACCAGCTCCGCCATGCGCTGAAGCGGCATGAACTGCTCAACGCCGCTCCAGGCTGATGCATCGACTCGAAAAAAGGCGTATTACGAAGCCTCCAGAATGAGAGGAGGTTTCCATGAAAGCTCTTTTCGCGACGGCCGCCGTGCTGACCACGGCTCTCGCCGCTTCTCCGGCCACCGCCGGAACTGTCTCCGTCGGCAACAGCATGGCACTCGATTGCTACCAGGCAGCCATTGCCCGGGAGACGGACCGTAATGCGCTCGGCCACTGCAACCTGGCCCTCGAGCAGGAAGGCCTGTCGAGCATTGACCGCGCTGCGACCCTTAACAATCGCGGCGTGCTTTACCTGCGCGGACGGAATTTCAGAGCCGCCGGACGGGATTTCGACAAGGCAGTTGAAACCTATGACGGGCTTGCCGAGGCGTGGCTGAACAAGGCGATATCGGCCTTGCGGCGCGGTGGCGGCATGGAGACCATGCCCATGATCGAGCGGGCGCTGGCTCTCAATACGCAGCGCCCCGCGCTGGCTTACTACAGCCGTTCGCTCGCCTATGAACGGGGCGGGGACCTGCGCAGCGCCTACAACGACCTGGTCAAGGCCCGCGACCTTGCACCCGAATGGCGGCTTCCGGCCGAGGACCTGAAGCTGTTCAAGGTCGTTCGCCGCTAACAGGCACGGCAAAGGCTGGACATTTGGGCTGCTTCGGCGGTTAAGGGCGCGTGTTTTCACCCCTAGCCGAGGATGTACGAACCATGGCCTTTCAACTCCCCGATCTGCCCTTCGCCAAGGACGCGCTTGGCGACGTCATGTCAGCCGAGACTTTCGATTATCACCACGGCAAGCATCACAAGGCCTATGTCGACAAGACCAACGGCATGCTGGCGGAAAAAGGCCTCGAAGGCGCGTCGCTGATCGAGGTGATCAAGGCCGCCAAGGAGAAGGGCGACAAGGGGCTGTTCAACAACTCTGCCCAGATCTGGAACCACAGCTTCTTCTGGCAGTGCCTGGCTCCTGAAGGCTCGACCAGCCCGTCGGGTAAGCTGAAGGAAATGATCGACAGCGACTTTGGCGATCACGCAACGCTGGTCGAGAAGCTGGCGACCGAAAGCACCAACCATTTCGCGAGCGGTTGGGGCTGGCTGGTTCTCAACAACGGCAAGCTAGAAGTGACCTCGCTGCACGATGCCGACACGCCGGTCGTTCACGGCATGACGCCGCTTCTGACGCTCGATGTGTGGGAACATGCCTACTACATCGACTACCGCAATGAGCGGCCGCGGTACCTCAAGACTGTTCTCGAACGGGTCATCAACTGGGACTTCGTCGCGCAGAACCTTGATGGGAACGGCGCCAGCCGCGCGGACCAGCAGGGCTGATCAATTCCTTGCGAAACAGGGGAGGCGGGTGCTTGGTCGGGCGCCCGCCTTTTCCTATGCCTTGAGCCGGTAGCCCGTGCGGAAAATCCAGACGGTCGCTGCGAACGGAAGCAGGATCGCTGCAGCCATGACCGCCACACTCGACCAGAGAGGGACGTCGGTTACGGAGAAGAATGTCCAGCGATAGCCGGAGACGAGGTAGAGGACCGGGTTCAACTGGGTGACGGTTCGCCACGGTTCTCCGATGGCAGAGACCGAATAGAAGACCCCGCCAAGGAAAGTGAGCGGCGTGACGACGAGGAGAGGCACGACCTGCAACTGCTCGAAATTCTTCGCCCAGATCCCGATCGCGAAGCCGAGCAGGCAAAAGCCGATCGATATCGCGATAAGAAACAGGACCATGAGGAGGGGATGATCCACCCGGACGTCGACGAACAGCGTTGCCGTGGCGAGAGTCACTAGTGCGAGGATGACCGCCTTGCTCGCCGCCGCCCCGACATAAGCGGTAACCGTCTCGAGCGGCGACAATGGTGCTGAGAGTATTTCGTAGATGGTGCCCGTAAACTTCGGAAAGAAAATACCAAAGCTTGCATTCATGATCGCTTGAGTCAGCACTGAGAGGAGAATGAGCCCCGGCACGATGAAGCTGCCATACTCGACTCCGGCCATGTCGCTCATGCGGCTTCCAATCGCCGAACCGAACACCAGGAAATAGAGCGACGTGGTGATGACCGGTGTGACGAGGCTCTGCCACAACGTCCGGCCCCAGCGGGCCATTTCGAACCGATAGATGGCCTTTACGCCGAGGGTGTTCATGACGGCTGCCCCCCACCGTGAACCAGGCTCACGAAGATGTCCTCAAGGCTCGACTGGCGCGTCGCGAGATCCTTGTAGCCGATGTGAAGCTCGCCAAGCTTGCGAATGAGACCGGGGATGCCGTTCTGGTCGGCATGACTGTCGAAGCGGTAACAGAGGGTGTGGCCATCGTCCTCCAGGACGGGCTTCCATGGCGCCAGGTCCTCGGGAATGCTTTGCAGGGGCTGCTCGAGTGTAACCTTGAGGCTTTTCTGGCCCATCCGCGACATGAGCTCTTTCTTCGCGCCGAGCGCCACCAGTTCGCCCTTGCGAATGACACCGACGCGGTCGGCCATTTCCTCCGCCTCCTCGATGTAGTGCGTGGTGAGGATGATGGTCGTCCCGTCAGCGCGAAGCTTGCGGACCAGGTCCCACATGTCGCGGCGCAGCTCGACGTCGACGCCAGCCGTAGGCTCGTCGAGGAACAGGATATCCGGCTCGTGAGCGAGTGCCTTGGCGATCATCACGCGCCGTTTCATCCCACCGGAAAGCTCGCGCATCTCGGACTTGCGCTTGTCCCAAAGGGTCAGACGACGAAGGATGTCCTCGACCTTGGCGTCGTCCCGTGGCTTGCCGAACAGCCCGCGGGAAAAGCTCACGGTGGCCTGGACGCTTTCGAAAGCGTCGGTCGTGAGTTCCTGGGGCACCAGCCCAATCCGGGTCCGAACGCGGCGATAGTCTTCCAGCCAGTTGCGGCCCTCGACGAGCACCTGGCCGCTCGTGGCGGTGACGATCCCGCAGACGATATTGATCAGCGTCGTCTTGCCGGCGCCGTTCGGGCCAAGAAGCGCCAGTATCTCGCCGCGATTGATATCAAGGTCGACGCTCTTGAGCGCTTCCGTGCCACCGGCATAGGCCTTGGTGAGGCCTTCGATGCGGATCAGCGTGTCGCTCATTCGATCGGTCCCGGCTCCTGCGCGGCTTCCTTCTCATCGGTCAGCCCATGCTTGAGAAGCATCGGAACGTTCGCTGCCGCAAACAGGAAGGTGAGGGGGATCGCGCCCCACAATTTGTATCCCACCCAGAAATCGGTCGTGGAGGTCCGCCAGACGAATTCATTGAGAATAGCCATGACGACGAAGAACCATGCCCAATTGCGGGTCAGTTTTTTCCAGCCTTCATCGCTGAGGCCGGGATAAGCACTGCCAAGCACGATCTTGAGGAAGTTTCGGCCGGTCGTCATCCCGAACCAGAGGAGGCCCGCGACGAGTAGGTAGTAGACGGTCGGCTTGACCTTGATGAACGTGTCATCGTGAAGCCAGATCGTGATCCCGCCCAGGACCAGCACCATCACGCCTGAGAACAGGAGTAGAGGGGAAATCTTGCCGTAGCGGATCTGTGTGAAGACCATCGCCGCGAGCATCGCCGCCATGAAGGCGCCGGTTGCGACGAAGATCTTGGCTGGGCCTTCGACTATGAAATTGACGACGAAGAAGACCAGTAGCGGCCCGATGTCGACGAGCAGGCGGGCGCCTGCGCTGGGTTCGGTCTGACTGCTCATTGCGGGGGCAGCCCGGCAATCGCGCGGGCAACGGCGCGCGGATCGAACGGACGCAGGTCATTGACTCCTTCGCCGACGCCGATGGCGTGGATCGGCAGGCCGAACTTCTCCGCCGCAGCCACGAGGACGCCGCCGCGCGCCGTTCCGTCAAGCTTGGTCATGATCAGTCCTGTAACCCCCGCATCGCGGGCGAAAACTTCAATCTGGTTCAATGCGTTCTGCCCCGTGGTCGCGTCGAGAACTAGTAGAACGTCGTGCGGCGCTTCCGGGTTCAACCGACCGAGTACCCGGCGAACCTTTGAAAGCTCGTCCATCAGGTGACTCTTGTTCTGAAGCCGGCCCGCTGTGTCGACGATCAATGCGTCGATGCCCGTCGCGGTCGCCTGTTTGACGCCATCATAAACAATTCCGGCCGCGTCGCCGCCTTCCTTGCCGGCAATGACCGGCGCGCCGATCCGCTCGCCCCAGATTCTCAGTTGCTCGATCGCCGCTGCGCGGAAGGTGTCGCCGGCAGCCAGGAGGACACCATAGTCCTGTTCCTTGAGCAGGTGTCCCAGCTTGCCGATGGTCGTGGTCTTGCCACTGCCGTTGACGCCTATCACCAGTATAACGTGCGGTCTTGGAAAGCCCCAGACATCGAGCGGCTTGGCGACTGGCGCGAGGATCTTTTCGATCTCTTCGGCGAGAATGGTGCGTAGCCCGCGTTCGTCGAGCTGTTCAAAGCGGCGCGCAGCGATGGCGTCGCGAATTCGTTTCGATGCGCCGGGCCCGAGGTCCGACGCGATCAGCGCTTCCTCAATGTCGTCGAGGGTTGCGGTGTCGAGCGCGCGCGCCGTCGCCAGCCCGGTGATGTTTTCGCTTAGGCGGTCAGCAGTTTTCTTGAATCCGCCAGTCAGGCGGTCGAGCCAGCTCATGCCGTGGTTCCGATGAGGTGGCCGCCGTCGCGGCCAGTGATGGTCGCGACGTTTATGTCGCCGCGGACGCCGTTGGCAAGGCGGATCGGCGCATCATTGTTGGCCCGCCCGAGACCGTCGCTTTCCATGAGGAAGTGCTGGCGGGTGCCGATCAGGCTTTCGAGCCAGGCCGACCGGCGCGCCTCGGCGGCGGCACGTAGCCGCGCTGCGCGCGCTTTGACGATTTCGCGTTCGACCTGCGGCATTCGGGCCGCCGGCGTGTTGGCGCGGGGCGAGAATGGGAACACGTGCGCTGAAACGATTTCGCAATCGTCGAGTAGCCGCAGCGTGTTCAGTGCCGCTTCCTCGCTTTCCGTCGGAAAGCCGGCGATGAGGTCGGCCCCGATAGTCGCGTCGGATCTCGCGCGCTTGATGGCGGCTACAGTCACCACGGATTGCGCTCGGCTGTGACGGCGCTTCATCCGCTTGAGCACCAGGTCGTCGCCGGCCTGCAGCGAGAGGTGGAAATGCGGCATCAGTCGCGGCTCGCCGGCAATGAGTTCCATCAGCGCGCCGTCGATCTCCACGCTGTCCAGGCTCGACAGGCGCAGTCGCTTCAGACAAGGCAAGTCGCGCAGCAGGCGCTGGCAGAGGTGGCCAAGGCCGCCTTCGTAATCCGTGATGTCCACGCCGGTCAGGACGATTTCCTTCGCGCCGCGGCCGATTTCCTTCGTCACCGCATCGCGCACCATTTCGTAAGGTACCGACCGCGACGGTCCACGCGCCTGCCAGATGGCGCAGAAAGTGCAGCGGTGATCACACCCCGTTTGGACGGAAACGAAGCTCTTCACCTTGTGCAGTAGGCCGGTGGCCGGGATAACGGCTGCGTGGTCGTCGCGAAGCCGGATCTCGTCGACCTCGGGCATCGCACGGAAGCTCTCTGCGTCTAGCTGGACTGCGCATCCCGCAACGACAATTCGAGCCTCAGGTCGATCGCGACGCGCGCGGCGGATCGCTTGTCGCGTCTGGCGCACAGCCTCGTTGGTCACCGCGCAACTGTTGACGATGATCGTGCCCGGCTCCGCGCCAGCCTTCATCGTTTCGGCTTCCGCGAAGTTCAGCCGGCAACCGAGGGCGATCGTCTCAACGCTCAAAGGTCGATCTCGCCCTTGAAGACGTGGGTCGCGGACCCGCGCATCGTGATTTCCCCGCCGGCCTGCCAGCCAATGGTCAAGGTTCCCCCCGGCATCGTCACTTTGACAGGAGAGGTGGCGCGTTTCGAGGCGATGGCTGCGACCGCAGTGGCGCAGGCCCCGGTCCCGCAGGCGCGCGTAAGGCCAGCGCCGCGCTCCCACGTGCGAAGTGTGATCCCGTCCGGGTCTATCCTGGCTACGTTGACGTTGATCCGCTCGGGAAACGCCGGATCATGCTCAATACTCGGTCCGAGCTGGTCGAGCGGTATCGCCGCTGGATCGTCGACGAAGAACACGACATGCGGGTTGCCGACATTCACCGCGATCGGCCTGTTAAGCGGACCCCATCCCATCGGCACGGGCGACGTGTCCATGGGATAGCCCAGCGGGATGTCTGCCCAACCGAACTTTGGCGCTGGAAGCGTCACTTCGACCTCGTCGCCAGCGCTCTTGCCAGCGACGATTCCGCCGCCAGTCTCGATGCTGTTAGCGCCGGTCAGCGCGACGACGCACCGGCTGGCGTTGCCGCAGCTTTGCACTTCGCCGCCGTCATGATTCCAGATTCGCATCCGGACATCGGCCTTGTCGGACTTTTCGATGAGGATCAGCTGGTCGCAGCCAATCCCCAGATGACGGTCGCAAAGCCGTCGTGCGAGCGCTTCGGTCATCTCGATTGACTGTTCGCGCCCGTCGAGGATCACGAAGTCATTGCCGAGCCCGTGCATCTTGTGGAATTGCCGCATCACGCCGCGGGACTTAGGAGGGCAGGGCCGCTTCGTCCACTCATTGGACCGCGGACCAAGGAGAACATACGTGCTGAAATCCGCTTCCGACGTTATGCAGGACGTGCTGATCGACGCAGTCGTCGAAGCGATCGAGGCATTGAAGGCCGGGTCGGGCGGGCTGCCCAACCAGCTGCTTCGCGACGTCCAGGCAATCCATCGCAACGCCGCCTTCGACGATCTGCCGAAGCCACTTCAGGACGCCGTTCGCCAGAGCGTCCGCGCCGCCTTCAACCAGCTTTTGAAGGAAGGCTACGCCGTCGGCCCGAAGAGCGAGATGCAGTCGCGGCCGCTCGATCGCGTACCCGAACGCCAACGTCCCGCGCCCGGCGATCGTCGCGCTCCGGCCGACCGCCGTTTCGTTCGAAAGAGCCCGGGTCGCCGGGGCCGGACCGTCCCGGCGGTGGCCCGGACCGGTCTGGCGGCGGGCCCCGCAAGGGACCGCGCCCCGGAGGCGGAAAGCCCAAGGCGTGAGCCAAGGGACCGAGGCGGCGCACGCTGTCTTGCGTTTCTGGTTCGACGATGTCGGCAAGGACCGCTGGTTCGCAAAGGACAACAGGCTCGACCTGGAGATCGCGCGGCGTTTCGGTGACCTTCGCAAGGAGGTCCTGGCAAGTAAGGCGGCGGGCTGGAGGGACAGTATTGAGACGCTGACTGCTGCTATCCTCCTTACTGACCAATTCAGCCGTAACATCTTCCGCGGCAGCGCGAAGGCATTCGAGGCGGATCCGTTGGCGCTGGAGTTAGCATTCGAAGCGCTAGACCGGGGTTGGAGCCATTCGGCGCCCGAAGCCTGGCGCGCCTTCCTGCTGATGCCGTTGATGCACAGCGAGGACCCGGACGTGCAGACGCGCTGCGTCGAGGAGTTCCAGCGCTTGGGCGACCCGCTTAACCTCGAATTTGCGCTTCAGCACCGTGACCAGATTGATCGGTTCGGTCGCTTCCCTGGCCGAAACAAGGCACTCGGCCGGGTGTCCACGATGGAAGAACGCGAAGCGCTGGAAGCGGGCGCAGCGTTCTAATGGTCAGTTTCCTTCGCGAATTTCGCATGCTCCCGGGCTTCTGTTCATCTGGGCAGCTGTGTAGAGTGCTCTTGTGATCCGAGCCGGCGGAGACGATGCGCTTCTGGACAGCATTGGGCTAAGCCCGATTGCCAGCGTGATCAGCAATCCGCGCCGGCCGGATAACCCGATCGAAGTCGCCAACCCCGCATTCTGCGAGCTTACTGGTTACGCCGAGGCGGAGGTCGTTGGACGCAACTGCCGCTTCCTCGCAGGCGAGGGCACAGAGCCTTGGCTGACCGAACGGATCCGGCAGGGTATTGTGAACAGGCGCTCTGTTCTCGTCGATATCCTGAACTACCGCAGCGACGGCCGGCCATTCCGTAACGCGGTGCTGGTAACGCCTTTGTTCGATAGCGATGGCGAGCTCAGCTATTTCCTTGGCTCGCAAGTGGAGCTCGGGGACGAAGATCCTGGGATGTTCGTGAGCCGTCGGGAGCGAGCCGTTGCGATGGTCAAGGCATTGCCTCAGCGCCAACGACAGGTTCTCGAGCAGATCGCGAGGGGACATCGCAACAAGCAGATCGCCTATGCGCTCTCGATCAGCGAGAAGACCGTGAAGATGCACCGCGAACTTCTACTTCAGCGGCTCGGTGTATCGACGACAGCCGATGCCATCCGGATCGCGGTCGAGGCCGGGCTGTAATACGGCCTAAAAGCCGTATGGATTGCATGAAGGCCTCCGCATACCTCCGACGCTCAACGGGGGTATAAAAAGGAGCCCGACATGCCTTCTCATCGTCTCGTCTATCTTACTCTGGCCGCCGCGAGCATTCCTCTGGTGACCACTGCCGCGCTGAGCCACAACCACAAGGCCGGCGCCAAGTCCGCTGGTAATATCGTCGCTGGCGTCAGCGCGTCGAAGGATCACAAGACCCTGGTCGCCGCCGTAAAGGCTGCAGGCCTCGTGGACACTCTCGCTTCTGGTGGACCCTTCACGGTGTTCGCGCCCACTGACGCCGCCTTTGGCAAGCTTCCCGCGGGCACGCTCGACACGCTTCTCAAGCCTGAGAACAAGGGAACTCTAACGTCGATCCTGACCTACCACGTCGTCTCGGGAAAAGTGTCGGCAAAGTCGCTTGTCGAGCAGATCAATGCCGGCGGCGGACAGGCCGTGCTGACGACCGTGCAGGGCGGCAAGCTTACCGCGACACTTGACAGTGGCAAGGTCGTGCTGCGCGATCAATCTGGCGGAACGGCCACCGTCACGACCGCAGACCTCATGCAGTCCAACGGCGTTATTCACGTCACGGACTCGGTCTCCCTCCCGGGCTGAGCCCGAAAGGCTGTCGGCCGCCGAAGCTGCCCCTTGGCGGCCGACAGTAGCTCTATTGAAGCCGGGGTTGAGAGCCGGAATTGGGCGCCCTTCCGCCGGACGCGATATAGGCATCCACCAGCTCTTCCAGGACATCAAGCGGCACCGAGCCGTTCTCAAGTACCACGCCATGGAAGTCGCGAATGTCGAAGCGCGGGCCAAGAGCTTGCCGGGCCCGATCGCGTAGCTCCAGGATCTTGAGCTGTCCGATCATGTAACTGGTCGCTTGACCCGGCCAGTTGAAATAACGCTCGACCTCCTTGGTAGCATCGCGCTCTGACAGCAGGGCGTTTTGCAGGAAATACTGAATGGCCTGCTCACGCGTCCATTGCTTGGAATGGATGCCGGTGTCGGTGACAAGGCGGACCGCCCGCCACAATTGCGTGGATAGCATCCCGAACTCGGAGATTGGGTCCTGGTAAAATCCCATCTCCTTGCCGACGCCTTCCGCGTACAGCCCCCATCCTTCGGCATAAGCGCCATAGCCGCCGAAGCGACGGAACTTCGGAACATTGGGAAGCTCCTGGGCCAACGCGATCTGGAAATGGTGACCCGGGGCGCCCTCGTGGTAGCTGATGGCCTCGATCTGGGGCTTTAGCACCTGGTTCATGTCGGCCAGGTTCACATAATAGATGCCAGGGCGGGAGCCATCCTCCGAGGGGCTATTGTAGAAGGCGACAGGCGCTGTCTCCTGGCGCCACGTCTCGACGGCGCGAACCTCGAGCGGCGCCTTCGGCAAGCGGCGGAAAAACTCCGGTGCCTTTGCCATGACCTGCGCGATGTAGCGCTTGGCGTCCGTCAGATACTGCTGACGACCAGCCTCGGTGTTCGGATATTTATACTGCTGGCCCGAGGTGATGTGCTTGAAGAATTCCTGCAGCGATCCCTTGAACCCGACCTGCGTCTTGATCCGCTCCATCTCGCCATGAATCCGCGCGACTTGCTGGAGGCCAATCTGATGGATCTGGTCGGCTGTAAGGTCCGTCGTCGTCGAGTTCTGCAAGCGATTGGCGTAATAGGCGGCGCCTTGGGGAAGGCTCCAGGCGCCCCGATTGCCCTGGCTTTGCGGCTCAAGAGCGTCCCACGTGGCAAGGAACGTTCGATAACCGCGCTGGAAGGGGCCTGTCAGTGCCTCGCGTGCCTGCGAGACAAGTCGGTCTTTCTCTGCTTGCGGCACGTCGAGCTTTGCGACCTTGCTTTTGAAGTCGGCAAAAACCGGCGTGTCAGCCCCGGACGCAAACGGAGCGCCGGCAAGGACTCTTTGTGCATCTGCGCGCACCGGGGCGAAATTGAACTTGGACGGGACGATGCCCATGCTCGCCTGCTGACGCATGTTCGCAGTGATTTCGTTCATCACCCGCTCCACCTCGCGCAAACGGGCGATATAGGCCTCGGCGTCGGCTACGCTGCTGACCCGGTGCTGGTTGATCATGAACACCGGAATGGAGCCGGCAGGGCTGCCGTTCGTGCTTGCCGGAAAGCCGTGCCAGCGCCAGCGGAACGAAGCGATATCCTGCTCGATCTCTTCTTCGAACATGCGGTAGCTGAGGCGACCCGCCGATGTGAGACTGGCCGGATTGAACTGTGCTCGAAGCGCTGCCAGCTGGCGCTTGGCGAGGGCCAGTCCCTCCTGGCGATGGGCATCCGTGTAGATATCGAGACGATCGTACTGCTCTTTGCGGCCAAGCCCCGTCAGCCCTTGCGGTGAACGCGCGAGCTGCTCTTCAAAAGCAGCATCGAGGAAGGTGAGCAGCCTCTGGTCTTCTGCAGTGGGATCGACAATTGGCTGGATCGGTGCGCCGACCGGCACGACAGGCGCGACGGTAGCTGGGGCTTGAGGCGGCAGCGTTGCGCACGCGGTTGTGGCAAGCAGGAAGATCGTGGCAGCAAGGTGCTTCATCGGTCGGCATCTCCGGGTTGGATGCGAACATCTAAGCGCAACGCGAAGCACCTGTAAAACCACCTCGAGGCCGGTAGTCTTCCTGCTGTCGCAACCTTGACCCCGCCGCACCTCTCGCGTAGGGGCGCGCACGTCTTAACGGACATGACATCGACGATGCCCTCGGGGCGCGCTGGCCGGCGAGTATTCGCCCGCCGGCGTCTCGTTCGTTGTTGCAGTCCGAAACGAAGGAATTTTGATGTTCGAAAGCCTTAGCGATCGCCTCAGCGGCGTCTTCGACAAGCTCCGCGGGCGCGGTGCATTGTCCGAGGACGACGTCCGCTCGGCGATGCGCGAGGTTCGGGTTGCGCTCCTGGAAGCCGACGTTGCTCTTCCGGTCGCGCGCGATTTTGTCGACAAGGTCACGGAACGTGCCGTCGGCGCCGAGGTCATCCGCTCGGTCACCCCGGGCCAGATGGTCGTCAAGATCGTGCACGATGCGCTGGTCGAGATGTTGGGCACGGACAATGCCGAGCTCAACCTCGGCGTGAACCCGCCCGCGGTCGTGATGATGGTTGGCCTCCAGGGCTCGGGCAAGACGACCACCACCGCAAAACTTGCCAAGCGACTTTCCGAGCGGGAACGCAAGAAGGTCCTGATGGCTTCGCTCGACGTCGCCCGCCCGGCGGCGCAGGAGCAGCTTGCCGTGCTTGGCCGCCAGGTCGGCGTCGACACCCTTCCGATCGTTGCCGGGCAGACGCCGGTCCAGATCGCCCAGCGGGCTCTCCAGGCCGCGAAGCTCCAGGGCTTCGATGTCCTCATGCTCGACACCGCGGGCCGCCTCCACGTCGACGACGCCTTGATGGCCGAGATGAAGGCGGTCGCTGCCGTCTCCAACCCGGTAGAGACGCTTCTGGTGGTCGACAGCCTGACCGGCCAGGACGCGGTCAACGTCGCCAAGGGCTTTGCCGGCGAGGTCGAGCTGTCGGGCGTGGTTCTCACTCGAATGGACGGCGATGCCCGCGGCGGTGCCGCGCTTTCCATGCGCGCGGTCACCGGCAAGCCGATCAAGTTCGCCGGAACCGGCGAGGCGATGGACAAGCTCGAAGCGTTCCACCCGGATCGCGTCGCGGGCCGCATCCTCGGCATGGGCGACGTCGTAAGCCTGGTCGAGCGCGCCGCCGAAAGCGTCAAGATCGAGGACGCGGAAAAGCTCGCGGCCAAGATGGAGAAGGGCAAATTCGACCTCGACGACCTCGCCCTCCAGATCCAGCAGATGAAGCGCATGGGCGGACTCGGCGCGCTCGCCTCGATGCTTCCCGGAATGAAGGGCCTGCCCAAGGCCGGTGCGGTCGACGACAAGGCGCTGGTCCGGCTCGAGGCGATGATGAGCTCGATGACCGCCAAGGAGCGGCGCCTGCCCAATATCATCAATGCCAAGCGCAAGATTCGCATCGCCAAGGGCAGCGGGACCACCGTCCAGGAGGTCAACAAGCTTTTGAAAATGCACCTCGAAATGTCAAACGCGATGAAGCGGCTGAAGAAGCTCGGCGGCTTCGGCAAGCTCGCGGCGATGTTCGGGCAGGGCGGAATGGAAAAGGCGCTGGGCGGCCTCGCTCCTGGCGGCCAGCTTTCGGGCGGAATGCCGGGATTGCCCGGGCTGGGTGGTCCTGGAGGCCTTCCTCCGGGCTTCGATAAATTTGGCAAGAAATAAGCGTAAATTACGGAAATAAAGAAGGAAGAAGAAAATGGCAGTTGCAATTCGTCTCGCCCGTGGCGGGTCCAAGAAGCGCCCCTATTACCGCGTCGTCGTGGCTGACAGCCGCAATGCGCGTGATGGCCGCTTCATCGAGAAGGTCGGCACCTACAACCCGCTTCTGGCCAAGGATTCGCCGGAGCGTGTGAAGCTTGACGCTGACCGCATCAAGCATTGGCTGAGCGTCGGCGCCCAGCCGTCGGACCGTGTTGCCCGCTTCCTCGATGCCGCCGGCATCAAGGAACGCGCCGCCCGTAACAACCCGAACAAGGCTCAGCCGGGCGAAAAGGCCAAGGAACGCGCCGAGGAGAAGGCGACCAAGCTGGCCGAGGCCGAGGAAGCCAAGAAGGCAGCAGCCGCCGCGCCGGTGACCGAGGAAGCCGATATCGCGGCTGAGCAGGCTCCGTCCGACACCGTCGACATCGAAGGCGAAGAAGTTGCGGCGGAAGAGAATGTCGCCGCCGAAGCCGCCGTCGAAGAGAGCGCCGGCGAAGAAGCCCCGGCTCAACCGGTGGCCGAAGAGGCCGTTGAGGCCGCCACGGAAGCGACTGCCGGCGCCGAGCCGGCGGAAGGCGCCGACGAGGGTGCGACCGAGGGCTCGCCCGAGGCCGCTGACGCTCCTGAAGTGACCGGCGAAAGCTCGGAACAGCCGGCCGAAGGCGCTGCCGAGAAGGCCGAGTAATAATGGATGGGCCGGAGACCGGGAAGCGAGTCACGCTCGCCGCGGTCGCCGGTGCCCATGGCGTGAAGGGCGAGGTCCGCCTGAAACTGTTCACGGACAGCATCGACGGCCTCGCCTGCCACGACAAGGTTTACCTCGACGGGCGTTTGGTCGCGCTCAAGTCCGTCAAGGACAGCGGCAAGACCGCAATCGCCCGGTTCGATGGCGTTTCCGACCGATCGGCCGCGGAGGCCCTTCGCGGCTCGCTGGTCGAGATCGACCGCAGCGCCCTGCCGCCTCTCGAAGAGGGTGAATATTATCACGCCGACCTGATCGGCCTGACGTGCTTCTCGGAAAGCGACGACACCATTGGATCAGTCGTCGGTGTCGAGAATTTCGGCGCCGGCGACCTGCTCGACATCGAACTGGTCAGCGGCAAGCGCGCGCTTATCCCGTTCCGCGATCCCATCTCGCGGATGGAAGGTGCGCGGATCGTCCTCGATCCCGAATTCCTTGCCTGACCGGGCGGGGCTATTCACCGCCATCGCTGCCGCCTAAGTTTCCTCCATCCTTTGGGGGAGGGGCCAGTGCGTCGCTTTAGCTTGATGTTGACCGCCGGAGCCGCGCTGGTTGCGGCTCCCGTATGTGCGCAGAAAACCTCTCAGGCCGAGGCTGCCCCGGCAGTCGCCCGCTTCTCCGCGGTCGACAAGGCGTTTGCCGACTTTCGGGCCAAGACCCCGGTTCCAGGTATGGCATATGGCGTGCTGATCGACGGGAATCTTGCCCACGTCCGTTTCCTCGGAGAGCAGGACGAGAAAGCCAAGGAGCCGGTCAACGCCGAAACGCGCTTTCGCATTGCGTCAATGAGCAAGGTCTTCACGGCGCTCGCGATCCTTTCTCTCCGCGATCAGGGCATGCTTCGCCTGGACGACCTCGCCGAACAGCACGTGCCCGAAATGCGCAACTGGAGTTATCCGACCTCCGACTCGCCGCGGATCCGAGTCCGCGACCTGTTGAGCCACGTCGGCGGCCTCGTCACCGATGATCCCTGGGGCGACCGCCAACAGCCAGTCTCTGCTGCAGAGTTCACGAAGATGATCGCCGCCGGTGTTCCATGGAGCCGCCCGCCGCAGACGCAGATGGAATATTCCAACTTCGGTTACGCGCTTCTCGGGCGGATCGTCACCAACGCATCGGGGGTGCCGTTCGACCGCTATATCCAGCAGACGATCATGCAGCCGCTCGGCATGACGAAAAGCGGCTACGAATTTCGCGACGTCCCTCTGGGGAACCGGGCTATCGGCTACCGCTGGGAGAATGAGCGGTGGGTCGAGGAGCCAACCATGGCCCACGGCGAATTCGGGGCAATGGGAGGCGTCTACGTTACCGCGGACGACTATGCGAAGTGGCTCTCGTTTTTGCTGTCCGCCTGGCCGCCGCGCGACGGACCGGAAACCGGACCGGTCAAGCGCTCGACGGTGCGCGAACTTTCACAGGGCCTGAACTTCATTTCCACGCGCAAGCGCATTGGAGGGCCCGAGAAAGACGAGTGCATCTGGGGCCAGGCCTATGCGATGGGACTGTTCGCAATCCGCGATTGCACTCTCGGTCTCACTCTCAGTCATGGGGGCGGTTTCCCGGGTTACGGTTCTTACATGGTCGTGGCGCCCGAGCGTCGGGCGGCGATGTTCGTGCTTACCAACCGCACTTACTCGGGTCCGTCTGAGCCGGTCTGGCGTGCGCTCCTGGCGATTGACGGCCAGGGCATGATCCCACCTGAAAAACGGACGGTCACACCAATCCTTCAGAAAATGCAGGCTGCCGCCTTCGCCGCGTATGCAGCCGGAAACCTGACACCCCTGAATGGCAAGCTCGCGATGAATTTCCTGATGGATCGCAGCGCCGATAATTGGTCGGCCGAGCTGGTTAAAATCCGGCAACAGATCGGGAATTGCACGTCTGCTGAGCCCTTGTTCACAACGGGCGCCCTGTCGACGGCATATCGCTGGAATTGCGAGCGCGGTCATCTCAACGGCCAGATCCTGCTCGCCCCGACCAATCCACCGACTATCCAAGCGTGGCGGCTGATGCCGATCCCCAACTAGCGAAACCGGTTCGCGAAGGATTCACCCCGCTACTCCCGCAAAAGCGATCGTTCCTTGGCGAGGTCGTTGCGGATGGCTGTGGAGGCCACTCCGCCCTGGCCCATGGCGTTGCTGATCTGGTCGAGGCCGAGAACGACGTCGCCGGCTGCGAAAAGGCCAGGAACGCTGGTCCGCATGTGGGAATCGACGACGACGCAGGCATCGCTCGACAATTTCGCGCCGGCCTGCTCGGCAAGCTGGTTGTGCACGTCTGACCCAAGGGCCGGATAGACGCTGTCAAAGGTGAAGTGACCCTCCGCCGTATCGACGGTGATGCAACTGTCGCTGATCGCGACCGCCTCGGCTGGGCCATCCACCGTGACAATGCCCACCTCGTTCAGTCGAACGCGATCTTCGGCCGACACGCTCAAGGCCTTGTCCGGCGCAATCAGCGTCACGTCCTTCGTATATCCGCGAAGAAAAATGGCTTCATTGACGCCGCCCTTGCCGCTGCCGATCACGCCAACCTTCTTATCGGTCACCTCGTAGCCGTCGCAGATCGGGCAATAACGGATCAGTCCCCGCGCCAGCGCGTCGTCGTGGAGCGCCTCGTCCATCGGCGGCCGGCGATTGGTGACCCCTGTCGCAAGTAGAACCGTGCGGGCAGTGACCGGGCCGGAGCCCCATTCGGCGGTAAAATGACCGTCCTTCTCGCGGTGTAGTCGCGTCACCTGCCCGCTCTCGATTCGAGCGCCATAGCGCTGGGCTTGGGCGCGCATTCTCTCAACCAGTTCGGTCCCAGAGATTCCGTCGGGGTAGCCGGCATGGTTGTGCGTGCATGGGATGGTCGCCGCTCGGCTCTTGCCGCCGTCGACCACCAGGATGTCGAGGTGATAACGCGAGAGGTATATCGCCGCCGTCAGCCCGGCCGGGCCGCCGCCGACCACCAGGCAGTCGAGTGTGTTGGCTTCCATCCGCCCTTAATGCCGCCATGGCGTGGCGGTTCCGCTTGAGCTAACGGCACAAAGCCATGAGCTTTCGCGCCACCGTCCTGACCCTATACCCCGATATGTTCCCAGGACCGCTTGGAACGAGCCTCGCAGGAAGGGCACTCGAGGAGGGCAAGTGGTCGCTGGAGGCCCGTAACATCCGCGATCACGCCATCGACAAGCACCGGACGGTCGATGACACACCCGCCGGCGGCGGCGCCGGCATGGTGCTTCGCTGCGATGTGCTTGCCGCGGCGTTGGACGCGGTCGCGGACGGCCGGCCGATGCTGGCGATGACCCCGCGCGGCGTGCCTCTCAATCAAAAACGCGTGCGCGAGCTTGCCAGCGGCGAGGGGCGATCATCCTTTGCGGCCGCTTCGAAGGGTTCGACGAGCGCATTTTCGAGGCGCGCCCGCTCGAACCCGTCTCGATCGGCGACTATGTCCTCTCCGGGGGTGAAATTGGCGCTATGGTCCTTCTCGACGCTTGCGTTCGGCTGCTTCCCGGCGTAATGGGCGCGACCCTCAGCGGTGAGGAAGAGAGCTTCGAAGCGGGGCTTCTCGAATATCCGCACTATACCCGACCAGTCGACTGGGAAGGGCGCACGATCCCCGAAGTGCTGCGATCGGGGATCATGCGAGGATTGCCGCGTGGAGACACGAGCAGGCCATCCTGGACACACGGTCACGGCGGCCGGACCTGATGGAGCGCCATGGGGGCGCTACGAGGTCGTCGCCCTCTGGCGCGCAGCGAGAAGATTAGGATTGAAGACCAATGAACCTGATCCAGACGCTCGAGCAGGAAGCGATTGACGCGCTGACCGCCGACCGCAAGATTCCCGAATTCCGCCCTGGCGACACCTTGCGCGTTGGCGTGAAGGTCGTCGAAGGCGACCGCGCCCGTGTCCAGATGTACGAAGGCGTGTGCATCGCCCGCTCGAACAAGGGCATCGGCTCCAATTTCACCGTGCGCAAGATTTCGTTCGGCGAAGGCGTCGAGCGCGTATTCCCGCTCTATTCGCCGGCGATCGATTCGATCGAGGTCGTGCGCCGCGGTGCCGTCCGTCGCGCGAAGCTCTATTACCTGCGCGGACGTCGCGGCAAATCGGCGCGTATCGCCGAGCGTCGCGATACCCGTCCGGCCAAGGGCGAAGCGACCGAAGCCTGAGGGCTTCGTACAGTTTCGGCTTGAAACGCGGCCGGGCCTTCTCACATGGGAGGCTCGGCCGCTTGCTCTTGGAGAATATGATGTCGGGCTATCGTGTCGCGGTGGTCGGTGCCACCGGCAATGTCGGTCGTGAAATCCTCAATATCCTTGCCGAGCGGCAATTCCCGCTCTCCGAGGTGGCTGCGGTCGCTAGCGCGCGTTCGACCGGGGACATCATCGATTTCGGAGACAGCGGGCAGGAACTCAAGGTCAAGAACCTGGAGCATTTCGATTTCGAAGGCTGGGACATTGCACTGTTCAGCGCCGGCGGGGAAATCAGCAAGCTCCACGCGCCGCGTGCCGCTGCCGCCGGCTGCACCGTCATCGATAATTCCAGCGCGTTCCGAATGGACCCGGACGTGCCGTTGATCGTGCCGGAAGTGAATGCGGATGCCATCGAGGGCTATCGGGCGAAGAACATCATCGCAAATCCCAATTGCTCGACTGCGCAGATGGTGGTTGCGCTGAAGCCGCTGCACGACGCGGCGCGGATCAAGCGGATCGTCGTTGCTACCTACCAGTCGGTCTCCGGCGCGGGCAAAGCGGGGATGGACGAGCTTTTCGAGCAGAGCCGCAACATCTTTGTCGGCGATTCAAACACTCCGGTGAAGTTCACCAAGCAGATCGCCTTCAACGTCATCCCGCACATCGACAGCTTCCTCGACGACGGCTCGACCAAGGAAGAATGGAAGATGGTGGTCGAGACCAAGAAGATCCTCGATCCGAAGATCAAGGTGACCGCGACCTGCGTCCGCGTGCCGGTGTTCGTCGGCCATAGCGAGGCGATCCATGTCGAGTTCGAGAATGAAATCTCGGCCGATGAGGCGCGCGAGCTTCTGCGCGAAGCGCCCGGCGTAATGCTTGTCGATAAGCGCGAGGACGGCGGTTACGTTACGCCGGTCGAATGCGTCGGCGACTATGCCACTTTCGTCAGCCGTGTCCGCGAGGATCCGACAGTCGACAATGGTCTCGCCCTCTGGGTGGTCAGCGACAACCTTCGCAAGGGCGCAGCCCTGAATGCCGTACAGATCGCCGAACTGCTCGGCCGCCGTCACTTGCAGAAGGCGGCCTAGCGTCTAGGCTGCCGGTCACAGGGAGATGTGACATGCGGCGTTTGATGTTGATTGCGGCGATTGGTCTGGCACTCAGTGCCTGCGAAGTTCAGAAGAACCAGGAGGGCAGCGCGGCTAATGCCGCCTCCGACGATCCTGCCGCGATCGTTGCTGCAGTCGAGGACAGCTGGCGGTCCGGTTCCGCCGAGACAGCGATGGCGCATTACGCACCTGATGCGGTCGTCTTCTCGACCGGATCGCTCGCTCCAACAAGCGATCGTAATGTCGTCACCCGCGAAACCGCGGGGTTCATGGCGATGAAACCGGCTGACTTTACGGTGACCGAGCGCAACACTCAGAAGCTGGACGATGACACGATCGTCTCGTCGGGAATTGTCGGCTTCACGGCCCAGGTGGGGCCGGCGCGCCAGATGCTTCGCGCTCGCTTCACCCAGGTCCTTCAAAAGCAGCCGGACCGACGCTGGCTCATCGTACATGAGCACATGTCGCTGCCGCCGGCGGGAGCGCCGCTGCCATGAGCGAAATGATGACCGGTGGATGCCAATGCGGGCGCGTCCGCTACGAGGCGGAGATCGATAGCGATGACGCCTATTTCTGCCATTGCCGCATGTGCCAGAAAGCAACCGGAGGGTTCGCGGCAGCCTTTGTCCAGGTGGAACCGGGCAAGCTAAATTGGCTCGGCGAGCCGGACTGGTATGAAAGTTCGCCGATCGCCAAGCGGCCATTCTGCTCGTCCTGCGGAACACCGCTGGGCTTCCAGTTCAAGGACGGGGGCGGCAAGCCCGACCTGACGCTCGGCAGCTTCGATGATCCGTCTCGCTTCAAGCCGGTGATCCACGCCGGCGCCGAGAGCATCCACGAAGCATTCCTCGACACGCGCGACTTGCCGCGGATGTACAGCGCCACGACCGAAAGCGTCGCCAAGCGCTGGAAGGCCGTCGGGCGCGAGGTCCCGGAGTGACACCAGACGTACATCGCTGGACGGCGTCGGACGGAGTGGAACTGGCCTGGCGGGAAATGGGGGAGGGGCGTCCAGTCGTCCTGATCCACGGTCTGTTTTCCGACGGTCTGACCAACTGGATCAAGTTCGGCGCCGCGGAGAAAGTCGCGGCTGAAGGATGCCGGGTCATCATGCCCGACCTTCGAGCTCATGGTCTAAGCGCCAAGCCGCAAGACGTAGAATCCTATCCTCGCGGAATCCTGGCCCGCGACATCAAGGAGTTGATCGAGCAGCTTGAGCTGACGGACTATGTCCTTGGCGGCTTTTCGCTCGGCGCACGGACCACGGTGCAGGTGGTGGGAGAGGGCGCGAGCCCCGTGAAGGCCATCCTTGCCGGAATGGGCTTTGAAGGGCTTTCCGACTGGAACAGGCGGCAGGCCTTCTTTCACGAAGCGATCGCGCAGTTCGACATCGCCAGGCGGGGTGATCCGTGGTGGATGGCGATCCAGTTCATGAAGACGATGAACGTTGATCGTGTCGCCGCCGGTCATCTGCTTCGGACATTCGAAGACGCTCATCCCGATTGGCTGCAATCCTTCACAATGCCTACGATGGTGCTGTGCGGTACCGAGGACAGTGACAACGGCTCCGCGCCGGCGCTTGCCGAGGCACTGCCGAATGCGGAATACGCGCCCATTCCTGGCACGCACATGTCGAGCGTGACGCAGCGCGAGTTCGGCGAACGGCTTGCAGCCTTCGTCAGGGGCGCTTGACGAGAAAGCACGAACCGCTCACTCCTCGCGTCACGCGATATCGTTGAGTCTTAAGGACGAGGAGCCTGACCTTGAACCGTTTTGCCGCAACTGTTTCCCTTGCAGCGCTGGCACTTGCCGGCTGCACCACCGCTACCGCCCAGCCGATGGCCGCGCCGAGCGAGGCCCCGCCGCCGGTCGCTTCTCCGGCTGCCTCCGACAGCTATCCGATGACCGCCGAGGGTGCTGCCGCGTTCGTCGCTGCTGTCGAGAAGGACCTGTTCGACTACACCGTCGAGGCGAGCCAGGTGAACTGGGTCAATTCGACCTACATTACCGAAGACACCGACGCGATGGCTGCGCGGATAAACGCCATCGGCACCGAAAAGTCGGTCAAATATGCCATCGAAGCGGCCAAGTTCGCGGCCGTCCCCGGCCTCGACGCCGACGTGAAGCGCAAGCTCGACATCCTGCGCAACGGCATCGTCCTCCCGGCTCCCACGACTCCGGGTGCTGCCGAGCAGCTCAACGAGATCGCGACCCGACTCAACTCCGCTTACGGGAAGGGCAAGGGCACGCTCAACGGCAAGCCGATCAGCGGATCGGATATCGAAGCCGAAATGGGCAACCTGAAGAACGGTCCCAAGCAGTTCGAGGAGATGTGGACCAGCTGGCACAACAATGTCGGCGCGCCCATGAAGAACGACTACGTGCAACTGGTCGGGATCGCCAACCAGGGTGCGAAGGAGCTCGGCTTCAACGACACCGGTGCGATGTGGCGCTCGCCCTACGATATGAGCCCGGAAGAGTTCGCTGCGACCACCGAACGCCTGTGGCAGGAAGTGAAGCCGCTTTACATGGCGCTTCACACCTATGTCCGCACGCAGCTGAACAAGAAGTACGGCAATGCCGTCCAGCCGGCGACTGGCCCGATCCGCGCCGACCTGCTCGGTAACATGTGGGCGCAGGAGTGGGGCAACATCTACCCGCTCGTTGCTCCCAAGGGCGCCGGCGATCTCGGCTATGACATTGGCGAGCTGCTCGAGAGAAAGGGCAAGTCTCCGCTCGACATGGTGAAATATGGCGAGGGCTTCTATTCCTCGCTCGGCATGGCGCCGCTGCCCCAGACCTTCTGGGAGCGCTCGATGATCACCAAGCCGCGAGACCGCGAAGTCGTTTGCCACGCTTCGGCCTGGGATATCGACAACAAGGACGACATCCGCATCAAGATGTGCACCAAGGTGAATTCGGACGACTTCGTCACGATCCATCACGAGCTTGGGCACAACTATTACCAGCGGGCCTACAAGAACCAGCCATTCCTGTACCTCAATGGTGCGAATGACGGCTTCCACGAGGCGATCGGCGATTTCATCGCGCTTTCAATCACGCCACAGTACCTCGTGGACATCGGTCTCCTGGACAAGAAAGCGGTCCCGAGCCCCGACAAGGACATCGGACTGCTCCTCCGCCAGGCGATGGACAAGGTCGCGTTCCTTCCGTTCGGCCTGCTGATCGACCGCTATCGCTGGCAGATCTTCGATGGCACGATTCAGCCAGCGGATTACAACAATGCGTGGACGAAGATGCGTCTCGACTACCAAGGGATCACGCCGCCGTCGGATCGTCCGGCGAATGCGTTCGATGCCGGCGCAAAGTATCACATTCCCGGCAATGTTCCGTACACGCGCTATTTCCTGGCCCGGATACTGCAGTTCCAGTTCTACAAGGCTGCCTGCGAGCAGGCCGGCTGGAAGGGCCCGCTTCATCGCTGCAGCTTCTATGGCAACAAGGAAGTCGGCAAGCGTCTGAATGCCATGCTGGAGATGGGTGCCTCAAAGCCCTGGCCAGATGCACTCCAGGCATTCACCGGCTCGCGCGAGATGTCCGGCAAGGCGATGGCAGAATATTTCGCGCCATTGAAGGCCTGGCTCGACGAACAGAACAAGGGGAAGACGCAGGGCTGGTAAGACCCCGCGCATAAAGGCTCCGTGTCATGCGTAACTTGATGTGGGCGATTGTAGGGCTCTGCGCGGTGGCGGCTTCGCCGCTGCGCGCGCAGAGCACCGACACGCCGCAACTCCTACCGGGCGAGTCGGTCATACGGGTAACGGGGGAAGGGGAGGTCGAACGCGTACCGGACATCCTGACCTTGACCGTGGCCATACAGTCAGATGGCGCAACGCCGAAGGAAGCGGCCGACGCAAATCTGGCAAAAATGACGGCGCTGATTCACGAACTGCAAGGCGTAGGAGTCCCCGAGGCACTGATCAGTGCCAGGCAGCTTTCCGCGGCGCCGGTCTATGCCGAACGTGACGGACCCGGACAACGCGTTGTCCGTCATTACAGCGCTTCGCAAAGAGTCGAAATTCGGCTTCGCGATTTGACCCGACTGCAGCCCGTGGTCGATCGGCTGGTCGACTCCGGCTTCGGTCAGCTCGATGCCAATTTCGACCTGAGTGACCGGACGGCCGCGCGTTTCGAGGCCCAGCGAAAGGCAATCGCCAATACCCGGGCGGAGGCGGAAAATATTGCGGCGGCCCTTGGCAAGCGGGTCGGTCGTCTCCTCCTCGTCGCCAACACCCGGGAAGGGTATGGAGGCTGGCGCAACTTCGACGACAACGTCGTCGTTTCCGGATCGCGCATCAAACCTCTAGCATTACGACCAGCGCCGGTGACCGTGACCTCGCGCGTCTTTGTCGACTGGTCTCTCGTCGATCAATAAAAAGGGGCGCCGAATGGCGCCCCTTTCATAACTGAATTCAGCTGACGATTAGCTGTAGGCTTTGGCTCCGGCCTTGGCTTCCTGGTTGCTTGTCGCGATGCCGGCCTTGATGTCCTGCTGGGCCGTCGGGCCGCGCGAGCCCTTCGTTTTCTTTCCGGTTTCCTTCAGCGTCAGGGCTTCTTCCATAATCTCGCTCTGGGATCGGTCCGGGTCGATACCGTCACGGTGACGCAAACGATCGGCGGCATCGGTAACCATCGTTTTGGCCTCGCTTAGCCGGTTGGAAGCGCGGGTCGAGAGGTCGTCGCCAAATTCTCCCCAGTTCTTTCCGCTATTGCGCTTCGCCATCACGAGGCCGGCGATTCCGGCAACGAGCGAAGCGGCGCCCGCGGCAATGGCTGTGCTGGCATACGGACGGTTGCGGATCGTGCGCCCTGTGCGGGCGGCAAGCCCGTCGTTACGCGCGCTGCTGGAGCTTGAGCCGCTGCTGCGACTACGCGACGAAGTACTTCGTTTCTTGGTAGTGGCCATCGTATTACTCCTCACTGGATGGTTATGAGAAGCCAACGGATAGATACCACGAAAGTGCCCGCCTGCCGACGCAGGCGGGCTCAACTTGGCGCTTAGAGTTGTCCGAGCATCGTTTCCGCACTGGACGCGGAATATTCACCCGGGGCTTCGACATTGATTTTCTCAACGACGCCATCGTTGACGATCATCGAGTAGCGCTGGCTTCGCTTGCCCATGCCGAACTTCGAAGCGTCCATCGACAGGCCAAGAGCCTCTGCGAATTCGCCATTGCCGTCAGCCAGCATGGTGATGTCTTCGCTCCCCTGCGCCTGGTTCCACGCCCCCATGACGAAGGCGTCGTTCACGCTGGTCGCGACGATCTCGTCCACGCCCTTGCCCTTGAGGTCCGCGGCTTTTTCCACGTAGCTCGGCAGGTGGCGGGCGGAGCAGGTCGGCGTGTAAGCGCCCGGCACCGCGAACAGCGCGACCTTCTTCCCGGCGAAATATTCGCCAGTGCGCGCCGGCACTGGGCCGTCGGGCGTGGCAAGGCTGACCTGGACATCGGGAATGCGGTCGCCGACCTGGATCGTCATGGAATAATCTCCTTGTTGCGGTGCGCCGCGACATAGGGGCGGCGTGCGACACTCTCAAGACTTGTGCCAAATGAGCCCGAGGCGCATTTTCAGCGTCATGGTCAATCCTGCGTTCCTTACCGGCCGATTGCTCCTGGCGATGCCGGGAATGGCCGACCCGCGCTTCGAGCGAGCAGTAATCGCCATCGCTTTGCACGACGAGAACGGCGCAATCGGCGTCGGCATCGGCCACAAGCGTGCGGGCATCCGTTTTCGTTCACTGTTGGCACAACTCGATATCGATCCCGGTGAAGCGCCCGACTGCGCCGTCCATCACGGCGGGCCGGTCGAGCCGGGGCGCGGCTTCGTCCTGCACAGCGAGGACTGGAGCGGCCAGGACACCGTCCACATACCGGCCTTCGGTGCAATGACCGGCACAATCGATGTCCTCAAGGCGATCGCCGCCGGCAAAGGCCCGAGCCGATGGTTGATTGCCCTGGGTTACGCCGGTTGGGGTGAGGGCCAGCTCGAGGACGAGATGACTCGTCACGGCTGGTTCGCGGCCGCCGGCAACCCCAAGCTGCTGTTCGACACGCCAGCCGATGAGCGCTGGGAGAGTGCCTTCAGGCAGGAGGGGATCGACCCCCGGCTTCTCGCGGCGGAGACCGGTGCGGCCTGATATAAAGAATTCTTTATATTTGCCTTCGAGCGTCCGTATCGCTAGGGCGCTGGCGACCCCAGACTGGAGAAATTGACGTGGCCACTACCGCCGACACCCTGACTCGCGCCGAGGGAACGAACGACTATCTCGTAAAGGACCTCAGCCTTGCCGCTTTCGGCCGCAAGGAAATCGAGATTGCCGAAACCGAGATGCCCGGCCTGATGGCACTCCGCGAGGAATATGGAGCGGCTAAGCCGTTGAAGGGCGCGCGGATCACTGGTTCGCTCCACATGACGATTCAGACCGCAGTTCTTATTGAAACTCTGACGGCGCTCGGTGCCGAAGTTCGCTGGGCCTCGTGCAACATCTTTTCGACCCAGGACCACGCGGCCGCGGCGATTGCCGAGAGCGGCGTTCCAGTGTTCGCCGTCAAGGGCGAAACCCTCGAGGAATACTGGGAATACGTTGCACGCATCTTCGACTGGGAGAAAGACGGCGACGGCACGACCGCCAACATGATCCTCGACGATGGCGGCGACGCCACCATGTTCGCGTTGTGGGGTGCCCGTGTGGAGGCTGGCGAGACACTATTTACGCCGACCAACGAGGAGGAAGAAATCTTCGCCGCGACGCTGAAAAAGTTTCTCTCTGAGCGTCCGGGCTACCTCACCAGGACCGTCCAGAACATCAAGGGCGTCAGCGAAGAAACGACGACCGGTGTCCACCGCCTCTATGAACTGGCCAAGCAGGGCAAGCTTCCGTTTCCGGCGATCAACGTCAACGACAGCGTCACCAAGTCGAAGTTCGACAACCTTTACGGCTGCAAGGAATCATTGGTCGACGCGATTCGCCGCGCCACCGACGTCATGCTTGCCGGCAAGGTTGCTTGCGTCGCCGGCTTCGGCGACGTCGGCAAGGGTTCAGCTGCCTCGCTTCGCAACGGCGGCGCACGCGTACTGGTGACCGAAGTCGATCCGATCTGCGCGCTTCAGGCAGCGATGGAAGGCTATGAAGTCGTCACAATGGAAGAAGCCGCAAAGCGGGCCGACATTTTCGTCACCGCGACCGGCAACTTCGACGTCATCACGCTCGATCACATGCGCGAGATGAAAGACATGGCGATCGTCTGCAACATCGGCCACTTCGACAGCGAGATCCAGATTGGCGCGCTCAGCAACATGAAGTGGACCGAGATCAAGCCCCAGGTCGACGAGGTCACTTTCCCCGACGGCAAGCGCCTGATCGTTCTCGCCAAGGGCCGCCTCGTGAACCTCGGCTGCGCCACCGGTCACCCGAGCTTCGTCATGTCGTCGAGCTTCACCAACCAGACGCTCGCGCAGATCGAGCTGTGGACGAAGTCGGACCAGTATAAGAACGACGTCTACGTCCTTCCCAAGCACCTCGACGAGAAGGTCGCTGCGCTTCACCTCGACAAGCTTGGCGTAAAGCTGACCAAGCTTAGCGAGAAGCAGGCCGCTTATATCGGCGTCACACCGCAAGGTCCGTTCAAGCCTGAGCATTATCGTTATTGATCCCTCGTCGAGGGCTTCGGAAAAAGTGGGGCGGTGCCACATGGCGCCGCCCTTTTTCTTTGCCTATGACTGCAGACGATGATCTCGCCCGGCCTCGGCACAATCGTGACAATCCTCGCCGCTTTCTGGGTGGCGATCGCGATGGTCCTGACGTTTGTGGCCTGGCGGCGGCTGTCCCGCGCGACGGCCCTCGTGGCGAGCGCTCGCTCAATTGCATCGCTACTACGCTCGGTCCCGGCTCGTCCGCTTCTCGTCCACTCGGACGGCACGATCGAAGCAGATAGCCTTCTTCAGCGCGACCTCGGTCTCGCCGAGCACCCCGCCACGCTCGACGCGCTCGCGCAGGACGGAAGCGGACTCGACCCGCAGGATCTTGCGGAGCTTCGTGACGCCATCCGCTCGGCCGCGATCGGCGGCGCCGCTGTCGCAAGGCAGGCCCGGATTGCCGGCTCAAGTCGCGTCGTCGAAGTTCGCGGCGGTCTCGCGCCAGCGCCTTATCCCCCCAACACCCTGCTTCTCTGGGTGTTCGACACGACAGGGTCGGAGAGCGAGCGGCTGAAGCTCGCCAACCAGCTTCAGATGACGGAGGCCGCCCTCGACGCACTCACCCACCTCATCGAGAGCGCGCCGTTCCCCATGTGGTATCGCGGACCCGACATGAGCCTCGGCCTCGTTAACTCGGCCTTCGTCGCGGCCGTCGAAGCGCGCGACGCTGCCGAAGTTATCGCCCGTGGAAGCGAGCTGATCGACAGTCCAGGCGAGGAAAGCGCAACTGCCGCAGCAATCAACGCGCTCGAACGCGGGCGGCCCTACATTCGCAACCAGCCTGCAACGATTGGCGGCGAGCGGCGCATGCTGAAGCTTGTCGACGTCCCACTCCCGACCGGCGCCGTGGCCGGCTTCGCGCTCGACATCCAGGACCTTGAGGACGCGCGGTTCGAGCTGGCGCAAAACATCATCTCGCAGCGCGAGCTCGCGGACCGGATGACGGCGGCGGTCGCCCAGTTCGAGGTCGACCGCAGCCTTTCCTTCTTCAACCAGCCGTTCGCTGTCATGGCCGGCATCGAGCCGGAGTGGTTGGCCGAACGCCCCGAGTTCGACCGCGTGCTCGAGCGAATGCGCGAAAATGGTCGCCTTCCCGAGGTGCGCGACTTCCCGGCCTGGAAGAACGAGCGCCGGGCGATGTTCACCTCCACCGAGGAGCTGATAAGCGAGGATTGGACGCTGGCACAGGGCGACCACTGGCACGTCGTCGCCCAACCGCTTCCCGATGGCGGCCTTCGAATGATCTTCGAAGATCGTACCGAGCAAGTCCGCCTGGCATCGGCGCGTGATACCCTCCTTAGGGTCCGCACCGCGACCTTCGACAATCTGTTCGAGATCATCAGTGTCTTTGCGTCCGACGGCCGGCTCTATCTCTGGAATCGCCGCTTCAGCGCGGTTTGGGACTTGGACGAGGAGTGGTTGACGGATCACCCGCGCGTTGACGAGCTTGTTCCGGCCATGGCGAAGAAGCTGGTCAATCCGACCGCGGCCGCGCAGGTGCGAGAAATGGTCCGCAACACGACGACGGGTCGGCAATCCGGCACTGGCCGTCTGTCGATGACCGATGGCCGCCATTTCGAATTCGCGGCGGTTCCGCTTCCGGATGGCAATGCACTCTTCACGATGATTGATGTCACCGACTCGACCCGCATTGAAGCTGCCTTGCGCGAGCGTGCGACCGCTCTCGAGGAAGCTGACCGGGTAAAGACCGATTTCGTTGCCAACATGAGTTACGAATTGCGCACGCCGCTAACTTCGATCGGCGGGTTCGCCGAGATGCTTGCTCAGGGCTATGCCGGAAAACTCCCACCGGCGGCCGCGGACTACGTCGGAGCGATCCTCGAATCCGTAGACCGTCTGGCGAAGCTGATCGACGACGTTCTCGATCTCACCCAGGGCGACCGGCGCGGCGTCGTGCTGGACCGCGAGCGGATCGACATGGCAGGCCTTTGCCGCGCTGCCGCCGAAGCGCTCCAGTCACGCGCCGCGGACAAGGACCAGAAACTCGAAATCGCCATCGATGATACCACGGGGGTCGTCGTCGGGGATTCGCGGCGCCTTCGCGAATCCATCGAGCACGTTCTTCGAAACGCCGTCGCCTATACTCCCGAGGAGGGGCACATCGCCTTGTCAGCGAGCGGCGACGAGGAGCAGGTTACCGTTACGATTGCCGATGATGGACCGGGCATTGCGCCTGAAGATCAGCAGGCGGTGTTCACACGTTTCCATCGTGCGGTGGGCTCCGCGAAGGGTGAGGCAGCGCTCGGCCTCGGCCTTCCGCTAACCCGTCAGTTCGTTGAGGCGCACGGCGGCAAGGTCGAGCTCGACTCCGAAACGGGGAAGGGTACCGTCGTTAGGCTCGTCATTCCGCGGGCGCCGCAATGATCCTGGACAGCGAAGTGGCAACGGCGGACCTCGCGAAGAGGTTCGCACCGCTCCTTCGTCCCGGGGACGTCGTGACATTGTCCGGCAGCCTCGGCGCGGGAAAGACCAGCTTCGTCCGTCATCTCCTCCATGCGCTCGGCCATGAAGGCGAAGTCCCGAGTCCTAGTTTCGCGATCGTCCAGCCTTATGACGATCTCGTGCCCCCCGTTTGGCACACCGACCTTTTCCGTGTCGAAGACCGCAGTGAGATGGTCGAGCTTGGCCTCGACTCGCTGGAAGACACCGCGCTGCTGGTCGAATGGCCGGAGCGGGCAGGCGAGGGCATGTGGCCAGAAGCACTCAGGCTGACTCTAACTGTCCTTCCGGACGAACGCCGTTCCTTGACAGCCGAAGTCCCGGCGGCATGGGAGGGGCGATGGCCTCCCCGATGATTCCCCCGAAAGTGCCGCCACCTTCCTGTCGCAATGCGGTTGGGCTGGAGCCCGGATCGAGCCGCTTGCCGGAGATGCGAGCTTCCGCCGCTATTTCCGCGTCTATTCAAATGACCGTCAGGCGGTGCTGATGGACGCTCCGCCGCCGCACGAGGATCCGCGGCCGTTCATCGCCGTCGCTGAATGGCTTGGCTCAATCGGCCTGACCGCTCCCCAAATCCTTGCCCGGGACCTTGAGCGAGGACTGCTCCTGATCGCCGACCTTGGCGACGACCGGTTCAAGGAGCGGATCGACTTCGAGCCGGATCGCGAGCGTGAGCTTTACGAGGCCGCGACCGATCTTCTCGTCCACCTCCACGGCCACCAGCCAATGGACGGCCTTCCAAAGCATGGCCTCGAACAATGGCTCGACGAGGTCATGCTGTTCGCCGACTGGTATGCACCGGCGGTCGGCTTGGAACTCGATCCAGTAGCATGGCGCGTCGCATGGGAAGACGCGTTGCGCCCAGTCGCCGAGGACGGCCTGGGGCCGGTCACCGTGCTTCGCGATTTCCATGCTGAAAATGTCATGCTGGTAAGCGGGCGCGAGGGCATTGCGAAGCTCGGCCTCCTCGACTTCCAGGATGCACTCGCCGGTCATCCGGCCTACGACCTCGCCTCGGTTCTGGAAGATGCCCGCCGCGACGTCGCCCCTGAACTGGAGCGCGCAATGCTCGACCGCTACAAGCTGGCGGCGGGGCAGGGCGACGCGTTCGAACGCGCATACTGGGCGCTCGCCGCGCAGCGCAATACGCGGATCCTCGGCGTATTCGTGCGCCTGTGGAAGCGCGACGGAAAACCGCATTATCGGGCATTTCAGCCGCGCATGTGGGGTCTGCTCGAGCGCGATCTCGCTCAGCTGGGCCTTGAGAGACTTAGGGCTTACTTCGATGTGGCAGTGCCCTCGCACGCTCGCGCCGAGGCCTGGAAGGAATGGGCATGAACAAGGTCGCGCGAAGCCTCAACCTTCGCCCCCGCATTGCCGCGAGCGTGCCTGACACCGCGATGGTCATGGCGGCCGGCCTCGGAAAAAGGATGCGGCCACTCACAAACGACAGGCCCAAGCCGATGGTCGCGCTCTCCGGGAAGCCGCTGATCGATCACGTGCTCGACCGCCTTCGCGAGGCCGGCGTGCGAAAGATTGTCGTCAACGTCCATTATCTTCCTGAAGTGCTCGAGAAGCACCTCGCCGACCAGGCTTCCGACTTCGACGTTACGATCTCCGATGAGCGCGACGTCCTTCTGGAGACCGGCGGCGGCCTGGTCCAGGCGGCGCCGATGATCGGCTGCGACCCGTTCCTGGTCGTCAACAGCGACAACTACTGGGTCGACGGCCCGGCCGATTCACTCAAGCTCCTCGCCAGCGGCTGGGACGACAAGCGCATGGACGCGCTGCTCCTGCTTGTTCCGCAGGCCCGCGCCGGAAATCACAGCGGGCAGGGCGACTTCCACATGGATCGTTTCGGCCGTCTTCGCCGCCGCGGCCGCTCCAAGGTAGCGCCCTACGTCTACACCGGAATCCAGATCGTTTCGAAGCGCCTGCTCGAAGGCGCTCCGGATGGGCCGTTTTCGACGAACATCCTGTGGGATCGCGCAATTGCACAGGCCCGCTGCTTCGGGGCAGTCCACCAGGGCCTATGGTTCGACGTCGGGTCTCCGGCCGCGATCGAAGCGACCGAACGGGCGATAGCCGATGGCTGATGGGGCGCGTCCCCGCCAGCCAAATGTCTACGCGGTTCCGCTCCACCGCAGCTTCGCAGACTCGCTCGCGGCGGGACTGATACGAAAGTTCGGCCGCGATCCGATGGCGCTCGCCGGCGGCCGTATCCTGCTTCCTAACGGCCGCGCGGTCCGGACTTTGACCGAGGCATTTGTCCGCGCCAGTGGCACCGGACTGGTGCTTCCGCGGCTCATCGCGATCGGCGATCCGGAGCTCGACGACCGCATCGGGGGCGCTCTCGACCCAGCGAGCTCGGTCATTCCGCCGGCGATCGATCCCCTCGAACGCCAGCTGGCGATTGCCGCGCTGATCCGCCAGCCCGGCGAGACTGTGACCGAGTCGATGAGGCTCGCGGCCGACCTCGCTCGCGCACTCGACCAGCTCATCGTCGAGGAAGTTTCGCCGTCGGAGCTTGCAGGGCTCGCGGCGAACCTGCAGGACCTTGCGATCCACTGGCAGAAGTCGCTCGACCGGCTCCAGGCCATCGTTGCCGCATGGCCACTGGAGCTCGAGCGGCGCGGCCTCATCGACCTTGCGGAGCGGCGTAACCGACTGCTTCGCGAGACGGCGCGGCGCTGGAGCGAGCAGGAACCGTCGGGCTTCACCGTCGCCGCAGGAGTCACCAGCGCCGTGCCGGCCGTCGCCGGCTTACTATCGACGATCGCTTTCCTTGAGCGCGGGATGGTCGTCCTGCCGGGCCTTGCGTCACCTTCCGCGGTACCGGTGGAGGAATGGGAAGCGCTCGGGCCCGGCGATGACGGCAGGGGCGAGGAAACTCACCCCCAGTTCCATTTGAAGTTGCTTCTCGACCGGATGGGCGTGGCCCGCGAGGAAGTGTTGCATTGGCACAGCGGGGGCCGTGCGGCGTCGCCGGCCGTTCGGACACGAGTCGTTTCCAACGCGATGGTCAGCGCACCGTTCAGCGGCAAATGGAGCCGCCTGCCGCCTGCCGAACGCCGATTGACGGGCGTAAGGGCCGCGGAATTCGCCGATCCGGCCGGCGAAGCACTGGGGATCGCCATCGCCATCAGGGAAGCGCTCGAAACGCCCGAGCGGACCGTCGCCCTGGTCAGTCCCGACCGCACGCTTGCCGCGCGCGTGGCGGGGCACCTCGGCCGTTGGGCCATTGCGGCCGACGATAGCGCCGGCAAGCCCTTGTCGCAGACACCTGCCGGGGCGTTTGTTCTCGCCGCGCTTGGCGTCGCGGCGGAGCAGTTCGCTCCGGTACCGCTACTCACCTTGCTCAAGCACCCGTTGTCCGGTGGGCAGGGCGAATCCCGTCTTCGCTGGTTAGCCGACGTCCGCGCCTGTGACCTTGCTTTGCGCGGTCCGCGACCGGGAAGCGGCCTCGACGGTCTCGATCGTCATTTTGCCGATGGCGACGCCGCCAAAGCTTGGGCCCGGATTCGCGGACCACTCCAGCTGTTGCAGGATCATTCTGGAAAGGGCCGCGATCCTGCCGCGCTCTGCGCCGCCATCCGCGCGGTTGCGACGACTCTCACCGGCGAGCGTTTGTGGGCGGGCGCGGACGGTCGCGCGCTCGGCGATCTAGTCAGTCGGATCGGATCATCCCCCGATTCAGCATTGCTCCAGCTCGACCCGACCGAATGGGTTTCTGCCTTCCGGCACCTGATGGACGGCGTCGCGGTCCGCCCGCCCTATGGCGGACATCCACGAGTCGCGATTCTCGGACTTCTCGAAGCGCGTCTTCAGCAGGCTGACCTCATGATCCTTGGCGGGCTAAACGAAGGCGTCTGGCCGGCGCTTCCGGCGCCTGATCCTTGGCTCGCTCCGAAGATACGCGCCTTGCTTGGCCTCCCGGGAATCGAGTTCAGGATCGGTCTTTCCGCGCATGACTTTGCTGGCGCCCTTGGGGCAAGGAACGTGCTCATCACCCGCGCGCGGCGGGATAGCCGCTCGCCGACCATTGCCTCGCGCTTCTGGCTCCGGCTCGAAGCGATGACCGGGGGCTGCCCCGCGATCGCAAGCTTGAGCAATATGTCGCGGCGATCGACGATCCGGGTTCATTGGAGCCCGTGGCTCGCCCCGCGCCATGCCCGCCGGCGGAAAAGCGCCCCCGCGACATCTGGGTGACCCAGGCCGACCGCCTCAAGGCCGATCCCTTCGCGTTCTATGCTCGCGCCATGCTTCGGCTGAAGCCGCTGGAACCGGTCGATGCCGATCGCAGCGCCCAGTGGAAGGGAACAGCGGTGCACGACGTTCTCGAACGTTGGTTCAATGAGGACGATTGCGAACCGGACCGCCTCATCGATCGCGCGCGCGCGCTCATCGCCGGAGAGGCGATTCACCCGATGCTACGCGCCTTGTGGCAACCGCGACTGCTCGAAGCGATCGACTGGATTGCGGCGCAGGAACGGGAAAATCGCGCCGCCGGACGCCGCCCGGTTGCTGCCGAGGCGGAAGGCAAAGCGATCATTGACGGCGTTACTTTGCACGGCATTGCCGACCGCCTCGATCGCCTTCCCGACGGGCGACTCGCAATCGTCGATTACAAGACCGGCCAGCCGCCGACCGGCAAGGCGGTGGAAACGGGTTTCGCTCTCCAGCTCGGCCTGCTCGGCCTGATCGCCAGGGAGGGCGGATTTGCGGTTCAGGGCCTTCCCGGGGCGCACGAATATTGGTCGCTCGCCCGGGGGAAGGACGGCTACGGCAAGAAGGTCGAAAGCGACAAGGGGGTAGGCGCGGACGCTTTTGTCGAGCGCGCCACAAGCCAGTTCCTCGTCCTCGTCAGCAACTATCTTACCGGCACCGAGCCGTTCACTGCCAAGCTGCATCCCGCGTTCGCGCCATACGGCGACTACGATCAGCTGATGCGTCTCGACGAATGGTACGGCCGGACGTGACCCTATTTGCGGCCCTTGGGCTTCTTTACCTTCGACGCGTAGAGCAACGCGGCAACGATCGCCGCCGATCCGATGCCGACCGCGACTCCTGCTTTGACAAGCTTGTTGCGCCGTTCGTCGTCGTTTCCGCTCTCGCTCATTCCATGCTCCGCTTGGTCGGGTTGCAACTGCTGATATTCCGGCATTCGCAGCTTGGGAAGCCGCAAGGCTGTTGGTAGAGGCAGGCCGGTGTCGCGTCGCCACGATCCGTTAAAGCCGCTCCAGCATGAGCAGGGCCTGGCCGCGGATCCGCAAGTCCACGCCGCCGTCTCCGCTTCGGCAGGCACCGGCAAGACCCAGGTGCTGACCGCGCGGGTGCTCCGTCTGCTGCTTGGCGGAGTCCGCCCGGAATCGATCCTTTGCCTGACGTTCACCAAGGCGGGTGCGGCCGAAATGGCCAATCGGATCGGCAAGCGTCTCGCGCGCTGGGTTCGGATGAAAGATCCCGACCTGCGCAAGGACCTGTCCGCGCTCGACGAGCCAACCGACGACGAGACGCTCGAAAATGCTCGCCGCCTGTTCGCACGAGTTCTCGAAGCGCCCGGCGGACTCCGGATTCAGACCATTCACAGCTTTGCTCAAACATTGCTCGCCGCTTTCCCGGCCGAGGCCGGAATTATGCCCGGCTTCCAGCCGATCGAGGGCCGGGCGGAGCAAGAGCTTGCCCGGCGGACCCTTGCGAACCTTGCCGCCAACGCCGAGGCGCGGGGCGACACGCGGCTGATTTCGGACATCCAGCTTCTCTCGATGCGTCTTGGTGAACAGGGCGCGGAAAAATACCTTCTCGATTGCGCGCATGCTGGCGAGGGGTTAGCGGCCCTCGGCCCACCGGAGGCGATCGAACCCGCGCTTCGCGCGCTCGTCGGGTTGCCGGAAGGCGACATCGATGAAGCGCTCGCTTCAAGTTGCGACGACAGCCGGTTCGATTGCGCGCTGCTTCGCGCCATAGCCGACGCCAACCTTTCCTGGGGCGGCGTCAAAGGCCAGGGCTATGCGGCCGCGATCGACGAATGGCTAGCGCTGGACTTCGCGGGCCGCGCAGCCGCGCTTGATCGCCTTGCCGCCGTCTTCCTCACAGGAAAGGGAGAACCGCGCAAGGTATCACCCGGCCAGGTCAAGGCGATGGCGGATTACGACTCCGCGTCCGCTGCGATGGTCGAGGCGATCGGCGAGCTTCTCGCCATGCGCTCCGCCGCGCAGCTCGTCGCCGCGCAGGCCGCGGGGTTGCGCGCAGGCCAGGCCTATGCGGCGGATTACGACCGCGCCAAGCGCGCCGCCGGGGTCGCCGATTTCGACGACCTCATTCGCTGGACTCGCCGGCTCCTCGACACACCGGGAATGGGCGAATGGGTACGCTTCAAACTTGACCGGCGTACCGATCATATCCTGGTCGACGAAGCCCAGGACACCAATGAAGATCAGTGGAGGATCGTCGATGCTCTGCGCGACGAATTCTTCAGCGGATCGAGCGAGGCCGAAAGCCGCTGGCGGACCTTGTTCATGGTCGGCGATTTCAAGCAGGCCATCTTTCGGTTCCAGGGAACAGATCCGTCCGAATATGAAAAGATGCGCAAGCGCGTTCAGGGCGATGCCGACTCCCTGGTCGAAGCGGCGCGTGAAGACCCCGACATCGTCCCGCGCGAGTTTCGCGATCTTTCGATCAGCGCCAGCTTCCGCTCCTCGCCGATAATCCTCGATCTCGTGGATGCGGCGATCGACGTCATCGGTCACGAGGCAATGGGGCTTCCGGCCCCGCCGCCTGCCCATCACGCTTTTCACGTCGATCGCCCCGGGCATATCGAATGGTGGCCGGCGATGGAGCCGGACTCGGGTAATGGCGAGGAAGGCGAAGAAGGTTGGCTCGACGAGGCGGACCGCGCCCATGCCACGCGCATCGCCCGGCAAGTCCGGCGGTGGCTCGATGAAAAACCTGTCATGGCCAGCACCGGCCGGCCGCTCAGTCCCGGCGACATCCTGATCCTTGTCCGTAGCCGCGGTGAACTGGCGTCGCTGATCGTCGCTCGCCTGTTCGCGGAGAAGGTGCCGGTTGCGGGTATCGACCGTCTTCACCTTCACCGCCCGCTGGCCGTAAAGGATTTGCTATCCGCGATCACGTTCGCGGTTCAGCCGCTCGACGACCTCAACCTCGCCGGGCTTCTCGTCTCGCCGCTGATCGGATGGGATCAGGATCAGCTTTATCGCGCAGCGCACAGTCGGCGTGGTCCGTTGTGGAATGCGCTGGTCGATTGCGAGGCAAGCAACCCGGATTGTGCTTTGGCGCTTGAGCGGCTTCGGCCGATTTTGGCGATGGCCGATTACGCTGTTCCGTCGCGCTTTCTCGAGCATATTCTGTCTGGTCCGATGCGGGGGCGGCGCGAACTCATCCGGCGTTTGGGACCGGAGGCGCGCGACCCCATCGAGGAACTGGTCAGCGCCGCGCTGGAGTTCGAACGCTCGGAGACTCCGTCGCTCGACCGCTTCCTGTCCTGGTTCGCGAGCGGCGATGTCGAAATCAAGCGCGACCCGTCCGCACCTGCGGACGCCGTCCGGGTGATGACCGTCCACGGCGCCAAGGGTCTCGAAGCGCCGCTCGTCATCCTCGCCGACGCGACTTCGGATCCTGACAAATTGGGTGCACCCAATCCCCCACTCGAATTTCCGGTCGAAGGTCACGTCGTCCCGCTCGTCCGGCCACGCAGGGCCGAGCGTTGCAGCCCGTTCGCGGAACTAATCGAGCACGACGAAACCCTCGATCGCGCCGAGCACTGGCGACTGCTTTATGTGGCGCTGACCCGTTCGCGCGAGCGGCTCGTCGTCAGCGGAATCCGCAAACGTGGCGAGGCTGCGCGCACCTGGCATCATGTCATCGAGCAGGCGCTCGAACGGATCGGCGCCGCGCGAGAAGAAGACGGCCGCCTCATCCACCACTCGGAAGGCAAAAGCGCTCCATTTCGCTCGCACCGAAAAGTCGAAGTGGCATCCAGCCTGCCCGAATGGCTCCATCGCCCACCACCACCCGAGCCAAGGCCGGCCCGCCCGCTTGCGCCATCGACTTTGGCCGAAGATGACCTGCCGTATCCTCCGCCAGCGCCCTTCGAGCTCGATGCCGCACGCCGCGGGACATTGCTTCACCGGCTGTTCGAGCGCTTACCGGAGGTCGCTCCTGACGACCGGCGCCAAGCCGCCCTCGGCTGGCTCGAGCGAAGCGCCGGCCTCTCCGACGCGGCTGTCCGCGATATGCTCGCCGATCTCGCCTGTTCGATCATCGGCGATCCGGACCACGAGGAGCTTTTCGGACCGGGCTCCCTCGCCGAAGCACCGATTGCGGCGACCTTGCCGGATGGGCGCGTCATCGCCGGCGCTGTCGACAGGCTTCTCGTCGAGGCGGGCCGAGTCCGGTTCGTCGACTTCAAGACCGGAAGCCAAGTCCCTGGCGATGCCGCTTCCGTTCCGCGTTCGCACCGGCTGCAGATGGAAGCTTATCGCGATGCTCTTAAGGTCATTTTCCCCGGCTGCGTGGTCGAGGCCGCCTTGCTCTACACCTCGGGTCCGAAAATCCTCGATCTTCCCGGTTGAGACGGCGCTCCCGAGCGCCCATATGGCGCCGTAGAGAAGGAGAATTGCAAATGGGCACTCGCGCCGTCACCGACCAGAATTTCCAGTCCGAGGTACTCGGCGCCGACAAGCCGGTGCTGGTCGATTTCTGGGCCGAATGGTGCGGTCCGTGCCGGATGATCGCCCCGGCACTGGAAGAGATTGCGGGCGAGATCGGCGACCGGGTCGATATCGTGAAGCTCAACATCGACGAAAACCCTCAGACTCCGACCAGCTACGGCGTTCGCGGGATTCCGACCATGGTGCTGTTCAAGGACGGCCGCCCGGTCGCCCAGAAGGTCGGCGCCGCCCCAAGGGAGCGCTCCAGCAGTGGCTCGAAGGGGAGCTGACGGCAAACGCCTGAGGCCAGCCGTCGCGACAGTGGCTGATTCCAGCCTGAAAACATTGACCTTGGCCGGGGTGCTGCTATGCGGCGCCCCAATCGCGCACGCGCGCGAAACGGCGCACTAATCCACTCATCGCGCGCCATTGAAGATTGAGGAAAATTGATGATCGCCGGATTGGCCAAGAGCATCTTCGGATCGGCTAACGACCGCTATGTCGCCAAGCTTCGCCGCATTGTCGAGCAGATCAACGGTTTCGAGCCGTCGATCAGCGCGATGACCGACGACGAGCTGAAGCACCAGACGATCCTGTTCCGCGAACGGCTCGACCAAGGCGCCAAGCTCGACGAGCTTCTGCCGGAAGCCTTTGCCACCGTTCGCGAAGCAGCGAAGCGCACGCTCGGCCAGCGCCACTACGACGTGCAGATGATCGGCGGCATCGCCCTTCACCGCGGCGAGATCGCGGAGATGCGTACCGGCGAGGGCAAGACGCTCGTCGCGACGCTTGCGACCTATCTCAACGCGCTCCCCGGCAAGGGCGTCCACGTCGTCACCGTCAACGACTATCTCGCCAAGCGCGACGCCGAATGGATGGGGCAGGTCTACAAGTTCCTCGGCCTTACCGTGGGCGTGATCGTTCCGAACCTCATCGATCACCTTCGCCGTGACGCGTACAACGCCGACATCACCTACGCGACGAACAACGAGCTCGGCTTCGATTATCTGCGCGACAACATGAAATATTCGCGCGAGCAGATGGTCCAGCGGCCGTTCAACTTCGCCATTGTCGACGAGGTTGACTCGATTTTGATCGACGAGGCGCGGACCCCGCTGATCATTTCCGGCCCGACCGATGACAAAAGCGACCTCTACATCGGCGTCGATGCCATCGTTAAGCAGTTCGTCGAGTCCGATTACGAGAAGGACGAGAAGCAGCGCAGCATCGTCCTCACCGAGGAAGGTACTGAGAAGGCGGAAAGGATGCTTGAGGATGCGGGCCTGATTGAAGGCCGCAACCTCTACGACATCGCCAACACGCAGGTCGTTCACCACCTGAACCAGGCCTTGAAGGCCAACATGATGTTCAAGCGGGACATCGATTACATCGTCAAGGACGGCAAGATCGTTATCATTGACGAGTTTACCGGACGAATGATGGACGGCCGCCGCTGGTCCGATGGCCTTCACCAGGCGGTAGAGGCCAAGGAGAACGTCCGGATCGAGCCCGAGAACCAGACGCTCGCGTCGATCACATTTCAGAATTATTTCCGCATGTATCCGAAGCTCTCGGGGATGACCGGCACGGCGCTTACTGAGGCCCCCGAGTTCTTCGACATCTACCGGATGAACGTCGTCTCAATCCCGACCAACGTCGATGTCCGGCGCATCGACGAAGACGATGAGTTCTACAAGAACATTACCGACAAGTTTGCCGCCATCGCCAAGGAAATCCGCGCCCGCCAGGAATCCGGCCAGCCGGTCCTCGTCGGAACGGTCAGCATCGAGAAGTCGGAAATGCTGAGCGAGTTCCTCGAAAAGGAGCAGATCCGCCACTCCGTGCTCAACGCCCGCTTCCACGAGAGCGAGGCGCATATCGTCGCCCAGGCGGGCCGGCTTGGCGCGGTTACGATCGCGACCAACATGGCCGGCCGCGGCACCGACATTCAGCTCGGCGGCAATCTCGACTTCCGGATGCTCGACGAATTTCCGGACCTCGTCGCCGGAACCCCGGAATATGAGGCCAAGGCAGAAGAAATCCGCGCCGAAATCATCGATGAAAAACGGCGCGTGCTGGAAGCCGGCGGCCTGTTCGTGCTCGGCACCGAACGCCATGAGAGCCGCCGCATCGACAATCAGCTCCGCGGACGTTCCGGGCGCCAGGGTGACCCCGGCTTGTCACGCTTCTACCTCAGCCTCGACGACGATCTCTTGCGGATTTTCGGCCCGCAGACCGCCTTCGCTCGGCTGATGAACAAGAATCTCGAAGACGGCGAAGCGATCGTCAGCCCCTGGATTTCAAAGGCGATCGAGACCGCGCAGAAGAAGGTCGAAGCGCGGAACTACGACATTCGCAAACAGGTCGTCGAGTTCGACGACGTGATGAACGACCAGCGCAAGGTGATCTACGAGCAGCGCGCCGAGATCATGGACAGCGATCATGTCTCCGACGTCATTGAGGACATGCGCCAGGAGACCATCGTCGGCCTCGTCGACGTCTATTGCCCGCCCGCCACCTATCCCGAGCAGTGGGACGTGGCAGGTCTCAAGGAAGGCGTGGCCGACGTCCTGTTTCTGCAACCGCCAATCGACGAATGGATGCAGGAAGAGGAAGTCGAGCAATCGATCATCGTAGAGCGCCTGCAGGCTCTGTGCGACGAGGCGATGGCTGCGAAGATCGAAGGAGCCGACAAGGATCGCTGGGTCGAGGTCGAAAAGCAGATTCTTCTGCAGAGCCTCGACCATCACTGGAAAGAACATCTTGCGACGCTGGATGCGCTCCGCCAGGTCATTCACCTGCGCAGCTATGCGCAGAAGAAGCCTATCGACGAGTATAAGCAGGAGGCCTTCCTGCTGTTCGAACGGCTGCTGATTGCCATTCGCGAGGACGTAACGAAGACGCTGATGCGCGCCGAAGTGCAGATCCAGCCAACACCGATGCCGGACCTGCCGGACTTCATCACCAGCCATTTCGATCCGCTGTCGGGTGACGACAATAGCGATGATCAGGACGGCGGTCCGAGTCTGTTCGCTCCCCCACGGCAGACCCCGTTGCCGCCGCTGCCAGAAGGCGCGCAGGTGCCGGAAAGCCGCAACGCGCCGTGCCCGTGCGGTTCGGGACGCAAATTCAAGCATTGCCACGGCGCCATCGCCTGAGGACGTGAAGAGCATGATTGACCGGGCTGCGCTGCGCCGTTCGTATCGGCCCGACGAGAACGCGCTGGCCGCTCGGCGCCTCGAAGAAGCCAGGCTTTCCCCAAGTGAAGTGCGCGAGGCCGCGGCCATGGCTCGTTCGCTCTCCAAATCTGTGCGCAGTCACAAGCCGGCCGGGATCGACGCTTTCATGGCCGCCTACGACCTCGGCAGCGACGAGGGCATTGCGCTCATGTGCCTGGCCGAGGCGCTGCTTCGAATTCCTGACGCCGAGACCGCCGACGAGTTGATTGCCGACAAGCTCGCCGGTCCCGACTGGGCCGAGAAGCTCGGCGAATCCCGGTCGACATTCGTCAACGCCGCGACCTTTTCGCTGCTCTTGACCGGCAAGGTGCTGGAAGAGGCCAACGACACATCGCAGGGCTGGCGGGCCGCGCTCGGACGCGCCGTTGGCCGGCTCGGAGAACCGGTTATCCGGACCGCGGTCGGTCAAGCGATGAAGATCCTCGGTCGTCAGTTCGTGTTCGGCCGCACCATCGAGGAGGCGCTGCGCCGCGCCAAACCTGAGCAGGTCAAGGGCTGGAGCCACAGCTTCGACATGCTCGGCGAGGCGGCGCGGACGCTTGCCGATGCGGAGCGTTATGCCAACGCCTATCGCTCGGCTCTCCGCACTATCGCGGACTCGGCAAAAGGACAGGGCGTCCGCGCAGCGCCGGGTATCTCGGTCAAGTTGTCGGCGCTCCATCCTCGCTACGAGTGGAGCCATGCCGAACAGGCCAAGGCCGTTATCCTGCCGGTGCTCCGCGACCTCATGCGCGTCGCCGCCGAAGCTGACGTTCATCTCACCATCGACGCAGAAGAGGCCGACCGCCTCGAGCTCAGCCTCGACATCATCGAGGAATTGGCAGCGGACGATAACTTGTTCCCGAACGGCTGGAACGGCTTCGGCCTTGCCGTCCAAGCCTATCAGAAACGCGCCGTTCCGCTGATCGACTGGGTTGTCGCGCTCGCCCGCAAGCATGACCGCAAATTCATGGTCCGACTCGTCAAGGGCGCTTATTGGGATACGGAGATCAAGGCCGCGCAAGTCGCTGGGCTGGACGATTATCCGGTCTGGACTCGCAAGGTCGCAACAGACGTTTCCTACCTCGCCTGCGCCAAGCGCATGCTCGCCGCGACTGACGTGCTTTTTCCGGCTTTTGCGACACACAACGCAAACACGATCGCGGCGATCAAGGCGCTTGCCGGACCTCGCAAGGCTGCCCCCAGATTCGAGTTCCAGCGCCTCCACGGGATGGGCGAAGGCCTTTACGACGAGCTTGCCGCCCTGGAGCGAGGAATCGGCGAGCAGCCGACCCCGGTGCGAATCTACGCGCCGGTCGGAAGCCACAAGGAATTGCTCGCCTATCTCGTGCGCCGCTTGCTCGAGAACGGCGCCAACTCCAGCTTCGTCAACCGCATCGCCGACGAGCATGTTCCTCTCGATGCATTGGTTCGCGATCCTGTCGGCGAGCTCGAAGCACTCGAGCCGAAACGCAACCCGGTCATTCCGCTTCCCAACGCCATCTTCGGCGCCTCGCGAATGAACAGCGCCGGTGTCGACCTTAGCGATCCGCTGGTTCGCGAGCCCTTGCTTGAACGGCTTAAGAAGCTGGAAGAGCGCAGCTTCCATGCGGGCGGGAAAGGTGGCACGCCGATTACCTCGCCGCATGATAACCGAACCACCGTCGGCACGGCCGCTGACGCCGACGAGGCTTCGATCGATCGTGCGATGACTGCCGCCGCCAAAGCCCAGCCCGCTTGGGATTCGCTCGGCGGAGAAGCCCGCGCCGACCTACTCGACAAAACGGCCAGCCTCTTCGAGCGTGACCGCGAGATCTTCTTTTCGCTATGCATTCGGGAAGCCGGCAAGACGCTCCCCGATGCCGTTCTCGAGGTTCGTGAAGCGGTCGATTTCCTCCGCTATTACGCCAGTGAAGCGCGCACCAAATTCTCAAGCGCATTGCCGCTTCCAGGACCGACAGGGGAGCTAAATCAGCTTCGCCTTCACGGCCGCGGCGTATGGACCTGCATTAGCCCTTGGAATTTCCCGCTTGCGATCTTCACCGGCCCGGTGGCCGCAGCGCTTGCCGCTGGTAATGCGGTGATGGCCAAACCCGCCGAGCAGACCCCACTGATCGGCGCCCATGCCATCGCTCTGATGCATGAGGCCGGTATCCCCGCGGACATCGTCCGACTGGTCGTGGGTGACGGCAAGGTTGGCGCGGCGCTCTGCGCTCATCCGCTGACTGCCGGTGTTGCCTTCACCGGATCGACGGAGACGGCAAGGCGCATTGCCCGCTCTCTTGCCGACCGCGACGGGCCCATCGTTCCATTGGTCGCAGAGACCGGTGGTCAGAATGCGATGATTGTCGACAGCTCGGCGCTTCCGGAGCAGGTTACGCGCGATGTCGTCGCGTCCAGCTTCCAGTCGGCGGGACAGCGTTGCTCGGCCTTACGCGTACTCTACATCCAGGATGATGTCGCCGACGACATGGTTCGGATGATCGCCGGCGCGATGGATTGCCTGACGATTGGCGATCCGAGCGAGCTCACCACCGATGTCGGCCCGGTCATCGATTCGGAGGCGCGCGACACGCTCCTTCGTCATCTCGATTGGCTCGGCAAGAACGCGAAATGCATCAATCATCTGGAAGTGCCGCAGAAGCTGCGTTCAAAGGGCTTCTTCGTTCCGCCGGCGATGTACGAGATCAAAAGCCTCGAACAGCTGACCCAGGAGAATTTCGGTCCAATCCTGCACGTCGTTCGCTGGAAGGCGGGCGAGCTCGGCGGTGTCATCGATTCGATCAACCGCACCGGTTACGGCCTAACCCTGGGACTTCAGAGCCGAATCGACACGACCCGCGAATATGTCGAAGCCAATGCCCGCGTTGGGAACCTCTACGTCAACCGCAATCAGATCGGGGCGGTTGTCGAGAGCCAGCCGTTCGGCGGGGAAGGGCTTAGCGGTACCGGGCCAAAGGCCGGCGGCCCGCACTATGTCGCACGCTTCGCAACCGAGCGTGTGACCTGCATAGACACGACCGCAGCGGGCGGTAACGCCTCGCTCATGGCAGCGATCGAGGGGTAAGGGGGGCAATCCCGTTAACGGAAACCCCGATACGCTTTTTGCCGGATTCCCCGAGTGCGCGGGGATTGCATACTCGTTAAGCCACCATTTTAATTGCGCGGCTCAATTTCGCGTTGTCGCTCGGGACGAACATGAGACTCATCGACAAGGTCAGCAGGGTTTTGCTCGCGCCACCGGCCTCCGGACGCAAGGCGCTTTTATTCGCCATAGTGCTGATCGCGGCGCCGACCGGAATACGTTGGCTTATTGATGACATCGTCGGCCGGGGCTTTCCCTTTTTCACCTATATGCCCTTCATCATCCTGGCGGGCGCGTTTCTGACTTGGCGCAACGCCACGCTCGTTTCCGCGATTTCCTGGATCGTGGCCGATCTGCTGTTCATGCGCCCGCAGTTCGACCTGACGTTCAACGTGATTCAGGTGATCGGAATGTGCATCTTTGCAACGTCTGCGTTCCTTGTCATCGCGCTGGTCGAAGCGGTGAGGACGATCGTTGAAAATTCCCTTCGGCCGGCTCGGCCGGATAGCAGCTTTTCTGCACCCGTCGTATTCAGCCTAGAAGGCGGCCAGGCTTGGGCGAGCTGGTACGGTTCTCATTCCTGGGTCCGCCTTGGCCCGGAAGACGAAGTCGCCGAGATGATGCGTGACTTCCTTGCCCAGCGAGAGCTCGCCGATCGCCTGACCTCCGCCGCAGCGAAGACCCTTAAGTAAAATCACTTATGTCATTCCCCCGCTTCTGGGTTATAACCTAGATCATATAAACGATCCTGCTCGGGTTTGCGTTCTTTCGGAGCACTGGCGGGGGCTTTATGGATCTGGAATTGCGGCTTTCACTGGGTGCTGAGGATACCCTAGCGGATTTTCCTGAGGGACAAGCGCGATTTTCACCGACCGATCAAGATACACAGTCCCACCCGGCATTTCTCGACCTATTCCAGCGCGTCGTTGACGGGCTTCCCGAGCAAATCGCACTCGTTGACGAGAAATGGCATATCATTGCCGTCAATGAAGCATGGACGGCGGCCGCGAAAGTTTACGGTTACGAACTCGCACCCGGCGCTGACTATTTGGGCTTCTGCGAGGCTCGCGGCCGTGAAGGCCATAAACCAACCCGGATCGCTGCCGCCGGCATCCGCGCAATGGACGAGAATCGCGAACAATCCTTCCGCTTCATCTACGAGGGTAGCGGGGCCTGGGAAGGCAAGGCCTTCCAGCTTTGCATCAATCGCCTGGAGATTGCCGGCCATTCTTATGCAACGGTGACCCGCTATGATGTCACCGAGCTGGTCAATCTCCGGCACATGCGCGAAGATTTCGCATCGTCGATGATCGAAGGCCAAGGGATTGAACGTCGCCGGATCGCCCGCGAGGTTCATGACTCGACCATGCAGCTTCTCGCCTGTCTCGGACTTTCTCTCGGCCAGCTGAAGCGAGCAAAGCGATCAAAGGCAACGGCCGAAATCGTCAGCGAAATGGAAGAAATGCTTGGCGAAGCGCAGCGAGAGTTGCGTACACTCGCGTACCTTGCTCATCCGCCGCAATTGCGGGATCTCGGTCTCGTTGAAGCGATCAGGCAGCTTGCCGACGGATTCGGCCGCCGGACGGGATTGAAGATCACCGTCGAGGCGGAAAACTCCGTCAACGTTTGCCAGAACACGCAGCTCGCTATTTATCGCGCGGTCCAGGAAGCGCTTTCCAATGTGCATCGCCACGCGGGCGCCACGGAGGCGTTCATCGGTCTTCACGCGCGGCGGTCGACGCTTCATGTGGTTATCGCCGACAATGGCCGCGGAATGCCCGATGACCTCCATCTCGGTGTTGGTCTTGCAAGCATTCGCGAGCGGGTCGCCGAGTTGGGCGGACGCTTAAGCATCCGCCGAGGCGAGCCCGGCCTCGTTCTGGTGGCCAGCATCCCGTTGAGGGCCGCCCTGCGCGCGGTCGGCGGCATGGCCTGCCGGGGCGGACCTATCTTGTCGAATGTCGCTACAGTTCACGGCGATAGCGGACCTGATACGCTTCTCACCTCCTGAAGCGCTGTTTCATCCCGGCACAGCCGAATCTTCGCTCTGGACGAATCCCGCACTAGCCGCGTTGTTAGGCTCGCGAGGTGGTCTTCCCCGTGAAGACACGAACGCACCTTGCCGGGGCGGCGGGCTTCAAGCCGGCCGCTCCGTTTTTATTTAATTCGACGAGCCCGAGCGAGGCGTGCCGCAGGCTCAGGCTCTGCCAGATTCTGTCAAGGAAAATGGCTCCCCGGGCCTGATTCGAACAGGCGGCCGTCCGATTAACAGTCGGATGCTCTACCGCTGAGCTACCGGGGAGCGGCCCCGCAATGCGGAGCAAGCGAGGCGCGTAATAACGGCACGTGCCCCAAAGGCAAGGGGCTTTAGGTGACGAACTGCTCCATTGCGATCCGTTCATCGAGCGCATGCTCGGGATCGAACAGTAAGGTCAGCGCCCGCGACCGGTCGAGCGTTACGCGCACCTCGGAAACATCACGCACTTCATACTGGTCGGCGACCGCCGCGACCGGCCGCCGCTCCGGCTCAAGCACGCGCAAGCAAACCGCCACGTCATCAGGCAGGATCGCCCCCGTCCAGCGCCTGGGGCGGAACGGCGCGAGCGGGGTTAGCGCCAGCATGTTGGCGGAAAGTGGCAGGATCGGCCCCCGTGCGGAGAAATTATAGGCGGTTGAGCCCGCCGGAGTCGCAACTAGCACGCCGTCACACACCAACTCCGGCATCACAACGCGCCCGTCCACCGACAGCTCGATCTTGGCCGTCTGCCGCATCTGTCGGAGCAGGCTGACTTCGTTGATCGCGGGCCGTTCGACAACAGAGCCGTCGCATCGGGTCGCCTTCATCGCCAGCGGCCGCACCGTGATCGCCTTCGCTTTCGCCAGTCGCTCGGCAAGCCCGCTCGGCCGCCACTCGTTCATCAGGAAGCCGACGGTGCCGCGGTTCATCCCGAACAGCGGCCTCGTGTCGCCGGCATCGAGCATGTCGTGCAGCGTGTGGAGCATGAATCCGTCGCCGCCTAGCACGACGAGCACATCCGCCCCATCGCGGCCGCACAGCGGATAGCGCTTCGTCAGACTGCGTACGGCCGACTGCGCTTCGTCTGTTTCCGAAGCGATGATTGCGAAACGGGGCTCGCTGGTGGTCGGTTTAGATGTCACGCGGCGGAACATAGGTGTTTTCCTCCGCCATGCCACTGTCCCGTTTCGGCGCGCCTCATTCCATGTCCGTTTCTATCCAAAATCGAGGGGATTAGGTCCAGCGCATGTGAAAGGGCGTGAAGAATGGAAGTGATTGGCCAACGCGCATCGGACCGGCTCGAAGCTCCGCGACCGCCCAAGCGGGACATGGCCCTTGAGGCGGCGATTGCAGCCTGCGCAATCCGTCTCAATTTCCAGCCGCAAATCGATCTTGCGTCCAATCGCCTCGTCGGCGTGGAGGCGCTTGCTCGCTGGCAGGCCGAGCCGTCGAGCGAGTTCATGTTCGCCCGCGCCGCCGCAGCCGGGCTGGGCGAGCGCCTCTCGCGCCATGTCCAGGCAAGCGCCATCGCGACGGCCGCCTGCTGGACCGGCCCGCTGGGCTGCGTCCGACTTTCCCTCAACTGCGTCGCGGCTGATCTGGCCCGGCCCAATTACGGTCATTGGCTCATTGCCGAATGCGGCCGCCTGACCTTCGATCCATCGCGAATCACCCTGGAAATCACCGAATCCACCCTGGTCATCGACCGGGCGCTGGCCGCTGCTAAGCTTGCCTGGCTCCGCGAATGGGGCGTTATGATCGCAATCGACGATTTCGGTACCGGCTATGCCAATCTGCCCTATCTGACCGCGCTTCCGCTCGACAGCCTCAAGCTTGACCGCGAGCTGATCGCCGGGCTCGATAATGAGCGCAACCGGATCGTCGTGCGCGCAATGATTGGAATGGCGAGCGACCTCGGCCTCGAGACTTGCGCGGAAGGAGTCGAAACCGAAGAGCAGCGCGCCATGCTCGCGGACTGGGGCTGCACGACGATGCAGGGTTATCTCATGTCTCCGGCGCTCGACGACACCGCGCTGAAGATGCTCGTCGGGACGTTCGCCCCGGCGACCTAGGCCGGCTCGAGCGCTTTTTCTTCCTTCGCGGCCGCCGCGACAACTCGGCTCAGTCCGCGCGAAATCTGCAAAGCCCCATTGAGTCGCGCCTCGCCGCTTGGCCAGTCGCGGCTGATGACCAGTTTGCTGTCCGGGCGAAGCTTGGCCTGGCCTTTCAGGCGATCGACATAGGCCAGAAGCCCGGCAAGGTCGGGGAAGCCGCTGTCGATGAAGGTCACCACCGCGCCCTTCGCACCCACGTCGAGCTTGGCGACGCAGGCCTTTCGGCAGTTGATCTTGGTTTCGACGATGGTCAGCAGGTTCTTCGTCTCGTCAGGCAGCGGGCCGAAGCGGTCGATCAACTCGGCAGCGAATTCCTCGACCGCCTGCCGATCTTCAAAGTCGCCGAGGCGACGGTAGAGCCCCATCCGAAGGTCCAAGTCTGGAACGTAGGTCTCCGGGATAAGTATCGGTGCTTCGACGTTGATCTGGGGCGAGAATTCCTGCCGCGAAACCTCGCTGACACCGCTCTTCAGCTCCAGGATCGCATCCTCTAGCATCGATTGGTACAGCTCGAAGCCGACCTCCTTGATGTGGCCCGATTGCTCGTCGCCGAGCAGGTTGCCGGCGCCGCGAATATCGAGATCGTGAGACGCCAGTTGGAAGCCCGCGCCGAGGCTATCGAGATTGGCGAGGACGTGGAGGCGCTTCTCCGCGCCCTCCGTCATCTGCCGGTTTGGCGCGGTCGTCAGATAGGCATAAGCCCGGGTCTTCGAACGGCCGACTCGCCCGCGCAGCTGGTAAAGCTGGGCAAGGCCAAATCGGTCGGCGCGATGGACGATCAGCGTATTTGCGCTGGGAATGTCCAGTCCGCTCTCGACGATCGTCGTTGACAGCAGCACGTCATATTTGCGGTCGTAGAAGGCACTCATCCGCTCCTCGACCTCGCTCGGCGCCATCTGGCCATGGGCGGTGATGCATTTCACCTCCGGCACTTCCTCTCGAAGCCATTCCTCGATGTCGGGAAGGTCGGCGATCCTGGGCACCACGAAGAAGCTCTGTCCGCCGCGATAATGCTCGCGAAGCAGCGCCTCGCGGACAACTACCGGGTCCCAAGGCGCAACATAGGTCCGCACGGCCAGCCGATCGACCGGCGGGGTCTGGATGACGCTGAGTTCGCGAAGCCCGCTCATCGCCATCTGCAGGGTTCGCGGGATGGGTGTTGCGGTCAAGGTTAGTACGTGGACGTCGGCCTTCAGCGCCTTCAGCTGCTCCTTGTGAGTTACTCCGAAGTGCTGCTCCTCGTCGACAACGACCAGGCCGAGGCGCTTAAATTTCAGCGTCTTGGCAAGCAGCGCATGAGTGCCAATGACGATGTCCACTGTGCCCTTTTCGAGTCCTTCCTTGGTCGCCTTGGCCTCCGCCGCCGGGACAAGCCGCGACAGTCGGCCGATCTCGATCGGGAAGCCTTTAAAACGCTCGGTGAAGTTGGTGAAATGCTGGCGGGCAAGGAGCGTCGTCGGCGAGATTACGGCGACCTGGAAGCCGGCCATCGCCGCGACGAACGCCGCCCGCAGTGCCACTTCCGTTTTGCCGAAGCCGACGTCGCCGCACACCAGCCGGTCCATCGGCTTGCCGCTCGAAAGATCTTCCAGCACTTCCCCGATCGCGCGGTCCTGATCGTCTGTCTCTTCATAGGGGAAGCGGTTGACGAACTGAGGGAAAGCGCTGTCCGCCTCGGCTACTTGGCCTGGACGGGTGGCCCGCATTGCCGCGGTCTTGATAAGCTCGCCAGCGATTTCGCGGATCCGCTCCTTCATCCGCGCCTTGCGGCGCTGCCACGCCTCGCCGCCCAGCTTGTCGAGGTTGGCGCGCTCTGATTCGCTGCTTCCGTAGCGCGTCAGGACGTCGATGTTCTCTACCGGGACATAGAGCTTGTCGCCCCCGGCATATTCCAAGGCTACGCAATCGTGCGGGGCCTTTCCGACCTGAATCGAGGTCAGGCCCTCGTAGCGACCGACTCCGTGCTCGGCGTGAACGACCAGATCGCCGGGCGACAAGGTGGCCAATTCCGCAAGGAAGGCGTCGGCACTCTTGCGACGCTTCTTTCGGCGCACCAACCGGTCGCCAAGCATGTCCTGCTCGGTAATGACCGCGACTTGCGGTGAAGTGAAACCGTGGTCGAGCGGAAGTACCAGCAGCGCGGCATCCGCCTTGACGCCAAGCGCTTCCTGCCAGCTTGCTGCCTGCTTCAGGGCTTTGAGGCCATGGTCTTCCAGCAATCCGGTAAGTCGTTCGCGGGCGCCGTTCGAATAACTCGCAAAGACAACTTTCTTCTTGTCCTTGCGAAGGTTGGCGACGTGCTTGACCACCGCCTCGTAGACATTTTCATTGGCCGCCCGCTCCGGTGCGAAGTCGCGCGCGCCGGTCACTTCGAAGTCGATGACGGACGGACTCTCCGGCTCGGCGAATGACGTCGCGAGATGGATCGGACGCTCGGCAATCGCTGCCTTCCATTCCTTGGTTGAAAGGTAGAAAGCGCCGGGATCGAGCGGGCGGTAGCTGCCCGGCTCCGAAATCATCGCCCGCTCGCGGTTGGCGAAATAGTCGTCGATCGCTTCGCGCCGGGCTTCCCACGCCTTGTCGGCGTTCGAATCGCGGATGACGATGTCGTCTTCGCCAAGATGGTCAAACAGCGTCTCGAGCCGGTCTTCGAACAACGGGAGCCAATGTTCCATTCCGGCCAGCCGCCGACCCTCACTGACCGCCTGGTAAAGGGGGTCGCCGGTCGCCGTCGCCCCGAAGCGCTCGCGATAGCGGGCACGGAATCGCTTGATGCTGTCTTCGTCGAGCATCGTCTCGCTCGCTGGCATCAGAATGAAAGTCTCGGCCTTGCCGCTGGTGCGTTGGTCGGACGGGTCGAACACCCGCATCGTCTCGATCTCGTCACCGAAGAAGTCGAGCCGGACAGGCCGAGTTGCTCCGGCTGGGAAGAGATCAACGATCGATCCCCGAACCGCGAATTCGCCGCTGTCGTGGACGCTGTCGGTGCGCTGGTAGCCGTTGGCGACGAGGGCTTCGACCAGTTTGTCTCGCTCGATTCGTTCGCCTTCGGCCAGCTGACGCGTGAACTGGCGTATGCGGAACGGCGTCAGGATCCTCTGGGTGACGGCGTTAACCGTCGTCACAAGCAACTGAGGGCCTTTCGGTTTCTGCTGAAGCGCATGAAGCGATCCAAGCCGCTCAGCCATGACCCTTAGGGCGGGGGATGCACGGTCATAGGGCAGGCAATCCCAGGCGGGGAAGGCGATGACCTCCAGCTCGGGCGCGAACACCGGGGCGTTGTCGGCAATCGCCCGCATCGCCGCTTCGTCGGCGGCTATGACCACAGCGCGGCCCTTCGCCGCCCGCGCTACGTCGCTTGCCAGCCACGGCAGGAAGCCGGAGGGGACCCGCGACAAGGTCAGTGGCGCCGTGGCCTCGACGGTTCGCTGCAGATCTTCGCTCAACGGGCGATCCGAATGAAATCGAGTTTCTGCATGGCTTTGAGCATTGGCCCCTGGAAGCGCACCGGAGCCTCGGCGGTTCCGATCGCCCAAGCCATGATGTCGACGTCCTGTTCATTCAGCAGGTCGGAAAACCATGCGCGTGCGTCCTCGTCCCACTGCGCTGAGTGGGCGTCGAAATAGCCGCCGATCATCATGTCCGCCTCGCGCGTCCCGCGATGCCAGGCGCGATACTTCAGCGCCCGCAATTGCTCATCCATTCCGTCGTCACTCCACGCGCGAAAAGCCCGCCGGCTCAATCGCCGCAGGTGCCATATGCGGTCCATGTAGGCAGTCGCGCCGCTCCGCGCTAGGGTCCGCGCCACGATGCGCCCCGACTTGCTCAATCCCCTGTTCGCGGAAGTCGAGGCGCTGAAGGGCGTCGGTCCCGGTGTCACCAAGGGCCTCGCGCGTCTCGGCCTGACTCGTGCGGTCGACCTCGCTTTCCACCTTCCCGTCGGGACCATCGACCGCGTCGCTGCTCCCGCCGCCGACCACAGCCTCGTCGGGCGGATCGTCATCCTCGAGCTGACGCCGTTCGAGATCCGTGACGGAAGAGGTCGATCGCCGCTCAGAATTTACGCGAATGACTCCGCAGAAAACACTATAACACTTACGTTTTTCAACAATCCTGGCTGGGCGAAGAAGCAGCTTCCATGTGGTGCTCCCAAGTTAGTCGTCGGCAAGCTCGACGCCTGGGGCCAGGAACTACAGATCGTCCATCCGGAGGTCGTCGAGGCAGGCAAAAAGTCTGACATCGCTATCCGGGAGCCGGTCTACGGCCTGACCGAAGGAATCACCAACAAACGCATGCGCGAGCTGGCAATGGCGGCGCTCGAACGGGCTCCAGAACTTGAAGAATGGATCGAGCCGTCACTACTCGCACGCCAGGGTTGGCCGCGCTGGCGCAAGGCGCTCGCCGAAGCACACAATGAGCCGGGCCGTGAGGGGCGCAGCCGCCTGGCCTACGACGAGCTGTTCGCCAACCAACTGGCGCTTCTTCTGCTGCGCCAGTCGAGCAAACGCCGGCGAACGCGTTCGCTTCAGGGCGATGGCTCGATCACCAGTCGCCTTATGCTTCCCTATGAGCTGACCAGCGCCCAGCAACGGGTGATCGAGGAGATCCGCAGCGATATGGCCCAGACCGCGCCGATGCTTCGGCTACTCCAAGGCGATGTCGGCTCTGGCAAGACTCTGGTCGCGTTGCTGGCGATGCTGAGCGCCGTCGAGGCCGGGGCGCAGGCGGCCATGCTCGCACCGACTGAGATTCTCGCTCGCCAGCATTTTGCGACGCTTTCGGCACAGTGCACGCCGCTCGGCATCAATGTCGCCATCCTCACTGGAAGAGAAAAGGGCCGCGCTCGGGAATCAACCCTGATGGGGCTCGCAGACGGCTCGATCCACATTCTTGTTGGCACCCACGCCATTTTCCAGGAGAGGGTCGCGTACAAATCACTCGGCCTCGCCGTGGTCGACGAGCAGCACCGCTTCGGCGTTTCCCAAAGGCTACTGTTGTCTTCGAAAGCGGAAACCCCGCCGCACCTGCTCGCAATGACGGCGACGCCGATACCCAGAACGCTGACACTTACCCATTACGGCGAAATGGATGTCAGCCGAATCGACGAGATGCCTCCCGGGCGCACCCCGGTCGAAACGCTCGTCATTGCGGATGCCAAGTTGGCCGAGGTCGTCGACGGGCTCGGCCGCCATATCGATGCCGGTGGCCAGGCCTATTGGGTCTGCCCGCTCGTGGAGGAGAGCGAGGTCGTTGATGCTGCGGCCGCGGCAGAACGCGCCGCGATGCTTCGCGCCCGCTTCGGCCCCGACAAGGTCGGTCTGGTCCATGGGCGAATGAAAGGGCCGGAGAAAGACGCCGTCATGGCGTCATTCGCAAGCGGCGCGCTCGCCGTTTTGGTCGCGACCACGGTGATCGAGGTCGGCGTCGACGTTCCCAACGCCTCCCTGATCGTCATCGAAGGCGCCGAGCGTTTCGGCCTCGCCCAACTCCACCAGCTGCGCGGCCGGGTCGGCCGCGGCGCAAAGCTTAGCCGCTGCATCCTGTTACGCGGCGCGAATCTGAGCGAAACGGGGAGGGCACGCCTCGCCCTGATGCGCGAGACCAATGACGGTTTCCGGATTGCCGAGGAGGACCTGAAGCTCCGCGGTCCCGGTGAAATCCTCGGAACTCGCCAGTCGGGCGACCAGGCCTTCCGGCTGGCGACGCAGGAAGACGTCAGCGAGCTCGCGCCGCTTGCCCAGGCCGATGCTCAGCTTCTGCTCGACCGGGACGGCGGGCTTGCCAGTCCACGTGGACAGGCGGCTCGCATCTGTCTCTATCTGTTCGAGCGCGATTCGGCGGTCGGACTACTTCGGAGCGGTTAGGCGACCAGAAGTCCGTGCTTTTTCTTGCCAAGGCTGAGCTTGCCTGGCTCAGCAATCATCGCCGGGTCGCTCACGACCTCGTCGTTTAGCCGCACCGCGCCTTCGGCAATCTTGCGCTTGGCCTCTCCGTTCGATGCGCAGAAGCCGAGCGCTGTAAGCGCCGAAAGGATGCCGATCCCGTCGCCCACTGACAAGGTCGGAAGGTTTCCGCCAGCGCCGCCAGCGACGAAGGTCTCGCGGGCCGTCTCCTCGGCAGCCCGCGCCGCGTCATCGCCGTGGAGCATGGCGGTCGCGGCATTGGCGAGCGCAATCTTGGCTTCGTTGATGGCCTGGCCTTCGAGGCCCCCAAGCCGTTCGATTTCTTCCAGAGGCAGGTCGGTGAAGAGCTTGAGGAAACGCACGACGTCGGCATCCTGCGTGTTCCGCCAGAACTGCCAGTAGTCGTACGGGCGCAGATGTCCCTCATCGAGCCACACCGCTCCCTTGGCGGTCTTGCCCATCTTCGCGCCGTCAGCGGTAGTGATCAGCGGCGTCGTGACCCCGAACACTTCGGTGCCATCGACGCGCCGGGTCAATTCGATGCCATTGACGATATTGCCCCACTGGTCCGATCCGCCCATCTGCAGCCGGCATCCGGCGCGGCGGGAAAGTTCCAGGAAATCATAGGCCTGGAGGATCATGTAGTTGAACTCCAGGAACGTTAGCGGCTGCTCGCGCTCCAGTCTTAGCTTGACGCTGTCGAAAGTCAGCATGCGGTTGATGGTGAAATGCCGCCCGACATCGCGAAGGAACGGAACATACTCCAGCTTCGAGAGCCACTCGTCATTGTCGAGCATGATGGCGTCGCTCGGGCCGTTGCCGAAGGTCAGGAAGCGCTCGAATACCTTTCGGATTCCGGCGATGTTCGCCTGGATTTGCTCGTGGCTGAGCAGCTGGCGGCTTTCGTCCTTGCCGCTTGGGTCGCCGACCTTGGTCGTCCCGCCGCCCATCAGCACGATCGGCTTGTGCCCGGCCTGCTGCAGCCGGCGAAGAAGGAAGATCTGTACCAGATGGCCGACGTGAAGGCTCGGCGCCGTCGCGTCGAAGCCGACATAAGCGGTAACCGTCTCGCGTGAGGCAAGCGCGTCCAGCGCGGCGGCATCGGTAACCTGATGGATGTAGCCACGCTCGTCGAGGAGCTTGAGCAGGGAAGATTGAAACGTCATCGCGCGGGGCCTTAGCAGCCCGCCGCCCCAGTCAAAAGTGTCCGCTTGCGCCAATTCTCCTGGGACGCGATAGCAGCTCATCCATGGTCTTCCTCGTGCGCCATCCTGACACGCCTGCCGGCGCTATCCAGTCGATCGAGGCTCGACTCGAGCGCGTTCCGGAAGGTGTTGTCGCGACGTTTATTGCCACGGGTGACATCGGCGGCCTGCGATTGCCTTCGCGGGCAGGGTCAGTCCGGGCCGACAATTTGTGGCGATCCACCTGCTTCGAGCTATTCGTCAGCTTCGATGGCGGGGCCTATCGCGAGTTCAATCTTTCGCCCTCAGGCGCCTGGGCCGCTTACGATTTTACTGGCTACCGCGAGGAAATGCGGCATGCGCCGGCGGATGTCCTGATCCGGGCGGACCACGATGCGAGCCGGCTGATCCTGCTGGCCGATATTCAAGCCGACTTCCCGCCTTATGCAACGGTCGGAATGACCGCGGTCGTGGATGAGGCCGACGAAATCATTCGATACTGGGCGACCAGCTTTGAGCCGGGTAAGCCCGATTTTCATGCACCTGGGGTGCGAAGTCTGTTGCTTGGTGAGGTAGACGCCGAATGAAGTTGGGAATCGAACGGCTGCTGGCTGACGCTTCGTTGCGAGCGCCCCTGAAAGGCAAGCGCCTTGCCCTGCTGGCCCACCCGGCTTCGGTTACATCGGACCTGACACACAGCCTCGATGCGCTCGCCGAATGCGGTCTCAACCTGAGCGCCGCGTTTGGCCCACAGCACGGTCTAAAGGGCGACAAGCAGGACAACATGATGGAAACACCGGACGAGGTGGATGCCCGCCTCGGTATCCCGGTGTTCAGCCTCTACGGCGAGGTCCGTCGCCCGACTGGGCAGATGATGAGCACGTTCGACACGATCCTAGTTGACCTTCAGGATCTCGGTTGCCGGATCTATACCTTCGTCACGACCCTGCTCTACGTCCTCGAGGCTGCCGCCGAGCACGGCAAGTCGGTGTGGGTGCTCGATCGACCCAATCCCGCCGGCCGGCCAGTCGAAGGGACGATGCTTCAGCCCGGATGGGAAAGCTTCGTCGGCGCCGGACCGATGGTCATGCGACATGGCCTGACGATGGGTGAAATGGGCCACTGGTTCGTGAAGCACTTTGACCTCGACGTCGATTATCGCGTGATCGAGATGGAGGGTTATGATCCCGAGGCCGGGCCGGGATTTGGCTGGCCGATCGAACGGCTATGGATCAACCCGTCGCCCAATGCGCCCAACCTCAACATGGCCCGCGCTTATGCCGGTACAGTGATGCTGGAAGGCACGACGCTAAGCGAGGGCAGGGGCACCACGCGTCCGCTCGAGCTGTTTGGAGCTCCCGACTTGGACGCTCGCGCCATCTCCGCCGAGATGAAGCGCATAGCACCGCAGTGGCTGACGGGGTGCCGCATGCGCGAAGTCCATTTCGAGCCGACCTTTCACAAGCATGCGCACCACTTGTGCAGCGGATTGCAGGTTCATGCCGAAGGCGGCGCCTATGATCATAGCGCCTTCAAGCCGTGGCGCTGGCAAGCGCTTGCCTTCAAAGCGATCCGCAACCTCCATCCAGACTACGAACTGTGGCGCGACTTCCCTTACGAATATGTCTTCGACAAGCTGGCAATTGACGTCATCAACGGCGGCACCGCACTTCGCGAATGGGTCGATGACAGCGAGGCGGACGCCGGCGACCTCGACGCTATCGCGTCGCCGGACGAGCAGGCGTGGTCAGGCGAAATCCGCGGCTTGCTGATCTACTGAGGAACCGACTGAGGTTCTTACTTCGGCAAAACGACGTTCGGGCCGAGATCGGCAAGAACGCGGCGAGCGTCGAAGGCATGTTGCTGGCTAGCTGGAAGCGGGCCTCTACCGAAAACAACCTCCGCTTCGGCCTCGAATGATTCCATGCGCCGAATGTCTACTCGATCCGCCCAGAATGGACCGCCATACTCCGGATGCCAGGTGTCCCAACCCAGTCCTGGCTGGTAGTAGCGCCAGTGAGGCCGCCAGTAGCCGTAGCCCATGCCGTACCAGGGCCGATAAAGCGGATCGGGCGATACATAGGTCTGAACGTCATGCTCGGTATGGCGATCCACCATTGTGAACCAGTCAAATCCGTTTTGGACCGCGAGTTCTGCAGCGCGGTACAGCATGTACCCTTCGACGCGGTCGCGAGAGGTAAGTTCGTTGCCGTGGAAGCGGACGCGATAGCGGTCCGGAGCAATCCGTTGTTCGGAGTACCCCCATGAACGCCGGCGGTAAGCTCAGGCTGATAGGGTTGGTAGGGCGTCGCGGTCATGCAGGCCGCAGTCGACGTCATCAATACCACACCCAGCAAGGCTCGCACTTTTCCCACTCGTCGACTTCTCACCGTACATCTCCCGCTACGCAGCGAGTATCTTACGACGTGCGCGCGCCAGGCTTCATACGGAATAGCCCTTAGGGAGGACTTTGCTCGACTGCCTCGGACAGGCAGCGCGTGAAGTGATATGCTCGCCTCTGGCGCGCCAGGGGTGCGCGTATCACCTCTTTCGACTCAGCTCCCGCATTGCATCGTCGAGCCCTTCGAGGGTCAACGGATACATTCGTTCGTCCATCAGGGTGCGGATAAGCTGGGTCGAGTAAGTGTGGCCCCAATAGGCCTCCGGCACCGGGTTGAGCCACGCCGCGCTGGGATAGGTGTCGGTCATGCGCTTCAGCCATACCGCGCCCGATTCCTCGTTCATGTGCTCGACGGAGCCTCCCGCATGGGTCACTTCGTACGGGCTCATTGAAGCGTCGCCGACAATGATCAGCTTATGGTCATGACCAAATTTGTGCAGCACGTCCCAAGTCGGCGTACGGTCGGTGAAACGACGGCGGTTCTCCTTCCACACACCCTCGTAGATGCAATTGTGGAAGTAGAAATGCTCGAGGTGCTTGAATTCGGTTCGCGCCGCCGAGAACAGTTCTTCGCACAGGCGGATGTGGCCGTCCATTGACCCGCCGATGTCGAGGAACAGCAGAAGTTTGACCGCATTGTGCCGCTCTGGCCGCATGTGGACGTCGAGCCAGCCCTGACGCGCGGTCCCGTCGATCGTCGCGTCGAGGTCCAACTCATCGGCAGCGCCCTCGCGCGCGAAGCGTCTAAGCCGCCTCAGCGCGACCTTGATATTGCGAGTACCGATTTCGCGCGTGGAATCGAGGTCCTGGAACTCGCGCTTTTCCCAGACCTTAAGCGCGCGGCCGTGACGGCCCGGCCCGCCTATGCGGACACCCTCTGGATTATAGCCGCTGTGACCGAACGGGGAGGTGCCGCCAGTGCCAATCCACTTGTTGCCGCCCTCGTGCCTGCCCTGCTGCTCCTCCAGGCGTTTCTTCAGCGACTCCATGATCTCGTCCCATGACCCAAGGGACTTGATTGCTTCCATCTGCTCAGGCGTGAGGTAGAGCTCTGCCACCGCCTTGAGCCATTCCTCCGGAATGGCCTTAGCCGGATCATCGAGGTCTGCGAGCATGCCCTTGAATACCTCGCCGAAGATCCGGTCGAAGCGATCGAGCTGGCTCTCGTCGTGAACGAAGATCGCGCGGGCGAGGTAGTAAAATTGTTCGGGCTCGAGCTCCGTCACGCCCGCATCGAGCGCTTCAAGCAGCAGCAGATGCTCTTTCAGGCTGGCAGGGATGCCGCCTTTGCGCAGCGCCTCGACGAAGGAGATGAACATGGACGCTGCAATAGCTGGCGATGACGCCGCCAGCCATAGTTAACCGGACAGTTACCAATCGCCCGTATCCCAGCTTCAATTCAGTGGTGTGAGTGGACAAGGCATGGCGACGCACGGGCTTGAGCAAGTGACCGAAAACGCAATACGCGCAGTTGCGCGCGACTGCGGCAATCTGTCGATCGAATGTAGCGATGTGGCCGGCTACGTGCACGACGTCGCCGTCCGGATCAGCGATCACTTGAAGGTCCTCGACACGCTGGAGGACGTGACTACCCGGCTTCTCGCGGACCAGGCGCGGGTTTCAGACTCCACCGACGAAGCGCGGCTCCTCTCGGAACAGGCCAAGGCCAAGCTCGATGCAGGACGAGAGGCGATCGAAGGCACGATCTCCGGATTCAAGGAGCTGACTCAGCTGGTCGTCCAGCTCGGCGAGCGCATGGCCGGCTTTGCAACCGCTATGAACCAGGTCCAATCGGTATCCTCGACCATCGAGGTGATCGCTCGCAAAACCAACATGCTTGCATTGAACGCGACGATCGAGGCTGCCCGTGCCGGCGACGCTGGCCGCAGCTTCGCAGTCGTGGCCGCCGAAGTGAAGAAGCTGGCGCACGACACGCGTGCGGCCACGAGCCAGATCGGCCTCACAATCGGCGAACTGACCCGCGAGGCGGGCGCTGTTACGTCCGAGATCAAGACCGGAGTTGAACGAAGCCGTGCGGCGCAAAGCGGAATCGCACAGATCAGCGACACCGTTCGTGAAGTCAGCGAGATCGTCGGAATGGTCGATCGCCAGACCGAAGGGATCGCCCACTCGACCAGCATGATCCAGACCAGCGTCGACCGTGTGAAGGCCGGACTTACCGACTTCGCGGAAGATGCGCGCGGCAATGCCGGCCAGCTGGTCAAGGCAGAATCCCGCCTGTCCGAGCTTGAGATGATGTCGAACACGATGCTGAACACACTCGCCAATTCCGGCGCCGAGATCGACGACACGCCGATGATCCTGAAGGCGCAGGACAACATGCGACAGATTGCAGCGGTCATCGAAGCGGCCATCGATCGCGGCGAAGTGAACATGGAAGACGTGTTCGACCGCAATTATCGCGAGCGTCCGGGTTCGAATCCCAAGCAGTTTGACACGAATTTCTGCGACACCGCCGACAAGTACGTCCAACCGATCCTCGACCGCATTGTCGCAGCTGACAATCGTGTCATTGGCACGACAATCGGCGACGAGAATGGTCACTTGCCGACGCACATGAGCGCGCGTTCCCACCCGCAGGGCGACGACCCGGTCTGGAATGACGCCAACAGCCGCAACCGCCGCATCCTGATGGACGACCAGACCCGCTATGCGCATGGCAGCTCGGAGCCAACGCTGATGACGTACCGAATGACCCGCGGAAACGAGTCGATTGCGGTCAAGAACGTCTACATCCCGCTCTTCATCAAGGGCCGCCGCTGGGGCAACCTGGAACTCGCCTACAGGGACGACGCCTGAGCAAGTGCCTGTTCCAGGTCGGCGATGAGGTCGGCCGGATCCTCAAGGCCGATATTGAGCCGCACGAGTAGGGGGCCTAGCTCCGCGCTTGGCCGGTCGAGATCGTGATAGGTGATGGCGAGGCTGTTTGCGCCACCCCAGCTGAAGCCGATTCCGAATAGCTTCAGCGCTTCGACGAAGGTCACGACCTGCTGCCGGGACCAACTTCCAAATATGACCGAGAAGAGGCTGGCCGAACCCGTCCAGTCGCGCTTCCAGACATCGTGTCCCGGACAATCGGAAAAGGCGGGGTGAAGAACAGCGGTCACTTCTTCGCGGCGACTGAGCCAGGCGGCCACTTTGAGTGTGCTCTCGCCTAGATGCCGTAACCGCAGTTCGAACGTCTTGAGCCCCCGAAGCACCAGCGAACAATCGTCAGGGGAAACGCCGAAGCCAAGAAGCATGGCCGCGCGCTGGATCTTTTTGCCCAATTGCTCGTCGCGCGTGGCGACTGAGCCCATCAGAACGTCGCTGTGGCCAGCCTGGTATTTGGTGAGTGCCTGCACCGAGACGTCACAGCCGGCCGCGAAAGCATCGAACAAGACTCCCGCGCCGTAAGTGTTGTCGATTGCGACCGGAACGCCCTTTGCGCGAGCAGCGGCGGAAATCGCCGGCACGTCCTGGAATTCCATCGATATCGACCCCGGGCTTTCGGACCATACGAGCGCCGTATTGTCGCGGATCAGCGAAGCGATGTTGCCACCGACCATCGGGTCGTAAAGCTCTGTCTCGACGCCAAGGTCGGCGAGCAGTCCGTTCGCGAGATCCACGGTCGGTCCGTAGCTGCTCTTCGGAACCAACAGGTGATTTCCAGAGCGAAGGAAACTGAGGAAGGTCAGTGCGATTGCCGCGAGGCCGCTCGGCGCGAGCTGAACGTGCCGCGCGCCTTCGATTTCAGCCAGTCTATCGGTCAGTGCCCGATGGGTGGGCGACCCGTGCAGCCCATAGCGGTACTGGCCTTCGCGCGGGTGATCGAGATCCTCAAGCGTGGGAAAAACGACCGTGGATCCGCGGTAGGTCGGCACCGCAAGCGATACGAAGCTTTTTCCGTCGGGCTTCTCGGCGTGGATCAGCCGCGTCGAAAGCGCTTTCCCGTCGCCTTCGTGGCTCATTTATCCTTGCCGCCTGGCCATGAAGGCAAGTCGCTCGAACAGCATTACGTCGGCCTCGTTCTTGAGCAGCGCGCCATGGAGCGGCGGGATCGCCTTTGTCGGGTCGCGATTCTGAAGGACTTCGAGCGGCATGTCTTCGTGGAGAAGCAGCTTCAGCCAGTCGATCAGCTCGCTTGTCGAAGGCTTCTTCTTGAGGCCCGGGACCTCCCGAATTTCGTAAAAGATATCGAGCGCGCGTCCCACCAGCATTTTCTGGATGCCTGGGAAGTGGACGTCGACAATGGCTTCCATTGTCGTCCGGTCGGGAAAACGGATGTAGTGGAAGAAGCAGCGGCGCAGGAATGCGTCCGGCAGTTCCTTTTCATTGTTTGACGTGATCACCACGACTGGGCGGTCCACCGCCTTTACCGTCTCGCCGGTTTCATAGACATGGAACTCCATTCGATCGAGTTCCTGGAGAAGATCGTTGGGGAATTCGATGTCCGCCTTGTCGATCTCGTCGATCAGCAGGACGGGCAGGGTGGGGGAGGTGAACGCATCCCAGAGTTTTCCCCGCTTGATGTAGTTCGCGATATCGTGGACCCGTTCGTCACCAAGCTGTCCATCGCGAAGCCGGGCGACCGCGTCATATTCATAAAGTCCCTGGACGGCGCGGGTCGTCGACTTGATGTGCCATTCGATCAGCGGCGCGCCGAGCGCCTCCGCAATCTCGTGAGCCAGTACGGTCTTGCCGGTCCCCGGCTCGCCCTTCACCAACAGCGGACGGCGTAGCTTGACCGCGGCATTGACCGCGACCTTGAGGTCGTCGGTGGCGACATAGTTGGAGGTGCCTTCGAAGCGCATGACCGACCGCCTATCGGCGGGCGCGCTTTGCGGCAAGCGGCTTAGAAGTCTTCGCGAGCCCCGGCGCGGGCTTCGAGCAGGTCGAACAGCGCGCGGTGCTGGAGCAGCAATTGCTCGGCGCCAAAGGCGAGAGCGCGTTCGCTGGCCGGTCCCTCGGTGCCGTTCGCGATTGCTTCCGCGACCGAAGCATTGTCGGGAAGCGCACTCGGCGGACACTCCATTCCCGAGCGTTCCGCGGCCCGGTCGAGGATTGCGCGAATCTGGCGCCAGTCCTGGATAAGAGCGGTAGTCGCACCGAGCGCACAGCCGTTGCGTTCCGAACGGGCGAGCGTTTCGATCGCCCGGCGCTGCGCGACGAGCGCCGATTCGGTCGCGGCCGCCCCCGGAGTCGACGGAATCGGACCGACGGCCGACGTCAGGCGGACAAGGAACAGCCGTTCCCGCTCAAGCGCGTCGGCGGCCATGCGAAGCCATTCGCGCGGCGATGCGCCAGGAATGGTGCAGGCGATGTCCGCAAGTCCGGGAAACTTTCCGTGGACGGCGCACAGCAAGTGCACCGCATCGGCAAGGTCGCGCGTCGATCCGGGAGACGAGGCGCTAGCAAGAGCAACGGCGTGCGGATGAGTGGCCGAGCCCTCGTCGGCAATGCGCGCCAGGTGCGCACCGACAACGCCGATGCTCTTTCGCCCAATTGCCGCATTGCTCGTCATGTTCGCCTTATCTCCCTTGCGCGGCACCACGCTTGAAGGACCTTCGTAACGACAGGGCGTAAAGACGCGGTTTATGGCCGGGTAAGGAAACGGGAAGATTGGTTACGATCCGTGCCGCTCTGGGACGGAACAGCCGGTCACGAGCGGTAAAGCGACGGAGCAGCCCGCTTTAAAGCGAGAATCTTCGGCCGGTCGTGGGCAAGGATATACGGATGAGCCGGGTTCCGGCGCATGAAATCCTGGTGATAAGCCTCGGCGCGGTAGAAGCGCCCGCTTTCGAGACGGGTGACGATCGGTCTCGAGAACTGGTTTCGAAGCTGTGCGATATAGGCTGCGGCAACATCTCTTTGCTCAGCGCTCTGCGGAAAGATTGCCGAACGATAACTCGTGCCGATGTCCGGGCCCTGGCGATTGAGCTGCGTGGGATCGTGCGCGACGGAAAAGAATACGCGAAGGAGTGTCCCGTAGCTCACCGCCTTTGGGTCGAAGGTAATTCGTACGGCCTCCGCATGCTTCGTGCGTTCGCTGCTGACCGCGCTGTAGTTTGCGTCGGTCGCGCCGCCGCCCGCATATCCCGACTCTACCGAGCGAACGCCCTTCACATGCTCGAACACAGCCTCGACCCCCCAGAAGCACCCGCCTGCGAGGACCGCCGTCTGTAGCCCCGAGTTCGCCGCTACGTCGCGGCCGGGGGCGGGCAGAAGCCGCGATTCCGCCGCGCTGGCATTGGAGCACGAAGCTAGGAGCAGGATCGTCAACAGTAGGATAGAGCGCATGTTTGTGATCCGTTTCGCGAGTCGTGCCGAATATACGCCTGCTTGAGGCGCAAGCCTGCTTTGAATCGCTAATGACTCCGCTAGGGTCGCAAGAATCCTGGGACAGAAGGACCGGAAGCCATGGCGCAGGCTGCATACCCCGTACCATCCGAATGGAGCGACAAGGCGATCGTTGACAAGCGACGTTACGAGGAACTGATTCGACGCGCTGACGAGGATCCCGACGCCTTTTGGGCTGAGCAGGCGAAGCGCCTCGATTGGATGAAGCCGTTTACGACCGTGAAAGACACGAGCTTTTTCGAGGAGGATTTCCGCATCCGATGGTTCGCCGACGGAACGCTCAACCTGTCTGCCAACTGCCTGGATCGCCATATTGCCGAGCACGGCGACCGGGTTGCCATCATCTGGGAACCGGATGACCCCGGTGAAGCGGCTCGAAGAATCACGTTTTGCGAGCTTCACCGCGACGTTTGCCGCTTCGCCAATGCGTTGAAGGCAAAAGGCGCCCGCAAGGGCGACCGGATTACAATCTATTTGCCCATGGTGCCGGAAGCTGCGGTGGCAATGCTGGCCTGCGCCCGTATCGGCGCAATCCACTCCGTGGTTTTCGGTGGCTTTTCCCCGGAATCGCTCGCCGGACGAATCCAGGACTGCGATTCCAATATCGTCGTAACATCCGATGAAGGGCTCCGCGGCGGAAAGACCGTGCCTCTTAAGGCCAATGTCGATGCGGCGCTTGAGCATTGCACCAGCGTCGACACCGTTTTCGTTCTGAGAAGGACCGGAGCAGATGTTGCGTGGGCTGAAGGCCGCGACGTCGACTGGGAAGAAGCACTCGAAAGCGCCTCTGAAGATTGCCCGCCGGAGGAGATGGGCGCGGAAGATCCGCTCTTCATCCTTTACACCTCCGGTTCGACGGGCAAGCCGAAAGGTGTGCTCCATACAACGGGTGGCTATGCGCTATGGGTCAGCTACTCACATGAGATCGTCTTCGACTACCGGCCGGGGCAAGTCTACTGGTGTACGGCGGACGTCGGATGGGTCACCGGTCACAGCTACATTGTCTACGGTCCGCTGGCTAACGGTGCGACCACCCTGATGTTTGAAGGCGTTCCCAACTACCCGGATCCTTCACGCTTCTGGCAGGTGATCGACAAGCACAAGGTCGAGATCTTCTATACCGCTCCGACCGCGCTGCGTGCGCTGATGCGCGAGGGCGAGGAATGGGTAAGCAGGACCGACCGATCGTCGCTAAGGTTGCTTGGAACCGTCGGAGAACCGATCAATCCTGAAGCGTGGGACTGGTACCACCGTGTGGTGGGTGAGCGCCGCTGTCCGATCGTAGACACGTGGTGGCAGACCGAGACCGGAGGCATTCTAATTTCGCCTTTGCCCGGTGCGACGAACCTGAAACCCGGAAGCGCAACGAAGCCGCTGCCCGGCGTCCGTCCGATGCTCCTGACGGGCGATGGGAAAGTGCTGGAAGGTGCCGCTGACGGATGCCTGGTCATCGCCGATAGCTGGCCCGGACAGATGCGCACTGTCTATGGCGACCACGAACGCTTCTTCCAGACCTATTTCGCGACCTTCCCGGGCTATTACTTTACCGGAGACGGGTGCCGCCGGGACGAAGACGGCTATTATTGGATCACCGGCAGGATCGATGACGTCATCAACGTTTCCGGTCACCGCATGGGCACTGCGGAAATCGAAAGCGCGCTCGTCGCGCACAGGTACGTCGCCGAAGCCGCGGTGGTCGGAATGCCCCACGACATCAAGGGTCAAGGCATCTACGCTTATGTAACGCTGAACGCCGGCACCGAGGGCGACGAGGAGCTTCGCCGCGAGCTGGTGAAATGGGTCCGCAAAGAAATCGGGCCGATCGCTTCGCCGGATGTCATCCAGTTCGCGCCCGGTCTGCCGAAGACTCGAAGCGGCAAGATCATGCGCCGAATCCTCCGCAAGATTGCCGAGGACGACGTTTCGAACCTGGGAGACACCTCGACGCTTGCCGATCCGTCGGTGGTGGACAATCTGCTTGCCAACCGGCCCCGCCGGCAATCTGTAAATGCCTGATCAGGCGCCGGTGAAATAGTCCGACCGGATGACCTCCACATCCGAAAGAAACAGAACGCCGGCGCGGGTCCGGAACAAGGTTTCGATCTCCAGTGCTGCCTGGCGGATGCGCTGGGCGGGCGCGACTCCGACGAACATCACGAGTCCCGTCTCATCGCTGAAAATCGTGCGCGCCTGGTGAAAGCCATGATGGCCCATGCCGGCGACATCGCGAATGATGGTCCATCCGGCCACTCCGGCATCCCGAAGCGCAGCCTCGATCAGTTTTATGTCACCGGCGTGTACGACCACCTCGATCTTCTTCATAGGGTGGACATTCGGTAGCTGTCGGTCTGTCATTGCTCGTCCTTTGAACTTCAAGCGCAGCCGTTCGCTGCCTCTTCGATGGCCATTTCCCGGTCGTCGGCCCACCGCAGTGCGCGTCCCCGGTCCGGATCCACCACAATCAGCCTGACCCAGCCGTTCCCGAAAAGCTGGCGCAGGACATTGTGCTGTTCGATCAGCGTCCGAACCCGCGCCATCGGCGCATGAACGATTGTGCATAGCCGCTGTGGCACATGGGCCGGCGAGCCGTCGTCGTGAAACAGGGACTGCCTGGGCAGGCCTACGGCAAGGTCCCCTCCATTGCCGCGGACGACACCGATCCCGGCGACGGGATTGTGCACCGTCTTGTCCCCTGCGCCGTATCGCTCGTTGTCGATCGTGGAAAACAGGTACTGGGAATTGATCCACTGGGCGACCACCATCGGCGCCGTCAGGATCGTAGCCAGCGCGTCCCCGTTGGGATCGGAACGCCAATCATAGTCATGAAGGAAGGCGCGACCCTCCAAATCCAAAGACCCGGTCAATTCACGGCCTCCGATGATAAAGGCGGCATTTCCGGTCAGTCCCCATTCCGGTCGGACCTCGCCCCAATGCAGCGCACCGGTGACGAGATCGTTTTCGCTTCGCCGAAGTTTGGCAGCGCGCTCTCGACGCACCATTCGTCCGGCGGCGGTAAGTGACGACTGTAGCTGGTCGATATCTGCGCGGTGCGTGTCAGGCGCGCTCTGCAGGTCGAACAAGCGTACCTCGTCGTTCGTCGTATTATGCTCGCCTGCAAGGAAAAAGACGTCCGGCTCGATACCGAGGGCGGACCTGACGGCCTGGTCATTAAGAACGGCCGCCATCGCCCGCGCGTTCGCTCCGCCGCCGTGGCCAGCGCACGCCCCGCAATCGAGCGCGCTGGCATAAGGATTGTTCGTCGCCTGCCCGCAATGACCCAAGAGCACCACGAGACGTGAACGGATTTTCATTCCCGTGAGCGCAAACAGGCTGCGGGCATACGCTAGCCTTTCCGCGCCCGATAATCCGTCGTGCCGGTCGTGCGAATCGATCGAGGGGGCAAGCGCGTGCCGATCACCGGTGCAGCGCGCTTTGAGAGCGGCAGCGGCGCGCGGCGCGAATGTCTGCAAAACCATCATTGCCGCAGCAAGCGGACCCACGGCTTCCGCGGTCGCAAAGCTGGTCGCCGTTCCGGACTTCAAGTGCGCAAATACGCCCTGAAGACTCTCCCCGCGGCGCCTTTTCAACAAGAAGGATTTCGCTTCGGCCTCGGCCCCTGGCGAGGGGCGTAACAAAAGCTCGTGTTGCGGCCCGATGAGAACCGGCAAGCGCCGTGTTCGTGCCCGTCCTGGTTCGCGCATCGCAACCGGTAAACCAAAAAATCCGGCATAGCCGATCGTCTCGTAACGGCCTTCCTTCTCGATGGCGCGCCGCATCGGTTCAGACCGGACGTCGATGCAAAACATCAGTTGCGCGTCAGCCTTGGCTGAATGAGTGATAGCCGTGCGGGAGTTCCGTTCGACCGCGCGACCAAGTTGGAAGGCATATTCAGTTTCGGCAGCGCGCTGGAATATGAGCGCGAGGTCTGCTTCATCCAATTTAAGGACCCGCCTAACCTCAGGTGCGAAATCATCGGCTCCAATGCCGAATTGCGCTGCGAGTCGCTGCCGGAGCTCCGGCTGAGCAACCGATCGTGACAAAGTTTTGCCACGGCCATGGGCGAGGTCTGCCAGAAGGATTAGCGCTATTAGGTCGGCCATATGCGCGGGCCTTTCCTGGCGCCGATCTTCATCAGCATGCTCGTCGCGCCAGCGAATGTGACCCGCCCAGCCCGGCAAACGAGCGACCGTCTTTGTCAGATGAAGCGGACGGTCTTCGCTGACTACGCCCAACCGGTCGAGCGCCCAACCGATCGCCGCCATCGGCGTTTCAGGCACTCCTGCCCAATCCGTCTTCCGATGCGTCGTTCGCATCAGGGGCAGCGATGCCATGTACAGTCCGCTGTCGCCGCGTCCGATAGCCAATGCTGCGACGTCGTTGGCGAAATAGGCAGCACAATAATCGGCCACCTCTCGCCCGGCGGGATCGGCCGCTCGCTCCGGCTTTGGCTCTGCCGGGAGGTCGAACAGGCGAGCGATAAGGCAATCGAGGAGGCTGATGTCGGGGCCGACCATTACGAAGGCGTCATTCAGGCCACCAAGTTCCATTATCGCCGCGCTACGCACAGCGTTTTTCGACGGCTTTCCTGCCGCACTCAGCCGGCGCCACAGGTCGAGATCGAGGCCCGAGCTTGCTCCGAATAGCTCCGAGCCGGCGCGGACGGCTTCTTCGAAAGGCATATGCTCCAGCCCGGACAGCGGGTTCACCGCGATCGCGCTTTCGAGCGGCCACAATGGCGCGACTATACGAGCTGCGAGCTCGACCTGCATCGCAAGGGAGGGCTGCGCCTCGCTTTTGCGCTGAAGGGCGGCGGCGATCCGGGTGAGTTCCGTCATGGCAATGGTTCCTAGCTGTTGAGCAAGCGGGCATGCAGAAAGGCTGGAAGGTTACGGCCCGCGTCGAGCAACCTGTGCTGGATGAGCCAGGCCGTGCCGAACATCGCCAGCAGGCATGCGGCGAGCCAATTGCCAGCGGGCGGCGATCCTACCGGCCGTTCGAGCGCGAAAGTCATCAACTGGACGCCACAAGCGTAGAGCAGGAGCAGCAGGATCCCGACCGCAATTGCGCTGCCTGAGCGGAAGAGCAGTGGGACGCTTGCAGCGGCCGTCGCGACGGCGAGGATTGAAGGAAGAATCGTCGGCGGCGGCAGCGAGCCACTTGTCCAAAGTGTAAGCGAGCAGGCCGCCAAGGCTGCGACGGCGCCAAGAAGCAGGCTCCTTACGGGAGATCGAACGCCGGCAATTTGCGGACGCCCAATCGCCGATCCAGAGGAAAGGAACAGCCAAGCCTTGAATAAACCGTGCGCGATCAGATGGAATGCCGCGGCAGCATAAGCGCCCAAGCCACAGCTCATGACCATGAAACCCATTTGCGCGACGGTAGAGCCGGCGAGCGACCGCTTGACGTCGGGCCGAACCCACATGACCGCGGTTCCCCATAGCGCGGCGAACGAACCGGCCGCGATGGCGACGAGTTGGGCCGCTGGCGCCTGTTCCAGCAGTGGACCGAAGCGGACTAACAAAACGCCGCCGGCGTTGACGAAACCGGCATGCATCAATGCCGATACTGGCGTGGGGGCCGCCATCGACCGGGTGAGCCAGCGAGAGAATGGGGGGAGGGCGCAACGGACGCAGGCCGCCAAGACCAAGAGCAGCGCCACCGCTGACTGCGCGGTTCCGTTGGGGCCCGGGCTGGCAACGGACAGCGAGCCCGTATCAAGCGCGAGGATCGCCAGCGCCGCCACCAGCGCCATGTCGCCGAGGAGAAACTGCTTCAAGGCTCGGCGACGGGCGGCGCAAGCCTCGTCCCAACCCTGCACGTGGCCGATCAACTGCGCCATTATCAACCCGGAAGCGATCCAGCCCGCAGCGATCATGATCATGTTGTCGGCGAGCAGGAACAGGAGCGTTGCGCCGACAATCCCCAGGACTTTCAATGCAAAACCGAGCTGGTGGGGGTCGCTCCTTAGGTAACGCTCGGAGAATCCCAGGACGGCGGTCGACACGAGCAACGTCAGCATTGCGATCAATCCTGCGAAGGGAGCAATCAAACCCGCGATTGTGGCTATGGCGATTCCAGCGAGACCGAGCCCGCCACCTACGCTCGCGGCCCTGATCGGCTGGATCGGCGCGACAATATGACCTCGAGCGACAGAGGATGCGGAGTGGGAAAATTCGGGCATGTCGTCGTCCTTCGCGGCGCGGAATGCCGAACGACCACACATTTGAGAAACGAATAGTTGCAATCATATCCATAAATTATCTAAATGGGAGAATGTATCGCAATCTGGACTTGGATCTGCTTCGCGCCTTCGTGCTCGTTGCCGATGTCGGCGGCTTTACAAGAGCGGGTGAGCGGCTCGGACGCACGCAGTCTGCTGTCAGTCTTCAAATCAAACGACTGGAAGAATTGGTCGGCAGGCCGCTTTTCCTTCGTGGCCCGCGCCTCCTCGAGTTGACCCGCGACGGGCAAAAGTTGCTTCCTCACGCCAGGGCGATGCTTCGCCTCAACGACGCAGCAATCTCCGACATTGCGGAACCCGAAATCGCGGGTCTTGTTCGGCTTGGCGTTCCTGAGGATTTCGCGACGGTCCATCTTCCCGCGGTTCTGGCAGAGTTCGCCGACGCCCATCCCGGGTCGAACTGGAAGTGACGTGCGATCTCACACTCAATCTCGAGCGCGGCTTCAGGGACGGGAGGTTCGACCTCGTTCTCGTCAAGCGGGAACCGGAAGTGGCGATTGACGGAATTCGGGTCTGGCGGGAACCGTTGATCTGGGTTGCCCGTGATCAACTGGCGCTTGACGGAAAAAGCCCGGTTCCACTGATCGTTTCCCCTGAACCGTGCGTTTATCGCCACCGGGCCATGGCCGCGCTCGGGAAGGCGAAGATCGAATGGCGCTGCGCCTACACGTCGACCAGCCTGGCCGGCACGCAGGCGGCCGTCCAGGCCGGCCTGGGGGTCGCTGTTCTTCCGCGCGAAATGTGCCCGCCGTCCCTTACCCACCTGGATCACAGCATCCTGCCGCCGCTGGCCGACACCGAAATGGCGCTGATCGAAGCTCCGCAGGCTTCGGCGACTGCTCGGCGCTTCGGGCAACATATTGCCGACGCACTCGAACGTGGGGCGTGAGCAGGCCCCGTCTAAGTCGGAATGAAGGCCTGTCGCAGGAGCGAAGTCATTGAAAAGGTGGTGGACGCACTAGGGCTCGAACCTAGGACCCGCTGATTAAGAGTCAGCTGCTCTACCAACTGAGCTATGCGTCCATGCCTGTCAGGGCAGTGCTCGACGGCCCCATTCGGCCGGTAGCGGGGGCGCCTCTAACAGCGTTCGAAGCGGCGTGCAATCCTAATGATTTCCCGCCATCACGAGAGGGACGTCTTGGTCCGCTGCTGCCGCTCGAAGCCCATCAAGAGCCCGAGGCAGATCATCACGGTCATCACCGCGGAGCCGCCATAGCTGACCAACGGCAACGGGATACCCACAACCGGCGCAAGCCCCATCACCATCATCAAATTGACGGACACATAAAAGAAGATGGTGGTTGTCAGGCCCGCGGCAGCGAGCTGGGCGAAACGCGTCTTCGCCCGGTTTGCGACCCGCATTCCCCACAAAACGATAGCGCCGAACGCGACGATCAGGAGTGCACCGCCGACCAAGCCCCATTCTTCGACGAATGTAGCGAACACGAAGTCGGTATGGCCTTCGGGCAGGTATTTCAAATGGCTCTGGCTGCCATTGAGGTAGCCCTTGCCCCAAATTCCGCCGGATCCAATGGCTATCTTGGACTGAGTGATATGATAGCCCGCCCCGAGGGGGTCAGCTTCAGGATCCATGAAGATCAGCACGCGCTTTCGCTGGTAATCGTGCATCATCGCAAAGGCGATCGGCAGCGCTGCCGCAACCGCGCCCGCGGCCGACAGGAAGTACCACATGGGCAGTCCGGCGAGGAAAATCACGGTGACTCCGCCCACCAGGACCATCGTTGCCGTTCCCAGATCGGGCTGAACCAGGATTAGCGCCCAAGGGACGAGTACCAGCAATGCCGCCGGCCAAAGGCCACGCCACCTTTTGACGTCCGCCGCGGGCAGCAAGTCGTAAAAGCGGGCTAGGGTCAGGACGATCGCCGGCTTCATGAATTCTGAAGGCTGAAGACGGATGAAACCCAAATCGACCCAGCGCTGCGCGCCTTTGCCGACGAACCCGACCATCTCGACAACGATCAGCAAGATCAGAATCACCACATATGTCGGGAAGATCATCTGCTTCACGAAATGCTCGGGAATGTAGCTGATCCCGACTGCCATGATCGAAAAGGCGAAGATGACAATGGCCTGCTTAAGTGCCCACGGGCTTAAGGATCCCCCGGCCGCGGAATAAAGGGTTACGACCCCGATCGTGCAAATGAGCGCCACGAGCCAGATCAGCCGCCACGGCAGCCTGGCCAGTGGAACCGGAATCATAGCAGACCCGATCATTGTCCGCCGCCCGCCGTAGCCTTGGCGGCCAGATTTGCACGGGCGATACGCGCGAATTCCTCTGCTCGCCGCTCCGTTCTCTCTGCCAGCGTCCCGCCCAATTGCGCCTCGACCGGGGCCAGCGCGTCCCATGCCTTTTGCTTATCGAAAAGATATGTCATCGAATCGCGGACAATCGGTGCGGCAGTGGCAGCGCCGAAGCCGCCATGTTCGATGATGCAGCCGATCGCATAGCGCGGCTTGTCCGCAGGTGCGAAGGCAATGAACAAGGCATGGTCGCGAAGCGCCCAGTTCGATTGGTGGCCGCGCGATCCAAGACGGAAGACCTGCGCAGTGCCAGTCTTGCCGGCCATCAAAATGCCTTCGAGCGGAAGCTTTGAAGCAACCGCCGTGCCGCGCCCGTTGACGACCGCTGACATGGCCTTGCGAACGATCTCTAGGTGAGTTGGATCAACGTCGAGATCCGGCGCTGGTTTTCTTTTACCGCCCAGCAGCAGGCTGGGTTGGAGGAGCTTCCCCGACGCCATCCGGGCGGGCATGACAGCGAGCTGCATAGGGTTCACGAGCACATAACCTTGGCCGATCGAGGTATTGGCGGAGTCGTAACCCTGCCACTCGCGATCATATTTCTTCTTCAGCCACTCTGGGTTGGGCATAGTCCCATAGCGCTGGCTCGGTATCGGAAGATCGAACTTTTCGCCGAACCCCAGGTAGTGCACCATCTCGGTCGTTTTCGCAGGATCGGTGACGAGGCCCATCGCCCAGAAATAGGTGTTGCAGCTGCGCTCAACCGCCGAATGCATGTCCATCGAACCGTGCACCGCGTCGCAGCGGAAGTAACGGTTCCCGATTTGATAACCGCCCGCGCAATGGACCCGTCTATTGGGGTCGATGCCCTGCTTAAGAAACGCGAGCGCCATGGCTGGCTTGATCGTCGAGCCCGACGGGTAAAGACCCTGCGCGACCTTGTTCAGAAGCGGGATATGGTCATCTTCCGAAAGCATCCGCCATTCGGTCTGGCCGATCCCCTTGCTGAAGCTATTGGGGTCGAATGCGGGCATCGAAACATAAGCCAGCATGTCGCCTGTCGCGATATCCATCGCGACCAGTGCGCCGGAATGATCGGCCATACGGCGAGCGGCATATTCCTGAAGACCGCCATCGATGGTGAGCTTGACCGTCTGTCCGCTGCGATCGGGCTGCGGATCAAGCTCCTTCACAAGCTGGCCGCGTGCGGTCACCTCCACTCGCTGCCCACCCGGCGTTCCGCGAAGATACGGTTCTAACGTCTTTTCTAGACCTTGCTTGCCAATCTTGAAGCCGGGAATCAGAAAGAGCGGATCCTTGGTCTTTTCATATTCTTCTGCGGAGGCTGTGCCCACGTAGCCGAGGAGATGTGCAACCGCCGGCCCGGTCGGATAAAAACGCGAAAAGCCGCGCTGGGGCTGGACTCCGGGAAGCTCCGGTAACCTTACCGTTACCGCCGCATATTTTTCATATGGGACGTTCTCTGCCACCTGGACCGGCTGGAACCCGCGCGCGGCCTTCAATTCCTTGATAATACGGTCGACCTGATCGGGGTCGAGATCCAGCAGGCTTGCGAGCAGGCGGAGGGTTTGCGTCGGATTTTCGAGTTGGTCGGGAATGATATCAATGCGAAAATCGGACCGATTGATCGCCAATGGAACGTTGTGCCGGTCCACCAGCCATCCACGCCTCGGCGGGACGACAATCATCTGAACGCGATTATCTTCGGACAGCAAACGATAATGCTCGTTCTGTTTGATCGACAGATAGCCCAGCCGCGACAGCAGCAGCGTTCCGAAGGCCGCCTGGGCGCCGCCAAGTAGAAGCATCCGTCGCGAGAAGCGCAGGGACTGATGCGCAGTGGTGAACTTCACCGCCCGAGCCTCCAGCGATCGATCCGCACGGCAAGATAAGCGGCCAGCGGGAATGTGAGGATTTCAATCAAGGCAGCAGGAACGGCCATTGCTGTCCGGACCGGGGCGCCACTGAGGCCAGAAACTTCCGCCTCGACCCATGCCGACCCAGCGATCAGCAATGACGCGACCGCCCATTCGATCCAATAGTCGCGCCACTGGGTTCGGCGGTCGACCAGGTCCATGACGAGCATGATCGCGGTCCACAACGCCATCGACATCCCGATCGGCGCACCGGTCAGCAAGTCATTGACCAGTCCGAGCGGAGCTGACCACCACACAGGCCACGCATCGGCGCGAAGCATGCGCCATGCAATGAACATCAACAGTCCGAAGCTCGGCCACCAGCCGCTCAAGGAGACGATCGGCAGGGCAACTAGCAAGGAAGCCGCGACGACACTGGCCGCCGGCACATAGGCGGCGCCGTGCACCGGTCCGCGATTGAGTGTCTTTCCTGCGAGCGCCGCCCGAACCATCGTTAGCGATCTTCGGGCAGGGGAGTGTCTGCCTTCGCCGCTGGCTCGTAAGGCGGCTCGACGAGCGCGAAACTGGCCTCGCTCGGATCGGCGAGCGGAAGACCAATGGCCCCGTCGTCGTCGAGACGGATCACCCGGGCAATCGGGACAAGCGGCGGATAGAGGCCGCCTGTACCAGAGGTAACTATGATGTCCCCGCGCTTGAACGGGTTTCGCCCGACTTCTAGCGGCCGGATATCCACCGTTCCATCACCACGGCCCGTTGAGATTACTGGAACCCCGCCGCGCATTATGCGGGCTGGCACAACGTTGGCGCGATCGCTGACCAGAAGCACGCGGCTGTTGCTGGACCCGACATCGATCACTCTTCCGACGAGGCCATCAGCGGCCCGTACCGGCATACCGATTTGGACTCCGTCACCGGTTCCGACAGACAGAATCGCGAAGCGGCGCGGGCTCTGGAAACTCGACCCGACAATTCGGCCGGTGGCCACGGTCTCGCGGCGCACCTCGCGAAGTCGAAGAGTGGCTTTAAGCTGGCGATTTTCCTGGAGGACGGCGTTGGCCTTGACGATCTCCCGCCGCATTTGGGCATTCTGCGCCTTCAAACCGGCATTCTGCTCGGCAGCATTCCAGTAATTGCCCGCGCCGCTGACGAGTCCGCTGACTGTCGCACCAACATCCGACAGGGCAACTGTTACCGGCGACAGGGCATCGAGGGCCGCACCGCGGACAACCCGATAGCTGCTTGGAGACACGATCGACAGGCCAAGCAGCACGAGTCCCAGGATCAACCCGGCGACAGCGGCCAGAAAACCAAAAAAAAGACTATATTGCGCACGCCTCGACCAGCCGGGGCGCGGTCCCGCCGGCGCCGCCATAGTTCACCTAGGCCGTTTGGAGGACGCCGCGGAACTGCTCTTCCTCGAGCGCCCTACCGGTGCCGAGCGCGACGCAGGTCAGCGGATCCTCTGCGACAGTGACCGGAAGTCCGGTCTCGTCACGAAGGACCTCGTCAAGCCCTTCGAGAAGCGCGCCGCCCCCGGTCAGGACGATGCCCTGGTCACAGATGTCGGCCGCAAGCTCCGGGGCCGTATTTTCGAGAGCGATGCGGACGCCTTCGACGATTGTTCCAACCGGTTCCGACAACGCTTCGGCGATTTGGCCCTGGTTGATCGTGATTTCCTTCGGAACGCCATTAACGAGGTCGCGCCCCTTGATGTGAACGGTCTGGCCGATGCCGTCCGCGGGCGGCTTGGCAATTCCGACTTCCTTCTTGATCCGCTCCGCCGTGGCTTCGCCAATCAGGAGGTTGTGGTTCCGGCGGACATAAGATGAGATTGCTTCGTCCATCTTGTCGCCGCCGACGCGGACTGAGGTCGTGTAGGCGAGGCCGCGAAGTGAAAGGACCGCAACTTCAGTGGTGCCGCCGCCGATGTCGACGACCATCGATCCGACCGGCTCGGTCACCGGCATGTCAGCGCCGATTGCCGCGGCCATCGGTTCTTCGATCAGGTAAACCTGGCTTGCCCCGGCGTTCGAGGCCGCATCGCGGATCGCGCGGCGCTCGACGCTGGTCGAGCCGCTGGGCACGCAGATCACAATTTCCGGAAAGCGCCAGGCACGCATCTTGCCGCCATGCACCTTGTGGATGAAGTGCTTGATCATCTGCTCGGCGACATCGATGTCGGCAATCACACCGTCGCGAAGCGGACGGATCGCCTCGATCTGGTCCGGAGTCTTGCCCATCATCAGCTTGGCGTCGTCGCCGACAGCCTTGACCCGCTTTTCGCCGCGAATCGTCTCGATTGCGACGACCGACGGCTCATTGAGGACAACGCCGCGACCGCGGACGTAGACCAACGTGTTGGCCGTCCCAAGGTCGATCGCCATGTCGTGGGACATCCATTTGAACCAGCGGTTCCAGAACATTCGCGTTTTGCCCTCGTACTCGCGGGGTCGGGGCAGCGTCTAGCGCGGCGCCTCCCCTATACCGCGGATTAAACCGTTCCCGATGAAAGACATCTGAATTTTATGGAAAATCAGCGCTTCGCGGGCGGCCTTCGATTGGGCTAGGAAACAGGCCATGTCAATAAGAAGGCTGCCTACGGAACTGGTCAATCGAATCGCCGCCGGCGAGGTGGTCGAGCGGCCGGCCAGCGCCCTGAAGGAACTAGTAGAAAACGCCCTCGACGCTGATGCGTCGGCAGTCGCGGTACGACTTTCGGCAGGCGGCCTCGATCTGGTCGAAGTCGCAGATAACGGGTCGGGCATGAGCCCGGGCGACATGCGCCTCGCGCTCGAACGGCACGCGACTTCGAAACTGCCCGGCGACGCCATCGACCAGGTGACGAGCTTCGGTTTTCGCGGCGAAGCCTTGCCTTCAATCGCCAGCGTTTCGCGCTTCACGCTCGAGAGCCGACTGGGCGGGGCGGACGGGTGGCGATTGGCGATTGATCATGGTGCGGTAGCGGGTGAGGGTCCGGCTTCTTTGCCGCCGGGAACCCGAGTCCGTGTGGAAGGGCTCTTCGAAAAGATACCTGCCCGCCGCAAGTTCCTGCGCAGCTCGCGCGCCGAATATGCGGCTTGCCTGGACGCCGTGAAGCGCCTGGCCATGGCCCGGCCGGACGTCGCCTTCACCCTCGACCATGACGGTCGCCGTGTATTTTCCGTGCAGCCGTCGAACGGGCCAGCGCGAGTGGCGGCCCTTCTCAGCCACGAACTCGATCGCCACGGGCTCGGAATCGACTGCACGCGCGAAGGGCTTCGTCTGACCGGGGTCACGAGCCTTCCGACCTTCAATCGCGGGATGGCCGATCAGCAATTCCTGTTCGTCAATTCGCGCCCGGTGAAGGACCGGCTGCTCGTTGGTGCGCTCCGTGCCGCCTATCGTGACCTGCTGGCCCGCGACCGTCATCCGGTTGCGGCGCTGTTCATTGAGGTGCCGACCGATGAGGTCGACATCAACGTCCACCCTGCCAAGACCGAGGTTCGCTTCCGAGACCCTTCCGCGGTTCGCGGGCTGATCGTGGGCGGGCTTCGCTCGGCGCTGGACGAGGCCGGCCACCGGAGCGCTGCGCGAGAGCAATACGCCGCCGAGGCCAACTGGCAGACGGAGCCGGTACAACATGTGGCTGCGCCGCTTGATTCGCGCCTGTGGGACCTGCCGACCCAGACCTATTCAACCGAAACCGTGGTCGCCGATCGGCAAACGGATTTCCTTCCGCAGGGCAGGGCAGCCCCTGCGACGCCAATTCCTCCCGCGAACACCGGCTATCCGCTGGGCGTTGCCCGGGGACAGGTCGCAGCGACCTATATCGTTGCTGAGACCGAAGACGGGCTTGTGATTGTCGATCAGCATGCCGCGCATGAACGCCTTGTGCTGGAGCGGATGCGGCGCGCTGGCGGCGAGGGCAGGGTGACAGCCCAACCGCTGCTTATCCCCGATGTCGTCGAGCTTGACGAACCTGAATGCGATCGCCTTGAAGCCGCTGCGCCGGAATTGGCGCTTCTTGGTCTTGAGATTGAGCGGTTCGGCCGGACCACCATGCTGGTGCGTGCGACTCCCGCCCCGCTCGGCAGGCCCGATGTTCGCGGCCTCGTCAAGGATCTGGCAGCAGAGCTGGGGGAACTCGGCACGGCATTGGCCCTCCGGGACAGGCTCGATCATGTGGCCGCTACCATCGCCTGTCACGGCTCGGTCCGCGCGGGCCGGATCCTGTCGGTGGCTGAGATGAATGCGCTACTTCGCGAAATGGAGGTCACACCACGCAGTGGACAGTGCAATCATGGGCGCCCGACTTGGGTCAAGCTGGCCAGGAGCGACCTTGAAAAACTGTTCGGGCGCTGAACGCGGCCTGGCATTGACGACAGGCCGGGATTTTCGTGCTATAACCTCGCCCATTGCGGGAGGTGCGTTATGAGCGAGCAGGATCGCATCTATTTCGCGCGTCGAGCGGCGGAAGAAGAAAAACTCGCCCAAGAGGCGAGCGACCCATCGGCGGCTGAAGTTCACAAGAAATTGCAGCGTGCATATATCGAGCGCGCAAGCATGGGCGACCGACCGGGTCTCGACCACGACATCGTCGCCTAGTCGGGAAAGAGTGATCGCCGCGCAGTTTCGAGCTTTCCCGATCGCGCCTCCTCACGGGCGCGTTTCAGGATCGGGTAACCGCTTGCTTCTTCGTCCCGCAGGGCGGACGCGAAGCTGCCGTTCCGGACACTCTCGAGTATGTCGCGCATCCGCGCCTTGACGCTTTCGTCGATCACCCGCGGTCCACTCAGAACAGCCCCGAGTTCCGCGGTGTTGCTGATCGCTTCCCGCATTCCGGCAATTCCCCGCGCCTCGATCAGGTCAGCAATCAGCTTCAGCTCTCCGACGCATTCCAGATAAGCCACCTCCGGGTTAATTCCCGCCTCTACGAGGGTCTCGAAGCCAGCAGCAAGCAGCTCTGGCACGGCCCCCACACGACTGCGCCTTCGTTGAATAGATCGGCTTCACATTCTTCGGCGAAGCTGGATTCGAGGAGCCCGGCCCGGCCGCAGCCCAGCGCGCGTCCATAGGCGAGGGCAGTCTCGCGCGCTTTCCCGCTTCGGTCCTGCGCCACGGCCCACAAGGCGATCATGCCTTCGCCACGCTCATACAAGGAGCGAAGCGCGGTGCCCGGGCCTTTGGGTGCGAGCAGGAACACATCGAGGTCCTCGCGCGGTCGCACGAAGGCGAAATGGATCGCCAGGCCATGACTGAATCCCAATGCGGCGCCATCGCGAAGCTGCGGCTCGATCTCGCCATAGAGGCCGGCCATCACTTCGTCCGGCACGAGCATCATAACGACGTCAGCGCCGGATACGGCAGAGCTCAGCGGCTCTTGTTCGAGGCCATCTGCAACCACACGAACCGCGCTCGACGTGCCTTCGCGCAGTCCGACGACGACCTCGATCCCGCTGTCTTTCAGGTTCCGCGCCTGCGCCCGACCCTGATTGCCATAACCAACGATCGCAACTCTCTTTCCCAACAGCGGGGCTGGATCGATGTCGGCATCGGTTAGGCGCTTCATGCATTCATCCTATCGTCCGGCGCCCAGCAACTCCAGCGCGCGGGACATCGCTTCCGGCCCATTCATCGGATCGCAGAAGCGTGGCCACTCCGGCGGCGGCTGATGCTTGAACCACGTATACTGCCGCTTGGCGTAGCGCCGGGTGGATTGCTGTCCTTCCAGGATCATGGTCTCGCGATCGGTCTCACCGCGGATGAATGCTGCGATCTCCGCAACGCCGATGGCGCGCATCACCGGGAGGCTTGGATCTAGCTTCTTCGCCAAGAGCGCCTCGGCCTCCCGCACGGCGCCGCGATCGACCATCATCGCGAAGCGCGCATCGCAGCGATCATACAGCCAGTCGCGTGGCGGCGTGAGCACGATCGGCCGAAGCGTCACTTCATCGCCGATCCCGCCGATTTTCCGGCATTGCCAATCCTTCAATGTCCGCCCGGTCGAGCGAACGACCTCGAGCGCGCGGGCGATGCGCGTCGTGTCGGAAGCGCCGAGCCGTTCCGCTGCATCCGGGTCCAAAGTGGCGAGAGCGCGGCGATTGTCCGCGACCATCGAAGCGCGAACCTCGGCCCGGATCTCGGGGTCGATCGGCGGAACGGGCGCGATTCCTTCGATCAAGGTACGGAGGTAAAGACCCGTCCCCCGACAAGGATCGGCGTTCCGCCAAAAGCATGGACGGCAGCGATTTCGTCTTTCGCCAGAGCCGCCCATTCCGCAGCGGAAAACGGCTCCACGCCGCTCCGAACAGCATAGAGGCGATGATCGGCCGCTGCGCGCTCCTGCATGGTGGGTGCGGCCGAAAGAATCGGGATTTCCCTATAAAGCTGACTTGCATCGGCGTTGATAATAGAGCCGCCGGTTGCCTTGGCAGATGCCAGTGCTAGCGCGCTCTTGCCGCTCGCCGTCGGACCGGCGATGACGACGAGAGGAGGTCGCGATTTGCTCATTGCCACGCTGATAGCAGCCGGACGGCTCGATGACAGACTTCTCTCTGCGGCGCTCGATCGCGTTGCGGACTCGTCATTTCATGCCTGGGTCGACGAGGGCTCCGCTGCGGATCTTGCGATCGTTGATGTGCATTCGGCGCGCATCGCCCTCGAAGGCTGGCAGGGGTGCGACATTGTCATCCAGTCCCTCGAGCATCGCGAGAAGGCTTTGCTTGTTGCGGACATGGATTCGACGATTATCGGGCAGGAATGCATTGACGAACTGGCAGACTACGCCGGATTCAAGCCTCAGGTCGCGGCAATCACCGAAAAGGCGATGAGCGGAGAGCTGGACTTCGCCGTGGCACTTGCCGAGCGCGTCGCACTGTTGCGCGGGCTGCCTGTCGACGATCTCGGAGAGTGCCTCGCGCAGCGGATTCGGCCCAATCCGGGCGCATCGACATTCGTCCGAACGATGCGCGCCCATGGTGCCCACACCTTGCTCGTCTCCGGCGGCTTCACCGATTTCGTCGCGCCCATCGCTGCGGAACTGGGATTTAATAGTTTCCGCGCCAACATTCTCGAGCGCGAAGGCGAGAAACTTACGGGCACAACGCAAGGGCCGATTGTCGATTCGATAGCGAAGAAGGAAGCGCTCGTCGAAGCGCAGGCTCACCTTGGCCTAGCTCGTAATGCTGTGTTGGCCATCGGCGACGGGGCGAACGACCTGCCGATGATCGAGGCCGCGGGTCTCGGCGTCGCTTACCGTGCAAAACCCGTGCTGGCCGAACGTGCCGATGCACGGCTCGACAACCACGGGCTCGATGCCTTGTTGTGGGCGCAGGGCATTCCGCGCCGCGATTGGTTGCTGGCCTAGCGGGCTTCGAGAGCGAAGCAGGGTTGCGGCTTCAATCGAGCGCACGCTGCACTCGCGAAGGCGCGGCTTTCGAAAGGGCCCGCCTGCAGGCGGGTCATCTCACCCACGGGGACATAGAAAGCCTGAGCGCCACCAAGCTTGCCCTGAAGCCTGGCATAGAGGGATTGGGCATTGGCCTTGCTGGAAAAAGCGCCCAGCTGGATCCGCCATACGCCTCGCGCAGCGGCGACGGCAGTCGTCTTGGCAGCAGCCACGGGAGCGCTCACTGAGGCTTTCGGTGTCGCTGCCGCTTTCGAAGGAGTCTTTGTGGCTGGTTTGCCGGGGCGGGCCGCTTGCTGGGCCATAGCGACGCCCTTTTGTCGCTGGGAGAGAGGCATGACCCTGTCCATTTCGGCGAGGGTTTCCTTGGCCGGCGGGAGCCCCTGCGCCGCCGCCCGACTGACGTAGGCATAGCCTTTGACAGGGTCCGGTGGCAGGTCGTCGCCGTTGAATAATGCTGTGCCGACGACGAGCAGCGCACGTGGTTCGCCGCGCTCGGCGGCCCGTTCGAGCCAGTCCAGGCCTTCGCGCCGCGACCCGCTGTCAAACAAAAGCAACCCCAGGCTTACCTGTGCATCTAGATGGCCGGCCCTGGCAGCTCGTTCGAACCATTTCTTCGCCTGACCGCTGTCGGCCGCGACCCCGCGCCCGAGCCGATAGGCCTGCCCCAGATTGAACGCCGCGTCACTGTCGCCCTTTTCGGCGAGACCCCGCCAAATTGCGATCGCCCGGGCGGAGTCGCCCCTCTGCCAGGCGTCGATTCCGGCCTTCACGCTCGCCTGCGCCGGGACGGCCGCGATCGCGACCAGACCGATGGCCATTGCAGAGTTCACAATACGCAAACCCATCATCCTCTCCCGTCGGTCGCCACGCTAACCCACAGAGTGGCGCACCAACAAGGTCGGGAGTCCATTAACCAATATTTAGGGGCTTTGCGGTCAGTTGGAGGCCTGATCAGCCGTTCCATTTGGGCGAGGGGAAGAGAATGCGCGTTCTGGCCATGGCATCGCAGAAGGGGGGTCGGGCAAAACGACCTTGTCCGGACACTTGGCGGTGCAAGCGCAATTGGCGGGCGCAGGACCCGTCTGCCTCATCGACATCGATCCGCAAGGCTCGCTTGCCGACTGGTGGAACGAACGTCAGGCCGACATGCCCGCATTTGCGCAGACCACTGTCGCCCGTCTCGCGAGCGATCTCGAGGTGCTTCGCCAGCAAGGTTTCCGCCTCGCGGTGATCGATACCCCGCCGGCAATCACCATGGCCATTCAGAGCGTCATCGCCGTCGCTGAGCTTATCGTCATTCCGACTCGCCCGAGCCCGCACGATCTTCGCGCCGTCGGCGCCACGGTCGATCTCTGCGACCGCGCCGGAAAGCCGCTGATCTTCGTTGTTAATGCAGCGACCCCGAAAGCCAAGATCACCTACGAAGCCGCCGTCGCGCTGTCTCAACATGGCACGGTCGCCCCGGTCACCATCCACCACCGCACGGACTTCGCAGCTTCGATGATCGATGGCCGTACCGTGATGGAAGTCGATCCTAATGGCCGCTCCGCCAAGGAAGTGGTCGAACTGTGGGATTACGTCTCCGACCGCCTCGAGAAGAATTTCCGCCGCACCGTTTTTGCCGCGCCGAACCAGGCGCCCGGCATCAGCGCGGCGAGCCCGCGTCCCGTCGGTGGCTTCGGCCGCCGCGTGATGGGCCAGTAAGGAGTAGCGGACAATGGGCGAGCCCAAGGCATTCGCGTCACTCTCCTCCGGACTTTTGGCCCGCAAGGGTGCAGCCCGGCCGGCGATGCGCCCGCAAGGTTTCGGTCAGAGCGGTTCCGGTCTCGAGGATCTCGGTTGGAACGACATGGGTTTTGAACCGCCCAAGCCGGCCGACGGCAGCGCCGATGAAACGCATGATGCGTTCGGTGCCGAAATACAGCCGCATCCGGTCCGCAATCCGCTCGCGGGCCTGACTCCAGTCGGGTCCCCGGTCCATGACCAACAAGCGGAAATCGCTGACCGGCTGGTCGACTGCACCGACGAGGGTGAGGAAGTCGATGAGACTGCGGAGATGTTCGAGGCCGATGAGGAGCCGCTCGCAGCCGCCCTGGCCGGAACCGATCAAGCCGGAACCGATCAAACGGTCGTCGAGCTTCCGGCTGCATTCGAGCCGACCGAGACGGCTTCCTTTGCGCCGGCGCCCGTCGCCGTAGTCAAAGCGCCGGGGCCGCGGAGAGTTTCGCGGCCGCGGTCGGCACCGGGAAGCAAGGGCAAGGCGGCATTCACGCTTCGCTTGGACAAGCAGCGCCATCTCAAGCTTCGCCTCGCCTGTGCGGTCAGCGGCCGCTCGGCGCAGCAACTCGTGACGGACGCACTGGACCAGTTGCTGCAATCGATGCCCGAGCTCGACTCGATGGCCGAGAAGGCACCCCTCGCAAAGAGGGCATGACGAACAGAAGGGGACTGACAATGGCCAGCGCAATGAGGATCGGGACTGCAATGACCGCAGTTGGGATGATCGGAATGATTACCGCCTGCGCAAGCCCGGGAACAATGGCCAGCCGATCCAACTCCGCAAGCAGCACCGCAAGCGCCGACAATGTTGGTCTCGCCAGCCGCGCTCTTGCCGCACTGGAAAGCGGCAATCATGCCGAAGCCATTTCGCTTGCCGAGCGCGCTGTCGAGTACAAGCCGGAAGACGCCATGTTCCGCGCGATCCTCGGCAATTCCTATTTCGCCGCCGGTCGTTTTGCCTCGGCCGAAACCGCTTTCCAGGACTCGCTTGCGCTTTCGACTAACCAGCCGCAGGTCGTCCTCAAGCTTGCTCTCGTCACCATCGCTCTGGGCAAAAACAACAGCGCAATCAATTTGCTCCAATCTGCTCAGGAGATGCTGGATCCGGCGGATTATGGTCTCGCTCTGGCCCTTGCCGGACGCCCGGAAGATGCAGCTGCCGTTCTCGATTCGGTCGCGCGCCAGGCCGGCGCGGACGCCCGCGTTCGCCAGAACCTTGCGCTCGCGCATGCGCTTGCCGGCGACTGGGCCATGGCTCGCACCGTTGCCGAGCAGGACCTTCCGCCGGACCAGGTCGAAAGCCGAGTCCGGGAATGGATGGCCTTCGCAAAGCCGGGCCGTCCTTCGGACCAGGTCGCCGCGCTAACCGGAATCACACCGGTAATGATCGACGAAGGCCAGCCGATTCGGCTTGCGCTCGTCGCCCAGCCCACGCGTCAAGCCGAGGCCGAGACCGCTGCGGAGAACGCTCCGGTAGTCGAGACTGCCAGCGTCGAAGCCCCGGTGGAAGCGACGGTTGTCGAGCAAGCAGTTCCGGCGGTCGCCGTTGCAACTGCAATGCCAACCTATGTCCCGGCTGCGCCTGTTGAAACCGCTGAGGTGACGCCCGAGCCGGCCGAAGCACCTGTCGAGCAAGCAGCCCCGGTCATGGTTTCGGCTCCAATCGTTCAGGAAGCGCCGCAGGAAGTGGCATTGCCGGCGGTTGCCATTGCTGCCGCAATGCCGGCCGCTGCTGCTCCGGTCATCGCGCCTGACGCTTCGGCACCGAGCATCGAAGCGGATCTTTCGAAACCGAAGAAAGCTGCACCGATGCGCCGCGCTTCCCTAGCCCTTGTGACCGCGGGAGGTCCGGTCGTCCAGCTTGGCGCTTTCTCCAACCGCGGCAATGTCGAGAGCGCCTGGGCCCGCTACTCCGCGAAATATCCAGCGCTGCGCAACTATCGACCGGCCACGGCCCGTTTCGAAAAGGGGGAGAGCACCGTCTATCGCCTCTCCGTTGCCGGCTTCGGATCGAGCCGCGAAGCGCAAACTTTCTGCTCCACGCTCAAGCGTTCGGGAGGAAACTGCTTCGTCCGCTCGTCGGGCGGCGACCAAGCGGTGCGGATCGCCCTGAAATAAGTCTCAGTCGCCGCGCCTTGGCGCGGTCAACAGGTCGAGGCACGCCATCCGTACTGCGACGCCCATCTCGACCTGTGTCAGGATCAGCGACGAGCGCGGGTCATCGGCCAGGCTCTCGTCGATCTCAACTCCGCGGTTGATCGGGCCAGGGTGCATGATCACCGCTCCGCCCTTCGTCCTGGAGAAACGCTCGCGCGTCAGACCGTAGCGGGCAAGGAATTCCCCGGGGCATCTCCCAAGTCGTCTTCTAGGCGCTCACGCTGGACCCGAAGCATCATCACCACGTCGGCACCCTCGACAGCCTCGTCGATGGTGAGCGGCCTGGAATCTTCGGGCATCAATTCCGGCGGTCCGGCCAAGCGAACATCCGCGCCGAACCGGGCCAGCAGCTTCGCGTTCGATCGCGCGACGCGACTGTGGCGAATATCGCCGCAAATCGCCACACGAAGTCCTGCGATCCGGCCAAAGTGACGCATCAGCGTCGCCGCATCGAGAAGCGCCTGGGTGGGGTGCTCGCCAGTGCCGTCGCCAGCGTTGACGACCGGGCAATCGACCAAATGGGCAACGTCCGCCGGCGCGCCGCTTCGGCCGTGGCGAATGACCATTGCGTCTGGTCGCATGGCGTTGAGCGTGCGCGCCGTATCCTCCAGCGTCTCGCCTTTTTTGATCGAGCTCATCTCGACCTGCATCGTCACCACCTGCGCGCCAAGGCGGTTCGCTGCGATCTCAAAGCTCAGCAGTGTTCGCGTAGAGTTTTCGAAAAAGGCATTGAGGATCGTCAGCCCGTCCAACCGGTGGTCATTGCGCCGCGCCGAACGGTTATAGTCGAACCAGCGCTGGCCTTCCGACAGGATCGTGGCAATGGTCTGGTCGTCAAGGCTGTCGATCGAGAGAAGATGCATCGCTACCTGACTAAGCATGCGGAAGGAGGTTGGCCAGCGCGTCGATCGCACCCTGGAGGATATGAGCGGCGGCGTGCGCATCGACCTTCTCAGCGCGCTTTGCGCGGCTCATGTCCTGGTCCAGCATCGCACGCTCGACCGCGACCGTCGACCAGCGCTCATCCCACAGCAAAATGGGAAGCTCAAGCGGCGCAAGGTTGCGCGCGAAGGCTCGTACGGACTGGGTCCGCGGGCTGTCGCTTCCGTCCATGTTGAGCGGCAAGCCGACGACAATGCCCGCAAGCTCGTGCTGACTGACCAGCGTGCGAAGCCGCTCAAGATCCACAGAGAACTTGCCGCGCTTCAGCGTTTCGAGTGGAGTTGCGAAGCTCCAGCGCGCGTCGCAAGTGGCGAGACCGATCGTCTTCGTTCCGACGTCAAGCCCAACCAGCCGCCCGCCAATTGCTCCGACCGCTTCGAGGAATTCACTCGCCGTGGCACAAATCATTTGCGTGCCCAATTCTGCAGGCGCCGATCTGCGTCGGCGCGGACGTTCGCCCAGAAGAGGGCATAGTCGTATACATGGTAATTATTGCCGGGCAGTACGAACGGCCCGAGATCGGGGATATCGCCGGAAATTTTTAGAAAGCCGTGGTCGCACCGCGCGCCGACCGCGCCACGGGTCAACTTCGCTTCCTCCATCGCCCGATTGGGGACCAGCGTACCAATGTTTGCGCTTGGGGGTGCCTCGCTCGCCAAGACGCCCGTAATCGGATTGACGCACAACATGTCCTCGCGGGCCCGCGTCGCGCCAGTGAGTCCGCGGGTTCCGACCCAGGCCTCCGTTACGAGCTTGGTATTGGCCGGTTCCGAAAAGCTTTGCCAACTGAGAAGGCAGCCGCTCTCCTGCGGCGATTTGCAGGCCGAAACGCCCATTACCGGAAGGTCAGCGCGAGCACCCACCGGCCATCCCGCGACATAGGCAGCGACCAGCCGCCCGCTCAAGGCCTGCTTGCGGTCCGCGAGGAGGCGCGTGAGGTGCAGCGAGCCTTGGCTGTGACCAGCTAGAATGATTGGTGTTCCTGCCGGCACTTCCGCAAGAAATCGGTCGAAGGCATTGCGAACGTCGCCGTAGGCCAGGTCTAGCGCTTTGTGGGCGTTGTCGCTGTCGAGCAGGAAGGCGCCGTAAGCCGCCTGGCGATAATGCGGGGCCCAGATCGACGATATTCTGTTGAAAGCGCTGGCCTGGCTTTTCAGGAACAGCCGAAGATTTGATCCTGCCTGCCCCGATGGCTTCAGCGGCGCGTTCCACCGGTCGGCGAGGAGGTAGGTCGTTGGGTGGATGTAGAAAGTCGCCGCCGCAATGGGCTCTGCGGCAGTGCCGCCAACTCCGTCAGGACTCCATCTCGCCTCAGGCAGCTCGCTTCCTGGCCGGCTGATCCAGCTTCCTGGGTCCGCGTAGTCCGGGTCGGTCGATGGCGCCGGCCGCTGGTAATTGCCCTGCGGCGTCGCCGAGCGGACTAGCATCGCGCTTCCAAACTGGAAAAATGCAAAGGCGCCGGCAACGGCGATGATGATCAGGATCAGGACGCATCCGAGAAAACGGCGGGCAAGCATGGCCGCGCCCTAGCGAGGGGGCCCTGAAGGGGCAAGGACGGCTCACCGCGCGAGATTTCAGCGAATGCTCAGCCTTTGCTCATGCTTCTCGGTCGTAATTCGTGCCACATTCTCGTGAGCAGTGAGGAGTTTGGCGATGGAGACGGTGCAGGAAGTTGAAAGAGGCTGGCCGATACGGCCGTGGCTCTTGGCCGCTGTTGGAGCTGCGGCCGGATTGGTCTTCTGGTTTCTTGTCGACATGCCTGGCGGCGCGGATCCGACGTCGATCCGTCAGGCCTCCGCGGCCTTCGTGCTGGTGACGACGGTTTCCTTCCTGATCACTGCGGAGCGCTTCCGACTTTCGTGGGCGGCCGCCTTCGCGCTGGTCTGGGGCGCGATCATCGGAATGATCGGTTTCTACACCGCCACCTATAATTTTCGCGGCGAGATCGTCGAATTTCCGTTCCTGTCGGCCTTGCTCGCGGTCGGGATTGCCGGGCCTTTGTTCCAGGTGCTCCGCGACTGCGGCCGCCCGGCGCTGCCTTATGCTCCGCTCCATCGTTACGTCTGGGACGACGCGATCATCGGCGCGGCAAGCCTGGCCTTCACCGGCCTGACGTTCCTGCTCGCCTTTCTCCTCGCGCAGTTGTTCGATGCGATTGGTGTTGCGGTCCTGAAGGACTTGCTTGACGAGGGATGGTTCGACTGGATGCTTGCGGGTGCTGCATTCGGCACCGCCAGCGCCATTTTGCGCGAGCGCGCGCCGCTGCTGGCCACGCTTCAGCGGCTTGTGACCGTCATCGTCTCGGTCCTCGCGCCCGTGTTCGCCTCAGCCCTCGTGCTATTCCTGATCGCGCTTCCGGCGACCGGCCTTGCCGGCCTGTGGAAGTCGGGCGTCCCGGAAACTCCGCTTCTGCTTGCCGTCGCCGCGTTCGCTTTCATTTTCCTAAACGCGATCATCGGCGGTTCTCCGGACGACCGGAGCAAGGGGAGGCTGTGGCGCCTGACGGAGATCGGCCTGCTTGGCTCGGTTCTCCCGCTCGGGGTGCTCGCGTTCATTTCAATGAGCATGCGCGTAGACCAATATGGCTGGACTCCCGAGCGTTTATGGGGAGTCATCGCCTGCGGAGTGGCGATTGCCTTCGGAATCGCAAACTGGCTCGCCTTCGCGATGGACCAGTCGCGCTTCGACGTTCGTCTTCGCGATTATCAGAAGAAGCTGGCGGTCGGCGTTTGCGGGCTCGCCTTGCTGCTCGCCATGCCGATCCTCGATTTCGGCAAGATCAGCAGTCGCTCGCAACTCGCCCGGCTCGAAAGCGGCAAAGTCTCGCCGGCCGAATTCGACTGGGCGGCTATGGCCTTCGACTTCGGGCCGAGCGGCCGGCGGGCACTATCAGAAATCGCAAGAAACGGTTCGGCTGAGACGCGCTCGCTCGCAAGCCGAGTCCTTGAAAGCAATCAGCGCTTTATCGTCCAGGAAGACCTCCGCAGCGCAAGCGCGGAAGCCGGGCTTGACCGGCAAGTGCGTCTCGCTAGCCCGGACATTCGCCTCGATCCTCCCCTTCGCCGCTATATTGCTCGAAGCGGCCAATGCGCTTCGCCGGCGCGCTGTCTGCTCGTTCGAATCGACGAACGCAGGCTCGCGCTTGTCAGTGTGCACGGGGACGGACGCGCGGTTGCTTCGAGCTCGATGATCGACCTCGACCAAGTGACTGCCGGCAAGGAACCGGGACAGCCCGCGTCGGCCATTGCAACCCCACCTGTTGCCGCAGTCTCGGATCTGAAGTCCGCGACGGTGGAGGTTCGCGACGTTCAACGGCGTCAGATCTTCCTCGACGGCAAGCCGGTAGGCGCGCCGTTCGAGTAAGGTCGCTTGAAGGGGCGGGGCGGCCCTGCTAGCCGCCCCTCCATGCCAGTTAGCGAAAAAGAAGTGCGCCACGTCGCCAAGCTCGCCCGCCTCGCGCTGAGCGAGGAAGAGATCGCGAAGATGGTGCCAGAACTGAACAATATCCTCGGCTGGGTCGAACAGTTGGGTGAAGTGAGTACCGACGGTGTAGAGCCACTGACCGCAGTCATCGAGAACCGCCTTCGCCTCCGCGACGACGTTGTGAACGACGGCGACGTTCGCGACGACATCCTGAAGAACGCGCCCGATGCGCAGCATGGCTTTTTTGCCGTGCCAAAGGTGATCGAATAGTGACCGATCTGACGGGCAAGACGATCGCCCAGCTTCGCGACGGCTTTCGCGCCGGCGAGTTCAGCGCTCGCGAAATCGCCGAGAGCTTCAACGCCGCCGTCGTCGCCGGCCGCGCCCTCAACGCCTGGACGGTCGAAACGCCCGAGCTGGCGCTTGCGGCTGCCGACGAAGCGGACAAGGCCCGCGCCTCAAACGAACTCAAACCGCTCTCGGGAATCCCCCTCGGGATCAAGGACCTGTTCTGCACCGAAGGCGTGGACAGTACGACGGCATCGAACATCCTGAAGGGCTTCAAGCCGACCTACGAAAGCACGGTAAGTGGGAATCTCAAGCGCGCCGGCGCCGGGATGCTCGGCAAGCTTAACATGGACGAGTTCGCGATGGGCTCGTCGAACGAGACCAGCGCTTACGGCCCGGTTATCTCGCCGTGGCGTCGCAACGACGGCGGCAATGCCGCGCTGACCCCCGGCGGAAGCTCCGGCGGCTCCGCTGCAGCGGTCTCCGCGGGTATGGCACCGGGCGCGACCGGCACTGACACCGGCGGCTCAATCCGGCAGCCGGCAGCATTCGTGGGTATAAGTGGCATCAAGCCGACCTACGGCCGCTGCAGCCGTTGGGGCATCGTCGCGTTCGCCTCATCGCTCGACCAGGCTGGGCCGATGGCAAAGGATGTTCGCGACTGCGCCATCCTGCTCGAGAATATGTGTGGCTTCGACCCGAAGGACGCGACCAGTCTCGACGTACCGGTACCCAATTGGGAAGCGAGTTTGTCGAGTGATCTCAGGGGCAAGCGCGTCGGTATTCCCAAGGAATATCGCATCGATGGCGTTCCCGACGAGATCAATGCGCTGTGGAGCAAAGGCATTGCCTGGCTGAAAGATGCCGGCGCCGAAATCGTCGAGATTTCGCTTCCACACACGAAATATGCGCTTCCGACTTATTACATCATCGCCCCGGCAGAGGCCTCGTCGAATCTCGCTCGCTACGACGGCGTTCGTTACGGCCTGCGGGAAATGGGCGTGAAGAGCCTCGACGACATGTATGCCGCCACCCGCGATCATGGTTTCGGAGCGGAAGTAAAGCGCCGAATCATGATCGGCACCTACGTCCTGTCGGCGGGTTTCTACGATGCCTACTTCACACAGGCTCAGAAGGTCCGCACCTTGATCAAGCGCGATTTCGCCGAAGCCTTCACGAAATGCGACCTGATTCTTACACCGACCGCGCCGAGCGCGGCCTTCGGGCTGGGCGAGAAGACGAGTGACCCGCTGGCGATGTATCTCAACGACGTTTTCGCTGTTCCCGCCAGCCTCGCTGGCCTTCCGGCGATGAGCGTTCCAGGGGATCTGGACGGCCAGGGGCTTCCGCTCGGCCTGCATCTCATCGGCAAGGAGCTCGACGAGCAGACGGTGCTCGACGCCGGCCTTGCGATCGAGGAACGCGCCGAATTCACCCATCGTGCGGAGAAGTGGTGGTGAGCGACTATCGGATCAAAGGCGCCACCGGCGATTGGGAAGTCGTCATCGGCCTTGAAGTGCATGCGCAGGTCGTCTCCAACGCCAAGCTGTTCAGCGGCGCAGCGACTGCCTTCGGGGCCGAGCCCAACACGCAGGTGTCGCTGGTCGACGCGGCGATGCCGGGAATGCTCCCGGTGCCGAACCGAGAATGCATCCGCCAGGCGGTCCGCACCGGCATGGCAATCGACGCGCAGATCAACAAATGGTCGCGCTTCGACCGCAAGAACTATTTCTACGCTGACCTTCCGCAGGGCTACCAGATTTCGCAGCTCTATCATCCGCTGGTGGGCGAGGGGTCAATCACCGTCCTCACCGACGAGAAGGATGAGTCGAGCGCAAAGACTATCGGTATTGAGCGGATCCACGTCGAGCAGGACGCCGGCAAGCTGATGCACGACCAGCATCCGACCATGAGCTACGTCGACCTTAATCGCTCAGGCGTCGCGCTGATGGAAATCGTGTCGAAGCCGGACATGCGCTCGCCCGCCGAGGCCGGTGCTTACTTGCGCAAGCTGCGGGCGATCCTCCGCTATGTCGGAAGCTGCGACGGCAACATGGAAGAAGGCTCGATGCGTGCCGACGTCAATGTTAGCGTTCGCAAGCCGGGTGAGGAGTTCGGAACCCGCACCGAGACCAAGAACGTCAACTCCGTCCGCTTCGTTATGGCGGTCATCGAGCATGAGGCCCGCCGACAGGTCGACCTGATCGAGGAGGGCGGCGAGGTCGCTCAGGAAACCCGCCTCTACGATCCCGACAAGAACGTGACGCGCACACTTCGCTCCAAGGAGGACGCGCACGATTACCGCTACTTCCCGGATCCGGATTTGCTTCCGCTCGAACTGGACCATGCATTCCTCGAGGAATGCCGGGCGTCGCTACCCGAACTGCCCGATGCCAAGCGCAAGCGCTACGAGGCGGCGGGGGTTTCGCCCTACAACGCCAGTGTTTTGACCGCGGAGGTCGAGACCGCGCGCTGGTTCGACGCCCTGCTGGAAGCGGGAGCGGACGCAAAGCAGGGCGCGAACTGGGTCGTCGCCGAACTATTCGGCGCGCTCAACAAGCGCGGCGAAACTCTGGCAACGACCGGTATCTCGCCTGACGAAGGCGCGGAGCTGCTTAAGCTGGTGGCGGACGGCACGATTAGTGGCACCATCGCCAAGCAGGTGTTCGAAATCATGCTCGAAACCGGCGAGCCGCCGTCGAAGATCGTCGAGGAGCGTGGTCTCAAGCAGACTAGCGACACCGGTGCCATCGACGCCGAGATCGACAGAATACTCGCTGCCAACGCCGACAAGGTCGCCGAATATAAGGCTGGCAAGCAGCAGCTTTTCGGGTTCTTCGTTGGTCAGACGATGAAGGCGATGGCTGGAAAGGCGAATCCGGGCGTCGTCAACGAACGACTTCGCTCCAAGCTCGACGGCTGAACAATCACAAGTCGCTTGCAAGTCGCTCTAAATTAAGCATTATCTCTCGCGCGGATGGCCGCGGGAGGGCGAGTATGCGTCGATTGCTAGTCACGGCGGGAATGGCGATGGCCCTGACGGCCTGCGTCCAGACCCGTCAATATGCCGATGTCGAGTTCACGCCACCGCAGGGCGATTACCGATTGTTGGTGATGCGTCCTGACGTGACTGTTGGCTCGGTGACGACCGGCGGGATGGTCGAACCGCGCGCCGACTGGACCGAGACCGCCCGCGCCAACATCATATCTGCGCTGAAAGCCCAACAAGAGAATCGAGGTGGAAACGCGTTCATTCTCGAGTCGCGCGACGGCCTCGCATCAAAGGGCGTGACTGGCGAGCAAATCGCCGAGTTGGAGCGCCTCCATTATGCCGTCGGCTCGTCCATCGCCCTCCATCGCTATGCCGGGGCGAACTTGCCCACCAAGCGCGGCAAGGGTCTCGACTGGACACTCGGCGAGGATGCAGTCGCGCTCGGCCGCAAGTCGGGATTCGACTACGCTTTGTTCCTCCATGCCGAGGACAGCTTCGCCTCGACCGGGCGAGTCGCATTGCAGGTGCTTGGCGTCGCCGGCTGCGTCGTCGGCTTCTGTGCCCCGACGATCGGTGGCGGCGGTCAATTCGCATACGCCAGCCTGGTCGACCTCAGGACAGGTCAGGTCGTGTGGTTCAACGTCCTTCAGACGGGGACCCAGATCGCCGGGATCAATATGGGTGATATTCGGAAACCGGAAGGCGCCGCGACCATGGTCGAGCGGCTTCTCGACCGGATGAAGCCCGGCAAGAACATTCGCCGGGCGCAGCAGGGGAGAGCCCAGTGAGCGCGCTTCTCACGCGCCGCAGCCTTCTTGCTGGGTTTGGAGCGGCAGCCGCCGGCCTAGCGACCGGCATCGCCCAGGCCCGCATCCTTCCCCGCGATATGGTCCCGCTTGTTGGACCCGGCCACCGTCCGGTCGACAAGGACGAGCAGGGCATGTGGCAGCAGATGGAGCGCGTCGAGGCCGAGATTGCCGACTCCAACCTGCTTATCAAGGACCCAGGCCTCAACGCCTATCTCAAGGAGTTGATCGGCAAGGTCGGCGGTCCGGCCACGAAAGACATGCGCATTTATCTGGCGCGCATTCCCGAGTTCAACGCGATGATGTTCCCGACGGGCTTTGCGGTCGTCTTTTCCGGCCTGTTGCTGCGGATGCGCAACGAGGCGCAGCTGGCCGGGGTCATCGCTCATGAAAGCGCCCATTTCCTGAGGCGGCACCAGATCCGTCAGTGGCGCGACATGCGCAAGAAAACGGACTTGCTGGCGATCGGGACGATGCTCGCCGGTGTGGCGGGCGGCGCAGCCGGCGTTTACGTCGGTGACTATGCCCGCCTGGCCCAGCTTGGCGCGATACTATCCGTTCTCCGCTACAATCGCACGCTCGAGGCGGAAGCCGATGCGATGAGTGTGAAGCTCCTCGCCGACGCCGGTTATTCGCCGCACGCCATGTCCCAGACCTGGCAGCAGCTGATCGGAGAGCTCGATGCCTCCGCGGCCTACCGCCGCAAGAATCGCGATCGCGGATACTCGCTTTTCGCGACCCATCCCTCGCCCGAAGCGCGAATGGCCGACCTTCGCGTTTCGGCCGACGAGGTGACGGTGCCGGGCCGTATTTATGACGATCATCGCGCCCGCTATCTCCAGGCAATCGGGCAGATCCGACCGACGATGATCGACGATCAGATCAAGCTCAACGATCCGGGCGCCAGTCAGTACATCGTCGAGACCTTGGCGCAGGACGGCTGGAACGGCCTACTGCGCTATGCCGAGGCCGAGATCTGGCGTCTCCGCAATCGCGCCGGAGACGATGCCCGCGCCGCGGCGGGCTATGCCGCATCGGTTCGCTATCCGGATGCGCCACCCGATGCCTGGCGCTGGCACGGCATCATGCTTCAGAAGGCTGGAAACCGGGCCGAGGCGAAGGGGGCATTCCAGCGTTATCTGTTGATCGCTCCGAACGCGCCCGACGCGCCGTTCATCCGCCAGCAGCTGCAGTTCTTATGAGGTCTCGAACCATGCGCAGCAACACGATCCTGACCCTCGCCGCCGCGGTCGCTCTGCCGCTCTCCGCTTGCTCCACGCTCGGTGACGACACCTACGGCTACGGCGGCTACTCGCTGGTTCGCGCTCAGCCGCGCAACGTTGGCGACGGCTCGATGACCGTCACACCTCCGCGCGAATGGAATCGCATCAGCAACATCTGGGTGATCGACGATATCCGGGCGGTAGAGGATTGGACGCTTAATGGCGCCTATCTCGATTCCCTGAGTTTCGTGACCGGGCTTAAGGGCGGCCGCTACATCATTCGGCAAAACAAGCGTGACGCTCAGCAGGTGCCGAAATTCCGGTCGGACATGACTGCGCCGGAAATCGCATCGATGCTCGAAAGCTTTTACCGGGTCCGGGCCGGCACGATCGACTTCAAGACCACCGGGCTTATTCCCCGCACTTTCATGGGCTACCCGGGCTTTCAGTTCGATTACGACCATCTCGACAGCGATGAGGTCTGGCGCCGCGGCCGCGCGGTCGGAGCGGTCGTCGGCGGGAAGCTCTATCTAATCCTCCTGGACGGCGCGCGCTCTCACTATTTCAATGCCGCGCTTCCCGATTTCGAGGCGGTCGCGAACTCGGCCGTGATCCGCCGCTAGGCGACCGGTGAGATCGGAGTCGTAGGCGGCTGTGTCCCCGGTGACGGCGGGGACGGGACGTCGATGTCTGGACCGGTGGGAGGGGTCTCCGGCGGTGCCGGGCTGGGCTGTCCGGGGCTCGCCGGGACAGGCGACGGATCCGGTTCCGGCTGTTCAGGCGTTCCGGCGGTGATGGCGGGGGAAGTCATGGCGTTTCTCCTTGAGTTGCTAACGCCTTGGCGAGCAGTCCGTTGCCAGTGACTTGTGTGTGCGCGCAGCCTTGCTATAGGCCCCGCACCTTAAAAGGCGTCCGCGCGGGCGTGGCGGAATTGGTAGACGCGCTTGGTTTAGGTCCAAGTATCGCAAGATGTGGGGGTTCGAGTCCCTTCGCCCGCACCATTTTCGCCATGGAGTTCGGCGGGTAACCGGCAGGGACGAAAATCGCGCAGGCCCAGAAGTGGCCGCGCCGGCACGAGAATTTTTAGGCAGGAAGCTAGAGACGTGACAACGAAGACTGTCGAGACCGAGAACCAGGGCCTGAAGCGGGCCTTCATGCTGACCATCCCGGCGAAGGACATCGACGCCCGGCTGGACCAGGAAGTGAAGAAGCTTGCTCCGCAAATCAAGATGGCCGGCTTCCGTCCCGGCAAGGTTCCGCCGAACCTTATTCGCAAGATGCACGGCGATCGTCTTCACGCCGAAGCGCTCCAGACCGCGGTCGCGCAGTCGGTTCAGAAGCTCCTTAGCGACAACAAGATCCGCCCGGCGATGCAGCCGGAAGTCGAGCTTGCCGACGGCTATGCCCAGGGCAAGGACGCCGAAGTCCGCGTCAAGCTCGAAACGCTTCCTGACGTTCCCAAGCCGAAGATCGATGGCCTCACGATTGAGCGCCTGACCGTCGAGGCAGATGAAACGGTCGTCGCCAGCCAGGTCGAGCAGCTCGCCAAGTCGCAGACTCGCTTTGCCGAAGCGAAGAAGGGCCACAAGGCCGGCAATGGCGACCAGGTCGTCATTGACTTCGTTGGCAAGGCCGATGGCGTCGCGTTCGAAGGCGGCACCGGCACCGACATGCCGGTCGTTCTCGGCTCAGGGCAACTCATTCCTGGCTTCGAAGATCAGCTCGTCGGGGTGAAGGCCGGCGACGAGAAGCAGATCGAAGTGACCTTCCCGGCGGATTATCCCGCCGAGAATCTGAAGGGTAAGCCAGCCACTTTCGAGATCACCGTGAAAGAGGTGAAGGTCGCCGGTGAAACCAAGATCGACGATGAGTTCGCCAAGTCGCTCGGCCTCAATGACCTCGAGCAGCTGAAAGGGCTTATCCGCGACCAGGTCCAGCAGGAGCTCAATGGCCTTACACGCACCCATATGAAGCGCCAGCTGCTCGACAAGCTTGCTGCCGACCATGACTTCGAAGTGCCGCCGTCGATGGTCGATGCCGAATTCAACAACATCATGGCCCAGCTTCGCCACGAAGCGAGCCACGAAGAGGATCCTGAAGCATCGCTGAAGGAAATCGAGAGCGAGGCCGGAGATTATCGCAAGATCGCCGAGCGCCGCGTCCGCCTTGGCTTGCTCCTAAGCGAGATCGGCGCTGCTAACGGCGTCGAGGTCAGCCAGGCAGAAATGAACCGTCTCATCGGCCAGGCAGCTTCGCAGTATCAGCCGAAGGATCGCGATCGGTTCATCCAGTATGTCCAGAATGAGCCGATGGCCGCCGCGCAGCTCCGCGCACCGCTTTATGAGGACAAGGTTGTCGATTTCCTGTTCTCGAAGGCGGAAGTGACCGAGCGCTCCGCGACCCGTGAGGAGCTGGAAGCCGACCTCGAGAGCGAGGAAGGCCACGTCCATGGTCCCGGCTGCGGACATGACCATGCCGCGCCTGCCAAGGCGAAGAAGGCTGCGAAACCTGCGAAGGCCGAAAAGCCTTCTGCGAAGACGGCCACGGCAGGCAAGGGTGCGGACGCCAAGGCCGAAGTTCCGAAGCCTTCCAAGCCGGTAAAGGATGGCGCTGGCGCCAAGCCGGCAGCCAAGAAGGCTGACCCCAAGGCGGAACCGGCAAAGAAGCCGGCCGCGAAAAAGCCTGCTGCGAAGAAAAAGTAACGCCAAGGCAAGAGGCGGCGGCTAGGGAAGGGCAATGAACCAATCGTCCATCCCGACGGTCGCCGTCCTGCTGCCCTGTTATAATGAGGAGGCGGCGATCGCCCAGGTGATCGCCGGCTTCCGGTCAGCGCTGCCCGGCGCGATCGTCTACGTTTACGACAACAACAGCCGCGACCGGACAGTCGAGATGGCCGAAAAGGCCGGGGCTGTCGTCCGCACCGAGCGGATGCAGGGCAAGGGACATGTCGTGCGCCGGATGTTCGCCGATATTGACGCCGACGTCTATCTCATGGCCGACGGCGATCTCACCTATGATCCAAAGGCCGCGCCGGAGATGGTTCGCCTGCTCGTCAGCGAGCAACTCGACATGGTCGTCGGCACCCGCCAGCACGAAGCGAAGGAGGCTTACCGCGGCGGCCATGTGCTCGGGAATCGCCTGTTCACCGGCTTACTCGCGCGCCTTTTCGGTCGCAGCTTTTCTGATATCTTCTCTGGTTACCGTGTCTTTTCAAGACGGTTTGTGAAGAGCTTTCCTGTCCTATCTGAGGGATTCGAGATCGAGACCGAGATGAGCGTCCACGCGCTCGAGCTTCGGATGCCGGTGGGTGAAGTGGAAACGGCCTACGGTGCGCGCCCGGAAGGCTCGGAATCCAAGCTGTCCACCTATCGCGACGGCTGGCGGATCCTGAAAACCATCGGCACATTGTATCGTGTCGAGCGGCCGGTGCTGTTCTACGGCACCATTGGCGCGATGCTTCTGCTTGCCGCCATCATCCTCTCGATCCCGCTCGTCTTGACTTACCTCGATACCGGCCTCGTCCCGCGCTTCCCCACCGCCATCCTCGTCACCGGAATGACCATCGTCGCGGTTCTCTGCTTCTTCGCTGGCCTGATCCTCGACACGGTCACGCGCGGGCGGAGGGAAATGCGACGACTTGCCTACCTCGCGCAGCCCGGACCCGCTTGAACATCGTCGCGATCCGCCCGATGTAGGCCCTGCCAATCAAAGGACCCGATTTTCCCATGGATCATGCAGATATCGCCGCCCAACTCGTCCCGATCGTCATCGAGCAGTCCAACCGCGGCGAACGCAGCTTCGACATCTATTCGCGCCTGCTTCGCGACCGGATCATTTTTGTCACCGGTCCAATCGAGGACCATATGGCCTCGCTCATCACCGCCCAGCTGCTGTTCCTTGAGTCGGAAAATCCGAAGAAGGACATCTTCATGTACATCAATTCGCCGGGCGGCGTGGTGACAAGCGGCCTCGCGATCCACGATACCATGCAATACATCCGCCCCAAGGTCGGAACGGTGTGCATCGGCCAGGCCGCTTCAATGGGCAGCTTCCTGTTAGCGGCCGGCGAACCGGGAATGCGGGTCGCACTCACCAACAGCCGCATCATGGTCCACCAGCCGTCGGGCGGGGCGCAGGGCATGGCGTCCGACATCGAGATTCAGGCCCGCGAAATCCTGCGCATGCGTACGCGCCTCAACGCGCTCTATGCGAAATACACCGGGCAGCCGATCGAGGAGATCGAGAAGGCGATGGACCGCGACAAGTTCCTGGAGGCCGACGAGGCCAAGGCGTTCGGCCTCATTGACGAAGTGTTCGACACGCGTCCCGATGCTGGCAACGACGAAGGCACCGGTGCGGGAGACGTCACGCCCTCCTGACGGCTGTAACACTTCCGTCGTTTTTCTTGTCAGCTCGGTCCGGCGACACTAGGCCCCATCGCAAACTGCGGCGGGGTCTAGCCGTCGGGTCGAAGAGGGTCGTTCAACATTCGCCAGATCGCCGCCTTGCCGTATCGAAGCGTGGGTAAGGACCTGGACGCACCAGTCCGGGTCATGCTGGTCACAAGCCGCGAGTCGAAGCGATGGGTGATCCCGAAAGGGAATCTCCCAGGCGGGCTTGCGCCTCACGACGGTGCTGCCAAGGAAGCGTTTGAGGAGGCTGGAGTCACCGGGGCGGTCTGTCCGGTGCCGCTGGGCAGCTTTCGGTATCGCAAGCGCAGGGGGAGCGGCGCTTCGTTAATGGCCGACGTCGAGGTCTTTCCGCTTGCGGTAAACAGCGAGCTCGATGAATGGCCGGAGAAGGGCCAGCGCAAGCGTCGCTGGTTCAGTCTCACCGACGCCGCGGCTGCTGTCGAAGAGCCCGATCTTGCCGATCTCATCCGCTCGTTCGGCGCAAGCGAATTCAACAAGGCGGCAAATCGGACGAGCATGTTCACCGTTGTCGCCGAAAAATCCAAGGTGGGTCCGATGTTTGCGTGGTTTCAACGCCTTCTTCCGAAGAAGGGCAATTTCTTCGAACTGTTCGAGGCTCATGCCACTGCGGTGGTCGCGGCGGCGGACGCGACTGGCCGTCTTTTCCAGGGCCAGTCGAAAAGGGAAGAGCATGTCCGCGAGATTCGCGAGCGCGAGCATGATGCGGATGCGATTATCGCCGAGACATTGAGAACGGTCCGCGAAACCTTTCTGACTCCCTTCGATCGCGGCGCGATCACGTCGCTCATCGGCTCGATGGACAACGCAATCGATGAAATGCAGTCCACCGCATCGGCAATCGACGTCTACGATTTCAAGGATTTCGAGCCCGAGATGCGCGACATGGTGGCCATCGTCGTCGACAGCGCGCGCCTGGTCGCCGAGGCGATGCCCTTGATGCGCGACGTCGGCAGGAACGGCAAACGCCTGCATGAGCTAACGGAACGGCTTGTCCGGATGGAAGGGCGTGGCGACGAGATCCACACCGCCGGGCTCAAGCGCTGCTTCGCCGAATTCCGCGAGAAAAGCTCGATCGAGTTCGCGGTCCGCCGCGAAATCTTCAAACATCTCGAGCGGATCATCGACGCATTCGAGGACGTGGCAAACCAGATTGACTCGATCGTCATTGACCATAGCTGAGCCGCGGGATCGTTCGCACCATGCATGAGATCGCCCTCCCGCTGCTCGTCGGGCTCGTCATCCTGGCGCTGATGTTCGACTTTTTGAACGGCCTTCACGACGCGGCCAACTCCATCGCAACTGTGGTAGCGACCAAGCTCCTCGGCCCGGTCCAAGCTGTTGGATTCGCAGCTTTCTTCAACTTTGCTGCCTACTTCCTCACGCTAGCGTGGCCGGAGCTTCACAAGGTCGCCGATACGATCGGCAAGGGGCTGATCGACAAAGACCTCGTATCGCCCGCTGTGGTCTTCGCAGCGCTGGGCGGGGCGATGTTCTGGAACGTCGTCACTTGGCTCAAGGGCATCCCATCCTCGTCCAGCCATGCCCTGGTCGGCGGTATCGTCGGCGCCGGGGTCGCGGCAGCGGGGTTCGGCACGATCCAGTGGAATGGCGTCACCAAGACCTTGTTGTTCATTCCGCTGGCGCCGATGATTGGGATGGCCGTCGCGATGCTCGTTATGCTGATTTCCAGCTGGCTTGCGTCCTGGGCCAGTGCGCGAGGCGCCGAAAGCGCATTCAAGACTTGCCATCTCGTCAGCGCGGCCGGTTATTCCCTTGGCCACGGCCTCAATGATGCCCAGAAGACGATGGGGATCATCACCGTCCTTCTTTATTCGACCGGCTATCTCAGCGGCGAGTTCCATGTACCTCATTGGGTCGCGATCAGCTGCTACATCGCCATGGGCCTGGGCACCATGATGGGCGGCTGGAAGATCATCGAGACGATGGGCAGCCGGATCACCAAGCTTTCGCAGCATCAGGGTTTCGCCGCTTCCACGGGCGGATCGATCATGCTTTTCGGCGCCAGTCTGGCCGGGATTCCTGTCTCGACGACGCACACCATCACCGGCGCAGTAATCGGCGCCGGGGTCGCCCGGCGCGCCTCTGCCGTCCGGTGGGGAGTCGCGCAAAGCGTGGTCATGGCATGGGTGATAACTATTCCCTGCTCGGCCGCGGTAGCCGCCGGTTTCTACGCGCTGACTCGCCTTTTCGTCTGATCACACGCCTTGCCGGACGGGGCTACAAGCTCCATATCGGGACAGGAATGGCCCAATCGCGGGGTGGGGCGTTAACCCATCACTTAGCTTGATTGTGCGACAAGAGCGGCTAGCATGCGGCGGAATACGGCCGTGCGCGGCCGGAATTGCAAGGGACTTTATGACCAAGCTTCAAGGCGGCGGCGACAGCAAGAGTACGCTCTACTGCAGTTTCTGCGGCAAATCGCAGCACGAGGTGCGCAAGCTCATCGCCGGGCCGACTGTGTTCATCTGCGACGAATGCGTCGAGCTGTGCAATGACATCATTCGCGAGGAAACCAAGTCGGCGCTGGTCAAGACCCGCGATGGTGTACCGACGCCTTCGGAGATCAACCAGGTTCTCGACGATTACGTGATCGGCCAGTCGCGCGCCAAGCGCGTTCTGTCGGTCGCAGTGCACAACCACTACAAGCGGCTTGCCCACGGTTCCAAGACGGGGACCGAGGTCGAGCTTGCCAAGTCGAACATCCTTCTGATCGGCCCGACCGGTTGCGGCAAGACATTGCTCGCCCAAACGCTGGCGCGAATACTCGACGTACCGTTCACCATGGCCGACGCCACGACGCTGACGGAAGCCGGCTATGTCGGCGAGGATGTCGAGAACATCATTCTCAAGCTGCTCCAGGCCAGCGACTATAATGTCGAGCGGGCGCAGCGCGGCATCGTCTACATCGACGAGATCGACAAGATCAGTCGCAAGTCGGACAATCCGTCGATCACTCGCGACGTATCGGGCGAGGGTGTCCAGCAGGCGCTCCTGAAGCTGATGGAAGGCACGACGGCCTCCGTTCCCCCACAAGGCGGGCGCAAGCATCCGCAGCAGGAGTTCCTTCAGGTCGACACGACCAACATTCTTTTCATCTGCGGCGGCGCCTTCGCCGGCCTAGAGCGGATTATCTCCGATCGCATGCAGGGCAAGTCGATCGGTTTCGGCGCACATGTCGAAGCTCCGGACGAACGCCGTACCGGCCAGGTTCTGAAGTTCACCGAGCCCGAAGATTTGATGAAGTTCGGACTCATTCCAGAATTCATCGGCCGTATGCCGGTCATCGCCACGCTCGAGGATCTCGACGAGGCGGCCTTGGTCGAAATTCTGGTCGAGCCGAAGAATGCGCTCATCAAGCAGTATCAGAAGCTGTTCGAGATGGAAGATGTTCGTCTCGAATTCACCGACGACGCGCTCATCGCCATCGCCAAGAAGGCGATCGAGCGAAAGACGGGCGCTCGCGGTCTTCGCTCGATCCTCGAAGGGATTCTGCTCGACACGATGTTCGACCTTCCGTCGATGGACGGGGTCAATGAAGTCCATGTCGACAAGGACGTCGTTGCCGGCACCAAGGAGCCGGTGCGGGTCTATGCCAAGAAGGACAAGGCAGCGTCCGGCACCACGGGCGACGCTGCCTAGTTGAAGCCCGCGCTTCCCGCGTTCCTGTTCGAGCCGCGCCAGCCTGCGCGAACGATCCTGCTTGCCTGGCCGCTGGTGACTCTGCCGGCGCTCGGGCTCGCGGCATTCTTCTCCCGGCTCATTCCGGGCGCCCCAAGCCCGGTGTTCGACGGCGATCCCGTGCTTGTGTTCTTCCTCATCGAGGTATTCGCTCCGATCGTCGAAAGCCTCATCATGGCCGCTATGCTCGAGTTGCTACTGCTCGTCGTGCCGTGGCAATGGGCAGTGGCATTGAGCGCAGCCGGCTGGGGCATGGCGCACTCGCTCCAGGCCCCGACCTGGGGCCTCGTCATCTGGTGGCCATTCCTCATCTTCTCGATCCTCTACGTTACCTGGCGTAAGCGTTCGAAAGTCGGCGCGGTCGGGATCGCTGCTGCCGTCCACGCCCTCAACAACCTCATTCCTGCCCTGCTTCTGTTGCGCTTGGCATAGGCGCCGCCCATATGGGCGGCATGACTCGCCTGCTTCCTATCCTGCCGCTTCGCGACATCGTCGTTTTCCCACATCGTATCGTTCCTTTGTTCGTAGGCCGTGACAAATCGGTCGCCGCGCTCGAAGCCGCGATGGCCGCCGACAAGCAGCTGTTCCTCGTCGCCCAGCTCGATCCGAGCGAGGATGATCCCGATCGCGACGCGATGTACGATCTAGGCGTAACCGCGACGGCGATGCAGCTCTTGAAGTTGCCGGACGGAACCGTGCGCGTGCTGGTCGAAGGCGCCAAGCGTGCCAAACTGATCGCTCTCTACGATCGCGGCGAATATCTCGAGGCCGAGGTGGAGGAGGTCGAAGAGGACGAAGCTGACGGCGCGGAGGCCATGGCGCTGATGCGCTCTGTCGTCGACCAGTTTGAGAATTACGCCAAGCTCAACAAGCGCCTGCCCGCTGAAACCGGTGTCCAGCTTGCCGAGATTGAAGATCCTTCGATCTTGGCAGATGCGGTTGCTTCCAGCCTTTCGATCAAGGTCAGCGACAAGCAGGCCCTGCTTACCCAGCTCAATGTCGCCCGGCGCCTTGAGATGGTGTTCGCGTTCATGGAGGGCGAGCTCGGCGTTCTCCAGGTCGAGAAGAAGATCCGCAGCCGCGTGAAGCGGCAAATGGAGAAGACTCAGCGCGAATATTACCTCAACGAGCAGTTGAAGGCGATCCAACGTGAGCTCGGCAATGACGACGGGGAAGGGGGCGACGAGCTCCACGAACTTGCCGCCAAGATCCGTAAAACGCGTCTCAGCAAGGAAGCCAAGGCGCGCGCCAATGCCGAGCTCAAGAAGCTCAAGGCAATGGCGCCGATGTCGGCAGAAGCGACGGTTGCCCGCAACTATCTCGACGTCCTGCTAGCTTTGCCGTGGGGCAAGAAGAGCCGTCTTAAGCGCGACATTGCCGAGGCCCAAGCCGTACTCGACGAGGACCATTACGGGCTCGAGAAGGTCAAGGACCGGATCATCGAATATCTTGCGGTCCAGGCGCGAACCAACCGCCTGAAGGGCCCGATCCTTTGCCTCGTCGGGCCGCCCGGCGTCGGCAAGACTTCGCTTGGACGCTCGATCGCCCGAGCTACCGGTCGTGAGTTCGTGCGCCAGTCGCTAGGCGGCGTCCGCGACGAGGCCGAAATCCGCGGACACCGGCGGACGTACATCGGCTCGCTTCCAGGCAAGATCATCTCCAACCTCAAAAAGGCGGGGACGAGCAATCCGCTGTTCCTTCTCGACGAAATCGACAAGCTCGGCCAGGATTTTCGCGGCGATCCGGCATCCGCCTTGCTTGAGGTTCTCGATCCCGAACAGAACAGCAAGTTTCAGGATCACTATCTCGAGATCGACTATGATCTCAGCGACATCATGTTCGTGACGACGGCCAACTCGCTCGACATGGCGCAACCGCTGCTCGACCGAATGGAGATTATCCGCCTCGAAGGCTATACGGAGGACGAGAAGGTCGAGATTGCCCGCCGGCACCTCATTCCCAAGCAACTTGAAGCGCATGGCGTGACCGCTGGGGAGCTGGAGATCACCGATTCCGGCCTTCGCGCGATCATTCGGCTCTATACCCGCGAAGCTGGCGTCCGCACTCTGGAGCGCGAGCTTGCCAAGGTCGCACGCAAGGCGCTTCGGCGGATTCTGGAAGGCCACTGCGAGTCGGTCACCATCGATGAGAACAATCTCGCCGATTACCTCGGCGTCCGCCGTTACCGCTTCGGCGTTGGCGAGGAAGAAGACCAGATCGGCGCTGTCACCGGCCTGGCCTGGACCGAGGTCGGCGGCGAATTGTTGACGATCGAGGCTGTGACCGTCCCCGGCAAGGGCCAGATCAAGACGACCGGCAAGCTCGGCGAGGTCATGCAAGAATCGGTTCAGGCGGCGATGAGCTTTATCAAAGCTCGCGCCCCCGCCTTTGGCGTCAAACCGTCGCTCTTCGCGCGCAAGGACATTCACGTTCACTTGCCCGAAGGCGCCGTTCCCAAGGACGGGCCGTCAGCGGGCGTTGGGATGGTTACAGCGATGATCTCGACTCTGACCGGAATTCCGGTGCGCCGCGACGTGGCGATGACCGGCGAAGTTACGCTCCGCGGCCGAGTCCTACCGATCGGCGGCCTCAAGGAGAAGCTGCTGGCTGCGCTTCGCGGGGGAATCACGACCGTGCTCATTCCGCAGGATAATGAGAAGGACCTGGTCGAACTTCCGAAGAGCGTCACGGACGGCCTAAAGATTGTTCCGGTGTCGCATGTCGACGAAGTGCTTGAACTGGCGTTGACCGAGCCGGTCCAAGCGATCGAGTGGACCGATGCGGACGAACATGCCGCCGAACCGCCCCCCGGACACGGCAGTTCGTCGGAAAGTCCGGCCGTTCGCCACTAGCTTTTTGACTTGGCGGGCGAACCTTGTCTTAAGGGCGGCTCGCCGTCACCCATCCAGTCACCGCGTAAGAGCGAGGGGAGTAGAGCATGAACAAGCAGGATCTCATCGGCCAGGTCGCCGATCGCGCGGGCCTTTCCCGTGCCGATGCGTCGAAAGCGGTGGAGACCATGCTCGAAGTGGTCACATCCGCGCTCAAACGCGGAGATGAGGTCCGGCTCGTCGGCTTCGGCAATTTCTCGGTGACCCGCCGCAAGGCGTCTGTAGGGCGCAATCCGCGAACCGGTGCGCCAATGCAAATCAAGGCAAGCTCGCAGCCCAAGTTTCGCCCGGGCCGAATTCTAAAAGAAGCGGTCCAAGCCAAATAAGCCGTCTGGACAGTTTTCGTGCGCGCCACTATCGGCGCTTGACGCATGGCCGGGGCGCGTAGCTCAGCGGTAGAGCACACCCTTCACACGGGTGGGGTCACAGGTTCAATCCCTGTCGCGCCCACCATGCAACTAATGGGAATGTCTGGGGGACATTGCCCAAAGGCCGCATGTTAGCGCAGGCAATCCGAACCTAATCTAAATAGTTCGGCTGGAAGCTCGCCACGCGCAGAATCTCGTTCCAGTCCTTGAAAAAGATGTCGCGACCCTGGCGCTTGATTAGCCCCTGCCGCTCGAGATCCGCGAACACGCGGTTGACGTTGACCGACGTCTGCCCCGTGATGTCGGCGATCTGCTGCTGGGTGAAGGGATTGGGTAGCGGCTCGCTGTCCGGATTAATGCCATAGCGTGTTGCCGTCTCGGCAAGCAGGTGAGCCACCCGCGCGGTGGAATCGCGGCGTCCGCAATTCACCAGCCATTCGTAACCGATCGACTCGTTGCGCTGGATGAGCCGCCAGAAATAGCGGGCGAGCTCGGGATGTTTTTCAATGATCGGATCGAAGTCGGCGGCTTTTCCGACCAGCACTTCGCTTTTGACAATGGCCTGAATTCCGTAGGCGGCACTCCCTTCGCGCGGCAATATGCCTTCGCCCGGGAAGCGGAGGGCGACGATCTGGCGTCGTCCGCTGGCGTCGCTCTTGTACTTGGACACGAGGCCGGAGGTGACGAACATCACTTCGTCGCGCGCCATCCCTGGCTCCCGGAAGGGCCTGCGCGGGTCAAGCTGAACGCGACGCTGCGGCATCTCGCCGAGCGCATCGGCGATTTCCGGGCTAAGGCCGGATTCGACCAGTTTGTCGCGTAGCGATATCGGCCCGTTTATCATGGCTTGCTGAAATCGACTCGCTTTCAAATATCCGCTCCATCTTAACTCAACGCAATATCGACGATTGCGCAAGCTTTTTACCCTGTGTTTGTTGTCAGTCCCGCGCTGCGCCGTTCGGCATGTGCCCTTTCAAAAACCGAACGACGTCCCGAACCTTGGCCTGGTCCAGGGGTATTGCCGATTTCAGATCTGGCGGTCCGGGCCAACCCGAATCCGCAATCGTCAGTCCGGCAACGGAACGGTCGCCCGCATAACGTGGGAAAACGTGGAAGTGAACCTGTGGATCCACCATCATCAGCATCAAGTAGTTGATTTTGTCGAAATTCACGGCGGCCTTGAGCATTGCCTCAATATCGGCGACGACGTTGGCCTGCTCGGCAAAGGCTTCGGGTGCAAGCTCTCCAAACGCCGTCGCCTCGCTCTTCGCGGCGAGCACCAGCGATCCTGTGGTGACTTGAGCCGGGCGGAGCATCACGACCCAATGCCGGTACTCTCTGATAAGCGTTTCCGGATAACCGAACTTTTCGATGGTCGCGTTCATTTGTCCCTCGCTTGCCAAGGATGGTCACGCCCCTTAAGGGGGCGGCGCGCGTCCTCCAAGGCGCTTCACGGCGATCGTAGCTCAGCTGGTTAGAGCATCGGTTTGTGGTACCGAGGGTCGCGGGTTCAAGTCCCGTCGATCGCCCCATTCATACACGTCCTTGCAGGATCGACCGGTATCATGACGACCCCCTGGGGCTATCCCGATTTCGACGCCCATGAGGCGATTCATTTCGTAACCGACCGCAACACCGGCCTTCGGGCGATTATCGCAATGCACTCGACCCATCTCGGCCCGGCGGCCGGCGGTACCCGTTTCTGGCATTACGCCGAAGATTCCGAAGCGTTGACGGATGCGCTGCGACTGTCGCGCGGAATGAGCTACAAGAACGCGATGGCAGGCCTCCCGCTTGGCGGAGGCAAAGCCGTCATCCTTGCCGACAAGGACCGCACCAAGACCGATGCGATGATTGCCGCATTCGGCAAGTCGGTGGATCGGCTCGGCGGCAATTACGTGACTGCCGAGGATGTCGGCGTCACCGTTGCTGACATGACCACCATCGCTACCCAGACCAGGTTCGTTGCCGGCTTGCCGGTGGAGGGCGGAGCCGTCGGTGGCGATCCCGGTCCGCACACGTCGCTCGGCGTCTTCTTGGGCATCAAGGCAGCGGTTCGCCTTGCCCTTGGCAAGGACAACCTGTCGGGCCTGCACATCGCCATGCAGGGCGCGGGCAGCGTCGCCGGTGGAGTCGCGCGCCTTGCGGCTGCGGAAGGTGCGCGCCTGACAATCGCGGATGTCGCTGTGGACCGCGCCCAGGCGCTTGCGAACGAGACCGGCGCGACGATTGTCGACCCGTCCGAAATCATGACGCTCGAAGCCGACGTGTTCAGCCCGAACGCCCTCGGCGCTATCCTGACCGAGCAGTCAATCGCGGCTTTGAACGTGCCGATCGTCGCAGGCGGGGCCAATAATCAGCTCGCGACGCCCCAGGACGGTGAGCGCCTCAAGTCCCGCGGCATCCTCTACGCGCCCGATTATGTGATCAACGCGGGTGGGATCATCAACGTGTCGACCGAATATCTGGGCGACGGCGGCCCGGATCTCGTCCGTTCGCGAATTGAAGCTATTCCTGGCCGCCTCGAGCAAATCTGGGCGGAAAGTGAGTCGAGCGGCCGTGATCCGGCGGCTGTTGCAGATGCGATGGCTCAGCGTCTCATCGGGCGAGGGTAAGGCAAGGCGCTTGGCTCTTGGTCACGACGTGCTAAGGGCCTGATGCAGATGCACGGCTACGCCAACCCCGCCCGGTTCCTCAAGATAGCGCGGCCAGCGACGGCGTGGTGCCTGTGGCCGGGTTTGTTGCTCATCCTTGTCGGCGTGATTGGCGGATTGGCGTTTACGCCGCCGGACTATCTCCAGGGTGATAGTGCACGCATTCTCTACATCCACGTGCCGAGCGCGTGGCTGGGGATGGGAGGCTGGTCCGGCCTTGCCGCGGCGGCCCTCGCGCAACTCGTCTGGCGCCATCCGCTCGCCGCCATTGCCGGCCGCGCAATTGCCCCCGTGGGCGCAATGTATGCCTTCGTTTGCCTCGTCACCGGCTCGATCTGGGGCCGCCCGACTTGGGGCACGTGGTGGGAATGGGACGGCCGCCTGACCTCGATGCTGATCCTCTTCTTTCTCTACCTCGGCTATATCGGTCTCGCGTCAGCTGAGCGAGAGCGCCAAACTGAAGGGCGGATGGCGGCATTGTTCGCGATCGTCGGCGCGGTGAACCTGCCGATCATTCATTACTCGGTGCAATGGTGGCGGACACTTCACCAGGGCCAGTCGATCAGCATCGCCGGCGGTTCGTCGATCGCGCCCGAGCTACTTTGGCCGCTGCCGCTCACGGTGCTCGGATTCTCCCTGCTGTTCGGCGCCATCGTCCTCATGCGCATGCGGGCCGAGCTCGCCACCATCCGCGCTGAGGCGCGATTGCGGCGGAGGGCTGCCGAATGAACCATTGGTCGTTCGTCATCGCCGCTTATGTCATCACGCTCGGACTGACCGGCGTTCTGCTGCTGCTTTCGTGGCGGTGGATGCGTCGCGCCGAAGCACAAGCGGAGAGTGCGGCCCGCAGATGAGCCTCAAGCCCAAGCATCAGCGCCTTGTGCTGGCGCTTAGCGCACTGGTCGCACTTGTCGGCGCGGCATTGCTCGCGATGTGGGGCCTTCGCGACCGTGCAGCTTATTTCGTCACCCCGACCGACATCACTTCGGGCACCGTCGAGGAGGGCGATGCGCTTCGGCTCGGCGGAATGGTCCAGCAGGGTTCGCTCAAACAGCTTCCTGACGGCGTCACCCTGCGCTTCATCGTGACTGACGGAAAGCAGCAGGTGGAAACGCGGTTCCGCGGTATTCCGCCCTCGCTGTTCAAGGAAGGCAGCGGAGTCGTGGCCGAAGGCCGGCTTCGCGGGCGCACGTTCGAGGCCGACAACATCTTAGCCAAGCATGACGAACGCTACATGCCGCCGCAGCTTGGCAATTCCGCGGCCGAACACGCCGTTGCCCGAACGGTCGAGCGATGATCGCCGAAACCGGGCTTGCTGCCCTCTATCTCGCCGCCGCACTGGCGCTCCTCCAACTCGCTGTTACCGCGATCCCGACGCTCGCCGACAAGGCCGTCGCCACCGCCCGGCCGATCGCGCTTGCGCAGGGCCTTCTGACCTGCATTGCCTTCCTGTGCCTGGTGCTGGTCTTCGTTCGCACCGATCTCAGCGTTGCCCTCGTTGCCGCCAACAGTCACAGCGCCAAGCCTTTCATCTACCGCTTTGCCGGTGCCTGGGGGAATCACGAGGGCTCGATGCTCTTGTGGGTCACGGTGCTGGCCTTGTCCGGTGCGCTCCTTGCCCTGCTTTCGCGTCGAATGCCGGAAAAGATGCTCAGCGCCGCGCTCGGCGCGCAGGCAGCTCTGGCGCTCGGCTTCTATGCATTCCTGCTCATCGCCTCCAACCCGTTCGCACGCCTTGATCCCGCGCCGCTCGAAGGGCAGGGACTCAACCCGCTGCTGCAGGATCCCGGGCTCGCCTTCCACCCGCCGACCTTGTACCTCGGCTATGTCGGCCTTTCGGTCGCATTTAGTCTTGCCGTCGGCGCGTTACTCACCCGCGATGTCGGCCCGGTTCTTGCTCGCGCGATGCGGCCGTGGGTGCTCGGCTCATGGATATTCCTGACGCTCGGGATCGTCGCCGGCAGCTACTGGGCCTATTACGAACTTGGCTGGGGCGGCTGGTGGTTCTGGGACCCGGTCGAGAATGCCTCGTTGATGCCGTGGCTCGCCGCCACCGCGCTGCTCCACTCGGTCAGTGTACTAGCCGCGCGCGGCGGTCTTCGCACCTGGACGATGATGCTTGCCGTCATCGCCTTCTCAATGTCGATGGTCGGCACTTTCCTCGTACGCTCCGGGATCCTGACTTCGGTTCATGCCTTCGCGGTCGATCCGACCCGCGGAACCTTCATCCTCGCACTGCTACTGCTTTACGTCGGCGGGGCGCTCGCCCTGTTTGCATGGCGCGCACCAGCGGTAGGTGAAGGCGCACGCTTCGCGCTGGTCAGCCGCGAGGGCGCACTGGTCGTCAACAACCTCCTGCTCAGCGTCATCCTCGCCGTCGTCTTTCTGGGCACGCTGTATCCGTTGATGGTGGAGGCGACGACTGGGGAGAAACTGTCCGTCGGTCCGCCCTATTTCAACGCCGTTGCCGGTCCGCTCGGGCTCCTGCTCTTGCTGCTCCTCATCGTCGGGCCGTTGCTTCGCTGGCGACGGCATGAAACTCCGGTCGCCCGGAAGACTGCCCCGGCCGTGCTTGTCGGGCTGGCAACGCTCGTCGCCACCGTGATCCTGGCGCCAGACATGAGCCTGATGGCGCGCCTTGGCCTAGTCGTGGGAATGGCGCTCCTTCCGGCAACCGTCATGCCGTTGTTCGGACGTTCGCTGCGCCGGACGCCGCTCGCGACGTGGGGAATGGTCATCGCTCATCTCGGTGTGGCGATCTCGGTGCTCGGAATGGCCAGCGACGCGGCCTTCACCCGTGAGCGGCTGGCAGCAGCTCGTCCCGGCGAACGACTAGAAATCGGTCCCTGGCTAATCGACTTCGTCTCGATAAGTCCTGTCGCCGGGCCGAACTGGACCGCCCTGGAGGCCAGCCTGCGCGCCTCGAAAGGTGACGGCACGGAAGAGCTTCGTCCCCAGGCGCGCGTATTCACATCACCCCTAACCGAGACCAGCGAGGTGGCAATCGCCACGACGTGGAACGGCCAGCTTTACACGGTTCTCGGTCGGCAAACCGGCGACCGCTGGCAGCTTCGCCTTTGGTGGAAGCCGTTCGTCACCTTCATATGGCTTGGCGGCATTCTCGTCGCGCTCGGCGGGTTCATCGCGCTTGCCGGACGGGCGTGGACCAACCGCCGCAACCGCCGGCGTCTTGAGGAGGCCGAGCTGTGAGGGGCCGCCTGATCCTTGCCACTCCGCTGCTGCTGCTCGCAGTTTTCGCAGGCGTCGCCCTGTGGCGGCTATCGAGCCCGCCGGACACCGTCATTCGCTCCCGCCTCGAAGGCCAGAAGCTTCCGCAATTCGCGCTCCCTGCCGCGATTCCAGGACGGGCAACGGTCAAGTCAGCTGGCTTCGCGGACGGCCAGCCCAAGCTGCTCAACATCTTCGCAAGTTGGTGCGTACCCTGCGTGGCCGAAGCGCCGATTCTGCTTGAGCTGGAGCGCCGCGGCGTAAGGATCGAGGCAATCGCAGTCCGCGACCGGCCGGCGGACGTTGCCGCTTTTCTTGAGCGTCATGGCGATCCGTTTCTCGGCATCGGCAGCGATCTCGACAGCAAGGTCCAGATGAGTCTGGGCTCGTCGGGAGTGCCCGAAAGCTTCATCCTGGATGGCCGCGGGGTCATCCGCTATCAGCATGTCGGGCCGATCATGCCGCAGGATATGGCGAAGATCCTTGGCGAGATGGAGGAGGCGCGTTGAGGTTTGCTCTCGCCCTCCTGCTCATGTCAGCAACACCAGCCTTCGCGGACAGCAAACTGCCGCCGTCCGAATGGGCCAACCGTCAGCTTCCGGACGCGCGCCAGGAAGCGCAGGCCATGGCGCTGATGCATGAGATCCGCTGCCTCGTCTGCCAGGGCCAGTCGGTCGCCGACAGCGACGCGGAGCTCGCCGGCGACATGCGTGCGCTCATTCGCCAGCGAATGGGGTCGGGGGAAAGTGCCGAAGAGGTTCGCGCATGGTTGATTCAGCGCTACGGCGACTGGGTCAGCTTCGATCCACCCGTGAAACCATTGACCTGGCCGTTGTGGGCCGCCCCAATCGCCATCCTCATCGCCGGTGGCTTCCTTGCCGCGCGCAAGCTTAGGGGGCGAAGATGACCGGCCTCCTCATTGTCCTTGTCCTGATCGGGGTTGCGCTTGCCGCGATGCGCCTCGCCGGTCTTCGCGGTGGGCTGCTGACCTTCGCCGCCGCGACCTTGATGCTTGGCGCTGCAGGATATGCACTCGGTGGGCGTCCCGGTCTCTCCGGAAGCCCGCGCGCGGGGCAGGTAGCCGCTGGTCCGATCCCGTTGACAGGCGCGCGCAATCTTTTTCTCGGACGTTTCAGTGTCTCCGAACATTGGCTTCTTATGGCTGACGCCCTGGCGGCGCGCGGCAAGACACAGGATGCGGTCGGCATCCTCCAGTCCGCGATCCGCGCCCATCCACGTGACTATGGGCTGTGGGTTGGGCTTGGGAATGCGCTCACCGACCATGCTCGCGGAATCACGCCCGCTGCCAGCTTCGCGTTCGACCGAGCCCGCGAGCTAGCACCGACTGCCCCGGCACCCGACTATTTCGAGGGACTGGCGCTGCTTCGTTCGGGCGACGCGGCGGGCGCTTACAAGCTCTGGCGAAGCCTGCTCGATCGCGCCCCGCCGAACGCCGAATGGCGGCCGCTCGTGGCCGACGGGGTCGCGTTGATCGAGCAGATGGCCGCCGGCCGCCAACCAGCTTAGGCGGGTACGAACTCCAGCCCGAGCGCTTCGGCCACCGGCTCGTTGCGGATCTCGCCGCCCGAGACATTGAGTCCGTTCGCCAGGTGCGGATCGGAGGCCATTGCCTTCTCCGCGCCGAGGTTGGCGAGCTTCAGAATGAACGGCAGCGTCGCATTGTTGAGCGCGAACGTGCTTGTCCGGGCAACCGCGCCAGGCATGTTCGCAACGCAATAATGGATCACCCCGTCGATTTCGTAGACGGGATCCTCATGCGTGGTCGCCTTCGAGGTCTCAAAGCAGCCACCCTGATCGATGGCTATGTCGACCAGCACGGAGCCGCGCTTCATCGTCTTGAGCATTTCGCGGGTTACCAGCTTGGGCGCGGCCGCTCCTGGGACGAGGACTGCGCCAATGACCAATTCCGCCTCTTGAACGGCTCGGGCGATCGCGTCACGCGAGGCATAGGCCGTCTTTATCTGCGAGCCAAAATGCGTGTCGAGCTCGGCCAGCCGGTCATTGCTGATGTCGTAGATGGTGACGTCGGCGCGCAGCCCGACCGCCATTTGCGCCGCGTTGAGCCCGGCCACTCCGCCGCCTAGGATAGCAACCTTGGCGGGCGCCACACCCGGAACGCCGCCGAGCAGGATTCCGCGTCCGCCCGGCTCTTTCTCGAGGTAGTGGGCGCCGACCTGGACCGACATCCGGCCGGCGACTTCGCTCATCGGCTTTAGCAGCGGCAGTGCGCCGGAATCGCTGGTCACGGTTTCGTAGGCGATGCAGGTCGCGCCTGATTCCATGAGACCCTTGGCCTGCTCGGGGTCGGGCGCCAGGTGAAGATACGTGAATAGCAGGTGGTGCGGTTTCAGCATCGCGATTTCGACGGCCTGCGGCTCCTTCACCTTCACGATCATCTCAGCCTTGTCGAACACGTCCTGCGCGGTCGGAAGGATCGTCGCACCAACCTTCTCATAGGCCTTGTCCGAAAAATCGATGCCCGTCCCGGCCTTCGTTTCAACGAAGACCTCGTGGCCCGCCGCGGTTAGTTCGGCGACGCTCGCCGGGGTCATGCCGACCCGATATTCGTGATTTTTGATTTCCTTCGGCACACCGACGCGCATTGGTAACTCCTGATCGGGCAATGTTTGGGTTCGCGCGGGCCTATAGACCGGTTTCCCGCCCGATTGCAGCGCCTTTTTGCCGGTGCTAGTGCGGCGCGCCGCGCACGGGCGGACCGATGGATATTTTATGACCGTTACCGCAACCGGCACTGCAGAAATCGACACGCCGTTCAACGACACGCACGCGCATGGGCCGATCGGCAAGCTGATGATCGGCGCGATCGGCATCGTTTACGGCGATATCGGCACCTCGCCGATCTACGCTTTTCGCGAAACCTTTGCCGGCCATCACGTTCTCGCCCCCGACGCGCTGCATATCTATGGCATTTTGAGCCTCATCTTTTGGTCGATGATGATCATCGTGACGCTGAAATATGTCATGATCATCATGCGCGCCGACAACAAGGGGGAGGGCGGAAGCCTCGCCCTGCTCGCGCTCATCAACCGTTCCTCGCCCGACAAGAAGCGCTGGACAGCCGGGATTATCATGCTCGGCGTATTCGCGACGGCGCTGTTCTACGGCGACTCGATGATCACCCCGGCCATCTCGGTTTTGTCGGCAGTGGAAGGCCTCACGACGGTGAATCCCGCATTTCAAAGTTGGGTCATTCCGCTGGCGATCGGCATCCTCATCGGCCTGTTCGCGATCCAGAAGCGGGGCACGGCGCGTGTCGGCCTGATGTTCGGTCCGGTTATGATGATCTACTTCGTGACCCTCGCGGTGCTCGGCGCAATGCATATCTTTGCCCATCCGCAGGTCATCCTGGCGATGTTCAACCCGCTGAACGCCGCCAATTTCTTTTACCAGGAGCCAGTTCGCGCCTTCATAGCGATGGGCTCGGTCGTCCTCGCAGTAACGGGTGCCGAGGCGCTTTACGCGGACATGGGGCATTTCGGCCGCCGCCCAATCAAATACGCCTGGATCCTGTTCGTCATGCCGGCGCTGCTCATCAATTACATGGGACAGGGCGCGATGCTCCTCGCACAAAGCCCGGAGCAGGCGCTGCTCACCGTCAAGAACCCGTTTTTCTTTCTCGCTCCGGAAATGCTGCGGCTGCCGCTCGTGATCCTCGCCACCATGGCAACGATCATTGCCAGCCAGGCGGTAATATCCGGAGCTTTTTCGGTCACCCAGCAAGCGATCCAGCTTGGTTTCATTCCACGCCTCAGAATTCTCCACACCAGCGAGACAGCTGCTGGCCAGATATACATTCCGCTAATCAACTGGGCGCTACTGACAATGGTCATCCTGCTTGTGCTGATGTTCCAGTCTTCGTCCAACCTGGCGGCAGCCTACGGCATAGCCGTCACCGGCGCGATGGCGATCGACACGGTCCTGATCGGCGTGGTCTTCTTCAGTCTGTGGAAGTGGCCTCTGTGGAAGTCGATCCCGCTTCTTGCGATCTTCGCGTTCATCGATATCGCATATTTCGGTGCGAACCTGCTCAAGGTTCCGGCTGGCGGCTGGTTCCCGCTGCTGGTCGGTGCGATCATCTTCACCTTCCTCACCACTTGGGCCGCCGGCCGCAAGCTTATGCTTGACCGCATGAAGGAAGCGGCGCTTCCGATCGAGGTTTTCATCAAGTCGGCGTCTTCAAGCGCATCGCGAGTCCCCGGAACCGCCGTGTTCATGACGAGCTCGGCCAAGGGTGTGCCCCATGCGCTGCTTCACAACCTCAAGCACAACAAGGTCCTTCACGAGAGGATCTTCTTGCTCACCGTGAAGATCGAAGACGTACCTTACGTCCCCCTGAGGCACGGGTCGAAACGAAAGATTATGACAACGGCTTCTACCGCATCGTCATTCGCTACGGCTTCATGGAAGAAATCAACGTTCCGCGCGAATTGTCGGGGATCCAGACTTGCGGCGAAAGCTGCAAGATGATGAACACCAGCTTCTTCCTTTCGCGACAGACGTTGCTGCCCTCGGCCAAGCCGGGAATGGCGATCTGGCGTGAGCGGCTGTTCTCCTGGATGCTCCGCAACGCGGAAAGCGCGATGGAATTCTTCAAGCTGCCCAGCAATCGCGTCGTCGAACTTGGAAGCCAGGTGGAAATCTGAACCTTTGGCCGCGGTTCGCCGTTCAGCGCGCCATGAACGAATTCCTCAACTTCGCCGCTCCGGCGATGATCATTCTCGGAGCGTTGCTAACCGCCTCCAACCTCGGCGCCAAGATAACCGGGGTCGGCTTCATCGCCTTCACCGCCGGATCGCTCCTTTGGATGGCGATCGGGCTTCTCGACGGCCCATCCAGCCTCGTCTGGCAGAATATCATTCTGACCTTGCTTAACGCCTTCGGCATCTGGCGCTGGCTCGGGCGACAACGCCAGTTCGAGAAGGGCGGGAAGGGCGCTGCCGCAGCGAGCGAAGATCAGCCCAGCGAAACCCTTTTCCCGGCGAGTGCGCTCAGCAGCGGTGAAATCGTTGGTGCGTCGGGCACTTCCCTCGGCACCGCAGTCGATGCGATGATCGGCTGCGATAGCGGCCGCGTCGCTTACGTCGTCGTTGCGGAAGGCGGGGTCGGCGGGGTCGGCGAAGTCCTTCACTGCGTGGACTGGCGCCATATCCGAAAGCGCAACGAGGGGTTCCTCTGCATGCTTGATCAAACGACGTTCCACGGCCTTCCGACGATCGAGCGCGACCATTGGCCGGCGCGTTAATCGTCACTGCAGAATTCGGGCCTCAAGATTTCGCCTGGTTCGACCGCCAGCGGCGTGAGCATTTCCCGCCCGAGCGCAACCAGCTTGCCGCGCATCTCACCCTGTTTCACGCACTTCCCCATCGGCCTTCGAGGAAGCGAAATCGAGGCTGTCATCAGCTTCCCGCCAAGTCGCGCCGAAAGCGACCGTTTCCGGCTTGATAAACTTAGGGGGCGGGGTCGCCTACCGCATTCAATCGCCGCAACTGGAAGCCATTCGCGAGGACCTTGCCGAGGCCTTTCACGGGCTGCTCAGCGCCCAGGACAGCGCCGGTTGGCGGCCGCACGTCACCATCCAGAACAAGGTCGCGCCCAAGGTCGCAAAGGCGCTGCTCGAGCAAATTGGAAATGACTTCGTCCCGCGACCCGTTCAGGTTGCCGGCCTGGCGATTCACGAATATCTCGGCGGGCCTTGGGCGCCGATCTCGCGCTGGCAGTTCGCTATTAGGTGAGGTCGCCGATTCCGTCGCAACTGAGGTCGAACGCCGCCAATCCCTGCTCCAGCACGGAGGCCATCATCGGCATCTCCAGCAGCTCGTCGATCTGGTTGTTCTCCTCGCCCGCTGCTTCGAGCGCCTCGTCCCAGTCCGAAGCCTCATACGTGCCCTGGCCGACCCAGCAAAAGGCCAGCACTTCGGCCAACTGGTCGTCGGCGAGATCGTCGAGGATTCCGCGAAGTTCTTCCTCGACACTGCTGTTGATGTCGTCGTCCAGAACGGAAAGCACCTCTTCACCGGTGTCGTCGACATTGTCGGGTTCTTCGTCGTCACCGTAGTTGCTCGGAACTTGCGCCTCATATTCGCGTGCCCGAAGGACGATCCGGCACAAGGTTTCAAGCGGTGTCGACGGTTCCATGAGTTCCTCGTTTCTGCTTCCGGCACAACGAGGGTGACTGGTGGCGGTTCCCACGACAAACGCGCGTTGACCGGTGGCACTGGCCTGCCTATATGCCCGCCCGCCGGACGTCCAGAGCGGCAAGCCTGGATCGCTCATTGGGGCGGAGTAGCTCAGCTGGTTAGAGCAGCGGAATCATAATCCGCGTGTCGGGGGTTCGAGTCCCTCCTCCGCTACCAAAATTTGACACTGTATTGGTGTAATAATACACCGATCTCCCTAACAGGAGGTCGCCTATGTCTCGTCATTTTCTCGCCGCATCGCTGCTTGCAGGTGTTTCCACCGCGTCGTGGGCGCTGCCCGCCGACTTCAAGGCCAATGCGGACAAGATCGTCGCAATGGCCTCCACGCCGGACGGTCCCGGTTACGCGGTGGTGATTACGGAAAACGGGAAGACGGTCTATCGCAACGAGCGGGGCTTCGCGAACATTGAAAGCAAGGTGCCGATTTCCCCCGCCACTTCGTTCCGCTTCGCGTCGATCACCAAACAGTTCACCGCCGCAGCCATCATGAAGCTGGTCGACCAGGGTAAGATCTCCCTGGACGATCCGGTGACCAAGTACTTGCCCGATTACCCCGGCCCCGGCGGGGCTGCTACCGTCCGGCAGTTGCTCAACCACACCTCGGGCATCATGCCCTACACCCAAATCCCCAGTTGGGTGGCGAAAGCGGACTCGGGGGCAAGCGCGACGACCCAGAGCCTGATCGATGAGTTCAAGGCGGTTCCGCTCCAGTTCAAGCCGGGCGAACAATATTCGTACAACAACAGCGGCTATGTCCTTCTTGGAGCAATCCTAGAGAAACTAACCGGCAAGAGCTGGGACGAAGCAATCGTCTCCACCGTGACTGGTCCGCTAGGCCTCAAGTCCATCATGGCGGGCGTGCACGAACCTGAAGTGAAGGCAATGGCTGTCGGCTATACCGACGAAGAGGGCAAGACGCTGCCGGCGCCGGCTATCCATATGAGCAACCCGCACGCCGCCGGCGCTCTGATCGGCACTGCGGACGACCTGGTGCGATGGGGTAATGCCTTGCACGGAGGCAAGGTGCTTTCGCCCGCCAGCTATGCGCTGATGACGAGCGCGCAGAAGCTCAAGAATGGAGAGAGCATCCCGTACGGATTCGGCCTCGCACCGAGCGATGTTCGCGGGCGCAAGACAATCGGCCACAACGGCAATATCCATGGTTTCGCGACCGGCAGCATGTACGTTGTGGAACCGAAGATTTTCATCGTGGTCCTCGGAAACAGCGACGCGATGGTCGATGCTTCGACATTAGCCACTCGTCTGGCGGCCGTGGCAGTCGGCGATCCATTCCCCGAATTCACGGCCCGCCCGGTCGACAAGCAGGCGGTCACCGCCTTGCTCGGTTCTTACGCCCTGCCGGTGGGAGAGCGTCTGTTCTTCGAGCGGGGAGGCAAGCTCTACACGCGCCGCAGCGGCGGCGGAGAGCGGGAAGTCTTTCCGGCGGGCGACGACCGCTTCTTCTATGGAAGCGATGGGCTGACCTGGTTCGCCGTTCGAACGGGCACGGATGGGAAGAAGGTGATGGAGATGCATCATGATGGCGCAAGCCAGGCCGAACTGTCGACATGGGCCGGGCCAGTTCCAGCCGAAAAGGCGGCCGTGGTTCTGCCGGTCGACCTGCTCGACAGTTACGCCGGGTCCTATTCATCGCCAATCGGCAATTTCCTGATCACCCGCAGTGAAGGCACGCTTTCAGTCAAGCTGGGGAACCAACCACTTATCGCGTTGAAGGCCGTCTCCATGACCGAATTCGAAGTTGCGCAGGTCGGCGCGAAGCTAACATTCGGACGGATCATCGCGGGCAAGGCCCAGACGATGACGTTGGACCAGAACGGGCAGTCCATTGAGGCCAAGCGACAGTAGTCCCCTAAAAGCAAAACGCCCGGGCCAAAAAGCCCGGGCGCCCTTGCGTGACGATTGCTCGTCAGCCCCCTTTGGAGTCTGAAGCGCCGGCTCTTAATCGGCTGCCTCAATTCCGCACGGATCCCTGAGACCGGGCGGTTGGGACGAATTAGGCTTGTCGCGCGCACCTTGTCACGACGCAAATTGCCGTTTCGCGCCCTTTTCGCCACCCATGTGGCGGCTCAGCAACGGTCGCGGCGGATTGCCTATCGGCAATGCCCTGACTAGGGAGAGCCTCCCTGCCGCGCCGCAACATGAAAGCTTAGAACCTTGCGCCTGTCCCGCTGTTTCCTGCCGGTCCTTAAGGAAAGCCCGACTGACGCCCAGATCGTCAGTCATAAGCTGATGCTCCGCGCCGGGCTCGTCCGCCAGACCGCTGCCGGCATCTACGCCTGGCTGCCGATCGGCTTTCGCGTCCTCCAGAAGATCGAGCAGATCGTCCGCGAGGAGCAGGACAAGGCGGGCGCCATCGAGCTTCTCATGCCCACACTACAGTCTGCAGACTTGTGGCGCCAATCGGGCCGCTACGACGCCTATGGGCCGGAAATGCTGCGCATCAAGGACCGTCACGAGCGCGAGATGCTCTACGGCCCGACCAACGAGGAAATGATCACTGCGCTCTTCCGCGACGACGTGAAGAGCTACCGCGACCTCCCGCGCACACTCTACCACATCCAGTGGAAGTTTCGCGACGAGGTCCGCCCGCGCTTCGGCGTGATGCGTGGCCGCGAGTTCCTGATGAAGGACGCCTACAGCTTCGACCTCGACGAGGCCGGCGCACGCCAGAGCTACTACACGCAAATGCTGGCCTATCTACGAACTTTCCAGCGCATGGGCATCCAAGCCGTGCCGATGAAGGCGGCCTCCGGCCCCATCGGTGGCGATCTTAGCCACGAATTCATCGTCCTTGCGCCCACCGGTGAGAGCGAGGTCTTCTACGACGCGGCCTTCGACGAGTTCGACTGGGCACAGCCGGGCCTCCGCTACGACGACCCCGCCGGACTTGAGAAACTGTTCCAGCAGGTGACCGCAACATATTCTGCGACCGACGAAACCCATGACGAGGCGCGCTGGGCCGAGGTCGCCGAAGGCCGCCGACGCACCGGTCGCGGAATCGAGGTCGGGCACATCTTCTATTTCGGCAAGAAATATTCGGAATCGATGGGTCTCAAGGTTTCCGGCCCCGACGGATCGATGGTGACCCCGGAGATGGGCAGCTACGGAATAGGCGTCTCGCGGCTTGTCGGCGCAATCATCGAGGCGAGCCACGACGACAATGGCATCATCTGGCCGGACGCGGTCGCGCCGTGGAAGGTCGGGATCGTCACCATGCGCGGCGACGATGCCCCGTCCATCGCCGCGGCCGAGGAACTTTACTCCAGGCTCACTGAAGCCGATGTCGACGTGCTCTACGACGACCGCGACGAGCGCGGCGGCGTCAAGCTCGGTTCGATGGACCTCATCGGCCTGCCCTGGCAGGTAATCATCGGCCCGCGCGGGCTCGAAAAGGGCGTCGTCGAACTCAAGAACCGCAAGACCGGCGAGCGCGAGGAGCTCTCGCTCGAATCCGCGCATGCGCGCCTGACCGCATGATCCTCAACCGCTACGAACGGATGATCGCCAAGCGCTACTTGCTTCCGGGCAAGGGTGAGGGCTTCATCTTCATGGTCGCGACGATCAGCCTGATCGCGGTCGCGTTAGGCGTCGCCGCGCTGATCGTCGTGATGAGTGTTATGAACGGCTTTCGGGCGGAGCTGTTCGACAAGAGCGTGGGCCTCAACGGCCACGCCATCATCCAGGGCTACGACGGTCGGCTGTCGAACTGGGAGCAGATCGCCGTCGCTGCCCGCAAGACGCCGGGCGTCACCTCCGCACAGCCGCTGATCGAGCAGCCGCTGATGGCATCGGCCAACGGCCGCGTCGAAGGGGTGCTGGTCCGCGGCGTGCTGACCCAGGACATTCGCACCAACAAGGTGATGAACGAGAACGTCCGCTCGGGCGACATGCGCTCGATCACGCCCGGCAGCGGACGCGTCGCCATCGGTATTCGGCTCGCCGAAAAACTTGGCGCCTATCCGGGCTCGGAAATCGCCCTGATCAGCCCGGAAGGCCGATCGACCCCGATCGGTACAGTGCCACGCATCGTAAGCTACACCGTCGGCGCGGTGTTCGAGGTCGGCATCTACGACTTCGACAGCGCGTTCGTCGTCATGCCGATGCAGGACGCGCAAACCTTGCTGATGATGGGCGACGATGTTGGGCTGGTCGAGGTCCAGACGACGGATCCCGACAATGTCGGTCAAATCCTCGCGCCGCTTCAGTCGGTGGTGGCCGGCAAAGGCATCGTTATCGATTGGAAGCAGATGAATTCCGCCCTGTTCGAAGCGCTCGAGATCGAACGGGTGGCGATGTTCTTCGTCCTTTCGCTGATCATCCTGGTCGCGGTGTTCAACATCCTTTCGTCCCTGATCATGCTGGTTCGCGCCAAAACCCGCGACATCGCCATCCTGCGAACCATGGGGGCCAGTCGCTCAGGCCTGATGAAGGTCTACATGACGGTCGGAACTATCATTGGCGGCGTCGGAATTATGGCCGGACTATTGCTCGGCGCGATAATCCTGCTGTTCCGGCAGCAGATAACCGGCGCCTTCCAGCTCGCTACGGGTGCCAACCTTTGGGACCCGTCAGTGCGCTTCCTTACCGAGATGCCGGCCAAGACCGATCCAGTGGAAGTCGCCGCCATAGTCATCACCGCGCTGGTGCTGAGTTTCCTCGCGACGATTTATCCGGCTTACAAGGCCGCCTCGACCGACCCAGTGCAGGTGCTCCGCTATGAGTGATGCTGTCCTCCAGACCCGAGGGCTCAAGCGCAGCTTCATACAGGGTGACGTCACTATCGAGGTGCTTCGCGGCATCGACCTTGCCGTGAAGCAGGGCGAAATCATTGCGCTGCTTGGACCGTCCGGTTCGGGCAAGTCGACCCTTCTTCAGGCCGTCGGACTGCTCGAAGGCGGGTTCGAAGGCTCGATCAGCATCGCCGGGGAAGAAGCTGCAAGGCTCGACGACGAGGGACGCACGCGCGTCCGCCGCGACACCTTGGGATTCGTCTATCAGTTCCACCACCTGCTTCCAGACTTCGACGCGATCGAGAACGTCATGCTCCCGCAACTCATCCGGGACGTCTCCCCGGATGACGCTCGGGCGCGCGCTTCAGAACTGCTCGGCAAGCTCGGCCTTTCACAGCGGCTCGATCATCGCCCGTCGAAACTCTCCGGCGGCGAACAGCAGCGTGTGGCCGTCGCCCGTGCGCTCGCCAACCGGCCGCCCTTAGTGCTGGCCGACGAGCCGACCGGCAACCTCGACGAGGCCACCGCCGATCGAGTCCTGGCGGAGTTCCTTTCACTTGTGCGCGGGGAGGGCAGCGCCGCGCTGATTGCCACCCACAATGAGCGCCTCGCGGCCAAGATGGACCGGGTCGTCCGCCTCCATGAGGGCCATCTCCAATGAGTGCGGCGTTGGTCCTCGCAACCTTGTTGCAGGGGTCGACGCCGTCGCCGCCGCCATCCGGGCCTGGGTGCAACAGCCCTGAATCGCATCAATGGGATTTCTGGGTCGGTTCGTGGGAGGTCCGTCCCAATGGTGCTGAAAAGGTCATCGCCCATTCGCTGATCGAGAAAAAATATACCGGTTGTGCCATCCGCGAAAACTGGATGCCCGTCGGTAGGGAGCTGAACGGCGGTGGCGGCAGTCTCAGTTTTTACGATCCGGCCCGCAAGAAATGGCGGCAGGTGTGGATCGACAGCAGCGGCACCCGCGTCGATCTAGATGGCGGCTTTGAGGACGGAGCCATGATGATCGTTGGCGAATGGGCCAATTTCGTCGGCCCCGGGAAGGGCGCGCTTGTGAAGATGCGCTATCAGCTCCAGCCCGACGGCCAGGTTCGGCAGTGGAGCGAAGCCTCGACCGACGGAGGCAAGACTTGGTCGCCGGGTTTCGATTTTCTTTATCGGCGCGCACCCCTGCCTCACTTCAAATAATTGTGGAAAAGGCCGTGAGCCGGCCTTGGTCGCTGGGTCCGCGCGGCGCATAGTGCTGGCAATGTCCGTTCAGCCCTACGTTCCGCTTCGAGTCTTTTCGTCCTTCACCATGCTCGATGGGGCGATCGAACCCAAGGCAATCGCTAAGCAGGCCCGGCAGCTCGGCTTTCCCGCCGTCGCCCTGACGGATCGAAACGGCCTTTACGCGGCCATGCCGTTCAGCGACGCCTGCATTGCCGAGGGCGTCCAGCCGATTATCGGCGTGACGCTCGCCGTCGCCCGCCCGGAAGACATCGGTCCCAAGGGCATCATCGACTGGGTCGTCCTGCTCGCCCAAGACGAAGACGGCTATGCGGCGCTGTGCCGGCTCGTCTCGTCCGCCCATCTCGACCGGCCGCTGGAGCAGGACCCGCACGTCCTCTTCGAAGCCCTTGCCGACAGCGCTGGCCTGCTTTGCCTGACCGCGGGCGGGGAGGGGCCATTGCACGGCTTCTCGCCGAAGGGCGCGCTGGAAAGGCCGCCGACTATCTCTCCCGCCTAGGCCAATTCTTTCCCGGCCGCCTGTATATCGAGCTCAGCCGCCGCGGCGATTCGACCGAAGAAGCGTCGGAGAATGCGCTCATCGATCTCGCTTACGCCCGCGATCTCCCGGTCGTCGCCACTAACCCGGCGCAATATTCTGAACCGTCGTTTCACGCGGCTCATGATGCCATGCTGTGCATCGCCCAGTCGACCTATGTGGACAGCGACGAGCGCGCGGTCAGCTCTGCCCATGCATGGCTCAAGCCGGGCAGCGACTTGGAAGGCCTGTTCGTTGACCTGCCGGAAGCCATCGCCAACACAGCCGTCATCGCCCAGCGATGCGCCGTTTCCGCGCCGAAGCGACGCCCAATCCTCCCACGCCTAAGCGACGACGAGGACGAGACCCTCCGCCGCGAGGCCCATGACGGCCTTGCCAAGCGTCTCGCCGACCGAAGTGAAGAGGACATCGGGCGCTATCGGACGCGGCTCGATTTCGAAATCGACGTCATTACCCGCATGGGGTTCGCCGGCTACTTCCTGATCGTCGCCGACTTCATCAAATGGGCCAAGGCCAACGACATCCCGGTCGGGCCGGGCCGCGGCTCCGGCGCCGGCTCGGTCGTCGCCTGGGCGCTGACGATCACCGATCTCGACCCCATTGAATTGAACCTGCTGTTCGAGCGCTTCCTCAACCCCGAGCGCGTGTCGATGCCGGACTTCGACATCGACTTCTGCGAAACCCACCGCGACAAGGTCATCGCCTACGTCCAGCAGAAATACGGCCGCGACCGGGTGGCGCAGATCATAACTTTCGGTCGCTTGAAAGCCCGCGCCGTTCTGAAGGACACGGGCCGCGTGCTTCAGATGAGCTACGGCCAGGTCGACCGGCTCGCCAAGCTAGTCCCGAACCATCCGACCGACCCTTGGACCCTGGAGCGCGCGCTCAAAGGGGTTACCGAGCTTGCCGCCGAGGTCCGCAACGATCCCGACGTGAAGCGGCTGTTCGACCTGGCGATGAAGCTGGAGGGCCTGCCGCGCCACAGCTCGACCCACGCCGCTGGCGTCGTCATCGGCGATCGCCCGCTCGACCAGCTCGTCCCGCTCTACCGCGACCCGCGTTCCGATATGCCGGTCACGCAGTTTGACATGAAATATGTCGAGGCGGCAGGCCTGGTGAAGTTTGACTTCCTCGGCCTGAAGACATTGTCGGTGCTGAAGGAAGGCCAGCGCCTACTCGAGCAGCGCGGCATCTCCGTCGAATTCGCCAAGCTGACCTGGGACGACCCGGCGGTATTCGATCTCCTGCAGCGCGGCGACACGGTGGGTGTGTTCCAGCTCGAGTCAGAAGGGATGCGGCGAACGCTCGCCCAGGTCCGGCCGACAAGCTTCGGCGACATCATCGCTCTGGTGTCGCTCTACCGCCCTGGCCCGATGGACAACATCCCGCTGTTCGGCGACCGCAAGAACGGTCGTGCCCCACTCGCTTACCCGCACCCCCTGCTCGAGGATGTACTGAAAGAAACCTACGGCATCTTCGTTTACCAGGAGCAGGTGATGCAAGCGGCGCAGGTGCTGGCCGGCTACAGCCTCGGCGACGCCGACCTGCTTCGCCGGGCGATGGGCAAGAAGATCCAGAGCGAGATGGACGCCCAGCGATCGCGCTTCGTCTCCGGCGCTGCTGAGAAGGGTATTTCAGCCGCCAAGGCCAACGAGCTGTTCGACTTGATCGACAAGTTCGCCGGCTACGGCTTCAACAAGAGCCACGCCGCCGCTTACGCCTTGGTCGCCTATCACACCGCTTGGCTGAAGGCGCATCACCCGGCCGAGTTCTTCGCCGCGTCGATGAGCTTCGACATGCACCAAACGGACAAGCTGGCGCTGTTCGTCGAGGACGTGCGCCGAAGCGGACTCGAATGCCTCCCGCCCGACGTCAATGCGTCTCAAGCGGCGTTCAGCGTAGAGGAAAAGGATGGCGCGCTCGCCGTCCGCTATGCGCTCGGCGCGTTGAAGGGAGTCGGTGAGAAGGCGATGGAAGCACTCGTCGAGGAACGCGAAGCCAACGGCCCGTTCCAATCGCTGGAGGATTTCGCGGGCCGGATCGATCCAAAACTGCTCAACCGCCGCCAGATCGAGAGCCTTGCCGCTGCCGGCGCATTCGACAGCATCAACTCGGACCGGGCGACGGTGTTTGCAGCTGCCGAAACGATCCTCGCCCATGCAGCGTCCGCCAATGATCAGCGCACCAGCGGCCAGCATGGCCTGTTCGGTGGCGGGATGGCGATCCCGTTACCCAGATCCGTCTTCCGAAGAATGCCCGCTGGTCGCTTGCCGAAGGCATGGCGGCCGAGCGCGAGGCGTTCGGCTTCTACTTCTCGGCCCATCCAGTCGATGCCCAGCGGCACCTGCTTGCCGCCCACAAGGTAAAGAGTTTCGCGCAGCTTTCGGGTGTCCCAATCCCCGCCGATGGCCGCGCCTCCGCGTCGATGGCGGGCCTCGTCGAGGATGCACGCTGGCGTACCTCGGCGCGCGGCCGCCGCTACATGATGGCGACAATATCCGATGCGTCCGGACAATATGTCGCCACGGCTTTCGACGACGAGGCGACCGACGCGCTCGAACGCGCGGCCAAAGCCGGTGACTGCGGTCTTATGACGGTCGAGCTGGACCGGCGACCCGGCGAAGACATGCCGCGGGTCACCGTCAAGCGCTTCCAGTCTCTGGAGGGCCTCGCAAAGCGGACTCGGCTGCAGTTGAAGTTGAAGGTACCGGATGAGCAACTCATCGGCCCCGTTGCCGCCGAACTCGCACCGCATCGCGGAAGCAACGGCATCGTCAGGATTGCCTTGCCGGTCAGCGGGGGGCGAATGGCAACCTTTCTCGTCGGCCAGGATTTCGCGCTCGATGCGGACCTAGCGATGCGCCTGGAACGACTGCTCGGCGAAGGGCAGGTGGAATTGAGCGCTCCGCCAAAGCTGGCACTGGTTGGCTAGGCCTTAGCCAACCTCATTGCCGGGAGCTGGCCCGGGCTCGTCCTGGGTCTGCTCAACCGGTGATTGTTCAGGCGGCGGTCCAAGCAGCACGCCGGGCTGGTCGGCGCTCGGCTCCGCCGGAGCGAGAGGATCGGCGGCCACCTCGTTGATCGCCGTCGTGTCGACGGTTTCTTCCGGTGGCGGCGGCGTTGCCGTTTCATATTCGTCGCCCGGAATGACCGTCGGCTTGGTGACCTTAGGCGGCGCCTTCTGCGGCGGCGCAACTGTGCCCTGGTAGACACAGGCGTCGAGGCCGTCGCGGCCGACTACGCCGATCCGCGCGGCGATGCTATTGCCATAGCGGCGAGTGAAGCCCTTGGGCGCGATGGCGCCGCGCTTCTTCGGCAGCGGCAGGACGGCGGCAATCCGTGCGGCTTCGGTGGCGGTCATCGCGCTCGCATCATGCCCAAAATAGCGCATCGACCCGGCGTTTGCGCCATAGGTGCCGATACCGGTCTCGGCGACGTTGAGGTAGACCTCCATGATTCGCCGCTTCCCCCAGATCTTCTCGATCAGGAAGGTGAAATAGGCCTCCATTCCTTTGCGGAAATAGCCACCGCCCTGCCAAAGGAAGACGTTCTTCGCGGTCTGCTGGCTGATCGTGGAGCCGCCGCGAATCCGCCCGCCGCTGGCATTACGCTTGGCTGCGTCCTGGATGGCGTCCCAGTCGAAGCCCTGATGCGCGCAGAATTTGCTGTCCTCCGCGCCGATCGCCGCGCTTACCATGTCGCGGTCCATTTCGTCCAGACTCATCCAGTCCTTGTCGATTCCTCGGCCTGCGACCAGGTCGCCAACCATCGTCGCTGTGATCGGCGGCGGGACGAAACGGTAGATCACGACCAGGCCGATGGTGATCAGGAAGAACCACAGGATAAGCTTGAACAGGAAGCGGCCGATGCCGCTTTTGGAGGAACGCTTGCGCTTGTAGGCGGGGATGGTTGTCGGTCGCTTGGCCATCGCTTTTGACTAGCAAGCCGCAATCAAAAGGAAAGCCCCGGCGGCGCCCGCCTCAGAAACGCGAAAGCCCCGGCAACCGAAGTTGCCGGGGCTCCATGGTTTTGGTCCGAAGACCTCAACCACGCGATTGTTAGACCATGATTCGAGTAGCGAGTCCAGCACCCGGCAAAAGAAATATTTTCGGCCATTATCTGAACCGTGGATAACATTGTCGTTGTGAAGACCCTGTTTCGCGCCGAACCGATGCAGAATCCCGTCAGGTTCATTCGGCGCACAGGCTCAAAACGCCATGATGAGGCGTTTGTTTTCTGAGATTTAGCAAGAAACGGAAGGTCAATCATGACCCGCAAGATGATTTTGATCGCCGGCGTTGCCGGCCTCGCCCTGATCGCGCCGGCGAATGCCGAGCGTGGCGGCCGCGACAAGGGCGGCGAAGCTGCCGGTGCGCCGCAGCAGCAACGGGCGGAGCGCCCGCAACGTGCGGAACGACCGCAGATGGAGCGTGTCGAACGCCCGCAGCGCATGGAGCGGCAGGCTCAGCGCGCAGAACGTCCGCAGCAGATCGAGCGTCAGCAGGTTCGGCAGGTTGAACGGGTTCAGCGCGTGCAGCGGCAGGAAAGCCGCCGCGCGGAACGCCCGCATCGGGTCGAGCGCCAGCAAATCCGCCAAGTTGAGCGTGCTCAGCGCTTGGAGCGCCAAGACGTTCGCCGAGCCGAACGTCCCCAACGGATCGAGCGTCAGCAGGTTCGCCAGGTGAAGCGCACCCAGCGCCTGGAGCGGCAGGAAATCCGTCGCGCCGAACGTCCGCAGCGCATCGAACGCCAGCAGCTGCGGCAGGTTGAACGCGCCCAAGGTATCGAGCGCCAGCAACTACGTCAGGACGTTCGCCGGGCCGAACGTGTTCAGCGGATCCAGCGTCAGGCACTTCGCGACAATGGCCGTGAGCTTAGGCAGGCTGCGAGGGAAGATCGCAAGCTGCGCCGCACAGCGCAATTCGCCGATCGCCAACAGCGTCAGTTCGACCGGATCGTCGATCGTCGCGAAATGCGTCCGATGAAGGAAATCCGCCAGCAGCGCGTCGCGCTAGGCGAACGCATCGCGGCAACCGCCTTCGCGCCGGTCCCGGCCATTTACGGCACGCGCTACGTGGACACGCCGGACTATTACTATCGCTATGACGACGATTACGGCTACGTCTACCGGATCGACCGCGACAACAGCATCGTCAGCGGACTCTACCCGCTGTTCGGCGGCTATTCGGTCGGCGATCCGTGGCCGTCGACATATCGAAGCAGCTATGTGCCGTACGGCTACCAGGCCTATTATTACGACACACCGGACTATTATTACCGCTACGACGGCAATGCGATCTATCAGGTCGACGCCGGCACGCAGCTGATTTCGGGCATCGTCGCGCTACTGCTCGGCCAGTCGCTCGGCATCGGCCAGGTGCTTCCGTCGAGCTACAACACGTACAACGTCCCGCTGCCCTATCGCAGCAGCTATTACGACACCAACGATGCATGGTACCGTTATGGTGACGGCTTCATCTATCAGGTCGACCCGTACACGCGCCGGATCGAGGACCGCTATCCGCTCTACGCGGACAGCTACATGGTCGGGCAGCCGTGGCCGGTGGCCTATCCAGACTACAACGTGCCTTACGGCTACCGCGACCTCTATTACGATACGCCGCAGTATAATTACCGCTACGCTAATGGCGGCATCTATCAGGTTGATCCGACGACGCAGCTGATTACGGCGCTGGTGGCGCTCGTCAGCGGCCAGCAGTTCGGGGTCGGCCAGCCGATGCCGGTCGGCTACAGCACTTACAACGTGCCCTTCGCGTATCGTGACCGATATTATGACACTCAAGACGATTACTACCGCTACGCCAATGGCTACATCTACGAGGTGGATGCCGACACCGGCATCATCGAAGACGCTTATCCCGTCTACGCCTGACCTGTAGATTGAAAGTCGCAAGGGAAGGGGGCGGAGCCGCAAGGTTCCGCCCCCTTCGTCTTGCCGCGCCGCAGCAAGGCTTATATCTGCGGCCTCATGACATCGACCAACGACCTTCGCCGCGGTTTCCTCGAATATTTCGAGCGGGAAGGGCATGCGCGCGTGCAATCCGCGCCACTGGTCCCGCACAACGACCCGACACTGATGTTCGTCAACGCGGGCATGGTGCCGTTCAAGAACGTTTTCACGGGCCTCGAAACGCGGCCCTACAAGACCGCAGTGTCCTCTCAGAAATGTGTTCGCGCCGGCGGCAAGCACAACGATCTCGACAATGTCGGCTATACCGCGCGGCACCACACCTTCTTCGAAATGCTGGGGAATTTTTCCTTCGGCGACTATTTCAAGGACCAGGCGATCAATCAAGCCTGGACCCTGCTCACGAAGGAGTGGGGGCTGTCGCCTGACCGGCTGACCGTCACCGTCTACCACACCGACGACGAAGCCTTCGACATCTGGAAGAAGGTAACCGGCTTTTCCGATGACAAGATCATCCGCATCCCCACCAAGGACAATTTCTGGGCGATGGGCTCGGACGGCCCGTGCGGTCCGTGTTCCGAGATTTTCTTCGACCATGGCGACCATCTTCCCGGCGGCCCTCCAGGTTCTCCCAACGAGGACGGCGACCGCTTCGTCGAGATCTGGAACCTCGTCTTCATGCAGTTCGAGCAGGCCAATGACGAAATCGTCAGCGAGCTGCCGAGCAAGAGCATCGACACCGGCATGGGCCTCGAGCGTGTCGCCGCCGTCATGCAGGGCGTCCACGACAATTACGACACGGACACGTTCAAGGCGCTGATCCACGCGTCAGAGGAGCTGACCCGGACGCGCGCCGAAGGGGAAAGACAAGCCTCGCACCGGGTCATCGCCGACCATCTTCGCGCGTCCGGCTTTCTCGTCGCCGACGGCGTTCTCCCGGCCAATGAGGGGCGTGGCTATGTCCTTCGCCGGATCATGCGCCGTGCAATGCGCCATGCGCACCTGCTTGGCGCGAAGGATCCGTTGATGCATCGGCTTGTCCCGCAGCTGGTTGCAGAGATGGGTCAGGCGTATCCGGAGCTGGTTCGTGCACAGCCGCTCATTGAAGCGACCCTGCTCCAGGAAGAGACCCGCTTTCGCCAGACGCTCGCCAATGGCCTCAAGCTGCTCGACGAAGCGACTTCAGGCCTTGAACGTGGTGGCACGCTGCCCGGCGAGACTGCCTTCAAGCTCTACGACACGTTTGGCTTTCCCTACGATCTCACCGAAGATGCGCTCCGCCCGCGCGGGATCGCCGTCGATCGCACCGGTTTCGACAGTTCCATGGCCGAACAAAAGGCCAAAGCCCGCGCCGCCTGGAAAGGCTCGGGCGAAAAGGCCAGCGACGAATTGTGGTTTGACCTGGCAGAGGAGGTCGGTGCGACCGAATTCACCGGCTATTCTAGCCACGAGGGCGAGGGCCAGGTTCAGGCGCTCGTCAAGGACGGCAAGCGCGTCGAGCGCGCCGCCCAGGGCGAGGAAGTGCTCGTCGTGCTGAACCAGACACCCTTCTATGGCGAGAGCGGGGGACAAATCGGTGATGCCGGAAAACTGACGTCGCTCAAGGGGTTGGAAGCCATCGTTGAGGATACGTCGAAGCCGCTCGGAAAACTTCATGTGCTCCGCGCAATGGTGCAGAAAGGCGAAATCCACGTCGGGGAATCGATCCATCAGTCGGTGGATGTCGTGCGCCGCACCGCGACCCGCGCCAACCACAGCGCAACGCATTTGCTTCACGCCGCGCTGCGCAAGGTGCTCGGCGAGCATGTCACGCAAAAGGGCAGCCTTGTCGCGCCCGACCGCCTGCGCTTCGATTTCTCGCATCCCAAAGCGCTCTCGCCCGACGAAATCGCGGCGATCGAGGCGGACGTGAATGCCGAGATTCGCGCCAACGAGCCGGTTTCGACGCGGCTCATGACCCCGGACGAGGCGGTCGCAGCCGGTGCGCTCGCCCTGTTCGGTGAGAAATATGGCGACGAGGTTCGAGTCCTCAGCATGGGCCGGCAAGGCGATGATCGTCACTACTCCGTGGAGCTGTGCGGCGGCACGCACGTCGACGCCACTGGCGATATCGCCCTGTTCAAGATCATCGGCGAAAGCGCGGTCTCATCAGGCGTTCGCCGCATCGAGGCGCTGACTGGGGAGGGTGCGCTCGCCTGGCTGAACGCCCGAGAAGCCCGGCTTCGCGACGTCGCCGCCAGCCTCAAGACCGCACCCGAAGACGTGCCTTTGCGCGTCGCTAGTCTCGTCGAGAGCAACCGCCGGCTCGAAAAGGAACTCGCGGACGCGAAGAAAGCGCTCGCAATGGGCGGGGGCGGGAAGAGCGAAGCGGTGGGCCTGGAAGATGTCGCCGGCTTGAAATTCCTCGGTCAGGTTGTCGAAGGCCTCGATCCCAAGGGTCTTCGCGGTGAGGTCGACGGGATGAAGCAGCGCGTCGGCAGCGGCATCGCCGCGCTTGTAGCAGTCAATGATGGCCGCGCGAGCGTGGCGGTCGGGGTTACCGACGATCTCGTCGGCCAAGTCAGCGCCGTGGACCTGGTCAAGGCAGCCGTAACCGCGCTCGGCGGGCAAGGAGGCGGCGGCCGTCCCGACATGGCGCAGGGCGGGGGCCCGATGGCGAAAAGGCGGATGAGGCGCTCGCTGCCGTTCGCGAAACGCTGGCCCGGGTTGCCGCCTAACTGCTCAGGCGCCGGCGCCCAAGGGTCGGCTCCGCATCGAGTTCGCCGTCGCGCATGATCGCCGCCCGGAGGTCGCTGCGTTTCTCGTGGATGCTGGCGATGACCGGCCCCATGGCGACGCCGATGTCGACTAGCACGGCCTCCGACAGCTGAAGCGAGGCCTCCACCGCTTCCGGCACGGCATCGGTCACTCCCGCTTTGTAAAGCCGGGCCGCATGGTCGGTGTCGCGTGCCCGGGCAATGATGGGCAGTTCGGTGTGTGCTTCCCGAAGCCTCCTGGTCAGCCGCGTCGCCAACACAGGATCGTCCATCGTCAGGACGACAGCCTTCGCCTTGCCGAGATCGAGCTTTTCGACAAGTTCGCGGCGGGCAATGTCCCCAAACATCACGGAATAGCCCGCCTCCCTCGCTTCGATGAAGCCGTCGATGTCGTTCTCGATCGCAAGATACGGACGACCGTGCGCATCCAGCATGTCGGCGACGATCCGGCCAACCCGACCAAAGCCGACAATGACGGTCAGCCCCTCGGTCGGACCAAGCTCGATTGAAGCGAGCGTCCTGCGGTCGACCCGCCGCGCAGTCCAACGGCCCAGGCTCGCGAGCAGCGGCGTGATGGTGAGGCCGATCGCCGTCGCCGCCGACCAGAAGGCTACCGTGTCGGGGGTCAGGATGCCGACCGCCCCGGCCGCGCCGAGCACGATCAGAGTGGTTTCCGATGGGCTTGCCATCAGCACGCCCGTCTCGGCAGCCACGCCGAGCCGCGCTCCGGAGAGCCGCAGCAATGCACCGGTCACAATGGCTTTCACCAGGATTACCGCGGTCAGCGCAGCAAGCAGCTCGACCCACTGATCGAGCAGCGCCATGACTTCGATGCGCATTCCCACACTGATCAGGAAGACGCCAAGAGCGAGGCCTTTAAGCGGCTCGATCACGACATCGACTTCATGCTGGTAATCGGTCTCGGCAATGACGAGCCCGGCCACAAGTGCGCCAAGGATCGGCGACAAGCCGACCGCTCGAGTCAGCACTGCGGAAAGGATGACCACTAGTAGCGAGATCGCCAGGAACAGCTCGGGCTTTTTCGATCGCGCAGCCTGCGCGAACAATGAGGGCAGCAAGAAACGTCCGGCCACCAGGATGCCGAGGATCACCAGAGTGCCTTCGAGTGCGATCGAGCTGAGGCTGGCAGTGCTCGTCGCCGCGCCGCCCGCCGCTCCGATCAGGAACAGCATGGGCACAAGCGCCAGATCTTCGAACAGCAGCATGGACAGCGCTGCGCGGCCGACCGGGCCTTGGGTTCCGCTGATCGGAAGGACGAGCGCGGTCGAGCTCATGGCCAGGGCAAGGCTCAGCCAGAGCGCGCTTTGCGTCGGCCAATCCACTGCGATCAGGAATCCGCCGATCAGCGCCGCAGTGCCGAGCATTTCGGCAGCGCCAATGCCGAAGACCATCTTTCGCATCGCGATGAGCCTCCGGAAGCTGAGCTCCAGCCCGATGGAGAAAAGCAGCAGGATGATTCCCAGCTCGGCGAACGGCTCGATCCCCTCGGGATTGGTGATCGTGATAGCTTGGAGCCAGGGATACTGATCAGTCAGTGCTCCGAGGCCGAATGGTCCCACGATGATCCCGACGATGATGAAACCGATGACCGGATTGATTCGGAAGCGCGCAAACGTCGGAATGATGATTCCCGCTGCACCAAGGATAGTCAGCGCGTCGGACAGTGCTGGGGTAATCTCCGCTTCGGTGGCCATGTGCCCTTAAAAGCATGGCGTGTCAGACTTGTCACCGGCACCAGCGGGCTGCCCACGCGTTTCCTTGCCAAGGAGATCGGACGTGACGAAAAGCTTCAAGGCCGGCGACAGGGTCGAATGGGACAGTCCAGGCGGTCATTCCGAGGGCAAAGTGGTCATGAAGCTCACAAGCCCGACAAAGATCAAGTATCACAAGGCTGCGGCATCGAAAGACTACCCCGAATATCTCGTCGAAAGCGACACCGGCAAACGCGCCGCTCACAAGCCGTCGGCTCTCACCAAGACTTGACCTGACGCCTTGACGTCACGCTAATCGGCGGATGGCGGATGTTTTGATCGTTGGCGGCGGCCCGGCTGGAATGATGGCAGGGCTCCTGTTCGCTCGCGCTGGCGTCTCCGTGAAAGTGATTGAGAAGCACGGGGACTTCTTCCGCGATTTTCGAGGCGACACCGTTCACCCCTCGACCATGGAGGTCCTCGACCAGCTGGGCCTTCTCAGACGGTTCTTGGGACGGCAGCACAATCGCATAACCTCCGCACGAATCCGGATCGCAGGCCGTGACTGGACCATCGGCGACCTGTCGCACCTCGACACCCCGGCGCCATTCATTGCCATGATGCCGCAGTGGGAGTTTCTCGACTTCCTGCGCGACGAAGCGGTCGCCTATCCCGGCTTCGCGCTGGCAATGAGCGAGCCGGTCGCCGGTTTCCTAGAAGAGAGCGGGCGCATCGCCGGCGTCCGTTTTGCCTCGGGCGGAGAGGAGCGGGCCGGCAAACTCGTAATTGCCGCCGATGGACGCTCGTCCCTCGTCCGCTCGAGCGGGATTCTGCCTGTCGAAACGCTTGGCGCGCCGATGGACGTCCTGTGGTTCGAGCTGCCTAAGACCGACGATGGCGGTGACGCGCTTCGCGGTTCCGTGGAGCCCGGACGTATGGTCGTGCTGATCGACCGGGACACCTACTGGCAGACCGCGTTTCTGATCCCAAAGGGCGAGGAACTGAACGTCCGTGCCCGTGGACTTTGCTGGTTGCGCCAGGAAGTCAGCAAGGCCTTCCCCGGGATGGACTTTTCCGGCGGTCTTGCCAGCGACGACGACGTCAAGCTGCTCAGCGTCTCGCTCGACCGGCTGACGAGCTGGTCGCGGCCGGGCCTGTTGGCGATCGGCGACGCTGCCCATGCGATGAGCCCGATCGGCGGGATTGGCATCAATCTCGCAATTCAGGATGCAGTCGCGGCGGCCAACATCCTCGCCGGACCGCTAGCCGCTGGAGCAAATGCCGACCCTATCCTGATCAGGGTTCGGAAGCGCCGCGAATTTCCAACGCGGGTGATTCAGGCAGGTCAGAAAACGGCGCAGGACAGGATCATTGGGCGCGTTTTGGGGGAGGCCCGGTAAGCGTGCCGCGACTGGTGCGGTTGCTTGATCGCTATCCGCTGCTCCGGCGGATCCCCGGCCGAATCATTGGCCTAGGCGTCCGGCGAGAGCGTGTGCGCTCGCCGAACGCTTATCTGTCAACAGCTTAGGACCAGCTGCTCATTTCTGTTTCGAGGTTCTGGACGATTGCCTCGAAGAATTGCTCGGTGGTCATCCAAGCCTGATCCGGCCCGACGAGGATTGCGAGGTCCTTGGTCATCTTGCCGCTCTCGACAGTCTCGATGCACACCCGTTCGAGCGTCTCGGCAAAGCGAACGACGTCGGGCGTTTCGTCGAACTTGCCGCGGAATTTGAGGCCGCCGGTCCAGGCGAAGATCGACGCGATCGGGTTGGTTGAGGTCGCCTTACCCTGCTGGTGCATGCGAAAGTGTCGGGTGACGGTGCCGTGGGCCGCTTCGGCCTCGATCGTCTTGCCGTCCGGAGTCATCAGGACGCTGGTCATGAGGCCAAGGCTTCCGAAGCCTTGCGCGACCTGGTCCGACTGGACGTCGCCGTCGTAATTCTTGCAGGCCCAGACGAACTTGCCGCTCCACTTGAGCGCGCTCGCGACCATATCGTCGATCAGTCGGTGCTGATACTCGATCCCTGCCTTCTCGAACGCGGCCTTGAATTCGGCGTCGTAGGTTTCCTGGAAGATGTCCTTGAAACGCCCGTCATAGGCCTTCAGGATCGTGTTCTTGGTCGAAAGATAGACCGGCCAGCCACGCTGGAGCCCGAAGTTGAGGCTTGCCCGGGCGAACTCGCGGATCGAATCGTCGAGGTTGTACATGCCCATCGCGACGCCGGCGGAGGGAAAATCGAACACCTCATGCTCGATCTCCTCGCCGTTCTCGCCGACCCACTTGATGGTCAGCTTGCCCTTGCCCGGGACCTTGAAATCGGTCGCCTTATACTGGTCGCCAAAGGCGTGACGGCCAACGACGATCGGGTCGGTCCAGCCCGGGATCAGCCGCGGGACGTTGGCGATGACGATCGGCTCGCGGAAGACGACACCGCCCAGGATATTGCGGATCGTGCCGTTCGGCGATTTCCACATTTTCTTGAGGCCGAACTCCTCGACGCGCGCCTCGTCCGGAGTGATCGTCGCGCACTTTACGCCGACGCCATATTGCTTGATCGCTTCCGCGGCCTCGACCGTGATGCGGTCCTCGGTCTCGTCGCGCTTCTGGACGCTCAGGTCGTAATATTTAAGGTCGATGTCGAGATAAGGCTGGATCAGCCGCTCGCGGATCCATTGCCAGATGATGCGGGTCATTTCGTCGCCGTCGAGCTCGACGACCGGGTTCTTAACCTTGATCTTCGCCATGCGCCTATTTTCCATCGCTGCGGGTGGGATTGGGTGGGGCGATTAGGCGCGAGGCGGCGACAAGGCAACCGCCCGCATTGCCGGGGCGTCCGCGCCTTACTAAGGAGTCGCCATGCCTGCACTCGAAAAGCCCGACAGCCAGCTGACCGCGGTCAAATGGCGATTCCCCTCGGTCCATCCGGAGGGGCGCAAGTTCACCCTAATTTCCGCCTTTTTCACTTTGGTCGCTTTCTGGGCGTTCCCGGACATGATCGGCTGGTTGATGGTCGGCCTGACCATCTGGGTCGCAACGTTCTTTCGAGATCCGGTGCGAACGACCCCCGTCGATCCCAAGCTGATCGTCGCGCCTGCCGACGGCCTGGTGACGATGATTTCCCGCGTGCCCGCACCGGCCGAGCTTGCGGCCGACGGAATGGCCGGCGAATACACCCGCGTCTCGATTTTCATGAGCGTTTTCGACGTCCACATTAATCGATCGCCGATTGCGGGGACGGTCCGGCGCATCGCCTACATTCCGGGCAAGTTCCTCAACGCCGACCTCGACAAGGCCAGCGAGGACAATGAGCGCCAGCATTTCCTCGTCGAACGCGACGACGGGACGCGGATTGCCTTCACCCAGATAGCCGGTCTCGTTGCCCGCCGGATCATGTCCTTCGTGTCTGAGGGTGATCGCGTGGGCGCAGGCGAGCGCATCGGCCTCATCCGCTTCGGCAGCCGGGTCGATGTCTTCCTGCCTTCGGGGACAGGAAGCCTCGTCCTCCTCGGCCAGCGCACGATCGCTGGCGAAACGGTTCTTGGCGAGCTGGGTGTCGATCCCCATCGCAGCGGATCGAGCCAGTAATGGGCGTCCCTTCCGGCGAAGGAGGCGGCCTGCCGCTGCGCGCCTTCATCCCTAACGCTGTCACGGCCATGGCGCTTTGCCTCGGCCTTACCGGCGTGCGGTTCGCAATCGGCGGGGAGTTCGATAAGGCGCTCGCGGCGATCATCCTCGCCGGGGTGCTGGACGGTATGGACGGCCGCATCGCGCGCTTGCTTCGCGCTCAGAGCCGGTTCGGCGCCGAACTTGACTCACTTAGCGACAACATCGCCTTCGGCACCGCTCCGGCGCTGATACTTTTCCTGTGGTCCCTCAACGACGCACCGAAATTCGGCTGGGTCGCGGCGCTTGCGCTCGCCGTTGCGTGCGCGCTTCGCCTGGCGCGCTTCAATGCCCGGATCGACTCAGCGGACCAGCCGCACAAATCCGCTGGATTCAACACCGGCGTTCCGGCCCCAGCCGGGGCGGGCCTGGCCTTCGTGCCCATCTATTTGTGGCTTATCACCAGCGACGAATTGTTTCGCAGTTGGGCGCTGGTCATGCCGTGGACCTTGTTCATCGCTGTCCTGATGATTTCCAGCATCCCGACCTTCAGCTGGACGTCCATCCGGATCCGCAAGAGCTGGCGGCTCATGGCCTTGGCGGGCGTTGCATTGTTCGGCGCCGCCTTGCTCACGGTACCGTGGATCACGCTGCTCGCGATCTCCACAGTCTACCTGGCCGTGCTGCCTTTCAGCATCGCCGCCTACGCAAGGGTCAGGCAGCGGCGCGCAACCGCGGCGGGCTGACGGACCGCTGCGCGCGGCGCTGCGGGTAGCGGGAGGACAGGCGGATCGTCAGGGGCGGGATGGCTTCCACCGGCCGGCCGGCAAGCGCGGCGCGGATCCGAGAGGCTTTTCCTTCCAACGTCGCAGCCATTGCGACAACGGTCAGCCACGCGATGGACAGGAAGAAAACGGTTCCGAGGGCCATGGTCATGTTTCGTTCCTTGCTTGAGCGCCAAACCGAGAAAGGGAGCATTTCGTTCCATTTCGGGCGCTTATTGAGCCTGATGCGTTGTATGTTCTCGCTTTGTTCTCGTCCTGTCAAGAGCCAAAATGGACTTGCCTTTGGCGCACGCCTTGGCTAGGGGCGCGTCATTCCACAGGCGAACCCGTACATAGCGGTGCCGGTCGAAAGGCCGGTGACTTGGGTCTGCCGAGGTATAACCGCGAAGGAGAAATGACATGGCGGCTAATGTCGTCACCATGCAGCAATTGCTCGAGGCCGGAGCGCATTTCGGCCACCAGACCCACCGTTGGAACCCGCGCATGAAGCCGTACATCTTCGGCGACCGCAACGGCGTTCACATCATCGACCTGTCGCAGACCGTGCCGCTTTTCGCGCGCGCACTCGACTTCGTCCAGCAGACCGTTTCGCGCGGCGGCAAGGTGCTGTTCGTCGGTACCAAGCGCCAGGCGCAGGATCCGATCGCCGAGACTGCTCGCGCCTCGGGCCAGCACTTCGTCAACCATCGCTGGCTCGGTGGCATGCTGACCAACTGGAAGACCATTTCCAACTCGATCAAGCGCTTCAAGAGCCTTGAGGAGCAGCTCAGCGGTGACACCGCTGGTCTCACCAAGAAGGAAGTGCTCCAGCTCACCCGCGAGCGCGACAAGCTTGAGAAGAGCCTCGGCGGAATCCGCGACATGGGCGGCCTTCCGGACGTCATGTTCGTCGTCGATTCGAACAAGGAAGAGCTGGCGATCAAGGAAGCCAACGTGCTTGGCATCCCGGTCGTCGCGATCCTCGACTCGAATTCGAACCCGCAGGGCATTGCATTCCCGGTTCCGGGCAACGACGACGCCAGCCGTGCTATTCGCCTCTACTGCGAAGCGATCGCCAATGCCTGCCAGGCAGGGAAGACCGGCGAGCGCCAGTCGAAGGGCGAGGATATCGGCGCGATGGCCGAACCGCCGGCCGAAGCCGCCGTCGAAGCGTAACTTTCAAGAACAAGGAGCCACACCATGGCTGAGATCACCGCTGCTTCGGTGAAGGAACTGCGCGAGCGCACTGGCGCCGGCATGATGGACTGCAAGAAGGCGTTGGGTGAAACCAACGGCGACATGGAAGCCGCCATCGACTGGCTGCGCACCAAGGGCCTCGCCGCCGCCGCCAAGAAGGCGGGCCGCACGGCTGCCGAGGGTCTCGTCGGCGTTGCCGTCGAAGGCACCAAGGGCGCAGTCGTCGAAGTCAATTCGGAGACCGACTTCGTCGCCAAGAACGAGCAGTTCCAGGAGTTCGTCCGCGAGGTCAGCAAGCTGGCGCTCGGCGCCAATGGCGACATAGAGGCGTTGAAGGCCGCGTCCTATCCGGGCGGCGGAACCGTCGAAGAAAAACTGACCGACAACATTGCCACCATCGGCGAAAACCAGTCGCTCCGCCGTACCGCGCTGCTCGAAGTGTCTGAAGGCGCTGTCGTCAGCTACGTCCACAATGCCGCAGCCTCCAACATGGGCAAGATCGGCGTATTGGTCGCGCTCGAAGGTTCGGCGCCGGCCGACACGCTGACCGCTCTCGGCAAGCAGCTGGCCATGCACATCGCCGCGGCCAACCCGCTGGCGCTGAACGGCGACGACCTTGACCCGGCGCTGATCGAGCGCGAGCGCGCGATCGCCATCGAGAAGGCGAACGAGAGCGGCAAGCCGGCCAACATCGTCGAGAAGATGGTCGAAGGCTCGATGGCCAAGTTCCGCAAGGAAAATGCGCTGCTCAGCCAGCTGTTCGTGATGGACAACAAGACCCCGGTCGCGGACGTCGTCGCCGGTGCCGCGAAGGACTCCGGCGGATCGATCGCGCTCAAGAACTTCGTCCGCTTCCAGCTGGGCGAAGGCATTGAGAAGAAGCAGGACGACTTCGCCGCCGAGGTCGCTGCGGCTGCCGGCGTCAAGAAGGACGAGCCGGTCGCCTGAAGACCGCCCGATTACCGAAAAAGGGAAGGGCGGAGCTTCGACTCCGCCCTTTTCATGTCAGCTTATCTTCGCAGCCTCGGCCTTGCAGTCATAAGGAAGGTCCGATCGCTGCAGAAATCGGGCCATCTTGCCGCCCCCTGTTGCCCAAAGATGGTGAGGCGAATTCGCCGTTCACTCAAGTCAGGCAATCAAGGCGGTTGGCATGGCCTCACGCGCACCGTAAAGGCCTTCGCCACTATGGCACGTGGAGGAACGATGACCCGCCAAAGCTTCAAGCGCATCCTTTTGAAGCTTTCGGGAGAAGCGCTGATGGGTTCGAACCCGTTCGGGATCGATCCGCAGACCGTCGCCGACCTCGCCGCGGAAGTGAAATCGGCCAAGGAACAGGGGCTCGAGCTTTGCCTGGTCATCGGTGGCGGCAACATCTTCCGCGGGATGGCCGGCGCCGCGAAGGGAATGGATCGTGCTCAGGCCGACTATATGGGCATGCTTGCCACGGTCATGAACGCGCTGGCTATGCAGAACGCGCTCGAGCAGATCGGCGTCGAAACGCGCGTCCAGTCCGCAATCAAGATGGACCAGGTCTGTGAGCCGGTCATCCGTCGCCGCGCCGAACGGCACCTTGCCAAGGGGCGAGTCGTGATTTTCGCTGCCGGTGTCGGAAGTCCGTACTTCACCACCGATACCGGTGCCGCGCTTCGCGCTGCTGAGATGAAATGCGACGCCTTGTTCAAGGGTACCAGCGTAGACGGCGTTTACGACAGCGATCCCAAGACGACAGTCGGCGCGAAACGCTACGAAACCATCGGCTTTGACCGCGTGCTTGGCGACGACCTTCGGGTCATGGACGCATCCGCAGTGGCCCTGTGCCGAGACAATGATATTCCGATCGTCGTGTTCAATATCCGCCAATCGGGCAACCTCGCCCGGGTCCTGGCCGGTGAGGGAACGGCGACAATCGTCCAGAACGAGGAGTAAGACGATGCCCACCTACGACAAGGCCGACATTCAGCGACGCATGCACGGCGCTGTCGAATCGTTGAAGCATGACCTTGGCGGCCTCCGTACTGGGCGCGCTTCGACCGCCTTGCTCGATCCGATCCAGGTCGAGGTCTATGGCGCGAACATGCCCTTGAACCAGCTCGCGACCGTCTCGGTGCCGGAACCGCGCATGCTCTCAGTCCAGGTATGGGACCGCTCGAACGTGCAGCCGGTCGAAAAGGCCATTCGCTCGGCCGGCCTGGGCCTCAACCCGGTTACTGACGGCCAGCTCATCCGCCTGCCGATCCCCGATCTCACGGAGGAACGACGCAAGGAACTCGCCAAGCTTTGTGGTCAATATGCCGAAAAGGCGCGAATTGCCGTCCGCAATGTCCGCCGGGACGGCATGGATCATCTTAAGACCGACGAGAAGAAGCACGAGATCAGTGAAGACGAGCATCGCCGCCTTGATCAGGAAGTGCAAAAGCTGACGGACGATACGATCAAGGAAATCGACGCCGTGGCCCATGCCAAGGAACAGGAAATCCTCGGCAAGTGACAGTTCGCTCCGCCGTTTCGCGGGGACTGAAACGGCACCGGATAACGGCGCCGGATCCGCCGTGGCACGCCATGTTGCCATAATTATGGACGGTAACGGGCGCTGGGCCTCGAAACGCGGGCTTCCGCGCTCGGCTGGCCATCGTGCCGGTGCCGAGGCGGTTCGGCGCACCTTGCGAGCCGCGGTCGAGGAGGGCGTGGAGGTTTTGACCCTCTACGCCTTCTCCTCGGAGAACTGGCGACGGTCTGAAGAGGAGGTCAGCGACCTCAAGGGACTGCTCCTATACTATGTGGAGCGCGAGCTCGACACGATCGCGAGCGAGGGCGTCAAACTCCGCCTGATCGGCGACCCGGCTGCTTTTGGACCCAATCTTGCCACCAAGCTCGAAACGGCTGTCGAACGCACGAAGGATAATGACAATCTGACTCTCGTCGTCGCTCTCAATTACGGGTCGCGCGCTGAACTGGTCGAGGTCGCACGCCGCTTGGCGGAGAAAGCCGCGAAGGGCGAGTTGCGCGCCGAGCAGATCGACGAAAGACTCATCGACGAGGAGATGCATACGGCAGGTCTTCCACCGCTCGACCTGCTGATCCGCACCTCCGGCGAAGTGCGGCTAAGCAACTTCCTGCTGTGGCAGGCGGCATATTCCGAGTTGCTCTTCGTCGAAACATTATGGCCGGATTTCGACGGCTCCGACTTTCGTCAGGCTCTTGCCGAATTCGCGCGGCGCCAACGGCGTTTCGGAGGACGATGAGCGATCTCGCACTGCGGTCGTTGAGCGGCATCACGCTCATTCTCATCGCGCTCGCGGCGGCGTTTCTCGGCGGATATGTCTTCGCCGTGCTCGCAGCATCCGCGGCGGTCCTGATGTTCGCCGAATGGCGAAAGATCACGTCGGGCTGGGGCTTCGCCTGGTCGGCGGCAGGATTCTTCTACGCGCTCCTTCCCGCTTTGGCGTTGCTATGGATCCGGGACCGCGCGGACCAGGGCTTCGAGCTTTTGATCTGGGTTTTCATCGTCACATGGTCGACTGACATCGGCGCATATTTCGCTGGCCGTGCGATCGGCGGACCGAAGCTCGCGCCATCGATCAGTCCCAACAAGACGATCGCCGGACTGTTCGGCGGGATCGTCAGCGCTGGCCTTGCCGGATTTGCCTGGTCGCAGTTCGCGCATCTCCCGGCTTTGCTCATCTGGGTCGCGCCATTGCTCGCCGTCGCAGCGCAGGTCGGTGACTTGTTCGAAAGCTGGATGAAGCGCAAAGCAGGGGTCAAGGATAGCGGCACTTGGCTTCCCGGCCACGGTGGAGCGCTTGACCGCCTCGACGGTCTTGTGCCGGTCGCGGTCATTACTGCCGCCTTGGTCCTTGGAGGCTATGCGTGAAGACCGTCTCGATCCTCGGCGCAACAGGTTCGGTTGGGACTTCGACCCTGGACATCGTGGAGCGGCATCCCGACCTTTATCGAGTCGCCGCGCTTACCGCCGCGAACAACGTCAACGCCTTGGCCGACGCGGCTGTTCGAACACGCGCCTCGCTCGCGGTTGTCGCCGACGACACGCGATATGCGGAATTGAAGGAGCGGTTGGCGGGCAGCGATTGTCGCGTCGCGAGCGGCCCTGAAGGCCTTCGGGAAGCGGCCGCCGGCGAGGCTGATTGGGTAATGGCTGCGATCGTTGGTTGCGCGGGCCTCGAGCCGGTGATGGCCGCGGTTTCGGCAGGAAAGACCGTTGCCCTGGCCAATAAAGAGGCTCTTGTTACCGCCGGTGCCCTGATGACGGATGCAGCAAGCCGGTCGGGCGGTATCATCCTTCCAGTGGACAGCGAACATAACGCTATCTTTCAATGTCTTGGAACTCGGAATTGTGAAACTGTCAGAAGACTAGTGCTCACCGCAAGCGGCGGACCGTTCCGAACCTGGTCCGCGGTTGCCATGGCCGATGCCACGCCGAAGCAGGCCGTGGCGCACCCCAACTGGTCGATGGGCGCCAAGATCAGCATCGACAGCGCGACGATGATGAACAAGGGTCTCGAACTGATCGAAGCTCATCACTTGTTCGGGCTGCCATCGGACAGGATCGACGTCATGGTCCATCCGCAGTCCGTTATTCATTCGATGGTGGAGTTCATCGACGGCTCCATTCTCGCGCAGATGGGATCGCCCGACATGCGCATACCGATCGCGCACACGCTCGCTTACCCGGCCAGGGTTGAAAGCGGAGCGGAACGGCTAGACCTGATCCGTTTTGGCCAGCTGACCTTTGAGGAACCCGACGAGGCGCGTTTTCCAGCGCTCCGGCTCGCGCGAGAGGCGCTTGAGGCCGGAGGAAACGCGGCGATCGTGCTCAATGCAGCGAACGAGGTCGCGGTCGCCGCATTCTTGGCGGGCAGGATCTCATTCGGTGAAATCGCGAAGATGGCAGAAGAAGCCCTTGCCAGCCGGCCGAATACCTCCCCGGCATCGATCGAAGATGTCATAGCTATCGATGCCGTGGCCCGGCGCCAGGCCCAAACGAATTTGGAAGGCGCGGCCGCATGATTCTCTCGCAACCGCCTTTGTGGCTTATCGTCATCGCGTTCCTCGCGGCGATCGGCCCATTAGTAATCGTCCATGAGCTCGGCCATTATTGGGTGGCGCGCCTTTTCGGCGTCGGGCGGAGCAATTTTCGATCGGTTTCGGCCGAGAAATCGGCGGTTGGACCGACAAGCGCGGGACACGTTGGCGGATCGGCTGGCTGCCGCTTGGCGGATATGTGAAATTCGTAGGTGACAGCGACCCCACGTCGCTCACTCACGAGCGCGATCGGAACTCGCGCGCGAAGGGCCTGCCCTATGACGGCAGGCCGCCTTGGCAACGGTTCCTGATTATCCTCGCGGGGCCAATGGCCAATTTTGTCCTTGCGATCCTTATATTCGCTGCCTTCTTCGCGGCGTTCGGGGTTCCACGGACGTCGAGCACAGTGAGCGCCGTCGTCGAAGGGAGCGCTGCCCAGGCGGCGGGCATTCGTCCCGGCGATCGACTCGTTTCGGTTGCGGGACGCGACACGCCGAGGTTCGAGGATGTAACCCGCGTCGTCAGCATGCGTCCCGGCGAGGTCGTGCCTATCGCTTTCGTCCGGGATGGCCGAGAAATCTCGGTATCCGCAAAACTGGCCCAGGACATGAGCCGCGATCGGTTCGGCCAGGAATTCCGGATCGGGCGGCTGGGAATTTATGGTGGAACGCCGGAATATCAGCGGGTGCCCGCGTACGTTCTGCTTCCACTGGCGGCGGAGCATGTGGGCATCATGGTCGGGGCAATTTTTGATGGCCTTGGTCAAATCATTACTGGAGCCCGCCCACTCGAAGAACTTGGCGGGCCGCTTCGGATGGCTCAGATTGCCGGCCAGCAGGCTTCGCTTGGGCTCCTCGACTTCGTTCAGCTCATCGCCTTCTTCTCCATAAATCTCGGGTTCATCAATCTCTTGCCAGTTCCCGTTCTCGATGGCGGCCATCTTGTTCTCACTGCGCTCGAAGCCGTTCGGCGGAAGCCGATCAGTCCGCGAGCGACAGAGTGGGCATTCCGTGGCGGCCTGGCCTTCCTGCTCACCCTGATGATCGTCGCGACATTCAACGATCTTGGCGCATTCGGGCTGTGGGAGAGCGTTGGGCGCTTGATTGGTTGAGGCCGATGGGGCAGGGCTGGCAGGGCTTTTTCTGGCCGGTTCCAACGGGAACCTCGGCTAAATCATTTGAAGGGCGGGATGCGTGAATTCAGGAAGTAATGCGGTTCGCAGGCGCGCGTGCACCTTGTTGCTGGTCGGTACGATGCTGGGTGGAGTGCCCGCCGTGGCCGAGGCCCAGGATGCGACGAACGCGCCGCAGGATCCCGCAGCTGCCCAGGCCGCTCCGGCCCCGGTAACACCGGCGGCGCCGGAGTCCGGTTCGATCCGCTCGATCTCCGTTCGAGGCGCCCAGAGGCTCGAGCCTGCCACGGTTATCGCCTACTCGGGTCTTCAGCCAGGCCAGACCTACACGACAGAGTCCCTCGATGCCGCCCTTAAGGAGCTGTACGCGACCGAGCTGTTCGCGGACGTCGTGATTTCTGGCGCGGAAACCGGCCAGCTAACGATCACGGTCCGCGAGAATCCCGTCATCAACCGGATTCTTCTGGAGGGCAATCGGCGCATCAAGGATGACAAGATCCAGCCGGAAATACGATTGGCGCCGCGGCAGATTTTCACGCGTTCCAAGGTTCGCGGTGACGTGGACCGGATCATCGAGCTCTACAAGCGCAGCGGCCGCTTCGCTGCAACGGTCGAGCCGAAGGTCGTGGAGTTGGAGCAGAACCGCGTCGATCTCGTCTTCGAGATCAACGAAGGACCGGTGTCGAAAGTCCGGGCAATCAACATCATTGGCAACGAGCAGTACGACGACGGCCGCCTGCGCAAGGAAATGTACACGCGGGAGGCCGGCGGAATCCTGGGAATTCTGCGTCAGAACGACAGCTACGACCCTGACCGCCTGGCGGCCGACCAGCAGAAGCTGCGGGCCTTCTATCTGACCGAAGGTTATGCGGACTTCCGCGTCGTCTCGGCGCTGGCCGAGCTGACCCCCGATCGGCGCGACTTCGTCATCACATACGTGATCGAGGAAGGGCCGCGTTACAAGTTTGGCACCGTCGAGCTGGAAAGCGAAGTCCGCGACCTTAGCGCGGAGACCCTGAAGCCGGTGCTTCCGATGAAGACCGGCGACTGGTTCAATGCCAAGCAGGTCGAGGACGTTGTCACCGGGCTCAACGAGATCGCCGGCGCCCAAGGTTATGCTTTTGCCGAGGTCACGCCCGCCTACGACCGCGACGCCGAGAACCGCGTGATGAACATCCGGCTGACGATCAACGACAGCCCGCGCGTCTATGTCGAGCGGATCGACATCAACGGAAACACGGTGACCCGCGACAAGGTCATCCGCCGCGAGTTCCGGATCAATGAGGGCGACGCCTTCAACGCCGTGCGAATCAAGCGTTCGCAAGATCGGTTGCAAAGCCTGGGCTTTTTCCAGGAAGACCTGGAGATCAAGCAAACCCAGGGTTCCGCGCCGGACCGCGTGGTGTTGAGCGTCGATGTTGAGGAAAAATCGACCGGCGAACTGCAGCTCTCAGCCGGCTATTCGAGCCTCGAGCGTTTCATCATTGCCGCCAACGTCGCTCAGCGGAACTTCATGGGGAAGGGCCAGGAGCTGAATGCCGGGGTGAACTGGTCGCGCTACACCCGGTCGGTCAATCTGGGTTTCACCGAGCCCCAGCTATTCGACAAAAACGTTCTCCTTGGAGCGGACCTGTTTCGCCGTGACTACAATAGCTACAGCACGGTCGACGGCGATCGGAAGACAACGTACTCGCAGGTAAGCACGGGCGGCGCCTTGCGCATCGGCTTCCCGCTAACCGAGTTCTTGAGCATTGGCGGCCGTTACTCTCTCGTCAACGACGAGCTCACCCTTGACGAAGACCGTTACTACAGCGACTTCGACCCGGGCGAAGGCGAGGATCTTCGGTGCGATCCTATCAAGGCCGGCCGCTACCTTTGCGACGAGATCGGCACGTTCTTGACGTCGATGATAGGCTACTCGGTCATTTTCGACAATCGAAACGGAATTCGCGCGACCCGTGGTCAACGCATGATCCTCAGCCAGGATTTCGCGGGTCTTGGAGGGGACACGAAGTTTATTCGGACGCGCGGCCAGGCAACCAAATATTGGCGCCTGCCGAAGGACTTCATTCTTTCCGCTCACATGGAGGGCGGCTACATCCATCCGCTTCAGGATGAGCCTAGCGAGGGCAGTGACGCGGTCCGCCTGACCGATCGCTTCTTCGGCGCCCAGATGCGTGGTTTCGACATTCGCGGAATCGGTCCGCGCATTGTTCGCCAGCCGTATGATCTCGCCGGGGTCCTGCTTGACGACGAGACGGGCAACGATCCGATCGGCGGTCGCGCTTATTATCTCGGTCGGCTCGAACTCGAGATTCCGGTCAGCGCCAATATCCGCAGTTTGGGACTAAGACCGTCGGCGTTTATCGATGTCGGTTCGGTATTCGACATTACCAAGCCCAACCTCGATGACGTTCTTGCCATCTGCACGCCGAACCGGGCAGGACTCGACGTCGTGTTCATTCGGCCTGGCGACGCCAATACGAATTGTCCGGCAGATATCCCTGAGCCCGGCGATCCCGACGACCAGGTCGTCGATTACCTGAAGCTTCCGGGGTACAAGGAATCCTTCCTTGGCAATTCCGCCAAGCCGCGCCTCTCTGTAGGTATCGGGGTCAACTGGAACTCGCCGTTCGGTCCGTTGCGTATCGACCTTGCCAAGGCCCTCCTTTCCCAAGAGGGCGATGAAACCAAGATCTTTTCCTTCAACGTAGGAACTCAATTCTGATGCGTAAGCTCATCACCACACTCACGCTCGCGGGTGCTGCCATTATCGCATCCGCGCCGCTTCAGGCGCAAAGCGCGACAGTGCTCACAGTCGATACCGACCGTATTCTTGCGGAGTGCACCGCGTGCAAGTCCGCATCCAGCCAGATTCAGAGCCAGATCACATCGGCACGCCAGCGTGCCCAGGCGCTCGAAGGCCAGTTGCGTACCGAGGCGCAGGGCCTGGAGGCCCAGGTAAAAGCGCTCAACGGGCGCCAGCCCGACGCCGCCCTCCAGCAAAAGATTACAGCGTTCCAGACCAAGCAAAACCAGGCTCGTACGGAACTTGGCAACCGTGAGCGTCAGATCGAATCCATTCAGGCGCATGTCCAGCAGCAGATCGGGACTCGCGTTGTGCAGATCGCCGAGCAGGTGCGGGCTCGCCGTCAGGCTTCGGTCGTAATGGCCAAAGGCTCGCTGATGGCGGTCGATCCACGCGCGGACGTAACTGGCGATGTTTTGGCCGCGCTGAATCAGCAGCTGCCGTCAGTGAGTGTCACGCCTCTGCCGCAGCAGCAGCAAAGCTCCACTTCAGGTCGGTAATTCAACGGTGGAAACCGATAACGCCGCCATCGGGCCGCTCGACGTCAGGCGGGTGATGGCGGCGCTGCCTCACAGATACCCGATGCTGCTGGTCGATCGCGTCGAGCGCATCGAACGCGATGTCTCGATTACCGCCATCAAGGCCGTGTCGATGAACGAGCAATTCTTTCAGGGGCACTTTCCTGGCCGCCCAATTATGCCCGGTGTCCTGATCGTGGAGGCGCTTGCTCAGGCCGCGGGCGTGCTGGCGGTCGAAAGTCTCGATCTCGCCGGCTCAGGCAAGCTCGTCTATTTCATGGCAATTGAGGGCGCCAAGTTCCGCACTCCGGTGGAACCGGGATGCCTCCTGACACTCGACGTCGAGTTCGTGCAGAAGAGGGCGAGCGTCTGCAAGTTTGCCGGAAGGGCGTCGGTCGATGGCAAGCTTGCCGCCGAGGCGCAGTTCACGGCGATGATCGCGGATCCGCCGGCCTAGCTCAGCTGCAGGCCGAGCTCAGCGGCAGAGATCCGAAAGATATTTTCGAAACTCACGCTCGTCAAAAAGCAGTCCGGCGGGCCGTCGAACGCAATCGACCCGTTTTCGACCCCTATGACGCGGTCGAAATGATGTAATTGTGCAAGGTCGTGCAGCGTTGCGAGCGTCGCAGCGCTCGCGTCTCTTTTCCGTTCTTGGAGACGGTCCAGAAGCCTGCGAACCCAGTAAGGGTCGAGATTCGCAAGCGGTTCATCGAGGAGCATCAGCGCTGGGTCTGCGGCGAACATTCTGGCAAGCAGAACCCGCGATCGCTCGCCAGTGGATAACCGGTCGACAGTGCGTCCCGCCAAAGGTGCCAGCTCAAACGCTTCGAATTCATCTTCAATCGCCTTCGAGTCGTGGCTGCTAAGGCCAAGTGTCAGGAGGTCACGTACGCGAACCGGCCAGGCCGTGTCGCGCGATGCCGGCAGCAAGCCGATCAGGCGCGTCCGGCGATTGGGTGCGACCGCGGCAATGACCTCTCCGCCTATCTCAACTTCGCCGCTCGCCTCCTCGACCTGAGCGAGAGCCCTCAAAAGACTGGTTTTCCCGCCACCGTTCGGCCCCACGACGGCAATCAATTCCGCCGCCTGAATCGAGAGGCTGAGCGGCCCAATTCGGCCCGGGATGGAAATCTCATGGGCTGATGCCAGTGAAGTCATGACGTCAGCCTCCGCCGCATCGACAGCAGGATGGCGATGAATATCGGAGTGCCGGCAATCGTTGTGAGAACGCCCACGGGGATAGACCGGTTGACCTCGACCATTCGCGAAACCAGGTCCGCGGCGACGACCAACGAGGCGCCTATGGCGGCTGCGGGAATCATCGCGCGGCCGGGGTGCCCGGCCGATATGCGCCGAGCGATGACAGGGGCGATGAGTCCGACAAAGCCAATCGCGCCGCAAACCGCCACGCATGCCCCGACTGCGATCGATGAAAGAACGATGATTTCGAGCGCGAGGCGCCGAGGGCGGAGTCCGGCAGCTGCGACCACGTCTTCCCCCAAAACAAGTAAATCGATGGCATTAGCCCGCCGGGCAATGAGCACGCCGGCTAGTCCCGCAGGAATCAGGGCCACTGCAGCCTGTGCCAAGCTGCGGTCGGCGAAGCTGCCCATCAGCCAGTCGAACGCGTCGTAAAAGGCAAAGGGGGAAGGGGCCAGGGCCAAGGACAGGCTTGTGGCCGCACCGGCAGCAAGCGCGATTGCGAGACCTGCAAGCAGAAGTGACGCGGGTTCCGCCCGGCGACCTGCGAGAATGACAAGAAGAGCAAGCGCGCAAAGCGCGCCAACGGCGCCCGCAAATGCCATTGCCAGGGGCGATGAAAGGCCGAGCCAGTAAGCGGCGATGACCGCGCCAAGAGCAGCTCCGCCTGTGGATCCCGTGAGGTCGGGCGATGCGAGCGGGTTCGCGAACAAGGCTTGCAGCGCCGCGCCAGTCAGACCCAGCGTGGCACCGTAGCCTAGCGCAAGCATTGTTCGCGGAGCGCGCAACTCAAACAAGAAGGTCTCAAGCAATTCCGGGCGGGCAAGGCGAATTGCCTCGACGGGCGCCCAGGGCAGAAGCAAATGCGCTGCCGCCAGAAGCAAAAGTCCGATTGCGATCGTGATCCGGCTCAATGCGGTAACCTTCGCATTCGATTGACCTCACCGATCATCAAGGGGCCGGCACACGTCCATGCTCGGCCATCGACGGCATGCATGCGCGAGTGAAGGCGCCGGACAACCGGATGTGCGAACCAAGTTTGGCCGGACGACATTTGGCCCGATCGATAGGTTGAACGGAGGATGATTGGCGGCGGATTCGCAAGCAGATCTTCAAAGGTGACCTTGTCAGAAAAGGCCTTGGCGTGCCGATAGCCAGCTAGCGCCATCCACTGCGCGGCCGGGGACCAACTGCCGATCGAAACGCCGCCACCGGATAGAAAAAGAGCATCGCTCGTCGTTCGAGGTCGGGTCCGTTTCAGCTTTGCGATCTTGCGCAGGTATGGCGCTGCCCGTTTTGGGTCACCAAGTGCGGCCGCCACGAGACGAAGATTGCGCTCGACGCCAGCTATATCCATCGGCGACAGTAAGTCGATTGTGCGGATCTCCATTTTCCGCGCCAACTCGTCTGTGGAGCGGCCAAGCCGGCCCATTGTCAAAAGGATTGTCGGCCGGCGCGTAATGGCCTGCTCCAATTCACCGCGGTTGGACGGTATCGCCCGCGCTTTTCGGAACAGAGGCGATTCCTGCGGATCGTGCGACAGACGCGAAACGCTGACCAATTCGCCCGGTCGAGCGAGCAGAAGCGCATATTCATCCGCGCACAGGTTGAGCGAAGCGATGCGCACCGTACTAGCGGCCGCCAGCAACGCGAAGGCCGGCATATGCGCCTCTCCTTAGAGTGCGATAGCCGACGACGTCCTCATAGTCGGCATCGAAAACGTTGCTGAAGCGCGCGAACAGTTCAGTCTTTCTTGAAACGCGCCAACCGAGCCTTGCACTGCCAAGCCAGAAGGCATCGAGATCAACCAGTTCGAACGGGAAGCTGTCGCGGCGGTCGCGATTCTCTCCGGTGTAGGCAACAGACAGGCCATAGGTCAGGCGACCACGAACGCCATTCGCGGAAAGAAAACCGCTATGTTTAGGGCGCCTTATCTCTTGTTCATCAGGGGAGTTATGAACCTGCTGGGTCGAGTCGAGCCAGGACATGCCCGCGGACAGGTCGAGCCACTTACCCGGTGACCAATGAAGCTCGGCCTCAATGCCCTGGCGTTTGCTCGTGCCGTCCGCGTTCAGAGTGCTGGTGAAGGTCGCATTGTCGACGATTTCGTCTTTCAGACGTTGGCGGAAATAGGTGACCGATGCCCTGACGCGCGAGTCGTTATAGCGGCCGCTCAACTCATAGCCTCGCGATCGTTCGGGCTTGAGGTCGGGATTGCCTGTGAACCCCCGGGGAAGAAGCCGTAGAGGTCGTTGAAGCTCGGTTGCGCGATCCCTTCGCCCCAGGAAGCGGTGATCGAAATACCGGGCCCGAAAGTGGCCAGCGCGGAAAGGCGCGCCGTCGTTGTATCCTTGAAGCGGTTGAACGCGTCATGGCGAACGGCAACGTCCGTCACCAGCCATTCGCCCAGTTTCGCCTGCCACTCCATTGTTGCGGAAAGATGGTTGCGGGAGCGCTTCTGATCGGTGAATCCGCCGAACGCCTCATCCTCGGCGCGATAATGCTCCCATTCCCCCTCGATCGCGCCGGTGAGGCGATGCCCGACGCCTCTCGTTTCGAACACCCGTGACACTTGGCCGCTCGTCGCCCAGCGCCTGGCGTCGGTCCTGTTGAGAAAGTTGTCGTCCAGGGAATTGCGATTGCTCGACCCCAATAGCGAAGCTGCGAGTCGCGCGTCCCATCGGTCGCCCTTATGCGAGATCCAGACTCGTCCCGCAGAGAGCCGGTTCCTTGTCTCGTCGCGCGTATCGGCACGTGAGAACGTCAGCGGGCTGAACCCGTCGAACTGGCTCTCCGAGCGTATGGCAAAGCCATTGATCCCCGCTTCGCTAGTGTCCCCAAGCGCGACCGCAGCCCGGCCTCGTAATGCTATATTGGAATAACCGTCCCTGTCCCCGCCCGACGTGCCAAAAGCGTCAATTCCGTCTGAGCCCTGGATCCCGGCGCCCAACGCCAACCCAAGTCGGCCTGTCGCCAATCCGGCAGTCGCGGACGCCCTGTAGAAGCCGTAGGAGCCAATTTCGCCATGCGCTGACGAGCCAGTTGCCGTAATTCCGTCGACGGCGACGACCCCGCCGATGGCCTCTGAACCCCACAATGCCGATTGCGGACCGCGCACGACCTCGATCCGGGATGCAAGGTCAGCGTTCAGCAGTTCGAAGCGCGGCTCGTTCGCTGCCGCGGGATCGTTCGCGCGGATGCCGTCGACGAATAACAAGGTATGATTGGCCTCGGCACCCCGGATACGAACCTGCGCCTGTGAGCCGGGCGTGCCACTGACCGAAACGGCGGCAGTTGGCGTCAAACGCAGGAAGTCGAGTGTCATCGGCTCACCGATCCTCGTGATGGTCTCGGCGTCGATGACGATGCTGCTCGCAGCGCTTTCGGCCTGTTCCTGCTCGGTCCTTGAAGCGGTGATAACGATGCTATCGCTCTGCAAGGGCCCGACGGGCGGAATGTCCATATGCTTTCCTCTCATGACTGTCGTCACGAAAGGGACCGCGCGAAATTGCCGGACTGCCCCACGCCCCATTGCTGACTCCGGCAACAGAAACGGACGACAGCCTTGGGGAAGTATCTGGCTCGTCGCCATGAGGACGACTGACAGTTGCGGGCACAGCGCCGGAGTTTCACCGGCTTCCTTGCACCCAAGGCTCGCGTATCGGCTAGGAGGGGACCCCAAACCTTGTCAAGCGAATGCCCTTCCGCTAGGGGCGCGCGACACCTTACTGGGCTGGTCGGAACCAGCCGCTATCCAAGGAAAATGCCATGAAGTCCGGGACTCACCCCGATTATCACATGATCAACGTCGAAATGACCGACGGCACGACCTTCCAGACCCGCTCCACCTGGGGCAAGGAAGGCGACACGCTGCACCTCGACATCGATCCCAAGACCCACCCGGCCTGGACCGGCGGCAATACCCGCCTGCTTCAGGAAGGCGGCCAGGTCGCGCGCTTCAACAAGCGCTTTGGCGGCCTCTCGCTCTCGAAAAAGTAGACCTGCCCTCCGTGGCAGAGAAGCTTCGCTCGGCTCCGACACTGGAGACCGGGCGATTGCTTTTGCGGGCCTGGCGCAAGGACGACTTTCGCCCCTGGCAGGCAATCATGCATCAGCCAGACGTGCACCGTCACTTCGGACCGACTCCGATCGGCGAGGAAGAGCTTTGGCGGCGGATGGCGGCTGGCGTCGGAAGTTGGCCGCTCCTCGGCATCGGAAGCTGGGCAGTCGAGCGAAAGGCCGATGGCCGTCTCATTGGCAACGTCGGTCTGTTCAATGCCTGGCGCGCGCTCGAGCCCGTTTTCGGCGAGGAACCCGAGATGGGCTGGATTTTCTCGACCGAAGTTCATGGGCAGGGCATGGCGGGCGAAGCGTGCCGCGCGGCGCTCGACTGGTTCGATGCCCACGTCGAGCCGGTGCCGGTCTGGGCGATCATCGCCCCTGAAAACACGCCCTCGCTTAAGCTGGCGGAGCGCCTCGGTTTCATTCACCATAACGAGACGATTTACAATGGTGAGCCGACGTTCGTCTTGAAGCGCACGCTTTAGCGTTCACCACCCGCCACCGCCGCCGCCGCCGCCGCCGCCGCCCGACGAACCGCCGCCACCGGAGCCGCTGGAAGAACCGGGAGCGGTGGATGCCGACGAGATGCTGTTGGACAGGGAAGATCCGACGGAATCGACGAACCCGCCCGGGTCGTTCCATGGATCCGATGTCCCCGAATACCATCCGAATGTCGAACCGCTTGCCTGCGCCGCAGCCGACGCCGCCGCGAGTTGCGATGCGAAACGGTCCGCCCACCGGTTCTCGACATCGAGTGCGATGGCGTAGGGGAGATACTTCTCGAACAGCTGTAGCGTGTCGTCCGGCGCCTGCATCCGGTCGAGACGCTCGCGCTCGGTTATGGAAAGATACTGTTTGAAGCCGGCAATGCGATCGAGCATCCCGCGCCCGGCTTTGGTCGGCGCACTGATCCAGAAGAAGCTGCTCAGCGCCAGCGGCAGGCCGACGGCCGCAATGACGATCGGGATCCAGTTGCCCGAGGACAGCGCCAGCGGAAAGAGCGGAAAGCCGGTCATCACGGCCGCGAGCGTGAATAGCGCGGCCACAGCCTTGCCGAGACACCCGGCGGTTCCGTCCTTCCGCACCAGCTTCCATGCCAGGAAAGCGAGCAGCAGCAACGCGCCCGGCAGGAACGCCCAGCTTGCCGAAGCCATGCCCTCGCCATAGGCCACTGCAGCGACGGTCAGCAGCATGGCAAGCGCCCAGACGCCGACGGCGGCCGCTGCCCAACCGGTGTTTCGATTGAAGGCGGAGCCGGCAAAACGCTTGTCGAAGGAGTCGGACAGGAGCTTCTTCGCGGCGGAGAAGGTCGCGTGATGTTCGTTATCCATCTCCAGCCGTTCCCCCGGGGAGACGAGGGCGGCGATGGCGCTTCCTTCCGCTGCATCGAGCGGCTTGGCTCCCGTCGTCTCCGTCCCAACAAGGTACCGCTTCTTCCCGAAGCCAAGCAGTCCGGATTCTTCTTCCAAACGGACATGGCCTTTGACCGCGGAATCGATGATGGCTGCGGCAAAGGCGCGATCATCGAAGCTTTGTTCGGTGACGTAACGCATCGCGGCGGGGGAGAGGTCGTCTGGCGGAGAGAAGATTGGAACTACAGTCCCTTCGGGCGGGTCCCGTCCGGCGCGGCGGTAGGCCGTCATCAGGAAGCCCAGTACGACCATAAGACCGGCGCCGGCGAATGCGGGCGGAGCAACGTCGCTTAGCAGCCAGCCGAGTCGCGTTGAGGAGGGGGGAAGCGGTACGACATCCTTCGGAAAGGCAGCCGCGACCGTGAAGCCCTCATAAGATCCCAATGGTGCAGTCGTCGCGAAGCTGATCGATCCGGGCCTCTGGTCGATCACCCGGCCCCGGCCCGTGTCGCTGCCTTGCGGCCCGGTATAGGCGCTTGGCTGGAAGAATGAGGCGGGCGACGGTAGGGTGATGGTCGCGGTCGCGCGGTCGATAGGGAAGACCCAGCCGTTTCCGGTGACGTTCCAGTAAATTTCGTCGAACGCGTCGAACCGGCCGAGCATCCGCGTCGCCCGATAGCGTATGGTGTAAACATGCTCGCCGACCGGTACATATTGGTCAGGGTCGCCCAGGTAGATCCGGACGCCATTGCCGCGACCTTCGACCTTGTTCGGCTCCGGCTGGCCGTCGCGAGTCGTCTCCAAGAGCTCGAAGCCGACCCTGATGCGCTCGCCGTGGCGGCCTTTGTAGCGGGTCGGGAAATCGCGGTAGATGCCGCGATTGATCTGGACGTTCTCGGCGTTGACCCGAATCGTTTCCGTGACGTCCAGCGAAGCGTCGGGCTGGATCGCGACTGTGCTGTCGAACGACAGGATGCGCTCCTCGGCGGCCGCCGGAGCGGCCAGCGCCAGCAGCAGGGCAAAGGCTGCGAGCAGCCGGCGCATCGCGATCAGGCCTTGAAGTCGATTTTCGGGGCCGACTGGATCGCCGGATCCTCGTCCTTGTAATATTCCTCTTCGGTGAAGCCGAGCGGCCGCGCGAAGAACATGTCCGGGAAGGACTGGATGCGCGTATTCAGGTCTCGCGCCGTCGCATTGTAGTAGCGGCGCGCTGACTGAAGCTCCCCTTCAATGGTGCTCAGTTCACCCTGGAGTTGCTGGAAGTTCTCGCTCGCGCGCAGTTCCGGATAGGCCTCGGCGACCGCGAACAGGCGTCCGATCAGCCCGGTCATCTGGGCATCAGCCGCGGCAGTGGCGGCAACCCCGCTCGCGCCCGTCATGGCTCCGCGGGCCGCCGTGATCGCCTCGAAGGTGGCTTTTTCGTGACTCGCATACCCTTTCACAGTCTCGACCAGGTTGGGGATGAGGTCTGCGCGGCGGCGAAGCTGCACGGTGATCCCGCTGAAGGCTTCCTTCACCAGTGCGCGCAAGCGCACCAGCCGATTGTAGATCATCACCGCGAACAGGATGATGACGAAAACGACGGCGAAAATGATGCCCAAGGTCATGGTTGTCTCCCCCTCAACAGGGTAGGACCATAATCGGCAGCAACAATCCTAGAAAGCGGAAATGCCGGTAATGGCCCGACCCATGATGAGGGCATGCACGTCATGCGTCCCTTCATAGGTGTTGACCGTCTCGAGGTTTGCAGCGTGGCGCATCACCTGGAACTCCGCGGAAATGCCGTTGCCGCCGTGCATGTCGCGGGCGATCCGCGCGATGTCGAGCGCTTTGCCGACATTGTTACGCTTGATGAGGCTAATCGTCTCAGGGATCAGCACTCCATCTTCCATCCTCCGCCCGACGCGAAGGGCCGCCTGAAGCCCGAGCGTGATGTCGGTGATCATGTTCGCCAGCTTCAGCTGGACGAGCTGATTGGCGGCGAGCGGGCGATCGAATTGCTTGCGGTCGAGCGTGTAGCGGCGTGCAGCGGCGTAACAGGCTTCAGCCGCTCCCATTGCGCCCCAGCCGATGCCGTAACGCGCGCGATTGAGGCATCCGAACGGGCCCTTCAGTCCTGAAATCTCAGGGAACAGGGCGTCCTCGCCGATCTCGACTCCATCCATGACGATCTCGCCGGTGATCGAGGCGCGCAAGGAGAGCTTCTCCTTGATCTTGGGCGCGGACAGCCCCTTCATGCCCTTTTCCAGCACGAACCCACGGATCGCGCCGCCATGCGCCTCGGACTTCGCCCAAACGACGAAGACGTCGGCGATCGGCGAGTTGGTGATCCACATCTTCGAGCCGCGGAGGCGATAGCCGCCCTCGATCTTCTCGGCCCGGGTACGCATCCCGCCGGGATCCGAGCCGGCGTCCGGTTCGGTCAGCCCGAAGCAACCGACCAGCTCGCCGCTGGCCAGGCCGGGCAAATACTTCCGCCTCTGCTCTTCCGATCCGTAGGCATTGATCGGGTGCATGACGAGCGAGCTCTGGACCGAGCAGGCGGAGCGGTAGCCGCTGTCGACCCGCTCAACCGCGCGGGCAATGAGGCCATAGCTGACGTAGCCGAGGCCGGCGCCGCCATATTCGGGCGAGATCGTCGCGCCTAACAGGCCAAGCTTGCCCATCTCGCGCATGATTTCGCGGTCGAAATCTTCCTCGAGATAGGCCTTTGTGACCCGCGGCTGAAGCTCCGCTTGGGCGTAATTCTCGGCGGTGTCGCGCACCATCCGTTCTTCGTCGCTCAACTGTTCGTTGAGCCCGAAGGGGTCCTCCCAGTCGAATGGCTTGATCACCGGCTCACCCACCTGGCCGCGCTCCCTTTGGTTGTCGGATGCGCGGCCTTTAGCGGCAGAACGGCCGTCCCGCTAGCTGGCTGGCGTTGGCGTGCCGCCGCCGAAACTGCGCTTGTAGGTGATGCGGAATTGCTGGTGCGAGTTGCGCTCGCGATATTCGCGCAGGTTCGGCCCCTCGAACGAGCGGTTCGGGAAGGTGAACTGGCGGTCGCGGATGCCATGTGTGCCAAACAGGTTGTTCACGTTGAGCGTCCAGGTTGTCTTTGCCGTGGGGCGGAACTCCAAGAACGCATTGCCGAACGGTCCGCCGTTGAAGTTGATGTCTTCTTCGTTCGCCCGGAAAATGGTGAACTTGTCGCGATCGCTGACGTCGAAGCCATAGGCCCACCTGCCTATGTCGCGGCGCACTTCTACATACCATTCCCATGATGGATAATAGAATGAGAAGTCGCGCATCTCGTCGCTGATCGGGTCGTGAACGCGGGTTTTCTGAATCGTACCGTCGAATTTCGCGCGGACCCCGGTGAGGCCGAAGCGGTCGAGCGGAGCGTCGATTGCGAGGTGGGCGAATAGCCGCTTTCCAGTGCCGATGTTGCCGGGAGCGTCGAAGCCTTCTTCGGTTAGGATCCGGTCTTGCAGCATGCTGATATGGTCATAGCCGAGGTCGAGCTTGACGAGTCCGCTGTCGAAAAGAGGCCGATCGACGCTCGCCCGTATTTCCCAAGCGCGTTGTGGCTCCAGGTCGGCGTTGCCGCCATTGACCCGGTCGTCGCTGAGCTGCGCCGAGCTAATGAAGTCATAGAAATCGAGCTGCGCGACGGTGCGCCGGATCGAAAACTGGCTGTGCCAGCCGCTCTTGCCCTTCCAGTCGAGCGTGAGACTCGGTTTCAGGAACTTCAGGACACGATCTGCAGTCGTGTCGCCGCGCACGGCAAGATCCGAATATTCATAATTCAGCCCGGCATCGACGCGGACGGCGCTGGAAACCTGCTTGCCGGCCTTGACGTAAAATTCCGCGCGCTGTTCCTCGACCGTCGCCTGGTCGATCGGAAGGTCGATCCGCTCCCGGAAGCCGTCCGGGCCGAGCACGAAGAGGTTGAGGTCGGCATCGAGCGTGTTGAACGCGGCTTCCGCGCCCATTTCATAGGTAAGGCCGAACAGGCTGGAGTGGCTCCAGCTGAGCCGGCCGAGGGTCTCGCCACGCTGGACTTCCTGTCCCTGTTCGAAACCGCCGACGACTTCGCCGTCGATCCGCTCGAGCACGGTATCGAGATTCTCCTGGTCGCGGCGGTTGAGCAAGGCGACGAACTTGATTGCGCCGCCGCCAAGTGGACGGGTGATGTCGCCGCCAATCTCGAAGGCCGGCGCCTTGGCATATTGGAAAAGGCGATCGTCGCGCTCGGGCTCACCGACGGGATAGACCTTATTTTTCTGGACAAAATCCTCGTGGAACAGCGAAAATCGCCCGTTGACGTGCGCAGAATGGTTCGGCGCCTGTTCGAACGACCAAGTCCCCGAAATGAACGGGTTCTCGGGGCGGTAGCGATTTTCCTTGCGGCGCTTCTCGATCAGCTCGCCCGTATCCGGATCGGTGATCGTGTCCGTGCCCTCGTCAGCGGCATCGTCGTTCGCCGTACCGGCAGCGACGTTAAATGTGGAGTTGCCGTTTTTCCACGTGGCGGATCCGGAGAGGTTCGGGATGATCGCGCCCGTCCGCAGGGTCCGCGCGCTGGCAGTAACCGTGGCGTCGAAACCGCCTTCAGCCGAAAGGATCACATTAAGCACCTGGCTCTTGCCGGAATATTCCGAACCGTAAAGTGAGCCACTGCCCATTTCGACCCGGACAACCCGGCTAGCTGGAATTCGCGCCAGGATCGTAGAAAGGGATTCCGCCTTCGAACTTGGGCGAGCGCCGTTGAAGACGACGTTTCCGGCGGCCCCCACGAACCCGCGGATATCGCTATTGCCCTCTTCCAGCTGGAAGCCCGGAACGCGCAAAACAATGTCGAGTGCAGTCCTTGGCGAATAGGTGGCGAAGAAATCCGCATTGTAGACGGACGTGCCCGCGGTGGAGGGCGGGGTCACTTTTGACGACACATCTTCCTGAGCCAAGGCTGGCGAGGTCCACGCGATTGCCGCGACACCGACCGAACTCAAAACACACAAACGCACCATGACTGCCCCTGTATTAGAACGATAACACACCTAGGATTGAAATGACCGCCGCACCAGCGACGTTCGACGAGTCGACAAACGACTCGACGGACAATCGGCGGTCTCGCGACGAGGGGATGCGCGCCATGCTCGGCTGATCCGGGCCGGATTCAAATAACGTCTGGAAGGTGGCGGAGAGGGTGGGATTCGAACCCACGGTGAGCGTGAACCCACGGCGGTTTTCAAGACCGCTGCCTTAAACCACTCGGCCACCTCTCCGGATTGCCGTGCCTTTATCACTTTCCCGGAAGCGCGAAAGTCCCTCCCGGACCCGACAAGCGGACGGAGCACGGATTATCTCGAATGGGTGCCCAGCCGGATCCGTGTCTAGGCGTCGGCCAAGGTGGCGTTCAGCTATCGTTACCCAAACGGCGACGGAATGTTGTCGCAGCGCGACGAACGCCTATGTGCCCAGGACGGGTGAGCCGCTAGCCTGTCGACGAAGGAGAATGTTTTGTCGGTTGCCCGGTACAGTCTGCTTGCAATGCTATTGGTCTCGACGACGGCTTCGGCACAGACGGCCGATCCGCTCGCTCCATTGCCGGGTGTGGTCCACACCCAGGCGCCGCGGCCAACACAGGCGTCGGCGCAAAGCGGGGGACTGCAGAGCACCACGATCCCCACTGGCTTCGAACGATATAAGCAGTCACTCGCTTCGAAAGCCCGCGTCGCGGGGGTCCGCGAGGCCACGATCGCCAATGTCATTCCATATCTGACGCTTGACGGTACGGTTATGCGGCTGGATCGCGCCCAGCCCGGCAATATCGGTAATCCCAATGCCACGCCGCCATTCTGGCCCTATCGCCGCGCTCACGTCACTCCTGATCTGATACGTCGCGGACAGGCCAACTATTCGTCGATGTGGCCTTACCTTTCGCGGATCGAGCAACGCTATGGCGTTCCGGCGTCCATCACGCTTGCGATATGGGGCAAGGAAACCAGCTATGGCCGGGTCAAGGGCACATTCGATGTCCTGCGATCGCTCGCTACGCTGGCGTATGAGGGCCGTCGGCGCCCATTGTTCGAAGCCGAGTTCCTCGCCGCCATGCAGTTGATCGATCAGGGCGTTCCACGCTCGCGGCTTAGGGGTAGCTGGGCGGGAGCAATGGGCCACCCGCAATTCATGCCGACGAATGTCCTTCGGCTTCGTGCGGACGGCGACGGTGACGGCAACCGCGACATCTGGAACAGCCAACTCGACGGACTGGCATCGATCGCGAACTACCTTCGGACTAAGGGTTGGCAGCCTGGCATGCTGTGGGGAATTCCTGTCCGCGTGCCCTCGGGATTCGACCGATCCGCGGTGCGCAACCTCGCTACCGCGGCGGAATGCCCGCGTGTGCATGCGAGGCACAGCCGCCCTTTGACGATGAGTGAGTGGCGGGCCCGAGGTATTGTGCCCCTTGGTCGTTCACTTCGCGATTCTGATCGTGCCACTCTACTCGAGCCTGATGGCCCCGGAGCGACCGCCTATCTGCTGACAGACAATTACCGCGTGATCCTCGATTACAATTGCTCGAATTTCTATGCGTTGTCCGTTGCCTTGCTGGCGGACGGCATCATCGGACGCTAGGGTTTCTTCCAACCCGATAGGAGTCGCCCAACCAGTGTTCCGTTCAGCAGTTTCCGTTTCGCTCGCCGCCGCTCTTCTCGCTTCTGCCTCGACGGCCAAGGCTCCGCCGTTCGATACGCCCGCGCCGGTCGCTTACCTGCTCGATTTATCGTCCGGCGCAGTATTGTTGTCGAGGGACGCCGATCGCCGGATACCTCCGGCCTCGATGGCCAAAATGATGACGACCGAAGTCGCGTTCGAGCTGATCGACAAGGGCCAGCTGCCGCTCTCCAAGATGTGCACGGTGCGGCCGGAGACATGGCAGAAATGGCACGGACCGGCTGCCGGTTCGACAATGTTCCTATCGCCAAACGAAAAGGTCAGCGTTGAGAATCTCCTACACGGTATTGTCACGCTTTCCGGTAACGACGCCTCCGTCGTGCTCGCCGAGTGCATTGCCGGAACCGAAGAGGCTTTTGCCAATCAAATGAACGCGCTGGCTCGCGAGCTTGGAATGACGAACAGCAATTTCGGTAACAGCAATGGCTGGCCGGACGAAGGGCGCACCTATGTGACTGCTCGCGACCTCGCGACGCTCGCGCGCGCTTCGGTGGAGCGTCACCCCAAACTCTACAAGCAGTTCTATGGGCAGCCCAGCTTCACCTGGGGCAAGACCATGGGCTCGGGTCAGGCCATCACGCAGGGCAATCGTAACCCATTGCTCGGCAAGGTCGCGGGCGCGGATGGCCTCAAGACCGGCCACACCGAAGAAGCGGGATACGGCTTCACGGGTTCGGCCGAGCAGAACGGGCGGCGACTGATCATGGTTGTCGCAGGCCTCGACAGCTACAATCAGCGCATCGGCGAGTCCGTGAGAATGATGGAGTGGGGCTTCAACGCCTGGAGCGCCAAGCCGCTGTACAAGTCCGGTGCGCAGGTTGGCTTCGCAAAAGTCCAGCTTGGAAGCGACGATGAAGTAGCGCTGGTCGCTCCGCGGGACCTGTCACTGACGGTGCCGGCGGGCCTTGCAACCCGGCCGATGGCAATGAAGGTTCGCTACAAAGGGCCATTGAGAGCGCCGATTGCCAAGGGGGCGCATGTTGCCGACCTTGTCGTGTCGTCATCCGACACCGGCGAGCAGGTCATGCCACTCGTCGCGGCGGAGGCGGTCGAGCAAGCCGGTTTCTTCACGCGAGCCTGGATCGGGCTCAAGCAATTGATCGGCATGGCCTGACCTGATGGGCCGTGGCCGCTTCATCAGCCTTGAAGGCGGGGAAGGGGTCGGCAAGTCGACCCAGCTCGAAGCGCTCGCCGAGGCTCTTCACGGGCGAGGTCTCCGGGTCGTCGTGACCCGCGAGCCCGGCGGCAGCCCCGGCGCTGAGGCAATACGGCAGCTTCTGCTTGAGGGTGACGAAAACCGCTGGAATCCGCGCGCCGAAGCCTTGCTCTTCGCCGCCGCTCGATCCGACCATGTTGAATCGACGATAAAGCCCGCGCTTGAACGCGGGGACTGGGTGCTTAGCGACCGATTCCTTGATTCATCGCTTGCCTATCAAGGGTTGGCGGGCGGCCTTGGAATCGACGCCGTTCGCGATCTTCATCGCTTCGGCAGCGACGATTTCCTTCCGGACAGGACGCTCGTCCTGCAATTACCGGAGAACGAAGCTTCGGCCAGGGCGCGCGTTCGCGACGGGCATCTTGGCGACCGTATCGGCTCGCGTCCGCCGTCCTATCACGCTGCCGTCGACGCCGGCTTCCGGGAAATGGCCGTTCGAGAGCCCCATCGTGTTCGTCTCGTGGATGCCAGCGGCCCCGCGGCGACGGTGACAGCACGCTTGCTCTACGCGTTGGGCGATTTGCTCCCGTGATCCTCGGCCACGACAAGCAGATCGGCGATTTTATGGCCGCTTGGAGAAGCGGATCGATGCACCATGCCTGGCTGCTGGGCGGTCCACGGGGTGTCGGGAAGGCAACCTTCGCCCGCGCCGCAGCGGCACGGCTGCTGGCAGAGGCAGCAGGCCAAGTTCCGCCTGAAAGTCACCTTGCCATCGACCGGGAATTGCCGACAGCGCGATTCATCGAAGGCCAGGCTCATCCGGATTTTCGCTATGTCGAGCGCGGGCCAAACAAAACCGGCTCGGCCTTGGCGCGGAACATCACCGTCGACCAGATTCGCGAACTTTCGAGCTTGTTCGATTCCACGCCCGCTTTGTCCGACTGGCGTGTGGCAATTGTCGATAGCGTCGACGATTTGGAGCCGGGTGCCGCGAACGCATTGCTCAAGATGCTCGAGGAACCACCGGCGAAGTGCCTCTTCCTGCTCGTCAGCCATGTTCCAGGGCGCTTGCTGCCGACAATTCGATCGCGCTGTAGAACCCTGGCCTTTCAGGCACTTGACGATGACGTCATGGCGTCGATCGCAGATTTCCATGATGTACCTCCTGCTCTTGTGAGAGGGGCCGGCGGCTCACCCGGAAAGCTTCTGGCATCGGCCAGTCTCGATCTTGAGCCGCTTCGTAGCGAGGCGCTGAAATTGATGCGCCAAGGCGATCCCAGCAACGCATGCCGCGCCAAGCTCTCTCAGTCGTTAAGCGCTCGGAATAGCGGGGATCGCTACGCGGCGTTCCTGGCTATGGTGCCCGCACTTATCGCCTCCGAAGCACGCGAATTGGATGGGGATGCCCGGCTGCGCGCTCTCGACGCCTATGGGGAGGCCCGCACCCTCAGCCAGGTCGCCCCGCGGCTTTCGCTCGACCCTGCAACGACGGCGTTTCGAATGGGATCGATTCTCGCTTCGGTTGCTCCCTCGCACGAGCGCGTCTAGGCGTCCGGCCATGGCCGAGCCTTTCTACATCACCACCGCCATTTCCTACCCAAACGGCAAGCCGCATATCGGCCATGCCTATGAGGCGATTGCCGCTGACGTGATCGCGCGTTTTCAACGTGCCCAGGGGCGCGATGTCCGGCTCGTGACGGGAACCGACGAGCATGGCCTGAAGATGGTCCAGACAGCGCGTGCGGAAGGTGTCGATACGCGGACTTACGCTGACAAAATGTCACAATATTTTCGTATGATGTGCGACGATCTCAATATTTCTTACGATGCGTTCGTGCGCACAACCGAACAGCGTCATGCGGACGCCAGCATTGCCATTTGGAAGGCAATGGAAGCTGCGGGCGACCTTTACCTCGATCGCTACGAAGGCTGGTACTCGGTGCGCGACGAAGCTTTCTACGACGAGAGCGAACTGGTCGGGGAGGGGGATGAGCGCCGCTCACCGCAGGGAACCCCAGTCGAGTGGACCGTCGAAGAGACCTGGTTTTTTCGGCTCTCGAAATATCAGGATCGCTTGGTCCAGCTCTATCGCGATAATCCCGCCTTCATCCAGCCTGACAGCCGCCGAAACGAGGTCGTGCGTTTCGTGGAGGGCGGGTTGAAGGATCTTAGCGTCTCACGGACGAGTTTCGACTGGGGCGTTCCGGTTCCAGGATCTCCGGGCCACGTCATGTACGTATGGGTCGATGCGCTGACGACCTACATGACCGGGGTCGGCTATCCGCAGCGGGAAGGGGACTACGATCGATTCTGGCCGGCCGACATCCACCTAATCGGCAAGGACATCGTCCGCTTTCACGCCGTCTACTGGCCTGCGTTCCTGATGTCCGCGAACCTGCCGCTGCCAAAGCAGGTGTATGGCCATGGGTTCCTGCTCGCGCGCGGCGGCGAAAAGATGTCGAAAAGTGCCGGCAATGTCGTCGACCCGATGGAGCTAGCCGACCGGTTCGGAGTGGACAACCTTCGCTATTTCCTGATGCGGGAAATCAGCTTCGGCCAGGACGGAAGCTATAGCGCCGAAGCTATCGTGACACGCTGCAATGCGGAGCTCGCCAACAGCTTCGGCAACCTCGCCCAACGCACGTTGTCGATGATATTCAAGAATTTGGAAGGCGTCCTTCCCGAAGCGGGGAAGGACGAGGCCGACCGCAGCCTCCTCGACAAGGTGCATTCAGCCTGCCGCGATCTCGATAAGGAGTTCGCTGGCCTGGCTTTTTCCCAGGGGCTCGACGCCTGGATGAGCGCGGTGTTCGCCTGCAACGCCTACGTCGATGAAACCGCCCCGTGGGCGCTCAAGAAGGGCGATCCTGAGCGTATGGCCGCTGTTCTCGGTACGCTGGTCGTGGCCATCCGCGCTTTGGCGGTCGCTGTCCATCCGGTCATTCCTGCCTCGGCCGAACGCCTGATAACGTTGATCGATTCCGGAAAAGCCGGGGCCGCAATCGCGCAGCCAAGTCCCATCTTTCCGCGTTTGGAGCTGCCTGAGGATGCGGAGAAGCCGGCGTGACGCTGATCGATAGCCACTGCCATCTCAATTATGAAGGTCTCGCCGACCGGCAAAGTGAAGTGTTGGACAATGCGCGGTCGCGGGGAATTGGCGGATTTCTGAATATTTCGACGCGCCAGAGCGAATGGCGGGAGGTCATCGCGCTGGCGGAGCGCGAGCCCGACGTGTGGGCGACGGTCGGGATCCATCCGCATGAGGCGGATAATCATCCGGACTTGGGCTCGGCTGCGCTCGTCCAAGCCGCGGATCATCCGCGTGTCATCGCCATCGGTGAGTGCGGGCTGGACTATTTTTACGACAAGTCGGACCGCGCATCCCAGCGCGAGCGCTTCCTCGCCCACATCGACGCTGCTCGCATGACCGGCCTTCCATTGGTGATCCATACCCGGGAAGCGGAAGCGGATACGGCGGCGATGCTCTCCGAAGCGGTAGGGAAGGGCGGAGTTACCGGCGTACTCCACTGCTTCACCGGGAGCAGGGCGCTGGCTGAAAAAGCACTCGACCTGGGCTTCTACATATCGTTGTCAGGTATCGTCACCTTTAAGAACGCGCAGGACCTGCAGGGAACAGCGAAAATTCTTCCGTCCGACCGCGTGCTTGTGGAAACCGACAGTCCTTTCCTTGCTCCGGTGCCCAACCGCGGGAAGACTTGCGAGCCGGCATTTGTCGCCGACACGGCCGCATTCGTTGCGGACCTTCGCGGTGAGACAATCGAAGAATTGGCGCAAGCGACGACGAACAACTTCTTCAGATTGTTTGCGAAAGCTTCATGAAGTTCCGGATCCTGGGATGCGGGACATCATCCGGGGTCCCGCGAATTGGCAACGACTGGGGCGATTGCGACCCGCATGAGCCGAAGAACCGGCGGATGCGCTCATCGATTCTCGCCGAAGTCGGTGGCGAGACCATACTCGTCGATTGCGGGCCAGACCTTCGCGCCCAACTGCTCACGGCAGGCACCAAGCGGATCGACCGGTTGGTCGTCACGCACGATCATGCCGACCATTGCCACGGAATCGACGAACTGCGACCGCTCGCGCAGACCGCCGGCGGTCCCATCCCGATCCATGCCAGGCAAAAGACCCTCGACCGGCTTGCCGTCCGCTTTCGCTATGTCTTCGAGAATGTCGGGCTTTACCGCCCGATTCTGGAGCCGGTAGCGATCGATAGCGACTGGGCACTCGGGCAGGCGAATATTGCCTTCGTCGACCAGCCTCATGGCGGGATTACGTCCCTGGGGATTCGCTTCGAGGAAACCGGCAGAAGCTGCGGCTATGCCATCGATTTTCACGATCTCACGCTCGAAATGGCTGAACTGTACCGCGGCGTCGATCTTTGGATTGCCGATTGTCTGCGGCGGCGTCCGCATCCGACCCACGCGCATCTCGAGGCTGTTCTCGGCTGGGCGAAGGAACTTGGCGTCGGACAGCTACTCCTGACGCATTTGGACAACAGCATGGATTTCGCCAGCTTGAGCACCACATTGCCGGACTGGGCGCAGCCCGCATTCGATGGTCAGGAGATTGAGCTCAGGTGACGAACGATACGATGCTCGGCGGGCTCTATATCGTCATCGCGCTGACCCTGGTCATCGGCGCGCTGATCAGCCGCCGGGAGCCGATTGCGAAACTTCTCGTCATCGCATTCGCCTGGTTGGCGATTTTTGGCGCTGGGTTCGTCCTTTTCACCTTCCGGGATGACCTGTCGTACCTCGGCCAGAGACTTCAAGCTGAAGCGACCGGCGAGCCAGTGGAAGTCGGTCGGACATTGCGCATTCCCATGGCGATCGACGGTCATTTCTGGGTCGAGGCAGCCGTGAACGGTCAACCAGTCAGGTTTCTCGTCGATAGCGGCGCGACGATGACGACGATCGATCGCGACACCGCACGCCGAGCCGGCATCGACGTCGACCCGATGCGTTCAGACGTAGTGCGTACTGGGAACGGTCTGATCCGCGTTGCCGCGGGTCGTGCAAACAGTGTGAAGATCGGTGACATCGAACGTGAGCGCGTTGGCATGCACATCACCGAACAGGCCGAGATCAATGTCCTGGGCATGAATTTTTTGTCTTCGCTTGACCGCTGGGGCGTCGAAGGCCGATGGCTCGTACTGGAGTCCTGAGGGGCCCGCCCTCGCGCACACAGGCATATACTTTACATAATGCTTATTATCAGACTTATTGAGATTACCAAGCGGGGGTCCCTCATGGCTATTGAGCGGCTCGCTGACATCATGCGCCGTCTGCGCGATCCGGCTACCGGTTGTGAATGGGATCGCGCTCAGACCTTCGATACGATCACGCCTTATACGATTGAGGAAGCCTACGAGGTCGCTGACGCAATCGAGCGCCGCGATATGGACGAACTGGCGGACGAACTGGGCGACCTGCAGCTTCAGGTCGTTTTCCATGCCCAGATGGCGGCGGAAGCCGGTCATTTCACGCTCAACGACGTCATTACGCGCATCTGCGACAAGCTCGAACGGCGCCATCCGCATATTTTCGGCGATGCACCGGAGGGCGGCCATCACCTGTGGGAGCAGATCAAGGCTGAGGAACGGGCCTCCAAAACGGACACGAGCGCCTTGGCGGGCGTCGCCCTCGCCCTTCCCGCCTTGGAGCGAGCGGAAAAGCTCCAGCGGCGTGCCGCACGCACCGGGTTCGACTGGCCAGACCACCTCGGTGCGCGTGAGAAAGTGGAAGAAGAACTCGCCGAACTCGACCGTGAACACGATCCACATCGTCGCGAAGAGGAGCTTGGCGACCTTCTTTTCGCGGTGGTGAATCTGGCCCGTAAACTCGGCGTTGCCCCCGAAAATGCTCTTCGCAAAGCCAACAAAAAGTTTGAGCGGCGCTTTCGTTCGATTGAGGCCCAGCCCGGCTTCAATGCCCTTAGCCTCGATGAGAAAGAGGCATTGTGGGCTGCTGAAAAGCTGCGCGAAGCCACCGATCAGAGGGCCTGAAATTTCTCCCAGTCGGCCTGAGCCAGCCGGACGTCCATCTCGACCATGTCCGCGTCCAGACGCTGCTCGACGACGTCCCCGTGGGCGTGAAGCCAAGCGATACGCTCGCCATTATCTGCCGGCAAACGAACGGAATGCAGTTCCGCGCCGCGATGAAGGCGTTTGGCAACCGTTTCCCGGAGGACGTCCACCCCCTCGCCGGACAGGGCCGAAAGTAAGACGACGTCCTCTCGTCGCGCCGCTTCTCCTTTGACAGCAGCAAGACTATCCGGATCGAGCGCATCGATCTTGTTCCATACTTCGAGAATCGGCGGGCCTTCGCCTTCTTCCAACCCGAGCGACTGCAGGACTGACTGCACGTCGGCCGCCTGGGCTTCACTGTCGGGATGCGCGATGTCGCGAACATGGAGTATGAGGTCGGCGCCGGTCACTTCCTCCAGCGTCGCCCGGAAAGCCGCAATCAGTTCCGTTGGAAGGTCGGAGACGAACCCCACCGTATCGCTGAGGATCGCCTTGGAATGCCCTGGCAGGCGGATTTCACGCATTGTGGGGTCCAACGTGGCGAACAGCAGGTCTTCCGCCATGACGTTCGCCCGAGTCATCCGATTGAAAAGCGTCGACTTTCCGGCATTCGTGTAGCCGACAAGTGCGATTACAGGCCATGGCGCGCGCTGGCGGCGCTCGCGGTGAAGGCCGCGCGTTCGCCGTACGTCCTCAAGTTCGCGCCGGATCTTGGCCATCCGATTGCGGATCAGCCGGCGGTCAGCCTCAATCTGGGTTTCGCCGGGGCCGCCGAGAAAGCCGAATCCGCCGCGCTGGCGTTCAAGGTGAGTCCAACTGCGAACCAGCCGTCCGGCCTGGTAATCGAGGTGTGCCAGTTCGACTTGCAACCTCCCTTCCGCGGTTGCGGCGCGCTCACCGAAGATCTCCAGGATCAGGCCGGTTCGGTCGATAACCTTCGCTTTTGTAAGCTCTTCAAGCGTCTTCTGCTGAACGGGTGTCAAGGCCGCGTCGACCACCAGCAACCCGGCTTCGTGATCTTTGAGCATTCCGGCGACCTGCTCCGCCTGTCCCGGACCGATCAGACTGGCAGGCCTTGGCGCCCGAACCTTCAAGGCCTGGCGCGCGACGACATCAATGCCGATCGCTCCAGCAAGGCCTTCGGCTTCATCAAGGCGGGCCTCGGTAGAGCGCATCGATGCATTGCCGGCGATGTCGGGAAGAAGAATGACCGCGCGCTCGCCTCTGCTCACGCCGCCATCGTCGCTTCTGTTGAATACGCTCAGTGACTGTCCCCTTCCGGCTCTCCGCCAAGGTCGAGCGCCGACGCGGGCTGGAGAGTGGAGATGGCGTGCTTGTAGACGAGCTGCGAATGCCCGCCGCGTTCTAGAAGGATAACGAAGGCATCAAAGCCGGCGATCGATCCTTGCAGCATCACGCCGTTTACAAGGAACATCGTCATGGGTTCCAATTGTCTTTGCGCTGCGCCCAGAAACATGTCCTGAAGGCCGGTCTTGTCCGAGCTCGGGTTGCGACCTTCACTGAGTTCGCCAGGCGAGGATTGCGGCTGGATCGTCGAGATAGCGTGCTTGTAGATGAGCTGCGGCGCGCCTTCGCGGCGCAGAAGAACCGAGAATGCGTCGAACCAGGTGATGACGCCTTGCAGCTTTACGCCCTTCACAAGGAAGATCGTGACCGGTGTCTTCGATCGCCTCAACGCATTGAGGAACTGATCCTGTAGGCCGGGCGTGCCGGCGGCGTTCTTCATTCCTCGATATCGCGTCGATCAGCCAGCCCGAGCGCTTTCAATTTCCGGTGAAGCGCGGAGCGTTCCATGCCGATAAAAGTGGCTGTGCGCGAAATGTTACCGGAGAAACGCCGGATCTGGATACGGAGATACTCGCGCTCGAAGCTCTCGCGCGCCTCGCGCAACGGCGAGCCCATGATTGCCATCGATGCGGCGCCGAGGCCGCTATTGCCTTCCGAATCGACAATTTCGCTGGGCAAGAGGTCGATATCGATCCGTTCGACGCGGTCACCGGGCGCAAGAATCAAAGTTCGCTCGATGATATTGCGAAGCTGACGCACGTTCCCAGGCCAGTCATGGGCCTGAAGCGCGGCCAGCGCTTCTTCGGTGATCGTCGGAGGGGCGATCCTTCGCTCCGCAGAAAAGCGCGCGAGGAAATGGGCGACGAGATCGGGGATGTCCTCGCGGCGTTCCTTGAGCGACGGAATACGAACGGGCACCACATTAAGCCGGTAGTAAAGGTCCTCGCGGAACCGGCCGGCCGCAATCTCCTCTGACAGCTCGCGTGAAGTCGCGCTGAGCACTCGCACATCGACCTTGACAGGCCGCTGGCCTCCGACGCGGCTGTAGCTCTGGTCGGTCAGCACGCGAAGGATTTTCGCTTGCGTGGTCAGCGGCATATCAGCGATTTCGTCAATGAAGAGCGTCCCACCATGGGCCTGCTCGAGCAGGCCTGGCCGGGCGACGCCATCGTCCTCCGCCCCGAACAGCTCTTCTTCCATCCTGTCGGGGCTCATCATCGCCGCCGAAACCGTAATGAATGGGGCTGAGGCTCGTGGGCTCCACTGGTGGATCATGCGCGCGGCAATCTCCTTGCCGACGCCTGCCGGACCAGTAATCAATACCCGGCTTCCGGTCGGCGCAACGCGCTTAAGGGTGGCCCGGACATTGTTGATTGCCACCGATGAGCCGTCGAGTTGGTCGTCCGGGCCGATCTTCGCACGAAATGCCGCATTTTCCCGCCTCAGGCGATCGGTCTCGGTCGCCCGGCCCACCAGGTGCAGGAGTTTACCGGCCTCGAAGGGCTTTTCGATGAAATCGACGGCGCCTTCGCGAATAGCCGCCACGGCCGTATCCAGATTGCCGTGTCCGGAAATCATGATGACGGGCAGCGTCGAGTCACGGCGTTTGACCTGTTCGAGTACCTGCAGCCCGTCCTGCCGGGAGCCCTGCAGCCAAACGTCTAGCAGCACTAGCGAGGGTCGGCGATCCTCGATGGCTTCAAGCGCGGAATCGCTGTCGGCCGCCGTCCGGACCGAATAGCCCTCGTCTTCCAGGACACCGGCCACCAGCTCGCGAATGTCAGCTTCATCGTCGACGACCAGAACGTCAAGCGCCATCAAAGCGGTCCTTCTTCGTCATATTCCCCATCGTCAGCGAGCGGAGTCGATGGCTCGCCGGGCACCTCCTCGGCAAGCGATTCCAGCCGGTCGGCATCGAATGCAATTCGGACGTGCGTGCCGCCCCCGTTCCTGTCGAGAAAGGCAATCTCGCCCAAATGTTCCTCGACGATCTTCTTTACGATCGCCAGCCCCAGGCCGGTCCCACGTACGCGCGTGGTCATGTAGGGCTCGGTCAGCCGCTCGCGTTCCTGCGGAAGCCCGACGCCCGTATCGGTGACATCGATAATGACCTGATCGTTTTCCCGCCGGACCTTGAGGTCGACCCGGTCACCCTCGAAGTTGGTCTCGCCGCGATTGCGCCTGGCCTCGATCGCTTCGACGGCATTCTTGACGACGTTCGTGAGGGCCTGGCTGAGCTGCCGCCGGTCGCAAACCATGGCGATCTTGCCACTCGGCGGCTCGATCGAGAACCCGATTCCCGGATGCGCGACTTCGTGAAGGAAGAGTGCCGCTCGAGCGATTTCATGCACGTTTTCATGCCGGAAAACAGGTTTCGGCATTCTGGCAAAGTTGCTGAACTCGTCGACCATCCGCCTGAGGTCGCCGACCTGCCGCACGATCGTGCCGGTCAGGCGTTCGAACGTGTCGCGGTCCGATTGCACCTCGTTGCCATAGCGGCGCTGGAGTCGCTCGGCCGCGAGCTGAATAGGCGTGAGCGGGTTCTTGATCTCGTGCGCGATGCGCCGGGCAATGTCGGACCAGGCCGCACGACGCTGGTCGCTCAGCTGATCGGTGATGTCGTCGAACGTCAGCACCGATCCGTCGGCGTAGCGGACACGCTTGACCGCCAACGTGCGCTGCCCGCCTTCTGCGGCAGCAACCACCACGTTCGCATCGCGCGCTTCGCCGCTCATGAATTCCGCAAGTTCACTTGTAACGTCCTCTAGCGAATGGCCTTCGATCTCTTCGCCTTCCGGCTTCAACAGATTCTGCGCCGAGCGATTGACGAGGAGAATCCGGCCGGATTCGTCAAGCGCGATGACCCCGGCAGTCACGCTGGATAGCACCGCCTCGATGAAGGCGCGGCGCGTATCTAGCTGCTCATTGGCAGCGACCAGCGCGCCGGTCTGCTCCTGGAGCCGACCGGTCATGCGGTTGAAGGCAGACGCAAGTACGCCAATCTCGTCATTCGGTTCGTGGACGGGAACTCGAACGGAAAAATCCCCTTCTTCAACTCGGCCCACGGCCCGACCAACTCGCCAACCGGCCGGACCAGGCGGTCCGCGATTTTGAGCGCGAAAAAGATGGCTAGCCCGACGATCAGCAGGGCGCCAATCAGAAGCGCCCCATTGAAGCGCAGCTGGTAAAGCCGGGAGCGCGCGATGAGCTCGCGATAATCCGCAAGCAGGCTGCTTCCACCGGATATTTGCTTTGCGAATTCCGGATCAAAGACCCGGCTGGCATAAAGGTAAGCGCCCGGACCGTAGTCCAGGCGCGTGAGCGCCCCGATCCGGTCGTTGCTATTGACCGGCACGCTTTCCCGATTGCCGAGAGCTGCGATTGTCTTCGGGGTAATGACCTCATTGAGCGCGCGATCGTAAGGATTGACCAGCGCAAGCGACTGGATTGTTCCGTCAGGCCCTACGGTGAAAATAATCGCTTCCGACAGGTTTCGCTGCAGTACCTGGGTCGCGAATCCTTGAGCGAACACGGGGTTCTCAATCGAAACCTCTTTGAGGTAACCGGCCACGTCCCCGCTCATCGTGGTCGTTTCGGCTGAGACGCGGTCCACCTCGCGGTCATAAGCTCCGCGGACCAAGGCAACGGAATTTTCGACAAGTCCCTTGGCGCGGTCAGAAAACCAGAATTCTAACCCGGACTGAAATAGAAGTGACGCGAATATCGCCACCATAACGGTTGGGACTGCAGCAACGACAGAAAATAGCGCGACCAGCCGGGTGTGCAGTCGTCCGCCGGCTAGTCCCCTCTCCTCCGCACGGGCCATGGCTAGGCGCCGGGAGAGCAGAACCATGAGCGCGATTGCGGGTATGAGGATCGAGACGAGAAGAAGTGCGATCAGCGGCGGCGAGAGGAAGCTCTGGGGGTCGTCGCCGCCGATAAGAACGGTGACACTGAGTGCGAGCATCCCGACCAGCAGGGCGGCCATCGCAGCGGTCGCGACCTTGTAAATGCGGCCGCTCGCCCTTTCCCGAGCAAGCCAATTAAGCCCCTTTTGGCTCAACGATGACTCGGTCGCGACAGCATCCATCGCGCCGCCCTAGCACGGACGCGTTGCCTAAAAAACACAGTTGCGAAAATGCTCAGGCAGCCGCCCTCGAAAGCCACGGCGAATAGAACTCACCAAGCATTGCGAGCACCGCATCCGGATCGTCTAGCTGGTTGACCTTGTTGCGGAATTCAGCCGATCCGGTGAGTCCCTTCGTGTACCAGCCAATATGCTTGCGAGCGAGATTGACTCCGGTCTGTCGCCCATAGAGCGACTGCATCGCATCATATTGCTCGATAATAACAGCCAGCTGCTCGTCCATCGAGGGCTCCGGCTTGTCGCCATTGCCTGATAGGTCGGCCATGACCTGGCCAAGCAGCCACGGTCGGCCATAAGCGCCGCGGCCGATCATCACGCCGTCGGCGCCGGATTGAGCGAGCGCCTCGCGCGCATCTTCGCGGCTGCAGATGTCGCCGTTGACGATGACAGGAAGGCTGGTCGCCTCCTTGACCCTTCGAACGAAGCGCCAGTCGGCCGACCCCTTGTACATCTGGTTGCGGGTACGGCCGTGGACGGTAATCATCTTCACGCCGAGATCCTCGGCGATGCGCGCCAGATCTGGCGCGTTGAGGCTGTCGTGGCACCAGCCCATGCGCATCTTGAGCGTGACTGGTACTTTCACGGCTTTCACTGTCGAATCAATGATCTCACCGGCAAGCTTGAGATCACGCATAAGCGCGCTTCCGGCATCGCCGTTGACCACCTTCTTGACCGGACAGCCCATGTTGATGTCGATGATTGCCGCGCCGCGTTGCTCGTTGAGCTTGGCGGCCTCCGCCATCTCCCTCGGCGTACAGCCGGCGAGCTGGAGCGACACGGGTTCCTCGGTCGGATCCCATGCGGCCTTTTGAAGCGACTGGCGCGTTTCGCGGATCATCGCCTGGCTGGCGATCATCTCGCTGACCGTCAGCCCGGCGCCATAGCGCTTGACGATCTTCCGGAACGGCAGGTCGGTGACGCCTGTCATCGGCGCCAGGATGACGGGCGCGTCAATGGTCAGCGGACCGACCGTGATGGGCTTCAGCGTTTGCATGGGAGGCGCGCCTTTACAGAAAGGGCCGGAAACGGGCAAGGCGCAGATATGTCGGTCACCGCCATCATTGTTGCAGCCGGGAGCGGTAGCCGCATGGGCGGCGAATTGCCCAAGCAATTTCGCGAGATAGCGGGCAAGGCCGTCCTCGCCCACGCGGTCGACGCGCTCCGATCACATTCTGGTGTGGATTCCATCAGAATCGTCATCGCTCCAGGACAGGAAATCACAGCGAAAGCAGCAATGGGCGATCGCGACGTCGGCCCATTCGTCACCGGCGGAGCGACGCGCGGGGAAAGCGTTGCCAATGGCCTCCGCGGAGTCGCGGACGACGAATTGGTGCTCATCCATGACGCTGCCCGTCCCTTCTGCCCGCCGCAAGTCATCGACCGGCTGCTTGCCGCGTTGGAGCAGGCTCCGGCCGCGATCCCTGCCCTGCCCGTCGCCGATACCCTTGCAGCGGGCACAGATCGGATCGAGCGGATGGCCGACCGCAAAGGCCTGGTGCGTGTGCAGACGCCGCAGGCTTTCCGCGTCCGCGAACTGCGTGCGGCTCTCGCGAAGTCTGGAGGCGTGGAACTGACGGACGAGAGCAGTGCGATGGTAGCCGCAGGGATGGGTGTCGTAATCGTGGAAGGCGACCCGATGCTCGAGAAACTGACGACACAGGCGGATTTCGACCGCGCCGAAGCATTACAGGGCGCTGCCCTTGTGTCCCGGACGGGTATGGGCTTCGACGTTCATGCCTTTTCCGGCGAAGGACCAATCATGATGGGAGGCATCGCGATTCCACACGAGCGCGGGCTGGCCGGCCATAGCGACGCCGATGTCGTGCTCCACGCCATTACCGACGCCATTCTAGGCGCGATCGCTGAAGGCGATATCGGCCAGCACTTTCCGCCGTCCGACCCACAATGGAAGGGCGCGTCATCCGACCGGTTCTTGGCCCACGCGGCCCAACTGGCGCGCAATGGCGGCGGGAAAATCGATCATGTCGACTGCACGGTGATTTGCGAAGTGCCCAAGGTCGGTCCATATCGCGAAGCCATGCGCAACCGCGTCGCCGAAATCCTCGATCTTCCTGTTCCCAAAGTGAGCATCAAAGCAACCACGACGGAACGCCTCGGCTTCGCCGGGCGCGGCGAAGGAATTGCTGCGCAGGCGATCGCCACCATTAGGATGCCCCAATGATCTCGCTGCTTCCTGACGAACTCATTGAAAAGGCACGCGAGGTCGTCGAGGCCAATCGCAAGGCCGGCCGGAGAATTGCCGTGGCGGAGAGCTGCACCGGCGGGCTCGTCAGCGCGGCAATCACCGAAATACCGGGCTCTTCGGAAGTGTTTGATGCCGGCTTCGTGACCTATTCGAACCAGGCGAAAATGGATCGTTTGAACGTCAACGAAGACGTAATTGGGACCTTTGGCGCGGTCAGCGTGGCAACGGCCTGGGCAATGGCGCAGGGCGCGCTTAGCGCCTCCGACGCGGACGTGGCAGTGGCAATTACCGGAATCGCCGGGCCGGACGGCGGATCAGAGCAAAAGCCAGTGGGCACTGTCGTGTTTGCGCGTGCGACCGCCAAGGACGGACCGGATGACGTCATGGCAGACAGCAAGCTGTTCGATGCCAGTGAAGGCCGATCAGGTATCCGGCTTCAGGCGGCGCTTTGTGCGCTCGACTTGTTGATGCCGTAGAGCGCGGCGGCGCGCTGTTCGAATGCTGATGTCATCCGCCGCAGCGCACGGTCGAACATCTGCCCCGCCAAGGCCTCGAAAATCCGCGATTTGAAAGCAAAGTCGACCGAGAAGCCGACGTTGGTTCCGCCTTCAACGGCCTCGAACTGCCACTCGTTGTGGAGATACTTAAGCGGCCCTTCGACATAATCGACCACGATCCGGCCGGGCCGTTCCTTCGTCACCCGGGATGTAAAGCGTTCCTTGAAGGCATTGAACCCCACGACCAGGTCGGCGACGGTCTCCGTTTCGCTGCTCGAGCGGATCCGGACGGCCACGACCCAGGGCAGGAACTCGTCATAGCGGGCAATGTCGGCGACAAGGTCGAACAATTGCTCCGGCGTATAGGGAAGGAATTTGGTCTCGCTGTGCCGGGGCATCAGGCGGGTGTGCCTCCTGCCCTCGCGATCTTCTTGTTGCGGGCGTCCTGCATTTTCTTGAAGTCGTCGCCGGCGTGATAGCTCGAACGGGTGAGCGGCGAGGCAGCGACGAGCAGGAAGCCCTTCGCGCGAGCAATCGATGCATAGGCGTCGAACGCTGCCGGGGTGACATACTCCTCCACCTTGGCATGGCGCGGTGTCGGCTGGAGATATTGGCCCATGGTCAGGAAATCGATTCCGGCCGAGCGCATGTCGTCCATGACCTGGTGAACTTCGAGCCGACCTTCTCCAAGGCCGACCATGATCCCGCTCTTGGTGAAGATGGTCGGATCGAGCTTCTTCACTTGCTCGAGAAGTCGGAGCGAGGCGTAATAACGTGCTCCCGGCCGGATCGTCGGATAAAGCCTGGGCACCGTTTCCAGGTTGTGATTGTAAACGTCGGGCTTGGCGGCAACGATAGCTTCAACCGCCGCTTCATGCTTGTTGCGGAAATCGGGCGTTAGGATTTCTATCGTCGTGTTCGGAGTGTTGCGGCGAAGTGCCTCGATCACCTTCACGAACTGGCTGGCGCCGCCGTCCGGCAAATCGTCGCGGTCGACGGATGTGACGACAATGTGTTCGAGACCTAGCTCGGCCGCGGCGACCGCGACATGCTCCGGCTCAAGCGCATCGACGGCCCGAGGCATCCCGGTTTTGACGTTGCAGAAAGCGCAGGCCCGCGTGCACGTGTCACCGAGGATCATCACGGTGGCGTGCTTCTTGGTCCAGCACTCGCCGATGTTCGGACAGGCCGCTTCCTCGCAAACGGTCGCCAGGTTGAGCGACCGCATCAGCTTGCGGGTCTGGGCATAGCCCTCGCTCACTGGAGCCTTGACCCGGATCCAGTCGGGCTTGCGCTGGCGCCCTTCGGCTCCGCTCGGGACGGGTGGCATGTCGATCGGCGCGTTCATGGCGGCCAGATAGCGATTGGCGGACTGTCTTGCCACCCCTGTGCCGTCCAACTAACCGAGGCCTCGATAAACAAGGATGACTGCGAATGAAGGGCTTTGGAAACCTGCTGGACGGCTATCGGCGCTTCCGCGTCAATCGCTTCGAGTCGGAGCGCGAGAGATTTCGTGAGCTCGCCGAGGGCCAGCAGCCGCGAGCCATCATAATTGCCTGCTGCGACAGCCGGGCCGACCCTGCGACGATCTTCGATGCCGATCCGGGCGAGATTTTCGTCGTCCGCAACGTCGCCAATCTCGTCCCGCCCTTCGAGCCGACCGGCGGACGTCACGGCGTCTCGGCGGCGCTGGAGTTCGCTGTCACCCAGCTCAAGGTGCCGGAAATCATCGTCATGGGGCATGAGCGCTGCGGGGGCATTCAAGCGGCGTTGACCGGCTGCTTCCACGGCGCCGAGCCTGGCGAAGGTGGATTCGTCGACCGGTGGATGGAACAGGTTGCCCAGCTCGCTACGGAGATCGCCGGCTTGAATGGTACTGGCGAAGATGCGGCGCGCGTTCTGGAAGAGGCTGCGATCAAGCGAAGCCTGGCAAACCTTCGAACCTTCCCGTTCGTGGCGAAACGCGAAGCAGCCGGGGACCTTGCGATCCTCGGCTGCCATTTTTCCATCCGTGATGGAGAATTGTATCTACTCGACGAAGCGGAAGATGTTTTCCGTCCTGTCTGAGCACTATCCGCTAAAGCGCTCTAGCACCTCACGTTATAGTCATAGACCGGACGGCCGTATTGGTCGACGTAATAGCAATAGCCGCGGGTATCACGATAATATTGCTTGTTGTTGATAACCGCGCCCAGAACCGCGCCGGCAATGCCGCCGATGACCGCGCCTTCGACCGTGCTTACGCCCGGAACCACGGCGCCGAGAACCGCTCCGCCTGCCGCACCGACAGCAGCGCCAGTCGCAGCGCGGCGCCCCTGATCGTGGTTCTGTCCGTAATAAGGATCGTTATACGTTGAACAGGCCGAAAGCGGCAGTACGCTCGCCACGGCCGCAGTTAGGATAAACTTCTTCATTTGACCCACCTTCCTTTACTCGCTCCACCCGCCCACGGATTTCATGACGAACGAAGCGGGCATTTCGTTCCGCCTCCGATGCGGTATGAACGTCTGCCAGAGGACATGAACACAAGATGATTTCCAGCAGCGACCAACACGAGCCCGAGCTGAACATTGCCCTGCTGATCGACGCCGACAATGCCAGCCCCGATCACCTCGACGACGTGCTGCTGGTGCTGGGTGAGCTTGGAACGATCAACATCCGCCGCGCCTACGGCAACTGGTCGAAACCGGCCCTCAAGAACTGGGGCACGCTGACCGGCCTCCATTCGATCGTTCCGATGCAGCAGTTCGACGTGGTGAAGGGCAAGAGTGCGACCGACATGCGCATGACGATCGATGCAATGGACTTGCTTTATCGCGGCCATGTCGACGGTTTCGGGATCATGTCGAGCGACAGCGATTTCCTGCCACTCGCCCAACGGATTCGCGAGGACGGCCTGCCTGTCTATGGCTTCGGGACAGCGAAAACGCCAATGAGCTTCCAACAGGCATGCACGCGGTTCTTCGATGTCGCGGCGCTGGAGACGAATGGCGACGAGGCGCTCGACCCCCCTCCGGCAGCGGCGGGCCAGCGCAAGGTGGACAGCGAGCTGCTGCAGGTGCTCGGCGCGGCCTACAAGGCTTCGAAGCGCGACGAGGAAGGCTATGCATCGTTGAGCGAACTTGGCCAACGGGCGACCGCGGTTTCGAGTTTCGCGGTGCGCAATTACGGTTTCAATCGTCTTAGCGACCTCATCAAGGCCGTGCCCAACTTCGACACCAAGACTGAGAACGGACGAATGCTGGTCAAGCGCATGCGCTGATCGCGCGTTCGGAACGCGAGCCCGCCATGCCCGTTCTCCCTGCGAACCATCTCGCAGGAGCGCGCAAATGTTCGGCAATGACGAAGACACCGAAACCCGTTTGAAGAAGGCCCTTTGGAAGGCGCTGGACGACAGCCCGTTTGTTATGCTGGGGCTGCAAGGAGTGGAAGACGACCGCACGCGGCCGATGACGGCGCAGGTCGATGTGCCTGACGGAGGCGACAAGGAAGACGGCGGGCCGATCTACTTCTTCGCTTCGAAGACCGACGGGGTCGGACAAGACATAGGCACAAGCGCCCGCGCGGTCGCGACCTTCACCGGCAAGGACCACAAGCTCTTCGCCCACATCCACGGAACTTTGGTGGCCAGCCAGGACCGCGAAGTCATCGAGCGGCTTTGGAATCCAATCATCGCCAGCTGGTACAAGGACGGCAAGGACGACCCGGACCTCCTGCTGCTGCGCTTCGACACCGAACGCGCGGAAGTGTGGGAAGCGAACGCCGGCGCGACGCTGAAAGCCGCAGCGCTCAAGGCGCTGCTCGATGTTGATCCGGGCAAGGAGCATAGTGAAGAACACAAGGCCTCCGTCGCGCTCTAGGATTTAGCGGCCCGCCATTTCCTTTTCTTGCACACTGTCTTATATTTGTGGGACAGTAGTTGAAGAGGGTGGAATGGCGGGTCGTCTAGTTTGGATTCTCGCGGGCGGCGCAGCAATCGTCGGCGGAATGGCGATGCAGGAAGATTGGATCCAGTTCGGTTCCGACCATGATCGCGTTGTCGAAGAAGCGATCACCGAGGCCAAGACCGACGAAGGGCGTATTCTCAGCGCAAAGATCGTCGACGGCGACGGACGGCGGATCGAGGCCAGTTCGGACCAGGTTGATGCCCTGACGAACGCCGTATCCCGTCTGGTCAAGGCCGAGGCGGCGCTGGCAATCGTTGAGATGGACTCCACCCCGAAGCCGGCGAAGTCGAGGCCGCCCGAGCCCAGCGCGACAAGGCGCGGGCAACCGTTGATTCGCTCAAGGCTCAGATCCAGGCTCAGGAAAGAGCGGCCAAAACGAGCAACGAGGTCCGCGACCAGGTCCGAGAGGAAGTGCGGGCGGCTGTTCGGGGCAGCTAATCCCGCGCCCACCCCTCGCATTTTTGCCATCAAAGGCGTAACATGGCTTCCGTCCGGATGACGACTTTCCTGACAGGAGGCGACGAATGGACGATCCGATTTTCGGGGGAATGGCTGGGCCGACCGGTGGCGGCCGCAATTACTTTCTCTGTTGAGGATAGTGACAGCGTTGCTGTTTGTCATTCACGGGACGTCGAAGATCCTAGGCTTTCCCGACACTTCGATGAGCTTTCCGCCGCCCTGGACCCTCTTCTGGATCGCGGGAATGCTGGAGTTGATCGGCGGTCTCCTGCTGCTCGTCGGGTTCCTTTCGCGGCCGGTAGCGTTTCTGCTCGCCGGCGAAATGGCCATCGCTTACTGGATGATCCACGCACCGGAGAGTATCTACCCTGTCGTCAACCGCGGCGAAGCCGCCGTATTGTTCTGTTTTATCTTCCTTTACATCGTCTTCGCCGGTCCGGGTCCGTGGAGCGTCGACTGCTGGATTCAAAAGCGTCGCGAGGCGGAAGGGCCGCTCGGCTATTATGAAAGCGGCCACACCCCAGGCATGAGCCCGACTAGCGAGTGAGCTTCTTGTAGCTCATGCGGTGCGGGCGATCGGCCTCCGGCCCCAGGCGGCGCCGCTTGTCTTCCTCATAGGCTTCGAAGTTGCCCTCGAACCATTCGACGTGGCTGTCGCCCTCGAAGGCCAGGATATGAGTCGCAAGGCGGTCGAGGAAGAAGCGGTCGTGGCTGATGACCACGGCGCAGCCGGCGAAATTCTCGATCGCCTCCTCAAGCGCGCCCAGGGTTTCGACGTCGAGGTCGTTGGTCGGCTCGTCGAGCAGCAGGACGTTGCCGCCGGTCTTAAGCATCTTCGCCATGTGCACGCGATTGCGCTCGCCGCCGGATAGCTTGCCGACGTTCTTCTGCTGGTCGGGGCCCTTGAAATTGAACGCGCCGACATAGGCGCGGGTCGACATGTCGTGGCCGTTGACCTTCATGTAGTCGAGCCCGTCGGAAATCTCTTCCCAGACGTTTTTCTTGGGATCCAGATGGTCGCGGCTCTGGTCGACGAAACCGAGGCGAACGGTGTCGCCGATGTCGATACTGCCCGAATCCGGCTGTTCCTTGCCGGTAATGATCCGGAACAGCGTCGACTTGCCGGCGCCGTTCGGGCCAATCACGCCCACGATCCCGCCTGGCGGAAGCGTGAAGCTCAGATCCTCGAAGAGCAGCTTGTCGCCATAGGCCTTGGAGATATTGTTCACCTCGATGACCTTGCCGCCGAGACGCTCCGGAACCTGAATGACGATCTGCGCCTTGCCGGGCCTGCGGTCGTTCTGCGCTTCCTGGAGCTGCTCGAATTTCCTGATACGCGCCTTCGATTTGGATTGGCGCGCGGCCGGAGTCTGCCGAATCCATTCAAGCTCGCGAGCCAGCGCCTTCTGCTTGCCGCTTTCCTCGCGGGATTCCTGCTCGAGGCGTTTCGCCTTCTTTTCCAGATAGGTAGAGTAGTTTCCTTCGTACGGATAATAAGAGCCACGATCGAGCTCCAAGATCCATTCGACGACATTGTCGAGGAAGTAGCGGTCGTGGGTGATCATCAGCACCGCGCCGGCATATTCCTTGAGGTGGTTTTCCAGCCACTGGACGCTTTCGGCGTCTAGGTGGTTGGTCGGCTCGTCGAGCAGCAGAATCGACGGTTTCTGAATCAGCAAGCGGGTGAGTGCGACGCGGCGCTTTTCGCCGCCCGACAGGTCGGTGACAGGCCAGTCACTGGGCGGGCAGCGCAAGGCTTCCATGGCGATTTCGAGCTGGTTGTCGAGCGTCCAACCGTCGACGGCGTCGATCTTCTCCTGCAGCTCGCCCATTTCGCCCATCAGTGCATCGAAATCGGTATCGTCCTTGGGATCGCCCATCTCGGCGCTGATCGCGTTGAAGCGGTCGACCATGTCGGCGACCTCGCGCGCGCCTTCCCTGACGTTCTCAAGGACGGTCTTGGTCGGATCGAGCTCCGGCTCCTGGGGCAGATAGCCGACGGTGATATATTCACCCGGCCAGGCCTCGCCGGTGAATTCCTTATCGATCCCTGCCATGATCTTCATCAGGGTCGACTTGCCGGCGCCATTCGGGCCGACGATGCCGATCTTCGCACCTTGGTAGAACTGAAGGTTGATGTTGTTCAGCACCGGCTTGGGGGCGCCGGGGAAGGTCTTGGTCATGCCTTTCATGACGAAGGCGTACTGCGCGGCCATGGGTCGCTATTACTCCGAAAACGGGGTGGGAATTTCCACGCGCATGTAGGCGGGAAGCACTTCGAAATCCAGTAGGCCGAAACCCCTTTCAGGATCAGTCGCGCCCGGCGATTTCAGCGGCGCCTTCGAAGCGATAATCCTTGAACCGGTCGCGAAGTGTGCGTTTCGAAATCTTGCCTGTGGCGGTGTGCGGCAATTCCTCGACGAACTCGATCGCATTGGGAATCCACCAGGAGGCGACATGTTTCCTCAGGTGGGCGATAATCTCGTCTGCAGTGACGTCACTTCCGGCGGAACGGACGACGCATAGCAGGGGCCGCTCGTCCCACAGCGGATGGGCAATCCCGATGGCCGCGGCCTCGGCAACGCCATTGAGGCCGACCGCAGCATTCTCAAGCTCGATCGAACTGATCCACTCCCGCCAGATTTGATCACGTCCTTCGATCGATCGGTGATCTGCATCGTCCCATCGGGGTGGAGGACGGCGACGTCACCGGTGTCGAACCACTGCCCCTCGTCGCTCGCGTCTTCCTCCGCCTTGAAGTAGCGCTTGATTACCCACGGGCCTCGGCACTGGAGACGGCCGGAAGACTTTCCGTCGCGTGGTTGGACGTTGCCCTCATCATCGACGATTCGAAGCTCGACCCCGAACGGCACTCTTCCCTGGCGCGCGATATATTCGACCTGCTCGTCGTCGCTCATCTCGTTCCAGTTGTGCGGCGGTGCGCCGCAGGTCCCGATCGGAGAAGTTTCCGTCATTCCCCAGGCATGACCGACGTGGATGCCCCGTGCGCGAAGCCAGCGGATCATCGCCCGGGGCGCGGCCGAACCGCCGATAATGACGTGCTTGAGGTCGCCAAGCTCTTCACCGGTGCGTTCGATGTGGTCGATCATCGTCAGCCAGACGGTGGGAACGCCGGCGCTGTGCGTGACTTTTTCCTCGCGGAATAGCTCGCACATGCGCTCCGGCCGATAATCGGCGGACAGGACAAGCTTCGCGCCCGTCGCCGGCGCCGCCCAGGGAACACCCCAGGCGTTGGCATGAAACATGGGAACGATCGGAAGCACGACGGCCTGCCTGGAAATGCCCATGATGTCCGGACTTAGCTGCGCAAGCGTGTGCAAAACGGTCGAGCGATGCTCATACAGCACGCCCTTGGGGTTACCGGTTGTCCCGCTGGTGTAGCAAAGGCCGATCGGCTCGCGCTCGTCGCCGTCCACCCAGGTGTATTCGCCGTTCTCGGCGTCGATCCACTCACGAAAGCCCGCTTGGCCGGGATCAGGATCGAAACAGATGTAATGCTCGATCGTCGGCCACTTGGGCTTCATCCGCTCGACAATCGGCGTGAAGGCCCGGTCGTAGAGTAACACGCGGTCCTCGGCGTGATTGGCGATATATTCGAGCTGGTCCTCGAACAGGCGCGGATTGATGGTGTGAAGCACCGCGCCCATGCCGGTCGTGCCGTACCAGGCGATCAAATGATGGGCGTGGTTCATCGCCAGGGTGGCGACCCGGTCGCCGCGTCTCACGCCAAGGCGTTCCAGCGCCTGTGCCATCTTGCGCGCATCACGGGCAACATTGCGCCAGGTCGTGCGCGTGGTTTCCCCGCTCCCCCAGGCCGTCACGATTTCGCCGTCGCCATGCTCGCGTTCGGCGTGATCGATCAGGCGGGTGACCCGCAGGGACCAGTCCTGCATCGCTCCAAGCTGCACAGCTCTCTCCCTAGCCAGCGTTCGTCAGTGTGACGGCGGACTGTGAGCCTAGCAACCTATTTGTATTCGTGCCGGAACGACCGGAACTTGCAGGATGCCAAAAGATTAGAACGGCATCTTGAATCCGGGCGGAAGCGGCAGTCCGGCCGACATCTTCTGCATTTCCGCAGCGGCTGCCTGATCCGCCTTGCCCCGGGCGTCGTTGATCGCAGCGACGATGAGATCTTCCAGCATGGTCTTCTCGGAAACCTCCATCAGGCTGTCGTCGATGCTGACGCCGAGGATGCGGCCCTTTGCGGTCGCCTTGATCTTGACGAGTCCGCCCCCGCTCGCGCCCTCCACCTCGACCTTGTCGAGATTGTCCTGCGCCTTTGCGAGTTCCGCCTGGGCGTTCTGCGCCATCTGCATGATCTTATCGAGGTCGAGGTCTGGCATCTCAGGCTTCTTTCCGGTCGAGGGTTTCTAAGGTCGCGTCGGGAAACTGTTCGAGCAGGGTACGGACATTCGGCTCTTCCAGCACATCTGCTCGAACCTGCTCTTCGGCCATTCGTTCCTGCTCGTGAAGCGAAGGTTCGCCCCCTGGTCGGTGAAGCGCACCTGCCAGGCCTCGCCAGTCACCTTCTTCGCCGAATCCGCGAGCTTGCGCGAGAAATCCGGACCGAGAGGCCGAAGCGGCCGGAGGACAAGCGAGCCGGGCGCGAAATCGACCAGGCCGACATAGTCGCGAAGCTGCTGCCCCAAATGGTGCTCGCCTCTCGCTTCGAGCCGATCGATCAGCTCGGCGAAGCTTTGGGGCGGTTGAGGAGCGGCTGCCGGCGATGCCGCTGCGGCGGACGCTGCGGATCTTTGCGAACTGCCCTCGCCCTGAATCCGGCGCAGGAGCTCCGAGGGATCCGGGAGGTCGGCCGCATGGATCAGGCGAAGCAGCCCCATCGCCGCTGCCTCATGCGGATCGGGCGCCTGGCTGACGTCCTGCAAGCCCTTAAGCAGCATCTGCCACAGCCGGTGGATCGTGGCCCAGCCAAGCGCCGAGGCCCATTCGGACGCCGCCTCGCGCTCCTCGGCGGACTGGAGGACATCCCCGGAGGCTCCTGCCTTGGCGCGGGTCACGCCGTGGAGCGTTTCCATCAGACCGCGGATCAGGGAAGTTGGGTCGATGCCGAGCGAATGCGCCTCGTCGAGCTGCGAGAGTGTTTCCGACGCGTCGCCTTCGATCACGCTGGCCAGGAGACGGCGAACGCGCCCGCGATCGGCGAGGCCGAGCATCCCGCGCACCTCGGCTGCGCTGACCTTTCCTTCGCCATGCGCGATCGCCTGGTCGAGTATGCTGAGCCCGTCGCGGGCCGAGCCTTCGGCGGCCTTGGCGATGACGGCAAGCGCTTCATCGTCGATATCAACGCCCTCGGCCAAGGCCACGGCGCGGAAATGGGTCGCGAGCTTGTCGGAGGGTATTCGGCGAAGGTCGAAACGCTGGCAGCGCGACAGGACGGTAACCGGAACCTTGTCCACCTCCGTCGTCGCGAAGAGGAACTTAACATGCGCCGGCGGCTCCTCGAGCGTCTTCAACAAAGCGTTGAAGGCGCTCTTAGAAAGCATGTGCACTTCGTCGATGATGTAGATCTTGTAGCGCGCCGAGACGGCCGCGTAACGCACCGCGTCGATGATCTCGCGGACGTCGTCGACGCCAGTGTGGCTGGCGGCGTCCATTTCGATCACGTCGATGTGGCGGCCCTCCGCGATCGAGCGGCACGGGTCGCACACACCGCAGGGATGGATAGTCGGGCCGCCCTCGCCGTCCGGTCCGACACAGTTGAGCGCCTTGGCGATGAGGCGCGCGGTCGAGGTCTTGCCGACCCCCGCACCCCCGTCAGCAGGAAGGCATGGGCGATCCGGCCGCGCTCGATAGCATTTGCGAGCGTCTGGACCATGGCATCCTGGCCGATCAGCTCCTCGAAGCTTTGCGGCCGATATTTGCGGGCTAGGACGCGGTACGGCGCAGCTGGCGCAGCACGCTGCGGCTGCGGAGGCTCATCAAGACCCAAACCGGAGCCGAGATCGACCTGCGCTTCGTCGTTCGTATCGTGGGAATCGGACATTGCCGGGCAATGTAAGGAGCGAAATGGCTGGCGCGAAGCGAAATCGCTGCGCTCTGCCCGTGGTTTCTGAGGGTGGAAGCCGGCGACCCGGGACGAAATCGTTGTGGCTGCTTCCTTCCGGACCTGACCAGGTTGGCGACAGCCCCGCCCACCGACTTCCGAGCGCGCATATGGCGGCGTGGCCGCCCGAGCGCAAGAACCTAGCGGTCGAGATTATAGGCGGAAGGCGGAATCGTGACCGAGAAGGGAGCGCCGTCAGGAACCGCGAGCTGGCAGGCAAGGCGCGAGCGGCGGTTGGCATGGGCAGCGAGATCAAGGAGATCTTCTTCCTCCTCGCTCGCGGGCGGAAGCCGGCCGAAATCCTCCGCAGCGACGATGACATGGCAGGTCGAGCAGGCCATCGACCCTTCGCATGACCCCTCCAGCGCCTGGCCGCTCGCCTGGGCGAGATCGAGCAGGTTTGTACCGGGCACGGCCTCGATCTCGCGGTCGAGATCACCGGAGGACTTGAAGAATCGGACCAGGGTCACGCGGCCCATTCCTGCTGTTCGCGAGCCACCCGAACGATGTGGCGGCAGGCCGAGCGCAGTTCCGCCTCGCCAGTGTAGCGGCCGAAACCCAGGCGAATCGAGGAGTGCGCTTGGCGTTCGGTCAGGCCCAGCGCCCGAAGGACGTGGCTCGGGCGGCCCGATCCGGAAGCGCAGGCTGAGCCGAGCGAAAAGGCAATGTTGCGGAGCTCAGCGATAAGGCGTGCCGCGTCGAGCCCGTCGAGACGGAGATTGAGGTTGCCGTGATATCGGCTCGTGACACTGCCATTGATTGTCCAGTTATCCGAGAAGCTTGAGAGAGCAACTTCCCATAATTTCTCGACATGGTCCCGGTCGCGTTCCTGACATTCGGAAGCTAGGCGCGCGGCCTCGCCAAACCCGGCGCACAAGGCCGGCGAGAGCGTTCCCGAACGAACGCCGAGCTCCTGGCCGCCGCCGTGAAGGAGCGCGCGTGGCTCGGCACCTTTGCGCATCCATAGGCCACCTATGCCCTTTGGGCCGTGAATCTTGTGTGCGGACAAAGCGATAAGGTCCGGTCCCAGCGGCATTGGAACGCGCCCAAAGCCCTGTACGGCGTCGCACAGCATCACGGCGCCGACCTGGTGCGCCAACTCGGCAAGTCGCTCGACTGGCTGGATCACCCCTATCTCGTTGTTCACCAGCATGGCCGCGACCAGCGCCGTCCGCTCGTCGATCGCCCGTTCGGCTTCGTTAAGGTCGACGATTCCGTCGGGGCCCACAGGCAGGCGGACGACGGCAATGCCCTGCCCTTCGATCCAGTCGCAGGTATCGAGGACGGCGGCGTGCTCGGTCGCGATGGTCACTACCCGGCGTCGCTCGGAACGCTCGATCGTGCCCTTGATCGCCCAATTCAGCGCCTCGGTCGCACCGGAAGTAAACGCGAACCGACCCTCGTCGAGCCCGACCGCGGTCAGGATCCGGTCGCGCGCGACTTCGATCGCTGCGGCAGCTTCCCGGCCCCAGGTCGAGGGCGAATGCGGATTGGCGAACTTCTCCTCGATCCACGGGCGCATCGCCGCCACGACTTCCGGTGCAACCGGCGTTGTCGCCTGGTAATCGAGGTAGATCATGCCGCCTGTTCTGAGCGGTTCCGACTTGCGATCCGCTCGAATTCGCGCAGAAAAGCGTCAACATCGGCCTCGCTCGTTTCCGGGCCGAAGCTAATCCGGAGGTAGGAGGACGAGAGTTCCGGCTCGACTTTCATCGCCGCGAGCACGTGGCTCGCCTTGGCCTTGCCGGACGAGCAGGCGCTTCCGGCAGAGACGGCGATGCCTGCGAGGTCGAGACGGATGAGCATCGCCGCGCTGGTGCCCCCACGAAGGCCGATCGCGCCGATCGTCGGCGCGCGCGGTGCATCGGCGCCGATGATTTCGCCGCCCGCAGCCATGACTCCCGCTTCGAGCTTCTGGCGAAGCGCTGCGAAGCGGGCCATGTCATAAGGCTTGGCGGCAATCGCAGCGGCGAAAGAAATCGCGCCTGGCACGTCCTGGGTGCCGCGCCGGTAACCCTTCTCCTGCCCGCCGCCGCAGGGCGTAAGAGCGCGGAGATCCTTGACGAGCAAGGCGCCGACGCCGAGCGGTCCGCCCAGCTTGTGACCGCAGATGGCAATGAAATCGGCATCCGGTAGCGGCATCTTCGATGCGCCCTGCGCGCAATCGGCGAGAAGCAATGAACCAGACTCGCGGATCATGGGGTAGAGCCGGTCGAGCGGCTGGACGATCCCAGTCTCGTTATTGACCTGCTGGATGGCGACCAGTGCCGGTCCCTGCGCGAGAATGTCGGCAAGGGCTTGCTCATCGATCAGGCCGTTACCGTGAACCGGGATGACCGTGGCCTCGTCGCCCATCGCGAATGGGACGATCGCATGTTCCGTTGCGCCATAGGCCCGGCCAAGGACGCAGGCGCGCTTGCCCGCAATCTCCACCGCTTCGCTTGCACCCGAAGTGAAGATGACGTCATGACGCCAGCCAAGCCCTTCCTTGATGGTCTCGCGGGCTTCTTCGAGTAGGGCGCGGGCCGCGCGACCCTCCCCATGGGGGCTGTTAGGATTTCCTGGCGTGTCGAGGCCGCGCTGGAAAGCCTCCCGGGCTTCTTTGATGACTGGGGTGGTAGCGGCGTGATCGAGATAGATTCGAGTCGTCAAAACGGGGCGATTCCTGCCATTTGCCAGATTGAGGGCCCACCCTATATAGGCTCCATTCGCGCGGCGCACCTGCCCGCGTGCCCAAGTCTTCTTTCCTTAGCGCGAGCGCCCATTCATGCCTGAAGTGATTTTCCCCGGACCCGAAGGCCGTTTGGAAGGCCGATTCACCCCGGGGCCGCGCCCTCGCGCGCCGGTTGCGATGATCCTTCACAGCCACCCGCAAGCCGGCGGGACGATGAACAACAAGATCGTCCAGCTGCTTCACAAGGACTTCGTTCGGCGCGGATTCGCCACCCTTCGCTTCAACTTCCGCGGAGTCGGTCGAAGCCAGGGTACGTTCGACAACGGGATCGGCGAGCTTTCGGATGCCGCCAGCGCTCTGGACTGGGTGCAGCAAATCCATCCTGAAGCCGAACAGACCTGGATTGCCGGCGTCAGTTTCGGCGCATGGATCGGCATGCAGCTTCTCATGCGCCGCCCGGAGATCAAGGGTTTCATCTCCATCGCACCGCCCGCGAACATGTACGATTTCAGCTTCCTGGCACCCTGCCCCTCCAGCGGCATCATCATCCAGGGCGAGGCGGACGAGGTTGTGACGCCGAGCGCGGTCCAAAAGCTGGTCGATAAGCTTCGCACCCAGCGGCACATCACGATCCATCACGACGTGATCCCGGGCGCGAACCACTTCTTCGCCGAAGAGCTTCCGCAGCTGATGAAGAGCGTCGACGATTATCTCGACATGCGTCTCGGCCAGGACTTTTCCGGGCGTTAGGAACGCGTCAGACGGTCCAGATCGCCACGTTGGCGATGAGCACCGCGGCGGCAATCAGCATCAAGACGCCACGCTTGCCGTCATGGTCGCGGCGAATCAGAACGATCCCGCCGACAATCAGCAGGAATGCCGCGATCATCGCAATTCCGAGCGCCCAGGCGGCGAATGTCTGCATCCCTGCTCCTTTCACGAAGACTTAACCTGGATCGTGCCATCACGTTAGCGATGGATCAAAGCGAACGACAAGCGCGGCTCGAAGAAGCCTTCGAGAGGATCGAGGTAACGATCCTGCCATGCATCGCGATGATGCTCGACACTTTGCTCGATGCCTCCGCGAGTTTGGCCGATACCGATCCCAAAGCCCTCGCCGCCGAGTTGCAGATTTTGGCCGCAGAGCTGGAAGAGCTGACGAAGGCCGTCGAGCGGTCCAGCCCGTCGCACGTGGAGCCGGGCGAATATCGTACCGCAGTCGCTTAAGCGACCAATCGCGCGTGAAGCGCCGGGTCAATGTTCCCGCCTGACAGCACCACGACCATCTCTTCTTCGACATCCGCCTTGCCGCTGAGCAGCGCCGCAAGCGCGGCCGCTCCACCCGGCTCGACGACCAACTTGTGTTCGTTCCAGGCCCAGCGCACGGCCTTGCCGACATCGGAATCGCTGACGCTGACGATTGTCGCGTCCCGATTGTCGAGGATGGAAAAGGTGATCGGCGATACGCGCGGCGTCTGCAGCGCATCGCACAAGGTCGGCGGCGGATTGGCGCCTACTGGGATGATTTCGCCAGCGGCGATCGACGCTCGCATATCGTCCCAGCCTACGGGCTCGGCGCCGACGATCCGCGAATTCGGGCAGGCCAATGCGATTCCGGAGGCCAGCCCGCCGCCGCCGACCGGAGTGGCAATGACCGACGGCTCTCCCGCGCCCGCTTCCGCGCATTGCTCGAGGATTTCGAGACCCACCGTGCCCTGGCCCGCCACGATCCAGGGATCGTCGAAGCTAGGGACGACGATAGCACCGCTGCTCGCCGCAATTTCTGCGGCAATCGCCTCGCGGCTTTCGGTCATGCGGTCGTAGAAGATAATCTCGGCCCCGTTCGCCCGCGTGCCCTCGACCTTCAGCGCCGGCGCGTCCGCCGGCATGACGATCGTTGCCCTGATGCCCAGCCGGTGGGCAGCGATGGCTATCCCCTGGGCATGATTGCCGGAGGAGAAAGCGACCACGCCACGCGCCCGCTCCTCCGCATCTAGGGCCAGCAGGCGATTCGAAGCGCCGCGCAGCTTGAACGCGCCGCCGGTCTGCAGGCACTCGCATTTCAGCCACAGGTTTCGCCCTCGAATCGAAGCGGGAACGAGCGGAGTCCGGACAACCGCACCGGCAATGCGCGCCGCTGCTTCGATCACGTCTTCACGACTCAAATCGACCACGACTTCGAACTCCTTGTAAATACTGACTTTTGGACGAATGGACCCTGACAAAGGACGAGTCGACGGCCCAGAGGAAATATTCGCCGCGAAAATTCTTTACAGGGGGGTCCCTCAACCATATATCGCGCCCTCCGCTGCCCCATGGGACTTCCAACCGCAAGGCAGCTTTCGCCTAACTACCCCGTTGGAGGTCCCTTGAATTGCACAAGCACGATAGCGCGCTGGGGCTAGCGACAGCCCTCCGACCGGTTCAGCCGGTTACGCTCCTCCGTCCGCATGCCGCAACGCGTGCTGCCCGCTTCTTTGCCGAGAAGTTTCCGGGCCGGTCGCTCTATGCGGTCAAGGCCAATCCCTCGCCGGAGCTTCTCCAGGTTCTGTGGAACGCGGGCATCACCCATTACGACGTCGCTTCGCTTGGCGAAGTGCGGCTGGTCGCGGAAACGCTGCCAGGTGCGACCTTGTGCTTCATGCACCCGGTCAAGGCCGAGGAAGCGATTGCTGAGGCCTATTTCACGCACGGCGTGCGCACCTTCAGCCTCGATACGTTGGAAGAGCTTGAGAAGATCGTCCGCGCGACGACCGCCGAAGATGCCAGCGTCGCTACCGATCTCAACTTGCTGGTCCGACTGCGCGTAAGCTCCGATCATTCGAAGCTCAGCCTGGCGGCCAAGTTCGGCGCAGAGCCGAACGAAGTGAAGACGCTGCTGATGGCCGCCCGCCAGGCGTCCGACGCGCTCGGTATCTGCTTCCATGTCGGCAGCCAGGCGATGAGCCCGGCGGCCTATGCAGAAGCCATGAGCCGGGTCCGCGACGCGATCGTCGAAGCGGCCGTGACGGTCGACATCGTCGACGTCGGCGGTGGTTTCCCGTCCTGGTACCCCGGCATGGAGCCACCGCCCCTCTCCGCCTATTTCGAAGTCATCCACCGATCCTTCGAGGATCTACCGATCAGCTATTCGGCGGAGCTGTGGTGCGAGCCTGGCCGCGCTCTGTGCGCCGAATATGCCAGCGTCCTGGTGCGCGTGGAAAAGCGCCGCGGCGACGAGTTGTACATCAACGACGGTGCCTATGGCGCGCTGTTCGATGCCGCGCATATCGGCTGGCGCTACCCCGTCCGGCTGGTCCGGGCGGAGGACAGCGACGTCAAGCCGATGGGCTTCAGCTTCTACGGACCGACGTGCGACGACCTGGATCGCATGGCCGGACCGTTCGAACTGCCTGCCGACATCGCCTCCGGCGATTACATCGAAATCGGCATGCTCGGCGCCTATGGCTGCGCCATGCGCACCGGCTTCAACGGCTTCGGGGTCGAGGACCGGGTGATCGTCGATGACGAGCCGATGGCCTCGCTCTATGTCGACGAGGAACGCGTTTCGCGCTCGAACGTCGTTAAGCTGTAGCGTAATCACCCGCTGGGATTTACGGCGCGCCGGAAGGCGCTCGCCACGCATTGGAGTACCAAACACGATGACCACCGACACGCTCAACAAGGTGCAGGACGAAAGCCTGATCAACGACACGCGCAAGAAAGAGCTGCTGTCGACCGAGATCGAGCATATCGACATCACCTCGTTCGACGCGCGTCCGATCGTCGAGGCGATGGGCAAGATGAGCTTCACCAGCCGCGACACCGCGCGCGCGGCCGGGCTCTACAACATGATGCTGTCGGACCCCGACTGCTCGGTCATCCTCGTCATCGCCGGATCGACCTCCGCCGGCGGCTGCATGGATCTCTATACCGAGCTGGTGAAGAACAACATGGTCGACGCCATCGTCGCCACCGGCGCGACCATCGTCGACATGGATTTCTTCGAGGCGCTTGGTCACAAGCACTACCAGGCGCTTGAAATTCCCGACGACGACACGCTTCGCTCGCTCTACATCGACCGCATCTACGACACCTACATCGACGAGGTCGCGCTCCAGGATTGCGACCACACGATCGGCGAGATTGCCGACAGCCTCGAGCCGCGCGCCTATTCCAGCCGCGAGTTCATCAAGGAAATGGGCAAGTGGCTGGCCGCCGGCAACGCCAAGAAGGCGAACAGCCTCGTCCAGACCGCATACGAGAATGACGTGCCGATTTTCTGCCCCGCCTTTGTCGACAGCTCGGCGGGCTTCGGACTGGTCAAGCACCAGGTCGACGCCATGAAGCGCGGCGGCCATTACATGGTGCTGGACGCGATCGCCGACTTCCGCGAGCTCACCAACATCAAGATCAAGGCTGGCACAACGGGCCTGCTGATGATCGGTGGCGGCGTACCGAAGAACTTCACCCAGGATACCGTCGTCTGTGCGGAGATCCTCGGTCACGACGATGTCGAAGTTCACAAATATGCGGTGCAGATCACCGTTGCCGACGTCCGCGACGGCGCTTGCTCCTCCTCAACGCTTCAGGAAGCGGCATCGTGGGGCAAGGTTTCGACGGCTTTGGAGCAGATGGTTTTCGCGGAAGCGACGTCAGTGCTCCCGCTGATCGCCAGTGACGCCTATCATCGCGGCGCTTGGAAGAACCGCGAGAAGCGTCGCTTCGCCAAGCTCTTCGATTAGAGCTCAGAGCACGCCCTCGAATAGGTTGCACACCGAAACGATCTGACGCAGTCTCCCGCTAATTTTCGGGGGGAGATTGCTCATGGAATATAGTCCCATCCTGGCGCCGGTCATCGCGCTGGTGGCGTGGACGCTGGTCGTCATGCTGTGGATGCTGGTGAGCCGGATGGCAGAATTCCGCCGGCTCGGCGTTTCGTTCGGCAACATTCCAGCGGGATCGCGCGGAGCGGACCTGGAAGGCCGGGCGAACCCGAGCGCCCAATGGAAGTCGCACAACTACAACCATTTGATGGAACAGCCGACCATCTTCTACGCCATTGCGATCACGTTGGCGTTGATGGGGATGGGCGGCGGCCTCAACTACTGGCTCGCCTGGGGCTATGTCGGCTTCCGCGTGCTCCACAGCTTGGTGCAGTGCACGGTCAACATCGTCGCCTATCGCTTCACGCTGTTCACCCTGGCGACCTTGTGCCTGATGGCGCTGACCCTGCACGCTGGTTTGCGCGTGCTTCACGATTGCGGGCTGCTCGATTTCTGATCTTTAGCCGATCGCTCCTGATCCTGATCCGCTCTCGCGGGTGAAGCAGGCCGCCAGCTCGACATGGGTCGACCACAGGAATTGGCCGACCGGCTGAACCCATGACAAGCGATAGCCGCCGTCGGCGAGGATGCGCGAGTCGCGTGCGAAGGTCGCCGGATTGCAACTGACGTAGGCGATACGTGGTACGGCAGAGCCCGCTAGCGCCTTCACCTGCTCTTCCGCCCCCGCACGAGGCGGATCGAGAACCACGGCGTCGAATTCGGCCAGCTCCGCTTCGTCGAACGGCCTTCGGTAAAGATCGCGGTGCTGGGCGTCGATCTGCGGGGCAGCACGCTTCAGGGAGAGGACGGCATCGCGTGATGCCTCCGCGGCCATGACCCGTCCAGGCAAGTTCAGGGCAAAGGTGCCAAGACCGGCGAAGAGGTCGAGCGGACGAATGGGATCGCCAACCGCTTCGATGACGGATTGGGCCAGCGCCCCCTCGCCTTCTCGCGTCGCCTGGAGAAAGGCGCCGATAGGAAGCGCAACGGCAGTGGCGCCCAATGTTATCGTGACCGGGCGCGGCTCGAAGCGCGGCTCGGCGCCATAACCTTCGTCGATGCTCAAGCGGGCGAGACTATTGGCGTCGCAAAAAGCGGTCAGAGCCTCGATGGCATCGAGGCCTTCAACCGAGACGCTCTTGAGCATCAGGTCGACGCCCTGGTCAGCAAGTGTCAAATGAACCTCGCCGGTGCGCCTGGCCGGAAGCATCGCCGCGAGAAGCACGCGGAGCGGGTCGAGAAGCGCGAATAGCTCGGGCCGCAACACATGGCATTCCCGCATGTCGACGATTTGATTGCTCGAACCCGCGTTGAAACCGATCAGCACCTTTCCGCCGGCTTTTAGCGCGCGCAGGCTGGCGCGGCGCCGAGCGCGCGGGGGCGACAAAAGTGCGGGCCGAACATCGGTTTCCAGGCCGTGCTGGGCGAGGGCTCCCCCAATCCGGCTCTGGCAGTAATCGGCATAGGCATCGTCAGTGAGATGCTGGAGCTGGCAGCCGCCGCATTGGGGAAAGTGGCGACAGGGTGGCTTTTGGTGACCGGGGCCCGGATGAACGACGCCGTCTTCAGTGACCAGGTCGCCGGGCACGGCGAACGCGACGTGGCGCCCGCTCGGCGTGACTCCATCGCCGCGTGCGGCGATCCTGACGATCGGCTCGCTCAAGCGAGTACTTGCCGAAGCGCCGCGACCAGATCGTCCGCGATCATCGCGGGGCCCGCCGCTTCCGCCGCGCGACCGTGGATCCATACACCGGCGCAGGCGGCCTCGAAGGAGGGCATTCCCCGCGCTCGGAAGGCGGCAATTATCCCCGTAAGGACGTCGCCGGTGCCCGCCGAAGCAAGCCATGCCGGCGCTGCCGGAGCGAAGCCGACGCGTCCGTCCGGCGCGGCAACGACCGTATCGGGACCCTTGAAGACGACCACATTGTCGCAAGCTTTGGCGGCGGCAAGCGCGCGTTCCGGCTTGCTGCCCTTCATCGTGCCGAACAGCGCCTCGAACTCGCCTTCGTGTGGCGTCAGGATTGCATCGTGGCCGTTTAGCCGCTCCGGATCGCCGACATGACGAATGGCATCCGCGTCGATCACCTTGGGCGCGTGGCTTGTCAGCGCGAGGGTCAGGATCTGCGGCAGATCGCCCATTCCCGGCCCGACGGCGATGCAGCCGATCCGCGGGTCGCTGAGCGTCCCCGTACCGGTTTGGACGATGCACATCGATAGTCCGGCAATAGGCGAAGAGGTGGAAAGCCGGACATAACCTGCCCCTGCCCTCGCCGCGGCAGTAGCGGTCAGACCGATCGCGCCAGCCATCTCGCCCGCGAGACAATGGACCAGGCCACGTGAATATTTGTGGGCGTTGGCCGCCACTTCCGGCAGATCGGGCTTGCCGATCTCGAACCAGTCGCCAACCGCTTCTATGCCGATATCGGCGAGCACGAGCCGACCCATCGCCTTCATCGCAGGCATGAGGCGGTGCGCCGGCTTGAGTGCACCGAAAGTCACCGTCAGGTCAAAATTCGGGATGTCGGAGAGTATCTCCCCGTCGTCGGTGGAGACCCCGCTCGGAAGGTCGCAGGCAATGCGTACCCGAGTGGCTTCGGCGAGCTTGCTCAGCCGATCCGCAACATTGTCGGCAAGCCCGCGTGTCAGGCCCGTTCCGAACAGGCAGTCGACGAGCAACGGCGCCGGCGCGCAGTCAGCGAAGTCCTCCACTGGTCCGGACCATTGGGCCCGCGCCCACTTCGCCGCATCCGTTGCCGGATCGGCAAACGCCGCAATACGCACGCCGACGCCCTTCGCCGCCAAGTGCCGCGCCGCGACGTAGCCGTCGCCGCCATTGTTGCCCGGGCCGCAAAGGAACAGCGCGGGCCTGATCCCGGCATATTGAAACACCGCCTCGGCCAAGGCCGTCCCGGCCCGCTCCATCAGCGTCTCGACCGGTGTCCCCGCCGCGATCGCCCTCGCCTCCGCTGCGCGCATCTTCCCGGCGTCGAGGATCGGTCGGTTCATGTAGGCGCCTTTAGCGCAGGAAGCTCGCGAGATGCCACCAGTCGGACGGAACGGAAACGGCGGCGTGGTCCCGCTTCTCCTCCGAGACGAAGAGAGCGAAGCAGGTCGCTCCGCTTCCGGACATTCTCACCAAGTTGGCTCCGGCTTGCCCGGCGAGCCATTTGAGCACGTCGCCGATCGCGGGCGCGATTTTACGGGCCGGCGTTTCGAGATCGTTCCGGCCCGTCCTCCAGTCGTCCAGCGGTCCCCGATCGATGCCGTCCCAGCGAGCGAACACCGCCCCTGTCGACACCGGTACGAGCGGATTCACCAGCAGGACCGGCGATCCGGAAACCGTCGAATCCTCGATCGGCCGGAGCTCGTCGCCTGCCCCGCTGCCTCGCACGGTCATGCTCAGCAGGCAGGCAGGAACGTCGGCGCCAAGCGCGGGTGCCACCGCCTGCGCATGATTCGGGTCGATGCTCCAAAGGCGAGTGAGCAGCCGGAGCGCAGCGGCCGCATCTGCCGAGCCTCCGCCAATCCCGCTAGCCACGGGCAACTTCTTGTCGAGGGTCAGCGCAGCGCCTCCGGCCACGCCAGCCTTCGCGGCCAACGCTTCGGCAGCGCGGACGACGAGATTGTCGCGCTCACCCGCGAGCGCTCCGGCGAAGGGGCCGTTCACATTCAGTGAAATCCCGGCGGCAGGCTCAACGTGAAGAAGGTCGCCGTCCGTGCAGAAGGCGAACAGGGTCTCAAGCTCATGCCTTCCATCGGGCCGGCGTCCGCGCACATGAAGTGCGAGATTGAGCTTGGCCGGTGCCGGCTCGGAAAGCCGCATCAGGGCGCGGCGTTGGCTTTGTCGAGGCCGCGTTCGATCTTCGATTCTATGCGGGCCTTGGCAGCAGCCTCTTCGGTAGTGGCGAGGGCCGCGCGCCATGCAAAGCGCGCCTCGATCCGGCGACCGGCCGTGTAGAGCGCATCGCCGAGATGCTCGCGAATTTCGCCCTGGCCGGGGTCGGATGCGGCGGCCCGGTTCAAGGTCTCGATCGCCTCGTCGACCTTGCCGCGCTTGAATTGCGCCCAGCCGAGCGAATCCGTGATCGAGGCGTCATCCGGCTTCAACGCGCTTGCCTTGCGGACCATCGCCTCTGCGGCCTCGATGTCCTCGCCTCGCTCCAGCATCCCGTAGCCAAGGAAGTTGAGCAGCAGCGAATTCTCCGGCGACGATGCCAAGGCGGACTGCATGATTGCCTTGGCTTCCGGCCAGTTGCCCGATTCCTCAAGCGCGCTAGCACGATAAAGTTGCAGGGCCCACAATTCGTCGGAGGTCTCGCGGCTCTGGGCGAGTGCGATCGCCTGGGCGTAGGCCTGGGCGGATTCCGGTTGGCGTTCGAGGCGGCTGAAGACCGCTCCGAGGCGCGAAAAGGCATCGGCGCTGGGCGCGATCGAAGCGGTGCGATGCGCCCGCGCAAGTGCCTCCTTCTCGCGGCCATTGTCGAGCAGGATACGAACCTCGGCATCTTCCGCCTGGTTGGCGAAGCTCGAGCCTTCGTCGATCGTCCTCAGGGCCGCGACGGCATCGTCGCTTCGGCCCGCCTCGTCGAGTAGAAGCCCGAGCAGGAGGACTGCCGCATCATTCTCCGGATTGGCATGCCGGGCGACCTGCGCAAGCGAGACCGCAATCGACTTGTCGTCGAGCCGATTGAGCGCGATCGCCAGGCCGAGCAAAAGCTCCCCAAAGGCTTTCGAGCTGCTGTCTATCGCTTCACCGAGAGGCTTTCCGGACCTCAGCCTTGCCTGCGCGCTGCTCATTGCAGCGCCCTTGGCGTCGACCATCTTGGCGGCAGTGGCCATGTCGCCTGCCGCGCGGAACCCGTCGGCGAAGGCAAGGCGCAGGCGGTCGGCGCGTCCGCCTGCCTCCTCAAGCGCCTTTTCTGCAAGCGGCAGCGCATCAGCAGGCTGCCGGAGTTTCAAATGAATGAGTGCCCTATGCTCGTTCACCTGCCGCGCAAGCGCGCTTTGCGGGTTCACGCTGTCGAGACTCTGGACCGCGTTTCCGTCCTTGGCATCCGCCCGCGCCCAGGCCTCGACGAATGGCAGAAGGAATGACGAATCGATCGTGCCGCCGCCGTTTCGCAAGTGCGCGAGCGCGTCGCTCTGGCGGTTGCGAACAAGCAGGTCCGCGATGGTGAGCATTCGAAGCTCGAGCGGCGCACGGTCGAACGGCACGCCGTTGCCGAGCTCGAGCGCAAGTCGCATGTCGCCGGCTTCGATGGCCCCGACAATCGCGCGTTGCCGGAGGCGTTCGTCGGCCGGAAGATCCCGTACCAGCGCGGCGAACAACTTGGATGCGGTCGCTGGATCGCCCATCGTGTCGGCCGCACGCGCCGCGAGATAGGTCGAAAGGCGCTCCGCCTCTGCGGGATTGCTCGCCGTCGCGGGCATTGCCAGCGGCAGGATCAGGGCTGCCAGCACTGCCGCTCTACATATTCGGGTAATTGGGGCCTCCACCGCCTTCGGGAACGACCCAGTTGATGTTCTGGGTCGGGTCCTTGATGTCGCACGTCTTGCAGTGGACGCAGTTCTGCGCGTTGATCTGCAAGCGCGGTTTCCCGCTTTCCTCGACAATCTCATACACCCCGGCAGGGCAATAACGCTGCTCCGGCGCGTCGTAGAGGGCGAGGTTCACCGCAATCGGTACGTCGGCGTCCTTGAGCGTCAGGTGAACCGGTTGGTCTTCCTCATGATTGGTGTTCGAGATGAATACCGAGGAAAGCCGGTCGAAAGTCAGTGCACCGTCGGCCTTGGGATAGACGATCGGTCGAACCTCGTCCTTGCGGCGAAGTGTCGTGTGATCCGCATGATGCTTCAAGGTCCACGGCGTTCGAAGTCCTATGGCGTTGAGCCACATATCAAATCCGGCGAAGAGGGTCCCGATCGTGCCGCCCCAGCGCGAAACCGCGGGCTGGGCATTGCGGACCTTCTTCAGTTCGTCGGCGATCCAGCTTGAGCGAACCGCGGGCTCATAGTCGGAAAGCACGTCAGAGCGACGATCGGCCGTGATCGCCTTGAACGCGGATTCGGCGGCAAGCATCCCGGACTTGATCGCCGTGTGGCTTCCTTTGATCCGCGGGACGTTGACGAAGCCTGCGGCACAGCCGACCAGCGCTCCGCCGGGAAAGGCGAGCGTCGGGATCGCCTGCCAGCCGCCCTCGTTGATGGCGCGCGCACCGTAGGATGCGCGCTTGCCGCCTTCGATCTCGGCGCGGATTGCCGGATGGGTTTTCCAGCGCTGGAATTCCTCGAACGGCGAAAGGTAGGGGTTCGAATAGTCGAGCGCGGTGACGAAGCCGAGCGCGACCTGCCCGTTTTCCTGGTGATAGAGGAAGCCCCCGCCCCAAGCATCGTCGAGCGGCCACCCCTGCGAATGGATTACCCTGCCCGGCTTATGTTTCTCCGCAGGAACATCCCATAATTCCTTGATCCCAAGACCGTAAACCTGAGGGCCGCAGTCCTTTCGAAGGTCAAAGATCCGGGTCAACTCCTTGGTCAGGTGGCCGCGCGCACCCTCCGCCAGGAAAGTGTAGCGGGCATGGAGCTCCATTCCGGGCTGATAGTCGGGGCGGTGCTTGCCGTCGCGGGCGACACCCATGTCGCCCGTCGCGACGCCCTTAACGCTGCCATCGTCGTGGAACAGGACTTCGGCCGCCGCGAAGCCGGGGAAGATCTCGACGCCCAGTTCCTCGGCCTGGGTTGCCAGCCACCGCGTCAGGTTGCCGAGGCTGCAGGTGTAGGTGTCCTTGTTCGACATGAACGGCGGC